>CP070628.1:1707442-1715838 GCA_020355985.1 Nitrospirota bacterium | reverse complement strand
TCGACGAGGGAGAGAATGAATGAGTTCGAATTCTCTTAGTTTCGAAGGACGCGCCTGTCGGCGAGTAGGGGACATAGCTCGTAGCTCAGGAAGCTTTGCTCACCTTTGGTCGTACGGGTGACCGCACAGCAGCAGTAGATGCCACTTTTTTGCGGCGTCCGGATGTGGCTTGGGAGGGGATGGTAGTCGTCTTGAACTTTTGTCGACCTTTTCCACGAAGAGCCGATTTGAGGACTTCGGATATGTTCTCCACGAAGATGAACTCCAGCCCTCGCACTAGATGTTTCGGGATATCCTCCAAATCCTTTTGATTCCGTTTTGGAATTATAAGGGTTTGGATATGCGCCCGTTTAGCTGCCAACACTTTTTCCTTTAGCCCTCCTATGGGGAGAATGCGACCGCGCAATGTGATCTCACCAGTCATGGCTATATCGCGTTTGACGGGCAACTGACTTAGACAGGAAACCAAGGCCGTGGCAATTGTAATACCCGCGGAAGGTCCGTCTTTAGGAATGGCTCCTGCTGGTACATGAATGTGTATGTCTTGTTTGGAAAAATGATTGGGATCAATTCCCAATTGACTGGCTTGGGATCGGATATAACTCAGAGCTGCATGAGCTGATTCCTTCATGACTTCTCCAAGGTGACCTGTTAATGTCAACAGGCCTTTGCCCTTACTTGTGGAGGCTTCGACATACAACACATCCCCACCGGTTTCCGTCCAGGCGAGCCCAGTTGATACACCCACTTCATCTTTTTCCTGTTCCTGCTCTGGAACAAATTTTGGAACGCCTAAATAACGTTGAAGGTTTTTGGGTGACACGCGGTATTGCTTAATTTTACCTTCAGCGATGTATTTGGCAATTTTACGCATGACGTTAGCCAGTTCCCGTTCCAGGTTTCGAACTCCGGCCTCTTTGGTATAGTGGGAAATGATTTGTGTCAGGCATGCGTCGGAAAGATGGAGATGTTCATTGGTGATGCCATGTTCTTGTAATTGTCGAGGGATGAGGTATCGTTGTGCGATACCAAATTTTTCTTCTTCGGAATAGCCTGGAATTCCAATGATTTCCATGCGGTCGCGTAAGGCAGAGAGCATGGGATCGGCCAAGTTGGCGGTAGTAATGAACATCACATCGCTCAAGTCCACTGGAACCCCAAGATAGTGATCCACGAAGGCATTGTTCTGCTCGGGATCTAAGACTTCTAGTAAGGCGGCGGATGGATCGCCACGAAAATCCATGCCAATCTTATCGACTTCATCAAGCATAAAAACGGGATTGTTTGTGCCTGCCTGTTTGAGACCTTGAATAATTCGCCCGGGAAGTGCTCCAACGTAGGTGCGACGATGGCCACGAATTTCTGCTTCATCCCGTGTTCCCCCAAGACTCATTCGGACGAATTCCCGTCCGAGGGCTCGCGCAATGGATTTCCCCAATGAGGTTTTACCCACTCCGGGTGGTCCTACAAAGCACAAGATCGGTCCTTTCATCTTGGCTTTGAGTTTACGAACAGCCAAATACTCGAGGATTCGTTCTTTGACGCGTTCCAGATCGTAATGATCATCATGCAAAACCTTGGATGCTTGGCGAATATCCAAATTATCCTCTGACCGCCGGCTCCATGGTACATCCACGAGCCATTCGAGATAGGTGCGAATAGTACCCGCTTCGGCTGAATCTTGGTGCATCTTATCCAGGCGTTTGAGTTGTTTTTCAGCTTCTTTGAGTACCTTTTCTGGCATGTTTGCTTCATGAATGCGATGACGAAAATCGGCAATTTCTTCCGTACGATCATCCAACTCTCCCAGCTCTTTTTGAATGGCTTTGAGTTGTTCGCGTAGAAAATATTCTCGTTGAGTTTTATCCATCTCCCCTTTAGCGTCGGCTTGGATTTTCTGTTGCATCGACAAGACTTCTTGCTCATTGCCAAGAATTTCATTCACCCGTTTAAGACGGGCCAAAGGGTCTTCTATCTCTAACACTTCTTGGGCCATGTCGATTTTGAGCCCGAGGTTGGAGGCAATGATGTCAGCGAGCCGTCCAGGATCATCAAGGTTTTCGATGACAGTGAGGACATCGGGCATAATGACTTTGCCCAAACCTAGCAACTTTTCTAAGGCTTCGCGCGAAGATCGAATGATAGCTTCATGTTCTAATGAAGGAAGGGCAGCCGGCTTTTCGGTGATGGTTTTGATGCGAACAGAGAAAAATGGGCTGGATTGGGTGAAATCTTGAATCCGAGCTTTGGATAAACCCTGGACCAATATTTTGATACGTTCATCAGGAAGTTTTAGCATGCGCATGATGACTCCGACGGTTCCTGTCTGATGAAGATCACTTGAAGCAGGTTGGTCGGTTTCTTGATTCTTCTGAGTGGTAAGAAAAAGTAACCGGTCAGAGCTAAGGGCAGCTTCGATAGCCTTAATGGATAGATCTCGTCCAACGAAAAGGGGGAGGACCATGTAGGGAAAGATCACGATATCACGAACCGGCAGAAGCGGTAATTCATCGGGGATATGTTCAATGGAAGGAGTTGAAAGGTCAGAAGCGTCTTCGGTCATACGAGGTTATCCGTGGGATTCATGATTGTGGCCAATACGCAGCATGTTATGAGAGCTTTTGAGAAATCCTTTTAAAAAAGAGAATGAGGATTAAGAAGGAAGGAACCCGCATTAAAGATTTTTGTTGGAACTACTGAATTTGATGCTATCATCTGAAGGCTTGAATCTTGAGCTTGATTTTGAGGGAAAATAAGAAAATCGACTTTCTTAACAAACGCTTTTCGATACTAGGAGAAGGTGAAAAAAGTTGTCAAGTTGAATTGTGTACTAGTTTCATGAGTCGTACGACAGAACTGAGGTCTTTGGTTGGCTTAGCTTTACAAGGAATCGGTTTCATGAATATAATCATCAGTTTTTCACAGAATTCCCGACCGCTGGATTGGGGTTCCTCCCCAGGTTTATTGCAATCGTTACAATTTCACGTTAGGGGATCCATTCAAAAAAACCGTCACGTCTCCTGTTGATCCTTTATAGTACCGCTTCTGAACATTCTTGTTGCATGTTTCTCTACCTTATCTGAAACGGTTTATGCTTCAACACGTCTCGGGGTTAAGTGCTTCTGTTTCAAGGCAATGGAATCATGATCTCTTTCCCCCACTTATGTCCATGATTCTGCGATTTCTTGGTTCTGCTCTGATTGTGTTTTTGGCTTTTGAGGGCCTCTTATGGGCCCAGCTTCCAGGCAATCGAATCCAGCACATCAAAGTAGAGGGGAATCGTCATATTGAAACTCAGGCGATTGTTGGCCAATTGTCGCTGAAAATAGGCGACCCATTTTCCAAGGATCGGGTCCGTCAGCAAATTCAGCAAATCTATAGTATGGGGTTTTTTGAAGAAGTAGATGTGTCAACTGATGTGGCTACCGATGGGGTGGTTGTGGCATTTCGGGTTAAAGAAAAACCTTTTACGGTGGAAGTGGTTTATGACGGAAACGACGAATTATCTGATGATAACCTTGGTGAGAAAAATACCATTAGAAATCAGACATTCCTTGATCAGGAGCAAGTGAAAGTTTCCGTTGAGAATTTCCGGAAATTATACGAGGAAAAAGGGTACTATGATGTGCAAATCATTCCGATTGTTGATTTAGTTGAGGAGGGCCAAGCTCGCCTTACCTATTTTATCGAGGAAGGACAGAAAGCCTATATCAAAACCATAATATTTGAGGGAAAAAACGTCCTAGAGGATAAAGAATTGTCAAAGCTAATGGCCAATCAAGAATACCATTGGCTTTGGTCTCTTTTCTCTGATCGCGGTGTTTTGCGACGAGAGGAAATATCGAATGATGTCGAACGGGTCAAGGAAATCTATATGAATAAAGGGTATTTAGATATTCAAGTAGGCCTGCCTCGTATAGATTTAGATGAAAAGAAGGAATGGTTTACGCTTATTTTCCCCATTGTAGAGGGAGAGCCTTATATTCTGAGTCAGGTTCAGTATGAGGGGAATAGCCTATTTTCTGAGGAGGAATTACAGGAAGGGCTTGCTATTCAATCTGGACATGTTTTTCAGCGGGCTAGGATTCGAGACGAGATTACCCGCTTGACAGATCTTTATGGGAGTCAAGGGTATGCGTTTACTGAAGTAAATCCGTCAATTGAGCCTGATCGAACAACCCGAAGTGCCCGGATTATTTTTGTTATTGATGAGGGAGAAATGGTGCGAATTAAGAATATTCGCATTACCGGGAATAACAAAACTCGTGACAATGTCATTCGGCGAGAATTGCGTTTGGATGAACGAGACATGATCGATTCTCCCGCTATTAAACGAAGTTTTGAGCGGTTGAATAATTTAAACTTTTTTGAAACCGTCGAAATTTTACCTAAACAAATTTCTCCTGGAGAAGTGGACTTAGATGTCAAAGTAAAAGAAAAACCAACGGGATCCTTTAGCATTGGTGGCGGCTTTAGCACGCTGGATCAGTTCACCCTCATTGCGGATATTACAGAAGGAAATTTTTTAGGGCGCGGGTATATGGCTAGGATCCGTGGGCAGTTAGGAGGGCGGCGAACCATTGGGACTATTACCTTTCGCAATCCGGCGATTTTTGATACGTTAACCTCTTTCCAAACTGATGTGTTCAGCTCGCGCACGGATTTCTTGACTTACCTTGAAAAAAAGAAGGGGGCGAATCTGACGTTTGGTCGGGGTTTCTCGGAATTCCTGACGGGAACCTTTACCTTTGTTGCTGAAAAAATCAAGATTGATGATGTGGATGACGATGCCAACGATATCATCCAAGATCAGGAAGGCACTCAATCCACGACTGGATTTCGTGCCAGCCTGTTCCGAGATTCACGCGATTTTTACTTAGATCCTAGAAGCGGATCTCGAGTCGGTGTCCGCACGAGTTTTGGGACAGATAAACTTGGGGGATCCAATAATTTTTATAGTGTGTCCTTCGATGCCTTGAGATATACGCCATTACCGTTTTGGGATTTTCGTCATGCCATTCGAGGGCGGATTGGATATGGATCAGGATATGATGGGGAGGATTTCCCTATTTCTGAGTTCTTTTATGTGGGCGGCATTAATACCGTGCGGGGATTTAAATTCGGCCGTGCCGGGCCCGTGACCGATGGAAACGACCCCGAGGGGGGCAATAAACAATTAATAATGAATAACGATTTGATTTTTCCATTGTTGTCAGATGCCAAGTTGAACGGCGTCCTTTTTTTCGACTATGGAAAGGGATTTGCTGAAGGAGATAGTTTGGATTTAGATCTCCGAGCGGCTGCGGGCGTGGAAGTGAGATGGCTTTCACCCTTTGGACCTCTTCGGGCTGCGTTTGGTCGTCCTCTAGATGGACCATCGA
Organism: Nitrospirota bacterium; assembly: GCA_020355985.1. Next base: position 1,710,457 of record CP070628.1, on the reverse strand, counting down.
AGGACAAAGATTGGGTATTTGAATTTTCCGTTGGATCAGTGTTTTAGGTTGGGTTCAAGCATACAGAAATGATTAGGAATGCAGCGCGATAGGTTAAGCGATAGGCAAATGGACGGGGCATTGAGGATAGGCGCTAAGCTCATCATCATCCTGTTGTTTCTCAGTATCGGGCTTTGGAGTTGCGCTCCCGTAAATAGCGAAGTTCATTCAGCACTTGTTATCGGAGTGGTTGACCCTCAACGAATTTTACAAGAAACAGACAAAGGACAGCAGCTATCTGATACGCTCGAAGCCTTTATGAAAGATCGGCAGGCGTTAGTGGAATTGGAGCAGAAAGAACTGCGTAACCTAGAAGATGCATTGCGGGCACAAATGACGGTTCTCAGCCAATCAGCTAGACAATTGAAGGAAGAGCAATTTCGTCAAAAAATGGCAACCTATCAACAAAAAGTTGCCGATCTGAATCGTGAGGTTCAAGAAAAACAGGTAGAATTGCAAAGCCAATTTCGCCGTGAAGTGGGAGAGGTCGTTGCTCAGATTGCAAGTGAGCGAAATTTAGGGTTGGTGCTGGAGCATGGACCTACCTCCGGTACGTTGTTCTTCCAGCAGAGTTGGGATATTACGACTGATGTCATTCAGACCCTGAACCTGATGAGTAATGAATCTTGAGTCCCGTAAAGACCAGCAATGTTTTGGGTTATAATTGTCTTACTATCGTGAATCGGTGAAACGCTAAGGAAGAAGGAGATACTCGTATGGCTCAAGACGAGCTAAATATCCTTGATATCCAAGCATTGCTTCCACATCGGTATCCGTTCTTGTTAGTTGATCGGATTATTGAGCTAGAGGAAGCGAAGCGAATTGTGGGAATCAAGAATGTCACGGCGAATGAACAATTTTTCCAGGGACATTTCCCTGGGCAACCGATTATGCCAGGGGTTTTGCTTTTAGAAGTCATGGCACAAGTTGGTGGTGTGTTGGCCCGGAAAACGGCGGAAGGAAAAGGACGCCCTACGGTCTTCCTCACCGGGATCGAAAAAGCGAAATTCCGTCGTCCGGTTGTTCCGGGTGATCAGTTGCGTGTGGAAGTTGCCGTTGTGCGAAGAAAAGACCCGTTCTGGAAAATGGCTGGGCGCATTTCTGTCGACGCATCATTAGTGTGTGAAGCAGAAATGACAGCTATGGTAAAAGATGAAACCTAAATTAAAAGAGTGCAAGGGTTTATTTACCTCATGCTGACGTTTGTGGAGTTGCCAATTTTTTACATACATGAAATGAGATTGTTATGAACATTCATCCTTCAGCGATTGTGCATCCGAAAGCGAACGTTGGAGAAGATGTGGTTATTGGCCCTTATTGTGTCGTTGGTGAACATGTCACCATAGGTGATCAAACCGAATTGTTGCCGCACGTATGTATAGAGGGTCATACGGAAATTGGACGGTGTTGTCGGATTTCTCCCTTTGTATCCATTGGCACTCCTCCCCAGCATTTGCAATATAAAGATGAACCCACCAAAGTCACAATTGGTGATCATAATATTATTCGGGAAAATGTGACGATTAACCGTGGTACAGCGTTTGGGAGTGGAATTACCAGAATTGGACATCATAATTTTTTGATGGCCTACACGCACGTGGCGCACGATTGTGAGCTTGGCAATTATATTGTGATGGCCAATGCTGCGAATTTAGCTGGACATGTTTCGGTGGGGAATTCAGTTGTGATTGGAGGATTGGTGGGAGTGCATCAATATGTCAGGATTGGGGAATATGCCATGGTTGGCGGCTGTTCGGCATTGGGGCGGGATGTGCCCCCGTTTGTACGAGCTGCCGGAGGATATCGGGCGCAGATGTTTGGTCTGAATACGATAGCCTTACGACGCCATGGATTTTCGGCTGTGCGAATGGCGACTCTGAAGGCCGCCTTTGAGCTGTTATTTCGGCAAGGCCATCGTCTTCAAGAGGCGATTAAGTTGGCGAGAAATGAATATGGAGAGAGCACTGATGTCTTGAGTTTGTTGACTTTTCTTGAAAGTACTAGCCGAGGAATATGCCAAGTTTCCTCTCGAGAGTTAGATGACGATGAAGAATAATGAATTGATTGGTCACCTGAGTGCCTTCTGTGAATCAATCTGAGAATGGCAAACGCATTGGATTGATTGCAGGAGATGGGCGTTTCCCCATCATTTTTGCGGACAATGTTCGTCGGTTAGGGTTTACGGTTTCAGCTATTGCCCATGTGGGTACTACCCTTCCGGAACTTGAATCCTACGTCGAACATATTCATTGGCTTAAAATTGGACAGTTTGGGAAAGCGCTAACAGCATTAAAGCAAGATGGGGTTGGCCAAGCGGTCATGCTAGGCGGAATTAAAAAAACCAATGTGTTTACCACCCTCCGCCCTGATCTCCGAGCGCTGGCTATTTTTAGCCGCCTGAAACATTGGAAAGACGATGACATTCTTCGCGCCGTCGCTGGTGAGTTGGAGCGTGAAGGAATTGAAATTCTGGACTCGACCTTTGGGCTGCAAGATATTTTAGCCGAGGAAGGGTATTTGACAGCCAAGAAGCCCAACAAAAAAGAGGAAGAAGACATTCAGTTTGGATGGGAAACATTGGAAACATTAGACAGGTTGGATATTGGACAATGTGTGGTGGTCAAAAATCGAGTGATTGTATCGGTGGAAGCCGTCGAAGGGACGGATGAGGCCATTACTCGTGGCGGCAAGCTGGGAGGCAAGGGTGCGGTAGTGATTAAGCGGACCAAGCCTCAGCAAGATTTGCGCTTTGATTTGCCGGCTATCGGCCCGCAAACGATTCAAACCATGGCCTCCGTTCATGCGACTGTGTTGGCGATAGAAGCTGGGAAGACGGTCATTATCGATCGCGACGATGTTTTGTCTCAGGCGAATGATGCTGGGATTTCGATTGTTGGGAAAGCGACTTCGGGTTCAATTTAAGTGTAAACAATTGTTTTTGGTTCTCTGTCTCTCTCGTCTGGTGGCCTTCTTGCT
>CP070628.1:1703371-1707342 GCA_020355985.1 Nitrospirota bacterium | reverse complement strand
TGTAGACATCAGGGAGTTCAATGGTCGTTGAAGCGTCTGCAACCTTGGCACCATTGGCCAGAAAATCACCTTCCAAGTCAAGGTTTGCCCCATTGCGGTACACAAACCCAAGATTCAGAATGGGTTTTCCTACTGCATTCCGTAAAGGAGTCCATAAGACGCTGGCATTGAATCCCAACGCGGTATCTTTTCCGTTGGCTTCAAGTCCTGTCCCGGCTGGAATGCCAAAGGGATTTCCCGGCGCCGCATTCTGTTGGAGTTCTGCATGTCCCTCACCCAGAAAGCTGGTAAACGTATAAATGTCCAAGCCACCTCCGATAGCGATGTAGTCATTCAATTTATAGGCGACGGTGGGTTTAATATCGATGAGCGGGAGAGCGGCACTGGTCAGGACAGGAGCAATATCACTATTGTCCGGGTAATCCACCTTAAGGGCAAAGGGAGAAGTGACGCCGACACCCACTGTCCAATTGGGGAGATCTTTCAGTCCTAATGCCGGCAAGTGAGCGGTCAGAAAAAGTGTGCTGGGAGGAGGATTGGCGATGGATCCGCCCAGGTCTCCATCCACCTTTCCCCCAGAGGCACTGTTAAACTCAATGCTTCCACCAATCAACAACGTGCCAGCCGAAAATTGGATGCCTTGCAATTGTGTCATGCCAGCTGGGTTATAATGCAAAGCTGAAGGATCATCGGCTTGTGCCGAAAAGGCCGCTCCTTGTCCGGTGGCCGCAGCCCCATGATCTATGACCCGAAATCCTTCGGCAAATAATGAGGAAGAGAAAAGAAGGGAACTGACTGACAAAATTAGGAGGGTGAAAAGAAGCAGACGAGTGGTTTGGCTACTCACATCTCCTCCATGAGATTGGCGGCATAGGTGTAAAACGGGGGAAGTCTACGGAATGTTTAGAAATATAGCAAAGTTGTCCAACAAAACCCAATAAGGGAAAATGTAAAGGTCGTGGGAAATGATGGCAATCGGATGTCCTCGTCCTCGTTCTCTTAAAAAGGTAGAAATGGAATACAGGGAGGCATTCAAATGAAAGTGAAAAAACTCTTACATACTCGAATGCGTGTGAGTGATATGGAGCAAACACTCCGATTTTATCGTGAGGTGCTGGGGTTGGAAGTGGTAGAGCAAAAGGTCTCCCCCAGGGGGTCACATCTGGCTTTTTTAGCGGTCCCTAATAGTCAAGAACTCATTGAGCTGTGCAGCTTTCCAACGAGTGGGCCCGTGAAAGTACAAGAAGATTTGGTCCATTTAGCATTTGAGGTGGATGATTTGGACGGGACCATTCAAGAGTTACAAGCCAAAGGCGTTTCGATAACGGATGGTCCGACAGAGTCCTCTTCGGGCAGTCGGTTTATTTTTATCGATGCGCCGGATGGCTATGAAATCGAGTTGATTCAACTGGCCCCGGGAGCGGCTATCGTCTAACGAGGTTGCGTGAGCTCGCATGAAAAACGCAACCACCTCATTGTCTAAAAGGCTTTCCATTGAATCAGAACATCTGGTTGGGAAGCTCAACAATCTTCCCAAACAACCAGGGGTCTATCTTTTTAAAGATTGTTCAGGTGACATTATCTATATTGGTAAAGCGGCGGTGTTGGCTGACCGCGTCCGATCCTATTTTCAAAAAGGTGCCGATTTGAGCCCGAAGATCCGGGCGTTGGTGGCTCATGCAGTCGATCTGGAAACCATCATTGCCAAATCCGAACTAGAAGCCTTAATCCTAGAAAGCAACCTCATTAAGCGCCATCGTCCTCGCTTTAACGTGGTTCTTCGGGACGACAAGCAGTATCCGTATCTCCGGTTGCCGATTCACGACGATTTCCCTCGGCTCTCAATTGTGCGGCGAATAAAAAACGACAAAGCCCTGTACTTCGGTCCTTACGTGCCAACCGGCGCCATGCGCGAAACCTTGAGAGTGATCCGGAAAGTGTTTCCCTTAGCTACCTGCAACATCGAGATTGATGGTACGGCGGATCGAGCCTGCTTAGAATTTGAGATCAAGCGCTGTATGGCTCCTTGTACGGGGAATCAAACCAAAGAGGACTATCATCGGATCGTGAGCCAAGTGCGGTGGTTCTTAGAAGGTCGAGATCAGGAGTTATTGGCTGCACTTCGTGATGACATGTACGCGTTGGCAGAGCGAGAAGCCTTTGAAGATGCGGCTCGCTTGCGGGATCGTATTCTGAAAATTGAACGGACCTTAGAAAAGCAACGGGTTGCGCAAATTGGTCCTGTTGATCAGGATGTGTTGGGGCTGGCTCGGGCTGGGACTGCAGCCGATGTGCAATTATTGTTTGTGCGAGGTGGTCTGTTGATCGGGCGCCGGGATTTTTTCTGGGCTGATGCCGGAGAAGTTTCGGATGAAGAACTCGTCCGCGCTACTCTTGAGCAGTTTTATAATAAAGCGGTTCTGCCTCCCAAGGAACTCCTGTTACCCGTCAATATTGAAGATCAAAAGTTGGTAAAACGATGGTTGTCAGAGAAAAAGGGACAAACTGTGCGGATCGTGGTACCCCAACGTGGAGCTAAGCATCATCTACAACAACTTGCTCAAGAAAATGCCACCGTCGCGCTGAATGAACATCTTCGCCTGCAAAGCGAATCACGAGAAGCCATCCAGGAGTTACAGCAATTGTTGGGTTTGTCCCTCTCGCCACACCGTATTGAATGTTTTGATATTTCCAATACCATGGGCGCGCAATCCGTGGCGTCGATGGTGGTCTGGGAAAATGGTCGCATGAAAAAAAGTGAGTATCGTCGGTTTCGAATCAAAACGGTTAAAGGCAGCAATGATTTCGCCAGCATGCATGAAGTGGTCAACCGTCGGTATGGAGGCACGTTGGCGTCCAAGTCAGGGAAGGTGTTGTCTGAACCAAATTTAATTATTATCGATGGTGGGATTGGCCAATTAGGCGCGGCATTGGAGGCGATAACCGGTTTGGGACTGTCCAAGGTCGCTATTTGTGGATTAGCTAAAGCGAAGGGTGAAAAAGACGAACGGATCTTTCTGCCTGGTCACAAATACCCAATAGTGTTGCCCCTCAAATCTCCTGCCAGCCGTCTGGTGCAAGCCATTCGTGATGAGGCTCATCGTTTCGCTATTACCTACCACCGCAAACTCCGCAGCCAAACTCTCATTCCTCTCGCTCAATGAAATAATCGATCCCTTTCAAGGAATGTGTATTCTTTTGATGTGAGATCGTTCTGTCCTTTTTTTAATAGATGTGGTTAATAGTGATAAAGAAGCGGTGTGGAGGAAATACCCCTTAAGCTCTTACAGTTCTGCACCGATGAAAGGGTACGAAACTTAGAGATAAGGGTGTTTTATGCAATGTCCGCGCTGTCAGGGAACGATGATTGTTGATCACTTTGTGGATATGACCGCGAGTGATGAGATTTGGATGCCCGGGTGGCGGTGTCTGATGTGTGGTGAAATTATTGACCCGATTATTGAGAGTCATAGGCAGCTGCAGCAACACCATCAAGAAATTGTCGAGGCCATTTCAGGATCGTCTGCCCGTCCCCCCTCTCCGGTTGCGGTCAATCCGCGAAAAGCCTTGCGGCGCCGGCCTTCTTAGATTCTTTTTCGTTCCCTATCTTCTCCCTCGGTGTTCCGTGTCTTCTGCCACTTTTTCAGACCGATTCTCCTGATAGTTTGCTTGTCGGGTTGGCGCCTCTGTGCTAGATTCCTCTTCATGTGGATGGAGGAGGAATGGTGCTGATGAGGCGTGATTCTTTCTCTCCCCGATACATGAAAACTAGCAAAGTGGTCTTCCTCTAAAATTCGATAAGGTCCCACCATGGCGCAGACGTACGATCATCTAACAATAGAATCCAAATGGCAGGACCATTGGGAGCGGGTTGGTCTTTTCCGCATCAAGGAAGATGTGACTACCCCCAAATATTATTGTTTGGAAATGTTCCCTTATCCGTCAGGGCGAATTCACATGGGGCATGTGCG
>CP070628.1:1691834-1703271 GCA_020355985.1 Nitrospirota bacterium | reverse complement strand
TTTTAGATCAGGCCAGGGGTTTGGAGCTGTGCATTCTCGTATCCACCAGAGGCGTAGGATCAATCCCGCCATTATCAGGCTCAGTCCAAAAACTAACGAAACATTTGGGTCTAGTTCTATGCCTGGATGTGGGACCAGAATCCAGAGCAGGCCAAAGGCCGTCACAAGCCATGGTAGGCCATGGACCAAGGCACGTGCAGTTGCTTCTTTCCAGGTGTTGCGGGCATAGACCAAGACCAGTCCACTTCCGATTCCTATTATAATTCCTCCCAGCACATCTGTTGGAAAGTGTGAGCCTTTGATTACCCGACATATGGCATTAAAGCTGGCCAAGCCAAACCACAACATTCTTCCTTTGGGGAAGTAATAGGCGAACACCATGGCCACTGAAAACGATGCTGAGGTATGGCCGGAAGGAAAGGAATCCAGTCCGCTTTCCAGGGACGGGCCGATCTCCCATTGGGTGGTGTCCATGAGTCGGGGACGTGGTCGGCTGAGGCTGTGCTTGATGATTTGGGTGAATAAACCGCTGATGCCATGCGCGAGTAATGAATAGATCCCAGCGAATTTCCAGCGTTCCGAATTGACCCAAAGGCCAATCCCTCCTATGGCCAATGAGAGGAGGACCAAGGTAAGGCCTTCGCCTAGTTTGTTGCCGATGTCACCAATTTGATCAACCATTGGGTCCGTGAAGCCATGCACGATTGTTAGGGTGGGATGGTCCACTTGCCCCATGGCGGCAAATAAGACAATGAAAAGAAGGATAGAGATTCCGATGATCGAACTTGAAGCGTGCTTGGTAAGAACTGGAGAATCAGATGGAACAGGAGAGGGCGGTTGGTCAGTCACAGGATATTAGAAAGAAGTATGGATGGATTCTTGCCCTCTGCCCAACAACCTGCAGGGGCAGACTTCATTAAAAAGGAATGACGAAGAGCCAGGTGGGCTCAGGATCCCTAGGGGACCCAATCGGCTATAAAGATGTTGAATTCATCGGGCTTGGTGGTATTCCGGTCTGAGGACCATACGAGTTGCTTGCCGTCCGGGGAGAACATGGGGAAACTATTAAACTGTCCATTAAAGGTAATTTGCTCTGGTTTTGTGCCGTCGTCTCCAATGACATGCAGGTGAAAAGAAGGACGACCTTGATGATCGAGTGGTGTGGCGAGATTCGAAGAGAAAATAATATGCTTGCCGTCAGGAAAGAAAAACGGGGCAAAGTTGGATCGTCCATTGTCCGTTACTTGAATCTTATTCGATCCATCGGCATTCATCACAAAAATTTCCAAATTAGCGGGCTCAACCTGATTCTGGGCTAGTAAATTCTGGTAAGCCTTCACTTCGTCTTCGGCTTGAGGATGATGTGCACGATAGACAATCCGTTTGCTGTCAGGAGAATAAAACGCTCCGCCATCGTACCCCACTTCTTTGGTTAATCGTTTGATGTTTCTCCCATCGATATTCATTGAATAGATGTCGAGGTCACCATCACGTACCGATGTAAACACTACGGTTTTCCCGTTCGGGGCAATGGTGGCTTCGGCATCATAACCTGGCGCTGAAGTTAAGCGTTGCAAATCGGTTCCGGCCACATTCATGGAGAAAATGTCATAGTTATCGAGCGCCCATCGGTAACGTTTTGTTCGGGGAAGTTTCGGCGGGCAATGCGGGCTAACAAAATGGGTTGAAGAAAATAAGAGTCGTCGGCTTCCTGGGAAAAAGTAGCTACATGTGGTTCCACCAAGTCCTGTACTGACGCGGCGGACATTCGAGCCATCCAAATCCATCGTGTAAATTTGGTAGCAGGATCGTAGGGTTTTGCCATCCGGTTCCAGCGTGGATTGGTACACCAGTTTATAGCCATCCGGCGAGAAATACGCTTCCGCATTTTTCCCGGAAAAAGTCAATTGCCGGATATTTGCCAAATGAGGTTCGGGTTTGGTTTCCGGGGTGGATGGAGTTACTGGCTCTGCGGTCCATCCTGGGGAATACATGAGCAGGAAGAACATGGTCACACTTGTCCATGTTGCCAGGTTTTTAGTTTGGAATTTCCAAGTCATCGTTGTTCCCTCTACATCCCCGTTGCCCTTGCATGCTGGGTCCCGCAGGGCGCGACTATTCCTGACAAAGGAGGGGTTCAGCTTGCGCATAGTATGAATTCTTCCTGTTTTCATCAATAAACCTCAATTTTGTGCTGGTACGATGAATTCACGAGCAGAGTGTACTGGCTGAAACATCCCGCGGGCAACAACTTTCCCCTGTTGGAACACTAAATAACTATCCCACCCATAAAAGAAGAGCAGGCGGGCAACGGGCGTAACGGCCTTGGATGACAGGCCAAAAAAGAGCGAGATAGTGTGGTTTGAGAAGTTTGGATGGGGGCAGGTGATGAGAAACGCCATGTCGGATCCTTTAAATGCCTGTTCCAGAATTGTGATGTGTCCTGATTCCATCTGAACATTCTTGTTGCATGCTGGAAGGGTATTCGACTTCAAAAGCTTATGGGCCGGAGTGCCGATGATGAGGTATGAGGCCTCATCAGTTATAGCCGGGGAATCGTTTTTCCGAATCTCGATATCATCCTGTCCCTGGATTCGTCGCATGAGAGTCTGGAGGCTGGCTTCCTCTTCTTTTGAAGAAGTTTTTGCATGCACCAGGATACGGCGAGTATCGGTATCCCAGGCATTCAGCATGGGAGGTAATTGTTCTCGTTGTAGGCGCAGGAGCCAATGGTTCTCTGGATCAAGCATGATTGATGTTGGGATACTGGGGACATTCAATGTGAATGGTTGGCTAGCTTTATCTAGCTTGATCGTGGCACTGAATGTTGATGCATCTTGGAGATTCACTTGGATTGGAAGTGGCAATGTATAGATTCTATCCTTTTGGGAGATGGTTCCCGACACTATACTCTGCTTTGAACGAAGGGGATCTGGACGAACTAATAGATCATGAAGCATGACCGATGGCGCACCGGGTTGCTCAACCCATTGGTTGAAAAATTCTGTTAGATTTCTCTCCGCGACCTGTGAGAACACCCGTTTCAAATCCTTCCATTCAAAATACTGCCCTGTACCCTCTTGAATGATTTGACGGATTCCTTTGAAGAAGGCGGCATCCCCCAGTTCCTGCCTGAGCATGTGAAAGACGAGCGCCGTTTTTTGATAACCCACAGCATTATCGATACGGGTTTCTTTGTGGTGGAACTGGCGGATGGGATAGTCCTTTTCTGGAGTTGTATATAAATTGTATTCATCCATCATCCGACGGCGGGTCTTGAGCGCAGCTTCGTGGTTGCCTGTTGCCTCATCATAAAAATAATTGGCGAGATAGGTGGTAAGACCCTCTACCCAATTGCCTTGGGAAAAGTCATTGAAGACGGAATTTCCTAGCCAAGAATGCACAATCTCATGGCCGAGGGAATAGGGTTGTGTGTAGCCACGGCGCACAATACCTGGTCCAAGCAAGGTGAATGATGGCATCCCCAAACCGCTGGGGAAAAAGTTTTCTACGACTGCAAATTGTGTGAAGGGATAAGGGCCCAAGAGGTCTGTGTAGAGATCAAGATAGGTAGCGGTGACATTAAGATATTGCGGTGCCAATGGGGCTTCGTCTGGAAAGAGATAGGTGGCCAGTTGAATGTCCCTCCAGAGTTTTTTCTGGACGACAAAACGGTTCGCGGCCACCGTTAATGCTTCAGTTGGGGAATGGATACTCCATTGGCTGGTTTGCTGTTCCTCCGTTACGGCCTGGTTGGTTTCCTGCCCTTGGGTGATGGCCTGCCAGTCGGAAGGGAGGGTAAGAGCTAAATCAAATGTCACCAGATGGTGTTCCCAGGTCGGATACCAAAAGGTTTCGGATGTGAGGTAGATCCCTTGCGGTCCAATATGGCCATTGGTCTTATCCGGCCTGACAAAGCGAAGTCCGCCTGCCGTTTTTGGTGTGTCATTGATTAGGCCATGATAGACAATTGTCAGGATGGGTGCTGGCTTTGAATGTTCAGGGTTAATTGAAGGATGTTCGATTATCCATTGCGTGAATCCTGTTGGGCCTGAAGGATCTTCAGGAATTTTCGAAACCGAGACCGTCCTTCCGTTTACCTCAACCCTATCTACTGTTAAGTGGGGATTCAGGGCAAAGGAAAGAGGCGGTTGAATAAACAGACTCTTTGGTAGACGAAGAACATCCGTGGCGGTGAGGAGATGGGTCTCTGGATCTAATGCAACTGTGAGGTTGTGGTGTATGGATGGTGGGGTAGAGCCTTCAGCAATGGGGATTGTAACCAGGCTCCCAACAATGAACCAAATAAGAATAGGAAGGGCGGCCATATCAAGCGGGTGGTGATTCTTGGGGTAATAAGGCGTCGACGAAAGCGGAAGCCTTGAAATCTTGGAGATCATCTTCCTTCTCCCCCACGCCTATAAAGCGAATGGGGAGATTGAGTTCTTCGACTATGGCGACCACCACACCGCCTTTCGCAGTTCCATCCAGTTTGGTGAGAGCAAGCCCTGTGACACCAAGTGATTCATGAAATTGGCGGGCTTGCGCAATCGCATTTTGACCTAGGGTGCCATCCAAAACGAGTAAGGTTTCATGTGGGGCGCCAGGCATCTCACGTCCAATAATTCGGTGAATTTTCTTTAATTCATCCATCAAATTGACTTTGGTGTGCAGCCGTCCGGCGGTATCTATAAGTACCACATCCATGTTTCGCGCTTTTGCGGCGACAATGCCGTCAAACACGACGGCAGCCGGATCGGCGCCTTGTTTTTGCTTGATTACGTCGATGCCTGTACGCTTTCCCCAAATATCTAATTGTTCAATAGCTGCCGCACGAAATGTATCACCTGCCACAAAGAGCGTTTTTAAGCCATGTTCATTGAAGCGACGCCCGAGTTTGGCGATAGTCGTCGTTTTCCCGACACCATTAATACCGATGGTTAAAAGTACAAAGGGTTTTGGCCCACGGCGAATGATCTCTTCTATTGGTTCGGTTTCTCCTTTTCGAAGAATATCCAGGAGGAGGGTGCGAAGGATCTCAATGGGATCACAAGTTTTAAATGGCCCGGTTTGCGAGTTAATTTCGTCAAGAAATCGTTGAACGGTACGTACGCCCACATCGGCTTGCAAGAGACTCGCTTCGACATCTTCTATGATGTCTTGATCAAGCTGCCCCCCTACTAAGCGGCGCAATGAACTTTGTACGCTTTGGCGTGTTTTCGCTAACCCACCTTGAAGACGTTGAATCCAGCTCATAATGTGTTCAGAAGAAAAAACGTGAAAATGTCGAGCTTGTCAATTTAGATAAGAAGTCGAGGGATGGGAGAGAGTTTTTTGACCATCGCGCGTTCTTTTCGTTGCATCCGAGTGGCTTCCCTTGGTGATTGTTCATGATCATAGCCCAGAAGATGAAGCGTCCCGTGAATCAATAATCGAAGGAATTCTTGGTCAGCGGTGTTTCCGAACCTTGCGGCTTGCCCAATGGCGATGGGTAGGCATATCACAACATCTCCCAGAAAGACTTCTCTCTGTTTTCCCGCACTTGCCATAGGGAAGGCCAGGACATCGGTTGGATAATCCCGCCCTCGATATTTCCGGTTTAAACTGCGCATGCGTGTTTTGCCCACCAATGAGAGGCTCAATTGTGCAGTGGGATGTCTCGCTTGTACTAATATCGACTGCGCGACGCGTCGAATCGTGGGGGCACGAACGGAAATACGACGAAGGTGGGTTTGGAACCAAATGGCCATGGGACATTAGACCGTCGGTCCTTGCCCATTCGTATTTGATCCCGAGTCCTGTTCAAACCGATCATAGGCTTTGATAATGTCTTTGACCAATCGATGGCGGACCACATCCTGTTCTGAAAAATATACGAATTGAATACCCTCAATCTTCACGAGAATTTCTGCAATCTGTGTCAGCCCGGATTTTTGTGAATCCGGCAGATCGATTTGCGTGATATCTCCCGTGACAATGGCTTTCGAATTCATCCCAAGACGAGTCAAAAACATTTTCATTTGTTCCGCGGTGGCGTTTTGCGCTTCATCCAGAATCACGAACGCGTCATCCAATGTTCGTCCACGCATGAATGCCAGTGGCGCAATTTCGATTTCCCCCCGTTCAATGAGGCGATTCGCGCGTTCAATATCCATCATGGTGTAGAGGGCATCGTACAATGGCCGTAAGTAGGGATGGACTTTGGCAAACAAATCACCAGGAAGAAATCCCAGATGTTCGCCGGCTTCAACTGCAGGGCGTGCCAAAATTATGCGACTGACTTGTTTATGAGTCAGTGCGGCCAAGGCCATCGCCATGGCCAAATACGTTTTCCCTGTTCCTGCGGGCCCAATGGCAATGACCAGATCGGATTGCTTGATGGCTTGAAGGTAGTCTTGCTGTGTGGGTGTCTTCGGATTGATCGTGCCTTTTGTGGTGGAAAGGGTATTGGTCGAAAATGTATAGGGCTTGAGGGGAATGTCGCGTTTTTCTTCGGTCGCACGAATGGCCCGGGAAATGTCTTCAGGTTTTAATTCGTGGTAGGTCCGGGTCCAATCGGCTAATTCCTGTAGAATATGTTCGGCACGTTGGACAGATTCTGGCTGACCGTCCAATGTGATTTCATCACCGCGTGCAGCCATGTTGATCTTCAGCTCGCCTTCAATCATTTTCAGGTGCAGGTCCTGGGGCCCGAATAGATTCGCTAAATCAACTCCTTCTCGTAGTTTAATTTTTCTCACTGAAGTCGTGGATCACCCTCCTAAAATCATGTTTATACTAAATGTTGAGAGCCTGAATGCATTCTACCAAAGGCCTCCATATGCCTCAAGGAAGTGCGCTTTGTCTCAGCGTTTCTTTTGACATGATGGGCAGAAAAACGAACTGCGTTCTTTTTGAAGGCGTTTGATGAGGGTTGAGCAGCCATGTGGACAAGGCATGCCGTCTTTTTGATAGACCTGATGTGCTTCTTGGAAATGCCCTTGCGAGCCATCGGGAGCGCGGAAGTCCCGAATAGATGACCCTCCGGCTTTGATCGCTTCTCGCAAGACTTCTTGCATGGTCTGGTGGAGTCGTTGGCAGGAAATTCGTCGGAGTTGATGCCCTTGGGCGAAGGGGTGGATCTTGGCACGAAACAGAATTTCATTGGCATATATGTTGCCAATTCCCGCCAGGCGATGTTGATTGAGCAACAAGGGTTTCAATTGGCCTCGAGTTGTTTGAATCAGTTGGCAAAAAGGGGCTTCTTCGATGGCCAATGCGTCAGGTCCGAACCGACGCTGAACAAAGGCTTCAAACTCTGATGGCTTAAACAGCCACAGTCGACCAAAACGACGAGGATTCCAGTAATGAAGTTCCCTGACTTTCCGGCCGGACAATGTGATGTGGCAATGGATGTGTTGAGGGGAAGAAGCCAGGGTTGCTTTAAAAAACCAGAGCCCCGTCATGCCTAATTCTGAAAGGAGGTGCCGGGTTTCCCGAGAGCGTTGACCAGTCAGGACCACACATTTTCCTATTCGATGCACTTTGCTAATTTTCGCTTGATGAAACCAAGGAATGAGGTCATGACCTGTACGGACGATATCTGAACGATGAATGGCTAATGTTTCAATTGTTGTCCCAAGAATGTGTGCCTTGAGGTGTTGGAGGACAACTTCGACTTCTGGGAGCTCGGGCATGTGAATCTAAGGTTTGAGAGTTAGAGTAGTAAAGGAATTGGGTTGATGTATAAACAAGACGGTAAAGCCTCTGAGGAGCTAAGACATGAGTTGTAGCAGATTTCCGGTGGAATCGGAAAATGCACTGCATTCTTTAAAGAGAGAACCTAATTATCAGGCTTATGCTTGAATGCGTCCTAACACAGCAGAAGAAAAAAGTCTTAGGGAGTCCGTGAGGGGAGAGCCGGAATTTTCGTTTTAATTGTTCGATTAAGAAGGCTAAATGGGGTAAGGGCGTCGTTCCGGGACGTTTCTGGGTGGCGAGGTCCTGGGCTTCTTCAAATGAGAGACCTTGCATACAACAAAGATAGGCTATGATGATGGAAGGAGAGCGGCCGAAGCCCACTCCACAGGCCACAAGAATGTGGTATTCACTTAGATGACGAGTCAACCATTGGACATCCATAGCGCTTTGTTCCCAACTTGGTCTCCATGTTCTCTAAGCCAGAGGCAGGCTTTGGTTGCGGGAGTCTTTCAAGCAGCCTATACTGCTGAGACAAAGGGAGTTTTTAGAAAAATTGGTCAAAACAGATGGTACAATTAAGTATTAAAGAGGTTGAAAAACGATTAGAAGAGGCAAAGTGTGCTATTTGCAAAGGCAATCGTTTTGGAATTGATTCCAGGACCGTGACGAAAGGAGATGGGGAATGGAAAGCGATTTGTCGAGATTGTTTTTATATATTTCCCGTCCATACCGATATGGAGTTTTATCTACAAACACAACCGGATGTGGCTTATCGTCTTAAAGAAATCGCCTGTCCATCCTGCCGGCATCGCGGGGTGTCATTGGATTTTAGGGCGGTGCTATCTGTCCGTGAATCAGTCTATTTTGTAACCTGTGCCAGTTGTCACCTCAAGTTTCCCGAACAGTCATATTTGGAATCGTTTGAGTAATCCATAGTAGAGGAGATTGTTATCATGGAGCGCGATAAAAAGTCTGAAGAACAGTTAATTTCCGAAGCAGAATCAAAAGATCCCAAGGCCCAATCTCCAAAAATAAAAAAAGAGTTGTCTGTTGTATCTCTCCCTCATGACAATGATGTCATGGCACAAGAAATGGCCGATCTATTCGATGAAGACCGCGTAACCCACCAACATGGTGGTTCCGAGCCAGAAAAAGATTGATTTAAAGGAATTTTTAATTTCCTCGTTTGCTTTCTGTCCAACCTGGTCTGTTTATCCTTTCCAGAATTCTCTCTAGGCATATTGAGCTTTCGTACGCTCTCCTCTAGCCGGTTATTTCCTATTATTCAAAATCATTAGCTGTCTGCCGATTGTTAACTGCCAGTGACTGCCTTCCTACTCGGAAGGGTTGTTGCCGAGAATTAATGCCAAATAGGAATCACAAGCGCTTTCCTAATCTGTCCACGAAAACGGGGGAGACGATATTAATACTCTTGTAAAAAACAAGTTTTTCAGACAAGATAGACGAATCCTGCAAATTTAAAGAAATGATCATTCCAGCCCTTGACATGAAAGATGTGGAAAGTGAAAAGGTATGAATTTGGGTTGTAGAAATTTATTTGTAGGCTCAGGCGATGATGGAAAGGCGACTGAGATTACCATCATTCTAATCCAAGGAGAATGTGATGCTCAAAGAATTTAAAGAATTTGCGATGCGTGGAAATGTCGTGGATATGGCTGTCGGTGTCATTATTGGGGGCGCATTTGGAACCATTGTGAAGTCCATGGTCTCAGATGTTCTCATGCCACCGATAGGCCTGATGATGGGTGGAGTCGATTTTGCGAATCTCTTCCTGACCCTGAAGGAAGGGGCGACGGCGGGTCCCTATCTGGCTTTAGCCGATGCTCAAGCTGCTGGAGCGGTGACAGTGAATTATGGGATATTTGTGAATTCCATTATTAGCTTTCTGATTGTCGCATTTGCTGTCTTTATGGTTATTCGAAATATAAACAAATTAAAAAAAGAAGAAGAGGCGCCACCAGCCGAGCCGACCACTAAAGAATGTGGCCATTGTCAAATGACAATTCCCATCAAAGCGACAAAATGTGGATATTGTACGACTGAGTTAAAAGCTACAGCCTAGCGGTAACAATCAGGATTATTGGCCTACCATAGTGAACCTTCAAGAATAGGAGTCATCAATGGACATGACCAAATTGACAGAAACTTTGCAGGAAACCCTTGGGTCTTCCTTGCCGGGCATTCTGGGAGCATTAGGGATTCTCATCATTGGATGGTTTGTCGCCATCGTCATCAGGGCTGGGGTTCGGAAGGGACTCGGTTTTATCCAACTGAATAAACGATTGGGGTCAACGACCGGGACTCAGATGGATGTCGAGGGTGGAACGGCAACGGCCTTGTATTATTTGGTCCTGCTGTTCGTGTTGGTGGGATTTTTTAACGCCTTGGATTTAGAGATTGTTTCAGGGCCTCTGCGTGGCATGCTTGATCAGGTCCTTGCCTTTGCCCCAAAAATTGTGGCGGGAGGAGTCCTGTTGTTAGTGGCATGGGTGTTAGCCACCGTTGTGCGGACTGTGGTTACCAAAGCCTTACAATCCACGAATTTAGATGACAGACTCAGTTCAGGGGCGGGGATGAGCCCCATGAGCGATAACCTGGGGAATGTGTTGTTTTGGCTGATTATCTTGTTGTTTCTCCCAGGAATTCTTGGCACGTTGGAGCTTGACGGGATTTTGGCTCCAGTCCAGGGGATGGTCAATGAGATGATGGGCATGCTCCCCAATATATTTGGTGCTCTGATCATTGGTGGTGTGGGGTGGTTGGTGGCAAAGATTCTTCGTGACTTGGTGAGTAATCTTTTAGCCGCAAGTGGTGCGGATGGACTGGGAGAACAGGTCGGTCTCCGAGGAACAATGTCCTTGTCGAAACTGGTGGGATTAGTCACCTATATTTTGGTTTTTGTGCCTGCCCTCATTGCGGCCCTTCAGGCCTTAAATATTGAAGTCATCTCGGTCCCAGCGACAGAAATGCTCAATTCAATGATGAGTGCAATTCCGAACATTTTTGCGGCAGCCATTATTCTTGCCGTGGCCTTTTTTGTGTCGCGACTTATTTCTCATCTCATCAGTAATTTGTTAGGTGGCATGGGGTTTGACCAACTGCCCTCCAAGATTGGCATTGGGCAAGTTTTTGAAGGAGGAGTCACGCCCTCTCAATTGGTCGGAAAGGTGCTAGTCTTTTTTATCATGCTCTTTGCGACAGTAGAAGCAGCTAATCGGTTGGGGTTTGGACAACTATCAGAATTGGTCGCCATGTTTATTCAATTTGGCGGACAAGTCTTGTTAGGGGCCGCAATTATTTCGGTCGGATTCTGGTTGTCGAATTTAGCCTGCGAGGCCATTCAACGTGTAGGAGGAAGCAATGCTGGCATGTTGGCGGGAATTGCCAAATTTGCAATTTTGGGGCTTGTTCTCGCCATGGGCCTCCGCGCCATGGGCTTGGCGGACGATATTGTCAATCTAGCTTTTGGATTGACACTAGGAGCGATTGCAGTCGCGATTGCTCTCTCCTTTGGTCTTGGTGGGCGGGAAGCCGCAGGAAAACAAATGGAACATTGGTTGGGCCGCATGCGCGGCGAACGGTAATTTTTTTCTCTTATCGTGCCAGGTCCATCTTTGATGGGCCTGGCACGCACTACATAAATGCCTGAGACCCAAGTTGCCTCTCATTAAATTTCTTCCCCGTTTGTTATTCTGTATCCTATCCATAGTCCTGATTTTCCCTTACTTGTGTGTTG
>CP070628.1:1682288-1691734 GCA_020355985.1 Nitrospirota bacterium | reverse complement strand
TTGACGCTATCTGTGCTGTCAGTTTTCTCGACAAGCTTGACTTTCTGCTTAAAATTTTGAGGCAACGGTTCTTGAGTGTATCGTTCTGTCACATCTAACACGACCCCTTCATATCCCAAAATATGGTCATCGCCATCGCGTATCAGTTGGGCGTGTTCTTCAAGCCACAACAATTCATGATTCTTTCGGAAGCCTTGCCAAAAAACAGGTCCTATCATTTCTTGATTCTGAAATAACAAGCGCCAAGCGTTTCGTCCCTCTGGCTCAACATATAATTGTGCTCCGATATCCCTTACGGCTTCCATCATTTCTTCAGGAGAGTTATACCCAAAAATGCTGGCCAGAGCCCTATTCGCCATCACCAGCTTCCCATCAACGGTACTGCGGTAGACTCCTAGAACTGCCTTATCTATCAAGTGTTGCAGACCAAAGAGTTCCTGCTCTACGGGAGAGTCGGTCTGGTTCTGAGACAATCGGAGGGACAGATGGAGATCTCCGATTTGCCTTCGAAGTATTTCAAGATGCTCGCGGGAAGATGCGCTCGGAGGGTGCTTAGGATCCATGAAAGATGCAATTGAGTCAAAAAAGCGAAGCCCACAGGCTCATTATATTGAACACAATGAAAGATCTACAAACTTATGTCAAGATTAAAATCCCATACCCACCGTCTATTTCTTTTCTCTTCCTAGAACAGCGCACTTGAGCTTCAAAACCTAGGAAAATCTGCATTTTGATACCACAGAAATACCGTGGTAGACTTCAACCCACCTTCTGCTTCGTACTGAACCCAAGGGTCTATGAAAAAACCCGTTCTTACTATCGCCGGATCTGATTCTAGCGGAGGCGCTGGCATCCAGGCCGACCTCAAAGCGCTATCAGCAAACAGCGTCTTTGGTATGTCGGTCCTGACTTCAATTACGGCCCAAAACACGTGTGGGGTTTCGTCTGTCTTTCACCTCCCCTCCGCGATCATTGAAGAACAACTTGATGCTGTTTTTTCTGACATTCCAGTCAGGACCATCAAAACCGGGATGCTGGCCACACAAGAGATTATCACGACGGTAAGCCATAAACTGGCTACGCAAGACATTGAGCATCTTGTCGTGGATCCGGTTATGGTGGCCAAAGGTGGATATGTACTCCTTGAAGATGATGCTATATCTACTCTTAAGGCCAAACTTTTTCCTCAGGCTTCTCTGATCACTCCTAATATTTACGAAGCGGAAGTGTTATCCGGCATGACGATTAAGACTCTCCCTGAAGTTCGGACCGCGGCAAAAATCATTCATCAATTCGGCTGTCAACATGTGTTGATTAAAGGCGGGCACTTATCCGAACAACCAGGTACGGACCTTCTCTACGATGGTCGGTTTTTTCGGATGTATAAGGGCGAATATATCCAGACTCAGAATACTCATGGCACCGGCTGCACCTTGGCCTCAGCCATCGCGGCACACCTTGCAAAAGGAAAACCCATGGCCGATGCGATCGACGCGGCAAAGGCATATACCACTGAAGCCATTCGCCATAGTTTTACACTCGGCAAAGGCCATGGGCCAACGGACCATTTTTATTTCCTTCAAGCGTAACCATCCATGAATACGGCTTCCCAACAAAAAAATGAACAGATAAGAGAGGCTTCTGTTACTTTTTTAAATGCGTCAGGTGTTTCCACGCCAGCCATATTGGCTGAACCCTCCACACCAACGAACCTAGGCGTCATTTTGTGTCATGGGTTTCTTTCTGATAAGCAGAGTCGCACCAATCGGCGACTTACCGAACTCCTTGTTCCTCAGGGCATCGCCACTTTTCGATTTGATTGGTATGGCATGGGGGAATCCCAGGAGCATTTCTCCAACATGAGTATCAAGCAAGGCGAAGAACAACTAGATGCAGCGTTTCAGCTGTTGCAAGAACGGGGAATGAAACGACTCGGGCTCGTTGGTTCTAGCTTTGGGGGATTCATGGCGATTCTTTCAGCTCCCAGACAGACCTCCCTCCAAGCCCTAGGCCTCAAATGTCCGGTCGTGGATTTCCCCGAAGTCCTCCGTCTGGAATTCGGTCCAGAAGCCATGGAAAACTGGAGATCGACCGACCACATCCCAAATATTGTTGGTGATGGCTCACCCATCCCCTTACATTATGCATTCTATGAAGAATGTCTCACCTATAATGCCTATGCCGCCCTTTCACGCATTCAGGTTCCAAC
Source organism: Nitrospirota bacterium (assembly GCA_020355985.1). Next base: position 1,689,525 of record CP070628.1, on the reverse strand, counting down.
CTTGGTGGTCCATGGCGATCAAGACGAACTCATTCCCCGGCCTCAAATTACCCGTTTACTGGAAACCCTCAACACGACGAAAGAGTTAAATTTGATTGAAGGCGCGGATCATCAATTTGGACGGCCTGAGGAATTTCGACACATGACCAACCATCTAGCCCAATGGATGGTGACACATCTGTCTGGCCGATAAATGGAGCGACCAGGAGGATGAGACATTCCAGTGGCCTCAACAATGATCTAACCGACGAACAAGTGGAAGTCTTCCGTGTTCTCTATCCCATTTTTAAGGATGAAGTCTTCCAACGACGCGAACAGATGATGCGACTGACCGCCTTTGCCAGCGCCTTTTTAGTAATGTTGCTCATCACAATACTTGCTCTTTCACCTTTGCCTGGAACGACTTCTCCTATTCGATGGTTTGCGATTTCAGGCGTGGCGTTGTTTTCCGGTCTATTCGCCTACTTAATTCTTCAACATGCCGATCGACATCGCATGGCCAAACAACAACTAATTGAACTGGAAAAAGTCTTCGGTCTATATGAAAACAGCTGGCAACTCAGTGGCAATGCCCTTTTTCCGAAGAATTGGCAATCCGACTGGACTATAGATCGAAGCGTCAGCATTTATCTCACGATCTTGGCTGCGCTTACGGCATTGGTCATCTGTGCGATGCTGGTTCGGGTTTGAATGACGAGCTATTCATGATCAAACTTTTCGGTTTGGCTAAAGGATCAGACTCATGTTGAAGCCATTTCGAGGTGTGGCTCCCAACATTGCGGCCAATGCCTTCATTGAAGACACCGCAATAGTCATTGGAGATGTGGTCATAGGCTCAGACTCCAGCGTCTGGTTTCATGCCGTCGTCAGAGGAGATGTGCACTTTATTCGCATAGGACATCGGACAAACATTCAAGACCTTTCTCTGCTACATGTCACCCACGATACCTACCCATTAACACTCGGGGATGATATTACCATTGGGCATCATGTCATCTTGCATGGATGTACCATTCATGATCGCGTACTCGTTGGCATGGGCGCGATCATCATGGACGGAGCAGTCGTGGAAGAAGACTGTATTATCGGCGCAGGCAGTTTGGTCACAGAGCATACCCAGATTCCCTCGAAAAGCTTGGTAATTGGATCTCCAGCTAGGGTGAAACGTCCTCTCACAGATGATGAATTACTCTGGATCAAAGAATCTGCATCCAATTATTCTCGGTACGCACAACATTATATTTCAGACCAACAGGGATAATGCAGAATTGAGCCTTGCATAAGGTCAATACCTTTCCATTTCTGATTACTATCCGACGTCCCAAGATCAACCATTTTGATCGCTTCCCTCATACATCATACGTCTTTGCAACAATACCCACTCGTCATTCTGGGAGCGGGCTATACCGGCCTTCGGGTGTACCAACAAGCTATCGAGACGGGGTGGCAAGTCTTCGCCACGAGTCGCAGGCCCCAGATCCAATTGTGCGATATCCCTCCCAAACACCGCTTGCGATTTGATCTCACTCAAACAAAAACTTGGGCAACCATCCCCGACCCTGCGCATCTCCTCTGGTGTTTCCCAGCCGTGCCATTAGATCTCGTCAAAGAATTTTTGTCAGCTCGCACCCGACAAACGGGCCGACTGCTTGTCTTAGGGAGTACATCCGCCTACATACCAGATGGACACCTCATTTCAGAAAAAACCTCTCTTAAGTCTCACCTACCGCGTGTCCAAACAGAGGAATATCTACGAACCACCTATAAAGCCGTGATTATCCGATTGGCCGGCCTCTATGGCCCAGGACGCCATATCTTCGATTGGATAAGAAAAGGCAAGATCCAGAATACTCAGAAATGGGTCAATCTTCTTCACGTCGAAGATGCCGCAGCCATTTGTCTTCAAGCTCTTGAACAGGCATCTGACGGAAACACCTATCTGGCCAGCGATGGCCAACCACGAACCTGGGAAGAGATTTGCTCCATCGCCTCTTCAAAATGGCGAGTCCCTATTCCACCTCCCACCCGCCCTAAAAACTCGGGGAAACAGGTGTCAATTCACAAACTGCGAACCGAGTTAAATTACAGGTTCCGTTTTCCCGATCTTTACCAAGCTTTGGGTCAGATTGAAGCCATGGCTTCATTATCCTAAAAACAGCCATTGAGAATGTTCAAAAAGTCCCATGCACAATTAGTGAATCTTCAGGAGGAGAGGGTAAGATGTGAAATAACAAGCGAAAAAAATCTTCAGAAGGTTTATCTGAAACCCTACTATTCTTCACTCCTTATTTTTTACAGATTCGGAGAACACCGCTAAAGGACTTTTTCAACAGTTCCCTTCATTACCTAAACACAGCAACAAGGAAATAGACTACTAACCCATTATTGACGGCATGGGCACACATACCAGGAATCACGCTTCCTGTCCGTTCGTAAAGCCACGCCCACAACAGGCCACTCCAAAACACTGCCAAAAATGCAACTGGCCCATATCCATGAGCCAAGGCAAATACCATAGCGCTACCGACCACAGAGGCAGAAAAACCGAATTTTGCTTTCAACGTCGAAAATACAATTCCCCTGAAAATGAGTTCTTCAAAAATTGGTGCAACCACCACCACTTCTATCGCTATTTTCAGTATTTCAGCCTGACTACCCCAAACCAGTTGCGGGATAAACCATTCGGTCCAATGGACAGAGATTTCGAAGGCAGCACCTCCAATCATGATCAGCCAATCACCGATCAGCCCTAATGCTATGACACTTATTAAGATTGGGAGAGAAGACCTGAACCGTTGGAACAGATTTTTACACCCCAGCACTTCAAAAAGAGAAGTATTTTTTGACCGGCAGAGCCACACCGATGCGAGGAGCACCGTGGGAAGATATAACAGAAGAGATCCGTAACCCTCCAAAATAGTCACACCATACGGCACTACAGCCAGAATGACTATCAGAAAGATCGTTAGGGCTCCTCCCCGTGACAACACAGCCAGCCCCTCATTGAATGACCATAAAGTTGGCCTTTGATTGAAACGTCCAGCTCGATGGAACCTCCTATTTTTGACCCGCATGCCCCACACATACACCAAGCAGATCAACCCTATTCCCGTTATGCTCAATTCAAGAATGACAAGCCCTCGCCATTTCCCTAATTGCGGATCGGTCAATTGTTGAAATTGCCGGTCAAGAGATTCTTGTAACGCCTCATCGCCAAATCGGTCGGCTAACCCTCTGGCCAATTTAAAATAAAACCAATTGGCCGGGACCTCTTCAGCCAATTGCGCTTGTAAGATGTCGTAATCACCCCAGACTGGGTCAACCTCCAGATACCCTACTTGGAGAAGCCGCAGAAACGTGGGATAGGGGGGGATTTCTGATGTCCATACCGCCATCAACTCCATAAGATCGGATCTTAATCCTGCTTCACCATTTAATATTCCTACATACAACTCATCTAAAGGATTAAGCCTTTCCTGTCCCAATTCGGCATACCATAGGCGAATCTGTTGTTGGGTCTCACCATCTTCTCTCCAAAGATGAAACATGGCTTGTTCAAACGCCGAAAGGTCAGAAAGCCGAGACTCAAAACTCAACAGGCGATTGGCGATTCGCTCTAAATCACGGCTTACCGTCACTGATTGGTGAATCGCCTCGAAAGAAGAAGCATTCCACTGAAACCACACGAAGGCACACAAACAGACCATGAGGCAAAAGGCCGTCAAGGCAGGGGAGAATTGTGGTTCCCTTTGAGAGTCCGGTTCAGAATCCGGCAACAGATGGGAAGATTGAGACGATTCAAGCATGGCATGACAAAATCTCTAACACTAAATGCTCCACCTTAACGCAATTTTTGGATACAATACAGATTAGGAACTATTGGAAAGTGGCGGAGGACCTAACGAGTGTGGAATTTTTTCAAACGAAATCGAGATAGTCACAGTTCAGCTCAAGATGTAGGTCCTTATTCTAATTACCGGATGGCCGTACGCTTAGAGCTTACTCAACGAACTGGCGTTTTTGCGCAATTAGCCAACGCCATGGCAGAGGAGAATGCGAGTTTGGGAGCCGTGGATATTGTCTCTGCGACACGCACCAAGGTCATTCGAGATATTACGGTGGATGTCCAAAGCGAAGAGCATGGTGAGCGTGTTCTCAAACGGCTGAACACGTTGTCCGATGTTCGGGTCATTGCTTCATCCGACCGAATTTTTCTGATGCATTTAGGAGGGAAAATTCGTGTCGAGAGTAAGTTCCCCATCACAACACGAAATACCTTATCGATGGTCTATACTCCTGGAGTAGCACGTGTCGTCAAATCGATCGCTGAAGAAGAATACCATGCCTATACTTTAACCAGTAAAAGTAATAGTATCGCCGTCGTCACCGATGGGTCGGCCATCTTGGGCTTAGGCAACCTCGGGCCACTCGCTGCACTCCCGGTCATGGAAGGCAAAGCCATGCTCTTTAATCAATTTGCGGGTATCGATGCTTGGCCCTTGTGCTTAAACACTCAAGATTCAGAAAAAATCATACAGGCCGTCCTGGCGATTGCTCCGACATTCGGCGGCATCAATCTCGAAGATATCAGCGCTCCGCGATGCTTTGAAATCGAACAACGGCTTCAACGTGAACTCGAGATTCCGGTGATGCATGATGACCAACATGGAACTGCAGTGGTGATTCTCGCCGCCCTTCTCAACGCCTTACAAGTGACTGGCCGCCCGATCCAGGATATCACGGTGGTCGTCATCGGACTGGGTGCGGCAGGAACCGCCTGCTGTGAATTGTTGTTGGGAGCCGGAATCACCAGTCTGAGAGGATGCGATAAACAAGGATGGATCTTAAACCGAACAATCACAGAACTGCTTCCTCATCGCCATAACTTACGGACGTTCATTCAATATGACCATGCGACGGGAACGATTCAAGATGCCTTAAAAGATGCTCATGTGGTCATCGGCTTATCCACCGCGAACGTGCTGAAACCAGAAGACCTCACCTTAATGGCAAAAGATCCTATTGTGTTGGCTCTAGCGAATCCTGACCCAGAAATCTCTCCTGAATTGGCCATTCCTAATTGCCGCGTGTATGCCAGTGGTCGATCTGATTACCCGAATCAATGCAATAATCTTCTGTCATTTCCAGGTATATTTCGTGGTGCGCTGGACGTACAAGCAAAATCCATTAACGAACCCATGCTGCTAGCTGCAGCAAAAGCCTTATCAAGGGTTGTTCCAGAATCAGCCTTGAGCGAGGAATACATTCTCCCCAGCGTGTTTGATAAAAAGATCGTCCCTAAAGTTGCGAAAGCCGTTGCTCAGGCGGCTATCGACAGTGGTATCGCGCGCCGAACCAAGAAAGAAACGGAAGAGGAAATGTAAGAAGGGCAATTACACTAAACCGGATAGGTAGGACATTACCATCAGGATTTGAACATTCCCCAAAGAAGAATGCTCATTCCCAGAGGCCAAAGATAATAGGAAAATAGATAAAAGTGATCGTGGCGGACTAACCGCAGAATCACCCCTATCGACCAATACCCCACAAGAGCAGCGACTCCCATTCCTAGCATATATATGCCGAGTGATTCATGGGATTGGCCAATAACCTTCACCACCTCTAAAAGAGTTGCTCCTATAATCGCTGGAATGGAAATTAACAACGAAAACCGTGCCGCGAGTTCACGATCCAAGCCCAAAAGCATGCCCCCCGCAATGGTAGAACCTGACCGGGAAATTCCTGGAAGGACAGCCATGCCCTGAATGAGTCCGATCAATAATGCATCCCAAGGCCTCATTTCCCCTGCGGTACGAACCGATTTTCCACCACGAGCCACCCACAGGACCACACCGGTCACCAAGAACATCAGAGCTACAAGGGAAGGCTTGGCCAATGTTGAGAATCCAATGGATTCTATACCTAATCCCATAACCGCCGTAGGCACGGAGGCCAACAAAACATAATGAATGGTCTGGCGTTCACATCCCTGGAACATACTGCCCGGCTCAGTCGGCAACCCCACATATCCTTTCCCGAGTGTGAGAAGATCTTGCCAAAAAAACAGAAGAATGGCCGTAACCGTCGCCATATGCAACATGACATCATAGAGCAAATTTTTTTCGCTGAATTGTCCAAACCAATGTTGGGCCAGGACTAAATGGCCTGAAGAGGAGACTGGAAGAAACTCGGTCAATCCTTGAATGATGGCTAAGACGATCGCTTCAACATACCCCATGAGTTAGGCGAGTTTCCACATCCTATTTGGGAAAAGAATGAGAAAAATCATAGATTGGGCCTTTTCCATTGAGCGGCAAAATCCCGAACGCCTTCTTCCCAAGGTGGTAAGGTGATGAATGGATCCTGCAAAGAAGTCAACACAGCATAGGCAGGGCGTGGAGCTGGCAATGGATAGTCGGCAGTCGTAATTGGCACCACCGCAGTTCGAATTCCACAAGCTTGATAGAGGGCTATGGTGAAATCATACCAATTCGTCTCTCCAGATCCGGCCAAGTGATACTTCCCATACGATTCGGTCTCCATCAAGCGAGATACGGCCTGCGCTAAATGTGGGGCAAAAGTTGGAGAGCCAAATTGATCGCTCACCACTCGAACCTGTTGCTGATTGGCCAATCGCAAGATCGTCTGAGGAAAATTTTTCCCTACAATGTGATAGAGCCACGCTGTTCGAACAATAAAATGTCGAGCGTTCCCCTTCTGCACTTCTTCTTCTCCAGCCAATTTACTCTGCCCATAGACCGAAAGAGGATTGGGACGATCAAATTCATGATAGGGACGGGATTGTCGCCCATCAAAAACATAATCGGTTGAGAAATGTACGAGAGGAATATTCATTTCTTTTGTTGCCAGTGCGAGATTCCTTGGTCCCAAAGCATTCCCACGATATGCTCCATCCTGATTGGTTTCCGCTTGATCAACCTGGGTAAACGCTGCGGCATTCATCACGATATCCGGTCGAATTTTATTCACAGCTTTTCGAACATGCTCAAGCTGACAAATATCAAGATCCTGTATATCCCAAGCGACCACCTCATAATCGATAAACTGGGCTTGTAACGCCTGCCCTAATTGTCCTTTCGCCCCTGTAATGAGCAATTTAGGAAATTTCATATCTGATATTCGGGAAGCCTATCCCCAACTTCTTGCAAGGAAGGCCCCGAGGCGTCTTTTGTGGACAGAATAGGAGAATCATTAGGCCATTGAATTCCAATTTGAG
>CP070628.1:1671336-1682188 GCA_020355985.1 Nitrospirota bacterium | reverse complement strand
CCCATTCACTTCCTCTGTGGAAAGAACGCCATCAGCCCATGCTGCTGCGATCAGCAACTTCCCGAGTTCAAGAATAAAACTTTTGTCTGCCATGTCCTATTCAACCTTTCATGATTTGTAAATCGTGCGTTAACACGAGTTCGCACGAACATTTTCTGTCGGTCGGTTCGAGACGAAAATCGCATATCTTTCTTGTAAAGTTTAGTATACCGAATGTGCCTTCGAGGCTAAAGAAAAGGAGAAGACGGATTCAGACAGGCTAAATAATTGTGAACGACTTCCCAATCATTCAGTTGAATACGGCGATTCCAGAAAAGCCCTGAACACATCTTTCCACGTTACCACTCCTCCGAGGATTCCATCAGGCATGGTGACAGGAAGACAGGAGACGCGCCGATCCAACATCAACTTTGCCGCCGTTCGGATTTGACAGGAATTTTTCACGGTGACGGGATAATGCGACATAATTTGGTGAGCTCGTTTTTCAAGTGTGGCTCGATCTCGGTTTGTTTCTGACATCGTGCCTACGTAAGGACTGATCGCTTTCAATAGATCGCGATCAGAAATGATACCCACAATTTTTTTTCCATCTACGACAATGAGATGATGAAATTTCACTTTTCGAAAAATATCTCGGATGACCTCAAGTGAATCATCCATCTCAACGGTGACAACTTTGGACGACATAATTTCACCAACCGTAATCAATTCTTGGGCAGCTTCAGTGATCATCTCGTTTCAACACTCCTTATTGTTGCTTGAATTCTCTAATCATAGCTTTGGAACGGCAAACACTCCTTCTCTATTCTCTCTTCGGTTTTCAAAGGCAAAAAATTTATAGGCCTGGCTAACCCAACCATTCATGGCACCACTCGGAGAAAATTTGGAGCCTATCAAGGGAAACAAGGCAGAATGACCTCTGATCAACTGGACGGAAAACTTTCACACAGCATGATGGGGAATGGAATCGAGCAGATCATGGACTAGGACAATCAGCTCTTCAAGACGAAAGGGTTTGGAAATTGTCCGAGTTGCACCAAATTCAGCCGCTTCAACCAGAAAATCTAAATCCCTATTGCCACCCCCTGACATCGCAATAATTGGAACGGCTGCGCCGATGCCACGGAGGGTACGCACGACTTCCAGACCATCCAGTTCAGGCATAAGGACATCAGTAATCACAAGATCTACTAAATGCTCATTGTATACTCGCAACCCTCTTCGACCATCGGAAGCCGTCAAAACCTTATACCCTTCCCCCATCAATCGTTCTTGTAAGGATTTGCACATATCGGCTTCATCATCAACCACCAAGATTGTTTGCTTCATATCCACATCTCCTAATTGCACCAAACCGTCAATTCTGGGGAATGACAAGAATGCATTCGATTGGGTGAATTCCACACATGAATAATGTCAATTCCTAAGATATCGGCCGGTTACATGCCCGAGAAATCGTTTCCAATAACTCCTGAGGATCATAGGGCTTTGCCATCACCGCAAACGCTCCAGCCTGTTTAGCGATCTGTTCCATTTCTTTTGTCATATTACCGCTTAACAAAATCACAGGCACCTCATTGCTACTACGATAGGCCAGGGCTTTGAGAAAATTTACACCATTGATCACTGGCATGTGGTAATCGGAAAGGATCACGTCCACCGAAAGGCCCCCATCAAGAAGAGTCAATCCCTCCTGCCCATCGTCAGCTTCCTTGCAGTCAAATGCATGGCTCTCTAACAGCAGCCGTAAGGTCCGCCGTAAGGGTCGATCATCGTCAATAATAAGAATCGGTTTATTCATAATGGACAAGGGGATATGTTTCGACCTACACGTCTTGGGGATTATCTCCAATCCTGAAATGGGACCTGATATTGGAATATTCACCGCCAATCTACCTCTACAAAAATCGCCGAAACATGCACTGCTTAAGCCATCTACCCATGATTGTCATTCAGCGAATTTGTTTATAAGATAGTGCAAAACCATTGCCATGAAATGACTTTCTCCAATTCTCATAATATTTTTTCAATAATCAATTGATATTTAAAGGAAAACTCATCTATTAACCTCTAATAAATTTTCTTGGTCTGAGCCTGCCTGCTGAAAACACCTATCCAATTAGATACGGGAGATATCCTTTTGGAGTGGAGTCGGACAAAACAGACTCAAGTATATTTTTTGTAGAATATTTTCCCTTTTCCTCTTGTCTATGCAGAGAATCCATTTACCTCATTGTTACCTCGTAGTGAACTGGCTAAAATGACCTTCGAAAGATTCAGGCAGAAATTCACGAAACATGATTGAGAAAGCCGTATGAAAACAAACTTTTCTAGGTTCCATTTTGAACAGTTCTCATTTGCACAAGACCCCGTCTTAGTTTTGGAAAATTTTTGGTCTACAGATGAACGGAGGATGTTTCGAGAGGCCATGGATCATTCAACATGGACAGCGTTAGTCGACATGCCGCCCGTAGCACACGCCTTTCAGAATTGCGGCAATTGGCTCAAATCCGAGATTGCTCCGGCAGAAGGCAAGCATTTTATAGAACGGGTGGGACTTCCCTGTGTGGCTGAGCACATAGAATCGTTTCCCAATATTACCGGACGCCATATCAATTTCAATTATTATTCCTATGGATCTGGCGACTGTCTCTCTACGCATGACGATACCGACGATGCTTACACCTATGCGCAGGGAAAAATACCCCCAACTCGCCGTTTGGCCTTGGCCACTTACTTTCATGACGAATGGCAACCAGATTGGGGCGGTGAACTTATCATGTACCGTGAAACACGGGATGAACAAGGAGTAACGCGACTAGAAGTAGATCAGTGCATCGCTCCCTCGCCAGGCTCTTTGGCGATCTTTGCCGTGCCGAGATTCCATCGCGTCTGTCGCGTCGATCCCTTAGCGGGGGACCACAAGCGCCTTTCTATCGCCGGCTGGTTTATGACCGAACATTAGTCTATTTCCCTAACTACAACAATGCCATTTCTACTCACATGATTCATCCTAATTTGCTCTTCGGGGCCACGTCTATTCTAGGATTTAATCTGGGCAAAACCTTCCCCAACTCCCTTGTGCCGTTTACATCACCTAGAAATAGAGCAGCAGCAGTGCAATCTTGGCCGACACTGAACCTGGAAGATTCTGAATGGGTCAAAACGATCTTTTATCACTCCCAACCGCCCGTTCTTCTCTATTGCCATGCAATATGTGATGTACCGAAATGTGAAGGTGAACCTGAGTGGGCATACAAAATTAATGTGCGGCATCTTCAACGAGTGTTGACAGTCCTACCGAACCAGACACGATTGGTCTATGTCTCCTCTGACCATGTCTTTGGTGGAGATGGAACGTACGATGAATATTCCCCACCATGCCCGATTAGTGTATATGGAAGAACTCGCGTAGAAGCAGAACAATTGGTCTTGGAGAGGCCACAATCTTTGGTCGTTCGGACAGGGTTGACTATTGGCTCCTCTCCGAATGGTCGCACGGGACATTTAGACTGGCTCCGACACCGAACCCAACACCAGCTACCTATCACCATTGTCGAGGATGAATACCGCTCTGTTGTGTGGGTGGAGGATTTAGCTAGGAGAGTGATGACAATAGCCAGGAGTGGAGAGACTGGCATTCGCCATATTCCGGCAACGCGAGCAATATCCAGAATCGAGTTAGCTCACTATCTTTTGAACCGGTTAGGATTGAAGGCGCGCTTCCATTGCGAAAGTCGGCATCATCGTCAAACCCCTCATTTAGGACGTGTAGAGCTTACGAGTTCATATCGGGATGAATTGTCTAGTCCGCTACCAAGTGTGGTTGACAGCCAAGAGACCTCACCCTTGGGAGAAGTCGCCTGAGTGATCCTTGATTATACCGTCTTATAATTTGACCTCCCGAATACCATTTGAAGACCAATGATAGTTTTAGCATCACGAATGGTGCCATCTTGAATTCTCGCCATTGCCTCTTCAAGCGGCCATTCAACGATTTCCAGAACCTCGTCCTGATCTAAAGCCTGGGTTCCCTTCTCTAGATTCGTCCCTTTGTAAATGTGAATGACCTCATCCGTAAACCCCGGAGCCGTCCAAATGCTCGTGAGCAAATCTAAGAACCCTGCACGATATCCAACCTCTTCTTCCAATTCACGCGAAGCACAATCTTTGGGATCCTCTTGATGATCTAATTTTCCAGCGGGGATTTCGTAGATGAACCCACCTGCCGCATGTCGAAGCTGGCGAATAAGGACTACTCTACCATCCTCTTTAAGAGGCACAATTGCGGAAGCGCCGGGATGCCGAAGAATTTCCAAGTCGGTTGTGCGTCCGTTTGGCAGTGCAACCGTATCTAGGTCAAGCTTCAACACTTTTCCTGAATACATCCGCTTGGTCGACAGGAGTTTTTCTTCTTTTATGGACATTCTTGTGGATAACAACTGGAATTAAGGTTTTTGGCGTTTATAGAATGGCGGTTTGACCACTTTGGCAGGCACATGTTTCCCGCGAATATCAATTTCTACCAGGGTCCCTTCCTTACACAGGGCTATTGGAAGCCACCCTAATCCAATACCTTTTTGTAAAATGGGAGAAAAGTTCCCACTGGTGACGTTTCCAACAGTCTTTCCGTCCTTAACTATTTCCATATCATGTCTTGGGATCCCTCTTTCATTCATTTCAAATCCTACAAGCCTTCTCGTTAACCCTTGCTCTCTTTGTTGCAGTAGGGCTGGTTGGCCCTGAAACCGTTCTTTGTTCCACGCCACCACCCATTCTGCTCCTACTTCTAACGGTGTCGTCTGCTCATCCATATCGTTACCATAGAGCAAATATCCAACGTCTAGTCGAAGCAGGTCCCTTGCGCCAAGCCCCGCCGGTTTGACCTGATCGTCGTCTCCAGCTTTCAATAATTGTTCCCAAGCCTGTTGGGCCTCCCTTGCCGGCAGGTACCATTCATAGCCAATTTCCCCAGTATAGCCTGTACGACTCAGAAGTCCGGAAAACCCCTTCGCTTCAATCGTAAGGCACCGGCGAGGCTTTAACCTTTCAACGGTTGACCCGATCACCTTCCGTAGTAACGCCTGTGATAACGGCCCTTGAATGGCCAATTGGGCTAACTCTTCCGATTGATCGCGAATGCCGACTTGTGGAAATTTCGTTTGCTGGTTCCCCTGAAACCATTCAAGTATCTTGACCCGATTTGAGGCATTTACACAGACCAGAAATTCTGTTTGACCAGTTTTGTAAATAAAAATGTCATCTAATATACCTCCAGACTCCTGGCAAACCATACTGTATTGAGCATGTCCCACAGCAAGCCGACTGATATCATTTGTGCTAACCCACTGCAAAAAATTTTCCGCTTGGTCGCCTGTTACGTTGATCCGTCCCATATGGCTGACATCGAATAGGCCAACCCCCTGACGAACGGCATGGTATTCATCCAAAACCCCCGTATATTGCATGGGCATCAACCATCCGGCAAAGTCCACCAACTTGGCCTTATGCGCACGATGAGTTGTGGTAAGGGGAGTTTCGTTCATTAACGCAGGTCCAGAAGTTCTACTTCAAAAATCAGAGTCGCATTCGGGGGAATGGCCGACCCTGCACCTCTGGCTCCGTACCCTAATTCTGATGGAATGACTAACTTACGAGTTCCACCGATTTTCATGCCTTCCACACCTTCATCCCATCCTTTGATTACATGCCCTGCTCCGAGTCTGAATGAGAAAGGGTTATTGCGATCTTTTGAACTATCAAACTTTGTTCCATCAACAAGCGTCCCAGTATAATGCACCGTGGCCGTTTCTCCTGCATGCGCCTCACGACCCTTGCCTACGACAAGATCAGCATATTGCAACCCTGACGGAGTCTTCACCATCTCCTTTTCAGCAGCATGCCCGGCAAGTGGCAGGATGAATATTCCAAACAGTACCAATAGCACGCATCTTTTAAGATTCGGGGATAAAAAAATTAGGGATGACCACACAATCCTTTTCTTCATAATGGACTCTCCAATGGTTATGGTTTGTGCTGAAGGTTGAGTTGATTGAATGTAATAGTTAGCTACGGAGGGTTATCATAAAATAGTGCCATACTGGCCGTATAGCCATGCAAATAATTCTTTCCTCCAACTGGCCCAATTTCTCCACCTGCAAAAAACCCGGCAACGGGAAGCATGCCCATATGTTGATGCACTGCTGCGACATCATGGTGCGGTGTCTGAAAAAACTGCTGCCCTCGGCCATTGCAACTAAAAAGTAAAGCCCCTTTGGGCTGATCGTTTGGAGACACTAAGCGCTCTCTGGAGAGCAACTCGGTTAAATCGGCGCCTGCTGCATTGGCATCACGAATATGAAACTGAATGGTTTGTCCTTCCTGGACAAAATCGGCTATGGCCAGAAAACCGGATTGCCGATCCGCACCTAACAAGCCACGAATCAAAAAATCTCCTTGACCAAATTCCGCACGATGCTCGTCCATTGCAATCCCCACCTGCAACCCATTCGCAGCATGCTGTCGTTCAGATTCCCCCAAAGCCTTCAAGGTTGCCTCTAATCGTTCTAATGGAGGGATGCCGCCAAGTTCTTGAACAACGTTCCGGTCAACCTTTGTCACCACATATCGCTCTCCAATCGGTTGACACCCCTGCGACACGACCATTCGTATTTCCCCTCCGCCCTGGATTGCCACACCGACTATTCCCGATTCAAAAGTCTGTTCGTTTAAGACCAATCGCGATTCCCCTTCATCCATCTCTCCACTGGCGATCCCTCCAATGGCGGAGGAACCAGGAGCATGGTGATCCAAGAGGGCAAATAATTCGTCTATCGGCGTTGAAAATGGGTCAGCCAAAAAAAGAAACGTTCGAGTGGCCGCAGGCTCTTCCAACATATCTGGCCAACCTTCTAATGAAATTTTCTCTCCATTTTTCTTCGGAGTCAGATGAAAGGGGGTGATTTTCATACTGGGATTGCTCAATCCCCAAAGCACAAGTCCAGGATGCTCTTCGATTTCTTGTGTTCCTCCAATCACGCCGGCTCCCATACAACCAATTAATATTTTCGGGCTAAAATTTTTGCGCAAAATTTCAACCACGGATTGCACGTCTTCTTTAAAATGAGGAGAAAAAAAGACACAGGCGAAATCACAGTCTAATCCGCCTAATGCGTCATGAACGGATCGTGAGACGACTTGAGCAGCCTGCTGAGGATTGGAATCTTGAGAAACCGCCACATGGCATTGCATCATGATGTCATCAATTCCGCATCGAACAACGAACGTTTAGCAGTGACCTTTGATCATTGAAGTTTAATTTTTCGATGACGGATAGGTTGCCAAAATGGAACGCAGCTCCTTTATTGAAATGGCCTCAAATCGTCGGTCATCTCGTCCCGTCACGGTCGTGGCTTGTAATAAGGCATTCAAAATTGCCTCCTCGGTTGCCTCTACTGTGGCTTGGAAAAGTGAATTGAGATGTGTATCGGCAAGATGGATCATGACATAGGTTGGATCTTTTGGGTAATGCGGAATGCTATTCCCCGTGGAAAACGCTAACACAAAATCACCACTACCGTGATGCGAGATCGACCCCGTTCGAGCCAAACCAATCGTCGCTCTTTTGGACAAACGGGTCAGTTGGCGAGCATCCAGTGGGGCATCAGTTGCCACGATTATTATTATGGACCCACTATCCTGCCGCTTGAGATGTCGAAGGTTTTTTGAAATAAGAGAGGGGGTACCCCTAATTGTTTCTTGGGAAACACTCTTGTCTTCATTCTTATATAATCGGCCAACTGGGACTCCAGCGATGGTGAATTCATGCCGGCGTCCATGATTCGCATTCACCAGGACCCCTATTCGATAGCCCCCTTTTTCAAGAGGAAGAACCCGTGAAGCCGTACCAATCCCTCCTTTAAATTGATACGACACCATACCTGTACCCGCGCCCACAGATCCTTCTTGCACAGGACCGCTTGCGGCTGTTTCCAATGCCTGAACAACCTCTTCCGATGAAACATGCCGACCTTGACTGTCATTTAACCGGCTATCATCACATTCAGCGACCACAGGGGTAAGTGTATCATCGGTGATGCCAATGCCGGGATACTGCTTGATCATCCAACTCATCACTCCATCGGCAACTCGAGGCACATTTAGCGTATTGGTCAAGGCAATTGGGTATTCCAAAAATCCGGATTCGGCTATCCATGCTAACCCTGTCATTTCACCAGTCCCATTTAGGACAAAGGCTCCGGCTGGAACCTTGTGATGCCATACATCATCTCGAGGAATAACAACCGTGACTCCGGTCCGAACTGGTCCAAACCCAGGATTCAAAGTTCCTTTGCCTTCATTGATTGTGACATGGCCCACCTTTACTCCAGGAACATCAGTGATGGCATTCCATTCGCCCGATTCGTATTGACCAATTTTGACTCCAAGATCTCGAATATGCGGACGGGTTTCTGTGCGGGACGAAAATTGCAAAGGCTCAGCCAGGCCTGTTGAGAATCCCCACGAACTTAAAATCAAGGTACTCATAAAACAGGATTTGAGCCAAGGGATATCAATTCGCACACACATATCGTTGAATTTTCGTTCGTTAGAAGCGTATGAGAAAGACTTTCATAGTCATTCACAAAGCTGAAATAGCAGGAAATGAGGGGGGATTCGAAGTAAAGTCGATCTCATGCATCTGGTAAGCGGTTTTTTGAAATCCAATATGCGTATAGGCCTGATGCGCTTGCTGATTATCCCGTTCCACATATAAACGAAACCCACATACCCTCTCAGGATTCGCCTGAGCTTGCTTATGTACATAATCATATAACTGACGAAAGACACCCTGATGACGATATTGCGGATCAACATAGAGACTTTGAAACCACCAAAAATTGCCATTTCGCCAATCACTCCACTCATAGGTAATGAGGACCTGACCAATGACTTTAGATTGAGCAGAATCATGCAAGTTTACAGCTACTGCATACCACCCCTTACTAGGATCTTGTAGTATGGTTTCCACTCCTGCCTGCAAAATTTGGCCGTCGAGAGTTCGAGCTTCCGTCTCCCTTGCCAATGCTGCATTAAATGCACTAATCGTTTCTACATCAGCCATGGTCGCAGGCCTGATTTGTAGATTCCCGTGTTTTTTCATGGCGGCTAATGACATTAGGAGGTCCGAGGTAGCCTTGCTGGAGTGAGCCACCCGGATGGCGGACGGTACAATCCAGCGGAAAATTCCATTTTCATGGCCTCTTCGGGACGTAATTGAATTCGATTCACTCGATCTTCCGGAACAAATGCCAAATACCCAGTAAAAGGATGAATAGCGGTTGGAACAAACACCATGACCAATGGACCATCTGAAGAGATTTGCAACCTTGATGGAGGAAAGCCCATATCAAACCCGAGCGCCCATAATCCATCACGAGGAAATGGAAATGCCACGACCTTGCTCTGTCCAAACCGCTCACTAAATTTGAGGACATCGGCCATACTTTTCAATGTATGATAAATACTTCGCACAAGGGGAATTTGTTCCAGAGAGGATTCAAATTTCTGATGAATCCGTTGTCCGATAATATATGTCGTTCCCATCCCAATCCAAAGAACCAGCAAGCAAAAAAATGTTATTCCGGAGCCAGGAATGGTGACTCCATAGAAAGCCCAGACAATATCAACTGTCATGTTCTCTAAGACCTCAAAGAGCGTATAGAGGACGAGGACTGTTCCCCAGGCTGGAACAATGATAAAGAGGCCTGTAAGAAAGTACCGCTGAAGATGATGTAGAGAAAATGAAATCATAAAACAAGATTGTATGCTATCAACGGCAATTCTATCAAAGCTGTTTTTTCAGGGTATCACGACGATACCAAACTCAATTTTCCTCAGCTACAACCTCAATCTATTTTCCCGTATTGCCTCAATACTGAGGTGGTGATACATTTACTGAGAACGCCACAGGCCATCTGCAGTTGAAAGGAGTCTTTCAGTGGAAACTCATACAACTTCTCATGACAAAGGAATGATTGCCGAAAGCTTGCTATCGATTCTCTGCTGCCCTGATACCAAACAAAACATTCGCCTTTTAGAGCCAACCCTTGTCGAGCGACTCAATCAACGAATAGAACAAGGAAAACTCAAGACAAAAGGAGGCCAAACTGTCACGGAAAAAATTGATGGAGGCCTTCTTCGGAATGATGAGACCGTGGTCTACCCCATTCGAGATCAAATTCCTATAATGCTCATTGAGGAAGGCATTCTGGTAGAAAAATCAGATTTTTCTTAAATTTTTAATTTTCTTTTGAAATTGAAACAAGACAAGCACAAAACCCTTCAGGAAATTTTCGGAAAAATGCTACGATTTTGATTGCCCCTTCCAAGCCCACCATAGAGATCGGCTCACTTGCACGACAAGATAAATAAATATCCCAAAAAAAATCCCATAGAGGCCATAAGACTCTGTGGGCCAATTCAAGCTTCCATGCAATAACACCCCGAGAGCGACATGCGCTCCTAATCCAAGACAGACCGCAAGTACAATCCATTCGCGGATCATGGTCTTTTTCGTAAACACCATATTGGGAAGGATAGGAATAATTCTGGACCATGTGCCATGGTCCAGATAAAAGTAAAGGTGCAGTTGATCAGACTGGACTTTTAGCTGATTCTATTTCCGTAGCAGTCATAAGGCTGGCCAAATAGTCACTAACAAATACTAACGCTTCTTCACGTCCATCTGCCCTTCGCCCCTTCTCTCTTCGTTGAATAGAGAGCTCATGTTCAAGGTCGGATTTTACATCTCCTAACAATTTTTGCAAGGAAGCGGTAGTCAGATTCATAT
>CP070628.1:1660950-1671236 GCA_020355985.1 Nitrospirota bacterium | reverse complement strand
ATTGACGATCAGAGATGTTCATTGTTGTGGAGAAAATTTCGTAGAAGCCCGGAGAGTGTAGTCAAGGAGCCATCCGGTTTCAAGCATACGTGAAGAAGCCATCGGTTGAGGAGATATCGAACTTGAGATGTATACCTTTCTGTGACTATAGTGCGTTGGCTTTGGGGTGTGAGAAGCATAGTGGCTGTTTTTTCTGGAATTGGACATAGAAGGGTTGTTTATGTTTCTACCGCCCCGACTTCTCTTTTCTTTAGAGAAGCCTCCCCTCCTTACAAAGGAGGGGGAACGTTTTCCCTTCCAACTCAGGGTTTTAAAATATGAGCGATGAACGACGAGATCGAAAAGTGATTGCCCTGGCGCCGATGCCTCCGGAAAAGTCCGCTTATGCCTTGGCACGGTACAGCCGGTCGCCGGATTCCATTGAAGACAGCTTGAAATGGGTGCATGCCCATTCTTCGGAAAAATTTTGGGAACAATTTTATTTTGCCTATGGCCATGGGTCGATTGCCGATCTTGGCCATGTGACAATTTGTTTTGAAAATATTTCGGAGCTGGCCGCCATTCGTTTGGAAGATGAACCATTGTGGGATGGCCAAGCCAAATCCAGTCGGTATCAGAATTTTGCCGCAGCGGGCTGTTATGTACCGAGTGAGATTTCGAATAGCGAAACGGAAGGCAGTTATCGAGGTATTTTAGGTAGCCTCTATAACATTTATCGGCTGTTGAAAGATCCGGTCAAGACCTATTTGGCTGAACGTTATCCATGTCCAGATAGCATGAAGCCAGCAGATTACGATCGGACGATAGCTGCGCGTACTTATGATGTCATTCGCTATCTATTGCCATTGTCTGCCAAAACGAATGTTGGGCAAGTCGTGAGTATTCGTACCTTGGAAAAACAAATGACGCGATTGCTCTCGTCGTCACTCCCGGAATTGTTAGGTATTGGTGAGGATCTCAAAGAAGCCTGTGCGCGAGCGCCATCAAGCGTATGGACGGAATTGCAGGAAGAGTCATCCAAGCATCTCGAACCGATGGCTCCCACGTTGGCGCGGTATGCTGTTCCCAATGAATATCAAAGCTCGGTGTATCGGGATGTGTTTCGGCATGTGAAAGGCTTGTTAAAAAAGTCAGGGCTTGATGATCCTCAGTCGTGGAATGGCTATGATCAGTCAGTGGATTTGCTCGAGACCCATGCAGCGTTAGATGAACTGGTGACGACATTTGTCTATCGCGTGAGTCAGGCACCTTATCGTCTGCTTTTGGGATGGGTTAGGGATTGGTCCGAGAAAGATAAACAGGATTTGGTCGACGCAGCGATTAAAAGCCGAGGACCCTATGATGACCTGGCCAAGGAATTTCGTTCAGGTTATGCCTTTATTTTTGATGTCTTGATGGATATTGGTGGATGGCGGGATATGCATCGACATCGGCGATGTCAGCAGATTCAACAAAATTTTACGACTATTCATGGGTATGAAGTGCCGCCTATTTTGGCTGAGGCAGGAGTGGAGAAAGAGTATCGACAAGCGATGAATGCGGTTCAGCAAGATATTGAGCGATTGCGTAAGGATAATCAAGAGGCCGCGCTGTATGCGATTCCCTTTGGGTTTCGAGTGCGGTGTCTTTTTAAGATGGATTTTGCCGAGGTGGAATATATTTCCAAATTGCGATCAGGCGTCAAAGGCCATTGGTCGTATCGTACTGTGGCGTGGGAAATGAAGGAACAAATGCTCAAACGCCACCCATATTTGGGTAGTTTGATTCAGGCAACTTCGCCAGATGTGGAAGATTCCTTGACACGGTGAGTCAATGTTAGAGAAACAGAAAGTATTGTGACCTCCACTTACAAAACAAATGTTGAATCAGCCATTTCTGCCGGGCAATGGGATGTGGTTTATGATGAGGCGTGTGGTTGGTCCGCACAAGCCGATTGCGGCCCCCTGCCGTTTTTTGCTCTGAATGTCGTGTGCCTATTGCGTGGAGATTTTGCTCAAGCATGGAGAGTATATCCTCAAGCTCTTGGTGAGGACGCTAATGCTCAATTGGTTCGGGAGTGGCTAGAATGCCTAAGAGAACAGAATCCGGGTTCAGCGCATTTGGCCTTATTCGAAGGAATTTTCCATACTCAAGCCGGGCGTTTGGATGATGCGTTTGCCAGTTTTGACCAGGCAGTGGCAGGAATTCCCCTATCTCCGTATCCACATTTTTTCCTCGCTCAGATTTATCAGCGCCAAGGGCGTGTGGATCAAACCGTGAAAGCCTTCCGAGAGGCGATTAAACGTGATCCGTCCTATGTTGCCGCGCGGCTTAAACTTGGCGTGGTCTATCAGGAACAGGGGCAGTTGGAGATGGCTATCCCACAATATCGGGAAGTCTTGAAGCTTCGTCCTGACGAGGCGGTGGGACATACGAATTTGGCCTGTGCCCTGGCTGAACAGGGTAAATTGGATCCCGCGATCGAAGAATATAAAAAAGCCTTAACCCTGAATCCTGACGATGCTGAAGTGCATTTTGCTTTAGGCGGACTGTATGAAAATAAAGGCCGGGTGGATCTAGCGAAACGTCAGTACGAGGAAGCCCTTCGCTTGAACCCTGACTTTAGCGCGGCGGCGACCGCCATAGGCTGGTTTTTGTATGACAAAGGGCAAAATGATTTTGCCATGGATTATTTTAGTAAAGCGTTAATCGCCAATCCCAACGATGCCGATGCCACGTTTGGGGTAGGTCGAATCTACGAAGAAAAGCGCATGCCAGAGTTAGCTGTTGAGCATTACCAGAAGGCCTTGTCCTTGGAAAAAGATCCGGATCGCAAGATGCGGATTATCAATTTTATGGACAAACTCTTTGGGTAAACGTAGATTTACTCTTGGCGAAGGGTCTGCTGGATGGCCGTCATTTGGGAGTTGAGGTCTCCCGCGCTTTTAACCTCTTGGTGAATTTGCTCAGTTAAGTAGGATGAGTAGCCCACCTTCTCCACAAAGAGACGGAAAAATCCATCGGGTGAGAGGGCGGTTTTTGCCCTGAGCTCCTCGAGAATATCATCACTGATGGGGATGAGCGTACTTCCAATATGAAGAATCCCTTTGTAGTAGTTCCCCTCCCCTCGCAGTTCAAGGCGCAGACCGGGTTTGGGCTTCACGGTTTTGTCGACTTGTGTCTCAGAACTGCTTGAATTTTCAGGCAAGTTTTCCATAAGCGAGCGTCATTGTAGGACATCAGGAATTGTCATGACAAGGACCGCCATTCTTCTTGACTGGTTGGGGACCCTATGCTAGCGTAGCCTCCTTTTTGGCGCCGTGCTTTGTGTTTTTCCTGCCGTTTGCGCCTTCATTTTTTAGGATTGGAGTATATAGTCGATCATGTCACGTGTGTATAACTTTAGCGCTGGGCCGGCGATGTTGCCGGAACCTGTTTTGAAACAAGCCCAAGAAGAGTTGCCGGACTGGCATGGTGCCGGTGCCTCAATAATGGAAATGAGCCACAGGGGAAAAGAATTTGTCTCCGTGGCAGCTGAAGCCGAACAGGATGTTCGTGACTTATTGGAGGTTCCCAATAATTATAAAGTGCTGTTTCTCCAAGGTGGGGCCTCAACCCAATTTGCAACCATTCCCATGAACTTATTGCGTGGGAAAACGACTGCCGATTACATTTTGACTGGGGCATGGGGCAAAAAAGCCATTAGCGATGCAAAAAAGTATTGTACTGTTAATCTGGCTGCATCTTCTGAAGGTGGGAAATTTACGAGTATTCCTTCGTTCGAGAGTTGGTCGTTAAAAAAAGACGCTGCGTATGTTCACTATACCCCCAATGAGACTATTGGAGGTGTGGAATTTCACTGGGTGCCAGATACAGGTGAGGTGCCCTTAGTCGCTGATTATTCATCAACAATCTTATCGCGACCTATTGATGTTAGCAGGTTTGGTCTAATTTATGCTGGGGCTCAGAAGAATATCGGTCCAGCTGGGGTTACCTTAGTAATTGTGCGGGACGATCTCATTGGCGAGGTTCTGCCTATTACGCCCAGTGTGTATGATTATGCCAAGCAAGCTGAAGCTGATTCGATGCTGAACACTCCCCCAACCTATGGGATTTACCTGGCTGGGCTGGTCTTCAAATGGTTGAAAGCCCAAGGGGGATTAGCGGCCATGGCCAAGATCAATGAACGCAAAGCCAATAAGCTCTATGCCGCTATTGATGAGTCTGGTTTCTATAGCAATCCGGTTGAACTAGCTTCCCGATCATGGATGAACGTCCCATTTATTCTGGCCAACGCAGAACTGGATAAGGATTTTTTGGTTGGCGCAAAGGCTGCTGGGTTAACGACGCTGGAAGGGCATCGTTCGGTGGGGGGCATGCGTGCCAGTATTTACAATGCTATGCCAGAAGCAGGTGTGGATGCATTGATTGCATATATGGCAGATTTCGAAAAACGTAACGCCTAATCAACTTAATTAACCTTTTGAGCCTTGGTTTTTCTTTATGCAATGGAGTGATGTATGAATATTTTGGTCAGTGACAGCCTTTCCCCTAAAGGAGTCGAAGTTCTAGAGCGGGCAGGATTTTCGGTGTCGGTGAAGACCAAATTATCCAAAGAAGAGTTGTTGGAGGAAATCGGCAACTATGAGGCTCTCATCGTCCGGTCGGCCACCAAGGTGACGAAAGAGGTGATCGAAGCAGGAGGGCGCCTTCGTATTGTGGGCCGTGCGGGGACTGGTTTGGACAATGTCGACACCGAGGCTGCTACTCGTCGAGGCATTGTGGTCATGAACACCCCGGGAGGCAATACGATTACGACGGCGGAACATACCATGTCGATGATCGCGGCCATGAGTCGCAAAATTCCCCAGGCCACCAAATCCATGAAGGACGGCAAGTGGGAAAAAAGCAAATTTATGGGGAGTGAGCTCTATAATAAAACTTTGGGCTTAGTAGGATTGGGGCAAATTGGATCATATGTCGCCAAGTTAGCTTAGGGATGGTCGATGAATGTCATTGGCTATGATCCCTATTTGGCTGTTGATCGAGCGAAACAAATGGGCATTGAGGTGGTGGAGCTTGAAGAATTATTTCATCGTGCGGATGTGATATCCGTTCACACTCCCCTGACGAATGAAACCCGAGGGATCATCAATGCCCAGACGATGGCTAAGATGAAAGATGGCGTCATGATAGTGAATTGCGCTCGAGGCGGCATTATTAACGAACAAGATTTAGCTGAGGTTCTACAATCAGGGAAAGTGGCTGCGGCAGCCTTTGATGTATTTGAAAAGGAGCCGATTGACCCTAAGCATCCGCTTCTGAGTTTGGATAACTTTACCTGTACCCCTCATATTGGCGCTTCCACAGAAGAAGCCCAAGAGAATGTGGCCATTGGCATTGCGGAACAATTTGTCGATTATTTCAAACGCGGAATTGCGCGAGGTGCAGTGAATGTGCCTTCGGTTCCTCAAGAAGTTTTGCCACAGCTTCAGCCCTATTTATTGTTGGCTGAACGGATGGGGCGCTTTCAGGCCCAAATATTGGATGGGGGACTCAAATCTGTCACGGTCGAATATGTTGGTGAGGTTTCGCAACTGGGGGTGGCACCTATTTCGGTGGCCATTCTGAAAGGATTGCTCTCTCCAATTTTGGAAGATGTGATTAATTTCGTGAATGCTCCTATCGTGGCAAAAGAACGTGGTATCGAAGTCAAAGAAGTTAAAAGTAGCGATGCCGGTGATTTTACGAGTTTGATCCGGCTCAAAGTCGAAGCCGGACCAAAAACCTATGCTCTGGCAGGTACGCTCTTTCATCGCCAAGAACCCCGTATTGTGGAAATTAATCAATTTCAGGTCGAGGTGATCTCAGAGGGACAGATGATCTTGATTGATAACGTGGATCGTCCAGGTGTGATAGGCATGGTGGGGCAAATCCTTGGCAAACATGGAGTGAATATTGCCAGGATGCAATGCTCACGTGTCGAGCGAGGAGAATCGGCGTTGCTGATTATTGGACTCGACAGCCCCCTTTCTGCTGAGGTATTAGATCTCCTGAAGCAGGAGAAAGATATTCTGTCAGTACGCATGGTTGATCTGGGTTAGTCTGACTTCTCTTCTCCCATTAACTACCCTTGGCCGGACGGTTTCATTGGTAGGTTCTCCTTCATAAGTCCCATGAAACCCGCCCGCTCCCTCATCCCCATCGGTACAGCGACCTTATTACCTCAAACGGCGCAGCGTGTTCGGAAGCTGGAAGACCAATTGCTAGCCTATTTGGCTACATGGGGTTATCGAGAAATTATTCTTCCTACTTTTGAGTATCTTGATGTTCTGGCAGCTGGACTCTCCACGGAAATTTTAGACAAGTGCTATAAATTCGCCGATAGGACTTCCGGGCGTATGCTCGTATTGCGTCCAGATGCGACGGCTCAAATTGCCAGGATGGTTGCCATGGGATTAGGGGGAGAATTGCACCCCTTGCGGTTTTCCTATCGAACCACCGTCTTTCGCTATGAATTGGAACATCGTGGGCGAGATCGTGAAGTGTTTCAGGTAGGGATTGAGCTGGTAGGCAATGATACCGCAAAAGGCGATGCCGAGATGGTGACCATGCTAGCTGGCTTATTCGAACTTGTGGGTCTACCGGATTGGAAAATATCTTTGGGGCATGTGGGATTTTTTAAGGCCTTGTTATCTCGCTCAGGGCTATCTGCAACGGGGAGAAAGCAGGCGGAGTTGGCCGCCGCGCATAAAGATTTGCCGCGGTTGGAACAGATTCTTGCTACTGAGCGCTTACCTCGAACGATGGTTCGAAACATTCTCCAGGTTCCTGAACGCTGTGGACAGCGTGAGGTGTTGGAGTGGGGAAAGCGGATTGCCGGGAAAGACGCACAATTGCTAAAGCCATTACATCGTTTGGAACAGGTGTGTCGGCACTTGGAGCATACCGATGTTCAACAGCATGTGTTGTTGGATCTTGGAGAATTTCGAGGTTTTGATTATTACGATGGTGTCGTCTTTGATGTTTTTACCTCCGCATTAGGCAGTGAAATCGGTGGTGGGGGACGATACAATCACTTGGTTGGCCGGTTTGGCCGGGATCTTCCAGCCATTGGGTTTGGCCTTGATTTGGATCGCTTGTTCACAGCCTTATAGCGTGGAGGGCAAGTAGGAATTAATGGTTTTAACCCTGTGCTCATGTTAACTTCGGGGCCTCAAGCTGGGGAAGCGTTTTTGCTAGCTCAGACATTACGTACAGCAGGTATTAGTGTGATTGAGGAAAGAATAGAACGAACGCCCAAGTCTTCACTTACCTTGGCTGCTAAGGAGGCTCGGCGCCGAGGGATATCACGAGTCATTCTCTATGAAGTTAAAAAAGGCCCTGCTGCATCTGTGCTCTTATTGGAATATTCGGATTCCTTCTTAAAGCGTCGACAAACACGAGTGGCTCTCCAAAAATTGCCTCAGCGGTTGCGAACGGAGATTTATGGCGATTTCTGAAATAACTGACGTTCGTGTCCCTCCTCAGAACTTAGAGGCCGAGCAATCGGTGCTCGGTGCGATTCTGTTGGACAATGCCGCCCTCAATCGTTCCTTGGAAATTGTGTCGGAAGATGATTTTTATCGAACAGCAAATAAGATGGTGTATCGCAGCATGGTGGCCTTGTCTGAACGCAGTCAGGCTGTTGATCAAATTACACTGACTGATTATTTGCGAAGCACAGGGGAATTGGATCAAGTAGGGGGTGCCTCCTACATTGCTGAGTTGGTGCAAATGGTACCCAGTGCAGCGAACATTCGCTATCACTGTCAAATTGTTCGGGATAAATCATTGCTTCGGGGGTTAGTTCGAACAGCCACTGATGTGGTGATGAAGGGGTACGAAGGCACAACCAAAACGGATGAGCTCCTGGAGTTTGCCGAGCGAGAAATTTTTCGTCTGGCCCAAGGGCATTTGGGCGGAACCTTTGCCCCGGTCAGTAGTATCATTCAGGACAGTGTTGAAATTGTTGATCGACTCTATAGTCGGCAAGAGAAAATAACTGGAGTGCCTACCGGTTTTACAGATTTAGATAATCTGCTCGCCGGACTCCAGGCCTCTGATTTAATTATTGTGGCAGGTAGGCCGAGTATGGGGAAGACGAGTTTGGCATTGGGAATGGCCGAGCAGGCAGCGCTGAAAGGCAACGCTGTGGTTGGTATTTTCAGCCTGGAAATGTCTCGAGCTCAACTTGTCTTGCGCATGCTCAGCTCTCAAGCCCATTTAGATTCTCATTCGGTTAGGACGGGACAATTAAAAGGGCCTGATTGGGTAGCCTTGACCGAGGCAGCTGGTAAATTGGAACAGGCAAAAATTTTTATCGATGATTCGGGCAATCTGAGTGTTCAGCAAATGCGCGGAAAGGCTCGGCGTCTCAAAGCAGAACATGGCCTCGATCTACTCATTATCGATTATTTGCAATTGATGGATGGAAAGGGTTCTTCTGAATCCCGACAACAGGAAATTTCCGATATTTCACGAGCCTTAAAAGCTCTTGCTAAAGAATTAGATATTCCTGTCGTTGCGCTTTCTCAGTTAAGTCGTGCTGTAGAAAATCGGACGGACAAAAGACCAATGCTCGCAGATCTCCGGGAGTCGGGGGCAATTGAACAGGATGCAGATGTGGTAATGTTTATTTATCGAGATGAAGTCTATAATCCTGATTCCGATGACAAAGGAATTGCCAATATTCTCGTTCGTAAGCATAGAAATGGGCCCATTGGAGAAGTGGATCTACAGTTTCATGACCGGTATGCCAAATTTAATGATTTAGCTAATAGGCAATCTGGTATAATATAAAGAATGTGGTCACTTGATAGAGCCTAAGGTGCTGGATTTTTCAATGCGACAAATTGGTTCGACTTGTTCTGAAAATGCGTTTCCCCTTTGGCTAAGTCGTATTCGAACGTGTGTATTAAGTGTTCCCCTTTTAATTGTTTCCTGCGGTACCGCTCCTCATCTTGCTCCGCATGAGCAGATGAATTCTCCTATCATTCAGGAAACAACCCATCCTCAAGCCTATTATCATTTTCTTCAAGGTTCGCTGGCTGAACTCAATAACGATAGCCTCAAGGCTTTAGAAGCCTATCAGGCTGGGTTGACGTTTGACCCTGATTCGGTCTTCTTAAAATTTCGTATTGCCAAGCTACATTTTAGGTTGGCTCAGATGCCGGCCGCTGTGGAGACGGCTCAGCAAATCCCAGTCGAAAAAATTACGACAGTAGCCATGTTTTTGGAGATGGCGAAAATATTTTTTGATGCAGGGGAGCATAACCGAGCCCTACAGGTATTGGCGGAAGGCGAGCGGAAATTTCCTTCAGAGGAGCGGCTCTATATTTCTCATGGCACCCTGTTGTTGACGAAGAAAGACTATCAGGAAGCAGGAGAGGTGTTCCATGACCTCTTGCAACATGTGCCAAGTTCAGCAGAGGCTCATTATTACCTGGGGATTATTGCAATAGAAAAAAACATGAAACTGGAAGCAGTGGGACATTTTGAGCAGGCTATTGTTTTGAATACGTCTTTTGAACGTGCCTATGTCAAATTGGTAGCACTGTTCGAAGAGGCAGAAGAGTCTGAGCAAGCCATTGAATTGATCAATACCTTTCTTAATGATGTGAATCCTCATCACCGTGAATTTCGCTTGCGTCTTGTGAGTTTGTATGTCGCCCAGAAGGAGACGGATCAAGCCATTGGTCATTTAGATTACTTGCTTAAGCAAAACCCTGGTGACCTTCATGCCCAAGTAAGGAAGGCCCAAATTTATGGAGAACAGGGCAATTTTGCTGCAGCGATTGAGGAATTGAATGCCGTTTTACGTGATAGGCCTAATGAATTACGTGTTCGAGACTTTTTGGGGCTCTTGTATGAGGAAATGAAAGATTATGAGCAGGCTATTCAAGCCTACCAAACCAATATACAAATTGACCCCACGTTTTTCGATAGCATATTGCATCTGGGATTTGTGTCGTATCGCTTGAAGCGGAACGAAGAGGCCTTGTCGTATTTGGATCAAGCCGTGAAGCTAAACCCGAAGCGTCCTGAGCCATATTTATTGTTGGGCTTAACGTATTTTCAAATGAAGGAATACCAACAGGCCAAAGCCAGATTGGAAGATGGTATACAACAGGACCCCTCCAATGCTGAGCTGCATTTTAATTTAGGTACGGCCTATGACAAGTTGGACCGTTTCGATGAGGTGGTAAAAGCCATGGAACAGGCTTTAAAATTGGACCCTGAACATGCCGATGCCTTGAATTACTTGG
>CP070628.1:1651014-1660850 GCA_020355985.1 Nitrospirota bacterium | reverse complement strand
GTCTTTTTGACTTCGGTAAGGCCACTTCAGCGATGTCCAGGTACCGGCCAAGAGCGGACGTTGCTCTCTTCGTGGCACAACAAATCCAAAACCTCGAATGTGTTCTGCCACATGGTCTGCCTGATAAGCCATGGATATGGTTGCCGTCGACGTATAGGAAATTTCGTCTAATACCCCGGCGACATCCGGTTGAAATGTGCGAATCATCCTCGCCGTCTGAAAGGTGGGAGTCGCAAGCACGACGGCATCTGCTGCCAGTAGAGTGTGATTTTCTAAGGTGACCTGAAACGTCTCTTTATTGTGAGCATGTACCTGAACTTCTTGACAACCGGAACCAGTCATCAACTGAACACCTTGGTCTGTTAATCGCTGGATTAAGGTGTGAATTAATTCGCCTAGGCCATTTCGAAGCGTCATAAACAAAGAGGATGGTGAACCAGGGGATTTCGACTTCATCCTCGCTTTCGCTTGAACTGCCCGCATCCCCTTGATGACACTCCCATATTGTTGTTCCAGCTCCCGAAATCGTGGGAATGTCGCTTCAATGCTTAGTTCATCAGCATCACCTGCATAAATTCCAGCCACCAATGGTTCAATGAGATAATCAAAAGCCTCAACTCCAAACCGTCGTCGAAAAAAACTACCTAATGATTCATCGACGTCTGAAGAAGATAGCTTGGGCCAAAACCGCTCTGCACCCATCCGCAGAAGACCTCGCCATGATAACAACCCTCCCGAGACAAGCGTATCTACCCGTTGCGGCCGAAAAGCTAATAAGCCTTGAGGCAATTCCCTCAAAACCCCGCGGCATAATGAAAATGTCCGATTATTTTCCGCCTTAGTCGGAATAAGCTGCCCCTCAAGACCCAAAGTCCGGCATAATTCCATGGCCCAGGGCTTGGATGTTAAAAAAGAATCCGGACCTCCTTCAATGAGAAAATCCGGTGTGTGGTTGGTCAAAATTTTTCCGCCCCAACGGGCATCACGTTCAATAACTGTACATTGAACATTCAGCTGTTTTGCTTTAGCGTCCTCCATGATAAAAAAGGCCGTGGAGAGGCCTGAGATCCCTCCCCCAATAATAACGACATGAAAGGGGGCTGAAGACATAGCTTTAAAATTTACTGAACAATAACTATTGAGTGGAAGAGAAGAAGAATCGCGGCCAAGATGAACGAGTGTGAGGAAAGAATAGCTTTAACTAAATAGCGGCATACGAGACATTGGAAAAACGGCGCACACAATCAATGGCAAATTCAACATTGTCTAATGGCGTACTTGGAAGAATTCCATGTCCCAAATTAAAGATATGTCCTGGACGCCCTGCAGCTTGTTGCATGATGTCTCGCACCCGACGTTCGATTTCCTTTTCTGAGGCAAACAACACCATTGGGTCCAGATTACCCTGAATTCCCATATCATGACCAACAAGGTTCCAGCCTTCATCTAATCGAACTCGCCAATCGACTCCCATCACATCACTTCCTGCTTTGCGCATTAATGATAATAAACCGGTCGTTCCTGTACCAAAATAAATGAGCGGAATTCCTTCAACCCGGAGGGCAGAAAAAATGGCTTGGACATGTGGCAAAACATATTCCTCATAATCTCCAGGACTTAAACACCCGACCCAACTATCAAACAGTTGAATCGCTTGGGCTCCAGCTCGACTTTGAACCCGCAAATACTCCACAACCACTGCCGAGAGCTTCGATAACAATTGATGCCAGACTGTTGGCTGAGAAAACATAAGTTGTTTGGTTCGAGCATAATCCCGTGAGCTGCCCCCTTCGATCGCGTAACTGGCTAAAGTAAAAGGAGCACCGGCAAATCCTATTAACGGAACTCGATTATCTAAGGCTTCTCGTGCTTGACGAATAGCTTCCCCTGCATAGCCGAATGCTTCGCCATCAACCGCCAGAAGTTCCACAATGCCCATTTCTCCGCGAATAGGATTATCAATGACTGGACCTTTTCCTTCGACAAATTCAAGGTGAAGCCCCATGGCTTCTAACGGCAGTAAAATATCTGCAAAAATAATCGCAGCATCTAATTGAAATCGCTGGATAGGCTGAAGGGTCACTTCGGCTGCTAGTGCGGGAGTTTTGCATACCTCCAAGATAGAATGCCTGCGACGTATGGCTTGGTACTCCGCCATATACCGCCCAGCTTGCCGCATAAACCAAACCGGAGTTCGGTCCACTGGCTGACGAAGACAGGCTTTTAAAAATCGATCATTCATGAGACCATTCTACGAACCATAAAAAAGGGAGTCAATGAAGTTGGGAAACAACGATTGAAGTGGTGTTTTTCCTATGAACTTCGGTAACGGATTAAGAAGCAGAAAGACCTAAGCTAGGGGCTAAAGCTTCACGAATACGTTGAGACTCGCCGATTAGCAATTCCGATTCGGGTTCCAGGACCACCCAGGCGTCATCCGGTTTAAGCTCAATACGGTAATGCTGCTGATCAAGAGAAAACCATTCAAAGTACGGATGCGGGGAAAGGAGAGGATGCGGGTCAAATGACAGCAAGCTCACTTTTCCTATTTGCGGGATGGCAAAATCCTCTAACAACTCCCCAGCATAGGGATCATCAAGAAATTTTGGATTTCGAAATTGAATCACCTTCCCAGCTATTTCTCCGCTCAATCCGCCGGCAAGGCAAAAATCCACGATCCCTAAGGCTGCAAAGGTTATTTGCCCAACAACACAATCTGTGGTCCGATTATCCAAGTATCCTTCTTTGACCCACCGCGCATTCCCAAATTTTTGCGCCATAAATGGAGCCCTATTTCAATATGTGTTGTGAAGGAAGGTCGGAATAACTGAAAATTCGATTGCCGAGGAATATCACGGTTTACAGACAGGGCATCGAAGTTGAGAAGCGGCATCGGTATTTTCTAAGGCTTCTAATGCCGTATCTTTATCTGGATATTCTTCCCAACCTCCTACCCAGTAATCAGCGC
The DNA here is from genome assembly GCA_020355985.1 of Nitrospirota bacterium. Next base: position 1,657,882 of record CP070628.1, on the reverse strand, counting down.
GATAAGGATTAGAAGGAATTTCCAAGCAACGGTCACGATGAATCATGGCCTGATCCAGAGATCGCTTTAAATGTATCCAATATCCCATTTTCTTAACTTTCCGTTTAAAGAAAAGCACCCTATTTACTGCCTAGCAGATACAAGCACTTACTCTATTCTACTTGGAAGAATGCACCGTCTGGAAGGGAAAGAACTGGGAAGGGTATTAATCCTCAAGCAGTTGCCATTCGTCCTTATCGATAAAGACTTTTTGCCCGGCCTCCAGTTTTGCTTTGCCTTCTTTGTCAAAAAACTGCATATACCGTTCAATGCGGTCAGGCTCATCAATACGCTCTTCTTTCATCATTCCTGTGGGCAATTTAAACCGTCGAATAAGCACCGACATCGCAAGTTCCTCCAAAGTAAAAGCAAAAAGGTTGAGTCTATAGAACTGCCTAGTATGCGTCAAGATCTGGGATCCTTGTCCTATATGTAAATATATAGAAATTACTCCTCCAGGCTATTGGCCACACATGCCCTTCCTACTATATAATTTATATAATTTAACATGATTTTTCATTAGATTAGTCACATCATCCTTCAAGGAGTATTATCATGCCATTATACGAATATGTGTGTGAATCATGCGATCATCATTTCGAGGCCATGCAAGCTCTCAGCATGAAGCCGGAAGATACGACCTGTCCCAAATGCCAAATGGTAAAGAGTCGTCGCATCATGTCTTCCTTTGCTTCAAAAATTGTCGGCACGCATAAAACAGGCTTTTCTGAACAGAAAGCTTATCATATGCATGATGAACGGATGGAAAAGCTTAAAAAGCTTCCTCTTATTTCAGGGATGCGTGAAGCCCCAACCGAAGCTAACTCCCAACCAGGTCCTGGTGAATCATGGTAAAGAAGAAGCAATCGACCTAGAGAGAATCAGTTGCAAGAATTTCCCGCCACCTTATCCCGTTATCATTTCTCTCTTGACATTCATTTCCTGAAACGGGAATGATGGCCCCGTTTTTGTCTTTTTTCTCAGGGGTTTTTTCGCTTCGCTCCTGACTTAACGGTTAACATTCATCGTTAAAATTTTTCGATATATTCAACGCGACGACATTTATGTTTCGAGGGGTACAAAAAAAACTTCGCCTCCCTACCCATATGTGTATCTTGGGATGTTTCTTTATTAGCCTATCTCTTCCCCTTTCTCAGACCTTGGCGATCGAACCCGAGGGACAAATACAAGGTGCAACCAACGAGGCCTCATCTCCCTCAGGGACTATTCTCATCGCCGGGAATGGGCCGGAACGCTATCTTCTTGAAATATTGGCAGATGCCTTTGAACAACGCTACCCCTCAATTTCTATTGATTTTTTTTGGCATCCCAAAGCAAAGCCTATTCGAACAATTGAGTTAGGTGAAGCCGACATTGCGGTAACTGGTGAAGAAGTTCCTTCTCTCCGTTCCACGATGATTGCACGAGATGGCATTGCTGTCCTCACGAATTTTTCCAACCCAGTGAAAGAAATATCCACGGCTCAACTTGCCCAGGTGTTTTCTGGGAAACTTCGCTATTGGTCGCAAGTCTATGAAGAAGCGCCCCAAACCAAAATCGTTCTGGTCAATCGATCAACCAATCAAAACATCCGACAAGGGTTTGAAAAACAGCTGGAGATTCCCAATGGTATTTCCCGATCAGCCTACCGAGCGGAAACCGAACAAGAGGCCATTACCATGGTGAGTGGTAATCTTGAAGCTGTAACGTTTGTTTCGATCTCTCCGGCTCTTCGAGCCAAAGAAGATGGCGTCGCGATCAATCTCCTATTTATTGACAAGATCGAGCCCGAGGTGCAAACAGTCCTAGATAAACGCTACCCCATCCAACGACCGATCATGCTTATTACAAGCCAACAACCCTCGCCGAAGGTTTTGGCCTTTGAACAATTCGTGCTGTCTCAAGATGGCCAACGACTTATCAAAAAAGGCAAGTATTATCAGCTAAGTGATCGGTGAATACAAAGAAACGACAATCGGGTACGGACTTGCTAGGATTCACCGAATAAACTGTACTTTCAAAGAGAAAACCCTCACCCTTTATGTTTAAAAAAATCTTAGTTGCGAATCGGGGAGAAATTGCGATGCGTGTCATCCGGGCATGCCGAGAATACGGCATTGCCACGGCAGCCATTTATTCGGAGAGTGATGCTACAGCTATCTATGTCAAAAAAGCTAATGAAGCCTATTTGGTCGGGCCTGGCCCCGTTCAAGGCTATTTGGATACACGGCAGATTGTGGGGTTGGCTAAACGCATTCGTGCAGATGCCATTCATCCAGGCTATGGATTTCTTGCTGAAAACGCGTCGTTTGCCAAACTATGCGAAGAAGAGGGCATTAACTTTATTGGTCCCTCACCACATTCCTTAGAATTGTTGGGGGATAAAGTCAAAGCACGAGAACTCGCTATAAAAATTGGCGTTCCCGTTGTCCCCGGAACGGATGGAAGCGTTGAATCGCCCGAAGAAGGCTTAGCCTTTTGCCAACGAGTCGGCTATCCAGTCATGGTGAAAGCCAGTGCAGGGGGAGGAGGCCGCGGATTACGGGTAGTGCGCTCGGACGAAGAACTCAAAGATGCCATGGAAGCCGGTGCCCGTGAAGCACAGGCGGCATTTGGTAACGGGGAACTCTTTATCGAAAAATATATTGAACGGCCTCACCATATTGAATTTCAATTGTTAGCGGATAAAAACGGTTATGTCATTCATCTCGGAGAGCGTGACTGCTCCATTCAACGACGTCACCAAAAACTGGTCGAAATTGCTCCCTCGCTCGTATTAACCCCGCGCCTTCGGGCAGAAATGGGTGAAGCTGCCATCGCCATGGCACGGGCCGCGCAGTTTTATAATGCTGGAACTGTTGAATTTCTCTTGGACCCCGATGGCCAATACTATTTCATGGAAATGAATCCTCGCATACAAGTCGAACATACCGTCACCGAACAAATTACGACGGTGGATATCGTCCAATCACAACTCTGGATTGCGGCCGGCCGGCCTTTAGTCTTCGGACAGCATGAAGTCAATCTCCAAGGTTACGCCATTCAAACCCGTGTTAATGCAGAAGACCCTCAAAACGGCTTTCGGCCGTCTTCTGGAAAGATCACCGCCTATCTTTCCCCTGGTGGAGTTGGTGTACGAATTGACGGAACGGTATATAAAGACTATACCGTCCCGCCCTATTATGATGCGCTCTTGGCTAAACTCACCGTGCATGGCCGCACATGGGATGAAACCGTGCGCCGAACCCATCGCTCCCTCGAAGAATTTATGTTAAGAGGAGTAAAAACGACTATCCCATTTTTAACCAAAATCATGGAAGAACCTGATTTCCGTGCAGGACGGTTTGATACGAGCTATCTTGAAAACCACCCAGGGCTCTTTGATTACGAGGAGATGGAAGAACCCGAAGATTTAGTCGTCGCTCTTTCCGCAGTTATTGCTGCGTACGAAGGCTTGTAAGCCTCTTAGTTTATACAACGGAGACCTCATTCCGTTGCCTATGTGAAAGGTTGCTTATGCCAAGAAAAACCAAAAAACGAGTGCATGTAGGGCGTCCGGTTCCTAAACGTGTGAAATCAGGATCTCCTCCTGCACTCGATATTGAAGCGTCGCCAAAACGGCAGGTTTATTTGACAGACGTCGCACTACGCGACGGACATCAGTCATTACTCGCGACACGCATGCGGACCGAAGATCTTTTGTCAGTCGGTGCCGAATTAGATGAAGTCGGATTCTGGTCGTTGGAAGTATGGGGAGGTGCCACATTTGATTCCTGCCTACGGTTTCTGAAAGAAGATCCTTGGGAACGTCTCCGAGCGTTTCGGCAAACCATGCCCAAAACCCGCCTACAAATGTTGTTGCGCGGGCAAAACGTGGTGGGGTATCGGCATTATGCCGACGATGTGCTAGAGAAGTTCATAGAACTCTCGGCCAAAAACGGCATTGATGTCTTTCGGATTTTTGATGCCCTCAATGATATTCGTAACATAAAACCGGCCATGGAAGTGGTCAAAGCCTGCGGAAAACATATTGAAGCCACTATTTGTTATACCGTGAGTCCGGTCCATAGCCTGAATCATTTCGTTGAACAGGCCAAGCAACTCGAAGACCTCGGCGCAGATACGATCTGCATTAAAGATATGGCAGGATTGCTGCCTCCATTTGAAGCCTATGAGTTAATCAGTCGTCTTAAATCAACAGTTCGCACCCCTATTCATCTGCATACCCATTACACATCTGGGATGGCTTCGATGTCTGCCTTGATGGCAATTATGGGAGGTCTTGATATATTGGATACAGCCTTGTCTCCCCTGTCTGGCGGAACCTCCCATCCTCCAACCGAATCCTTTATTGCCGCACTGAGGAATACTCCCTATGACACCAAATTGAACCTGCAACAACTCGCTCCCGCCGCAGATAAACTTCGAAAGTCACGGAAACGCTATCGGCAATTTGAAAGTGATTTCACCGGAGTCGATACAGATATCCTACTCTCTCAAGTACCAGGGGGCATGCTGTCAAATTTGGCGGCCCAGTTAGCGGAACAAAATGCTCTTGGGAAAATTAAAGAGGTGTTGGAAGAAATCCCACGAGTCCGGAAAGATATGGGATATCCACCACTGGTCACCCCCACCAGTCAAATTGTCGGCACGCAAGCCACCTTAAATACTTTGACAGGAGAACGGTATAAAGTTATTACCAACGAAACCAAGAATTATTTCCAAGGCTTGTATGGAAAACCGCCAGGGAGTCTCAACTCAAAAATCCGACAAAAAGCGCTAGAAGGCGACAAACCGATATTGGCTCGACCAGCTGACAATCTTGACCCAGAGCTGGAGGATGCACAACAAGAATTAGTGGGAAAAGACATCGCAGAGGAAGATATCGTTTCGTACGCACTACTTCCCTCCGTCGCACTACAATTTTTTGACGAACGAGAAAGGGGAGAGCTTAAACCCGAACCTCTGCAAACCCAGTCAGAAAGCGGACCAGCCGTTGGGCATGACTTACATTTGGCTCCAGTGGAATTTAAAGTAACGGTTCATGGAGAGTCGTATCATATTCGTGTCTCGGGATCTGGGCAAACGATAGATGGGACCAAACCTTACTACATTAAGGTGAATGATAAGCTTGAAGAGGTCTACCTTGAACCGATACAGGAGGTGTTAGCTGGCGCTCCAGAGGCTCCGACCGCGTCCTCCTCATCTAAGATAGACGGTCGTCCAAAACCCTCACACGCCGGCGATGTCACTACGCCCATGCCCGGTCGTGTTGTCAAGCTACTGGTCGCTCAAGGTGATGAGGTAAAAGTCGGAACCCCCTTACTTGTCGTAGAGGCCATGAAAATGGAAAATCGGGTACAGGCTCCTATAGACGGGAGAGTGGAAACAATTTATATCAAAGAAGGAGATGAGGTGAATCCGGATGAAACCCTGATTCATTTGGCCTAATGCCGGGTCGTTTTTACTTGTTGCCCACTACCATCTTCCTTATTCTCATTTGGTGTTTCACATCCGTGGGATGTTCCTCTTCCCCATCACTTCCTCCCTGGGTTGAACTCATCCAAAGGGTTCCCTTCCAAACGGTCATGGTCAAAGACCATCGTATGGCCTATCTGGATATTGGCAAAGGGAAGCCTGTAATCCTTATCCATGGCTTCGGTGGATCAATGTGGCAATGGGAATACCAATATCTGCCCTTAGCGCACACGCATCGAGTGTTAATCCCCGATCTCATAGGTTCGGGGATTTCGGATAAACCCGAGGCCACTTACAGTCCGGAACATCTCGTAAACTTTTTTCTGGAATTTATGAATAGTCTGAAGATCGAACAGGCCATACTCATCGGAAACTCCATGGGAGCAGGGCTTGCCATGGCTATGGCTCTGGACTATCCGAACCGGGTAGATCGGCTGATACTCATTTCTGGCTTTCCGGCGCAAATTGAAGACAGTGTGGCATCACCCCAGTATCGCCGGTTTCTCCACCACCGTCCTCCCCTCTGGCTGGCCACGCTAGGGAATCGATTGGCAGGGAGAGGAACCACGGAACGCTTACTCAAAGAAATGGTCTATCAGCCAGAATTGATTTCTCCCTCAATCATTGAGCGATCGTTTCATAATCGCCAGCGAGGAGGCTTACTCACACCGCTCTATTCGTTATTAGATCATATTCATAGCTGGGAAGAACGTTATGGCCAACGGATGGGAAGCATTTCACACCAAACATTGCTCCTATGGGGCGATCATGATCGCGTCTTTCCTTTGGGTGTTGGAAAACAGGTGAAAAATATTTTACCTCAGGCCGAATGGCACATCATCCCCGAATCCGGACATCTACCTCAATGGGAGCAACCTCAAGTGGTTAACCCTCTCATTCTTTCCTTTCTAGAGAAAGATCTGTAAATGAATTTTTCGGATCATTTGCGTCAATTAGCTGCGTCTATCTGGAAGGCACAACTTCACCATCCCTTTGTCGTGGCCTTAGGAAAGGGCACACTCCCTCTGCAAAAGTTTCGATATTATATTTTGCAAGACGCCCGCTATTTAGAGGAGTTGGCGAGGGTATTTGCAACCGGAGCAGAAAAGGCCGAAGATGCTGATACCGCCCTTCGCTTTGCCCAATTAGTCGAAGAAACTATCGTTGTAGAGCGAAGTCTTCACGAATCTTACGGCAAAAAATGGAAACTGACCGCGCTAGATATGCGATCCACTCCCCTCTAACCAACAAATTATGCCTATTGTCGCCATATGCGAAGCGTGGCTCAAACCGGTACACTTGGTGAAATCACCGTCGTCGCTTTGCCTTGCGCATGGGTCTATTGTGAAGT
>CP070628.1:1641622-1650914 GCA_020355985.1 Nitrospirota bacterium | reverse complement strand
CCTCTTTCCGTTTCTTGTGGAATTTGCAATTGGTGAAGTTTCGTGGACCCGGGTTGAGGACCTTACCGGCTGGGCCGTTTCCATCGCCTTTTTTCCCGTGACAGTTCACACAGGTGCCTTTTCCTTCAAAAATAGCCTTCCCTTCGGCAATAATTTCAGGAGTAGCATCTTTGGATTTTTTGCCGTAAGGCGATTTGTTCTTTTTGGCGGCCGCACGTTTATCGGCAGGAACGCGTGCCTTCAAGGGATCTTTTTCTGGGCCAGCGATAGCCAAGCCAGTGGTCAGGAACATGGCAGCTGTCGCCATTACAAGCATTTTCATCGAAAACTTCATGTAAGCCTCCTGGGTTAAACAAGTTGATGAGAACAAAGAAAATAATTGGGGTGTTGTTTACACCCCCATGTCGCCATTTTTGCTGGTTCGGGGAATTTGAGAGGGAAGGGATGAACAATCATCCCTTAACCACCCAAACCTTTTAATCATATCAATCAATTTTTTGACCTGTCAAGAAATCGAAAAATAAACAAAAAAGCATAGTGAAATGCCTATTTTCTATACAAACTCATGGTCAAACTTACTCAGAGAGGGTAAAAGGAAAAAGGCTGTACGGAATTTTGAGAGGAGGTTTATGGGCGTAGTCGGATATCGCGGACCACTTGCCCTGCTTTTCCAAACGGACCTTGCGGTTGACCGTTGAGTTGTATGACCACTCCTGCCGCATTTCCTAGTGTGACCAGAAACTGCGAATTGGCCTTCCACGTAGTACGTTGCCCGGGTTGTAAAAGGGCCTCGTTTGGAGCTTGCTCGTCTGATTGGACGACCACCCAGGTTAATTGTGTGGCTTCGATCTCAAGTGTATGAGGCCTATCCGTCGTTATTCCCACGGCGGGTAGCGTGGCAGATGCGGAAGATGTTGGTGGAATCGGTTCAACCGGAGCGTTTATTGGAGGGTCTGGTGTTGGTAAGGCCGGAACAGACATTGGTGTAGAGGGCGGAGTTGGCACGGAATCAACAGGTGTCTCAGGCGCTAGGCCTTCTTGGGGGTCGGGTAGTGGGGGTATTGGTTCTTGTATTGTTTCAATGGGAGATGAAATTTCTGGTTCAGATAGGGCGATCGGTGTTTCTTGTTGTTGGGAAAGCCCATACCAAACAGCTCCGGCGGCTATGATCACGAGGGCGACAACAACAAGATTCCAGTTTATGCTCTGCCGAGAGGCAGCTTCCAGCTTCACTTGCACATGAGGTTGAGGTTGTTCCGTTTGGCTCTGGTCGTAAAAAGCCCCAGATGTTTCGAGGAAGTATTGAAGGGCTTCTTCTTCGTCTAAACCCAAGGCTTTGGCATATGATCGTACAAAACCTTTGGCGAATACTTTGGCCGGAAGCTTAGCAAAATCTTCTGATTCTAGGGCCTGGAGATGGCGTTCTTGGATTCGGGTTTGCGAGGCAATCTGTTCTAAGGATAACCCTTTTTTCTCTCGTGCTTGTTTGAGATATTCTCCTAAGGGCTCCATAGAATGACCTGGAACTGCCGTAGACTTTATGCCCTACGACAATGCTTCAAAATGTGTGAGTTGTTTAAAGGAGTGATAGCGTGAATCAATTTCTTCCCTGGTCAACCGCTTTAAGCGATCAAGACTGAATTCTTCCACATTGAATGAAGCCATGACGCTGCCAAAGATAATGGCTTGCCGAAGTCCGGTTTCCGAATAATTTCCCGATGCGGAGAGATACCCCATAAATCCTCCCGCAAACGTGTCGCCGGCTCCTGTGGGATCTTTTACGGTTTCTAAAGGATAAGCGGGCGCTCCGAAGGTTCCGTCTTGATGGAACATCAAGACGCCGTATTCCCCTCGTTTGACGATCAAAGTTTTAGGGCCTTTCGATAAAATCCGTTTGGCCACTTGGACTAAATTGGGGTCTTCGCCTAAGGCTCTGGCTTCCCCATCATTAATGACCAGGATATCGACCGATTCCAGTACTTTCCATAAGGCATCCCGTTTGCCGTCGATCCAAAAATTCATGGTATCGCAGGCAACGATAGAGGGCCGTGTCACCTTATTTAGGACATCGAGTTGCAATTCAGGGTCAATATTCCCTAAAAATAATGCAGAGGGAGTGGTGTAGCGATCCGGAATTTTCGGGCGAAATGTTTCTAACACATTGAGATGGGTTTCCAATGTTTGGGCTTCGTTCAAGTGGTAGGAATATTCTCCTTTCCACCGAAAGGTATTCCCGGACCGACGCTCTAACCCCTCGAGGTCAATCCCTCGACTCTTCAGAAATTCAAGATGTTCTTCTGGAAAGTCTTCGCCGACCACCGCAATCAAATTGACGTCGGTGAAGAAACTGGCCGACGTTGAAAAATAGGTGGCTGAGCCTCCCAAGACATTGGTGGCTTCACCAAAAGGCGTGCGTACGGAATCAAATGCCACGGAACCTACAACTAACAAATTTCCCATAATGGTTACCTTTTCTTAGTTTGAAGAATGGTCGATAATTGGCGCTGTAACAGAACTTTATAACGGTTTCGCAGAGTCGGACTGATTTGGGCCAGTGGTGTAATGACGGCATGCTCTAAGGCAGTTTGACATGTACATGGTCCAAGATCTTTTGCCAGTTTTAAGGCATGATGGAGTACCTGCTTGGCTGTTTCGACGTTTTTGCGCATGATGGCCAATATGGCGCCGACCGATACGTCCTCTTCCGTTTTATGCCAACAGTCATAATCCGTTACCAATGCTAATGTTGCATAACACAGTTCGGCTTCTCGTGCGAGTTTGGCTTCAGGAATATTGGTCATGCCAATGATATCTACTCCCCATTTTCGGTAGAGCAGGGACTCAGCTCGAGTGGAAAATTGTGGCCCTTCAATGCAGAGATAGGTTCCAGGGCGATGGACTTTGACTGAAACCTTCTGACTCGATTTCCACAAAATTGAGGACAGGGTGGTGCAAATGGGATCAGCAAAGGCCACGTGGGCCACAACGCCTTGGTCAAAAAAGGTATTGAGACGTTGAGTGGTCCGATCAATGAATTGATCAGGCAGAACGAAATCACCTGGCCGTATGCGCTCTTTCATGCTCCCGACCGCACTTACGGAAAAAACACGGGAGACTCCCAGAGACTTCAGTGCGTGAATGTTGGCTCGATAATTAATCCCGGAGGGGAGTGTTCGATGCCCTCGACCATGCCGTGCTAAAAATGCGATGTTTAATCCTTCAAATGATCCCAGCATGATGGAATCCGAAGGTTTACCGAAGGGAGTGGTGACCTTAATTTCTTTAATCTGCGTGAGCCCCTCTATGTGGTAGAGACCACTTCCGCCGATGATGGCGACTTCAGCTTTTGGGTTTCGGATTTTCGTATGCGAGGGCACCGTGGCATCTCCTTATGAGGTCTGGGATACGATTCTTAGGAACATCTTGCTTGGCCTGTCTCTTCAGGAGCGTTTTCTGTTCGATAAATTTTTGTCCTGTTAGGAATAGCCTGGGATGTTTTGAATGTACAGAGAAAATCGTCGATCGTTTTCAAGACACGTGTTGCAGCCCGCTCCGGAATGTCTGACTCCTCCAGGGTGATCCAATGAATACCCGGTTCTTTGCGGAACCATGTCATTTGCCGTTTGGCAAAATGTCGGGTATCACGTTTCAACAATCGCACGGCTTCCTCATAGGAATACTCTCTTGCCAGATACCCGGAAAATTGTCGATAGCCTAACCCCTTCATCGATCCCAAGTTTCGCGAATAGCCCCGTTGCATGAGCTGTTGAGTTTCTTGTACCAAACCCTTTTCAATTTCCCAGTCCACCCGCGTTTCAATCCGACGATAGAGAGTTTGACGCTCCATGGTGAGCCCAATGAGTAAGTAGGGATAGGGGGTTTCCTGAAACTGATGTTGTTGCTGGACTTTTGAAAAAGGTATTCCAAGTGTTTGATAGACTTCGAGTGCCCGAAGCACTTTGGGCTGGTCGTTGGGATGTAGGCGTCGCGCAAGATCTGGATCAACCTGTTGCAATTTTTCATGCAAAAACGGCCATCCTCGTTTCGTGGCTTCTTGCGTTAAGGCCTTGCGAAGAGGCCAATTTGCTGGTGGTCCCGGGCAGAGCCCCCTCAATAAGCTCCGGATATACAGCCCAGTTCCACCAACGATCAATGGGAGAAAACCCACGCTATGCAACCGAGAGATTTCCTGTAGGGCATGGCGACGAAAATCGCCAACGTTAAATGATTGGTCTGGCGGGACAAGATCAATCAAGCGATGTGGGATCCCTTGGCGTTCAGGAAGCGTTGGTTTATCGGTCCCGATATCCATTCCCCGATACACTTGGCAGGAATCGGCAGTCAAAATTTCAGTGTGGAGGACTTTGGCGATTTCAATCCCGATACGGCTTTTCCCTATCGCCGTTGGGCCAACTATTGCGACGAGGGGTTTCTGAGTTTTAATCAGTTGGGAATGGTTCATGAGTAATTAGGTGGCTGAATGTTTCTCTGAAGCTCGAGCAAATAGGGTATTCAATTCTTCCACTGAATGTCGAATAGCCACTCGCCTTCCATGAGGACAGGTCATGGGAAAATTTTCTTGGGCCCAATCATGAAGCAATGTGGAAATTTCCGGCAGGGTCATGGTCCGTCCGGCTTGCACCGCGCTTTGACAGGCCATGGTTGCCAGAATAGGCCTAATTAACGTTTCTAAGGAATCCGTCGATTTCCATTCCGAGAGTTCTTCCAACAGCTCCAGAACCAATGGGCCAACTGCGGTGCTACCTAATATGGCAGGTACAGCTCGAACGACATAGGATGTGGGCCCAAATCGTTCAATATCCAAGCCGGTTTGGCATAACACCGGAAGCCATTCATCGATTAACGCTCCTTGGTGAGGAAGAATGTCTATAGGCTCAGGAATGAGCAAGCTTTGCTGCAGGATGTCCTTCTGGCTCCATGCGTGAATCAGGCGTTCAAAGAGCACACGCTCATGGGCGGTATGTTGATCAATAATAAAGAGATCCTGATTAATGTGTCCCAATACGTATGTCTGGTGAATTTGTCCAAGGGGAACCACGTGAAATTCCTGCTTGGGCGTCGTGTATGCCGATGGGGGCTCTTGAGCAAACAGTGATAGATGTATGGCCTTGTTGGCTCCCATTTCTTGAGGAAAGACTGGAGCTGACACTTGGGCAACGGCTAAGGACTGTCCTGTGGGTTTGGCTGCGGGGATGTCAGGTTGAGCAGAGAGGTCCCCACGAACTTGATCGGGGGATTCGATTGCGAATGAAGAGCCTTCAACAAAGATTTGTTTGATGGCTCGAAGTATTCCCGAATGCAGAATTTCAGGATGAGAAAAACGGACTTCGCGTTTTGTTGGATGCACATTGATGTCCAGCATTTGAGGATCAAGCCGAATACACACAATATATTGGGGATGTTTCCCTTTTGGAAGAAAAGACCTATAGCCTTCATGGATGGCATGTGAAATGGTGGTGTTTTTAATAGGCCGACCGTTGACAAAAATTTCCTGAGGGATGCGCGAAGTTCGTGCATGATGTGGGCTCACTACAAACCCAGTGAGTTGGAACGGCCCCGCGCTTTGAGTGAGAGGGAGGAAACGATTGAGGAAGGTAGGCCCATATATTTGGACTAAGCGATTTTGAAACGTTGATACTCCTGGGTAATCCAAGATTTTATGATTATGATGCAAGAGTCGAAAGTGAATCTGGGGATTAATGGTGGCGGCTTGTTGGACGGTATACGAGATTTTAGAAAACTCAGTAGAGACGGTCTTTAAAAATTTCTGTCGCCCAGGTGTATTAAAAAAGAGATCTTGAACTTCAACCTGAGTGCCAGGTGCACCAGCGTAATCCTGCACGTGCCAAGTTTCCCCTCCTTCCGAATGAATGGCGGTACCCACAGGCGATTCGGATAGTGCTGTTTTCAGGCTAAATCGAGAAACTGAGGCAATACTGGGTAGGGCTTCTCCACGAAAACCTAAGGTGGTCAGCCTGAAGAGATCGTCTTCCGCTTGGAGTTTGCTCGTGGCAAATCGTTGGCAGGCAAGTTGGGCATCGTCCCGATTCATCCCCATCCCATTATCGGTCACTCGGATAAGGCGTCGGCCGCCTTCTTCTACTTCAATGGTAATGAGGGAGCTGGCTGCGTCCAGACTATTGTCGATAAGTTCTTTCACGACAGAAGCCGGTCGCTCCACGACCTCACCAGCAGCAATTCGACACGATACATCATCTGGAAGGACCTGAATTTTTCCAGTCACGAGGGGAGACATGGGATGGGTTTAAAAAGAAATGGCTGGTGTGGCCGAAAAACAGGAGGATGACGGAACAAGAATCAAGATAGTCCGGCTTTTTTTAATTGTTCCTTCGCGTTGGTGGCATCGGGAGAATCCGGGTAGTCCTGAATCACTTGGTTCCATAGTTCTTGCGCTTTGGACCGTTGGTCGGTTTCGATCATGATCTGTCCAAGTTTGTATAGGGCTTGGCTGCGGTATTTGGTGTTGGGATAGTTGCTCACGACATGTTGAAGAGCCTGCTGTGCAGGGTCATATTGCTTCTGCACATAAAGTGATTGTCCAAGATAGTAAAAGGCTTGTGGCGTTAATGCTGTGGTGGGGTAGTGTTTCACAAACCGTTGGAATTCACTTGAGGCCCGGTCATAGTTCCCATTGAGATAGACTTTGTAGGCTGATCGAAACGCCGAGGCTTCATTTTCGACTCCTGAATCCTTGGGGATGGATTGGGTTTGGGAAGATGGCGTTGAAATCTTCTTCTGTGTATTCGGAGAAGGGGGTGAAGGCGTAGGTGTTTTGACTTGGGAAGATCCGGAACGTGGGCGATGAAGCATATTATCGATTCGCCCTTCTATGGCTTTGACTCGAATCGATAAATCCTGATCGCGACGTTGAGTCGAGGAACGGGTTTGCTCAATTTGCTCTCTGAGCATGGAGCTTGTTCGTTCGAGTTTTTCCAGTAGGTGCCGGGTGTCTAAGGTGGCTTCTTCTTCTGTTTTAATCAGTTCACCAACCAGGAAGTCGTGCTCGTCAAGTTTGGACTCAAGGTCCGAGAGGCGATTGCGAACCTCTTGTTCTTGTTGCTGAGTCGCTTCCTGCTTCAGTGTGAGGGTCTGAACCTGATTTTGTAAGTCGGCCAGATCTGGTTCGGTTGCGCACCCTCCCCACAATAACGGGGTCATCAAAAGACATATCGTAAAAAATGTGCGATTCATCGTCATATTGAAAAGATGCAGGGGCTAATCAACCTTCATTTTACCAAGAGATGCAATATCAGAAAAGGCCTAATCGTACGAAAAATGGCCATCTAGAGAAAAACCTCTAAGCGAGAAGGGGTCATTTTTTAGTTTTTGTCCCTTGTAAACGGTTGACGCGTTGAGCCAATTGTCCGAGACGATCCTCGTGCAAATCTACCCGTTCTCCCAACTTTGTTCCGATCGTATTGATGACTCCACGTAATTGATTGACGGTTTCCGTTAAATTATTGAGGTGTTGGACATTCGCTTGAGCTGCTTCGGCCGAACCCTGAACGCTTTGAAACGAGGTTATGGCACGATTCAGTTGTTGTTCCTGATTGGCAATACGGGTATTTAATTTTGCACTGACATTTTCTAGCGCTTGGGCGACTGATTGAATTCCATTATTGACTTCTTTCAGGTGGGTTGTGGTTGTTTGCGCGTCAGAATCGAGTTTACCAACAAATTCTGTTTGATGGATTTCCAGATTTTGTAAGTGAGCATTGATCTGTTCAACATTCTGGCGGAGCTGGTCGGTTATCTGATTCGTGGTTTGCATCTGTTGGATTTGGCCTTGCATTTCACCTTTGAGTTCTTGAAATTGTTGGATGGTTTGGTCGAGCGTTGCCACCGTTTGTTCTTGCTGTGTCAGCCGTTGTGAAAGCGATTGCGTTGTCTGATTAAGATTCTGTGAAATCGAGGTGAGACTTGCATTCACTTCGTTTAAATGGGTTGAAGTCTTTTGCGTATTGGATTCGATTTGTTGTGCCAGGGTCGCTTGGTGAGATTCGACGGTATTCATCCTTTCCGACAAGCGCCCAGCTTGTTGGATAATCTCATCACCACGTTTCCCTAGCAGGCTGCCCATGACCGCTTGCGCTTCGCGAAGTTTAACGGTGGCTTGCGAAAGTTCCTGGACCTGCGTGGCGTCGGCTTGGACATGGGTTCCCAAGGCTTCCATGTCGGATTGCAGGGCATCAATTTGTTCAAGCATAGGGCCTTGCCGGGCCTCCATGTCGGTGACCATTTGGCCCATAGCCGTTTTGACATCTTGTTCCAGGAAGGTTCGAAGAGCTTGGGTGTCGGTGCTCAGCTTGTTCTGAAGGGCGGTCGTCTGCTGTTCCAACTGGGTGAGCTGTTCTGATTGTTGTTCAACCTGAGTTCCTAATGCTGTTCCTGATTTTTCTAAAGTTTCCTTGACCTGATCAATGGAGTGTCCATGAGTGTCTGTTTGGGTTTGAACGGTAGTCAGAAGTTGGCCTTGGGTGGTCAAGTCAGTTTGGACTTGGGAAACATCTGTTCCCAGACTTCCTAGCGTTTCTTTGAATTGACCCAAGGCAGCCTGAAACTCAGTCATCTTTTGCGTTAAGACTTGATTTTTTTCATCAACTTGTTGAACCAAGGCTGTCACTTGAGTTTGCGTGGCCTGTTGCTGTTCATCCTGAGCTTGTATGGTTGTCTGAAGAGTTTGGATATCGGCGTTGAGTTTTCCTCCCTGACCCGTGAGGTCTTTGCGAAGATCAGAAATACTCTTTTCAGTCATTTCAAATTTCCCATACACGCTGGTTAAATCCTCTTCGCGCATGAGTTTGATTTGCTGGTTCATCGGAGCTAGATCGCTTCGCATTTTACTCATGTCGGATTTTTGTGCCGCAATTAAATTTCGGGATTCGTCAATTTCTGCTCGGGCGGTTCTCATTTCCTCGTCAAGCGCTTTCTTCTCCAACCGAATTTGACGGATTTGCTTGTCAAGATCTTTTTGGACTTTGGCCAGGTCGGCTTGTTGCGCCACGCACCCGGTTCCTAGCACTCCTGACAGACATCCTATAATCATCCAGTTGAATACTGACTTCCCATTCACTTCATTTTTCACAGTGTCTTTTATCCTCCATGAAATTGTGTCAACCGTCCCAGGCTACGGATTTTTGACAAGAAGATGCCCTCGCCGGTTGAGCTGGTAGCATACTTCGGTGGCATCTAGACAAAAAGGCTTATCTTTTCCATAGGAGATAACCGCCAAGCGTGAAGGGGACACACC
>CP070628.1:1636068-1641522 GCA_020355985.1 Nitrospirota bacterium | reverse complement strand
GCAGGCAAGGGGATGTTGGACTTGAAGAAATTGATCTGGCACCAAATTCTCGCCAGTGGTATTCCTGAGCATCAAGTTGAGCAAATAGGGGAGTGTACCCGCTGTCGTGACGATCTGTTTTTTTCCTACCGTCGGGAAGGAAAAGTCAACGGAACTATGATGAGTGGAATAATATTGTCGGAGAGATAAGTGAGAATCGTGACAAAGGAAATGTTAAGAGAAAAATTGAAGCGTAGGACTTCTTCACACCCTACCTTGTACGTTTCATCAACATGTTCCTGTGACTTAAGAGTCGTTCCCGTTTACAATACTTAGTCTGAGTATCATCTGTGTCCCTGTGGGAAGAATCACCGTTTTCTGTGAACATTGTTGAGAATGTCCAGAAAATTCAAGAAGGCATCCGGCAGGCCACTCTTCGGGTGGGGCGGGACCCTTCTAGCGTCCAATTAGTGGCAGCAACCAAAACGGTCTCTACTAACCTGCTCATTGAAGCCTATGAAGCGGGTGTGCGAATTTTCGGGGAAAACCGGCTTCAAGAAGCTCAGGAAAAAATACTGGCCGTTGGTCCACGGCAAGGACTAGACTGGCATTTTATTGGGCGGATGCAAGGTCGAAAGATCAAGGATATTGTAGGGAATTTTACCCTGCTTCATTCCGTAGAAAGTGTGGAGCAAGCGCAAAATATACATGACATTGCCAAAAAATTAGGGATTCAACAACACATTCTGCTTGAGGTGAATGTGGCAGGCGAAAGCACGAAGGCGGGATTTGCCTGTAATGCTATGAAAAAAGCGATGGATAAGATTGATCGGCTTCCACATATAGTTATTCGGGGGTTAATGACCCTTCCTCCTTTTAGCGACGATCCGGATGATGCTAGGCCTTATTTTGTGGAACTGCGCCAATTGCGTGATTTCCTTGCGCAACGCAACGGTTCGTATGGAGAGATTAAGGAATTGTCTATGGGGATGTCCCATGATTATCAGGTCGCGATTGAGGAGGGGGCTACGATGGTACGGGTTGGTACCGCCATCTTTGGCAAGAGGGGATAATTCCCAACAATGGCGATGAGGCAAAAATTGCCTAGTCACAAAGGAGGACTATGGACTTTGCGGGAGATGTTTTGGGAAATATACTAAATGCTATTGCGACAATTTTAGATACCATCCTCTGGTTATATATGTGGGTGATTATTATTCGGGCTTTGATTTCCTGGGTAAATCCGGACCCTTGGAATCCCATTGTTCAGTTTCTGCAACGAGCTACTGATCCGGTCCTGTATCAAATTCGGAAGCGTTTGGGAATGGGAAGCATGGGATTTGATTTTTCCCCGATCATTGCTATCCTATTTATTATGTTTCTGCAGATTGCCGTGGTAGGATCTTTAAAGGATTTAGCGATTCGTATGCACTGAGGAGTACCGAGAAAGGGGATCGTCATGAAAATTACACCGTTAGATATTCAACATAAAGTTCTGGATACCCAATGGCGGGGTTATCATAAGACTCAAGTCGACCAGTTTTTAGAGGAAATTGCGGAGTCAGTCGAAGAACTCACCAAAGAAAATTTGATGCTAAAGGAAAAGTTATCGTCCAAAGATAATGAACTTGATCAGTTAAAACGAGCAGAATCTACATTGACCAGTACCTTGATTTCGACTCAATCATTTGTGGATCAACTCAAGCGTGGTGCGCAGCGTGATTCCGACCTCATCGTCAAGGAAGCCGAATTAAAAGCCGAAGAAATCCTTTCTCAAAGCCGTGCAGAGTTGGTGGAAATGAGGCGGACGATCTCCGGGCTGCGGCAACAGCGGGCATTAGTGCTGGATCGTCTTCGTTCGACCTTGAGCTCTTTTCATCGATTGATTGAAGTCGAAGAAGAGCCGAATGCCGACCTTGATTCTTCATTTGAGGAACCTCAGGAATCATCAGAACCCGAAGGTCCTCAATTGAATATCCAACCTGCCTCTCATCGAGAAGCTGGATAATCTTTTCCATTCGCCCATGAATTTGTGGATCAGACCGATCCCATTACACGGCTCCTTCAGGAAGGCATGCACGCGGGGGTCTTT
Organism: Nitrospirota bacterium; assembly: GCA_020355985.1. The sequence goes on along the minus strand of CP070628.1, from coordinate 1,639,451 downwards.
CCTGGGGCGGTCCTGCTTGTTCGCCAACAAGGGCACATTCGTGTTCATCAGGCCGTAGGTCTCACGGCATCCCTCCCAGATTCTCCCTCGGTTCAACTCAACACAATTTATGATCTGGCTTCCCTTACGAAGCCACTTGCGACGGTCTCTTCTCTTTTTCGCCTCATTCAGAAGGGCGAGCTGGACCTTTCTCAACCGCTGGACACACTCTTAGAGGAAGCCAAAGGTTTTCCCCTAGGTAAAATTTCCTTGCAAAATTTGTTGTCCCATCAAAGTGGGCTCCCAGCTTGGCGTCCTTTCTATCAAGCCTTTTCTCCGGATTGCCCTTCAGACTCTAAATTTCGACAACAACGAATCCAAGCCATTTTGGAGATGATTCTTAAAGAGCCGATTTCCAGAGCTTCCTCGTCAACCAATGTGTATAGCGATTTGGGATTTATGGTTCTTGGATTTGTTGTTGAACGTGTGACTAGGCAATCACTCGCGGATTTCTCTAGAGCGCAAATCTTTTTGCCCTTGCAGGCAGACAATCTTGTCTTTGGCATTGAAAAAATTCAGGGCGCTATGTCAAACCAGATCGCCCCAACAGAAGACGACCCTTGGCGAGGTCGTTTTCTCCATGGAGAAGTACATGATGAAAATGCGTCGGCGCTTGGGGGAGTGGCCGGGCATGCCGGTTTGTTTGGAACAGCTCAGGCTGTGGGACAAGTCACTAAAGCCTGGCTGGATAGTTATCTGGGCAAGCCAAGTATCTTTGGTCAGGAGTTAGTCAGAAAGTTTGTGAAAGCTCAACCAGATACCAGTTGGGGGCTGGGCTGGGACACGCCGTCTCAACCTTCCTCTTCAGGAAAGTGGTTTTCGCCCGAGTCCTTTGGGCATTTAGGATTTACCGGCACGTCTATTTGGATTGACCCCGTTCGTGAATTAGAAGTCATCTTTCTGTCAAACCGTGTCCATCCCACTCGTGAGAACCAAGCCATCAAAACCTTCAGACCCAAACTACATGATGTGATTATTCAGGAATTTGAAAAAACTCTTTAAGGAGAGAGCTTTGGTGTTCTGAGCCAAAAGAAAAAAGTTTCTGGCAGGATTATTGAAATGGGGTCAGACACGATAAAAGTAAGTAGGTTTCCCTCTTTGTTTACTAATTTTGATGTCAGGTGTCGGGATATTCCACCCAGGTTTCTTTTTCGGCGAGATACTTTTGGCCTTTGAAGTTGAGGCGGGTACGTATTTTGGTGAATCCTAACGCCCGGAGTTGATCGGCAATATCTTTGGTCGTTTCTTGCACAGTTCGGTGTACCTGGGAATCCAGCGTTAAGGCCTCATACATGATTGACCCGTTATAACCCCCCTCTACCCGCTTGATTGGGATCAACCGATTGAAGTACCGATCGCTTGGGTCGGTTCCTTCCAATTGATGTTTTTCCACAACGGCATTTTTGACTCGAAACGATAAGGGTAGAGAGGTCATGAATCTTGGCTCCGATTAATAGAGACAGGGAATTTTAAACATTAATTTGGGGATAGCGAAAGTTTGCTTTCACCTCTTAGCTCATGGATTATAGGCTGCTCTGAAATTGGCTGCAAGCCTGGTTGACTTGTGTCAGAAACGGCACGTACCCTTCATAACGCTTAAGATAAACTACGGTAGTGGGAAAGGTCGTGTGATTATATGGACCGAGAGTCATCGGTTAGCGATATTCCAATAAATCTTCCCAATAGCCTGACTGTTCTCCGCATACTGTTAGTCCCTGTTTTTGTTGGACTTTTACTCTATGAGCACTATGAAGTTGCCCTCATCACTCTTCTGATCGCTGCTTTAACCGACATTCTGGATGGTATGGTCGCTCGCATTACTGACCAACGTACGCGTCTTGGCGAGTATTTGGACCCCCTTGCTGACAAGCTTCTGTTGATGTCGGCCATTATTACATTGTCTGTTCTGAACTTTATTCCTGTCTGGGCGGTGATTGTGGTGGTGAGTCGCGATGCCATTTTACTAGCTGGCACGGTTGTCGCCAATTTGACTGAAACCAATATCAATATTTCTCCTACAGCATTGGGCAAAGCTACGACTTTTGCCCAAATTTGTTATGTCATCGCTGTTATGTTGCATGTGACCAAGCAGGTGCCTGATTTTCTTGTGGGTCCCTTTTTATGGGTCATGGTGGGGCTGACGATGGGATCGGGAGTGCATTATTTGCTCCGTGGAGTTCAGTACTTAAATGGATCCGGTGGGCAAACGGATTCAGAGGATGCGAAGACGTGAATCGTGAACGGGTCGGTCATCAGTTAGTCGAGGCGAAGGTGATTTCCTCAGAAAATCTCACTCAGGCCTTGGAGATTCAGCAGGGTGAAGGCGGACGGCTTGGGAGTATTTTTGTTCGCATGGGTGTGCTTTCGGAGCCCACACTGTTGGAATTTTTGAGCCAGCACTATGGAGTTCCTACCATAGAACTTTCCACCTGTTCCATTGATGACCATCTTCGCGAACTTCTTCCATTGGAAGTGGTTCAGCAACATTTGGTAGTGCCAGTCAAAAAAACGGCTTCCCGTATAACTTTAGCCATGGTTGACCCTACGAATTCCTCTTTGTTGGACGAACTCCGCTTTAGAACCGGGCTCCATATTACTCCGATGGTTGCCACCGAGTCGGATATTCGTAAGGCGATTAGGCAGATGTATGAACTGTCTCAGAATGGATTTTCTTCAAAGAATGGGATGAAACCAGAATTAGGAACGCGCGATCCTCAGGCTAGAGAGGCTGAGAAGCAATCCTTAGCGTCTTCCGATAAGGGTATGACTTTCTCACCGGTTGCTGATTCCACTTCCGTCTCGAAAGCCAAATTCGGTGTCACGATTGAAAGCCATACTTCGGCTGTGGATGTGGTGAACGACTTGGTTCAAGAGGCCATTGAGAGGGACGCTAGTGATATTCATGTCGAACCATTGGAAAGCATCGTCCGTATCCGCTTTCGGTTGGATGGGGTATTACGTCCGATCCGCAATTTGCCTAAGAATCTCCATCAGTCCTTGCTGGCTCGACTCAAGATCCTTTCGGACTTAGACATTGCCGAGCGGCGGTTGCCCCAAGATGGGCGAATGAAAATAAAGGCGTTTCCGCATGTCGATATTCGAGTGGCGATTTTACCTTGTTTATTTGGCGAAAAAGCTGTGTTGCGGCTTTTGAATCAGTCGGGTTTGGCATTGCATCTCACCAATCTTGGGCTGGACCAACTTGACTTAGATCGGGTGACCACAGCTTTGGAAAACCCCTATGGCATGATTTTGGTAACCGGTCCGACGGGGAGCGGAAAGACCACCACACTTTATAGTGCCCTGCAATATCTCAATACGCCTCATATGAATATTGTAACCGT
>CP070628.1:1633389-1635968 GCA_020355985.1 Nitrospirota bacterium | reverse complement strand
CGTCGATTAGTGATCACCATTGATGGTCCAGCTGGGGTTGGAAAGAGTACGGTTTCCAAATGCTTGGCAGGTCGTCTTCACTATGGGTATCTGGATACCGGAGCCCTCTACCGGGCCCTTGCCTGGAAAGTTCAGCAAGAGCAACTGGATCCCAGCAATCTTTCTCATATTGAATCACTCCTTTCTCGCACGAGCTTACAATTGATCGCTGACCAAAATGGTTTTTCCATCAAATTAGATGGACAATTTGTTATTGAAAAAGAACTTCGTACGTCTGGCATTAGTCAATTGGCTTCTTCGATAGCGGTGTTGCCAATTGTACGAGAATGGTTGTTGCCTGTTCAGCAAGCAGTTGGGAAAACCGGTGGGGTGGTTGCTGAAGGTAGAGATATGGGCACACGCGTGTTTCCGAATGCGGATGTAAAATTTTTTTTGGAAGCTGATGTGAATGTGCGTGCTCACCGCCGCCAGCAAGAGTTGGTTGGAAAGGGACAACCTGTTCATCTGGATACGGTACGAGACGAGATGGTAGCGAGAGATACTCGTGACCGTACCCGGGCACACGATCCTTTGCGCCCAGCTCCTGAGGCAATCATGATCGAGACCTCGCAAAAGCCAATTGAAGATATTGTCAGTGACATGATGGGTATGATTGCGGATCGTTCGTGAGCGGAGTGATCTATTGGGTTCTCTGGGTATTTTTTAGGTTGCTGGGTAGGCTGTTATTTCGCTTTCGAACTGACGGCGAGCAGTTTCTCCCTAAAAAGGGTGGGGTAATTATTGCGGCTAATCATGCTAGTTATTTTGATATTCCGTTGTTAGGTTGTGCTATCCGCCGCCGAGTGGTTTTTTTAGGGAGAGCGAATTTATTTCCAAATCGATTGTTGAGTTGGATCTTGCAACGCTTGGGATGGATTCCATTGAAGACGAATCGGTTGGATCGTCAAGCTTTTGGCGTGGCACTGGAACATTTAAAGTCTGGGACACCCGTAGTGATTTTCCCTGAGGGAACCCGGACTGAAGATGGGCGCTTGCAACCGGGAAGACCTGGAATTGGATATTTGGTTGAAGAATCACAATGTCAGGTGATTCCTGCGTATATTTCTGGTACCTTTAAGGTTCTGCCAATTAGAGCCAAGTGGCCAAGACTATTTCCTGTGTCTGTTTCCTTTGGGAAATCAATACGATTCTCAAAAAATGAAACAACAAATAAGAAACAGGAGTATGAAAAGATTGGGCGGAACGTCATGGAGCATATTGCTCAAGTGGGAGGCATATCCCCCCCTTACCATAAAGAGGCATAAGCCAGGATTGAGTCAAAAAGATTGCTGAGGTTTTCATTAGTAACCATTTAACCTGTGTATGTATCGTTGGAGGTATGAAGCCGGATGAATACGCTTTCCACACAACCTGAAAAAATTGATCGAGAAACGCTAGCGGCGTTGTATGACGAAACGTTTAAAAATATTGAAGAGGGAACGATTACGGAAGGTCGAGTCATTGATATCCAGCGAGATCGTGTCGTGGTGGATATTGGATATAAGTCTGAAGGAATGATTCCGGTTGATCAATTTTCTCAAGAAGAACTGGAGACCTTGGCCGTCAATGATCCGGTACAGGTCTATATTGAGCAATGTGAGGATTCCGACGGGAATTTGATGCTTTCCAAAGAGAAGGCAGACAAAATGAAAGTATGGGAGGACTTAGAAGTTGCCCATAATGAAGAGACCCAGGTTCAAGGTAAGGTCATTTCTCGTATTAAGGGTGGCATGATTGTCGATATTGGCGTCAAAGCCTTTTTGCCTGGCTCACAAATTGACTTGACTCCGGTACGAGATTTAGATGGTCTTGTTGGAAAAACCTACAATTTTAAGATTATTAAGATTAATCATCGTCGTGGCAATGTGGTGGTCTCGCGTCGAGCGCTTCTTGAGGAAACTCGTGATAAACGAAGGCAGACAACCTTATCGACCTTATCTGAAGGGCAGCTTATCGAAGGTACAGTAAAGAATATTACGGACTATGGGGCATTTTTAGACTTAGGCGGCATTGATGGGTTGTTACACATTACCGATATCTCCTGGGGACGGGTTGGTCATCCTTCCGATATTTTCTCCATTGGAGATCGGGTTGAGGTCTTGGTCCTGAAGTATGACCGGGAAACAGGTCGGATTTCTTTAGGTGTGAAGCAAAAGTCTGCCGATCCATGGACGAAAGTCGAAGAAAAATATCCCGCACGCAGTCGAGTCAAGGGCAAAGTGGTGAGCTTGACGGATTATGGCGCATTCGTGGAGCTTGAGCCGGGGGTAGAAGGATTGGTGCATGTTTCGGAGATGTCCTGGACGCATGAGGTTCGGCATCCCTCCAAGGTGGTCTCTGTAGGTGATGAGATCGAAGCGCAAGTGCTCCATGTTGATCAACATAGCCGGAAAATATCATTGGGGATGAAGCAAACTGCTCCCAATCCGTGGGACATTATTGAAGAGAAATATCCAGAGGGTACCCAGATCGAAGGCAAAGTGAAAAGTGTGACAGACTTTGGAGCATTCGTGGGATTGGATGAAGGAGTGGATGGGTTG
>CP070628.1:1624133-1633289 GCA_020355985.1 Nitrospirota bacterium | reverse complement strand
ATCGATGGATTCCGTCGCCTCTTTTCTCCACACACTTTCTTATATGCTGGTTCCACTTTTGGCAGCCGTCGTCCTTCACGAGTATGCTCATGGTTGGGTCGCAAATTTTTTCGGCGATCAGACGGCCAAATCACTTGGGCGATTGACGATGAATCCTCTACCCCATATTGATCCAATGGGAAGCATTCTTGTTCCTCTGATGCTATCACTTGTCCCAGGTGGGGTTATTTTTGGCTGGGCCAAACCAGTGCCTATCAATCCATCTCAACTTCACAATCCGCGCCGAGACATGGCCTTTGTCGCCATAGCTGGTCCGCTGATGAATTTGTTTTTAGCTCTTGTTAGCGGCATCTTACTGATGCTCTTTCTGTACTTGGACCCCACAATTCAAGCCAATTGGCCGCCTCAACCTGGTGCAGAACCTCGTCAAGATCTCCTTGGCATGTTGCTCGTTCCACTAACAGCAATGGCCTTATCATCTATGATCGTGAATATCGTATTATTATCCTTCAATCTCCTCCCCTTTCCGCCTCTGGATGGTAGCCGTATCTTGCGAAGCTTGTTGCCTCCGAAACCAGCGCTTATCTTGAACCGACTTGAGCCCTATGGCATGCTTATGATTTTTGGTTTGTTAATGGTAGATTCCCAGATTCCAATTATCAGCTCTTTTATTTTCTTCATGTTTCGCATCATTGGCCAACCTTTTTTACCAGCTTAGAAGCCGGAAGATTAGAGGAACACCTCAATAATGACGACACGCGTACTCAGTGGCATGCAACCGAGCGGACTTATGCATTTAGGCAACCTGCTCGGCGCCTTGGAGAATTGGAAGACGCTTCAGGTTCAGCATGAATGTTTTTTCTTCGTGGCCGATTGGCATGCCCTATCTACGAATTATGCCGATACCAGCCGCCTGAAAGAATTTACACACGAACTACTTATCGACTGGCTGGCCGCAGGCATTGATCCAAATCGCGCCACAGTCTTCATTCAATCTCAGGTTCCTGAACATGCCATTTTGCATCTATTACTTTCCATGATCATTCCTATTCCCTGGCTGGAGCGCAATCCCACGTACAAAGAAAAGCAAGAGGCCATTACGGAGAAAGATCTCACCACCTATGGCTTTTTAGGATATCCCGTGCTCCAAGCCGCGGATATTCTCTTGTATAAACCCGACCTGGTTCCAGTAGGAAAAGATCAGCTCCCACATTTGGAACTGACACGAGAAGTTGGTCGCCGATTCAATAGTCTGTACACAACGGTTTTCCCTGAACCTAAGGAATATCTAACCAAATTCCCAAAAGTGCTTGGAGTCGATGGGCGAAAGATGAGTAAAAGCTATCACAATACGATTAATCTATCGGATACCGAACCGGAGGTTCGGCAAAAACTCAAGACAATGGTCACCGACCCTGCCAGAGTCCGACGCACCGATAAAGGTAATCCCGACATCTGTCCGGTCTATGATTTCCATAAAATCTTTTCGTCTGTTGATGCCATCAAACAAATCGACACCGATTGCCGGACAGCCGCCATTGGATGCATCGACTGCAAGCGTCAAGTAGCCGATGCCATGGTCCAACGATTTTCTCCAATGTGGGAAACCCGAGCGACCTTTTCAGGCCATCCCAAGCAAACACAGGAAGTCGTCGAAGAAGGCCGGAGACGGGCATCCACCATCGCGAATGAAACAATGGCGGAAGTCCAAGAAGCCATGAAAATTTAACAAAATTCCATTGACACATTTCGAGCCCATCGCTACTATCTAGTGTTGTCTTTGACCTCACTGTAAAAGCCATTTCGTAACCCTGGAACATCTATGAGTATTCGCGTTGCCATCAATGGATTTGGGCGTATTGGTCGAAATTTTTTCCGGACAAGCTACAACGATCCAGACATTGAGATTGTGGCCCTGAATGATTTAACCGATTCAAAAACGCTCGCACATCTTCTGACCTACGATTCGATACATGGGACCTTTCAAGCCGATGTGCAGTACGCTCAAGATTCCTTAACAGTCAATGGCAAACAGATTCGTATTTTTGCCATGAAAGATCCCAAGACATTGCCATGGAAAGACCTTCAAGTTGACTTTGTCATTGAATCCACCGGCCGATTTACCGATCACGAGAGCGCGAGTCAACATATAACAGCCGGGGCCTCCCGCGTCATTATTTCTGCGCCGGCTAAAGATCCTGATGTGACGATTGTTCTTGGAGTCAACGAATCAACATACAATCCGCAATCACACATGATTATTTCCAATGCCTCTTGCACGACAAATTGTTTGGCCCCCATCTCTAAAGTCATTTCACAAGAGTTTGGCATCAAGCATGCTTTTATGACCACGATACATTCTTATACCAACGATCAACAGCTCCTCGACCTGCCGCATAAGGACTTACGCCGGGCGAGGGCAGCAAGTTTGTCCATGATTCCGACTTCAACCGGAGCGGCCAAAGCCTTGCATTTAGTGCTTCCCGAATTGAAAGGAAAAATTGACGGCATGGCCATCCGCGTCCCCACACCAAATGTTTCCCTCATAGACCTCTCGGTCGAGGTGGAAAAGGATTGCGATGCCGCAACCGTCAATACCGCATTCAAGCAAGCTGCTCAACGCTCTTTAAAAGGATACTTGCAAGTCTCTGAAGCTCCTATTGTCTCGACCGATCTCAATGGATGTTCATTTTCAGCAACCGTAGACGCTCCACTCACTTCGGTTATGGACAAACGTTTAGTGAAAGTCTTTGCCTGGTATGACAATGAATGGGGTTATTCGTGCCGTTTACGTGACCTCGTTAAAGTTCTCTCGCAAAAGGGATAACTCGCGACCGCTTGCGGGCTTTCTTGGCGAAAATCCCGCGCCATACTCCGTCTCTTAAGGAAGGCAGAGGGAGACATGAATCTGACCAAACAAACCATCGACCAAGTCGATCTCCACAACAAACGCGTACTCATTCGGGTGGACTTTAATGTCCCCCTTGATGAAACCCACCAAATCACAGACGATTCACGCATAAGAGCCGCACTTCCTACCATTAATAGAGCGATTGACGAGGATGCAATCGTGATACTGTGTTCACATTTGGGTCGACCCAAAGGTACTAAGAACCCAGCACTCAGTCTGGCTCCTGTCGCCAAGCGTTTACAACGCCTGCTGAACAAGCCCGTGGCCTTTACTGACGATTGTATCGGTCCCACAGTCGAATCCGTGGTGAAAAACGCGAAACCGGGCGATGTGATCCTCTTAGAAAATTTACGGTTTCATCCAGGTGAAGAAAAGAATGATGATCAATTTTCCGTTCAGCTTGCTGCCCTTGCGGATGTCTATATCAACGAAGCCTTTGGGACTGCGCATCGATCCCATGCCTCGACCGTAGGCATAACCAAATATGTGAAAGTCTCGGCGGCCGGATTTTTGATGAAACGTGAAGTCGAGGCCTTAGAAGGAACCGTAGAGAATCCTGTTCGACCCTTTGTGGCCATTTTAGGAGGGGCAAAGGTTTCAGGAAAAATTGAGGTGATTAAAAACCTTGCGGGGAAGGTCGACAAAGTCATTATCGGTGGCGGCATGGCGTTTACCTTTATCAAAGCCCTGGGCTTCGAGATCGGGAAATCGCTAGTCGAAGACGACATGCTGGACTTAGCCAAACAAATCCTTGAACAAGCCATGGCAGAAAAAATTAAGTTTTATCTGCCTGTTGACTGCGTCGTGGCGGCAAGCTTAGAACCTGACGCCGAAACAATGATTGTCACCATCCAGGAAATTCCTCCAGGTTGGTATGGCATGGATATCGGGCCAGCCTCCGTTCGACTCTTTGCCGAAGCAGTCCAAAACGCCAAAACCATTTTATGGAACGGGCCCATGGGTGTGTTTGAGCGGGATGCCTTTTCCCGTGGGACGTTTGCCCTTGCCCATTCCGTCGCCAATGCCTATGCCAGAACAGTTGTGGGGGGAGGAGATACGGCCTTGGCCGTTCACCGTGCCGGTGAGTCAGAAAGCATGTCTTTTATCTCCACCGGTGGAGGTGCTGCACTGCAACTGCTTGAGGGCAAACACATGCCAGGACTTGCCGCGTTACCGGACCGCCCTTACTAACCACTCTCTTAACGACTTTTCTCTTTCTGAAAGCACCAGTTCCTATGCCCAATCGATTCATTGTCGGCAATTGGAAAATGCACAACACTATTTCCCAAGCTGAAACTCTGATTCGCGAAATTCTGGCTATCTATCAGGCCAATCCATCCGTTGAATTGGCCATGGCCCCTCCCTATGTGACCCTCCAGGCCGCGTCACGCCTGCTGGCGACCACACCCATACAATTAGCCGCACAAAATGTCTGCGCGAAAGACGAAGGCGCGTTTACAGGAGAAATTTCTCCATCTATGTTAAAGGAAATTGGCTGTCAGTATGTCATCATTGGGCATTCCGAACGGCGACACCTCTTTGGAGAAAGTGATGAAGCCATCAATGAGAAAATCCATGCAGCCCTCAATCATGAAATTCAACCGATTTTTTGTATCGGGGAAAGATTAGAAGAACGAGAAGCTGGGCAGACCCATTCTGTGATCCAGCATCAACTACAAAGAGGGTTAGCTGGCTTGGAGCCCAAAGACCTCGGCAAGGTCACCATTGCCTATGAGCCCGTCTGGGCCATTGGAACCGGCCATGCAGCCACCGTGGAACAAGCGACTGAGGTTCATGCTGCGATTCGATCATCTCTAACGACACATTGGAAGCTGAATTCAGAGCGAATCAGGATTCTTTATGGAGGCAGCGTGAACGCAGACAATGCCCATGCCCTCTTCCAATCTCCTCATATTAATGGGGCCTTAGTGGGAAAAGCTTGTTTGAATTCAGAATCCTTTGTTAAGATAGCTGAGCTTGCCGCTTCAGATTGAAGATTTAGTTTCCGAGGACCATAGAGAATATGTACACATTAGCCGTCTCGATTCATCTCATCGTCTGTTTTCTCATGATCGCTGCCATTTTGTTGCAAGCTGGTAAAGGAGCAGAAATTGGCGCTTCATTTGGAGGGTCTTCTCAAACCGTATTCGGAAGCCGCGGGCCTGGGACTTTTCTGAGTAAAGTCACCGTGGGAGCAGCGATCGTATTCATGCTGTCTTCCCTGAGTTTAGCGATGCTCTCAAAACAAGCCAATACGTCCTCAACCGTTATTGATCTGCACCCACAAACTCACCACGAATCATCTTCTTCAGCAACAGAAGAAACGACCACAGGCGCTTCACCTACGAAGACGGAGACCTCATCTGCCGCACCACCTGAGACTTCATCAGAACCGGCATCAGATGCTAAGTCCTCAGGACCAAGCGAACCTTAAGGCTGCTCTCCCTCCCTTTTGTAACATCCGAACAACACAAACTTTCTTTGTGGAACTGCCCCTAGAATAGAAGAATCGGAAAGTATCTCAGGGAAGAGCTAAATAGGAGTGAGCCAGTTGGCGTAGGTTGGATCTTCACCTCGAACGATCTTGAAAAAATCGCTCTGTAAAGCTTGAGTTATTGGACCAGGCTTACCCTCACCGATTCGTCGATCGTCTAATTCCCGGACGGGCGTGACCTCGGCAGCTGTCCCCGTAAAAAAAACTTCATCGGCAACATACAGGGCATCTCTGGTAAAGCGTTCTTCGACGACGGGGATTTTTCTGGCCCGAGCTATTTGGAGAATCGAATTGCGGGTAATGCCTTCAAGAATCGACGTTAACGGTGTCGTTTTCAGAACACCTTTACTAACCATAAAAACATTTTCTCCTGTTCCCTCCGCGACATACCCATCAGGGTCTAGCAGAATGCATTCCTCATAACCTGACTTTTTGGCTTCCCATTTAGCTAGAATGGAATTCACGTAATAGCCCGAGACCTTCGCCCGGTTCATAGAAACATTTACGTGATGCCGGGTAAAGGAAGAAATTTTGGCTCGTATCCCTTTTGCCAGCGCCTCGTCACCCAAATACGATCCCCAGGGCCAGGCCGCAATTGCCAAACAAGTCGGATTATCGCCAGGATAGATTCCCATAGCTCCAAGCCCGATATAGGCAATAGGACGAATATAACAGGAGGCCAGCTCATTAACCCGGACTGTTTCGATTATCGCCTCAGTGACCTCTTTTTTATTAAACGGCATGGGCATCAAGGTAATGTGGGCGGACTCAAACAAACGGTCGACATGTTCTTGTAATCGAAAAATGGCAGACCCTTGTTGGCCTTCGTAACATCGAATGCCTTCAAACGCCGCTAACCCATAATGCAGAGAATGGGTCAAGACATGAACGGAGGCATCACCCCAATTAACAAAAGCCCCATCCATCCATATTTTCTTTGATGCGTTCACCATCGGACGAATATTGACTTATCCTTTTTCCAAATACATTTGGCGTCTTATCACCATGGCACCAAGAAGTATTGTGCGATTATTCCCTATGCTTCTGTGAAGCAAATGATATACTAAAATCTTGACTTAAATGTAAACATACTGGCAAAATGAATGTTTTGTAAGGAGCCACTATACCATGTATGCGATTATCGAAACAGGCGGAAAGCAATATCGGGCAGAACCCCAAGGCCTTCTGCAAGTTGAATCATTAGAGGGCGACATAGGAACTATCGTGGAATTTGATTCGGTACGATTTGTCCAGACCGACCAAGCTCCCATTGTTGGGACCCCAACAATTCCTCAGGCTTTGGTCAAAGGAGAAATTGTCCGCCATGCTCGAACGCGATCCATTACGGTTTTCAAAATGAAACGCCGTAAAGGGTATCGTCGAACCAGGGGGCATCGCCAGGACTTTACCCAAGTTCGGATTACTGAAATTGTGGCCCCATAGAAAATAATTATATTTCACGTTCTGGAGACCTGACTCATGGCACATAAAAAAGGTGGCGGATCATCCCGAAATGGACGCGACAGCAACCCACAATATCTTGGCATCAAAGCCTATGCCGGTGAAGCTGTGTCCGGAGGCAGCATTTTAGTCCGTCAACGCGGGACCAAATTTTTTCCAGGAACCAATGTTGGCTTGGGGAAAGATTACACGCTATTTGCCAAAGTCACCGGCATTGTCAAGTATGAAGGAGGCTCAGCCCGACGCAAGGTTAGCGTGTATCCTTCCACGTAGTAGCCCCTCACGTTCTTCCTTTCTTTCCGAAAAGCTCACTTCAGTTACGTTCCATGGCCGGGTAAGATAGGACTCCTATGTTCATCGATCATGCACGTATTTTTGTCAAAGCCGGTGATGGCGGCTCTGGACATTGTAGTTTTCGTCGGGAGAAGTTTGTTCCCCGTGGAGGCCCAAATGGCGGCGACGGCGGCCATGGAGGACACGTTATCTTCACAGCCTCAAACCAGGTATCCACTCTCCTAGATTTTCGCTATCAACGCCATTACACAGCCCAATCTGGTGAACGCGGCCAAAAAGCCAACTGCCATGGTGCCAATGGACCCAATATCGTCATCCCTGTCCCTGTTGGCACCTTGGTCAAGGACGAAGAGACGGGTGAAACCCTAATCGATCTCATTGCCGAGGGACAAACTTTCGTCGTAGCTGAGGGGGGAAAAGGCGGGAAAGGCAATGCACGATTTGCCACCTCCACGAATCGCGCCCCACGCGAATTCGAACCAGGGACACCTGGGGAAGAACATTGGCTTACTTTAGAATTAAAGCTCCTAGCCGACGTAGGACTGGTCGGGTTTCCCAATGCCGGCAAATCCACATTAATCTCGACAATCTCTTCGGCCCATCCAGAAATTGGCAATTATCCCTTTACGACGTTACGCCCCCACCTCGGAGTGGTTGAATGGGCAGAAGAGTCATCATTTGTCATTGCCGATATCCCCGGTTTAATCGAAGGGGCTCATGAAGGCAAAGGCCTCGGCATTCAATTCCTCAAACATATCCAACGAACGGCCTTGTTGCTCTATCTGATTGATATCACTGAATGGATAGACCAAGATCCTCTCGTCATCTTTGAAACCCTGAGAAACGAACTGCAGGCGTTTGACCCCACGCTGGTTGAACGACCATTTGCTATTGCCGCCACCAAGATCGATTCCCAAGGCGAGGGCCGCCATCTTCAAACCCTTCAAACCTATTGCGTGGAACATCAGTTTCCTTGCTTTCCTATTTCGGCCATTACCAAGGAAGGATTGCCCTCATTGGTGACATACCTGGGGAAGGCCGTCCTGGAGAATAAGATTCATGCATCAGCAAGTGCTAACTAGCTGCAAACGTGTGGTCGTGAAAATTGGAAGCAGCCTTGTGGCCTCTTCCAATGGAGGTCTCCACCTCAGTCGAATTAAAAGGCTGACTGAGGAATTTGGGATATTACAAACCCAAAACCGACAACTGGTGCTCGTCTCGTCCGGAGCTATCGTCGCAGGTATTTCGCATTTAGCGTTAAAAACCTACCCCCAGGAAGTACCCCTTCTGCAAGCGGCCGCTGCAGTCGGTCAGAGCCGCCTATTGCACGCATACGAAATGGCCTTTGAAGAATCTGGACATAAGATTGCTCAAATTTTGTTAACCCATCAGGATTTGGCAGACCGTCGCCGGTTTCTCAATGCCAGGCACACCCTCACCACATTGCTTCAGCTGGGAGTCATTCCTATTATCAATGAAAACGACACCGTCGCTACCGAAGAAATTCGCTTCGGGGATAATGACGCTCTGGCCGGACAAATTGCCCATTTGATCGATGCAGACCTGCTGGTGATCTTGTCTGATGTCAACGGCCTATATGAGGCAGACCCTCACCTCAATCCTTCTGCGAAACTTATTCCCTTCGTCTCAACCATCACCAAAAAGATTGAAAATCTAGCAGGAGTCTCCAGGACCCAATCCAGCCGTGGAGGCATGGTGACAAAGATCCAAGCAGCCAAACAGGCTGGTCGATTTGGTGTGCCCACACTCTTGTTAAATGGAGAAACCCCACATGCGTTAGGCCAAGCCCTGGAGGGAAATCCCAGCGGGACTTTTTTCGCTTCAAAGCAATCTTCCCTCAACACCCGCAAACAGTGGATTGCCTATACCCTGAGACCCAAGGGGGAGATTATGTTAGATGACGGGGCCGTGGCAGCTCTTGCGCTTCGTGGGAAAAGTTTATTAGCGTCAGGTATTCTGAACATCAAGGGCACAT
>CP070628.1:1617585-1624033 GCA_020355985.1 Nitrospirota bacterium | reverse complement strand
TGCCCTGAATATCCTCTTCTATTGTCGACATAATCGCTTCCACCACATCATCGACATACACGAAATCCCGCGTCTGTTTCCCCGTTCCATTAATGATAGGTTGCCCACCTTCCAACATCAGTTTCGAAAAAATTGCCATCACGCCAGCCTCCCCTTCGGGTTCTTGCCTCGGGCCGTAGACATTGCCAAATCGCAGGGCAACGTGTCGAAGACCCGTCGTATTGGTGTAATAGGCCAAGTACTTTTCGCCAGCTAATTTGCTTATTCCGTAAGGAGACATAGGATCAGTGCGATGAGATTCCGCCGCCGGGAACACTTCCTGTTCCCCATAGATGGCTCCTCCTGAAGATGCAAAAGAGACCTTTCGCACTCCATGTTTCACAGCATGCTCCAAGAGATTCAACGTGCCTAAAATATTCACGTCTGCATCAAATCCAGGATCTTCCGTTGATAGTCGAACATTCATTTGGGCCGCTAAATGGACAACGATTAAGGGGCGTTCTTTTCGAAACACCCGTTCAATTCGCTTGCTCCGAATATCCATTTTATAGAATTGGGCTTTTTTGTTGACTTGCTTGCGTTTCCCTGTCGAAAGGTTGTCAATCACGACGACCTGATTGCCTTCTTGAACTAACCGATCGACGAGATGCGACCCAATGAATCCTGCCCCTCCTGTAACCAGAATCTTCATCCCCATGGTGCTTTATTTCCTTTCAAGACAAGACTGCTCATGATCATTTTATACTTTTCCCAACGCTCAACCGTTTATTGCTTTTGTAAGCCTATGACGATTTCCTTATTGCCCTTTTTCCCCAATACAGGTGAATCAATAAGGCCTATAAGATCTAAGGACAAAGAATGTGCATATTCCACAAATTGATCTTTGACAGCTTGGCGCAATTTTTCGTCTCGAACAATACCACCTCGGCCGACTTGTCCCTTCCCAACCTCAAATTGGGGCTTAATCAATGCCACAAGATAACCTTGTGGCTTTAACACAGGGAGAATCGCTGGCCAAACCATTTTCAGAGAAATGAAAGACACATCAATAACGATTAAATCTACCAGTTCCGGAATATCTTCCGGGCGCAGATAGCGAACATTCAATCGATCCATCACAATGACTCGAGGATCTGATCGCAGACGCCAATCCAGCTGTCCATAACCGACATCAATGGCGTACACTCGCTGAGCTCCGCGTTGCAACACACAGTCGGTGAAGCCTCCTGTTGAAGCCCCCACATCCATCACCACCCACCCCGAACAGGAAAGACCAAAGGCCTCTAAAGCCGGAGCGAGCTTTTCTCCTCCCCGGCTTGCATATTGGCACTCGGGCTGAATGATTTCGGCTATAACCCCTGAAGACACCAGCTTCCCAGGTTTATCGGTGAGCACACCATCAACCTTGACACGACCGGCCAAGATAAGACGACTAGCCTGCTCCCGGCTAGGTACCAGCATCTGAGAGACCAATAAGGAATCCAGCCGTTGTTTTGTTGATTTTTTGACGGGAAGCAACGGATGCAAAGACGACATCGCGTGGGAATCGAGCCCATGCTCCTTTAAGAAAAGAGGAGAGATATCAGATCGAGGCCTAGGACTCAGTTGACTGAGATTCCTCTAACGAAAACGCCTGAATGCGTTTTCGACCATCCTTATCCTGCACAAGAATTTCCACTTTGCGTTCGGCGTCATCCAACATTTTCAAACAGGTCTTGGATAGCTTGACACCTTCTTCAAATATCTTCAATGAGTCATCTAAGGAAAGCTCACCCGTTTCCAACTCGGTTACAATGGTTTCCAAGCGAGACAATGCCTTTTCAAATTTTATCGCCGCCATAATTTTTGCCCTACTCGTACGAAATATTCTAGTTTAGTATAGCCTGCCTTCGCCTTGAATCAAAAGGATATTTTCACTTCTGTGGATGAATTTGCTGCACCTTACAGATCAATTCACCTTTGGACAATGTCGCCTGAACTTCCGCTCCGACCATCGTATCTGTTGATTTTTTTAGGACTTTTCCACTTCGCAGGTCTTTCACAATACCATAGCCCCTTGCTAAAACTGCCAAGGGACTCAATTGATGCAGTTGAGAGGTTGATAGTTTTAATTGATGACGTCCTAGAAGAATTGAATTCTGTACCCCCTGGACCATGTGTCTATTGAGTTCAGTCAATCTCCCTTGTTCTCGCTGGATTTTCGAAAGAGGATTGGCTTCCCAGATCGCAGATTGGTGTTGCAATAACAAGAGCTGAATATTTCGACACCCAAGTTTTATATTTCGATATAACTGTCGCTCTAATTCATCCACCCGTTGAATAAAGTTCCCAATAATGAGCCGAGGTTCCGGCAAGCGTTGACTCATTTGCTGAATTCTGACCGTCAAAGCAGCAACAAGGCTCTTGATAGAGCGTCCAAGTCTGATACGGTGCTGGCGCACTTGTTCCTTCACCAACATACAATCCGGAACAACCAATTCTGCAGCAGCAGAGGGAGTAGGTGCCCGAACATCAGCAGCCAAATCGGCGAGTGTCACATCTGTTTCATGTCCAACTGCAGACACAATCGGAATGCTGGAAGCAGCGATGGCTCTCACGACCGGTTCCTCATTGAAAGCCCATAAATCTTCCATTGATCCTCCCCCGCGTCCGACGATTAACACTTCGACCGTACCAAGTTGAGGACTCAATTGATTAAACATCTGAATCGCTGATACAACCTGCCCAGCGGCCGCCTCACCTTGCACTGCCACGGGAGCAATGAGGATCTGAGCCAATGGCCACCGTCGATACATAATCGTCAACAAATCATGAAGCGCAGCGCCAACAGGGGAAGTCACGATCCCGATCCGTTCAGGAAAATCTGGCAATGCTCGCTTCCGAGAATCGTGAAATATCCCTTCGGCTTCCAATTTCGATTTCAGTTGCATAAAAGCTAATTGCAACGCACCAATCCCTTTCGGTTCCACGGCTTCTAAGAGCAACTGGTAGTCTCCCCGAGGTTCATAGACAGTCAGACGTCCAAATACGACGACCTCCAATCCATCTTGGAGGGCAAATTTCAACCGTTCGGCTTGACTGCGAAACAACACAGCCCGAATCTGGCTGGCCTGATCTTTTAAAGTAAAATATTGGTGCCCGGAAGAAGGACAACGAAGATTAGAGATTTCCCCTTCCACCCACACTGAGGGAAATTGATGTTCTAAATTTGATCGAATATGCCTCGTGAGCTCCGAGACAGTCAGCAAAGGCGGGAAAAGCTCTGGCACGGGAATGCGCTATTCAAAAATCCTAAGACGAGAAATATTGGTAGCTTTTCCAGTTGCAGGATCTAGTTTCACGACGGCCGCACACAGCACAGAAGGCCCAGGCGCGACTTCAAACCTTCGGGGCATTTGGGTCAGAAATTTTTGAATCACCAAATTGTGTTTCATGCCGATCACCGATTTCACGGGTCCGGTCATCCCTACATCAGTCAGGTACCCTGTTCCCTGCGGTAAAATTTGCTCATCAGCGGTTTGCACATGGGTATGGGTGCCCAACACTGCAGAAACCTTACCATCCAAGAAATAGCCCATAGCCATTTTTTCGGATGTGGTTTCGGCATGCATATCAACAAGTATATAGTCTGTCTGTGTGGTTAATTGAGCCAACTCTCTTTCAGCCACACGAAAGGGACAGTCCACCATGGGCATAAATACCCGTCCCATCAATTGCAGAACAGCTAAGCGGTCACCCTGAGCGGTTTCAATCACACACGTCCCTTTTCCCGGAACACCATCAGGATAATTGGCGGGACGAATCACACGTGATTCTTTCTGCAAATACTCCATTGCCTCACGCTTATCCCAGGCATGATTTCCCAAGGTAATGGCAGAAAGACCCAGGTCAAAAAGTTCTTCAGCAATATCTGGGGTAATGCCAAATCCACCGGCAGCATTTTCTCCATTTCCGACGACCACATCAATATGGTAATCCTGAATAGCCTTCGAGAGATGCTTTAACAGCACTCGCCGACCAGGTTCGCCCATAATATCTCCGATAAACAGTATATTCATATCTCGTGGCTATTCTCTCCTCACAAATTACTTCGCAAACTCAATAAATCGATTTTCACGAATGACCGTAACCTTTATTTGGCCCGGATAGGTGAGTTCTTGTTCAATTTTTTTCGCTAAATCGCGCGACAGGGCGAACCCTTCAGTATCACTCAATTCTCCCTGTCGGATGATCACTCGCACTTCACGCCCTGCTTGAATCGCATAGGCTTTATCTACACCTGAAAAACCAGTGGCCAACGATTCTAATTTTTCTAACCGCTTTACATAGGCTTCTAAGGTCTCACGTCTGGCACCAGGGCGTGCCGCTGAAAGCGCTTCGGCCGCCGCTACCAAAACGGACTCAGGACAAAGCGGTTCGACTTGTTCATGATGGGCCGCAATAGCATTCACAATAAGTTCAGATTCGCCATACTTCTTGGCCATTTCAGCTCCAAGCATGGCATGGGTGCCTTCTTCTTCATGACTCACGACTTTCCCAATATCATGAAGCAACGCGCCACGCTTCGAGAGCTTCACATCCAGCCCCAACTCCGAAGCCATAATCCCACAAATATAGGCAGCTTCACGAGCATGGTATAAATTATTTTGTCCATAACTGGTGCGGTATTTCAGCCGTCCCAACAATTTGACAATCTCCGGATGAAAATCTGAAAGCCCAACTTCAAAGATGACTTTTTCCGCCTCATCCCGCATGAGTTTATCCAGATCCCCTTTAACCTTTTCCACCACTTCTTCAATTCTCGTCGGATGAATGCGGCCATCCTGCATCAACCTTTCTAACGCAATTTTGGCAACCTCCCGGCGCAGAGGATCAAATCCAGACACGATAACCGCTTCCGGTGTTTCATCAATAATCAGATCCACACCAGTCGCCGCTTCCAAGGCTCGAATATTTCTTCCTTCGCGACCAATAATTCGTCCCTTCATGCTATCATTAGCAAGAGGAACAACGGATATGGTGGCCTCATTAACATAGTCGCGGGTTATTCGTTGAATGGACCGAGTCACAATTTCACGGGCATCTCGATCTGCCACTTCTTTGGCCTCATCCAAGATACGTTTAGTGAGGAGGGCTGAGTCCAACCTGGCCTCCGTCTCAATTTCGCTCAATAATTGTTTTTTGGCTTCCTCGGTGGTAATCCCTGCCACTTGCTCCAATGCCAGACGATGCTCCTTAATCGCCTGCTCACAAGCAGCGGCCTCCTTGGCTAAAGCCTCTTCCTGCCTTTTGAGAACCTGCTCTCTTCTCCGGATCTCTTCATCGCGTTTATCAAACTGACTGACCTTGCGTTCAAGGGCTTCCTCCCGCTGGTGAAGTTTTCGATCAGCTGCTTGAATTTCATTTCGTTTTTCTTTTTCTTTAACCTCAAGCGCCGATTTCGCCTGGAACAACAAATCCTTCGCTTCGATCTTAGCTTCCTTGACCACATTCTCCGCTTCCCGTTGGGCATTTTGGGTAAGCTGTTGTATATGATCATCGGCTTCCGAACGTCGTTGCTTGTCCATATGCTGGTAAAACACTTTGGACACTACAAACCCAATAACCAGTCCAACCAAACATGCAAGTATAGGAATGACCATTTCCATTGATTGACTCCTATTCGTTTCCTTTTGTACTCATGACGAGAAACACGTTCCCCTCCCCTCCTCATGAGAAGGCAAGGGTACGGCACACAAAGAATCAGAACCCTTTAACGCAAGGAAAAGAAAACGGAAAGACGGGAGAAAAGTCTATCTACCTGGCAGGGATAGAGAGAGACCAGCAGAAACAGGAAGAGGAACGAGTCGAAAATCTCGAAAAGCAATATAAATCTTGACGCTTCTTGAAACACATTGAGTTTGCCACCACCGATAGATGCATCCAAGGAAGAGAAAAGGTACAGGATCTATACACAAAACACTTGAATGTCTCAGACCGAAGGACCAGTTATTTTCCTTGAATAAGACCTTTAGGGGCTTTTCGAACAATGATTTCCAAGAATACCATTGACCATCGCATAATCGTTTCCAGCTTCGTTCAATTCCAATTTCTAAGCAACCCACAATGACGAAAAATATTCTAGACATCGTGGCTCCCCGCTTTCTTTCCCCTAAAAAGGGAATATTCCTTTCTTTCTTTGGAATTCAATAACTTATGAAGAGTAAAATATCAGAACACTTCCCCGTATTTCAATCATGGAGAGACAAACCCATCCCTCAAAGGATACGGAAAAAAATCCCGTACATCCAAACACATCAGAGCAAATGTCTGTTTTAAAAGGAAATTTTCGGTTAATTCAAAAGTGGGGAGTAAATCTGAACGAATGCTTAGCTTGGAGGGGTTTCTAAATGCTCGTCGATTCTTTCCACTAAGAGCTGTGCCCGACGCTCCATTTCCGTTTCTCCCG
>CP070628.1:1607341-1617485 GCA_020355985.1 Nitrospirota bacterium | reverse complement strand
GGCGCTTTTCCTTGGGACGAAGGTGGGGCACATCTTGTCGTGGAGTAATTTGGGCGTTAAGCCGTTTATGAGTGTCATGGCCTTTTTTTCTTCAGAGTTTTTGATGGCTTTCTTCTAGGAACTCCTTTTCGTGCGGTTCCTTTGCCAGGGTCCTTAGTCGTATGTGGAAGGCTGACATTGGGATCGGCCCAGAGTGCTATTCCTCCCAGGAGACCGGCGGTGTTGGAGACTATCGTGGCATGCGATGGCAAAGCAATGGTCACCTTTTTAGCATTTCCTCCGCCTATGTACAGATGGTCGAAATTGATCACTCGATCTAATAGCTGAATCGCTTTGGCTAGACGTAGATTCCATCTTTTTTTCCCTACTGTCTTTAGGGCATTGGCTCCCAATTGCACTTCGTATGTTTGGCGCTTTCTAAAAGGATGGTGGGCAATTTCCAAATTAGGCACGAGGTGTCCCTTTATAAATAGCGCAGTTCCAAACCCGGTTCCCAAAGTAATGACAAGTTCTGATCCTTGGCCTTTGATTGCTCCATAGCCCTGCACGTCTGCATCATTCGCCGCGCGGACGGGCTTTTTGAGTCGGCGTTTCAGTTCTCCAACAAGATTAGTCCCAGGCCAAGAAGGATCTAAATTCGGGGCGGTCTTCACCCGTCCTTGCTGGATGACGCCGGGAAAGCCCACCGAGACTCGATTAAATCGGCCAAGACTTTTGGCGATTTCCGAGATGACGGGCACGATGGCCTGTGGCGTGGCCGGTTGAGGTGTAGCAATCCGAATGCGTTCCGTCACCGGTTGACCGGACGGATTCAGAAGGATGCCTTTGATCCCCGATCCACCAATATCAATGGCGAGGGTGATGGTTGAGTGTGAAGCGTTTGTATTTTTTCGTTTTTGAGTCATTCGAGTTTCTCCTGAAGGGTGGAAAGGAGCAGAAGGTTCACTATTGATTATCCTTGCCGGCTGTTATACACCTCTCCGCCGTTTTGGATATATTGCTGTAACACAGAGGATGCCTTGTCTCGCGCAATATCTAGGGTCACCGTGATCCCTCTCTGCTCAAGTTCGGTGACCCAATTGGCAGGCTTGGGGCCTTCATCAAAGCCCACCGCTTCGGCATCGCTTCCCCGGGCCCCACATATCAGATGTCGAACACCTGACCAGCAAATGGCTCCGAGGCACATGGTGCAAGGTTCACAACTGGTGACGAGTTCATGAGGTGGAGGTTCAGCTGCGCCTAAGTCATACCCTCCAAGTGTTTGTTGGGCTATCATGATGGCGACAATCTCCGCATGGGCGATGGAACTGTGTGAAGTCAGAACGAGGTTCACACCTGGTGCAACCAATTGATGGGTGTCTGTTCGAAATACTCCTGCTCCGAATGGCCCTCCAGTGCCCCGTTGGACATTGAGTTGAGCCAGTGTGATCACGAGGTTCATGCGTGCTTCGGGCGTTGTAAAGGTTTGGGGCTGTTGCCCAAGAAAGTCATTTATCCAGGCAGGCAATGCAAGTTGAAATCTGGGGAAGGCGTTTGGGGTCGTTTGCATGGTTTTGCGTTGGGCATCCGTTCATACAAGAAAGAGCATATAGCTGCCGGTTCGGATAAACGGTCTGATGGAATTCATCATTTTTCTTTCTTTGATGACTCACGGACTCGTGCTAACCTTACCCAAAAAATTGTAACAGTAAGAATGGGTTATTAAAAGATTTAAGGAGGGGTGCGATGCCAAAGACCTGGGCTCAACAGGTTATCATTATTACCGGAGCTTCTTCTGGTATTGGTAAGGCCTTGGCGTATCTGTTGGCGCCACAGGCTCCTCACCTTGTCTTAGTCGCAAGGGATGGCCATCGATTAGAGGAGGTGGCAAAACACTGCGAGACATTGGGGGCCTCTACTCTCGTGGTTCCGACGGACGTGTCCAATCCACAGGCCTGTTTGGGGATGATTCAATCCACCATTTCCAAGTTTTCTAAGATCGACGTGCTGGTGAACAACGCGGGTATGTCGATGTGGTCGACGGTAGAGAATGCCCAAGATGTGTCTCGCTTTCAACACATCATGGACGTGAATTTTTTGGGAAGTGTGTATTGTACGAAATTTGCGTTGCCATTTCTCAAGGAAACGCAAGGTCGGATTGTAGCGATTTCTAGTGTCGCGAGTTTGACGGGTGTCCCTTCTCATGCAGTCTATTGTGCCAGCAAACATGCGATGAATGGTTTTTTTGAGTCTTTACGCATTGAGCTGGCAGGAACGGGAGTGAGTGTAACGATTGTTGCTCCAGATTTTGTCCAGTCCGAAATCCATCAACGAAGTCTTGGAGCCGATGGAAAACCGCTTGGTCGGCTACTTCAGGATCATGGAAACTATCTTAGTGCGGAGGCTTGCTCCAACATTATTGTTAAAGCTATGGCTCGGCGCAAACGCTTTGTCGTGACATCCATGAGAGGGAAATTGGGACGATGGGTGAAGCTATGTTTTCCCCAAGTCATTGATGGGATGGCTCGAAAAGGGGTGGAAGAGGCCTATCGACAGTGAGGAGGAAGCCTGTTGCGTTGTAGGGTTAGGGCATGACATAGGAAACTCGCTGAAGCTCGTAGCCTTTTTCTGCCAGCAAAGTGAGAAGACCATCTTCGCCAGGTAAATGAGCGGCTCCAACGATGACGAGCACATTTTTCTTTTCCGTTAAGAAGTTCTCAATTTGTGGCACCCAGTTTTTGTTTCGTTGGACTAAGAGGTTTTCATAGAACAGAGGATAAGTTTTCATGGTTTCCACCAATTCTTCGAGGCCTTCCAAATTCCCCTGATGCCATGATTTCACCATATGTAGAAATGCCTGTTTTCGTTTTTTGGAACTTGTAATTGCTAACGATTCCTTCAGCATGGCCTCTTGTACCTTCATGGGAAGCGTATCAAAGACCTCTATTTGATCTTGAACAGTTTCCAGTCCACCTGTCGGTTTACCTGCATCTTTGGCTTTTTGATAGAAATAGTTCTCAATCCCTAGATCCGGGCGAAACTCCATTGACGAATCAAATTTTCCACTCATGGTCAAATACACCACCCATGGCTTGAGTTTCTGCACCCGTTTCATATCTATCCCCAAGGGTTGTAATTTACTTTTTAATAGGTGATAGGTGCTGGGTGAGAGAACGGTTTTGAGCGTTTGACCCTTTTGAAGCATGTAGTATTTTTCACTTTTTTTCGCAGCTGCGGGGGAGAAGAGAATCTCAGGGTCAATTTCAAACACCACTTTCTGAGAATTGAAATAGGCGTATGAAAACGCTCTGGTCAGTGGATAATATTCTTCCGCTAAGACATGGATTGATCCCAAGAGATACACCGTGTTGGTGTCAGACTGAATCTTATAAATGAGACTATTGTTATACCCATTCCCCACCACCTGACTGTGGGCGATTCCAGGCAGTACCAAAGCCAATAGGCAAATCAGTAACCTGCTAATCCAATGTGTCTGGTGTAAATGATGCGGGTAGGTCATAGGGCTCTCTTTCTGTGAGTCCGGATGGCAATCTGTTAAAAGGCCTTGTGTTTCAATGAGAGAATTTCATCAGCCTGCTATAGGCGACGTTCATGAACTAGGCTATTTCTTCGGTGAGGAAGAAGAGGAAATAAAAGGATTGGGCAAAAAGGTAATTTCTAATTAGAGAGGATTAAGCCTTCTTAGTCTCAGATCTTGCAGAATAGCGGTTGTTGCCCTAAAAAATAGGTACCCCATGAAAAGAAAACACGAAGGCAAAGGCACGGAAAATGATTAGAGTGGAAGGAGAAACGAAGGCGGCAGGCCCCTTTCAAGCAGGGTAAAAAAGGGGTCCGCTAGGTAAGCTATTTGAATTTGATAGCGATTCCTCTCACCGTGGTGCAGGTATAGGAATACACATTATAGAGGGGGACAAAACCGTAAAGGCTACTGGTTGCACTAACATTAATAAGGGCATCTCCACCAGTTTTCTCTAGGGCCTTGTTCACAGCTTCTTCAAGATTGGAATTTCCAAAAGGAATGATCGCCAAGATAAAGTGTCGACAGGCCTCACCCTCGGTCAATCCTAGTTCCTCGAAGTCTTGTGCCGATTGAAGCAATTTTGCGGGATTTGCAGAACTTTTGGTGATGATTCCCAAAGT
Source organism: Nitrospirota bacterium (assembly GCA_020355985.1). The sequence goes on along the minus strand of CP070628.1, from coordinate 1,613,345 downwards.
TCCAGTTGAGGTACATCCAGGAAGGAAAACAACCAAGACGATCAAGGCTAAGGTACCTTTATGCATCATTAGCTCCTTTGTGTGTGACGGATATAATAGGTGATTTATCCTGGAGCCCACGTATTGACGTTCCCTTCAATGTAAGTGAGAAAATTTTGGTGTTTAACGTCATGGTTTATGATTGAGGCTGAGCCGGTTTTTCTTGTTGAATGACTTGGAAGTCTTTTTGGGTGATAAAGTTCCCATCGGCGTAAAGGCGAAATTCGTATTTCCCTGGTCCGGGAAAAACCAAATAGGGAATATTAACCCCAAAGTCATGCGTGGCTAATCGGTTTTGAATCTCAATGGGCGGTAGTGAGCCCTTCCCAACTATTTGATCCTTATCCAGGTAGACTAACTGAATGTCAAAGGCGTATTTGCCTTCTGCGTCGGTCAACGAGAAATACACTCCAACTTGAGGATGTTGGCAAGGAAAGGTTTTGGCCCAAAGATGGGTGAAGGCTCCAATGATGCTTTTCTTGCCGGTGAGACTATCAATGATAATGGTGTCACAGATCAGAAACGCGTGAATGCTTGGTTTAATGAAATCCGTCATGCTTTGGTCCATTCCTAATGAATAATCAGCCGTGTGAGTCCGACTCCTGCGATATAAAGCCCAATGGCGAGAGCGTAGGCCGGCCAAAATCCCAATTTGGGGACGACGAAGATCATCGTGCCTACATACATAAACCATGGGGGGGAGAGCCAAATCAAATTTTTGCCGAACGAGACGGTGGGTGAGGCTCCGGCATTGAGATAGATCAGGATAAACGTGACTCCGCTAATGACGGGCAACGTACTGGCCAGTGCTGCTAGAAAGCCTTTGCCATGACTGCCAAGATACGTGGATACACTCACCAGTAAGCCGCCTAAGAAAAAATAAGCTGCGTATTTCAGCCCTTCATTCATACCGATTTTCCATGCCCTTCTTGTTGAGTCGCCATGAAGGCCTCGCGAGCCTCCTGTTGAATGATATCTCCCTGACCGGTGTAGCGGGGCGAGAAGTGAAAGACCACTAATTGTTGTACCTGGGCCTTTCGTCCCAACATACCTGCTTGTCGGGCGGTGAGGTGATAGCGGTTGGCCGCTTTTTCGCGATCTCTCTCTAAAAATAGTGCCTCGCAAAACATCGTGTCGGCGTTCAAGCAAAGATCAAGAATTTTTCTTTCGTTGGCCGTATCATAACGGCAATCCACAACATAAGCGATTTTCTGCCCACGGGAAATGGTGACAAATCGTTCTTTGAGGTCTCCAAGAATAAATGTTCTATGTTCCTTGCGGTGTTCAAAGTAAAGCGTGGCATCCACGATATAAGAGTCGGGCTTTCCTTCCCAAATCCGTTGTTTAACTTCTTTGAGCCAGGAGCCCACTGGCAGGCCGGCTTCATGCAAACGAACCTTGTTGATATTGATATGAAACGGTTCCTCCAGTGCAAAGGCTAGAGAAGGAATGCGATGATCCAGGGCGACCGCCCGGACGGTGAGGGAGGGTTCTGCGAGTACCGAAAACACATTGGAATGGTCCCCTGGAATGGGTGGGTGGTGTTGGCAGGTGAATCCATCTTTTGCGTGAAACACGGCCACCTCAATCCGGTCGGAGTGAAATTCCCGAACCTCCAGGCTCAAGGGATAACCATCCACCAGGTTCCAGGTATAGCCCTGGAGCTTGCCGTGGATGTTAGCAATAAGTCCAGGCGGGCCGTAAACGCGAATTCGCTTGCCACGGCCAAGAGCCACTCGGAGTAAGCGGTCAAAGCCGATAAAATGATCCATGTGGGTATGTGACAAAAAAATATCCTGGACACGTAGAAGAGAAGTTGGGCTTAACGGTGTGTTATCTCCCAAATCAAACAGGAGGGCCCTGCGGCTCCACCGAATTTCTACATAGAGACCAGGATCGCCAAAGAGGCCGTTGACTAGGTGGGGAGAAAAAGAAGGGGTCATGCCAAAGCCGCACGGATAATGAGGTATTCAATAATCACTTCCATAGAGTGCGCGGCAATGGGGATATACAGGTTCCGAGTTCGTAGCCATATCCATCCCCAGATAAAGCCATCCCAAACTGCAATCCAATGGAGATGTTGAAAGGTGGAGACCATAAACGGGTCAAAAGCAAAGGCCAAGCTGGATATTCCCAGGGCCATGAATGACGGGAGAAAGTTTAAGTCCTTTGATGGTCTTGTGATTTGGGAGAACAAGGTCAGCAAGCGTCCAAGCAAGAACCCCCGAAAATTCACTTCTACCGCAATGGCGATAAATATAATGAACCATGGCACCATGATCCAAACAGGTATGTGAGCGTGGGGTGTGTGCCGGAGGAAATCGATGTCTTTCCCAAAAGCTGGGACCAAGTAGAGAATAATCCCTGTATTTACGCATCCTAAGATTATTCCCGTAACCGCTCCCCACCCCAGCCCTGCTTTGATTTTGTCCGATTCAAGACCCAGTTTGGATCGTCGGTCAACATTATGAAAGGCCCAAAATCCAAATGCCAGGTACGCGATCAATTGTGGAATCCATTGAACAACCAGTTGGGATTGCCAGTGGGAGGGCAGCAGGTAAAACCCGATGGTGGTCAAGGGTGGAAGGAGGGCTAAACCTGAGGCTTTTTCTCCATGTCTTGTCACAAGCGTTCGATGGTAGTCAATGTCGTGAGGTTTCGGCTCCGTAAATTTGGTGAAATCTCTATCCTTTATTGGTATCGCAAGGCTTCGGCTGGATCTAACTTGGATGCTTTCATGGCAGGAAACAGGCCGAAAAGAATCCCTACCCCAACGGCAAAGGTAAAGGCAATAAGTATGGCGGTAGGTTCTACCACAGCTCCCCAATCTCCTCCCCCGGGCATAGCTTGGGCCACCAGGTTGCCAAACCCATAGGCGGCAAAGATGCCGAGAATGATTCCAAGTCCCCCCCCAATGATACTAATGGTGGTGGATTCAATTAAAAATTGCAGAAGAATATCTTCACGTCTTGCCCCAATGGCCTTTCGCAATCCGATTTCTCGAGTGCGTTCGGTGACCGTGACGAGCATGATATTCATAATTCCGATTCCTCCCACAAGGAGGGCGACAATGGCAATTCCCCCAAGGACAATCCGAAATGTCCAGAGGGTCTGCTCCACGGCACCCAAAAACTCCCCCTGGTTACGGATACGAATATCATCGACGCCATCATGCCGTTGAACAAGGAACTGATGCAGTTTCTGGGTAAATTCATCCATTCGGTTTCGATCCGGAACTTGAATGATCATCGAACCAATCCTATCCGTACCTGTGAAGTATCGAAGCAACGTTGTGGCAGGAATAAAGATCATCTCATCCCGATCTTGCCCATATATTTCCCCTTTGGGTTCCATGACTCCAATGACGACAAACCGATATTCTCCAACAGGCTGCTGTTCCTCATTATCCCCATTTGTGGCATTACTTGGATTTCTTTTTTTGACACGCAGAAAGATTTTCACCTCCTTGCCGATGGGAGATTCGGTGCCAAATAGGACTTCTGCGATAGTGTTCCCTAAGACCACTGAACGCCGCCATTTCTGAAGGTCCACTGTTGTTAAGAAACGTCCTTCTGCAGGGAAAAAATTTCTGATTTCACTATACTCTGGAGATGTTCCAGTAATGCGCCCACTAAAATCACGATTTCCAGCTTTCAACTGACCATCAAACCCAACCTCCGGCGCAACGGTCAATTCCGGGAAATGTTGTCTGATGGCTAGAGCATCGTCATATTTAAGCTTCACATTTCTCCCAGCAAACATTCTACGTTCTTCAACCGTTAGGCGCTTTTTCCAGACAAACAGCAAGTTGGTTCCTAACCGCTCAATCGAATTGACGAGCCATACTTGTCCTCCTTCGACAATAGCGATCATCGCAATGACAGAGGCCACGCCAATAATGACGCCTAACATGGTTAGGCCTGTGCGCAACAAATTTGCAGAAAGATTTTTGAATGCGTCGTGAATAATGGCGGGTAACATAAATAAAAGTGCTATTAAACCACTATTCCTGATGATTGATGTGTCACTTCATCTGACACGATTTTCCCATCGGAGAGGGTAATGCAGCGTTTGGCTCGTTGGGCGATGAGTAGGTCGTGTGTAATGATGATAATAGTCTGCCCTTGTCGGTGAAGCTGTTCAAACACGGTCATGATATCGTTCCCAGACTTACTATCTAAATTCCCGGTCGGTTCGTCGGCAAGCAAAAGAGCGGGGCGGTTTGCTAGGGCCCTAGCAATCGCCACGCGTTGTTGTTGCCCTCCCGATAATTGATTGCTGTAATGATACAGGCGATCTTTAAGGCCAACCATCGTCAACATCTCCTGGGCTCTATCGTGTTGGATAGCTCGCGGGGCTCTGGCGTACATAAGTGGAAGTTGGACATTTTCCAAGGCGGTTTTTCGAGGCAGTAAATGAAACGTTTGAAATATAAACCCGATTTTTTTGTTGCGTATTATGGTCAATTGGGAATCGGAGAGTTCGCGGACGTTTTCTCCATCAAGCCAATAATCGCCGTTCGTGGGATGGCTTAAGCAGCCAAGAATATCCAAAAGGGTGGTTTTGCCGCTCCCGGACTGGCCAATGATGGCCACGAATTCCCCTTGCTCCACATTCAGGTTGAGGTCGATGAGAGCCGGAACCTCGACATCCCCAGCCTTATAGACCTTGCTAATTTTACGTAAAACGATCAGCATAATTACGGGTGGCTTCCCACTTTAGTGGGGAGCCTCGTTGACCTTAAAAGACGGTATGATTACTTGGTCGTGTTCTTGAAGGCCTTGGGTGATTACGGCTTGCGTGTCGGTCCGAAATGCAACCCGAACCTTCCTAATTTTGGGGACCTCATCAATTAATAACTCCACCACGTCATCACCGTTTTCCACACGAAGGGCTTCCAAAGGAATCGTGAGGACGTCCTCCAACTGTTTGGTCACGATATCGATATTGGCAGTGAGCATGGGCTTGAGGGCCTTATGTAGTGTGTCAATAGAGATAGTGACTTCATAGGTGACAATGTTTTCTGTCTTAACACCTTGTGTTGCGATCCTTTTGACTGTTCCCTGAAAAGTTTGTCCGGGAAGGGCATCTAAGCGAATATCTACGTCTTGATTGACCGCCACCCGCGGAATATTCACTTCGTTGATTTTGGCTTTGACGATCATTCGGGACAAATCGGCCAGTTTCATGAGTATTGTGCCCCCACCGAAGGTAGCCGTTCCTGAAGTAATAATCTCGCCAGCATTCACGAGAATTTCCAGGACCGTCCCTTCCGTTGGCGAGCGAACCTGGAATTCTTCTGGCCGAGTGCTCTGCGTCGAGCCTTCTTGATATCGCTTGAACAGTTCTTCATTGCCACCTAAGGCCAGGAGCAATTGTCGTTCGGAGAGTTCCAAACGAAGAAGCGCGCGTTGATACTTTTCCTCTGCCGTTTCCAGTTCTTGTTGAGCAATAAATCCTTTCTCATATAATGATTGCGAACGGACCCATTCCCGCTGTGCGGTCTTCACGTTCAGACGTTCTTCTTGAATCGCCTCCCGAAGCTGAGCCACTTGCCGGGCTTGGCTGGATTCCTGTCGAATAATCGCCAGCAGTTCACCTTTTTTGACGGCCTGTCCGCTGGAGACGAACAGTTGGGCGACTTCGCCGGAAAATTGCGATTTGATCTCGATCGTTTTCGAGGGTTGGACCGTTCCGGTTTCAGACACTCGTGTTTGCAATGAGCTCCGTACGACTTCAATCGTAGCTGGAGGGGGCTTTTCAGAGGAATCCGATTGAAGGTTAGGGAGATAGGCATATAAACCGATGCCGGTACCAACCATGAGGACCAAGCTGGTGAGTAAGATTTTCCGTGTCATGGTAAAAGCAAGTTATTCAAAAAAGACCGAATGCCAATACTTCATGTTAGCAAGTCTGGAGAAGGACTGGGAACTTCAAGGAAATCTACGGTCTTTGAAGCTTGTTG
>CP070628.1:1590123-1607241 GCA_020355985.1 Nitrospirota bacterium | reverse complement strand
AGCAATGCCTTCCAGCCCGGCTTCATAAAGTTGAGACGGATGCCGGCATTCGGGCCCTCCTTGGGGGAAAACCATACACCATTCCACTTCGGTCGCTCTCCCGAAGAGTTCCCCATTAATAAAGTTTCCTAAGCGCCCAAAGCCTAAACCCAGAGGGGCAGCCCCGGCAGCGAGATCTGCGATTGCCCCAACTGAAAATCCTCGTTTTTTGCAAAATATCCAAAGGGCCACACAGACTCCCAGTAACCCTCCATGGAAGGACATCCCACCTTCCCATACCGCAAAAATTTTGAGTGGATTGTCGAGATAGAAGGGCAAGTTATAAAACAGGACATACCCTAATCGTCCGCCAATGAAGACCCCAAACGCCGCAAAGACAATTAAATCGGAGAGTTGCTGAGGTGGGAGTGAGATATGTTTTACAGCAGCTCTGGTCTTAATGAGCCAATAGGCGCCTCCTAATCCTAGAAGATACATCAGGCCGTACCACCGGAAAGCCAAGGGGCCAATTTGAAAGAAGACCGGATCGATCTCAGGGTACGGCAGTTGGGCGAGGGTAGGGAGAAAGTCCATGAGTTTTTTAAGGGAAGATTTGAAAAGGGGTTGTCGCCAAGGAATTGTGGAACGGAATAAGGCTAGCTTACACTACCTATGGAATCTTGTTGATTCACCATTTTGCATCCTGATGCGCATGGATCTTCCTAACATAACAACCGGTGGAAGAAAAGGTCGAGTGTTAATCATTGAAATCTTGTCTTTGTTAGAGGGGTGAGTTTTATGGCAGAAATGGAAACACTCTCTCGTTCCCGCGGAGCAGAAGCTATTTTAGACTGCATTAGTGACGGAGTCATCACCATTGATTTGCAAAAACGGGTGACGTTTTTGAACCGTGCGATGCAAACGATGTTGGGTTATGAGGTGGTAGAATCCGGAATGCTGTTGGCCTGTGATGTCTTAGTCCAAAGCAATATTTGTTCGAGTCACGATTGTGTCTTAGAGCGCGCACTTCAAGGAGAACGGGTTTCAAATTTTGAGGCGATCGTTCGTCGTCGGGATGGTCGACAGGTACCCGTGAGTATCAATACGGATTTTTTGTTGGACAAAGAAGGTAAGCTGATAGGGTTAGTCGAAGTTATCCGAGATATTTCTCTTGTTCGAGAATTATGTGCCAAAACGGCTGAGGTTTCAGCTCTGAAACATCGTTTGGGCGAGCAAGTGCAATTCGACCATATGGTGGGACGGAGCCCGCTCATGCAAGACATTTTTGCCAAGCTTCCTGCCATTGCTGCCTCGAAGTCCTCGGTATTGATTACTGGGGAAAGTGGGACTGGGAAAGAATTGATTGCCTATGCTTTGCATGCCCATAGTCCCCGGCGACAGGCGCCTTTTGTTGTCGTCAATGCGTCAAGTTTGTCTGAAGGGGTGTTGGAAAGTGAGCTGTTTGGTCATGTGAAAGGGGCATTTACGGATGCCTATATCGACAAACCGGGTCGGTTTGAAATCGCGAATGGAGGCACCATCTTTCTTGATGAAATTGGCGAAATGAGCTTAGCGACGCAAGTGAAATTATTGGGAGTACTTGAGCAAGGACAGTTTGAACGGGTTGGATCCAATGAGACAATAAGTGTTGATGTTAGGATTGTGGCCGCAACGAATCGAAAGCTGGAAGATGCCGTTCGGGAAGGCTGCTTTCGTGAGGATTTGTATTATCGGATTCGGGTTATACCCATCGCACTGCCCCCGCTTCGTGATCGATTGGAAGATATTCCATTGCTGGTTAATCATTATCGAGAGAAATTTAATCAGGAAATGGGTAAGCAAATTTCTCGGCTTTCGCCGCAATCACTGCTGGCCCTTGAACAATATCCATTCCCAGGAAATATTCGAGAACTGCAAAATGTCATGGAACATGCTTTTGTCTGTTGTGAGGAGCAAACCATTCAATTTGAGCACCTTCCTACCGATTTGCAACGACATTACCTGGAGCATCGAGAATGGACCGACGCAGAATCGCTGCAAGCTATTGAGCGGCAAGCCATCTGTCGAGCTTTAGACAAAACTGGCTGGCATTTCAAAGAGGCTTCCCAGCAGTTGGGGATTGGCCGGTCTACCTTATGGCGAAAAATGAGGCTATTTGGGATTAAGCCTGAAGCCTGACATGTTTCATTTTAGAATCATTTGATACCTATTGGTACCAATTTACAAAATATGAAATATAATCAATTGCTTATATTATTATTTTAATGAATGACCATAAGAATTGTTTCATTTTGAAACGGTTGTATTGGTAAATTATAAAAAATTTTCCATTTAAATCAATAGTTTACTAAAAATATCTTTCGGTATCTCCCTTGCTAGATACACTGAACTACGAATTCATTTTTTATTCTTTGGTGTTTTAGGAAGGGGTGCAGGGTATGGATTGTCCACGGTGTAAGGGTATTATGATTCAAGATAAATTTGGTGATGTGGCGGATGAAGCTGGGGCCATGTACTTTTCAGGGTGGCGGTGCATTACATGTGGAGAAATTTTGGATCCGGTAATTACCGCTAATCGTCAAAACCACCATGAGCCCCTCATCGGGCGTTCGCGTAAAAAGTTTGCCACGCAACTTGGTTAAGGATTTATTACACGTCGGTTTCTTCCTCACACTTCCGGTTGGCTCTACGGGTTCTTTTCGGCAGGATTGCTTTAGACTCCTACACTTAAGTGGGAAGCGTCTGGAAAAGTGGTAGCTTTTGCTATGATGGCAAAGAGGAGTGATGTGACTAAACCGCCATGATGGCTAGTATGAGTGTAACCGATTGGGTTTTAACAAGGAGAACGATATATGCCTGAAGAACAACATTCCTCGCATTCGGCTGCTGCTGCCAATCAGCCGGAGGAGAATCTGCTTCCCGGCGTAAAACATATTATTGCTGTGAGTAGCGGAAAAGGTGGAGTGGGTAAATCAACCGTGACAGTGAATATGGCTGTGGCTCTCAAGAAAGAGGGCTATGCTGTTGGCGTTATGGATGCGGATATTTATGGTCCGAATATTCCCATGATGATTGGGGTGACGAAAGAGCCCATCAAAGATGGAGACAAAATCACTCCTGCCGAAGGCCAGGGAGTCAAAGTCATCTCAATGGGATTTTTTGTTCCTGAGGATACACCTGTAGTGTGGCGAGGCCCGATGGTCCATTCTGCTATTCAACAATTTTTCCGTGATGTGGTTTGGGGCGAACTTGATTTTTTGTTCATTGACCTTCCGCCAGGAACCGGGGATGTGCCGTTGACCCTCTCTCAATTGGTGCCGTTGACCGGCGCCATTACCGTCACGACCCCTCAAGAAGTGGCCCTCTCCGATGTGAGAAAAGGTATGACGATGTTCAAAAAAGTGAATGTCCCCTTACTGGGCATTGTAGAAAATATGAGTTATTTTGTGTGTGGGCATTGTGGGGAGCGTGCTGAGATTTTTTCATTTGGCGGCGGCGAACAGGCTGCCAAAAAATTTGAAGTCCCATTTCTTGGCCGTATTCCCCTCGACCCTGCTATTCGGGAGGGTGGTGATCAGGGAAGTCCGATCGTGGTCAAAAATCCTGATTCTCCTCAAACGCAGGCCTTTCTCCAGATTGCGCGGACGCTCGTGGGTCAATTGAAGCAAACTGAAGGGGAAGAGAGCGGGGCAGCTCCTTCTCTCTCAAGTTTGCTGAAAAAAATTAAGGAGCCGTTACAGAAATCATAATCGGTGATGAGGAATCATTCGTATTGAACGAGGTGGGAATATGGGGGAGTGGATTCGAGTCCTAAACGCAGATGAGTTGAGTGCAGGAAGTGGTATCGTCGTAGAAGTGAAGGATAAGTGTTTAGCAGTTTTCAATGTGGATGGGGTGTTCCATGTGACGGATAATACCTGCCTGCATCGTGGTGGGCCGTTAGGTGAGGGCGATCTCGAAGGAGAAATCGTAACTTGTCCTTGGCATGGTTGGGAATATAACGTCAAAACAGGTCATTGTTCGAACAATCCGTCCAGCAATATTAAAGCCTACCAAGCGATTGTGGAAGAGGGTGAGATCAAAATAGAGTTATAGTCCATACCTGAAAACTTTCCCATTTACCTTCTGCCCACATTTTTTCTCATCATGCGGTGATTTGGTGAAGTACCTGACTTAGCTCTGAGAGACGAAACGGTTTAGCCACCACGCCATGAAATCCAAATGTCGAGTAGCGTGAGAGCACAGGATCGTTGGAGTACCCACTTGATACAATGGCTTTGACTTGAGGGTCGAATTGCCGCAGTTGTTCTACGGTGTCTTTTCCTCCCAAGCCCCCTGGGACTGTTAAATCCAAAATAACGGCATTAAAGGGTTGATGTGTGTGATACGCTTCCTGATACCGCTCAAGCGCTTCTTTCCCCTCCGCAACGCATTGCACCTCGTACCCTAGATGCCGGAGCATTTCTCCCACCAAGAGACGAATAGATTCTTCGTCATCCATAACGAGGACTCGTCCTTCTCCCGGCATCGTGGAAAGTAAACTTTGAGGTCTTGTCGTCGTTTCCTGAGCTGCTGGTAGATAGATGACAAAGGTTGAGCCCTGGTTCTGAACGGATGAAACGAAGATCGTGCCATGGTGATTGTTAATGACGGAGTAGGCAGTGCTAAGGCCGAGTCCGTTGCCGTTTGGTTTCGTTGAATAGTACGGGTCAAATATTTTGTGCAGGGCATGGGCCGGTATGCCGGTTCCGCTGTCTTGGACAGTGAGTTTAACGTATTTCCCTGGTTCAGACAGCATCTTTTGCCTAGCCTGCTCGGTAGTCAACGTGACATTTTCTGCACCGATGGTCAGTATCCCGCCAGTGGGCATGGCCTGTTGTGCGTTGACGGCCAGATGGTGAATCACCTGGCTTATCTGTCCTTCATCGGCCTGGATAAGCCAGGTGTCTTCTGGAATGTCACAGTGGCAGCGGGTCGACGATCCGGAGAGGGCAAACATCGCTGATTCAGGGATGATCTGCTGCAGGGCTAAGGGTTTTTTGAGGGGAGTGCCTCCTTTCGCAAAGGTGAGGAGTTTTTGCGTAAGTTTTTTTGCACGAAGCGACGCATTTTCCGCCTCCGATAAGAAAGTAAATAAGTGATCCCTGGTGTTCACCCAGGTTTTGGTCATAGAAATATTTCCTAGGATTGAGGTGAGCAGGTTATTAAAATCATGAGCAATACCACCGGCGAGGAGGCCTAAAGAATCCAATTTGCTGGCTTTAAGGCGTTCCTCATCTAATTTGATTCGTTCGGTCATATCACGCAGAATCAACACAGCTCCTAAGAGGTTGCCGTCTGATCGTCGTAAAGGGGATACACTATAGACAACCGGTCGTTCTCCCTTGACTTGATCGAATAGGGGGTAATGATCAAGCGGGTGAAATGGAGTGCCCACTGCCAAAACATGAGTGACGGGATGGTCGTTTTCTTTGTTCACACCGGAATGAAGGAATCGCACGACTTCTTCAATCGATCGTCCCATAGCGTCTCGCTGATTCCACCCGCTCAACTCTTCTGCCATGACATTCATATAGGTGATGCGTCCTTGCCTGTCGGTCGTCAGAACGCCTTCAACAATAGAGGTCAGCGTGATGGTCATCCGGTCGCGTTCTTCGCGTAACGTTTCTTCGGCAAGCCTGAGTCGTTTCTCCTGATGGAGCTGCTCAAATGTTTGTGTCACAATTGCCGGGAGAAGCTCGATGAGACTGCTGTCTTTAATGAAATAATCGCGAGCGCCACGTTTCATCATTTTAACGGCAAGACGTTCATCGCCTTGACCAGTGACGACAATAAATGGGAGCGTAAGGTCGCGTTGATTGAGGTGGTGGATCAGCTCTTCGCCTGACATGTCGGCGAGTTGCAAATCCAGAAGGAGAAGGTCAGCGTGATGATGTGAGAGCCACGTGAGGGCTTCTTGCCCGCTATGAGCGAAGGCGGTATGAAACCCTTCTCGAGAGAGGCACCGTTGGATGAGAGAAATCAGACCTTGATGGTCGTCAACAATTAAGACGGTGCGCGAATGAGATCGATCCTCCATGAAGAACCCTCCTTCAACAGACTACCCGGGAAACGAAACTCTGCGTGTCGAACGTCATATTGGGGGAAAAATAAAGACGAATAGGACACAGAGCTCATCCGGAATTGATGAGAGAAGGGAAGAGATTGTAGAAATTTGCCAGCTAGCATAGGACGGGGATGAAGAAAAGATTGCTGCCAAGCAAAGCTATAGAAGTAATCATTACCGCACCGATCCAACCCAAATTGTCAAACACAAGTTGTCAAAAAAAAGGAACGCCGAGTCTAGCGAAATCAAAAAAAGACTTCAAGATAAAAATGTTCTGGTTAAGGAAGCCTCCTTCTGGCTGGAGGCAGTAATGGGAAATCCACTGGCTGTGGATAACAATTCTCAGGCATGGCATCACCTGAAGGTTCTTGATAACATTGAAATATTTCGGTTTTCTTTGGGTATCCCTGACAAATAATGTTTGTTAAACGTCTCCTTCTGTTCATACCTCTTGTATTGGTCTTTCTGCTAGTTCAATCCTATTTCTGGGTTCCAACCTACGAAAATCAAGCGGCGGGAAATCCCGATCGTCTGGTGACCTACATTGAGGGATCGAGCGGCGATGCCAAAATCCTCAATCCTATTTTGAATGCGGATTCGTCCAGCTCCGCAATTGTCAGTCAGGTGTTTGAAGGACTCTTGGATTTAGATGAGAATCTAGCCTTACGCGGTCGGTTGGCCACTGACTGGCAGATTACCGAACGGGCGTTCTTGGCGGTTAACCCCCATCAGCGGTTTCCTGATGGAACAGAAGTGACGGGAGCTCGGCTCTTTCAAAAAATTCATGAGGCATGGGAGGCAGGAACAGAGGAAGGCTTGAAAGATTATGTTCAATCACTCGAATTGTTACCGGCTATTCAAAGGGAAGAAACTATTTCCTTATTATTACCGAATGCAGAGGGCAGGCCGCAGCTCAAAGACGTCCCTGTGACGGTCAAGGTTCCGGAACGAGTGGCCTTCACCCTTTCCCAGGTAGACCAAGATTTGTTTGATCGTCTCAAGCCGATTCTCGGGGAGCAGTATTTCGATCATTTTCCTTACGATGAGATGATTTATTCTCTAAATGAACTTACCAAGGAAACTGAGGAAACCCTTCGTGAGAAATTTCCCGAAATCCTTCCCATTGGGGAACACAATCCGACCATTGTGTTTCATCTGAGGAAAGGAGTGAAATTTCAAGATGGCCATGAATTCGATGCGGGGGATGTGAAGTTTACCTACGAAGCCATAATGAATCCAAAAAATCTGTCGCCACGGACACCGGATTTCGAACCAATAAAAACGGTAGAGATCATAGATCTCTATACGGTGAAAATCATTTATAAGCGACTGTATTCCCCTGCGATTAACGCTTGGACGATGGGCATCTTGCCTGAGCATCTTCTCAATGACGAGTCCTTGACTCGTGAAAAACAGGAGCGAGGTTTATCCGAAGAAGCGCAGAAAACCTTTGGGATGCGAGATAGTCGATTCAACCGACATCCTATTGGTAGTGGGCGGTTCCAGTTTGTGGAATGGCAGGGAGATGAATTTATTCATCTCAACCGGTTTGATGAGTATTGGGAAGACCCAGCACAATATCACGATTATTTCATGCGGATCATTCCGGAACTCTTTACACAAGAAGTGGAGTTTCGCACCGGGGCCATCGATTTTTATGGGGCTCAACCCCATCAGGTCGATCGCTATAAAAACGATCCCACCTATCAATGGTTTTCCAGCTTGGGATTTGCCTATACCTACATTGGGTATAACAATCGAAAGCCGTTGTTTGGGAATGCGGAAATTCGGCGAGCTTTGGGCATGGCCATCAATGTGGATGAAATCATTCAATACCTGATGTATGGCGAAGGTGAACGGACGACTGGCCCCTATCCCAAAAACACGGAATGGTATGATCCTTCTATCCAACCGCTTCCCTATGATCCCCAAGGGGCGCAATCAATCTTTCAGAAACATGGGTGGAAGGTAAATGGCGATGGGTGGTTAGAAAAAAATGGAAAGATTTTCGAATTCAATTTGATTACCAATAACGGCAACCCTATTCGAAAAAATCTGATGACGATCGCGCAAAATGCCTGGAAAAAAATCGGGGTGAAAGTGAATACGCAAGTGTTCGAGTGGGCCGTCTTCTTGGGGGATTTTGTGAATACCGGGGACTTTGATGCTGTGGTATTGGGATGGAGTATGGGAATAGATCCAGATCTTTATCAAATTTGGCATTCTAGTCAGGCAGGGCCACAACAACTCAATTTTGTGGGCTACAAGAGTCAACGAGCCGATGAACTCATTGTCCGCATTCGACAAGAATATAATCGGGATCGACAACGGCAACTCACGCATAAACTACATCAGTTGATCCATGAGGACCAACCCTATACGTTCCTGTATGCACCATTAAGTACGAGGGTGTTGGATAAAAAGATTGTCTTGGTGCAGAAAGGTGCCGATGGCAAAGAGGAATATCAAAAGATTTATCCCATCAAGAGTGGAGACATTACCTTCCATTTTCACAAATGGCGAAAGCTGGAATTCACGCCGGATTTTTAGTGAATAAGATGAACTCTCGCGATCAGCTCGTGGTTCACTGACCATGTGGAATTTTATTCTTCGAAATGTTGCGCAACGATTGATTTTGTTGGTCATCGTGTCCTTTGTCGCGCATTCATTTATCCATTTGGCGCCAGGGGAACCGAGCGAAGTGGATCCCATGAATCCCCGAATGAAACCGGAAGATATTGCAAAGATTCGTGCCGCGTTTCATCTGGACGATCCACTTCATGTGCAATATGCTTATTGGATTAGGGACTTGGCGTCTGGAGACTTGAAATCCTTTAAGGATAGTCAGCCCGTCCTTCCAAAAATTTGGAGCCGATTTCTCAATTCCCTTCCTTTATTCATTTTGGCCACGCTGTTAGTTTGGACATGGGCGTTTCCAGCTGGAATTTATGGGGCGGTGTTTCGAGGTGGCATGTATGATCGGAGTACGGTATTTTTGTCCTATGCTCTTATTTCCGTCCCTGGATTTTTTCTCTCCTATTTAGCAATTCTGTGGGTAGTCGGATGGTTTGGCGTACCTGTGATTAGTATCAAGACCTTTGGCATGGAGCATGCGGAGCCAGCGTATAAGTTAATGGACCGTGTCTGGCATTTGGTTATTCCATCTGTGATGGCCGCTATTGGAGGCATTGCGGTTCTGTCTCGGTATGTCCGATCACAAATGTTAGAGGTATTGAGTCAGGATTATGTCCGGACGGCCAGAGCCAAAGGTCTGGAAGAAGATACCGTCATCTATGGCCATGCGCTTGGCAATGCGTTGTTACCATTTGTGACGATGTTTGGGCTCCTCCTCCCAGGTTTGATTGGCGGGTCCGTCATCTTTGAGCAAATTTTTGCTTGGCCAGGGTTGGGAAGGCTGGCATATGAAGCCATTCTTTCACGAGATTTCCCAGTTATTATGACCTTGAACTTTATTGCTGCGGTATTGACGCTGTCGGGAACCTTACTCTCGGATATTCTCTACGCGGTGGTTGATCCCAGAATCCGGTTACATTAAATGTCAACAAAAAATGAATATAAAATTTGCTTATGAATAACACAGCTGGAAATATGCCGGGTCAGGCATCTGCAATGGTTTTGGACCCGGAGGCAATGGCCCCACCGGAAACCCCATGGCAAGAATTCCTTCGGATCTTTCAAAAAGATTACCAGGCGCTTTTGGGGTTTTGGGTGCTGATGCTCTTGTTATTGACGGCTTTGGCTGGAAAGGCGTTGACTGAATGGTGGGTAATTTTTGATCCGGAAGTGGTTAGGTTGACTGACAAGTTTCGTCCCCCCTTGGCAGTGCCCTCGCCAGACAGTCTACAAAGTGATAGGCCGTTTGGCGGAATATATCTCATGGGTACTGATGAATTGGGAAGAGATGTATTCGCCCGAATGTTCCAAGGCTCGTTTGTGTCCTTGTCAATTGGATTTGTGGCGGTCGGGATTTCCTTGGGAATTGGAATTCTGCTGGGAGGGCTGTCGGGTTTTTACGGGCATGTCAAAGTGGGCTTTATCACCGTTGATACCCTGATCATGCGATTCACCGATGCCATGATGTGCTTCCCGACATTTTTTCTCATTCTGACAGCAGTCGCATTACTACCTCCTAGCATCTATACCATCATGATCATTATCGGGCTGTTTAGTTGGATGGGGACGGCACGATTTGTTAGGGCAGAGTTTTTGGCTATTCGAGAACAGGACTACGTGACGGCTGCGAAGGCGTTGGGGATACCCGAAGGTCGAATTATTTTTCGTCACATGGTCCCGAATGCTTTAGCACCGGTATTTGTGTCAGCGACTATTGGGGTGGCTTCGGCCATTCTGACGGAATCGGGTTTGAGTTTTTTGGGATTTGGAGTGCCACCTCCAGATGCAACGTGGGGGAATATCCTATCGGATGGCAAGGGATTCATTTTTGACGCGCCATGGCTCTTCTTTATTCCAGGTATGGCCATCTTTATCGTCGTGCTGGCCTTTAATCTCGTTGGTGAGGGGTTACGTGAGGCCCTCAATCCAAAATTGCGAAGTCGATAAATGGAATCCAGAGTCCCCCCCCTCTTACAAGTTTCTAATCTTCAGACGTCTTTTTTTACGGACAAAGGCGAAATAAAAGCCGTCGATGATGTGAGTTTTGAGCTTCAAGGCGGACAGACGCTGGCCTTGGTGGGGGAGTCGGGTTGCGGGAAGTCGGTGACAGCTTTATCAATTATGCGGTTGCTCTCTTCCCCCGGGCGTGTGGTTGGTGGGACGATCATGTTTAAAGGGCAAGATCTTTTAGCCCTACCTGAAAAGGCCATGCGAAAAATAAGAGGAAAATCTATTGCCATGGTTTTTCAGGAACCCATGACCTCATTGAATCCGGTGATGCGGATTGGCAATCAGATCGGAGAAGTGTTGCAGATCCATACAGATCTTTCGGCTCAAGCGATTCGCCAAGAAGTCATTGGTCTGTTGGAGAAAGTGCGGATTGCGTCACCAGATCAACGGATCGACCAATACCCCCATGAAATGTCTGGTGGCATGAAACAACGTGTCATGATAGCCATGGCCTTAGCCTGCAAGCCGGATTTACTGATTGCCGACGAGCCGACGACGGCGTTAGATGTCACAATTCAAGCACAGATTTTAGATCTTCTGGCTGATCTCCAAAAAGATTTAGGCATGGCGATATTACTTATTACCCATAACTTGGGTGTTGTCGCGCAATTTTCTCAAGATGTGATTGTGATGTACGCGAGTAAAATCGCAGAGCGTGCCTCGGTGAAGACACTCTTTCAGTATCCGAGTCATCCCTATACGCAGGTTCTCTTGAAATCCTTACCGCGTCCTGGCGAACGGCAGGTTCGGCTGGAAGCCATTCCAGGGACGGTGCCTTCTCCCTTGCAATATCCTACAGGGTGTCATTTTTCGTCACGATGCACGGAAGTGTTGGAACAATGTTCAATGCAACCACCTCCGACCATTCATGTGGGAGAGGGGCATGAAGCCGTCTGTTGGCTACATGATTCTCCGAATTCATGATGGCTGTTTTTCATAGGGCCAGGCCCTTTCCTCCCCTTTGAAAGGGGAGGACAAAGGAGGGAGAAATGCCGGGTTGAGAGCGCCTAAGTAAAATGACCGTAATGTGTTAATGAATCTCTGATGCCAGTTAATTCCTCACAACCACTCCTCAAGGTCACCGGACTCAAAAAATATTTCCCCGTTCGCAGCGGACTCTTTTCGCGGGTGTCAGCATGGGTCAAGGCTGTCGATGATATTACGCTTTATGTGAATCACGGCGAAACGCTGGGCTTGGTAGGAGAATCCGGCTGCGGTAAAACGACAGTTGGCCGGTCCATTCTCCGGCTGATGGAACCCACGGCTGGCAAAATCAAATTTGAGGGAGAAGATGTGCTGGCTCTCAAACCGCGAGAGTTGAGACAAGCCCGTCGTCGCATGCAAATCATTTTTCAAGACCCCTATAGTTCCCTGAACCCACGCATGACAATTGGGTCCATTGTGTCGGAACCGCTCAAAATTCATAAAATTGCCAAGGGGCAGGAATTGCAAGATCGGGTCAACCAATTGTTTATGAAGGTAGGACTCAGACCTGAACACCATTCACGGTATCCGCATGAGTTTTCTGGTGGCCAACGTCAACGAGTGGGGATCGCTCGCGCGCTCGCACTCAATCCCAAATTTATTGTGTGCGATGAAGCGGTGTCTGCGCTTGATGTTTCCATTCAAGCACAAATCTTGAATTTGCTCCGAGACCTCCAACAAGAATTTCATCTTTCCTACCTCTTTATCACCCATGATTTGAATGTCGTGCAGTATCTGGCCGATCGTATTGCCGTCATGTATGTGGGCAAATTAGCTGAAATTGCTCCTGCAGAAGACCTCTTTTCGACTCCCAAGCATCCCTATACGCAGGCCTTGCTTTCTGCTAATCCAGTCCCGGATCCTACCGCTCCATCTAAGCGAATCATCCTTTCCGGTGATGTTCCTTCGCCGTTAAATCCGCCCAGCGGATGCCGGTTCCATCCACGTTGTCCTGAGGTGATGGACCACTGCAAAACCATCGAACCTCCTTTGATCCAAATCGGACCTCCGGAACGGGGGCACCAGATTTGGTGCCACTTGTATTCTTAGACAAACCCCAGATCAACAGGCTCCGTCTGCTGCATCCCCTGATGTTAAAAAATTTCATCTTTGATGATATCTGTAAAAGTCTACTCCTTGGTACAGCGCCTCTTTTTATCGTGATTCAATCCGATATGATAAAATGAAGAAACGGTTCGAGGTGATATGATTGAATCTTGCACCATTGGCACCCTCCTGCTTGACCGCTTGTACAAGCTGGGTCTTCACCACATTTTCGGTATTCCCGGCGATTACGTTCTAACCCTTTATAAACTCATCGAAGAATCACCTATCCGGCACATTGGGACCACTCGCGAAGACTGCGCGGGCTTTGCGGCGGATGCTTACGCCCGCATTCATGGGATTGGTGGTGCATGTGTCACCTACTGTGTGGGTGGTTTGAACATGGTCAATGCTATGGCTTGCGCCTATGCCGAGCGGTCGCCATTGGTGCTGATTTCCGGTTCGCCAGGCTTGGCGGAACGAATGAAAAATCCCTTGCTCCATCACATGGTCCGTGATTTTTCGACCCAATGCGATGTCTTTAAAAAGATTACTGTGGCCTCTGTCATTTTGGATGACCCTCATACCGCCGAACGGGAGATTGACCGGGCGCTGAAAGCATTGATCCAATTTAAGCGGCCGATTTATTTGGAAATTCCACGAGATCTCGTCTTGGCTCCTGTTCAGGTGCTCTCAACGGAACCCCCGAAAGTAACCACCTGCCAAAGCGATCCGGCGGCTCTCAAAGAAGCGGTCGCAGAAGTTCGGGGTCTTCTATCAGGTTCCGAGCGTCCGGTTATTTTGGCTGGCGCCGAAATTCACCGGTTTGGTCTTCAGGATGAATTGACCGAACTGGTGGAGCATATGAATGTGCCCATTGCAACAACTTTGTTGGGGAAGTCGGTCATCCGCGAAAACCATCCTCTGTATATTGGTGTGTATGGCGGATTGGTAGGACGAGAAGAAATCCTGGAGTTTGTGGAGAACGCAGACTGCCTGCTGACCTTAGGGACCTTGCTCACCGATGTAGAAGACGTCAAAGCGCATACCATACTCTTGGCGGCAGGTCGCACGGTTCATGCGACAGCGGACTCCATTGCTATCAAGCATCATACTTATGAAGAAGTCCGCTTTGAAGATTTTGTTCGTGCCCTGGTGTCGTCGCCATTGCCGTCATTTCCTTTGCGAGTGCTTCCCCCCCGCGACAGTGTACGGTTCGATCCACCTGGTCTGGATCAGGCGGTGACCCTTTGCAATGTGTTCGGATATCTGGATGGTCTGCTCAATGACAAGACGGTTGTGGTCGCTGATGTTGGTGAATCCCTATTTGCTGCCGCAGATCTGCGTGTACAAAAAAGCGCGGAGTTTTTGTCTCCAGCCTATTACACATCCATGGGATTTAGTGTTCCGGCTGCTCTTGGTGTGGGGTTTGCCGATCCTGCAATCAGGCCTTTGGTGTTAGTGGGTGATGGGGCATTTCAAATGACCGGTACCGAATTGTCCACATGCATTCGCCATGGGCAGTCCCCCATTGTGGTGGTGCTGAATAACCATGGCTATTCGACGGAACGGCAAATTCTCGAAGGCCCGTTCAATGACATACACGAATGGCAGTACGAAAAAATTTGTGAACTATTGGGAGGAGGTGTGGGCCATCGTGTGGGAACGTTTGGGGAATTAGTCCGGGCCCTGAAAACTGCTGTTGACGATCACACGCAAGTCCATGTTTTGAATGTGCTCCTAGACCCCGGCGATTGTTCAAAGGCTATGAAGCGGGTTGCCCAGCGCCTAGCCAAACGGCTGGCAGAACAAAAGACATAAATTTCCCTTCCTTTTGAGCCTTGGCTCATCTTACAGCCTGTTTAAACCTCTTAATTATCATCTCCAACTGTTTTCTTCCAAAACCCTTATCCTGATTGGTTGCGGGCCTGATCAAGGCACCCGTATAATAACCTTTTTCTAGACATAATCCTTTTTATATTAAGATTGGATCATCCATGAGCACCGAAACTGTGGAAAAAGATTCGAAAAATTATCCGATTCTTCGGAATTTGCAATATTCTCCCCTGAAACAGGGGGAGGAACAATACATTGTGCTGTGGGACCCCACCGGCTTGTCATCGGAAAAGCTGGTGTTGCCACTCAACTATTTCTATCTGTTCCAGTTTTTTGATGGTGAGCATTCCTTGGAACAGGTGGGCGGGGAATACTTGAAGAAGTATGGGGAATTTATGATGCCAGATCACCTCACAAAATTGGTCGCTGATCTAGACGAAAAATTGTTTTTGGAAGGTGATCGACTGAAGCAAGTCCAAAAACAAGCCTTTGAAGCGTATCGAAAGCTTGAGGTGAGGCCCATGGCGTTTGCTGGGAAACAATATGAAGCCGATCCCATCAAATTGCGTGAACAGATCGACGGGTTTTATTCCTCGAAAGAAGGCCCGGAGAAGGGGAAAGCGGAATGTGCCGGTCAGATGATCAAAGGTTTGGTGGCTCCCAATTTTGACATAAAAGATGCTGGCCCTATTTACGCCTGGGGTTATCAAGAATTACAGGAAGGCCAAGTTCCTGATGTGTTTGTATTAATTGGCACGTGCCATGCTGGTCTCGAAGGGGGGATTGCATTTACAGATAAAGATTTTGAAACACCGTTTGGAACCGTGTCGGTGAATCGACCGATTCTTGATGCGATTCGTCAAGAAGCCGGGGAGACATTTTTTGCGGAAGATATTTCTCATCTTCGTGAGCATAGTCTAGAATTGCAACTGCCGTTTCTTCAGCATGCTTTGGGTGAAGATCGTGCGATTTCCATTGTGCCGATCCTTGTCGACTTTCCACCGGACACCCTCACTGGTGGAGAGTATCAACAACTCTTTCATCGAATCGATCAATTTTTGACAGTTACCAAACGCGCGATCCAGGCCAGTGGACAACAGGTGTGTGTGATTGGCAGCGCCGATCTAGCGCATATCGGTATTCGCTATGGCGATAAAACGCCGCCCACTGATTTTTCATTCCATCGATGTATGCAGATTGATTTGGAAATGTTGAAAAAGGTTGAAGAGGTTGACCCGGAAGGCTTTGCGGAATTTATCCTAAAGGAAGGAAATCAGCGGAGGATTTTAGGATTTTCCGTCATTTTCACTTTGATGAAATTGCTGCAACGTGATAGTGAGCCACTCAAGGGGCAGGTGCTACGTTATGATCGGGGGATTACGGATCAATTTAATTCGACGGTGACGTACGCCAGTATTGCCTTTGCCTAGGTGAATGTTGAAAATTCCCACCAGCTTTGTTCTTGCTTCACTTCAAGGCGTAACACTTTTTTATTAGCTTTGATTTTCAGCTATTCCTCTGCCCTGATCGTCATTCTTACAGGGTCTAGGGGGTTATCCCGGTCATCGCGTGGACCAGCCACAATCTGATCCACGACATCCATTCCTTTCACCACTTTTCCAAACACCGAATAAGTGCGATCCAGACTGCCCTGGTCTTCCACGCAGATAAAAAATTGAGACCCGCTATCCCCGATATCCCGGGTGGAATCTTCGGAGCGTGGCACCTTAGCCATGGAAACGGAGCCTCGGCGATGAGGGCGATCGCTAGTTTCGGGAGGAAGACTGAAGCCGGGCCCTCCGGTTCCGTGCAGACTACGGTCTGGATTCTTACTTAGTGGATCTCCACCTTGAATAATGAATCCTGGAATCACACGATGAAACGACAGGCCATCGAAGAATTTCAACCTGACCAAATTCAAGAAGTTTTCAACATGGCGCGGAGCATCGTCCGTAAAAAATCGGAGTTCAATATTCCCCAACGGTGTGGAGATCACGGCCTTAGGGTTTTTCTTTTGAAATTGAAAAGAAGGTGGTGTCGACACGGTCACGCACTTTACCAAGCGTCTGTAAGGGGCATCAACCCTCCGAGACATTTCTGGAGAAATGGAGGAAAAAGAGTTGACAGACAGCGATGAACCAGTAGTCGCCGTCGTGTTTGGTAGCTGAAAAAACCTTAGGTCATCATGTGTTCAATCAGGTTGCAACTCTCTTTAAGGGAATCTTTTTCTTTGAAGGAATTTTGGATTCTATGGCATTCCGTGCTGACTTCTTGGGTAGAGCCCATGTCCTGTAGGGAGTGTACGATTTTTGGCAAACGAAATGAACGTTTGGAAATCGTGCGGCCTACGCCTAATTGTTCGATACGAGCGCCGTTATCAAATTGATCAAAGGCGTACGGCTGAATGAGTTGGGGGATGCCAGCTCGTAAGGCCTGAGAACAGGTGCCAATACCTCCGTGATGAATGAGGGCGGCGCAATGTGGCAGAAGTTGGCTCAGAGGAGCATACGAAAAGTGAATAACCT
>CP070628.1:1568259-1590023 GCA_020355985.1 Nitrospirota bacterium | reverse complement strand
TTGGCCAAACAAGAAGCTATTCGCGTTGGGGCAGATGAAGCCCTGATGTTGAATATGGGTGGTTACCTAGCCGAATGAACAACGAGCAATATTTTTTTCGTGAAGAACCGCCAATTGTATACGCCTGCTGTAGATTGCGGAATTTTGAAGGGTATAACTAGGGATGTGGTCATGGAGTTAGCTGAAAAGCAAGGCGTCCAAGTTCAAGAAGGTGGTTATACGATGGAGCAATTGCTCCAGGCCGATGAGTGTTTTATCACTAATACGGGTATAGAAATTATGCCTGTCTCGAGAATTGGGGATTGTCAGATTGGGCAGGGGAGGAAAGGGCAACTGACTGGTGAGCTGCAGAAGGTTTTTACTGAAAATTTGAATTGGTATTTGGGCCCTTGTTTAAGTGCCTTGAATGCATAGGGACCATTCAGCCGTCAGACCGCTTTTGTGGATTTTATAGAATGAGAGCGTGGAGAGTATGGCAGGCTGGTTTGTTGGGAGTGGCTATGGGTTTTCCATTTCAACCCCTTAAAATATGGGATATCCTCGCGGTAGTGGGCACCCACGCTATTTGTTCGCCACAGAGCCGCTTCGGTAATGCATTGACCGACCTGAACCATGTTTCGTGTTTCTAAGCCAGTTCGATTAAAAGGTGGCATTTGCAACTTGCGAGACCACTGCTGAAGTTGCTCAAGGGCTTTTTGTAGGGAATCTGCTGTTCGTATTAACCCAACCTTTGTCCACATCAAACGCCTCAGGGAGTTTCGAAGTTTTTCAACGTCCTGTTCAGACATTTTCCGTGCTGAAGGTTTTTTGTGAAACGAATCCGGCATAGTGGATAAAGATGAATTGGCCTTGGCATACTGCGCAGCCGCTTGTCCGGCTCGTAATCCAAAGACCAATCCTTCCAAAAGAGAATTACTTCCCAGGCGGTTGGCCCCATGGACACCTGAGCAGGCGACTTCTCCGGCGGCAAAGAGCCCGGGCAGGTTTGATGCGCCGTGGAGATCAGTTTTTACTCCGCCCATAAAATAATGGGCGCTGGGTGAGACCGGAATCCATTCTTCGGTGATATCAATGTCATATCGCAAGCAGGTGGAATAGATTGTGGGAAAGCGTTCCTTTAAAAACGTTGAGCCTAAATGAGTGACATCCAAGTAGACGTGACGGGCTTTGGTTCGTTGCATTTCGGCCCAAATAGCACGAGAAACGATATCTCGTGGTGCCAATTCTTGATTCCGATCATAGTGTTTCATAAACGGTTCACATCTATTATTCCGGAGAATGCCCCCCTCACCACGTAGGGCTTCCGAAAGGAGAAACGGTGGACTGGATGGTAGGTATAAAGAGGTGGGATGAAATTGGACAAACTCCATATCTTCTAGAATAGCTCCGGCTCGAAAAGCCATGGCGATTCCATCGCCGGTGGCATTGGCTGGATTAGTCGTACGAGCGTATATCTGCCCAGCTCCCCCCGTGACCAACAGGACAGCCGAAGCCAGAACCGTTTTACAGGTTCCTTTCAGTTCGTCGAGCACGGTGGCCCCACAACACCGACCGTCCTGAATTAGCAATTCGACCCCAAAATGATTTCCCAACCACTTAAGATTTTTGAGACCTTGAGCCTTGACACTCAAAGCTCGAACCATTTCACTTCCAGTGGCATCTCCACCTGCGCG
This sequence comes from Nitrospirota bacterium, assembly GCA_020355985.1. The sequence goes on along the minus strand of CP070628.1, from coordinate 1,588,350 downwards.
TATAACGCGATGGCGGCTATGCGCCCCTTCTTTGGTAAAGGCGAGCTTGCCATCGACGGTGTCGAATTTTGCTCCCCATTTAATCAATTCCTGGATACGAGATGGTCCTTCTTGAACCAACACTTTCGTGGCGGGACGAGAACATAGTTGATGCCCTGCCTTGACCGTATCGGTGAAGTGGAGGTCGACGTCGTCCTCTTCGCTCAAGGCGACAGCCACGCCCCCTTGGGCATAAAAAGAATTGTTATCTTGAGGGCCACCTTTGGCGACCATGGTGACTGTTCCATGTCGGCAAAGTTCCACGGCGGCGCGCAATCCAGCCACCCCAGCACCAATAATGAGGTAGTCAGTACAAAAAACTTGGTCGTTCATTTGTGTCCTGGCAGAAGGAGGAGCCATTTTATGAAGGATATATGGATATTTGAGATGGAAAGTAAAGGAATCAGGAAGGTACGTTCAAACGGGCCGCTATGCCAAAGGGTAAATCGCCTTCCACTCCCCGAAGCAAAATGACCTGGTTGCCACTCCACAGAAGAACGCCCTGCCCTCTGGCTTGGTCGGCTTGTTCTTGTGTTGAGCGTTGCCATTTGCCTTGCCAGGATATGAATGCTGATATGTGGTCTCCGTTGATGATGATTCGGTTAATATGTAAATCTAATTGAATTGTTGGAAATTGGGCAAAGTCCTGTCTGACCTTGGCTTCCAATATTTCCAGCTGTTCTAGGGGCAAAAGAAGCTCATGGACGGCAGGTCCATCTTTATTGACATAAGCAGTTTCGAGTGATTTGATAGCCTGGACTACACGCTGGAATCGAGCATGATCTTCTGGATACTTTGGCACTTTTTTTGAGCAGCCGGCCTCCGTCAGACACACCATTCCAAGTACAATGAGCAGTAGCCATACCCAAGAGTGGTTGATTGTTGCTGGGATAGTGCGCATGACGTCCTATAATGGAGAAGGCTTCCTTGAGGGTCAAGGAATTTTTAAGAAGGGAGATGACTCTTGGGTACAAGAGCGGGTATGATAGCTTGGTTTTCTTGACACTTTTCTGAGCCCTATGATAGGAACAGCCCCTGTTCTGTTAGCGTTTTTGTTCAAAAGAGATAGATACGTATAGTTTCATTTCCTTGCCGTCCAAAAATTTTTAACCCAGGAATCCATTTCTATGTCGAGTGTGGTCAAAAAACGAAGGAAGAAGATGCGCAAGCATAAACATAAAAAACTTCGTCGCCGCATGAAATTCGCCAAGCGTCGTAATTAATTTCATAGGTCAACAGGGAAAGGGGTAATGTATGACCCAGGGGAAAAAGACTCGTATCAGGGTACGCTCCTCCCTGTCGACTTATGTCGGTGAACTCTTAATTCCCCCTATGCGGAATCGAATTTCGGATGTGTTGAATGATGAATCGGTCCTCTTCGTCAATTTGACCGATGTCGTGATTGATGACGTACATCATTCGGAATTTGTGGCCCTCAATAAAATGCAAATCGAATCGGTTGTTCAAATCGATTGACCGCACCTCTTTCTCTTCTTGCCTTTCCTTAATTTTTTGACTACATCGGTCGAATATAATTTTTCTGCCTCCCCCTTTTCTTTTTGACTCAATGGCACCTTGGTGAGTTTTGTATGAATCAGTGGTCTCGGTTTCTGCCTTTTGTTCGTCCTCAGATATTGATGATGGCCTGCGCCGGCATGGCAGTCATGGGTGTAGCGGCTTGCAATTTGGTCCTGATTAGGTTGGCTGGGTCTTTATGGGATTTGATCACCGTTCAACAAGACCTTCAACAGTTGACCTCGATAGTATGGATGTTTCTCGGATTGGTTGTAGGGCAAGGCGTACTGTCTATGGTTCATAGTTATCTGACAGCTTTGGCCTCTCAGCACGTGATGGCAGATTTTCGTACCTACGTGTTTTCACATCTTCATCGGCTATCCCTCAATTTCTTTGCCAGACGACGTACGGGTGAATTGATTTCCCGGCTGATGAACGATGTGGGTGTGATTCAAAACCTCCTGACTGAGACGCCAGTCGATGCGCTTAAACATCTTGTCACGATTATCGGAGGCGTGGGGTTTCTCTTGGTAATGAATTGGCGTCTGTGTCTGCTGATTCTCGTTCTCCTCCCATTACTTGCGATTGTCGCGAGGATTTTTGGGAAACGATTGAAAGCCTTGTCCATGAAAATTCAGGATCAAACAGCTCACGTGACCACTCTCATTGAGGAAGTCATCTCGGGCATTCGAGAAGTGAAATCGTTTGTGCAGGGCCAAAGAGAAGAAGCCAGGTTTCGATTGGGAGTGGAAGGACTTTTAGCCACAACGATGCAGCGGACCGCAGTCTTGGCGATATTTGTTCCGGTGATTACCTTCTTCACTTTTGTGATGGCGATCGGTGTCTTGTGGTATGGAGGTAAACAGGTCATAGAAGGGCAGTTATCTCCCGGCGAATTATTTGCCTTTGTCTTGTTTGCGGGTATTTTAATTGGTCCGTTCGGGTCTGCAGCCCGGATATTCTCTCAAGTCAAGGAAGTCCAAGGAGCGATGACTCGAGTGTTCGAATTGCTAGATACACCGTTGGACATCCAAGATGGTCCAAACGCACAGCCTTTAGTGCCAATTCGGGGTGATGTGCAGTTCGACGAGGTACAATTTTCCTATGAAAAACGCCCGCCGGTATTGGAATCGGTCTCCTTTTCAATTAAGGCTGGAGAATGTGTGGCCCTTGTGGGACCGACCGGGGCCGGAAAGACCACGATTATTAATCTGCTTCACCGTTTTTATGACCCCACCAAAGGACGAGTGCTCATTGACGGTCACGATGTGAAATCCATTCAATTGGACAGCCTGTACCATCAACTCGCCTTGGTTCCACAAGAAACATTCTTGTTTGGTGGCAGCATTATGGACAATATCCGGTATGGTCGCTGGGAAGCCGCCGACGCGGATGTTCTTGAAGCGAGTCAACGTGCCAATGCCCATGAATTTATTCAAGCCCTTCCGTCCGGGTATGAAACTGTTTTGGGGGAAAAGGGTGTTAACCTATCGGGTGGGCAACGTCAGCGGGTGGCCATCGCTCGGGCCTTGTTGAAGGATCCAAAAATTCTCATTCTTGATGAGGCCACATCGGCCTTGGATAGTCACTCAGAATCGTTGGTGCAGGGAGCCTTGACGGAACTGATGAAGGGGCGGACGACCTTAATGATTGCCCATCGCTTTTCTTCAATTCAGCGGGCGGATCGAATTCTTGTGCTTCATAGAGGAACGATTATCGAGGAAGGTGGGCATGAGGCGTTGCTAGAAAAACGCGGGCTCTATCACCACTTGTATACATTGCGGGAAGTCGAGGGGATTACGGATGTTTCCCAAAGTTGAACCGGGCCGTCATTTCTGCTCAGAGGGGTATCGCTGTCAAGTACTTTGTGGGGATCGGTTGTTGTTAGTGAATTGTAGAGAAGTCCGCTGGAATATTAATTAAGGTGCCATCTGGGAAAAATACGGCCAACGTACCTGGTGCCTGTGGGTCGAAGTCAGCATAAGCAAAACGTGCGGTAAAACGAGAACGAAAACTGGGGGTTGGCCCAGGATTCTTTCTGCCACGTTCTGCAGGACCAATATCGACTGGTCGAACCATGAGACTACCCTGTTGCAGGGCGATTTCTGCGCCTTCAGCAAAGAATTCTTCTTCACCACATAATCGCACTTCTACTTCAAGATAGGGCATGTCCAATATTTCTTGGATTTTGGTTTCTGGCATACGGATGTCTTGCTTTTGACGTTTCGATTCTGCCGCTTCGCGACGACCAAAGTATTCCAGCCAATACCTACGGGTGCGCAAAATGGCGTGGGTTCCGCAGGGTTCCACTTCGGGGTCGGCTCCTACTCGAACCACTTTCTCAGAGGCCTTCATTACCGCCGTCACATCCTCCACAGATTCAGCCGTTTCCATTGTTTGTCGGCCGGCTGCAAGAGATTTATTGGCTTCCTCCATGCTAATCGACAAATCAATGGCATGTGAAACAGAAGGGGAGGTCATGACACCCATGCTTATAATGGCGAAAATGGAAAAAGAGAGGCGAATGAACAATGAGAAGCCATTACCCATGAAGGTTCTCCTTAGAGCGATTGGATGCACCTAGATGAAAGATAATCGCGGAATTGTAGAGAAGCCTCTGTAGGTTTGCAATCCCTTGAGTAATCGTACGGCTTGATGGTTGTGTTGCCCATGTTCTTGAGTAAAGTTGAGATTCGTATGCCAAGAAGAAAGGGTTCTAAATCAGATACTTGTGGTTATGAATAGTTGACTCCCTCTTTCTACTTCGGTAGATTATCTTCCCGTTAGCTATTTGTAGGTGGGCCGTACCCAGGCCGCCACAAAAATCTGGGTTCTCGCCATCGTTTATAATCCCCTGTCTCAACGAATTTGATGTTAACAATTCAATGGTCTTCGATTGGGTGTGGGATGAGTAGAACACCACTATGGAGAACGTATGGACAATAAAAAAGTAGAACGGGTTTACACGGCCTATGCATCGGTGTACGACCATACGTTTGGGAAAGCCTTTAAGCAATCCCGTGAATCCGCTGTTCGAGGATTGTCAATTGAGCCTGGTTGCCAGGTCTTAGAAGTAGGAGTCGGCACGGGAGAAGCTTTGCCCTTGTATCCATCCCATTGCGACGTCTTGGGAATTGACCTCTCTGAGGGTATGTTAGAGCATGCCCACCGGCGGGTGGACGAATTCAACTTATCGCATGTGACCCTTCAAACAATGGATGCAGGAAATATGCAGCTTCCTGACGACACCTTTGACATTGTCATGGCCGCCTACGTCGTCACGGCTGTTCCAGATTATCGGAAGGTCGTTAATGAAATGATTCGGGTGTGTAAGCCTGGAGGCAGGATAGTCATGTTGAATCATTTTAGTAATGGGAATAAAGTCATTGCAGCGGTCGAAAAATTTATTTCCCCCATGTGTAAACATATCGGATTTCGGACCGACTTAGCGCTCAATACGGTCTTGGAAGGGACCAGTCTGATAGTGGCAAGTAAGAAGAAGGTGAATCCGCTTCGGTTTTGGCATTTGGTTGAATGTGTGAATAAGAAAAACGGGCAACAGCCTGTATTCGCCAATGGTTTTGCCATCAATGGGCATGCATCCTGATCTTGGTGGACCTGACTAAACACCATAAATTTGAATTTGATTGTAAGAGAAATTCCTTTCGTTTCCCACCCTCTTAGGGTTCCCCTTCTCGACTTTTGATTTTTCCCTGTAGCGAAGCATCTTCTCGTTATCTTCGATGGGCAGACCATGAAAGTCGCCACTTGTTTACAGCATGTGCCATTTGAAGGCCCGGGTGTGTTTCGCCATGCCTTAGAAGCACGAGGATATGCGCTTAGAACCATCCTGGTCCCTTCTGAAGGGGTACCGAAAGAGCTCGGAGATTTTCTGTTAATCATGGGAGGTCCCATGTCGGTCAATGATTCTGAGCTTTGGATTGGGGAAGAACTTCAATTCGTCAAAGCAGCCATGAATAAGAGGCTTCCAATCCTTGGTATTTGTTTTGGATCGCAATTGTTAGCCAAGGTTTTGGGTGGCTCGGTGGCGCCGGGACCAACCTTTGAAATCGGGATGGTTCCGGTGACGTTAACCGATGTAGGCAAAACCGATTCGGTTTTCAGTCAATTGGAATCCACATTTCAGGTTTTTCAATGGCATGGGGAAGGGATTATGCTTCCTCCGGGAACGAAATCTTTGTTGGCTTCGGCTGATTTTCCCGTTCAAGCCTTTCGTGCGCAAAACCGCTGCTATGGACTGTTGTTTCACCCAGAAATGGAAAAAGAGGGGGTGCAAGCACTATGTCGCGAATGTCCCGAAGATGTTCAAAAAGGAAAGGTCCAACCTGAAATGATTCAAGCTCAAGTCACCCCATACTTGCCTATGTTACATCAATTGGCTGATCGACTGATTGGGCATTTGGCTCAATAAAGTCTTGCCATTTTCCCTCCGGCATCCTTCCACCATCGCCGCGGTTTGTGATTTATTTGTTAGCGGTACCCCAAGCGGCTGAAAATTTGGTACGGTAGCGCTTCATTATTTACCAATAGATTTCCAGGAAAGGAGCAGACATTCATGGCTGGGTTTCCCATTCAGTATGCGAATCGCATCCGCACGTTACCTCCGTATTTATTTGCCGCGATTGATGACATGAAGCGAAAAGCCATTGAGCGTGGGATGGATATTATTAATTTAGGCGTGGGCGATCCCGATTTGCCGACTCCAGAGCCGATTATTGAATCATTGCGGCGGGCGGCTGTCCGGAACATCATCAGTATCCATCATATGATGGCATGTTGTCGTTCCGGACAGCCGTTGCGCAATGGTACAAGCGTAGGTTCGGTGTGAAGGCCGATCCCAAAACGGAAGTACTCACGCTTATTGGGTCTAAAGAAGGGATTGGCCATGTGCCCATGGCTTTTATCGATACGGGCGATGTGGTGTTAGTTCCGAGTCCTGGGTATCCAGTTTATCCTGTTGGGGTGAGCTTTGCCGGGGGCACATCTCATTTTATGCCCTTAACTAAAGACAATGGGTTCTTGCCTGATTTAGATGCGATCCCAAAAGACGTGGCGCAAAAAGCTAAATTGATGTTTTTGAATTCTCCAAACAATCCTACGTCGGTTGTGGCAAGCAAAGAATTTTTCAAAAAGGTTATTGAATTTGCCAAAGAGCACCACATACTTGTCTGCCATGATGCAGCCTATTCGGAAATTTATTACGATGGCAAACGGCCGTGTAGCTTTCTGGAAGCTGAAGGGGCCATGGACGTTGGGGTTGAATTTCATTCTCTCTCGAAGACATTCAATATGACAGGCTGGCGCATTGGTTTTGCCGTCGGACGCCAAGAAGCCATTGCTGGGCTGGGAAAGGTCAAGACGAATATTGATTCAGGCGTGTTCCAGGCCATTCAAGAGGCCGGAATTACTGCATTGGAATTGGATGATTCCGTCACCAATGATCTGCGAAAAATATATCAAGAGCGTCGGGATGTGTTGGTGGCGGGTTTGAAGAAGCAGGGCTTGTCCTTAGAAACGCCCGAAGCTGCGTTTTATGTCTGGATCGAAGTGCCCAAGGGGTTTACTTCTGCCTCGTTTACCGCGCATCTCATTGAAAAGGCTGGAATTGTCACGACGCCTGGTAATGGGTTTGGCGATCCGGGAGAAGGTTACATCCGCATGACGGTCACGACCACCAAAGAACGTTTGGCGGAAGCGGTTGACCGCATGAAAAAAATCGGATGGTAGTAGGTTGTCCTACTTTTCATAAAGGTGAATTCGACATTTTATCTCAGGACTTTATTGCATGGATCTGTTGGTTGCCACCAAGTCGTGAGGCTTAAAGCCAAGTGGATGGAGTACGATTTCGGATTGTGGCGCCCAGCTAGGTAGGAGGAGTTGACAAAGAGGATGATGTGAGTTGCGCTCTTTCTTGTTGGAATGCATGAATTGTCCCCTGTTGTTTCTGGAGCCGCTGCTCAAATTTTGCGGTAGTATCTGTCATCGTTCGTTCCCGGCTCAATAATTCCAAGGCAAAACTAATCTCCGCCAACAAAGTGCCCTCGATCGATCCAGATGAGCCCTTGTACACATGGGCCGTTCTACTCTGGACTCAGAGCTTTGACACTTGACGGCTTGTTTAATCCTTACGAAGTGCCGAGGCAGATCCGACAGAAATTGATCAACCACGGTGAAGAAAAAGACAGGATTGTTTTCGCCATTTTTGCGCTTCTTGAGAAAGGTCCTCAATTTTCTCCAGCTGAATAAAGGGAATGTGCAATCGGATGGTTTTTCCTGACATTTGATAGAGAGATCCTGTTGTTTGAGCAATGCCGATGCTCGGCCGTTCTTGTCATGCATCAAGTTGTTCAGGGCTTACAAGGGGGTTCCGCAGGTTGTGGGGTAGGTAGGATGGTTTGAAGCGAACCGAAGCCCAGCCCCAAGTTTTTGCAGACCAGGTATTGCCGGTCGAAACGGTTGGTGGTGCGCATCATTTTGCGAATGGTGGAGAATTTGGCTAAACCCCACATCGGTAGGTGAAAGACGGAGAGGGGATAATCCGTCCCAAAAATCAAACGATCAAAAATTTCTGGATGATGTCGAATTTTGAGCAACATGCCCAGTCGGTTTGGAAGGGTGAGGGCAGAAATATCCGTATAAAAATTGGAGTAACGATTCACGAATTCTAACAACGTGGAGTAAAATTTTTCATAAATCATAATCCCGTAACTGCAGGCATGGGCTGCGATGACGGTGGTACCTTCTTCTAAGGCAGTTCGAAGTCTGTTTGGGTCACCCATAGATTGATCTTTTCCCATGAGGCTAAATTCATAACCCACATGACTGAGGAGCGGGAGTCCCAGTTTGGCTAATTCGCGATAGAATTTTTTATAGCGGTAATTCCCAGGATCGAATTGTTGTGAGTTGGGGAGGACCTTCACGAGTATGGAACCTGCTTCGGCACAACGATGAAGTTCTTCGATTGCGTCGATACGTTGAGGATTAATCGACACGCCAGCTAAAAATTCGTTGGGATGTTCGTTGACTTGTTGGAGCACATAATCATTGCTAATGAGAAATTCTGTGTCTTGTTGATTCATGCGGCCTTCATTTGTGTACACCCCATCCATGCCGAGCAGGACGGCTTGTTGAACATGCCGTGACGCATGTAATTCCTTCAACAGATCTTGAATATATTTTTGATTAGCTGTGGTGGGGTCGTTTGGTGAGAGCTGGTGTTTCCATAATAAGAATCGGAAGAGTGGGCTCTTCAACATTCTTGAGGAAATCAGACAGCCATTATTGCCCTCAGGCAAGGCGGCGAGGTGGACATGGCAATCAATCAAGGATTGTTTCGGTAAATCGGTTATAGACATGGTGTTAGAAAACCGGTCCTCTAGAGGGGTTTTCAAGATCTTGCATCGCGATAATTAGGGCTTGGACTTGCGTTCAAGGGCTATGCGTTTTAGAGCACGTAAATCCAACTTTCCGCTTCCTAAGACCGGGAGCTGGTCGACTTTGATGAAGTTGTCGCGTTTTGGGATAAATAGATTAGGGAGGCCGCTGGCCGCCACTTTATCGAGCAATTCGGGGATTAAGGATTCTTCCAGTACATGGAGCACTACGAGTTGTTCACCTTTGCGCTCATCAGGGATAGCGGTGACGGCCAGCATCATACCATCAGCTTGAATTGCCTGATGGAAGGCTTCTTCGACCCGGCCATGGGGGATCATTTCTCCGCCAATCTTTGAAAATCGTGACAGCCGGTCGGTAATAGTCAGAAACCCATCTTCATCGAGTTTGGCAATATCCCCGGTGATGTACCATCCCTCGTGCATGACTTGTGCGGTCAGATCTTCACGGCCTAAATAGCCATCCATGAGGTTCGGACCTTTCACCAGCAACATTCCCGAGGTCCCAACCGGTAGTCGTTCATAGGTATCAGGATCGACAATACGAAGAGCTACGCCAGGAAGAGGCTGCCCCACCGTGCCTCGCCGCGACGCAGGCTGAAAAAATCCTGCTGCACGATAATCTGGGCAATTGACTGCGATGACTGGGGCACATTCTGTGACCCCGTAGCCTTCAATCGGGCGAATGCCAAAGCGTTCTTCAAAAGCTATTGAGAGCCGGTCGGATAATTTTTCAGCACCAGTGAGGGCAATACGAAGCGATCCGAATTGTTCAGGGGTACATCGTCGAACATAGAGTTGAAAAAACGTTGGGGTCGCCAATAGAACTGTGGCTTTGTGGCGATGAATGAGGTCGCCAATAGCAGCGGCATCCAAGGGAGACGCATGGTAGACAACTCCTGCTCCATGAATCGAAGGAAACCATAATGTAGCCAGGTAGCCAAAAGAATGGAAGAAAGGCAAGATGCCCAGCAGTCGGTCATGTTTGTCCACATGCAGCAATTGTGCGATTCCCTCTACGTTAGAGACCAGGCTAAAATGGCTCAGCATTATCCCTTTCGGTTCTCCGGTACTCCCACTACTGAAGATAATTGTTGCTAAATCCTCGATGGTGGGATGGGTAATGGCGCCGCAGGCACGTTCGAGCATGCGGATGGGAATGAAGATTGCGAGGAGAAGAGCGATGATTCGTGCGCGAGCGTCAATGGATTTTCGTACGTCTTCCATCCAGATTGGCGTGAAGTGGGATGGAAATTCTAATTTGGCTTTTTCGAGAAATAGACGACTGGTCACGATGGTGCTTAGGCCTGCTTGTCCGCAGGCCGATTCCATGCCGGCAAGCCCGGCTGTGTAGTTCACATTGACTGTAGTTCGCCCTGACAATGTGGCAGCAATATTTGTCAGGGCCCCACCCACGCTTGGGGGTAGTAAAATGCCTACCGTATGTTGCCCCTCCCAATGGGATCGCAAGGCTCTTGCTATGGCAATGGCTCCTATAAGTGCCTGGAAACAGGAGACATGGGGTTTGGTCGTATCCCCAAACACAAAACGGAAAGGGTGTGTACGCATTGCTGAGACAAAACTGTGGTGCAGCGGGCGAAAGCTCGTTTTCCTCATCTGCCAGGCGGCTTCACTCAGCTCCTGAATGGATTGTCGGAGGTCATCAGCAGTTGTCGTGGAAGGGAGAGGTTGCCCAAGAGAGAGTGTGATGGGATAGGGGATGCGGGTTGGCCATTTCCCTAAAAATTTTCCCCCAATGAAACTAAAGACGCTACCCCAAACTCGATCGAGGTGGATGGGAATGATCGGAGTATTCCGACCTTTCGTGATCCGGGTGAAGCCTGCGCGAAATGGCAAAAGATTGCCTGTTCGCGTGATCTGGCCTTCTGGAAAAATACAGACTAATTCACCTTCATCCAGGCAGCGTCCCGCTTCCCGCAAGGCATGTAGGATTTCCCTTGGAGTCCCGTCAGATGAAATTGGAATGGCCCCCATAATTTTTGCGAAAGGGTTGAGAAATTTATTGTTGTAATAGGTTTGATCCACGAGAAATCGTATTGGTCGATCAGTGGTGGCCAAAAGCAGGAATCCGTCAATGAAGGACACATGGTTTGGCACTAAAAGAGCGCCCCCTTCTTGAGGTATGTGTTCTCTTCCAAGGATGGTGAGTCGGTAGAGGCTGTGGGTGAACAAGACCAGCACGAGACGGATGAATGTTTCGGGAAGTTTGTACATGGCCCAGATGGTTAGTAGGGCACAACCTATTCCAGATACTAGGAAAATCCCGCTGGCGCTCAGACCGATGGTCGCCAAGAGCCCGCACCCCAGAGAGCCCATGAGTACTCCCCCAAATACCAAGGTATTGGAGAAAGCAATGACTGCACCTCGCCGATCAGATGGTGCTCGCCATTGAATAAGGGCGTTCAGGGGCACCACTACAAATCCACTTGAAACTCCGAGACAGGCCATGCCCAATAGGGTGCCCCCTAATTCAGGCGTCAACATTCCTAAAACCCATAAACTGAGCGTAATACCTATTCCTCCTAGGGGCAGGTACCCCAGTTCAACCTTTGTGGCTGAGAGTTTCCCTGCTAGGAGGGAACCAACGCCCACGCCCACGCCAAAGGACGCAAGGGGAAACCCAGAGTAGGTATCCGATAAATGCAGAACGGCTTTGGCGTAAATCAAGACGTCCTGACCGACCAAGCTGGCCAGGGTCCAAAACGCAATGGAGCCTAGGATTCCTAAGGTGAGAACCCGATCGGCTTGAAGAGCCTCTAAGGCTGCTTCCCAGGTTTCACGGATGCCGCCATCCGGCCGAGCTCGTGGCACAGGCGGAATAAAAAATGAAGCCCAGAGTCCCAGACCGGAAAAGAAGATTAATATGCATCCGGCCATCCACGGCGTGGAACCGGAGAGATCCAGGAGCGGCCCTGCAAGAGCTGTCCCGGCGATGATCGCCATGAAGGTCCACATCTCCAATTGCCCGTTTCCCCACGATAATCGTTGATGCGGCAAAAGTTCGGGAAGAATCCCGTATTTGGAAGGACTAAAGAGGGCACTTTGGGCGCCCATGGCTCCTAGGACCCATAGGGGCAGGGTTCCACCTTCAGGATTGAAAAACAAGGCCGCTGTGCCAGTTCCCATTAACAGGACTTCCAGAGCTTTCATGGCCACGATTACGGTTCGTTTGCTGAATCGATCAGAAAATACCCCTGCGAAGGCCGATACAACCATAAGAGGCAAGGTAAATATGACAAAAGTTTGTGTGGTTTGTGCCTGCGAAGCGGCCTCAAATGCTGCACCAGAAGTCTCTACTGTAGCCGCCACTTGTTTGATCGCAAGAAGGGCAACCATGAGTTTCCAGGCATTGTCATTGAATGCGCCAAAAAATTGGGCAATGAGGAGTCCACGAAGAGCCGTTGTCGAAGCAGAATCGGATTGGGGGGTTAACCGGGGTTCAGTCATGACAACCACGAAGTGTGAGACGGCTTTGGTTCTTTAGCTGATATTGAGGAAAATATTGTCATTGGCTATGGCGATAGGGTGGTCGAGGGGTGAAGATAATCTAACGACTTCATAAGATGCCTGCAGAGTTGAGAGGAAGGAAAGTCATGACGAGGGATAGGTGGATAGTACCATGTTTCCAATATTTCCAGAAATTTTCTGGTGATATCTCTTTAAAGTTCTTGGCCAAATGACCGATTTATTCCGTAATACTGAACAAAGGATTCGGCTGGCGTAATGGACTGTCGATTAGCTTCAGGGCCATGTCAGGATTTGGGCATCTGAAGACATTTGGTCTAATTGGATCGCATGGCAGTGGACTGAAATTTGTCCCTCGGGCGTTTTTCTTCTTATGGGAACCATGACAACTCTTCTACAAGAAACGAAAATGGGTGTTGACTCGACCAAAGGGGAAGAATCTGTTTTCCATAAGATGAGAAATGTGTTGAATAGTGTGCATGTTTCGGCAGGACTGCTTAATCACCAACTGCGAGAATTTCATCTGGATGATATCGGGCGTATCGCTGATATGTTAGAGGCACACGAAGACAACCTCGGTTGGTATCTTGCGCAGGATCCAAAGGGGAAAAAGATTCCGCATTTTTTAGGAAAATTGAGTCAGGAATTGTGCCATACACATTTGAATACCCTCAAGGAACTTACGACCCTGAATTATTTTCTTGAGCAACTGGAATATTTACTCACAGCCGGGCAAACGCCCGAACGAGCTGGAGGGTTTAAGGACACGGTGCACTTTGCAGCCGTCATGGATGAGGCTGTTGTTTCTCATCAGAGAGAATTGGACCGAATGGGAATAGAGGTAGTCCGGGATTATCACCCTGTCGGAGAAGGAATTTTGGAGGTATCCAGATTGAGTCCTATTTTAGTGAATTTGATCAGGAATGCGATCAATTCGATGCACGAGCTGGCAGAGCGAGTACATCGCCTGGTTCTGCATGTTTTGCCTTGTCCAGATCGTAACGGATTCGTTCGTTTGCAGATAGAAGATACCGGTCGCGGTATTTCATCGGACTCTCTGACTCGGGTTTTTTCGCCCCAGGAATCGGGGTCTCATTCAGATCTTTTGCCAAATCTTCACATGAGCGCGTTAGCGGCCAAAGACCTTGGTGGGTCCTTGCGAGTTTGGAGTGATGGGCTGAATCAGGGAGCTATATTTACGCTTGATCTACCAGTTATTCACATGGAGGAAACACGGTAATGGATATGGAACAAGGTAACCGTAGGATCTTAGTTATTGATGATAATGTCGCCATTCACGATGATTTCCGGAAAATTCTTGAGCACTCTCTGGATACCTCGTTGTTGCAGGAAGTTCGAGCCGAATTATTCGATGATGTGGAAGAGCAAAAGGTCGTGGAAAAGTTCAAAGTAGAATGTGCCGATCAAGGGCAAATGGGATATCGCATGGTCCAAGAGGCCATGAAGGCCGAACGACCATATGCCGTGGCCTTTGTGGATATGCGTATGCCTCCAGGTTGGGATGGAGTGGAGACAGTCGAGCACTTATGGCAGGAAGATCCTGATTTGCAAGTCGTTATCTGCACGGCGTTTTCTGACCATGCTTGGGAGGATGTGATCCAACGGCTGAATAAGAATGACAAGTTGCTCATTCTTCGAAAGCCCTTTGATAATATCGAAGTTTGGCAATTGGCTAATTCGTTGACCAAGCGGTGGGCCGAAGGGCAACAGGCCAAATCTCAGTTAGATCTCTTGGCAAAGTGGGCTGAAGAACGGGCGGAAGAAACGGTCAAAACTCATTAATCGATCGAGGTCCTTAAGAATTTTGCGTTCTCCATGTGATAAATGAAGGCTTCCTGAGTACAAGGTGAGCGGTTCTTTCACTTCAATGTAGGAGAAATTCCGAATAATCGTATTCCGTTTCATTCCTTTCAGATGAATGATTTCTCATGTTGTCTTCTGATTGTCAGTCCCTTCCTACACCGTTGCCCCTTAATGTCTTGATGATTGGCTTTCATGAGACGGAGTTTTCTCCGTCGTATCGTTCGGTCCTCACCTCCTTCGACCCCAAGCCCTCGGTGGAATGGGTCCCCACTGTACAAAAGAGTTTCACCAAGGTTGAGTCGGAGAATCGGTACGATGTGATTGTTCTTGATTGCCGAAAGGAAGGAAGAGAGTGGGAGCAAGCCTGTCAGTTTAACCAGGACGGGAAGAAAGCCGCGATCATTGGGATCACAAGCATCACCGAGACGGAAGGTAGGCAGAGCATGATCGCTGAGGATGGTGTTGGATGTCGCATAGATGAAACTTTGGCACCATCCATCTTGAAGTGGGTATTTCAACAGGCGCAGGAACGAAAGCAGTTTCTGGCTGTACAAGAACATCTTCGGTGTCAATTAGACGAAGCTGCTTACAAAATCAAAATGGCCGATGTGGCATCAACCGTCTTGCACAATGTTGGCAATGTACTGACAAGCGTGACAGTTGCAGCCAATATGGTCGAATCGGTCATCGATCAATCGTCCGTGAATCTCGTGAGTCGAATGGGAGAACTTATCAAAGCCCATGATCAGGATTTGGGGACATATCTTACAGAAGATCCCAAAGGTAAACGAATTCCTCCTTCGCTTGAAAAACTTGGGACTCACCTAATAGAAGAGCAGGGGGCGATCTTAAAGGAAATGAGGGGATTGGTCCGGAATATTTGCCACATGAAGCAAATCATCTCTTCTCATCAAACGATGGCCAAGTCTGCCGGACAGGCAGAGCAGATCTCATTAACTGAGGTCTTGTCTCATGCCATGGAACTCAGTTTTCAGCCTGGAGATGAGAAGTGGATTACCATTTGCCTTGACTATCAGCAGGTGCCACCTGTTCTCGTTGAACAACATCAATTGCTTCAAATCTTGGTGAATCTTCTTCGTAACGCGAAACAAGCGATGCGACAACAGGTCCAGGATAGACACGATCTTCATCTCAGTGTCAAATATCAAGACGACGAAGAAACATACGTGGTCATGACGATTCAAGATAGTGGGATAGGAATTGCTCCCGAGCACCTTTCTAATATGTTTACCCGAGGGTTTACGACAAAGATTGACGGTAATGGGATTGGGCTCCAAAGTTCCATCCTAGCGATTCAGAACATGGGTGGCTCAATGCACGTCCAAAGCGCGGGGGTCGGTAAGGGTGCAACATTTACCTTGACCTTCCCTGTTCAAAAAGAAGTAGTGTCGTCATGAATATTGACTCAAGAGGGACCCAGCGGATGTTCAGGATGGTTGAAGAGCTTACGACTATTGAGAAACCCCAAGCATTTTCTTCCTTTTCTCACTCTTCTTTAGGCTACCCATGAAAAAGCAATGGCAACAAGAGGCCGGATTGTCTGTCGAGGAATCTGAGTTCGCACTCAGAAATCAACTCGACCAAATGGAAGAGGTCAATCAGCAGTTGGCGCAAAGTCTGCTTCGGCAAAGAGAAATTGAAAATCAATTAATCCAAGCGATTCGGGAGTTAGAAATACGCAATTTAGAAATTTTGACTGGCCGAGATCAAGCGTTGACAGAATTGCGTGAACGAGAACGGGACGAATTGGCTCTCCGTCAGAAGACCGAAGAATTGGCTAGATCAAATCGGGATTTAGAACAGTTTGCCTCTCTTGCAGCCCATGATTTACAAGAACCGCTTCATTCCGTTCAAGTATTTTTAGATCTATTGCGAGTCAAACATGGTTCATCACTGAATGAGCAAGGTCAAAATTATTTGAATCGGGTGACAAAAGCGGCCAGTCGAATGCAGCAGTTGATTGAAGGATTGTTGGTCTATTCTCGAATCGATGCTCCTGATTTGACCGGAATAGATCTGTCTTTGCGGGAAATTGTGGAGGAAATCCTGGCCGATCTAGCGGCGCATATTGAAGAATTACAGGCTGAGATTAATGTGGGCGATCTGCCAAGAATTCATGGTGATCCCTTGCAAATTCGGCAGTTGTTTCAGAACCTCATTGGCAATGCCTTAAAGTTTTGTAAACGCGGGCTGGCTCCGAATATTCATATTTCAGGCATGATCATCCAGGACCGCCGTCATTCGGGGTCAGGAAACCCTGGAAGCCTCTGTCAAATCAAATTTCAAGATCAAGGAATTGGTATTTCTGCTGAGCACTTCGACAAGATTTTTGGAATGTTCAAACGGCTGCATCGGAAAGATGAATATGAAGGTACGGGAATCGGGCTTGCTGTTTGTCAACGCATTGTCGATCAATGTGGAGGTGGGATATCGGTCCGCTCCATTCTTGGTGAAGGATCGACTTTTATCGTAACCTTACCCGTTTTCCAGAATAGATGAACAACGTTTTCTCGCGGTGGGCTGCCCATGGAATTCGGGAAAATCATATCGGTGACTTGGTTGCTGAACGGAGACATTGTTGGTGATGTCCTTGCAATTGGAGGCGTCGGCATAAATTTTCTTTCTTGCTCTCAAAAAATGGCTAGAAATTGGTTATGATTTCTTCTTCCACTTATTCTTCTCTTTGGCGTGTGTTGTCATTTTGCAATGATGCCACCACTCATGATTTTCTGAAAAAAGCCTTGCATGCTTCCGATGCTGCTCAGTCCTCACAAGATGAAGCGACGGAATTGCTGAATTCCGCATCTGCCAACATGAGTGCCATCTCTTTTGGAATAGTGAGGGTGGAAGATTGGCAGGCAGCCTTTCAGTATATTGCAGAAGGTAAGCAGAATGGTAAGCCCTTCCCTCTCATCTTTCTATCGGTTCGCAGAGATCAATTCGATATTGTGCGTGAGAATATTGAAAAAATCTGGGAGTTGGATGATACCGTACGCTGTATCATATGCTTTTCAAGTGATGATGGATCATGCCTAACCGATTTGTCATTGAGTCGGACTGAACAATGGGCCCTGTTTCGGATGCCTGGACAGCCAGAAGAACTTTTCCAGTTGGCTTCCTGTTTGTGTGCAGCAACAGTTTCTTCTGCTCAATGCGCGTCAGATGAATTGGCGATTTCAGATTCGAAACGACAGCTTGTTGGTGAAGCCATGCGGGCGATCATGGATGACCCCATTAACCAACAGGCTGCGTTGGCCTCGGCCCGTGATGCATTAGCGACATCCAAAGTTTACGTGGATAATGTATTGCGATCGATGGCGGATTCCCTCTTAGTGATTGATGCAAATCTGACGATTGGGTCAGTCAATCCCTCATTGCTGGCGCTCTTAGAGTACGAAGAAGATGAATTGATTGGACAATCACCAGGATTGATTTTTGGGGAAGAATTTGCTCAGGGTTCCATTATCGAGAACTTGCTCCTTCAAGGGTCGGTCAGTGGAATCGAATCTAGTTTTCTAACGAGTGATGGCCGATTGATTCCGATTTCTGTTTCCGGTTCCATGATGCAGGATGAACAGGGGCAATTTCAGGGGCTGGTATGTGTGGCGCAGGACATTACTGCACGCAAGCAAATGGAAGAAGAAAAGTTGGAGTTGCATGAGCAATTATTGGATACGTCTCGACAGTTAGGAATGGCCGAAGTGGCTTCAGATGTACTGCATAATGTGGGGAACGCGTTGAACAGTATCAACGTATCTATCGGAGTCATCACAGATCTCCTCAAGAATTCAATGGTTGGAGATGTGCAACGGATCTCACAACTTTTTCACAAACATCGGGAAGATCTCGGCAACTACTTCTCCAGTAATCCCAAGGGGAAACAAATCCCTGCCTATTTAGAGAAATTAGCCGGCCAATTAGTTGAGGAGCAACGGGTGGCTCTCGCCGAATTAGCCCGATTGCGTGAAAATGCTCATAATGCTCAACAATGCGTAGCCGTTCAACAAGACCTTGCGAAGCCAAGTGGAATAACTGAAGAAATTTCTGTGATTGAATTGGTGGAGGAAGCATTAACTTTGAATCAGGATCTTTTGGAGAACTCGCAAATCGATGTGTCCAGAGAGTTTGAGGAAATTCCACAGCTCATTGTGGATAAGCATCAAGTGCTTGAGGTGATGGGCGATGTCATTCGGAATGCTTGCCAGGCTATGGCTTCGGTTTCTACAAAAGAACTCATTGTGCGAGCAAAACTTATTCCTGGACCGCCTGATTCTGTCTGTCTAGAAGTGCAGGATTCGGGTGTTGGGATTGCTTCTGATGACTTAGTAAAAATTTTTGGGCAAGGGTATAACACCAAAAATGGTGGACGCGGTATGAGTTTGCACAGTGGAGCTCTTATGGCCAAAAATCTCGGGGGGGCCTTGCGAGCTCGCAGTGAGGGGATTGGCCATGGGGCTACCTTTTCTCTGGAATTGCCGGGCAACTTTCACTTTCCTGACCTCTAACTCTCTCATTCTCCATTTCTGGCTGCTTCTTCTCCGGTTTTTTCTTCTTGGGCGTTGGGTGTTTCTATTTTACATTCCCCAATTTTTCCGTATGTTGCGTGCTTAATATTTATCAGATACTTAAGAGGCCTATTGAGAGTACCGAGAAAAATCTTCATGGCCTGTGAGTATAACCCTTTTTAAATCGAAGGATTAAAAGGTGGCTTTGATACGTCCGTGGCATATCCTGGGGAGAATATGAGTCGGAGCATGAGCAAAAATCAGATGGCTTCAGGAATTTTGTCAATCGAAATGGATGAATTGGAAACCTACATCCGTTTGTTAACACACCAGATAGGAGAGCTTCCCTCTAATCTCGAAAAGGGGTTGAGCGTGGGGTTAGAAGTTTTTACGCTTTCTGAGGGCATTGGAATTTCTCCAGGGTCGATGCAAACATTGTGGCGGCATAGTGTGCGAACTGGTTATATGGCGGCATTGATTGCCATGAGCCAGCATGTCTCTCGGCCATTGGTCTGGCGAGCGTTTATAGGGGGGCTGTTACATGATGTCGGTATGCTGATTTTTTTAAATCAGCAGCCTGAGGTCTTTATGGCTGTTGTTGATCTGGCACAATGTCAGGGGCAAGAGTTAGGGACAATTGAGAAGAGTTTTTTAGGAACTACCCATGCCGAATGCGGAGCGAAATTTTTAGCTCGCTGGGGAGTTTCTGAGGAACTGCTAACCCTTGTAACCTTTCATGACAAACCGTTTCACGTTTCTCATTCAGCCTTTTGTCTCTCACGGCTGTATATATTGCCAACCTGTTGGAAGGGGGGGGGATTGCACAGGATGGCGATGGCGTTGTCGGGAGGGAAGGCGAAGCGTATTTAACGCGTTTGGGATTATGGGATGACCTCCCACGTTGGCAAGGATGGATGAGAGACCTTCCCCTAGCTCTTTATGTAACCTGACCATTAGGGTTGCTTCCAATTGAGAAAAGGTGGTTCCTGCACCTTTGGTGAGGGCTTAAGGCCAAATTTCCCTCCTACTTTCCGGCATTTCAAGTATATACTACTGGCATGTTTTTCTGCCCTTCGATCTTGCCATGAATTTTTGGATCCTGGATTTGCATTTTTATGGAGAGCATGTAGGATTTGTCTGGCAGTTTTCACCAACGATGGACGCAAAAGGCGATATCGAAACGCTCGAGACTCACCATGGTTCAGAAAATGTCGAGGCTAAAAATGCTGCTACGATATGGGTTAAGTGGTCTGATGTTAATGGGACACCTTCTGCTCCTTTGCGGAGGT
>CP070628.1:1561805-1568159 GCA_020355985.1 Nitrospirota bacterium | reverse complement strand
CACCAACACTCAGCACATACACCCACGATAGGTATTTATGCTTGGATGTGCACGGCCGCCCAAACGACATCCACAGACACGTAAATCCTCTCGCTAAACATTTCCCTTAAAGAAATACTACAATCCTCACCAATTCCTTCGATGCCAGCTCGTCCTCAGTTTTTCCGACTCAGCAGAACACCTCCGACCTGCTGTTTTAAGGGCTGGCCTTATTCCTACCCTTAGCTCAACTTCTCAGACTGCCCCCTTTGCACAAGGTTGAACGGGGTGGCTCAGACCAGAGCATCTTAGTGCTTATCGTCATCAACAATCTCTTGCCCAATTGAGATTTTTCATCCCAATGAGTTTTCCGAGTGTTGCTGTAATATTCTGAATTTTGGACTAACGATACCCTATTGATTGACACAGAAAGATAGAGTGCATTTAATAACCATTCAAGTTTAGGAAGTGAGCATTACAAGCCTCATCTCCAATTGGCAATCATTCAAGTACCGCTTAGGATACCATGAGCATGATGAAGTGTTTTATGCTGCCTCAATTGCCTGTATCCCATTGCCGTATCTTCTGGTTGGTGGCCGTACTCTTACTTTCTCTTTTCTCAAGAGCTGGCAGCACGGAACCTAATGTGGATGAGGAGATTGAAACGCTGGATGTGATTGAAATTACTGGAGCAAGTGTAGAGCCCATGCCAAAGGACCTGAATTTTCCAATTCCGGAAATTTCAACATCTACGCACGTAAGTCTGACAAGATATATATCTCTGCCAGATCTGGCACTGATTAAGCCGAGCCCAACTCAATCAAACATCCTTCTGGATCAAACCGCCAAAACTAGAAATCTCCATACTCCTGTCAAACCCTTGAAAACGGAACGTCCGCTATATCCACGACAAGCTCGAGAACAGGGTTGGCATGGACGAGTCATCGTTCGCTTGAACATATTGGCGAACGGGACGGTGGAGTCAGGAACCATCCACCAAAGTTCTGGGCATCAACTACTGGATGACAATGCGATCAACACTGCGACACAATGGACCTTTTCTCCGGCTAAAAATGGGGGCTTCCCAGTGGCCACCACTGTCGATATTCCCATTCAATTTGATCTGGTGCCGTAAATGTTCCATGACATGCCCTAAAAAACCGAGGGATAAATGAGACACACCCATCTTTTCCTATTTTTTACCTTAATCTTGGCGTTCAGCCCCAAACCAATTAGTTATGCAGGGCAAGCTCAAGATCTGGTCGCTCAAGCCTATACAGCGTATCAACACAAACAATGGGCTTCCGCCAAGGCTCCCTTAGAACGCGCCATCCACCTCTATCCCAACTATGCTGAAGCGCATCACCTTCTGGGATTGGTCTTCACGCAACTGCACCAACCGGAAGAAGCCATTGCCGCGCTGCAACAATCGGTTAAAGCCTATCCCTCATTTGCCCAAGCCTATGTGGATTTAGGATTTGTCTTTCAAGATCAGGGGAAATTCGAGGAAGC
Source organism: Nitrospirota bacterium (assembly GCA_020355985.1). The sequence goes on along the minus strand of CP070628.1, from coordinate 1,566,668 downwards.
AGAACAAGCCTTTCGTCAGGCCTCAACCATCTACCCGAATTATTTAGAAAGCTGGACGGCACTCGCCGCCCTTTTCGACCAGCAACAACAAGCAACCAAGGCTATCGAGGCACATCGTAAGGTCTTAGAAATAGCCCCCCATCAAGGGGACTCTCTCTATGGCCTGGCCTTTTGGTTCGTTCAGCAGGGAAATCTCGAACAAGCACAGCCGTATGTTGAGCAATTAACGGCTCAGAATCCAAAACATGTGAATGGGTGGCTCCTAACAGGTTCAATGGCGCAACAAACCAACCAGACCGAACAAGCGATTCATGCGTATCAACAAGTCACCACCCTTCAACAAAAAATGGTCGACCCCTATTTCAATCTAGGAATCTTGTATCAACAACAAGAACAATATCTAGAAGCTGCTGAAGCATTTGAAAATGTCCTCCGCCTAGATCCGGAAAATCCCGAAGCCCACATTAACCTAGGCGTCGTCTATACCGCCCTTTCGAAATTGAAGCAGGCTGAAGAACAGTACCAGGCCGCGTTGGTCCTGAATCCTCGTATGTCGGAAGCCCATTATAATTTGGGGCTGCTTTATGAGTTTCATCATAATGTACCTGAAAAAGCTCTAGAATATTATAAAGAATATGTGAAACTTGGTGGACAAGATGAACGAATCGCCAAACTCCTAAAACGGGTCGGGTCGTGACATCGACATTTCCTGATCAACATTCGGATACCCGCATTTTTGTTCTTAGCACATTGGGCAGCATTTTCCTGCACGGACTGCTAGTGACCGTCTTACACTACTTGCCCAATACCCAAATCATGAACGAGGAAACCCCAACCGTTCAGGTCACCTTACTGCCAGGGCCACAAGTCTTTCAGGCAGCGCCAACTCCTAGGACACCCATACAACCACGTACTGCACTGCAGAAATCACCTTCCCCGCCTATTCCTCCAACACGAATCAATCAGGCGCAACCTCCGCCACCGCCATTGCAGGCTTCTCTTTCGCCACCATCTACGATGAAGCCATCGGCTTTGACACTTCCCAAACCGGCAAAAACCATCTTAAAAGATACTCGTGCTGCACAGGCCATGACAGCCAGGGGCATGATGAAAATGCGGGTTCCGGCACAAACTCAACCGGCATCACCCTCCTTTCCAACAAGACAGACTCGACAGGGCGCTGCCAGTCGTGCCATGCCTCCAATACCGATTTCTAGGAAAGAGCGCTCGACGGCTCGCTCACTGCCTGCACCCCCAACATTGCCTAAGCCTCAGACCCTCACAGCCACACCACCTGTTGTGACTGGATCAACAAGAACCAGACCAACCATCATTACATCATTCAGACCGGTCTACCCACGTGTGGCGAGAGAATCCGGATGGGAAGGAACGGTCATTGTCCGCACACTCATCGACACACAGGGGGTACCCAATGAGGTGAAAGTTCGGAAAAGCTCTGGGCATCCCACATTGGATCAGTCAGCGAAGGAAGCAGTCAAAAGCTGGACATTTCAACCAGCCAAAGATGGGAACATTCCTATCAGGAAATGGGTCGATATTCCCATTAAATTTGATCTCAGCAGCTAACAATCGAGGAACCTAGGAAAAGACACGAGAATGGACATAATCAACCTACTGCTCAGTGGCGGATGGATGATGATTCCGATCATTGGCTGCTCACTTTTAGCTCTCACCATTAGTATTGAACGCTTTATCTATTTTAAAAAATGTGGACCTAGCTCTTTGGCGCCTAAGATGCTCTCACTGATCGAACAAGAGAAATTCACCGATGCACTCGCGGTGGCTGAAAACCAGACCAGTCCTGTCCTTCGCGTTATTTCCACAGGGGTACTCCAACGTCCCTACTGCCCCACCAAAGCCATGGAGGCTACGGCTATTGTCGAACTCACAAAGATGAAACGCGGTCTTCCTGCATTGGATACGGTTATTACGCTCGGCCCGCTCTTGGGACTTCTTGGGACCATCATCGGCATGATTGATTCATTTGGCATCATGTCAAAATCCGGATTGGGCAATCCACATGCCGTAACAGGTGGAGTCGCCGAAGCTCTGATCTGTACAGCCGCTGGAATTTTCGTGGCTGTGACGACTTTGATTCCTTACAATTTTTTCTTAGCCCGTCTGGAACAAGAAACTGAAAAAATCGAACATTACGCGACAAAAACTGAGGCCGCCCTACAACGCGTCGTCGAAGAGACCAGGCCATGAGAGTGCCTGCCGCCGCCAAAAAGAAACCCCGCATTGAAATCATCCCCATGATCGACACCATGTTTTTCCTGTTGGTGTTCTTTATGATTGCGACATTGTCGATGACGATGCAACATGGCATGCCCGTAAATCTTCCTGAAGCCATTTCCACAACCAACAAAGTTCAACAACCTGTCTCTTTGACAATCACGGAAAATGGGGACTTGTTTTACAACAAAGATATGATTACGATTCATGAACTTCAAACAAGGCTCTTAGAGCTTATCCAAAAAGACGCAGACCCGACAATTGTGATCAACGCAGATGAACATGTGCAGCACGGATTGGTGGTCAAGGTCATGGATAAAGTCCGCCTGAGTGGCATTCCCAATATGGCTATTGCGACAGAACCTGAAACAACACCATAGGCGAGATTTCCTGCAATATCATGGGACATTTCTCAAAAATCACTCATTTACGGTCAGGAGGGATCTTTCTTTCATCACTGTACGTATTTTTGCTTGGTGCCGCATCATTTTGCATGTTCGCTCATGCCGTTCCCCTCAATGGGGAGAACCACCACACTCAACACACGACCGACCATTCCACGCTTTGTGTGTGGGCTTGCCAAGTTGGCTCCTATTCCTCAACCGGTCAAATCGCCTCAACACCTGAGACAAAACCGGATCTGTTAGTTGTTGCGACTCTTCCGAATTCTTCCACAATTACACTTCAACATGATGCCATTTCGACTCAATCCCGTGCCCCACCTCGTTCATTCCTTTCTCTTTAATCACCATCACATGGTTTCGCATTTTGGGAGCAGCCTCTTCATTTGGAAGTGTTGAAGATGCCATTTCCTATGTAGAGATTTACATGGAAAAAATCTTCTAGTCTGCAAGGCATGAAGAGACCTTCCATCAAGATTTGAAATCAATGCGATTTCCTGAACATACATTGAATGCCCTATTGAGAGGAGGACAGAAAGCATGGATCAGCAACTCTTACGCGTCGGCGAAGCCGCACAAGCATTGAACGTCAGTCGGTGGACGATTTACCGTTGGGTCGATGAAGGACGACTCAAAGCCACGAAAATCGGAAAAGGCAGTCTAAGAATTTTCCGTGAATCCGTGAACACCCTGGTGCAAGACAACCGTAAAGACTATTGGGAACCGGTCCTCACAAGAACGCGATAATTTCTTGTCTCAAATGTTGCAAGTGACGGCATCCATCTGTAGAGGAAATTTCACAAAATGCGTATGGTGGTGCCTAGGGTAATGCTTCCTGACTTTCATGGATAATTCATGAGAACTCAATCCCTTCAAAAAGTTCTAGCTGCTGGCCTTGGGCTATGGCTCCTTCTGATCAGCACTGCGTTGATTAGTCCAATGACCAGTCATGCCATCGATCACCACCACACGCAGCAAAGTCACTCTCAAACATGGTGTGATTGGATGTGTAAGGCCAGTCACGCGATTCACACGCCATCTGTTTTTCTAGTTCAATCGCATGGTGTTATCACACCTAGATTCCGCCCCTATCCAACCCACCACCCGTCCTCCCTCCTTTTTTCAGCAGATTCTCGAGCTCCGCCAGCCTTCTCCCTCTTAATGGGTCATTAGGCATCACACACAGAGGGACATCCTTCTCTTTCAAGACTGTTTGAATTCTCAATCTTCATACGAAGTTACTGTATGGCTTCGGAGATGCTTTTGAGGCCAATCAGACTGAGAAAAGAGCAGCACAGAAAGGGAACCTCTGCGCGTCTTTCATTTTGAGGAGGTTAAAAACAATGTTTCTTACTCAATATACATTCCGACGCTGGTTGACGATGTGTGGTTTCGTGTTCGTAAATGGAATCAGTATGTCAGCTTTTCCTTTTTCAGTGTATGCCGAGCATATGCTTGCTCTTCGATTAGCCCCGACCCCATTTAGTCCGAGCATGTGCAAAATTTCTAAGGAGAAATCGTCCATCCGAATTCTTGCGGCAAAACATCGAGACCTTTTTCTCCAAATCGTTCCTGGACAATACAAGCCCAAGGACACAGAGAAGGCCAGGAAAAAAGACTATGTGCATTTCGTCACGTTGGCTGACCTGACGGGCGGCCAAATACCCAGCGGTGCCATTGCTTTTGACAACCGTCATGCCGTGATCTTCGATGACACACATCCCAAAGGCCTATCTCGCCAGAAATTCTTGGCACAACTTCCAGAGAATCAACGTCTCACTGCTGAAATGGCATTCAATACCTTTTTGCGCCTCCATCCCATTTTCAATGCTGCCGTCGACACTTGCCGGCCCCATCCCGCATTTCCAGACTATGGAAATGATGATCATTTATTACGAATCGAGGAAGGGAAACTCACATTCAAAAATCTTGTGCAACGGTACAACAACCAGCCCTCTTCCCCTAAAGACCTCTATCATTTTGAATCAGGCACCATAGGAGGCTACGTCGACACTGAAGCAGGCATAGGTGCCAACATAAGTTACCAGGCGATGAATCCACTCAACTTTTACGTTCCAACCTCCATTCCCTAACATGGGCCTACATTATTCGCACGAGAATGCCGGAATATATGTATGCATTCATAGGCATAAAACCTTGGATTATGCTCCGTATGTTGAGTAAGAAAACTAAACGACAAAACACG
>CP070628.1:1543607-1561705 GCA_020355985.1 Nitrospirota bacterium | reverse complement strand
CGATTAGTTGAATTGAAAGCCCCAGGGGTCATTATTCGGAACGAGATGCGTATGCTCCAGGAGGCTGTTGATGCGTTATTTGATAACGGGCGTCGTGGCCGAGTTATTCGGGGTGCCAATAAACGGCCGTTAAAATCCCTGAGTGATATGCTGAAGGGTAAGCAGGGCCGTTTTCGACAAAATCTTTTGGGTAAGCGCGTGGACTATTCTGGGCGTTCGGTGATTGTTGTTGGCCCGGAACTTCGGCTCAATCAATGCGGGTTGCCCAAGAAAATGGCGTTAGAGCTCTTTAAGCCTTTTATTTTTCATAAATTAGAAGAACGTGGTGCAGCCACCACTATCAAAAGTGCCAAGCGGTTAGTTGAAAAGGAGCGCCCAGAAGTCTGGGATGTGCTGGATGAAGTTATTCGTGAGCATCCGGTCATGTTAAATCGCGCTCCAACCCTTCATCGATTAGGTATTCAAGCTTTTGATCCCATATTGGTTGAAGGTAAGGCTATCCGTCTGCATCCGCTTGTTTGTGCTGCCTTTAATGCCGACTTCGATGGTGATCAAATGGCGGTGCATGTTCCCCTCTCCGTAGAAGCGCAAATTGAGTGTCGTGTATTGATGATGGCTGCAAATAATGTTCTTTCTCCCGCTAATGGTCGTCCGTTATCAGTTCCATCGCAGGATATGGTTTTGGGTTGCTATTGGTTGACGAATGATCGTGATGGAGCTCGGGGGGAAGGGAAGATCTTCTCCTCGACCGAAGAAGTTCGTATTGCTTTTGATTCGCAGGAAGTGGAAGAGCAGGCCAGAATAAAAGTGCGTATTGGTGATGAGTTGGTTGAGACTACCGTTGGGCGCGTCCTTTTGGCGGAGATCTTGCCTGCCAATATGGCCTTTTCGCATGTGAATCAATTGATGACTAAAAAGGAAATCACCAAATTGGTGGACCGAGTGTACCGATTGGTTGGGCTTCATGAAGTGGTAGTCATGTTGGATCAATTGAAGGATTTAGGATTCTCCTATGCAACCAAGGCCGGAGTGTCGATTTGTATCGACAATATGCATATTCCTTCTCGAAAGGGCGAGTTGATCGACGGCGCACAAGCCAATGTGAATCAAGTGCAAGAACAGTATAGTGAGGGGCTTATTACGAATGGTGAGCGTTATAACAAGGTCATTGATATATGGGCCCATGTGAGTGAGCAGGTTGCCATCGAAATGATGAAGGAAATTAGCCAGGGTGGAGGTCGTGGTGCGACGGAAGGTCTGAATCCCATTTTTATGATGGCTGACTCAGGAGCTCGAGGGAGTTCCCAGCAAATCCGACAGTTGGGGGGCATGCGGGGTTTGATGGCCAAGCCATCTGGGGAAATTATTGAAACGCCTATTACTGCCAATTTCAGAGAAGGATTGACCGTGTTGCAATATTTTATTTCGACGCATGGAGCGCGAAAGGGTTTGGCAGATACCGCATTGAAAACGGCCAATTCCGGGTACTTAACTCGACGCCTTGTGGATGCTGCGCAAGACGTCATCATTAGCGAGCCAGATTGTTTAACTTCAGACGGCATAATTGTTTCCGCGTTGGTTGAAGGCGGAGAGGTCATTCAATCCCTGGATGAGCGAATTCTTGGTCGGTTAACCGCGGAGGATGTGCACGACCCGGTTACTCAGGAAATTCTTGTGAAGGCCCATAAAGAATTGGATGAGGAGCTATGCCGAACGATTGTTGAGGCGGGGATTGATCACTTGAAAATTCGCTCGGTGCTTACCTGTCAATCTCGCTGGGGTGTTTGCGCAAGTTGTTATGGAAGAGATTTGGCTCGTGGCCGTCTCGTAGAAAAAGGGGAGCCTGTCGGTGTGATTGCGGCTCAATCGATTGGAGAGCCTGGAACGCAGTTGACCATGAGAACTTTCCATATAGGTGGAACGGCTAGCAAGGTGGTTGCGCAAACCGTTCTGGAGGCAAGGCATGCAGGTGTAATAAAATATTTAAGTTTTGACGCGAAAAAGAATGCAGATTTTCCTAATCCCGGCATGGCCGTTAAAACTCAGCAGGGTGATTGGGTGGTTATGGTCAGAAATGCCAAGGTTGCCGTGTATGATGAAACTGGGCGTGAGCGTGAAAAATATCCTTTGGTCCATGGTGCTAAGATCAAAGTGGGAGATGGGGAAAAAGTTGAAATTGGGCAAAAGTTTGTGGAGTGGGATCCCTACTCGTTGACTATTTTGACGGAAGTAGGAGGAAAGGTGGCATTGGGGGACATTACCGAAGGTGTCACTATAAAGGATGAAGTTGATGAAGTTACTGGGCTATCGCGTCGTGTTGTGATTGAACAAGCAGGAACCAATTTGCGTCCGCGACTTTCGGTCAAGGATGAATCGGGAAAAACCGCAAAGCTGAGCTCGGGGTCTCCTGCGCGGTATCTGCTTCCAGTTGGGGCTCATATCTTTGTTGAAAAAGGTGCGACGGTTTTTCCTGGAGATGTCTTGGCAAAAATTCCACGAGAAACCACGAAAACAAAAGATATCACCGGTGGGTTGCCTCGTGTTGCGGAATTGTTTGAAGCGAGGAAGCCAAAAGAACATGCCGTTGTCAGCGAGATTGACGGGGAGGTTTCGTTTGGGGGTTTTGTAAAGGGCCTTCGAAAGGTCACCGTGGACAATAGAATTGGTGATGTCAAGGAATATTTAATCCCACGAGGGCGCCATGTCAATGTCCATGAAGGTGACTGGGTTCGCGCTGGAGAGCCGTTGATGGATGGTTCTGCAAATCCGCATGATATCCTCGCTGTCCTTGGCCCACGGGAGCTCCAGAAATATTTGGTTAATGAGGTGCAAGAAGTGTATCGCTTACAGGGTGTCGTGATTAATGATAAGCACATTGAAGTGATCACCAGGCAAATGCTGAAAAAAGTCAGGGTTGAAGATGCTGGCGATACCTCGTTTTTACCTGGAACCCAAGTAAACAAATTTGTTTTTGATGACGAAAATGAGCAAGTGCTGGCAGAGGGTGGGAAGCCTGCATTAGGTAAGCCTGTTTTGTTGGGCATCACTAAGGCCTCCCTGAGTACAGATAGCTTTATTTCTGGTGCATCTTTCCAAGAAACCACCAGAGTTTTAACCGAGGCAGCGATTAATGGCCGGACTGATGAACTTAGGGGATTGAAGGAAAATGTTATTGTGGGCCGACTGATTCCTGCGGGGACTGGTTGGGGTGAGTATAGGGAAACTTTTGTTCCAATGCCGGTCAAAGAAGATGCTTTGCCCTCGGAAGAAGAGGCTGGTCTTGAAAGTGCTCAATTATCAAGGAGCTAAGCGGTTATTCTGTGAAGCCCCAGCGTTCTTGTGATCTTGACAGTGGTAGTACAAATCTATAAGATCGGCTGGTTCTCCTCAAGGAAAATTTATTTCGTCGATATTTGATCTTTATTTGTGGTTTGGAAAAAATATGCCAACTGTTAACCAATTAATTCGAGTGGGTCGCAAGACCATTAAGGCGAAGAGTAAAAGTTCGGCATTGAACAGTTGTCCTCAGAGAAGAGGCGTTTGTCTTCGTGTCTATACCACAACGCCAAAAAAGCCAAATTCTGCTCTTCGGAAAGTGGCCAGGGTGCGTTTGACGACAGGTTTAGAGGTGACGGCGTATATCCCGGGAATGGGGCATAATCTTCAAGAGCACTCCATTGTTTTGGTTCGTGGTGGCCGCGTGAAAGATCTTCCTGGTGTTCGATATCACATGGTCCGTGGGGCCTTGGATGCTGTGGGCGTAGCAAACCGCAAACAGGGTCGCTCGAAGTATGGAGCAAAGCGACCCAAGTAATCCCCTTCTCCTTCTTTTTTTAGGCAAATTTATTTATTAGTCTTATAACTCTGGAAGAGATTGTAAATGCCACGTAGGCCCCTGGTTCTTCGTCAAAAAATTGTACAGGATTCTCTTTATAAGGATCCGATTGTTGGAAGATTTTTGAATATTCTCTTGCGTGATGGCAAGAAGAGTACGGCTGAGCGTGTATGTTACGGGGCCTTTGATATTGTGAAGGCAAAAACTGGAGACGAGCCTCTTAAGGTTTTTCATGCGGCTCTTAGTAATGTCAAGCCAATGGTTGAAGTTAAATCTCGAAGAGTTGGCGGGGCTTCTTATCAGGTTCCAGTGGAGATTCGTCCGGTCCGTCAGATTGCATTGGCATTACGCTGGATTAAGGACAGTGCATTGTCGCGAAGTGGTAAAAGTATGCGAGAGAGGCTGGCAGCTGAATTGATGGATGCTGCCAGTAATAATGGATCCGCAGTAAAAAAGCGGGATGAAACTCATCGAATGGCTGAAGCGAATAGAGCTTTTGCCCATTACCGATGGTGATTTTGGATTTGTATGCTGCATTGGACTTGTTTTAAGTAGGGGGCAGTTTTAATTTCGCGCCCCCCGACGAACAAAGTCTCTTGCAGCATTGTTATGTGAGGAATGTGTGGTAACTGAAGCTCCCCTAAGTCAAACGCGAAATATCGGAATCATGGCCCACATTGATGCTGGGAAAACTACGACGACCGAACGTGTACTTTATTATACGGGTGTCTCCTATAAAATCGGTGAAGTTCATGAGGGGGCGGCTACAATGGACTGGATGGAGCAGGAGCGTGAGCGTGGTATTACGATTACCTCTGCCGCGACAACCTGTTCATGGAAAGATAGTCGAATAAATATTATTGATACCCCTGGGCATGTGGATTTTACGATCGAGGTTGAGCGTTCTTTAAGGGTGCTAGATGGTGCGGTAGCCGTATTTGATTCTGTGCAGGGTGTGGAGCCTCAGTCTGAGACCGTTTGGCGTCAGGCTGACAAGTATGAGGTTCCACGGATTGCGTTTATGAATAAAATGGATCGTGTTGGGGCAGATTTCTTTCCTGCTGTCCAGACTCTGGTCGACCGTTTGGGGGCCAATCCCGTCGTTTTGCAGCTGCCCTTGGGGAAAGAGGAGGGTTTCAGGGGAGTAATAGATTTACTCACCATGAAGGCGTTGGTTTTTGATGATGAAACGCTGGGTGCTGCGTATGTAACGGAAGATATTCCTGAAGAAAGTCTGGAGAAGGCTAAAGAGTATCATGAGAAGATGCTTGATGCGGTTGTGGAGTTTGATGAAGGAGTTATGGAGCGTTATTTGGGTGGTGAAGCGCTTGAGGTTGATGAAATAAAGCGGGTCATTCGGTTGGGAACGATTGCATTGAAGATTACGCCAGTATTTTGTGGCTCGGCCTTTAAGAATAAAGGTGTGCAACCTTTGTTGGACGCCGTGGTTGATTACCTCCCTTCTCCTGTTGATCTTCCACCTGTTCGAGGTATTGACCCAGCCACTGAAGGGGAAATTACTCGAAAGCCTGAAAGTAGCGAGCCGTTTGCGGCGCTGGCCTTTAAGATAATGTCGGATCCATTTTCCGGCCAGCTAACGTATTTTAGGGTGTATTCTGGGAAGCTTACTGCTGGGTCCTATGTATACAATATGGCCAAGGGCAAAAAGGAGCGAATCAGTCGTTTGTTGAAAATGCATGCCAATAAGCGTGAGGAAATTAATGAAGTTTCTGCCGGTGATATTGCGGCAGCAGTAGGTTTGAAGGATACGAGGACAGGGGATACGTTGTGTGATGAAAAGCACCCTATTTTGCTGGAAGTTATTAAGTTCCCTGAGCCAGTAATATCTTTAGCGGTTGAGCCGAAGACAAAACAGGATATGGATAAGTTGGGGTATTCCTTGGAAAAGCTTGCCCAGGAGGATCCTTCCTTTCAGGTGCAGACGGATGAGGAGACTGGTCAGACGATTATTTCTGGTATGGGTGAATTGCATCTGGAGATTATCGTGGATCGCCTGCTTCGTGAATTTAAGGTTCAGGCAAATGTCGGGAAGCCGCAAGTGGCTTATCGTGAAACTATCAGGGGAACAGCTCAGGCTGAAGCGAAGTATATCAAGCAGACGGGTGGTCGTGGTCAGTACGGACATGTGTGGCTTCGTGTTGAGCCCGCAGAATCTGGCAAGGGTTTGGAGTTTATCAATAAAATTGTTGGTGGATCAGTCCCGAGGGAGTATATCGCCCCAGTAGAAAAAGGTGTCAGGGAGCGAATGGAGAGCGGTATTTTAGCTGGTTACCCTCTGAGAGACCTGCGGGTAACTTTGTATGACGGCTCTTTTCATGAAGTCGACTCCAGTGAAATGGCATTTAAAATTGCAGGTTCTATGGCATTGGTTAGCGCCTGTGAGAAGGCGGACTTGGTGTTATTAGAGCCAGTTATGAAAGTCGAGGTTCTGGTTCCTCAGGATTTTATGGGCGATATCATCGGAGATTTGAATGGTCGGCGCGGGAAAATTCATGGAATGAAGGCCAGGGGTGGATCTCAGGTGGTAGATGCGGCTGTCCCATTAAGTGAAATGTTTGGCTATTCTACTGATTTGCGATCGAAGACTCAGGGGCGTGCAACTTATAGTATGGAGTTTGAGTCGTACGAGGTGGTTCCCAAGCTAATGGCGCAGCAAATCATCAAAAAAAATCAAGGGGAGTGATGCCTCTCTTTGTGAACTATTCTTTTTTGGCAAAAGAGTGAATTGAGGAGGAAAGAGGATGGCGAAGGCGAAATTTGATCGGAACAAGCCGCATCTCAATGTGGGCACGATTGGGCACGTGGACCATGGCAAGACGACCTTGACCTCGGCGCTGACGAAAGTCATGGGGGATCTGGGGAAAGCGACGTTTGTGTCGTATGACGACGTGGCCAAGGCGAGTGAAAGTCAAGGTCGGCGGGATCCGACGAAAATTCTCACGATTGCTATCTCGCATGTGGAATATGAGACGGAAAACCGTCATTACGCGCACGTGGACTGTCCGGGCCATGCGGACTATGTCAAGAACATGATCACAGGGGCCGCGCAGATGGACGGTGCGATCTTGGTGGTCAGTGCGGCGGATGGGCCGATGCCGCAGACGCGGGAGCATATTCTCTTGGCGCGCCAAGTGGGAGTGCCCTACATTGTGGTCTTTTTGAACAAAGCAGACAAAGTCGAAGATAAAGAATTGCTGGAGCTCGTAGAATTGGAAGTGCGAGAGCTGCTCACCAAGTATGGCTTTCCGGGGGATGATGTGCCGGTTGTTATTGGTTCGGCCATTAAGGCTATTGAAGGCGATCAAAGTGAGGTGGGGGTGCCGTCAATCATGAAGCTGTTGGAGGCGGTCGACACCTATATTCCGACACCGGAGCGAGCCATTGACAAGCCCTTTCTCATGCCCATAGAAGATGTCTTTACGATTAGCGGGCGGGGGACGGTAGTCACAGGCCGTGTGGAGCGAGGGAAGGTCAAGGTTGGGGATGAAATTGAGATTGTGGGGCTTAAGCCGACGCAGACGACCATTGTCACGGGTGTGGAAATGTTTCGGAAGGTGTTAGATGACGGGCAGGCGGGGGACAACATCGGGGCCTTGCTGCGGGGCACGAAGAAGGAAGAGGTGGAGCGCGGGATGGTGTTAGCCAAGCCGAAGTCGATCACGCCGCATACAAAGTTCAAGGCCGAGGTCTATGTGTTGACGAAAGAAGAAGGGGGGCGGCATACGCCGTTCTTCAATGGCTACCGGCCCCAGTTTTACTTCCGGACCACGGATGTGACGGGGATTGTGCAGTTGAATGAAGGGGTGGAGATGGTGATGCCGGGGGATAATGTCTCGTTTGCCGGGGAGTTGATTGCACCGATTGCGATGGAGCAGGGGGTGCGGTTTGCGGTCCGGGAAGGGGGGCGGACGGTTGGTGCCGGGGTGGTGACTGAAATTGTGGAATAAATTAATGGGCAAGGGGAAAGGGTAGGTTTTCGTGGATCGAGACCGCAGAATTCGAATACGTTTAAAGGGTTTTGACTACCGTGTCCTTGATCAATCTGTTCGTGAGATCGTGGATACAGTCAGACGTAGTGGTGCCCTAATCGCGGGCCCTGTTCCTTTGCCTACGCGAATTGAGAAATATACGGTTAACCGTTCAACGCATGTTGATAAGAAGTCTCGCGAGCAATTTGAAATTCGGACTCATAAGCGTTTGTTGGACATAATGGAACCGACTCCAGAGACTATGGATGCCTTGATGAAGTTGAATTTAGCTGCGGGTGTAGATGTTGAAATAAAGTTGTAAGATTTCGGGTGTAGTTCATTTCGGCAAAAGGCAATATTTTTGGTGAAAACGTAAAATGCTTAATGGCTTGTTAGGAAAAAAAATTGGGATGCTTCAGGTTTTCGATGAAGCCAGATGTCTTGTTCCTGTCACGGTGATTGAAGCTGGTCCTTGTGGGATTGTTCAGATTAAAGAAAAGGGCCGTGATGGGTATGAAGCTGTTCAGGTTGGTTTTCAGGAAGTTTCTGAGCGCAAACTAAATAAACCAGAGTTGGGGCATTTGGGAAAAGCTAATGGGCGGCGCTGGAAGCATTTAAAAGAATTTCAATCAGATGGAAAAGCGGAGTTGGGGGCTTTGGTAACCGTGGACTTATTTTCCAAGGGTGAGAAGGTTGATGTTCAGGGGGTATCCAAGGGAAAAGGGTTCCAGGGTGTAATGAAGCGTCATAATTATGCGGGAGGGCCGGCATCTCATGGGTCTATGTTTCATCGTGCTCCTGGATCAATTGGGCAAGCTTCTTATCCCTCAAGAGTTTTTAAGAATAAGGCGTTGCCAGGCCAAATGGGAAATAAGCGAATTACGGTTAAGGGTTTGAAGGTTTTTGATGTAAGGTCTGAGGAAAATATTTTACTGGTATCTGGATCAGTTCCTGGCCCCGTTGGTGGGGTGGTGATTGTAAGGAAGGCTGGATAAGGGCAGCGTATGGATGCGTTTCCGGTATATGGTTCGACTGGCAAGAAGGTAGATACCGTTGAGTTGGGTAAGGGGGTTTTTAATTCTCCTGTTGATGAAATCCTTGTTCATCGAGCCGTGGTTATGCAAAGAGCTTCGACCCGGCAGGGTAACGCTTCGACGAAGGGGCGAGGGGAGGTTCGTGGATCTGGAAAGAAGCCGTGGAAGCAAAAGCATACTGGAAGGGCTCGAGCTGGATCAGCGCGTTCACCTATATGGAGACATGGCGGAACGGTCTTTGGCCCGAGGCCAAGATCTTATGCCTATTCCTTGCCTAAGAAGGTGTATCGTTCCGCTCTAAGGGCTGCCTTAACCGATAAGGCTGTGGCAGGAGACTTGATAGTGGTTGATTTATCATTGCCAGAGATGAAGACCAGGGAGCTCGTTCGTGTGCTTTCCCAGGTGGGTGTAAGCGGAAATGCCTTGTTAGTGGTTGAAGAAGGGCAGGTGGATCTTGTCCGGATAGGAAAAAATGTAAAGAAGCTAAAGGTTCTTCATGCCAAGAATCTTAATGTCTATGATCTGTTGTGGTGTGAAAAGCTTGTGGTTGCTCGTGCAGAATTGCAACAAATTCAGGAAATTTGGGTGTAGCATGAATTCATATGACGTTTTGATTCGTCCTCTGCTAACAGAAAAAATAACCGCTATTCGGGAAATAAAAAATGCTGTAGCATTTGCTGTGGATGGTCGGGCAACGCGAATAGATGTTCGCCGTGCTGTTGAAAAGGTTTTTAGTGTCAAGGTGAAATCGGTCAATGTGATGAACGTGAAGGGCAAGAAGAAGCGTCAAGGCCGTTATTTGGGGAAAAGGTCGGATTGGCGAAAGGCTTTTGTGACATTGAAAGAGGGCGAAAAAATCGAATTATATGAAAGCGCATAATTCAGAGGTGTGGTTTTTGTTCTGAGTGACGGTGCGGTTATGAAGGAAAATTGTCTATGCCAATAAAGGAATATAATCCAACGTCTCCTGGTCGCCGTGGTATGACTGCGGTCACTAATGATGGGTTGGCTTCCAATAAGCCGCAGAAAAGTTTGACAAAAACATTTTCGCCATCTGGTGGAAGAAATAATGCTGGCCGTATTACTGTTCGCTTTCGTGGTGGGGGGCATAAGCGTCGGTACCGAAAGATTGATTTTAAGAGGGACAAGGCCGGAGTGCCCGCTAAGGTCGCCAGCATCGAGTATGATCCGAATCGAACTGCGCGAATGTATTGATTGCATTATGCTGATGGAGAAAAGCGATATATCTTAGCTCCACAGGGATTGGCTGTCGGTGATTCCGTTCAGTCTTGCTCTCAAAGTGATGTCAGGCCGGGAAATGCATTGCCGCTCATGGTGATGCCGTTAGGTGTTGTTATTCATAATATTGAATTAAAGCCTGGGAAGGGTGCCCAATTAGCCAGGAGTGCGGGTGTTTCAGCTCAGGTTATGGGTCGAGATGAGGGTTATGTCCAGATCCGATTGGCGTCTGGAGAAATGCGAAGGATTTTAGGCACTTGCATGGCAACGGTTGGTCAGGTTGGAAATCAAGATCATAATAATGTTTCCGTGGGAAAAGCGGGGCGTTCTCGCTGGTTAGGTAAGAAGCCTCATGTGCGTGGTGTTGTGATGAATCCTGTCGATCATCCGCATGGGGGTGGTGAAGGGAAGGCTGGTGCAGGCAACCCACATCCGGTTTCTCCTTGGGGGCAACCCGCGAAGGGTTTTAAGACTCGCAAGCCAAGAAATCAAAGTACACGGTACATCATTGCTAGTCGAAAGAAAAAATCGAGGTAAATAGGGGGAGGCGATGCCAAGGTCAGTTCACAAGGGACCATTTGTCGACGAGCACCTTCTCAAGAAAGTTGAGAGGGCGAGGGATTCAAGGGAATCAAGGGTCATTAAAACATGGTCTCGCCGTTCTACGGTGACTCCAGATATGATCGGGTTGACCTTTGCTGTCCACAACGGGAAAAAATTTATTCCTGTGTTTATCACTGATAATATGGTTGGTCATAAGTTAGGTGAGTTTTCTCCAACGCGTCTATTTAAAGGGCACAGCGCGGCAAAAAGTGAAAAGGGTGTTGCTTTAAAGTAATCAAATGGCAAATGAAGTATTTAGTTTTTGGAAATTGAAAGAATAGAGTTATCTATGGCTGAAGCAAAAGCAATTCTAAGGCATGTGAGAATGGCCCCACGCAAGGCAAGGTTGGTGGTAGATATGGTGCGGGGACGAAATGCGGCGGAGGCTTTAGCGCTCTTGAAGTTCACGCCTCGTTCGGCGGCGAGGGTGGTCGAGCAGTTATTGTTTTCGGCTGTAGCCAATGCTGGGCAAAAGGATTTGGGGGACCCTGAGAGTCTGAGGGTTGCCAGGGCTTATGTTGATGGTGGCCCGGTTCTTAAGAGGTTTCAGCCTCGCTCTATGGGAAGGGCGAACCCAATTAAGAAGCGAACAAGCCACATTACCATTGTGGTCAGTCCGGTTAATTGATTGAAATATGAGGGCTATCCCTAAGAGGGGATAGTTAAGGGAGAGCAATTCATGGGGCAAAAGACGCATCCGTATGGGTTTCGATTAGGATACACCCGTACATGGCGATCACGGTGGTATGCCAAGAAAGATTATGCAAAGCTCCTGCATCAGGACTTGTCGATTCGCGGTTTAGTTAAGAAGCGGCTATATCATGCTGGTATTTCTAGCGTGGAAATCGAGCGGTCGGGTAACCAATTGAAATTGATCATTCATACGGCTCGGCCTGGAATAATAATTGGGCGAAAGGGTGCCGAGGTTGACAAGCTGAAGGCTTCGCTAGAAAAAGAATATGGGAATGAAGTCTTTGTCACAGTCAAGGAAATAAAAAAACCAGAGATTGATGCTCAGTTAGTTGCTGAAAATATCGCAACGCAGTTGGAAAAGCGCGTGTCTTTTCGTCGTGCTTTGAAACGGAGTGTGGCGTCGGCTCTTCGCCTAGGGGCGTTGGGTATTAAGGTGTATTGTGCTGGCCGTTTGGGTGGACACGAAATTGCCAGGACGGAATGGTATCGTGAGGGGCGTGTCCCGCTTCATACTCTGAGGGCCGATGTCGAGTATGGTTTTGCGGAAGCCAAGACTGCAATGGGTCAGATAGGGGTTAAGGCATGGATTTATAAAGGGGACGCTCAAATTCCTTCGCTGGAAAAGGCGGAGCCGTCACTAGGGTTTTTGTAGGAAGCGGTTAACCCCAAACTGGAGAATTAAGACCAATGCTAGCGCCGAAACGCATAAAGTTTCGTAAAGTTCAGAAGGGCCGAATGAGAGGCAAGGCTTACCGAGGGGGGGAAGTCTCTCATGGGCAATTTGGGCTTAAGGCTATGGAGCCTGGTCGAATTACGGCTAGGCAAATCGAGGCCGCCCGAATTGCTATGACTCGACACGTGAAGCGTGGAGGTAGGATTTGGACCCGAATTTTCCCTGATAAGCCCATAACTAAAAAGCCAGCAGAAGTAAGGATGGGTAAGGGGAAAGGTAATCCTGAGTATTGGGTGGCCGTTGTAAAGCTCGGTCGAATCTTGTTTGAGATGGATGATGTCACTCGAGAAGTTGCAGAGGAGGCTTTGCGGTTAGCTGGTCATAAGTTGCCGGTCATGACGAAGTTCGTTGTCCGTGGAGAAATTCCAGTTCTGTAGTTTTAAGGCAATTACAATGGAAATAGATCAATTAAAAAACTTAGAAAAATCAGAATTGGTTGAGAAGATTGGCCAATTGAAGCAGGAATTATTTCATTTTCGTAGTCAGTTGGCCATGGGTCGTATTGAAAATCCGATGAAGATACGAGAGGCCAAGCGCAATATCGCACGGGTTCATACGGTTCTTCGGGAAAAAAGCCTCTAAAGAATGATATTTTTTCGAGAAAGTTAATAACTTATGACACAAGCAAGAACGGCCCCTCGTTCGCTTACGGGGAAAGTTGTCAGTAATAAAATGCAGAAAACAGTGGTCGTTGAGGTTGTTCGGATTGAACGGCATTCCTTATATGGGAAAGTGCTCAGACGAAAAACTAAAATGAAAGCCCATGATTCACAGGGTCAGTGTGAGGTAGGTGATCAAGTAAAAATTGTGTATTCTCGCCCTATCAGTAAGGATAAATGTTGGCGAGTGGCCGAAGTTTGTCGAAAGGGATCTCCTGCATAATTGGTGCAGTCACTGCTCATATTACTTGAGGTTAGGGTGTAGAGATAAGTCATGATTCAAAATTATACATATCTTGATGTTGCGGATAATTCCGGAGCGAAAAGCGTCCGTTGTTTTCATGTGTTGGGTGGGACCAGGCGACGGTATGGAGCATTAGGGGATTTGATCGTCGTTTCTGTTCGTGAGGCTATTCCCAGGGCATCGGTCAAAAAGGGAGATGTGATGAAGGCTGTTATTGTCCGAACTAAAAAGGGGTCTCGGCGTGATGATGGCTCTCATATAAAATTTGATCGGAACGCTTGTGTGTTGGTGAATGCTCAGGGGGACCCCGTTGGAACACGCATTTTTGGCCCAGTGGCAAGAGAGTTACGCAAGAAAAAATATATGAAAATTATCTCGTTGGCCCCGGAAGTCATTTAGGATAACAATGATGGCTGGAAAATTTCGAATAAAAAAGGGCGATATGGTTATGGTGATTGCTGGTAAAGAGCGAGGCAAGACGGGAAAGGTGTTGGAGGTGTTAACTAAAGGTGAGCGGATAATCGTTGAAAAGCTTAATTTAATGAAGCGACATACCAAGCCAAATGCTAAAAATAAACAAGGCGGGATTCTTGAAAGGGAGGGCTCGCTTGCGATTTCAAATGTGATGCCGTATTGCGATTCGGTCCAAAAGCCCTCTCGGGTGAGGATGAAAATATTTGAGGATGGGCGGAAGGTTCGCATTTATCAAAAGGCTCCTACGGAAGTATTGGATAAAAGCTAATGAAGTCACAAGCCTCATCAAAGGAAGTTGGTAAATTAAAGGAGAAAAAGCCTCAATCCTCCACAGTTAGGCCTAAAGATTATGTGCCGCGTCTTAAAGTCCTATTTAAAGAAAAAGTGTTGCCGGCCATGATCAAGGAGTTTGGCTATAAAAATCCTATGCAGGTTCCTCGAGTTGAGCGAATTGTCTTAAATGTAGGGATGGGGGAAGCCGTTCAGAATGTAAAATTATTGGAAAGTGCTGCTGCCGAACTTGAGCAAATCACCGGTCAAAAGCCTGTGCTCACAAGGTCGAAGAAGGCTATTGCTGGATTTAAGTTGCGTGAAGGTGTTCCTATTGGAGTGAAGGTGACGTTGAGGGGCACCCAGATGCATGAGTTTATGGATAGGCTGGTGTCGGTGGCATTGCCTCGTATTCGTGATTTCCGTGGAATTTCGCCTAAGGCCTTTGACGGGCGTGGTAATTACACGTTGGGGTTGAAGGAGCAATTGACGTTTCCTGAAATTAAGTATGATGACATTACATCAATTCATGGAATGGATATTACCTTTGTGACGACAGCCAAGCGGAATGACGAAGCCAAGGCTTTATTGGCTCATTTGGGGATGCCTTTCCGCGCATCCTAGGACAGGGAAAGGAGCGTCAGTGTCAAGGTTAGCTCTTAAGAATAAGGCGAAGCGAGAGCCAAAGTTCGCTTGCCGTCAATATAATCGTTGTCCACTTTGTGGTCGGGTGAGGGGATTTTTGCGACGTTTTCGTCTGTGTCGAATTTGTTTTCGTTTGCTCAGTCTGCGTGGAGATATTCCTGGGGTAACGAAGTCGAGTTGGTAGCAGCGAGGAAAAGTTCTAGGAATTTTTTGATCTTGCGAAGGTATTTTAAAAGAGGTTTTGAATCATGTCGATGACTGATCCAATTGCGGATTTATTTGTGCGTATTCAAAATGCTGGGAGGCGAGGTCACGATTTAGTGAAAATACCAGCGTCGCGAGTGAAGGCGGAGATCCTTAAGATTTTCAAAAATGAAGGATTCATAAGGGATTTTCAGCCTATCACTACTGAGGCGCATCCTGTTCTGCAGGTGGCTCTACGGTATGCACCCGGCCGTCAAAAACAATCGTTTATAACTGGCATTAAACGAATCAGTAAGCCCGGTTGCCGCGTGTATGCTGGCAAAAATGAAATTCCAAGGGTCATGAAAGGTTTAGGGATAGCAATCCTGACAACCGATCAGGGCTTGTTAACCGATGAAGAATGTCGCACCAGGCAGGTTGGTGGTGAAGTTTTATGTCACGTATGGTAGGGCTCTCATAAGATGGATGAACTTGTTCTGAGGCAAACCAGAGGATAATCATGTCAAGGATTGGAAGGAAGCCCATATCTATCCCAACTGGTGTAGAGGTCAAAGTACATGATGCTCAGGTGTTGGTAAAAGGCCCTTTGGGGCAATTGCAGTGGTCTCTGTATCCTGGGATTCAAGCCCAAGTGGAGAATGGAGTGGTATCTCTCACGCGTGAAGGAGATTCCGTGAAGTTAAGGGCAATGCACGGTTTGGCCAGAGCGGAGATTTCAAATCAGATTATTGGGGTGAAGGAAGGATACCAGACAAACCTGGAGGTAATGGGAGTTGGATATCGAGCACAAATTCAGGGAGACGCATTGAGTTTTTCTCTGGGGTATGCTCACCCTGTTTCTATTAAATTGCCTCAGGGAGTAGAGGCTTCTGTTGATAAGCAGACTTTGATTTCGCTCAAAGGCATTGATAAGCGAGTGGTTTCACAGGTAGCTGCGAAAATTAGAGAGATGAAAGTTCCTGATGTGTATAAGCATAAAGGGATTAGGTATGCTGGTGAAGTACTTCAGAAAAAAGCCGGCAAGGCCGGGAAAAAATAAGGGGCATTCGTGAATATTCTGGAGAAACGCAAAAGGCTTGGTAAGCGAAGCCGAAGGGTTCGGCTTCGTATTGTAGGGTTGTCTTCACGCCCGCGATTAAGTGTCTTTCGGAGTAATGCTCATATTTATGCTCAAATCATAGATGATGTTGCTGGACGAACGCTTGTCTCGGCTTCAACTTGTGATCCTGGATTAAAAGATCGTATTAAGTCTAGCGGGAGTGTAGAAGCAGCAAAACTAGTGGGAGAAACCATTGCTGAACGGGCAAAGGCGATTCCTGTTGAGTTAGTAGTATTTGACCGTGGGGGAAGATTGTATCACGGTCGAGTCAAGGCCTTGGCTGACGCAGCGCGTTCTGCCGGACTAAAATTCTAATGTTGCCTATTCCGACATATTGAGGAAGGGAAGGATTCACGCCTGTGAGGGTCAATGTCGAAGAGCTTAATTTAAAAGACAAGCCAGTGGTGATTAATCGGGTAGCCAAGGTTGTGAAAGGTGGAAAGCGGTTTTCTTTCTCTGCCTTGGTTGTTGTTGGTGATGGCGAGGGTTGGGTTGGTGTCGGAAAAGGTAAAGCGGCTGAAGTTCCATCCGCCATTGCTAAAGCCGTTGAGCATGCGAAAAAAAATCTCATTCGAATCCCATTGAAATCTAATTCGATTCCCCATGAGGTTAATGGCCGTTTTGGGGGAGAGCATATTTTGTTGAAGCCTGCCAAGCAAGGGACAGGGATTATTGCTGGTGGGGCGGTTCGGTCGTTGTTGGAAGTGGCAGGTGCCAAGAATGTTGTGGCAAAAACCTTGGGCCGAGGAAATCCGTTTAATGCGGTTCGGGCTACAATTCAAGGTTTACGGCAGCTTCGAGATCCTCAAGAAGTTAGAGCTATGAGGCAGGCCCCCATTGATATTGAAGAGTAACCCATTGTTGAAGACGTTGTGAGGTAAGTGAATAATATGTCCACGCCATCTCAGTTGTCGATTACGTTAAAGCGGAGCCAGATCGGGCATCCGAGCAAAATGCGCCTTGTCCTCAGAGGGCTGGGGTTGCGAAAAATTGGCCAAACTGTCTCACGGCCGAATACAGCGCAAGTCCGAGGATTGGTGAATAAAGTTCGACATTTAATTGAGGTATCCGGCTCATGAAACTCCATGATTTACATCCGTCCCCGGGTTCCAAAAAGAAAAAGAGGCGACTTGGTCGTGGACCAGGGTCTGGGCTTGGTAAGACTGCTGGGAAAGGGCATAAAGGTCTGCTAGCTCGGGCCGGTCGAGCAAATATGGCGGGGTTTGAAGGTGGACAAATGCCTTTGGCTCGTCGGTTGCCAAAGCGGGGATTTACTAATGTATTTCGAATTGAATATGCCATCGTCAATATTCAATCTTTAGCTGCGCAAGAAAACACTTCAGAATTCAGTCCGGCCGTTTTTAGGGAATTAGGGCTTATTAAGGGCCGGAATTCTCGTGTGAAAATTCTTGGTGAGGGTGACATTAGTCGTCCACTTGTAATTGAAGCTCATAAATTTAGTACTTCTGCCAAGCAGAAAATTGAGAATGCAGGTGGGCAAGTCAAGGTGATTGGCCGTGCTTGAGCGGCTTGTTACGAGCCTTCAAAATATTTTCAAAATCCCAGAATTGCGTAGTCGGGTTCTTTTTACCTTGGCTATGCTGGCGGTTTATCGGATTGGGGCGCATGTTCCCACTCCTGGAATTAACAATGAGGAACTCTTTAAATTTCTTACGGAGCGAGGCGGAGCCCTTATGGGCTTCTTGGATATTTTTTCAGGAGGGGCTTTATCGAGACTAACAATTTTTGCATTGGGCATCATGCCCTATATCAGTGCATCAATTATCCTACAGCTTCTTACTGTTGTTGTCCCGCATCTGTCGAAACTAGCAAAGGAAGGTGAACGAGGCAGAAAAACGATTATTCAATATACTCGATATGGAACAATCGTGATTGCCTTTATTCAGGGTTTTGGAATTGCCCTGGGCCTTGAAGGAATGAATGAAGGGGCCTTTGTGCTTGATCCTGGCTGGGCTTTTCGCTTTATGACGGTGATTACGTTGGTTGCAGGAACAGCGTTCCTCATGTGGCTGGGGGAGCAGATCACGGAACGGGGTGTTGGGAATGGAATTTCGCTCATTATTTTTTCCGGAATTGTAGCCAGCCTACCAGGTGCCATTGTCCAAACCTTTGAATTATATAAAATTGGCCAAATCAGTCTGTTGCTGTTGCTCATTCTGGGTGTTGTCATGTTGGCCGTCATGGCAGCTATTGTTTTTTTGGAAAGCGGTCGACGGAAAATCGCGGTGCAATATGCCAAGCGTGTTGTAGGTCGTCGTGTCTATGGAGGACAAAATACTCATATTCCTTTGAAAATTAATACCGCTGGGGTGATTCCCCCAATTTTTGCGTCCTCCATAATCGCTTTTCCGGCAAC
>CP070628.1:1540753-1543507 GCA_020355985.1 Nitrospirota bacterium | reverse complement strand
TTTTCCTCTATCTGAACGAAACGGCGTTTTTTGCTGACCTCCCTTTTGCAGCCGTCCCAAAAATTCCTGAGAACGAATCACAAAAGCTCCAAAGGCTCGAGCCACATTTGTTACTTCAAGATCAGAAGAAACCACTGCGCTCTCGTTCCCATATTGGCGAATAAGCTGTTGGATAACTTGGTCGGCTCGTTCGCCTTTCGCAGTATATATCACAGTCACTCCCGTCTGATGACTGGTTTGTCGCATGTTCCCTGGTTGTCTCCACGCATCAAAGATGACCGTAACTGAACAGTGAATGGCTTGCGAATACAGGGCCAAACGTGCCACCAATTGATCACGATGCACTTCCCCTTTTCCGACGACTTTTTCTGGCGGAAGCCCCATGGCTCCCAATACATTATAACCATCAATAATAAGATGTTTGGGCGGCATAGTACGTTGCTTACGTTCAACTCCCTAATCAGGACCTAATGCCCAGTTTACCCTTCAATCTGATAGGAATTCCAACCCGACTTGGCTTGACAAGAGTAGGATCATCTGGGAAAAAGATAGAAACGGTTTTACTCTCTATGCCTGTCTATAGAAAATTTTTCCTTTTATCCTGTTTAACGCTTTTACTCCTAACTTCACCACATGCTCTTTTTGGAGGAGAAAAGGGGTCTCGATTTCCATTCAGATGGGAATCATCACCACATCTGAGCTTGGTCGCAAAGCGTTCGTCTTCAACGGCAATCCGTAATATTCGGGCTCATCAACATAAAAAATATACTCGCTTAGTCCTTGACTTAGATCGGAATCTTCATCTAACACCATCTGACAGACGAACCGAGACGGAATTCCAACTCCAACTTCCCAATACCCGCCTTCTTAAAAAAGCCCTTTCGAAAACCACCACCAAGACCTTTCCGATGAACGTTACCTTTTCCAGAAATGCAAAAGGGATTTTGATTCTATCCGTACCGACTAAACCGTGGAAACGTTATAAATGGTATGTTCTCCAAAAGCCATCACGTATCGTCTTAGATTTCTATCCTACGTCTTCCCCGAAAAACACAATCGTCAAGGCTCCAAAGCCAGCAAAAAATTCCCTTGCTAAGCCTCCGGTCGCAAAAACTACCCCACCGCCTCCAGTGATTGTTGCTCCGCCTGTAGCATCAGTCAGAAAAAAGGACATGGTTATTGTGCTCGACCCTGGACATGGAGGGAAAGATCCTGGAGCCTTAGGCCGAAAAGGTACGAGAGAGAAGGATATTGTCTTGAAAATTTCCGGGCATCTTCGAGATCTCCTGGCCAAAGAAACCAAAGCTAAAGTTTTCATGACACGGGAATCGGATGTCTTCATTGAGTTAAAAGATCGGGCGGCCTTTGCGAATCAACACAAAGCAGATCTTTTTGTTTCCATTCATATCAATTCCCATCCAAAAAAATCGATAAAAGGTCTGGAACTCTATCACTTCGGGGAAGCCAGTGACCCACGAGCACTTGAAGTGGCCGCACGAGAGAACGGCACACCACTTAAAGATAATGGCCCAGCCTGGCAATTTATTCTCGCCGACAAACTCCATGACAAAAAAATCGAAGATTCTCAAGAACTTGCCTGGACGACCAAGAAAGCTCTCGTGAACTACTTACAACCCTTTTATAAAATCAAGGATCATGGCGTAAAAACAGCCCCATTCTTTGTACTTCGTATGACAACTATGCCAGCGATTTTGGCAGAAATTGCATTTATCTCCAACCCAAGCGAAGAAAAACTGTTAAAAAGTACAACCTACCAGAAACGAATGGCCCGGGGAATTTTCGAGGGGATTAAAGTCTATATCACGCCTTTACAAACTGCTTCTCGATAACATTTCCGTTTTAACCAAACCTGACCCGGTTCATTGCATTATCTTTTTTTCTTCAGCTTTGTTCGGTAACATCTCTCCATAATTCCATTACCTATCTAACTCATCAACTTTCTAAATCACTCCACCATTGCCATCATGGCCACAATCAAGCTCACGATCGAATATGATGGAACCCTGTATGCTGGCTGGCAACAACAACCCAACCATTTAACCATTCAGTCCGTTCTTGAAGAAGCAATTTCCAAGATTACCCAGCAACACATTTCCGCGGTGGCTGCCGGACGGACCGATTCAGGGGTACATGCGTTAGGTCAAGTCGTCAGCTTTCAATCCAACAAACCTTTGGCTCCCACCCAATGGGCTCCCGCCCTCAACAGCTATCTCCCCAAAGATATTTCGGTAATCTCTAGCGAACAGGCGCCTGATGATTTCCATGCCCGCTTCAGCTCCAAGGGGAAAATTTACGAATATCGCATGACCATGCAACCTTCACGACCAGCGTTAAATCGCCATCGAATCTGGCATCTTCCTCACCCGTTGGATACCAAGGCCATGCGCCAAGCCATACCAGATCTTTTGGGCACCCATGATTTCACCTCGTTTCGGGGCCCACGATCCCAGACCCTGAACCCCACATGCACCATTTCACATCTTTCTCTTTCTTCAGAATCCTCGTCATTAACTTTTCGTATTGAAGGGGATCGCTTTCTCAAACAAATGGTACGAGCCATCGTCGGCACATTGATTGAGGTGGGAGAACATAAACGGAACCCCAACACTTTGCAGGAAATCCTTCATGCTAAGGACCGCCAAGCGGCCGGTCGCACAGCCCCACCACAAGGTCTTTATTTGGTGCAGGTCCTTTATTAAGCAGCTTGCCCAATCATTCTGTTAATAACTGCCC
>CP070628.1:1535183-1540653 GCA_020355985.1 Nitrospirota bacterium | reverse complement strand
GAGTGAAAGTTATAACATGGTGTTAGGAGCTAAAAGGGCCAAAGCCGTAAAGGAGTATCTGGCTAATCTAGGAATTCCACGTACCCGATTAGATATTGTCTCCTATGGTAATGTCTTAGTGCTCTGTGATGTTGACGATGAACATCGCTGTCATCAATTTAATCGACGGGCTGACTTACTTCTAGAATAATCTTCCTGCCTTTCGTTCCTGCCGATAAAAAACTTCAATTGTCTTTTTGTTGCTTTCTCAGAGCTGCCTATTGCCCAGCCGTCATACGAATAATGCCCTTTGGCTTTCTTACACAACCACAGCTAGAAGCTCCCTGCTACGGATCTTAGTCGCATTTTCCCCCACATTTCACCTGGAAGCCCTTTGTTGTTTCGCATGATATGCTTTCAGTTTTAGCAAATTTGCTTAATGGTGCTCCTAAGCCATCTTTTATATTGCGATGGCTCAATATTCAATACTCAAAAAACATTGAGAGAATAGTCTCAAAAAATTGAAACCTACAAAGAAATACTGAGAATATTGACAATGCCGTCAGGCTATGTTATTTGCAAAAGACTTGCAATAAAGTTTTTTGATTGGTTGCCTTTGATTTACCTATTGAAGGTTTAAGCTGATGTTGGAGCCCACTATTAGTAAAGGGTTGCGGGCTACGGGGCGGCGGATGACTCGCACCCGAAAAGCTGTATTGGCATTGTTAGAACGCACCCATCAACCATTGAGTGCTTCTGAAATTTTTGCGCAATTACAGAAAGATCAGGTTGCGATTGATTTAGCTACGGTTTATCGGACGGTGAATGTGTTGAAGGAACTGGGTCTTGTCGTTCAATTGGATCTTTTTCAAGAAGGCCAATCCCGTTATGAATTGAAAGAAGGACGAAAGCATCATCATCATATTCGGTGTCAGATTTGTGGGCAAATAGAGGATTTACTGTTGTGCCCATTGAAGAAAATTACCAAGTTGATTGAAAAACGCACGCAATTTGTCGTAGGTGATCATACCCTGGAATTCACAGGGTTCTGTCCTGAATGCCAATAACCTAAGAAAGTCAGAGAATGAGTACGTTTGGTCCCAAACTCTCTAAAGCCGGATCTGTTGCCTCTCTCATTTGTGCGGTGCATTGCGCGGTAACGCCATTGGCCTTGCTGGCGCTTCCTGTCATTGCTGCCCATTCCTGGGATGGCTTGGACGGCATTTTGGGAGCTTTTTGGGCTGATACGACTGAATGGGTCTTTGTAGCCGTTATTGCCCTATTAGCGGGGTTTGGATTATTAGCCACGTATCCTCGCCACCGGGATATCCGTCCGACGGTTCTGACTGTTCTGGGGCTTTTCGTGTTGACGGTTTCCCATCTCTGGGTAGAGGCGGGGAGTGGGAAGGAAATTTTTCTTGATGTCCTTGGAGCTTCTTTAATAGCCTGGGCTGGTTTTTGGAATCGCCGTCTTTGCCATCAGCTAGGGCATCATCTGGGCTGTCATACTCATGAGCATGCTCATGAATCTACCTCTTCTCAGATAGAACCTATTCCCGAATTATCTTCCAATTCGTAATTCAGAAAAACCAGGAACGGTTGCTCACCTTCCTCACGGGTGGGTTGTGTGATTAACCCGGGACAGTGGTTTTGTTTGTGGATTTATCTAACGTTTCCGCAAGTTCATCAAGAAGATGTTCGGTATCTTCCCACCCAATGCAGGCATCTGTAATTGACACTCCCCAATCCAGCGATTTGCCTGCTTCCCATTTTTGATTTCCTTGATTGAGATTGCTTTCGATTAAAAGGCCCATAATGGCTGTTTGACCCTCAGTAAATTGATTCATCACTGATCGGGCTACTGGAACCTGGCGAGTGTGGTCTTTTTCCGAGTTGCCATGAGAGCAATCAACCATGACAGGACGGCAAATGTCTTCTTTGGAGAGACACTGGACGGCTTCGGATATGTCTTCTGGATTGTAATTAACCTTTCCCCCTCCACCCCTAAGTACGAGGTGGCGATCAGGATTTCCATTGGTTTTGATGATGGAAGTCAGGCCTTCGGCATTGATGCCTATAAAGCTCTGGGGATGCCGTGCGGCAATCATGGCGTTGAGGGCCACTTGAAGTCCCCCATCTGTACCATTTTTTAAGCCCACAGGCATGGATAAGCCGCTTGCCATTTCCCTATGTGTTTGGCTTTCCGTAGTGCGTGCACCAATAGCCGACCAGCTAATTAAATCAGAAATATATTGAGGTGTGACGGGATCCAGAAATTCAGTCGCACAGGGCATTCCCAATTGATTGATTTTCAGTAAAATAGAGCGAGCGAGTTCGAACCCTCCTCCGATATCACAAGATCCGTCCAGATTCGGATCGTTAATGAGACCTTTCCAGCCAACGGTGGTGCGGGGCTTTTCAAAATACGTTCGTAAGATGACCAAAAGATGGTCACGTACACGATCAGCTACCTGTTTGAGCTGTTCTGCATATTGAATAGCGGCTTCAGGATCATGAATTGAGCATGGGCCGATAATGACTGCCAAGCGATGGGTATCTTGTCCATGAAGAATATCTCGTATGGCTTGTCGGGCCTGTAGCACCATTTGGCCCGTTTCGTGAGGGAGGGGGAGCATTTCCTGCATGTGTTTCGGGGCAGGAAGAGGGGCAATATCAATAACGTTTTGGTTGGTAATACGCTCAGTCATGAGACACGTCCTCGGTAAAGATAGCAATCAATGACCAGTAACGATGATAGAAAATAATTCTAAAAATCAAGGAAATTGGAGTTTATTGTAATCGGAAGCTTCCTAGGCAGGCAACTGGCACCTGTTCAGCAAGCCCTGATTACTTTATAGGCCTGGCTCTCATTATCCGAGTCGAAAGGTTGAATAACGCAATAAAAGCAAAACGAGTGGGCTTGGATAGAAATGAGCCTGAAAAATTTTATAGAGTCAAGAGCGAGATTTTCAGAATGGAACCACTGTGACTCACGGACAAGATAGGAGCAATGCGAGGCCCTAAGCTCGGGTATTGACGAGATTGGCTTGTTGAGAGGTATACCACTGAAAAACATCTTGTTTGGCAATATCTTGGTCGGATTCAAAGATGAACTGGATACCCATCATGAGTTCATTTGTGGGATGCACCCATTCGATTAATCCATGGAATTTTGATTGGTGATCGACTCCCGGCATTCGACAACTTAGGTAGAGATGTAAGGTAGAAACTTTTGGCCAGGCCAAAGGGTCGATGCTGAATTGACATCCGGTTGGGGAGAGGTTGCTCATTTGTACTGGAAGAACCGCAAGAATATGGCCATTTCTGCTAAGGGGACGGACGGCTCCGAGAAGGTCGACTGTCAAGCGAGGAAATGAGCGGGGAATTTGATGCAGGATATTGAGTGGAGCTTCCAACCGTATGGCTGGGGGAAATGTAAGGAATTCTTGAATCACCGTTTCAAATTCATAAATCTCTCCGTCAATATATGAGCGACCTTTGCAAGACAATCCCGTGGTTAATGCTTCAAGCGGTTGATCGGTTGGTATGGCGCAGAGAAGCGAATGATCTGGCCCTAAGCCTAGGAGGGAAGATTTGATTAACAAATCCTCTTGGTTGGATGAAATGGTTAACCAAAGAATGTTTGAACCCATGGCTGGGTAGCGAGAAGTCATACTCATCATCCCCTTTTCGGTTGTCGTGCCTCATGCTACAAGGCAAAACATAAAGAAACAAGATTTAGAATGAGAAACGAGCACGAATATTCAAAGATATACAGCAACTCCATAAAAATTCTAGAATGCAGGAAACGTGTGGAGGGTGATATTTCGGAGATATTCTCCTCATTTCAAGAAACCGGAGGGCAACGAACCCAGAAATGTTTGGGAGTAAACCCTTGTAGAGTTTCGATGTTAGGGGTCTCTCAAAACGTTGGAGATGATGAGCAGGGGATTAAGACGAGAGTTCTTGAATAAGTTTATCAGCAAGATCTTGTGATGAAACGGAGTAGGTACCTTTTTTTAATGCTGCTTGAATCGGACCGATTCGCTCTTCCCGGACATCTGGCAGTTCGGCCATGGCCCCAGTGTATTGGCTGATTTCCTTGCCGGTCTCGGAGATGGATACGGTTTCTGGCTGTTCTGGTGGCGTCGAAAGTTCGTTCTTATCTTTGTCCTTTACAGAAGTGGAGGGAGTCTTCTGAGAGGGAGGAGTTTGAGTGGAACTAGATGGGATTGAAGAAAGAGGGTTCATGGGCGTCTTCTAAGATAAAGTCTTGAAAGAAATCATATTAAAAATGGATGAAAGAATCAAATTGGTGTCGGATGTCAGGTTGAGTGGAAAATATATCTGATGGGACGAAAAAGGATTTCATATGGAATACGTTGCTTCGGCTCGGATTGCTCAACTTCAAGTTATTGATCCTGGGGAAATCCGACGTGTGCAATTGGCATTGCCCGACTATGTAGAACTTGGCGGAAGGCGTTATCCCCTTCACGATACAATGCGACCGGGCACGGCATTTTTGGCAAAGCCCTGGGGCATGCGGACGGATAAGTATCGCCGAAGAATGTATACCAGGTCGAATTCTTCCTGCAATGAACCAGGCTTACTCGAGACGTTTATTAATCATACGCATCAACCAAAAGCTGACACCTCCGTTTGGTGGCAGTCTGAGGTTGCTGATCATTGGTATAAAACCGGAGAGCCGGTTGATGTTCGCTTGACTGTCGATGAAAGCCAAGGTGTCGCGACCGTATATGAAAATACTACCGTATGTAAGAAAGTGAATCTTCGTTTAGAAGACGATGGCGATTGGGAAGATCGTCAATTGGTATGTGTGGCTTTTGGAACGGGCATTACTCCGTTTCTTTCTTATGTTCGCTATATGGCCCATCAGGAATGGGAACAAGGGGGTGGAGGACGGCGTGGGCATATGACGCTGATTGCCAGCGTGCGGCATGAAAAACAATTGATGCTTCATCAAGAACTCCTGAAGATGGCAGAACAGTTTGCCCCGACTTTTCGCTATGTCCCGGTATTAACACGATCATGGCCGAGTAATTGGGGCTCTCTCAAGGGGCGAATCGTCCGGACCAATATTTTGCCCTCTGGAGAAGAACAAATTGATATGACTCCGTTACTCGAACTTGTCCCTGATTTTTCGCATACCGATCTACGAGTGTGCGGAAGTGTTTCTGCATGTCGTCAATTGGTGCAAGGGCTAAGCGAATGGAATATGTGTCCTATGTCTGTCAGGACGGAGTCGTGGTAGAAGGAATGCGAGCTGATTTGAAAAAGGAAGGCTGGTCGAGTGAGGTGTTATCCGTTTCTTGCTCGTGTGATGGAATCCGGAATGGTGACGTTGGGACGTTTGAGTAGCCGAATCACGGGTCGTCCTATAAAGGAATGATGGCCACAAATCATGCAATGTAAACTGAGAGTGATGAGGAGTTCCTGCTCCAATTGCTCGACAGTCACGGTACGGGACCCG
>CP070628.1:1527205-1535083 GCA_020355985.1 Nitrospirota bacterium | reverse complement strand
ATAGGGGACCACCCTCTTTTTCTGTTTGTGGAACCACAGATGGCGCTTCAGCTTGAGGGATGTTGTCTATCTCCAACAGGGGATCCTGAATATTCAAAGAACCTTGCCCAGAAGGGTTGGAAAACTCACTTTCGTCTGACTTTGTCTGTGGCCGGTTCATTTCCTGTGGGGGGGAATCAGATGGTTTTTGAAGAATGGGAATATGGGATTCTAAGAAATCGTGATACCAAAATCCCAGCGTCCCAGATACCCCGGCTAATAAAACGAGAGCAAGTGCAATTCCGATTTTCCTAAATTTCTTTGAAGATTTGATGCTTTCAGACTTCGCCGAAATAAGGGGTCGTTGGTAGGGATGGGTTTTATTGAGTGTCGGTTCTGATGTTGTTGAGGGCGCAGCTGGCGTTGAAGACGTTTTCTTGGGTTCAATCTGTTCTTCTGGCTGTTCTTCTGGCTGTTCTTCTGGCTGTTCGTCTGGCAAAGGAGTTTGTGGTTGATGAACTAGAGGTGGCAAAAAGACACTTGTTTCGCTCAAAGGGAGTTTGGTTAATTGTTGATTGATAATGGTCAGGACATGGGTCGAGTCTTGGAGACGCTGTTGGGATTTATTATGAGTCATTTGGCGGATGAGATCGCATACCCCTTCCGGAACGGAATCAGGAAAATCAAAGGCAGGATCAGACTGATCGAATGCCAGTTTCCCCATGATGGATGTTTTCGGCAGACCGGCATAGGGCACCGTGCCGGTCAGCATTTCATACATCATGAATCCTAAACAATAGAGATCACTGCTGACATTAAGAAGTTCTCCTTTTGCGATTTCCGGAAGCAAATACGGTAAAGGCCGCAGTAGTTCTTCGTCACAATTGGACAAAATATCCATCAGTATCCACGATAAGCCAAGATCCATAACCTTGATTTGCCCTTGTGGGCTGACTAGGACATGGCCAGGATGGAGTGTCCCGTGTATGATGCCTTGAAAATGGGTATGGACGAGGACTTCCGTAATCTCCCGAGCGAGCATGAGCATATCTTGAACGGGCATTGGGCCTTTGTCATGAATAATCTGTTGGAGGCTGGGCGCATCGAAGAATTCCATAAAGACAACAGGGGTGTCGTCTTCTTCTTCGACTTTAAAAATTTTAATGAGATTGGGATGGTCGATAAGGAGAAGGGGTTTTGATTTTTCGATGAAAGTTTTCCCCCGAATTAATCGACCGTTGATATGGGAATGGTAGACCTTGATCGCGACTTCTTGCCGCAAGCCGACATCATAGCCGTAATAAATTGTGCCGGTTTGCCCCTTTGAAATTTCTCCCTGAATCTCAAATTTTCCAGCGAACAATTGTTTCTTCATGAGGGTTTCCACGATAGTTCTCTGCCTTGTGTTCGGTATAAGAGTGTGATCCTCACCTCAGTGAGACGAAATCTTCTCCAGCATAGATGGTAGACCTATGGCATTCCTGCTCATCTTGTCGGAATGAGGTCGGATTTTCTTGAATGGCAGCAATTCTTTGGCGTTGATCCCTGGGGCCGTAGTTCGGAGATAGGGGTTAGGGGGATAACCAAGGAAGATAACGCCGGCCGGAGATCGACCTTAAAGGATTTTGAGTGATTGCCCTACCTGTTGAATAGCTGAAAGCGCAGCATCGATCTGTTTGATGGAATGTTCGGCGGAAACGGTGATGCGGAGACGGCTTGTTCCTTTGGGGACCGTTGGAGGTCTGATGCCTGGGATATAGACTCCCTTCTTTTGAAGGCCGAGGCTCATCTCAACCGCCAGCCTAGGATCATTGACGATAATTGGGAGGATTGGGCTTTGGGTTTTGGTCATATGGCAGCCCATGGCCTTTAACCCTTGATACATATGTTCCCGATTCTGCCAAAGTCGAGCCCGCCGTTCGGGTTCTTGTTGAATGAGGCGTATGGCTTCCTGGGCAGCCGCGGCTATGGCTGGTGGAGGGGCCGTACTATAGATGAAAGGTCGTGAGGTATTGATAAGGTAGGCGATGAAATCTTGCGTCCCTGTCATGAACCCCCCACTGGTGCCTAGGGCTTTTCCGAGAGTCCCCATATGGATAATATTGGCCGATTCTACTTCCCAATATTCGAGGCTTCCACGGCCCGTAGGGCCCATCACGCCGGTTCCATGGGCATCATCTACCAGCAGGAAGGCCTCGAATTCCTCTGCCAGTTTTACCAGTTGGGGCAGGGATGCAAGATCCCCGTCCATACTGAATACGCCTTCGGTGATGAGAAGGGTTGGTCGGTTGATGGGGCGTTTTGTTAAGAGTGAGTGTAAATGTTCCATATCATTGTGGCGGTAGACCCGTAAGGTTGCTTGACTGAGCCGGCAGGCATCAATAAGGCTGGCATGGCATAAACGGTCGGCCAATATAAGTCCCCCAGTTTTGACCAATTGTGGGATGACTCCAAGATTCGTGGTGTACCCAGAAGAATAAGTGAGTGCAGCCTCGGTGTTGGTGAATTGGGCTATGGCCAATTCTAGGTTGTGATGGGGCGCCAGGGTGCCGGAAATTAACCGGGATGCGCCAGCACCCACTCCGAATTTCTCAATGGCCTTGCAGGCGGCATGTTTTAGATTGGCGTGATTGGCAAGTCCTAAATAATCATTTGAAGCAAACTGGAGAATGTTTTGGCCGTTCAAAGACATCAATGGGCCCGAAGGAGAGTCGAGAACCGATATTTCTCGCAAGAGATGTTCTCGGGCTAATTTTTGAAGGTGTTTCTCCCACATCTTAATGAAAAGTCTTCATTTTAGGATTTTGACAGGTTCAAGGTTCTTTCCCTCTCATATTTCGTAATTGCACAAACCCTGCTACAATGACTATTGACTTAAAAAAACGTCAAGGTTTACGATTACGTATTTATTTTTGAGGGTTTCCGTTTATCTTGACAAAGAAAAAGCCTCTTTGATGACCCAATTTTCAAAATGATGAAAGCTGGAAACCTCAGGCGAGTTGCTATTCGCGGATTTTATCTCAACAGTCTTTTAATCAAAAGGTGAGTATCATGCAACTAACCGGTGCAGAAATTTTTCTCGAATCATTAAAACGCGAAGGCGTCGATACGCTTTTTGCCTTACCGGGTGGCGTGGTCTTGAAAATTTTTGATGTGCTATATCAGCAAAAGGATATTCGTGTCATTCTGACTCGTCATGAACAGGGGGCCGGGCATATGGCGGAAGGCTATGCCAAAGCGACGGGAAAACCTGGCGTGGCTTTGATTACATCAGGCCCAGGAATGACCAATGTCATTACGGCGTTAGCTGATGCCTATATGGATTCTGTTCCAGTTGTCTGTTTTTCCGGACAGGTACCTAGTGGGATGATTGGAAATGATGCCTTTCAAGAAGCTGACAACACGGGTTTGAGCCGTCCCTGTACCAAGTATAATTTTTTGGTCAAAGATGTAAACGATCTAGCCCAGACTATTAAAGAGGCGTTTTATATCGCTTCGACTGGAAGGCCCGGCCCTGTATTAATCGATATTCCCAAAGATATTTCAATGGATAAAGGAGAGTTTCATTATCCCCAATCCGTCTCGATCCGTGGCTATAGTCCTACCTACGATGGGAGTCGGTGGAAGATCAAGCAGGCTGCTGATGCGATTATGAAATCGAAACGGCCGATTCTCTATATTGGCGGAGGGGTGCAACATTCTGGGGCATCTGCTGAAGTGAAAGAATTGGCAGAAATGACGCATATCCCCGTGGATATGACGTTGATGGCTTTAGGGGCATTTCCGGGAAATCATCCCTTATCGCTGGGTATGTTAGGGATGCATGGGACCTATGTGGCGAATATGGCCATGCATTACTCGGATTTGGTGGTTGCCGTGGGTGCGCGGTTTGATGATCGGGTGACGGGGAAAGTGGCAGAGTTTTGTCCAACCGCAAAAATTATTCATATTGATATTGATCCCACATCGATTCGGAAGAATATTCATGTGGACATTCCCATTGTTGGTGATTGCAAGCGAGTGTTGATTGAACTGAATAATATTCTTCGAGCCACGGTGAATGGGAATCAAAAAGAACGGCGAAAGCCTTGGTGGGATCAGCTGGCGGCCTGGCAGCAAGAGCATCCACTGGCATATACCCAAGAGCCTGAAGCCCAAATTAAACCACAATATCTGATTGACCGCTTGTATGAATTAACGGCTGACCGTGATCCGATTGTAGCCACGGATGTGGGCCAGCATCAAATGTGGACAGCGCAATATTTTAAGCTTAAAAACCCACAGACCTGGCTGACTTCCGGGGGCTTGGGAACGATGGGATTCGGCTTGCCTGCCGCCATGGGGGCTCAAGCAGCCTTTCCAAATCGGTTGGTCTTGTGTATTGCTGGAGATGGCAGTATTCAAATGAATACGCAAGAATTAGCAACGGCTGTGATTGAAAAATTGCCGGTGAAGGTGTTCGTGATCAATAATCGCTTTCACGGAATGGTTCGACAGTGGCAAGACCTGTTCTATGAAGGACGATATTCATCCAGTTATCTAGATAATGTTCCGGATTTTGTGAAATTAGCTGAAGCCTATGGGGCAGCTGGGGTTCGTATTGAAACGGTTAGCGATGTGGATGACGGCATTCAAGAAGCTTTATCTATTGATCGGCCAGTGTTTATTGATGTGCCGGTCTATCAATATGAAAATTGTTATCCTATGATTCCGGCTGGAGGAAGTAATCATGAGATGCTGTTAAAGGACCCTCCTGAATTACACAAACCCAAATCCACGCATAAAACGGCTGTGCAATCGGATTCCGATACGGTGCTCACAGCCTAGATATTATAGGGAACATGGAACATATTTTTTCTTTAACATTGGAAAATAAATTCGGCGCGTTATCTCGTGTGGCTGGTCTATTCAGTGGCCGAGGATTTAACATTGAAAGCCTTTCTGTGGCTCCCACGTTGGACCCTTCAGTTTCCATGATGACCCTTGTTACGAGCGGTGATGACCGTATTATCGAACAGATTATGAAGCAGTTGAATAAAGTCATTGATGTCATCAAAGTCGTGGATATTAGTGAAAGTGAGTTTGTGGAACGTGAGACAGCATTGATTAAAGTGCATACACGGCCAGAAGATCGCGCCGAAGCGTTACGCATTGCGGACATTTTTCGAGCGAGTGTTCTCGATTCCTCACCGACCAGCTATACCATTGAAGTGACGGGGGATGTGAGAAAAGTCCAAGCCATTATTCAATTACTCCAACCGCTTGGTATTAAAGAATTGGTACGGACTGGCCGGATTGCTATCGGCCGAGAGCCCACACGTCCCGCGCAAGCCCAACCCCGACCGCTTGCGAAAGCGAACTAATCAGGTCGACCCACTCTGTCTTAATAAAAGAGGTGTTCCGTCGATCCTGAGTGGCGGAGCCTACAAGGTTTTTTCTAAATTTCCATTGAGGAGTGCATTATGAAAATTTTTTATGAAAAAGATGCCGATCAGAAAAATTTAGCCAATAAAACCGTGGCAGTCATAGGGTTTGGGAGTCAGGGCCATGCCCATGCCCTCAATATGCGTGATAGCGGCATTCATGTTGTGGTGGGCTGTCGGGAGGGTGAATCGTGGAATAAAGCGGAAGCTGCTGGCTTGAAGGTCATGCCCACGGCCGATGCCGTAAAAGGTGCCGATGTCGTCATGATCTTAGCGCCGGATGAACGACAAGCGGCCATCTATAATAGTGCTATTGCACCTAATCTCAAGCAAGGGGCGTATCTGGCATTCGGTCATGGGTTCAATATTCACTTTGGGCAGATTCAACCTGATTCTCATGTCAATGTATTTATGGTAGCTCCTAAAGGCCCTGGGCATCTTGTTCGTTCGGAATATACCAAAGGGACGGGGGTGCCATGTTTGCTCGCCATTCACCAAGATCCAAGTGGCAATACAGCAAAAGTAGGGCTAGCGTATGCAAGTGCGATCGGCGGAGCGCGGGCTGGTGTTATTGAAACTTCGTTTCGTGAGGAAACGGAAACAGATCTGTTTGGGGAGCAGGCGGTATTATGTGGTGGGGTGACTTCGTTGATCCAGGCTGGATTTGAAACTTTAGTCGAGGCTGGCTATTCACCGGAGATGGCCTATTTTGAATGTTTGCATGAGGTGAAGTTGATCGTCGATCTGATTTACCAAGGCGGTATTGCGAATATGCGTTATTCCATTAGTACGACCGCCAAGTATGGTGATGTGACAAGAGGCCCGCGAGTAGTGACAAGCGAAACCAAGCAAGAGATGAAGCGAATTTTAGACGAAATCCAAAGTGGTAGATTCGCCAGAGAATGGGTGTTGGAAAATCAGGCCAATCGTCCAGTGTATAATGCGCTCTTGAAGAAGGGAGAAGATCATCCCATTGAAGAGGTTGGTGCACGCTTACGAGGCATGATGCCCTGGTTGAAAAAGGACCAGCTTGTGGATAAACAAAAAAATTAATGAGACGGATCACCTATGGCTGATCGGGCGAAAGATATCCCCGTCGCCAAAGAAGGCATTCCCTTTATTATCATTGGTGGGCTTCTCACCCTGGGTGTTTGGGCGATGGGAGGGGTTTGGTCTACCTGTCTGTTAGGGACCTTCACCCTTTTTACGGTATGGTTTTTTCGAAATCCGGCTCGAACGATTCCCTCTGGAGAGAATGTCATTGTCTCACCGGGTGATGGGAAGGTTGTTGCCATAGAATCAGAGTTTGAAGATAGGTATTTGAAAGCGCAAAGTGTCCGCATCAGTATTTTTCTTAATGTATTTGACGTTCACATAAATAGAATGCCCGTTGCCGGAATCGTTCAGGATATGGTCTACCAACCGGGGAAATTTATGATGGCTGATCAGCCAGAGGCGTCCAGTGGAAATGAACAAAACGTTCTCATGCTGCGTCGATCTGATGGCGCAAAGTTTTTATGTGTACAGATTGCTGGATTGGTGGCTAGGCGTATCGTGTCTTGGGTGGTACCTGGCGAACAGGTTGAAAAAGGCGAACGATTTGGACTCATTCGATTTGGGTCACGGATGGATGTGTATCTTCCTGAAACGAGCACCGTTCGAGTGCAGGTGGGGGCGAAGGTCAAAGGCGGATCATCCATCTTAGCGGAGGTACCATGCGCAGAACCTTCATGAAACAACCACGAAGACGACGAGTGGTCTCCCTCATTCCCAATATCCTGACCACGGGGAATTTGTTCAGTGGATTAGCCTCGATTCTCTTTGTGTTTGGAGAAAACTTTGAAGCCGCCGCCATCGCGATTCTTGTGGCAATTGTCTTTGATGTGTTGGATGGCACAACGGCTCGCCTCATGAAAAGTACCAGTGACTTTGGCTTACAATATGATTCCTTGGGTGATGTCGTGTCTTTTGGCGTGGCTCCTGGCTTGTTGGTGTTTGTCTGGGCGCTCAGTACGCCAAAAATGCTGGGTGCGGCTGTCATGTTTGCGTTCGTGGCCTGTGGGGCGCTTCGCTTGGCTCGGCACAATGTCTTGGCGACCACCAATAATAATGAGAAACCCTTTACGGGACTTCCAATTCCTGGAGCGGCCGGTGTCATTGCCACCCTGGTGATCTTTGATCATCACGTTGTGTCGTTAGGGGAGAACGTCAAACCGATACTCGGGATTATCTTAACCCTTTCGTTAGCGTTTCTGATGGTAAGCACGTTTCGTTATCGGAGCTTGAAAGAACTCAAAGCGCAGGAGCATCACCATTTCAATTATCTAGTCTATGCGGTGCTTATTCTTATGGCAGTGTTGGCCTATCCCCAGGCGATGTTGTTTGTAGTCTTTGCGGCCTATGCTCTTTCAGGCGTTATTGAGCAGGGATGGAAATTGGTCGCCAGGATGGCGGGGGCAAAAGCTAAGACTGATGT
>CP070628.1:1513078-1527105 GCA_020355985.1 Nitrospirota bacterium | reverse complement strand
GCAACCGTCTATCTACTCGTCGACCATTTTTTTGGCGGAGCCGGCCAAACCCAAGTGAAACCAGAAGGCCAGGACTTTACGCTCATTGAACAGCGTGTGATGCGTAAAGTGATGTCGATGGGGTTGAGGAACTTACAAAAAGCCTGGGATTCCGTTCAAAGCCTAGCGATCAAGTCTATACGGACAGAGATGAATCCCCAATTGGCTTCCATTGTTTTGCCAGCGGATATCGTCATCGTGGTGACCTTAGGCATTGAACTGGGTAATGCTGTTGGAGATATACATCTTTGTATTCCCTACGCCATGTTGGAACCCATTCGAAATCGGCTGCAGGTGAGTTTTCAAAATGACGTTTCTGGCGTGGATCATGGGTGGATTAAGCGATTTTCAAATAGACTCAAGGACGCTCCCATCAACATCTCCGTCACCTTGGGAGAAACGGAATTATCGGTGGATGAGTTTATGCACTTTGCTCCGGGGGATGTCATTACCTTAGATAAAACTACCACCCAGCCTTTAATTGCGACTGTGGAAGGCATACCAAAATTCTCAGGATTCCCAGGGACGACCAAGGGCATGCAATCGTTTCAAATTCAGGACATTTTGGTTATGCCAGACTAAGGGGCATCAAAAATCATGATCGTTTAGCGAGTGGAAAACTCGAGAAACTTGGAGAACACATATGAGTGAAGAAGATAGCGTGGATTTGGAAACAGTTGATGCTGAGAAAGAGATCATAGAGCCTTTAGCGCAAGAAGGTGCTATGAATCGTGAGACCTCTGCACAGACGCTTGCTTCATCAACGGTTCCGGGAATCAATGATTTTCAAGATTCAAATCTGGATCGAATTTTAGATATTCCTCTTGTGTTATCTGCGCAATTGGGCAATACGCGGATGTTGATAAAAGATCTTCTACAGCTAGGACCAGGGTCTATTGTGGAATTAGATAAATTGGCTGGTGAACCGTTAGAAGTTTTGGTCAATGAACGGCTTGTGGCTCGAGGTGAAGTGGTCATGGTAAACGAAAAATTTGGTATTCGTTTGACTGATGTCATCAGCCCGACTGAGCGGGTGAATAAACTTCGTTAAGTCAGTAAGGCGATTGGATGAAGGAATGATGCCTGAAATGAAAGTGCAAGGGCTATGAATGGTTTTTTCTTACGTCCGAGATCCCCACGATTCACTCCTAACTGTTTTTGAGAAATTATGGATTTTACTCATGAAGCTCTGAAAATGGCTGGAGCCTTGGCTCTGGTCATACTTGTCCTTTTGTGTGGATTGGCCTGGGTCCGACGCACATTTGGGGAAAGCCCTGGAAAGGGTGGAGAGCCACTTATGCGTGTGCTAGGCGGTTTGCGTGTAGGGACCGGCAAGCAAATCATGTTGGTTGATGTGGCGGGAGAGGTCTTAGTGTTAGGAACTACAGCCAGAGAAATGACCTTATTAACAAAAATTACTGATGAAGATCGAACGAGTCGGGTACGGTCTCTGGCTAATCCCATTGCTGGCCGAATAGGGGCATGGGTCGGTCAATGGTCACAATCGAATTCGGAGAAGAACGAGTCGGACGCTTTATCGCACACATCTTCCGTAAGGATGTCAAAATGTTCATGAAGGGCTCTAAGAAAAACGAAAGTGCTCGGACATTCAGATTGTCTTGGCGCTTTGACTTTTTGTGTTTTTCAGTAGTGAGCCTTCTCATTGGCAGCCCTATCAGTGCGTGGGCACAAGCTGCAAACGATCCGACCATCAGTCTGCAAGTTTCAGGATTGGATGCGACAGAACCATGGACCTTTGGTCTTCGTATTCTCTTCATGCTGACGGTCCTTACGTTGGCCCCGGCCTTGTTAATGTTGGTGACGTCTTTTACCCGTGTCGTGATTGTCTTAGGTCTTTTGCGGCAAGCCTTGGGGACTCTTCATGCTCCTCCCAATCAAGTCATGATCGGCTTAGCCTTATTTTTGACCCTTTTCATAATGATGCCAGTGTGGGAACAAGTTCGAACGGAGGCCCTGAATCCCTTCCTAGAAAATCAGGTGACTCAAGAGGTGGCGATGCAACGGGCTGTCGAACCCCTTCGAGAGTTTATGTTGAAACAAGTCCGGGAGAAAGATTTAGGCTTGTTTATGAGTATGGGGAAAATCCCAGATCCTCAAACTGTTCAGGATGTCCCAATACATGTGTTGGTGCCCGCGTTTGTGACAAGTGAATTGCGCACAGCGTTTCAAATTGGGTTTTTGATATATGTGCCGTTTCTGGTGATCGATATGATTGTGGCGAGTACGTTGATGTCAATGGGTATGATGATGTTGCCACCGATCATGATTTCGTTGCCGTTTAAACTTGTGTTGTTTGTCTTGGCCGATGGGTGGTTTTTAATCGTGGGCTCACTCATGAATAGTTTTCAATAACGACAAGCTATAAGAGGTGGAGCGGATAAGACGACATGAACATTTGGTTTATACCCATATCTCTTACGATTTACGAAAAAGAAAAGGCTGTGACCAAAGAATGATATATAGTCAAAGAGGACCAAAGCTGTGAGTCCAGAAGGCGTGCTGCAAGTTGGTCAGGAAGCCATAAAAACCATTTTATTGGTGGCAGGTCCCATGTTGGGGTTGAGCTTGATTGTTGGGTTAATGGTCAGTGCCTTTCAAGCCATGACCCAAATAAATGAAATGACACTGACCTTTTTACCAAAAATTATCACGATGTTCATCGTGCTTCTGGTCATGTTTCCCTGGATGCTCAAAATACTCGTAGGGTTTATGACTGGTGTATGGGGGCATATTCCTGAAATGTCACAGTAGGGGTTGTAGGGAAGTAAGAATCGTAAGTCGCAAAGCGGAAATCGTGAGGAGGGCCGTTGCCCCAACTCTTCTTTCCGTTTCTTACATCTAATATTTAATTCCTAACAATTTACTCCTCTTTCTCAAATATGGAAATGACGTAAACGGTGTTGCAATGGGATATCGCGATTCAACAAGTCTGGCAGTTTCTGGTGGTCTTGGTACGAACGGCAGTGATTTTGTCGGCTTTGCCTTTGCTCGGAGGTCGGATCGTTCCCAAACGCATAAAAATTGGCTTGGCTGCCGCTATCTCAGTGATTTTGACTCCAATCGTTACTTTTTCATTGCCGCAAAATTGGTTAGAGCCTGGGCATTTGGTCATGGCCTTAGCCGCCGAAGTTCTCGTCGGACTTGTTCTTGGCTTTGCGATGCGATTAGTCATGGCAGCAGTCGAATTGGCAGGGAATGTTCTGGGATTTCAAGTGGGATTCGCCATGGCCAATGTGCTCGACCCGGTGTCACAAGTGCAAACCCCGGTGTTTGGCCAATTGATGACGGTTTTTGCCACACTTTTATATTTCCAGGTGGACGGGCATCTGTTGGTGCTATTGGCTTTGGGTAGTAGTTTTCAGTTGATTCCTCCGTTTGGGGCGCACTTATCTGCAATGCTTCTTCCCGATGTGACAGGTCTGATGCAAGGGACCTATGAGACAGGAATGAGGTTGGCGTTTCCGGTCATGGCTGCCACCTTTCTTGTGCATGTGACGATGGGCGTCTTGGGACGGCTAGTCCCGCAAATGAATATTTTGCTCACCAGTTTTCCTATTACCATTTCTGTAGGGCTCATCGTGTTGGGATTGGGGCTACCGTTTATTGCCCTGGTCTTTCAGCAGTCAGTTTTGGGAATGGAAGCCATCCTTTGGGAACTCTTGCAGGAATTAGGACATGGCTGAAAATAAAGACGGCGGAGAGAAAACAGAGCAACCCACGGGGAAAAAGCTAGCGGATGCACGTCGAAAAGGGCAAGTGCCCATCACGCGCGAACTGCCGCCATTGCTCGTCTTGTTGGGGGGAGTCGGGGTGATTACTCTGTGGGCTCCAAAGATGCTTCGAGAGCTCTATGAAAACTATCGTCATTGGTTGACGCAGTCTGGAACGCTGCAGGTTAATACGGACTCACTCTATACCTTGCTCTTGAACATTATCAATCAATCCTTTGTTCCTCTTATCCCTTTCGGAATGATCGTTGCGGCCTTAGCCTTGGCGGCGATTTTGATGCAAACAGGGCCTTTATGGATTGAAGAGGGCTTACAGCCCAAACCATCCAAAATGAATCCCAAAAATGGCATCAAGCGCGTGTTTTCGTGGAAAGGAGTCGCCGACCTTTTAAAGTCTCTACTCAAGGTTGCCATGATTGCGGGAATACTTTATTTCGTGCTTTCTGAGGGAATGGGGCAAATCGTTCAATTTCCCGTTTTAGGTCTCTCCGCGGGGGTTGCTGAAACCTGGGAATTGGTCCAAGACGTCGTATGGGCGGTGGGTGGTGCCCTGTTAATTTTGGCCATTGCCGATTTTCTCTATCAACGGTGGCAGCATAACGAAGATTTGAAAATGACCAAACAGGAAGTGAAAGATGAATCAAAAGATGTGGAAGGGGATCCACAGGTACGCTCTCGACGCCTTAGTCTGCAACGGGAACGGTCACGTCAGCGCATGTTACAAGCGGTCCCCAAAGCGGATGTCGTGATTACCAATCCCACCCATGTGGCGGTTGCCATCCGGTATGACACGGATAGCATGGATGCGCCGGTAGTCCTGGCCAAAGGTGCCGGGTTCATGGCGGAAAAAATCAAGCAAATTGCTCGTCATGCCAACGTGCCGATTTTGGAAAATCGAAGTCTGGCACGTGCGTTATTTAAAGGGACGAAGGTTGGTCAGGAAATTCCAGCAGTCTTGTATCAAGCGGCAGCAGAATTGTTGGCCTATATCTATCGTCTGCGAAACATACATGAACAAGCGAGTTAGGTTGTCTCATGGCTTTTGATAGCGATCGATTCAAGCTGGAAATGACTCCGGCA
The DNA here is from genome assembly GCA_020355985.1 of Nitrospirota bacterium. The sequence continues at coordinate 1,522,237 of CP070628.1, read as the reverse complement.
CATTATGGAGATGTGCTCTTGCCCATTGGCGTCGTGGGCCTGTTGTTGCTCATGCTGCTTCCTTTGCCGCCCTTTATGCTTGACCTCCTCCTGTCCTTTAGCATTACCTTGGCGATATTGATTTTGTTGGTGACGATGCATTCGGGACGGCCTGCGGAGTTTTCGGTTTTCCCATCCGTCGTTTTGCTAACTACGCTGTTTCGTTTGGCATTGAATATTGCCTCAACACGAGCCATTTTATTGCATGGGAATGAAGGACCTGCTGCAGCGGGGGAGGTCATTCGTGTGTTTGGCGAATTTGTTGTTGGGGGCAATTTTGCCGTTGGAATCGTGGTCTTTTCAATCCTCGTGATTATTAATTTTGTTGTCATTACAAAAGGAGCGACCCGAATCGCTGAAGTCGCAGCCCGGTTTACCTTGGATGCGATGCCGGGGCGGCAAATGAGTATTGATGCAGATTTAAACGCCGGTATCATAGATGAAAGACAGGCCAGGGAACGTCGGGAGACGATCGCACAAGAAGCTGATTTTTATGGCTCGATGGATGGTGCCAGTAAGTTTGTTCGCGGCGATGCTATCGCAGCGCTGTTGATTATTTTCATCAATGTGCTGGGCGGATTAGGAATCGGCGTTTTAGATCACGGCATGTCGGTTGTGGCGGCGGCCAAGCGGTTTACGCTGTTGACGGTGGGCGATGCCATCATTGCACAAATTCCCGCGCTTATTATGTCCACGGCAGCCGGTATCATTATTACGCGGGTCTCTACGGCTACCAGCCTGGGCAAGGACTTAACTGAGCAAATATTTTTCAATCCGCAATTGGTCGCTGCTGTTGCAGGTATGTTGGTCTTTTTAGGATTAATGCCTGGATTACCCCATCTGGCGTTCTTGCTTCTTGGAGCGGTAACGGCAGGTGTGGCGTATGTTCTTTGGCAAAGGAAAGAAGCGGCTGCCGCGGTGGCTTCACAAAACAAAACAGGGGTAACCCCTGGGGCAGAAAAAACCGAAACGCCTGCCACGGAATCAGTCGATACCGTGGCGCCTCCCGATCTTTTGGAATTACATGTAGGCTATGGCTTAGTACCTTTTGTGGACCATGCGCAGGGCGGAGAACTCTTGGAGCGAATTCGGGCCATTCGCAAGCAGACGGCCTTGGATATGGGATTCGTGGTGCCGGCCGTCCATATTCGGGATAACCTACAGCTCAAGCCACATGAATATAGTATTTTGCTCAAAGGCATTTCGGTGGCCAAGGGTGAACTGATCCCACGGCATTTATTGGCAATCAATCCGGGCCATGCCAGAAAGGGTTTGGAGGGCAAACCTGGCCAGGATCCGTGCTTTGGCCTTCCGGCCGTCTGGATTGCCCCTACTGAAAAAGAACGCGCCCAAATGGAAGGCTATACCGTCGTCGATGGTCCCGCCATTATCGCTACGCATTTAACGGAATTGATTAAAACCAATGGGCATGAATTGCTCGGTCGACAAGAGGCCCAGAATTTGCTGGATAACCTCGCTAAGACGTACCCCAAAGTGGTGGATGAGCTCATTCCCACTCAATTATCTTTAGGAGTAGTAGTGAGAATCTTACGAAATCTTCTACGTGAACGAGTATCCATTCGGGATTTACGGACCATTCTCGAGACTGTTGCCGATTACACCTCGGTGAGTAAAGATCCTGACACCCTGACCGAATATGCCCGGCAAAATCTATCCAGAACAATATCCACTCAATATGCCAATGCTGATGGGTACGTGCACGTCGTGAGTTTAGACCCTGTGTTAGATCGCCGATTGACGGAGGTGATCAAACCCAGTGGGAGCCATCTTGAGGGATTATCCCCAGGGCTCTTTAATCAAGTTATTGGTACTGTGCGGCAGGCGGTGGAACGAGTGGTCGGACAAGGATATCAACCGATAGTTCTCTGTTCCCAGTCAATTAGATCTCAACTCTATCGTTTAGTTTCGCCGGGTGTTCATTCATTGGCGGTACTTTCGCCAAATGAACTGGACCCCAAAACTAAAATCCAAGCTATTGAAGTTGTGAGGTTGCCACATGAAGCTGAAACGGTTTGAAGCCCTTTCGTTACAAGAAGCTCTCCAGGCAGTAAAAGCCGAACTGGGCCCTGAGGCCGTTATTGTCTCGTCCCGCCGCATACAAAAAGCCGGAGGCTTGTTTGGTCTACTGAGTCAGTCAGTCATTGAAGTCACAGCGGCGGTTGATCGCTCGGCACAAACCGAGGAAGCAGAATCGGCGGTGACCTTAGATCGATCCCTTCAAGCCTTGATCAAAAAACAAAGTCCTGCTGTTCCTCCTTCTGTTGAACCGCCAAAGGTCAAGAAGGAGCGCACATTTTCGGAACAGTTACAAGTTGCTACCGTGTTAGATCCCGTCACACAACATCTGCATGAGATGAAGGAAGAAATGCAACGCTTGAGGGAATCGCAGAAAGATCCGGAACAGGCCGTGGGCCCCTTGAGACAAGAGTTGGAAGGTTTACGCATTGTGGTCGGTGAAGTGCTGGAAAGTCAGATGCCTAAGCGAATTGAAGGCTTGCCGGGCGATTTGCTCGGAGACTATCAAACCTTAGTGAGCCAGGGTGTGGATGCTCAATTGGCACATCATGTGCTGCGATCGGTGGTTGAGACGTTAGGGACGGCAGGGCTTGGAAACCGCGATGCGGTGCATGAGCTATTACGGGAACGAATGGAAGAAGGTCTCGCTGTCTCCAATCCCTCTGTCTCACGACAATATGGGCAAAAAATTATGATGTTAGTAGGGCCAACCGGAGTCGGAAAGACCACGACCATCGCCAAACTTGCCGGCCTGGCTCGGCAACAAGATGAACATCAGAGAACCGTTTTGATTACGTTAGATACCTATCGGGTCGCAGCTGTGGAGCAACTTCGTGTTTTTGCCAAAATTCTCAAGATTCCTTTAGAAGTTGCTGTTTCGCAACAAGATTTTTTGTCGTGTGTGGAGCGTCATCAGCAAGCGGATTTGATTCTTATCGATACGGCGGGACGAAGTCCGAAGGATCGAATCGGGCATGAGGAATTGGTGGGGATGACACGCGGGTCGATAAAAATCGAAACACATCTGGTCCTGGCGGCACCGGTTGCTGAGGCAGTACAAATAGACACGATTCGCCGTTATCAATCCCTTCCCATTCACAAAATCATTATGACCAAACTTGATGAAACTTCGCGGTACGGGAGTATGTATAACGTTTTGTCCCAATCAGGAATTCCCGTGTCCTATTTATCAGCGGGGCAGCGTGTCCCAGAAGACTTAGATGTGGCGACGCGTCAAGGTCTTGCAGACTTGGCTTTGGGCGAGCAACCAACCGTTGTGGGAGCAGAGACGTCTGATTTAGCCGAGGTGGCTCACTAATGGCCGTATCCACAACTTCGGCAGCGTTACCATCGGAAGCGGCAAGACCACGACGATTGGATCAAGCAAGCGGATTACGGGCGGCGATGAATCCAACTCCGTCAATTCAACCACAGGTCCAAGTCATTGCCGTGAGTTCTGGAAAAGGTGGGGTAGGAAAAACAAACGTCGTGGCCAACTTAGCGGTGGCTTCAGCACGACAGGGGCGGAAGGTCATGGTGATGGATGCGGACCTGGCTCTTGGGAATATAGATATTCTCTTAGGACTCACCCCACAATATACGATTGAAGATGTGCTCTCAGGACAGCGACGGCTGGAAGAGGTGCTAATCAACGGTCCAGAAAGCATTCAACTCCTTCCTGCGACATCCGGAGGTCAGGCCTTTACACAACTCACGTATGAACAACAGCTTCTGTTGCAAACGGCATTTCTGGAATTGCGGCAAACACCAGATCTTTTGCTAATTGATTGTGCTGCGGGAATTTCTCCTAATGTGCTGTACTTTAGTTTAGTGGCACACGAAACACTCATCCTGGTCTCTCCGGATCCTACCTCGCTTACTGATGCCTATGCATTGATAAAAATTCTTTCAACACGCTATCACCTGCGGACATTTCGATTGCTCGTCAACAAAGTCAAAAATACCCAAGAAGGTAAAGAAGTGTTTCGAAAATTCGGTTTAGTCACTGATCGGTTTTTATCGGTCACGTTGGATTATATGGGGTGCATTCCATCAGATGACTACGTCACGATGGCAGTAGCCCAACAACGGGCGGTGTGCGATCTTTATCCTCGTGCGCCGGCTAGCCGAGCGTTGACTTCACTGGTCTCTTCGCTTCAGGACTGGAGGAGGGATCGTTCTTGGTATGGAGGTTTTCAATTGTTCGGGCCTACGGCCTTAGGGACGACTCAAACTGTGACGGAAGGATAACGCATGAAACGTGGTGCTGTGACAGCGACTCCCGAGGAACCCAAAACCTCGCTTCCGACAAAGCTTTCGTTGAATTCAGAGGAACGCGAAAATTTGATTAAAGAGTTTTTGCCTGTGATCAAATATATGGCCATGCGGTTGGCTATGCGGGTTTCTAGTGGACTCAATGTTGAAGATCTTATGAGCGCAGGAATGGTAGGTTTGTTGGATGCTTTAACGAAATTCGACCCTTCTAGAGAAATAAAATTTCGTACCTATGCTGAATTTCGAATTCGTGGGGCGATGCTTGATGAAATTCGGGCTATGGATTGGGTGCCACGGTCTCTTCGGGAACGTATTGGAAAAATTCATCATGCGACCAACGAATGGACCAAGCGAAAAGGTCGTCCACCGACGGAGGCTGAATTAGCTGAGGCATTAGGAATGGAAACACAAGAAGTCGATGAGACGCTTCTTCAAGCCAAAGGAGCGGTGGTGTTGAGTTTGGATGATTTAGGCAGTAACGAAGAAGATGCACATCCTATCTTGGATGCTCTCGCCGATCGTGACCAGCCGAGTCCCTTGGAATCGCTAGTCTCAGAGGACGCACGCAAGGCATTAGTTGATGCCATTGAGCGGTTGCCCGAACGGCAGCGCTTGGTCCTCACGCTCTACTATTTTGAAGAATTGACGATGAAAGAAATTGGTGTGATTCTTCATGTCACTGAATCCCGTATCTGTCAGCTTCATGCCCAATCCATGATTCGATTGAAAGCGCTTCTTCATACCCGCCTTTCCAGGTGAATAAAGAGGGGTGGAGCAAAAAGTAGGGAATATGTCGTGAAGAGAAAGACCATCGGTATTTGTATCCCTGCTCTTTGCTCCTAACGTTTCACGCCTTACCCCGTACTTTCGCTTTGCCAATCCTGTGTTTTGATTTATGAGTGAGGACACCAAAGAAAGCATGAACATCTTCATGCCCACCAACAGTCTGGCTATGAATAAGTTGGATTCAGATAACGCAAGTAAAATTGTGTGTGATAAATTTCCTCCAGGTGGAAAAGTTTATACGATATTACTTGTTGATGATGAAAAGCTTGTGCGGATGGTCGCCAAACGACGGCTCAGTAAACTCAATCACCGAATCCTAGAGGCAGAGAATGGCAGGGAAGCACTTGATATCCTGCATCGAGAAAAAGTGGATTTGGTCCTGTCCGATTGGATGATGCCGGAACTTGATGGACCAGGTCTTTGTCGGGCAATTAAACAAGACGAAAGATATAAGGCAATCCATTTTATCCTCATGACCTCCTTGGATCAGCCTGCACAAATAGCCGAAGGTTTGGCCCATGGCGCAGATGATTTTTTTCTGAAATCAGTATCCAAACACGAAATGCTGGCTCGAGTAGGGGCAGGGCTCCGCGCCAGGCAATTATTGTTAGACCTTGAAGATTCCTATCGGGTAGTCAGAGAAAAACAAGCTCAGCTCGATGCGGAACTATATTCAGCGTCGGAATTTGTGCGTTCGTTGTTGCCTGTGCAAGGAGCGGTGGCACCAGGAATACAGTTGGCATGGGAATTCCTCCCGTCTTCACAGTTAGGCGGTGATTTGTTCCAAGTGGCGAAATGGGGTGATGATCATCTGGGTATTATGGTGTTAGACATGTCTGGACATGGTACAGGACCGGCATTGCGAGCGGTTTCCTTGGCCATGTGGTTTAAGGGAGCACATATCACACGGTCTTTTCCCGGGTATGATCCTGGCGAGATTGTGACTCGTCTCAATGCGGAGAATCCGATGACGGATCAGGGCGACTATTTCACCGTTTGGATGGGTGTCCTTCAGTTATCGACCTGTGTGCTTCGCTTTGCCAGTGCTGGGCATCCTGGTTCCATTTTGGTCAGGAACGATGGAGGCTCTGTGGTCTTAGGAGGGAAAACGTTTCCAACAGGATTTTCACTTGATGAAATCTATCACACAGAATCCATCACTTTGGCCGATAAAGACCGGCTCTATTTATTTAGTGATGGAATTTACGAAGTCGTTAATGGCGAGGACGAAATTTGGGGGAAGCATCGGTTGCAAAAGGCACTTGAAGCTGTCGGTAAAGGTTCGTTGAAATTGGGAGTCCAAAGCGTCATCCGTTCTAGTCGATCGTGGCAAGCCGATGGCATTTTTGGAGATGACGTGGCCTTAATCGGATTAGAATTGAACGAGGCCTTCAAAGAAGAGGAAAAATGAGTAAAGAGCAGCCACGTATTCTGTTGGTCGATGATGATGATCTGAATCTGGACGTATTGATCGAATGCCTGAAGGATGAGCCCTATGAATTGGTTCTGGCACACGATGGTGTTCAAGCCTTAGAGCTTTTACGACATGATTGTAAAGGGTTTGAAGCCATGGTTCTGGATCGCATGATGCCTGGAATGAACGGTCTTGAAGTGATGACTGAATTGAAGGCTGATGAAAACTTTAAATGGATACCGGTGGTAATGCAAACCTCTGCGGCTTCGCCCAGCGAAGTATGCGAGGGCATGGAAGCCGGAGTCTTTTTTTACCTAACGAAGCCGTTTGATCAAAGGGTCTTAATACGCATGGTGAGTGCGGCGGTGGAGGAAGGGCTAAAATGGCAAAGCCTCGCGCTCAATTTGCGGGTTCAGGTCAAGACCATCGGCTGTTTGCAAGAAGGACGGTTTCGAGTTCAAACGATTGAGGAGGCCTATGATTTAGCTCTTTTGGTCGCACAGGCCTGTCCGAATCCGGAAAAAGTGGCTTTTGGCCTCAACGAATTGATCGTGAATGGTGTTGAGCATGGCAATTTGCAAATTAGTTATGAAGAAAAAACTAAGCTTCAAGAAACCGATCAGTGGGAAGATGAAATTGCCCGCCGTCAAATATCATCTGAGCATGCACATAAATTCGTGGAAGTCACCTTTGAGCGCCACACCGATCGGATTCAGCTAACCGTGACAGATCAAGGTTTAGGATTTGATTGGAGTGACTATCAGGAAATTAAACCTGAGCGATTGTTGGAAAGTCATGGACGGGGCATCGCCATGGCTAAAGCTCTGAGTTTTGATCATTTAGAGTATGTAGGGACAGGAAACCGGGTACTCTGTGTTGTGAATCTGGTCGCAGGGGAAGAGGCAAGGACTTCCATGGCTGTTGAGTCTTCCAAGATGGAGAATCTTTAAGTGCAACTCCTTCATCGATTGCACAGGCCTTCTAGTTAAGACGTATACCCATACCCATATACAAATGTCACTAGGCCCAAAGGAAAGAATTTCATACAAAAAATGGCATGGATGGCATGAAAGCCACCCACGCCATCAATAAAACCTGTTACCCTCAATTGAAGAGTTATTTCATTCTGACAACAATAGCACCCATGAAATCGCCATTTTCCCAATCTTTTTTGGTCGTCTTGGGATGTTTGTTATGACAATCTGCGGAAACTTGAGCAATGGCAAAGTTCGCAGACATACCAATGGTCCTGCCGCCATCTTCTCCAGTCACCACTTTTTTCTTCCCACCAGCCAATTCAGCTAACATTTCTTTTTCTTTGGGACTTTTTGCGGCATTGGAAGCATAGAGTGGATCAGTTCCGATTAACGAGAGTTCAAAATCTGTGATCTTCGCACCCAACTCTTATTGGGGATACAAATCAGGGAATTGATCGCAATGGAAACACTTACTATCTATAGAATTTTCTGCTGTATCACCCTAGCAAACAGGTAACTCACATTGAGAACGGGTTTGAGCTTGAATGTGGCCTCCAGGCTAAATCCTGAAAGAAGGGAAAAGGAAAGGTGAGAAGGCAGGAGTGGGAAAAAGACAGAACGTTTCACCCTTCCTCATTTTTTGTTCCCTCCTTCCCTTAACTCTTCTTGAACAATAACCGATAGGAAGGAAAGGAATTTTATGGCTATACAATCTGGGAATCATGGCCGTGGCTGCTGCGCCCTGCTATGAACGAAGGGGGAGGGGCATGAATATCACACAAGACACAGTTGATGGCAACACCATTCTTCATTTAGACGGAAGGTTTGATTTCGGCGTCCGAAAAACTTTTAAGGACGCGGTGTCGGGAGTTTCTATAGAGGGAAGTACTGTTGTCTTGGATTTAGAAAAAGTCACCTTTGTGGATAGTTCAGCCTTAGGCCTTTTGGTCATATGTCATCAAAATCTTAAGAATAAAAATATTTCGTTCTTCTTGGTGAACCCGCAAACCTATGTGAAGCAGGTCTTAGATTTAGCTAATATCGGGAAAATGATTCCCACGTATCAGACTCTGGCAGAGATTCCGAAGAGCCGCCTAGTTTCCACTGGCGCGCCAACCTAAAGTTATTCTTTTGACCGGTTCCTGTCTGCTGGTTGAATTGAGTGATATGTTGAGGATCGTTTCCGGTCAGATTCTCCTTTTCCCTATGATTTTTCAGCAATGGGGAGTAACCTCACTTCCTCTCAATGTCTATGAATTCGTAATGTCATATGGCTAGTCTATCCAGGCCACCTGCTGCTCCTTCGCCCAGTACTCTTCAACGTATCCCCACAAGCCAATTGCGCCCAGGTATGTTTCTGGTCAGGATTCTTGACTCTTGGTGGAAATCACCTTTTTTTGTCCATCGACGCTTGTTGAAATCACCCACGGAGGTCCAACAATTAATGAGTTCAGGTATTCGAGAAGTGGAAATCGATACCTCCTTGGGTGTAGAGGTTTCTTCAGCAGCTGAATCAGACTTTGATGAAGCCGTGCCCACATCAGAAGAAACCGATATTCCCATCGTCTCTTATGGACATGATGAATCAACGACAAATGAACAGGCGGCTCGTTCTAAAGGTCCAGAATCGAT
>CP070628.1:1501711-1512978 GCA_020355985.1 Nitrospirota bacterium | reverse complement strand
GAATGGCGGTTTTGTGGCTTTGGCTTTGGCGCGTTCATTGGAAGGAACTCGGGAAATTTTAATATTGAATTCTCCTCCTGCACTGCCGTATCCCGCTGGGTTCACGGCTAAAGCCGGAAGAGCGGGGATCAATACGAGGAGAATTCCTACTAGGTAAGCCTTGTGTGTCATTAGATCCTCCTTAATAGATTATATTGTTCAATGTAAAAGTAAATGAATATGTTTGGCCACAATCGTTTTGGATAGCCATATCGTTTCCCAGGACAGGCGTAAGGGTAGGCAGGATAGCAAGCCTTCTAAATATTGGGCAATGCCTGGTTTTTCTTCTGGAAGAAAGTTTTGATGGGAGTAGTGGCCTCATAAGAAGGACATGGATATGGTACAATGGTCCGTTTTTATTACTGAATATTTTTACGCAGATGGTGTATGGCTTTAAATTCTCACAATCGACGAAAGTTTGTCACGGGGATGACCCGCCGTATCGCCCAACTTCGTGCTCAGACGGAGAAAAGTTTGGATTTTGCCATTGAGACCATGTTCCAAGAGAGGACAGAAGCCTATTTGCATGTGGAGCAGGGCTTGCTAGAAGTCGATCGGATGCTGGCCCTGGTTGAAGAGGAAGTGGAACATATCTGTGAACTCAACGCAGCTCAGCGGTTGGAATCTCGACTGGAATTTATTGAGGATCGCTTCGAAGAATTTGAAAGCGAAATTCGGCAGCGTCCGCGTCGTCGAAGGAACAAAATCAATTTGTTCAATTTCTTTAAAGCCGCTGCTGGGGGGGGTGGTGACCCGATGGCCCCAACTGGCGAAGTACGATCAGCTGTTCAGGCCTATGAGGTTTTAGAAATTGAATTTGGGTCGTCGTTGCCCGCGGTGACACGAGCGTTTCGAGAGCGTGCGAAAAAACTCCATCCTGATAGTCGACAGGGCGATCGAAGCTCTGAGCCGGAACTCCGAAAAATCATCGAAGCCTACCAGTATCTCAAAACCGAATATTTCGGGACGGATGGTTCCGAATCTTTCCAGGGTCCATTCTAGGGAATAGAAATGACAGTTTGGTGCTGTCCTGTCATTTAAGTAGGCTGGACTGCGAAACAACACTGTATTTTGTTCTAGAGCAGTTGTTTGACCGTTTCTGGTGGACGGGCAAGGATAACCGAATCGTTTTTTTGGACGAACGGACGTTGAATTAAATCAGGATGTTTGATCAAAATATCTAAGAGTTCGTCATCTGTGAAATGAGATTGTGCGAGATTGAGCCGTTTGTACATGTCTTCTTTCTTGCGAATGATGTCAGAGGATTTAAGTCCAGCTTTTTTGAGGAGCCCTTTCAGTTTTGATTTGGAAAATGGTTTTTCATAATAATTGACGGTCGTATAGGGTTGACCGCTTTCCTCAACCAATTTAATGACAGTCCGGCAGGTAGAGCAGGTAGGTTTTTGATAAATCGTGATTTCTGACATCCTTATATCTCCTTTGAGGGTTAAGAGGGCATCCTTGCAACCTTGACCTCCTTTTTCAGCCCATGCTACAAGCTGTTCGGCCTAGTTATTGACCGTGCTGTGTGGCAATTTTTTGAGTTGGGATACCCGAAGAAATGAGCGAAGCGACTGTACCTCAAGAATTTTTTTGTGCGACGCAAACCGAGAGAACCTTAAAGGATTTACGCGTTAAACGTAAAGGCCAGCCTGTTTATGTCATTGGTCATGAAGATCGGTATAAAGGGCAAGAAGGGGTTTTTGAGTTTTTCAATGTTCGGCTGGCTGTGGTGAAATTTCCTGACGAGAAAACATTGGGATATGATCCTCTGGATTTATTGTTGCCCTGTGAAATTAATGAAGAGGGGGTGGCGTTTTTTGAAATCCGCTACTGTGAAATGTGCGATCAACTCTTTCCATTGACCTCTGAAGAGTTTCATATGGTAGAAGAACGGCATGAATGCCCCGAATGTTCACCCTAAGCCTACATTGCCCTTTTCACTAGCTTTTCTCTCATCTCATCAATTTTCCGTAGATATTTTCGTAAGATTCTTTATCTGGGTTTCCGGCCACGAATGGTCTCCTGCAGGGGACGTTTTGGTCTAAAAGTGTGTGAGGAGATGCTGCCTTTACACTGAGCCATCGCCCCAGCGGAGTTTTGTTCGCAGCACTTCGAAATAGCTTCGACCGGGGAAGCGAATGAGCTGGGTGCGGTGTTCCGATGCCCGAATTTCCACAATATCCCCCCTGAGAATTTCTTCTCCTTCTTGTCCGTCAACTGTCACCATTGCGGATTCTTGACTGGTCAGTTTGATGGAAATGGAGACCGTGCTGGGGGCAAGGAATGGACGATGTGACAATGTGTGGGGACATATGGGGTTAATCAAAAGGGCATCCACGCCAGGATCCAAAATTGGTCCATTGCTTGAGAGTGAATACGCCGTTGATCCCGTTGCTGTGGAAACAATGAGTCCGTCACTTTGCATGTTCGTCATAAACGCATCATTAAGCGAAACTGTAGTGGAAATCATCCGTACCAAGTGCCCCTTGCTCACCACGACGTCGTTTAAAGCTGAATAGGTTCCAATAACCTGTTTGGCTCGTCTAATTTGAACCGACAGCATTAAGCGAGCATCTAATTGATATTCCCCCGAAAAAATTTTCTCTAAGGCTCCTGGGAGATCCTCAAAATTAATTTCGGTGAGAAATCCTAGCCCTCCCATGTTGACTCCTAAAATCGGAATGCCGCGTTGTTCAACAAGACGTGCCCCACTGAGCATCGTGCCGTCGCCCCCCAGAACGATGAGGAGATCTGCTTGTTTGGCAATTCGTTGTCGTTCCGGACAGGATGGTGATGGTGGCATGTCTAGTGAGTCTAGAAGAACGGTTTTCTGATGAATTCGTAGCCAATCCTGGACTTGCTCGACTCGTTGACGCATGTTTGGAGCAGATGGTTTTCTGAGGATGCCGATTGTTTGGAATGTCATCATGACTTTTGAGGGGTGGTTCAGTTGAGAAAGCCGATGGTAGTCTCTTGGTTAAGCTGATAGCAAGTACCAGATGACTTCAAGGAACTAGGCAAAATTTTCCCTAATTTTAAGACTTTCATTGAATCAATTTTGTTGGTAGAGTTTACCTGAACTGACCATGAATTCCCCCACGTCTGTGTGGGTCTTGCTTGACAGTTTTAGGGGGTCGCGGATAGACTGAAATCATGAATTTTACTCGTAATTTTTGTGTGTCCTAACCCCACTGGTGAGTAAGAAGTTTCGCGTATAATCGGCTAGAGGAGGTACAATGTTTGAACGATTCACGGATCGTGGCAGAAAAATTATCATCCTTGCCAGAGAAGAAGCGGAACGGCACCAAAACGATTATTTGGGTACCGAGCATTTAGTCCTGGCCATTCTTCGAGAGTCAGATGGCATTGCCCTGATGATTATCAAAAAAATGGGGCTTTCGCCTGAACAAATCCGACTAGAAATTGAACGTAATCTCCCTGGCGGGGGAACCACCGTCACCTTCGGTGAAATTCCCTTTAGTCCACGTGTAAAAAAAGTCATTGAATATGGTGTCGAGGAAGCTCGACTCTTGGGCCATAATCATATTGGCAGTGAACACTTGCTCCTTGGGCTCCTTCGTGAAGAGGAAGGCATTGGCGGAAAAGTGTTGCGGAGTTTGGGTGCGAATCTCTTAACTGCGCGGCAATTGACTGTCACATTTTTGCGAAAAACGGGGACCAGAGAACGGGATAAAAAGAGTAGCACGCCGGCGTTAGATGAGTTTGGAAGAGATCTGACGCAACTAGCCCAAGAAGGAACCTTGGATCCCGTCATCGGGCGCTCTGATGAGATTGAACGGGTACTTCAGATTCTGAGTCGGCGAACGAAAAATAATCCAGCACTCATTGGTGAGTCTGGTGTGGGTAAGACAGCGATCGTGGAAGGGCTGGCTCAGCGGATTATTGGTCTGGATGTTCCCGACAATCTTTTGAATCGTCGAGTCATTGCCTTGGACCTTGGTTCTTTAGTGGCAGGCACGAAATACCGTGGACAATTTGAAGAACGCCTGAAGGTTGTCATGAAAGAAATTTCTCAGGCCGGCAACATCATTTTGTTTATTGATGAGCTACATACATTGGTTGGTGCTGGTGCGGCTGAAGGTTCTATCGATGCGGCCAACATGTTAAAGCCTGCTTTGTCACGTGGTGAAATTCAATGTATTGGGGCCACGACCCTCGATGAATATCGGAAGCATATTGAAAAAGATGGAGCCTTGAAACGACGGTTCCAGTCAATACACGTACAACCTCCATCTGTAGAAGAGACGATTAGTATCATACAAGGGCTGCGTGATCGTTACGAAGAACATCATGGTGTGGATTATACGGATGAAGCGGTTGAAGAAGCGGTTAAGCTTACAGATCGTTACATCACCGATCGCTTTTTACCTGATAAAGCAATCGACTTGATTGATGAAGCGGGTTCTCGTGCCAAATTATTGACCTTTGCGCTGCCACCGGAGTTGAAGTCGTTAGATCAGGAACTCAAGCGAGTGGCCCGCGAAAAAGAGGTCGCGATTGGCTTGCAGAATTTTGAAGAAGCGGTGAAGTTCCGTGAAGAAGAAGAACGGTTCCGAAAGTTATTGGATGATGCCAAGCAAGATTGGAAGAAAAAACAAGAGAAAAACCGTCCCGTGATTACCGGTGAAGATGTCGCCTATGTCGTATCAAAAATCACGGGCATCCCTCTCTTTAGATTGGAAGAGGAGGAGTCAGAGAAGCTCTTGCATATGGAAGAATATCTCCATAAGCGAATTGTCGGCCAAGATGAAGCCATTTCGGCTATTTGCCGGTCTATTCGTCGGTCTCGTGCTGGGCTGAAGGATGCTAAAAAACCTATTGGGTCCTTTATTTTCTTGGGACCGACCGGTGTTGGAAAAACGGAATTAGCTCGAGCATTAGCGGAGTTTTTATTCAATACGGATGATGCCTTGATTCGAGTGGATATGTCTGAGTATCAGGAAAAATTCACCAGCTCTCGACTGTTTGGTGCCCCCCCTGGCTACGTGGGGTATGAGGAAGGAGGGCAATTGACGGAGAAGGTGAGACGTCGTCCTTATTCGGTCGTCTTGTTTGATGAAATCGAAAAAGCCCATCCTGATATTTTCAATGTGTTGTTGCAAGTACTCGATGATGGAGTACTGACGGATAGTTTAGGCCGAAAAGTGGATTTCAAAAATACCATTTTGGTCATGACCTCGAATTTAGGGACTCGATTCATTCAAAAAGGTGTGTCACTGGGATTCCAACGGGATGTGGAATCTGAAAATACAGATCGAATGAAGGGCGAAGTATTGGGCGAATTGAAGCGGCATTTCAGTCCTGAATTTTTAAATCGTCTCGACGAGTTGGTTGTCTTCCACCAACTGACGAAAGAACATTTGGTAACTATTGTTGACATTCTCATTGCGGAGTTTAATGCCAGGTTAGTCGAACGAGGTGTGCATTTAGATGTGAGTGAGGAAGTGAAGCTCTGGCTCATTGACGAAGGCTTTGAATCGCAATATGGCGCTCGCCCACTTCGGCGAACTATTCAACGATGTTTGGGGGATCCGCTCTCGGAAGAACTGATTAAAGGGCGATTTAAGGATGCCAAGAAAATCAAGGTTGTTTTAACGGATAAAACACCAAGTTTTATTGAGGAAGAAGTGTTAGCGAGTGTGTGATTGGATCTAAGGAAAAATTGAGGACAAATAAGACCCTCAGGACGTCAAGTTCTGAGGGTCTTGTTGTTTAGGACGAGTCTTAAAAAATAGCCAAAAAACTTTTGGTGTTGAGAAACGTATGCAATGATCTTAGGGATTGAAACCTCTTGCGATGAAACAGCTGTCGCCGTATTAGATGGTCAAGGACATATCCTGTCAAATGTGTTGGACTCCCAAATCGAGGTACATGCTCCTTTTGGGGGTGTCGTGCCTGAGTTGGCCTCCCGTCGACATGTGGAACGCTTAGAGGTGCTGACCAAAGAGGCCTTGGATTGTGCGAGTATTTCCCTTTCGGATGTAACAGCCATCGCGGTCACCAATCGTCCTGGTTTGGTCGGGGCGCTGATTGTGGGAGTAAACTTCGCGAAAGCCTTAGCCTATGCGAGGAACATTCCCTATGTGACGGTGAATCATTTGGAAGGGCATCTGGCATCCGCCTGGTTAGCCAACCCTGAAATGACCACGCCAGCGATAGTGTTGGTGGCATCAGGTGGGCATACCCATTTGGCTTGGGTTCCTACACCCGGGGAATACCAATTTATAGGCTGGACCTTGGATGATGCTGCTGGTGAAGCGTTCGATAAAGGGGCCAAAATGTTGGGCTTGCCTTATCCTGGCGGTCCGGCGATTGATACCTTGGCTAAAAATGCCAATCCACAAGCGATTTCGTTCCCACGTCCACAATTACATAGCGGTGATTTGACCTTTAGTTTTAGTGGTCTCAAAACCTCACTCCTCTATTATTTAAAAAATGCGAAAAATGCCGAAGCCCCGTCGTTACCTGTGGCCGATATCGCAGCGAGTTACCAAGAGGCTATTGTGGAGGTCTTAGTGAAAAAACTCTGCCATGCCGCACGCCAGTATAAGGTGAAAGCCATCGCGGTTGTGGGAGGGGTGGCGGCCAATTCTCGTTTGCGGGGCAAGCTTGAAGAGGAGGCCATGACGTTCGGCTTAGAGGTAACTCTACCGCCCCGTTCTTTATGTACGGATAATGGAGCGATGATTGCTGCGGCGGGGCTGAGGAAAATGAAACGACAGGAGTTCGCATCATGGGATGAAGATGCGATATCGAGCTTGCAATGTAAAGGTGAGTTTTTTGCCAAGGCTGCAACACCCACCTAATGGTGAGGCCAGCTAAAGAAGGAGCCAACACATTCCTACTGTACTTGGGAACCTCCATGGGTTAAAGGCCAACATTATTAGTCGTATGGAGCACTTATACCGGCGGCGTATTCCGCCGGAAAAAGTGGTGACGTTAGATCTCGCGCGGGAATGTGCTGCTCTGACATTTGAAACCCGACGACAAATTGGGTTGCTCGTGAATCGGCAGGGCCAAATTGAATCAGTGATCATTGGTAATGGGCATGAATTGGTGATTCCCAATTTGTCGAGGACTCGTTCGGGTCTTCGATTGTTGCGTGGCGTGCGATTGGTCCATACCCATCTTAAAAATCAACCCTTGACTCAGGATGATCTCACTGATTTGGCGCTTCTACGACTGGATTTGATCATGGCGCTAGGGGTAGGAAAATCAGGGGGCCTCCAAGATGTGTATGTCGCGCATAACGTGCCCAATTCTACAAATGACCAAGCCTACGTTCAATTAGAGCCCTGTGCCCTTGAGTCGTTTCAATTGAATTGTCAGGAATTTATTCAGACCCTAGAACAGGATATTCTCAAAGGCTGCCAAGGTTCCAGAGAAGGTATTCGGGAAGGGCGGGCACTGTTAGTCAGCGTAGGCACGGGGCATATGGCTTTTCAGCAGGAGCGGATCGATGAACTCCAAGAATTAGTACGAGCGCAGGATGTAGAAGTCTTGGGATGTGTGACGCAACGTCCCGCGGCTATTCATCCGAAATATGTGGTTGGTTCAGGAAAAATGAAAGAATTAGCCATTCAAGCACTGCAATCGGGAGCGGATACCTTGATTTTTGATCAAGATTTGACCCCAGCGCAAGTCAGAGGAATTTCGGAAATTACCGATCTTCGGGTGTTAGATCGGTCTCAAGTGATTCTTGATATTTTTGCCAAGCGGGCTCATTCACATATCGGGAACATTCAAGTCGAGTTGGCTCAATTACGGTATCGGTTGCCTCGACTAGCCCAGTCGAGCACGGCCTTCTCTCGTCTGGCTGGTGGTATTGGGACTCGGGGACCTGGCGAAACAAAATTGGAAACGGATCGCCGACGAATTCGTGAACGCATTCAGCATTTAGAACGAGACTTAGCATCCATTGGCCAAGGCCGCCAAGAACAGCGAAAGCGTCGAATGAAACGTGGGTTACCCGTCGTTTCGATTATCGGCTATACGAATGCAGGGAAATCGACCCTTTTCAATGCGTGGTCGGACAGTCACGTTTCGGTGAAAGATCGTGTTTTTGAAACGTTAGATACCGTCAGCCGGCGCTGGCATCTTCCAGGTCTGGGAGAAGTCATTCTCACGGATACTGTAGGGTTTATTCGAGATTTGCCAAAAGATCTTGTTGCCGCATTTCAAACGACGTTGCAAGAATTGCAGGAAGCCGATGTGTTGGTGCATGTCATTGATGCACATGCGCCGGATCCTGAGCAGCGCATCAGGGCCGTTGAACATGTTTTGACTGAATTAGGTTTTGAAAACATCCCGCGCCTTCGATTTTTCAATAAAGGGGATCTGGTTGAAAGTGAAGACATGCAACGTTTATGTCAACGGTACGAAGGAATTGGGGGATCCGCTTTGAACGTGGCCTCTCTGCAGGTAATTCAACAAGAGATTGTCCGCTCGCTTCTGACACTTCAGGATCCAACTTTCCAATTTTCGGGGTCAAGCGACATCATCATCAATGAGAAGGTTCCTTCAGGAAACGGTGTTGGATAAAAATGGTGGCCAGCCTGAAAATTTCACGAAAAACAGCCTCTCGATCGGAGAGGTCTCATGTTGCTGCTAAGAAACGAGTGGGGCGGATTCTTGAACATTTACAGAAGTCTATTCCTGATCCTAGAGTCGCGTTAGACTCCTCAACTCCATTAGAGTTATTGGTGGCGACCATTCTGTCGGCGCAATGTACTGATGAGCGTGTGAACCAGGTGACCCCGAATCTTTTCGCCCGTTATCGTACGGCAGAAGCTTTTGCCAACGCTGACCAGGTTGAATTGGAGTCGCTCATCAGGTCCACTGGATTTTATAAAAGCAAGGCACGTAATCTTATTGGATGCGGGAAAACATTAATGGCCACGTTTAATGGTAAGGTACCTGGGTCGATGGAGGGGTTGACCACGCTTCCCGGGGTGGGGCGTAAGACAGCCAATGTCATTTTGGGGAGTTATTTTGGAGAACCCGCCGTGGTTGTGGATACGCATGTGAAGCGAGTCGCCAATCGGCTCGACTTGACGAAGAGCAAAGATCCAACCAAAATCGAAGAAGATCTTCAATCTCTCCTTCCGCAATCTCAATGGACGATAGGAACGCAACGAATCTTATTGCATGGTCGGCATGTGTGCCGGGCTAGAACGCCAAACTGTCATCACTGTTCACTGTATGATGATTGTGAATGGGAAGGAAAGTCAGGGCCAATATGAAAAGTATGACGGGTTTTGGTAAACGGGAAGCGCTTTCGCAGGGAACAATGGTGGGGGTGGAAATTCGATCGGTGAATAATCGATTTTGCGAAATCATAGTGCGTCTTCCCAAAACCTTCTCTGGCATCGAACTTGGTTTGAAAGAACAGATCAAACAGGTGTGTGACCGAGGGCGAGTGGAGGTGATGGTGACGGTCAATGCGGGAGGATCTGTCCCCAAAAGAATTGTCCAATTGGATCGAGATCTGGCACGTCGCTACGTTCAAGAGTTACAGTCTTTGCAGGCTGAATGTCAATTGGGTGGAGCCGTCGATGTGAATGTTGTAGCAGGCTTTCGTGATCTATTTTCTGTGAAGGAAGAGACGGCCCCGATCAAGGATCTGTCGACCGTGGTGACGGGATTGACCAAAAAAGCGTTAGGTGATTTAGAAAAAATGCGAAGGAGAGAAGGCGTGGTCTTACAAAAAGATCTGACCCAACGTATTCATACCATCGAAGATCGCCTTCGCGCAGTCCAACAGCGTATTCCTGTGGCCTTGCAAGCCTCTGGCGTTCGCTTGAAGGCGCGGGTAGCGAAACTATTAGAAGGACAATCTGTAAATATGGATCGGTTGGCACAAGAAATTGCGATGTTAGCTGAACGCTCCGATGTGACGGAAGAGCTTACCAGGCTGAAGAGCCACGTAGCTCAATTTCGTACGGCTCTCAAAGCCAAAGGACCTGTCGGCAAACGTCTGGATTTTCTTCTTCAAGAAATGGGCCGGGAAGTCAATACGATTGGGTCTAAAGCCAACGATGGGAAAATTTCCGTTGAGGTCGTGGAATTGAAAAGTGAATTGGAAAAAATCCGAGAACAGGTTCAAAATATTGAATAATCCTCTTCAGACGTTTTTAGTAGGTGTAAGGCGTTGTCAGTAGAGGGGAAACAAATCTTATTTGTCGTCTCCGGGCCTTCGGGTGTGGGGAAGTCGACGCTTTGCCGGAATATTTTGCAGTGTGTTCCCGAGATTCGTCTGTCGGTATCCTATACCACACGTTCTCCGCGCTCTGGTGAGACAGACGGTAAGGAGTATCGGTTTATTCCCGAAAGTGAGTTTCGCGCAAAAATCGAGGAACATGCCTTTGCTGAATGGGCCGAAGTCTACGGTCAGTTATACGGGACTCCATGGAAAGAATTAGAGCAGGAACCGGGATCACACATCGATATTTTATTGGATATCGATGTGCAAGGTGCTCGGAACGTTATGAATACCCTGCAGAAGGCGGTGACCATTTTTATTCTTCCCCCTTCGTTGGAAATCTTGAGGAGGCGGTTGGCCAATCGGGGCACGGATTCGCCTGAGGAGCAAAACCGTCGCTTTGAACAATCGCAAGAGGAAATGAAAAGCTATTCTGAATACCAATATACCATTCGCAATGAGACCTTGGATCAGGCAATAAGTGAATTGCGTGCGGTGATCATGGCTGAACGGGTCCGAACCACACATATGGCATCAGCTCAAGTATTTCGGTAAGGGCTGCAATAATCATGTATAGTAGGGTACACTCAACAGAGAAATTGTTAAACGTCACAGAAAGGATGAGGTGAGTCGATGGATGCATTGTCGTTATTACCCCAACATCATCAAAAAGAATTTGATTCCCGCTATCGGATCGTGCTGATTGCGGCCCAACGGGCCAAGCAGTTGGTGCGAGGAGCAGAGCCTGAGGGGATCAGTAAATTTACGAAAGACACGTCAAGGGCTCTTGAAGAAGTTTTGGGAGGCAGTGTGCCCTATTTTGTTGGAGACGAGGCCAAGCAGGCGATCCGAGAGGCGAAAATGGCCAGTCAGCGGCCTATTGATCCGGCCCTCTATGCGCAGCCTGATGAAACCGCCCAGGAAATCAAAAAAGAACTGAGTGTGTATATTGATGATACCGCTCAACATGGCATAGCAGAAGTTGACCCTCAATCTGAGGCCT
>CP070628.1:1497448-1501611 GCA_020355985.1 Nitrospirota bacterium | reverse complement strand
TTTTTGGCTCTGGTCGATAGAAGGTCAAGGCCGTATCTCCATATTTGGCTGTCCGGATGAGAGCCCATCGCCCAAGGGAAGATGGCGGAGGCATTTTAGCAAAATGTTCATAAATGATGTGCCCGTTGCTCGCAACCAAGTCAGCGTTTTCTATTTCTGTGAGAAGTTGATGACTATGTTCGTATCGATAGGGAGGGTCAATATACAGCACGTCAAACGGCTTCCATCCTACCAAAAGTGCGTTTTGGATGGCGAGAGCCACATCTTGAACTAACACCAGGCTTTGTGCGTCTACATTGAATTGAGTGAGCGTGCTCTTAAGTATCCGGCCAGCTTCAGGATTCTGCTCCACGAAGATCGCTTTTGCAGCTCCTCGGCTTAAGGCTTCAAGCCCAATTGAACCACTGCCCGCAAATAAATCGGCCACATATGCTCCCTGAATGATCGGGCCTAGAATGGAGAATAAAGCTTCTCGGGCTCGGAGTGAAGTCGGACGAATCCCTTGCCCCTGTAACGTGGGGATTTTTCGGCCTTTCAAGAGGCCCGTCACAATCCGTATTGAGGAGGTGTTCATGAGATAATTGAAACATAGCACAAGCACTAAAATCCCAACAATCACAAGGAATTTTGCCCACAAAAGGGAAGCTTTGACGGGATGAAATTCCCCTGCGTATAGTGACTGTTGGGTGGTATGCGTTTTATGGAATAGGGTGTCATGAAATCTTTGACTTGCAAAAAGGGAATTCTATCCTGGCCGGAACGGGAGCGTCCGAGAGAATTGCTTCTGGCCCAAGGCCCACAAGGTTTATCCGATGCCCAACTTCTCGCCATTTTGCTTCGGATCGGTCGACCGGATTTTTCAGCGGTCCAGGTTGCCATGGATTTATTGTCTCAATTGGAAGGGTTGCGTGGTCTGGCGAACCGTAGCTTGGAAGAACTCTGTGCTATTCCAGGTATTGGCCCCGCCAAAGCGGCACAAATTTTGGCAGCGATTGAGTTGGGTAAGCGGGCCTTAGCCATTCCATTAACCGAAGGAAAACGAATCCAAGGGAGCCAACATATATTTCAACATTATTACCCTTTGTTGCGGGATACTCGACAGGAAGTGTTTAAAGCCGTTCTCTTAGACGCAAAGCATATGGTCATTCGGGATTTCACGGTGTCGCAAGGAAGTTTGACCGTCAGTATTGTCCATCCCCGGGAAGTGTTTAACATGGCGGTACGGGAATCGGCCGCGGCGATCATTTTTGTCCATAATCATCCCAGTGGCGATCCAAGACCTAGCGAAGAAGACTATGCCCTTACACAGCGGTTGATCGCCGCAGGCGAGATTTTAGGCATTCGTGTGTTGGATCATATCGTTATTGGTGATGGGAAATATGTCAGTTTGGCCGATGAAGGATTTTTGGCCACCAAAGAGTAATCGAAGCAGCATATAAGGGGGTTCGCTTTATGACCCAATCTTCACTGAAGTAGCTTTTAAAGAGAAATTCATGGTAAAAATACGTGTGTATTCACTAAGTTTCAAGGATTTTTTGTCCTGCATTTCAGGGTAGTCCCTAAACTTCTCTAAGAAATGGTTATGGCTAGTATTTCTCACAAAGAAGTTGAGTATGTGGCACAATTAGCCAGACTGGATTTAACCGAACCGGAAAAAACGCTTTTTGGGGAACAACTGAGCCAAATATTGACGTTTGTGGGGCAATTACAAGAGGTGTCTACGGAAGGAATCCCACCAACGGCTTCAGTCGCGGATCAAGAGTCTGTCCTTCGTGAAGATCGTCCCCATGAAGGGTTATCTCAGGAGCAAGCTTTGAGTAATGCTCCTGAAGCTCATCATGGATTTTTTGTCGTCCCCAAAATTTTGGGAAAGAAGTAGTCGCAGTTCATTACTGCCCATTTTCTTGATCTATGAATTATAAGGTTGATTGCTATGTATCGACAATTATTACGTTGCAAAATTCATCGGGCGACCGTAACAGAGTCCAATCTGGAGTATGAAGGCAGTATAACCATTGATGAGGATTTAATGGACTGCGCGGGTATTTTGCCTTACGAACTTGTGATGGTCTCAAACCTCAATAACGGAGAGCGCTTTTCGACCTATGCCCTTCCTGGGACACGAGGTAAGGGGGAGGTCATTCTTAATGGTCCCACAGCTCGAAAGGGCGTGACCGGTGATTTGGTAATTGTTTTTTGTTATGAATTTTTTAATGAAGATGAGGCCAAACGGCACGTTCCAAAAATTATCCAAGTTGATGAACGAAATGCTATTCGTGTGTCTGATCCCGTTTAGATTTCCTGTTTGACGCCCTAATCTCTTTCTACCCTGAGGGTATTCTTTTTTCTATGGCCTTGTTTAAGCTCACGTTAAAAGAATTGCAGGATAAGTTTACCAGTGGTGAAATTTCCGCAAGGGAAATCGCGCGAGCCTATCTGCTTCGAATTAGTCAGGTCGAACCGAAAATTAAAGCCTATATCAGTATGAATCCGAAGGAAGCCCTGCTAGAAAAAGCGCAAGCTATTGATGATGGGCTGAAAGCGTGGCGCAAAACGGAACCCTTGATGGCAATGCCATTGGGCATTAAAGATAATATTTGCACGGAAGGGATGCGAACGACTTGCGGATCTCGAATGCTTGAGAACTTTGTGCCTCCTTATGATGCCACTGTGATGAAGAGGCTGAATTCTCAGAAACCTTTGATTCTCGGAAAAACGAATTTGGATGAATTTGCGATGGGTTCTTCAACCGAACATTCGGCGTTTGGGCCTTCGAGAAATCCTTGGAATCAAAAACATATTCCTGGTGGATCTAGTGGTGGATCAGCGGCTGCCGTTGCTGCAGAAGAATGTGTTGCAGCTTTAGGATCGGATACCGGTGGATCTATTCGTCAGCCTGCAGCATGCTGTGGAGTGGTGGGTTTGAAGCCAACGTATGGGCGAGTTTCCCGATATGGATTGGTGGCGTTTGCGTCATCGTTAGACCAAATTGGGCCTATTACGAAAACAGTGACTGATGCCGCAATCATGTTGAATGCGATAACTGGTCAGGATCCTTTCGATTCGACCTCAGCGGATCGTGAGGTACCGGATTTTACGAAATCTGCGAAAAAGAAAGATCTCAAAAAGCTGATCGTCGGTGTTCCAGAAGAATATTTTGCAGAAGGGCTGGATTCTGAAGTCGCAGAGAAAGTTCAGGAGGCTATTCAAGTCATAGAAAAGATTGGGGGCAAGATTCAATCGGTGACCTTACCATCTACTGAGCGTGCGATTGCGACGTATTATCTTATAGCTACTGCCGAGGCCAGTTCCAACTTAGCGCGGTATGACGGAGTGAAATTTGGGTTTCGCGCCAAAGAATCAAAGGAGCTGGCTGAGATGTATCACAGTACACGCTCGCATGGTTTCGGCCCTGAAGTGAAACGCCGCATAATGCTAGGGTATTATGCCCTGAGTGCCGGCTATTACGATGCCTACTATGCCAAAGCTCAAGCAGTGCGTACGTTGATACAACGGGATTTTGACACCGTCTTTAAAGAGGTTGACCTTTTAGTCAGTCCCGTTATGCCCACTCCGGCGTTTCAACTTGGAGAACGGTTAGAGAATCCCTTGCAAATGTATTTGTCTGATATTTATACCATTCCAGCCAGTTTAGCAGGGTTGCCAGCTATTTCTATTCCTTGTGGGTTGAGTGCAAAGGGTTTGCCCATAGGGCTACAACTCATAGGGCGCCCGTTTGAAGAAAACATAGTGCTTCGGGCTGCCTATGCCTATGAACAAGCGACGAACTGGCGAACGAAACGACCCGTGATTCGCTCATGAAAGGATAACGAAGTATGGTGGATTTGGCCGTGATGATCATTGCTGTGGCTGTGGTCGTATTAGTGGGCTATCTGGTTCCGACCATCCTTCAAGTGAAGAAAACGGTTGGGCAGTCAGAACGCCTGCTCATTCGTCTCAACCATGAGTTGCCTGGAATGTTAAAAGAGGTGAAAGGGACGAATGAAAATATTCGCGTCTTAACCGATCAAGCCAGGATGGGTGTTGATCGCGCGACGGTGTTTCTGAATGCCGTGGGCGATGTCGGGCAAACGGTCAATCAGGTTCATCAAACGGTGCGTGGGAAAGGGGGAACGGTCATAGTTGGATTGACCAGTCTTCTT
>CP070628.1:1492961-1497348 GCA_020355985.1 Nitrospirota bacterium | reverse complement strand
GCGGCGAAACCCAGGCTTACTCGTTCTAGACCGTGAATTTAGCGACCCCTAGAGGAACCAAGTATGAAAAGAACGATCTATTGTTGGTTGACGGGTAGTCCCATTTTTGGCCTTCTACTTCTCAGTGGTTGCCTTGGCGGACAACCGTCACCGGACTACTTCTATAGATTAAACCAACCTGACCCTGCCACACGTTTAGATCCTAGTCCATTAAAAGGCACACTTCAGGTCACACGGCCCTGGGCAGATGCACTGACGAGTGAACGTCATCTCGTCTATCGAAAAGACGGTAATACTTCCCAGCTCAACCACCATGCCTACCATCGATGGGTAGACTCACCAACACTTCTTCTACAACAGGAAATGACTCAATATCTGAGAAAGGCAGGCCTTGCACCACAAGTGGTAACCCCGAAAATGCGCACCAAAGCCGACTATGCTTTATCCTGCCGAATTGCGAAGTTGGAACGTGTGCTCGATCAATCCCCTCGCATCATCCTGGAACTTGAACTAGGGATTACCTCGCTGAAAAATCGCCGGATGCTTTTGCTGCGTACTTATCGCGAAGAAATACAGACCAGGAATCTTGAAGTAGCTGCCTCCATCAAAGCCTATAACCAAGCTCTTTCCAATATCCTTCATCGTTTCATAACCGACACATCAAATCTCTCGCTTCTCCAACTCACCGACGCGAATCTGTGACTTCTTGGGCTTCCGCTACTACTTCATTTCGCCTGCTTTGAGAGAGATGGTGCAGGAGTGTTTCCCTCAGATGGAACTGGCAAATCAATTTCTATACTGGTACCTTTCCCCAGTTCACTTTGGATACGGAGTTGGCCTCCTAGCAATTGAACAAGATGTTTGACGATAGATAAACCAAGTCCAGTCCCTCCCTCTTCCCGCGAGCGAGCACGATCCACGCGGTAAAACCGTTCAGTGATCCGAGGCAAATCGGTTGAAGAAATCCCTTGCCCGGTATCGTTCACATGTAAAAGAATCCTCTCGTTTTGCCTCTGAGTATCGAAAGAAATACTGCCGCCCTCAGGGGTGTATTTCATCGCATTGTCTACAAGATTGAGAAGGATTTGAATAACCCGGTCTCGATCAGCCCACACCCTCGCGTCCTCCTCAATCTGATTCGTAAGATGAAGGTGTTTTTTCTGGGTTTCCGGCTGAAACATTTCGGAAACTTCCTCAACCAAATCCTTCAATCCAACCGCTTCACCCCGCAAAATTACCTTTCCTGACTCAATTTCTGAAAGACTTCGCAAATCGTCAACCAAACGACTGAGTCGCTTAGCATGTTGATGGGCAACATTCACGAATTTTCGATTATTCGGCGTTTCCAGAGTTGGTTCATCAACTAAAGTTTCCAGGTATCCGATGATCGCGGCCAAAGGGGTGCGTAACTCATGGGACACATTGTCAATAAATTCCGCTCGCACCTGTTCTAAACGACGCAATTGAGTAACATCATGAAACACAATGACACTGCCCTTTTCCTGATTAGCCAGGGGGAAAGGCAATCCATAGACTTCTATTGTCATACGTACCGGTGCATGAATATCGATTTCCGCACCTTGCCTTTCATTGAGCGGCAGATCTCGACATCGCTCGACTAATTCAGCCAATTCCTTATTACGAATCACTTCCCACACCGGCCGCCCTTGCAACTGTGGCTCATCTAAACCAAGAATACGGCAGGCACTGGCATTACTGAAAAGAACCTGCCCTTGAGGATCAAAGGCCACGACGCCTTCCACCAAATTTTGAACAATGGCTGAAATTTTCTCCCGTTCCTCTTCAAGATTTCCCATCCGTTTCTTTATTTGATTGGCAGTTTCCTGTAGCTCTGCACCCAACAACTCAGGCGCGGAAGGGAGAGAAGAACGTCCCCCTGGGCTGTCAATTACTTTCTGTAAATCGACAAGGCTTGCACGTAGCTTCTTTTCAGTTTCACGAGTCTGCCCCCAAGCCTTCCAAGTCAACGCATAAGCCCCGCTGAGCAAACCAAGCCCAAGCACGCCTACTGACCACCATGACCATCCCCACGTCAGACCTGCTCCAACAACCATCATGGCTGCGACCATCCAGCCTACAAGAACGAGAGGATGATTACCCATTTTTGAATCTCCCATTCATGCGCAGCCGTTTATGAATCCATTTCTGCATCAAAACGATACCCCACACCTTTCACGGTTACGACCCGCTTCTGTTCCTCCCCTAGCTTTTCTCGGAGCCGCCGGATATGAACATCTACCGTACGAGATTCAATATCAACAGCATTAGAATAGCCCCAAACCGTTGCCATAATTTGCTCACGATTGAGCACACGCCCATTGGCTTTCATAAGACCGCATAACAGATCAAACTCCTTGACGGTCAGGTCAACCCCTTTCCCTGCAACCAACACCTGATGCTTTCCCTCATCGACAATCAACGCCCCTATCTGTTTCACGGCGGGCAGGTCTTTGGCCTGTCCCCGCCGCAACACGGCCTTCACCCTCGCTACGAGTTCCCGTGGACTAAAGGGTTTCACCATGTAATCATCCGCTCCCATTTCCAAACCAACAATGCGGTCCACCTCTTCCGCCTTCGCGGTTAGCATGATAATGGCCACCGACGCTGTTTTGGGATCTTTACGAACTTTGCGGCACACTTCTAAGCCATCCACACCCGGCAACATGAGATCGAGTACAATCAAATCAGGATGTCGCTCTCTGGCCAATTGAAGCGCCGTTTCCCCATCTCGAGCTTCAAGACATTTCATCCCATCCTTTTCTAGATGATACCGAACCAATTCCACTAAATCTTTTTCATCATCAACAACTAACACTGTTGCTGTCATAACTGTTTCTCCTCAAGATTGAGCGTCAATGACCTACTCTCCAGCTTCAACAGAAATTTTTGTGAGGTTCGGAATATTAATTTAACGCAACCAACGCATAGGAATCATTTTTTTATTGTAGACATGATTCAAACGTTTAGTATTGTGATACAGATCCAACGCCGTCATGCAAAGTTGGGTCATGATACAGGAAGGGAAGGAATCTTCTTACTTTAAAGGAATGCGCCACATAAGAAGATTCGTTAGTCTGAGATGAAAGACAACATCACTAGCGATAAAAAGCCTACCATAGACAGGTAGGAGAAGTGAAAAGGGGAGCACTTAACCTTGATCGAACAAGGCCTTTCAACTCTTACAACGTGCGGTTAATCAAACACCACGGTTTTTCGGCCATAGACCAGCACCCGTCGTTCGACATGTAAGCGGATCGCGCGGGAGAAAACCAATTCTTCCAAATCTCGTCCTTTCCGAATGAGATCTTGCACGGTATCGCGATGACCCACAGGAACGACGTCTTGTGCGATGATGGGACCTTCATCCAATTCTGGGGTCGCGTAATGAGCCGTCGCCCCGATGATTTTGACTCCACGATCATAGGCTTGATGATACGGTTTGGCGCCAATAAATGCGGGCAAAAAGGAATGATGAATATTGATCACGGGACAGCCTACTTGATCCAAAAAATGCTCACTAATAATTTGCATATAGCGCGCTAACAGAACCAGATCCACCTGCTGTTCACGAAAAATTGACAAAATTTGCTCTTCTTGTTGCGGTTTGGTTTCAGGCGTCACAGGAAAGTAATGAAAAGGAATTTGAAAAAGATCAGCCCACCATGCAGCGGTCTGGTGATTGGAAATAATGACGGGTATCTCAATCGCCAACTCCCCACGCCGGTAACGCTGTAGGACATCAGCCAGGCAATGATCATGTTGTGATACCAGCATTCCGACTTTGGGTTTTTGATCGGCAAAATACCATTGAACATACATGCCATGAATTTTGGCTAACGGACGAAACGCAACTTCAATATCACTACGAGCCAGCTGAAATCCGGTCAAATCAAACACCGTTCGCATGAGAAAGTCTCCCGTTTCCTGATCGGTGTGATGATCTGAATCCAGAATATTCCCTCCATACTCATGAATAAAACCCGCCACCCTGGCGACCAGTCCCTTTTGATCTTTACAGGCAATTAACAAAATTGCCGTCGCTTTAGACATGGCAGCCCCTCAAGTTATGGGGTATGGCTATGAGATTTACTTTCATGGGACATGTCATCGTTAGCAATAGATGAAAAATTCTGGTTGGGAGATTGCCTCCTTCCCTCCCTGGAAGTCGACAAATCATATCGGAAGGAACAATACAGACAATCGCTGTTAGCCTGAGGTTTGATCGTATTCGGCTGCCTCGACAAAGAAATAAGTGTGGCATGCTCGATCAATGAACTTTTTAGACAACGTAGGCGGAACACTATTAAATTTGGCAATACTAATGATCTGTTCGATTAAATCTCGTGGATGGCAACTCCGCATATTA
>CP070628.1:1483290-1492861 GCA_020355985.1 Nitrospirota bacterium | reverse complement strand
TTGGATATTGCCGAGCGGCGGTTGCCCCAAGATGGGCGAATGAAAATAAAGGCGTTTCCGCATGTCGATATTCGAGTGGCGATTTTACCTTGTTTATTCGGCGAAAAAGCCGTCTTGCGGCTTTTGAATCAGTCGGGTTTGGCATTGCATCTCACCAATCTTGGGCTGGACCAACTTGACTTAGATCGGGTGACCACCGCTTTGGAAAACCCCTATGGCATGATTTTGGTAACCGGTCCGACGGGGAGCGGAAAGACCACCACACTTTATAGTGCCCTGCAATATCTCAATACGCCTCATATGAATATTGTAACCGTTGAAGATCCGGTGGAATTTCAGATTCAGGGGATCAATCAATTGCAAATTCATGAAGAGATTGGTTTGAGTTTTTCGATGGGTTTGCGATCTTTTTTGCGGCAAGATCCTGACGTGATGATGGTCGGAGAAATTCGTGACCGGGAAACAGCCCAAATTGCTATTCAGGCATCATTGACCGGACATCGCGTCTTATCCACGCTCCACACTATGAACGGTCCTGGGGCTATTACTCGTCTCATTGATATGGGAATTGAGCCGTTCCTGGTGTCCTCAGCGATTTCGCTCATTATTGGCCAACGATTAGTTCGAAAGATTTGTGGACATTGTGCCGAACCGGACGTCGTTTCCCCTGTTCACTTGCGAGCTTTAGGGTTTGATAATGATATGGGTGATCCCATGCACGTGATGAAAGGTCGAGGTTGCGAGCATTGTCATATGACAGGATATAAAGGGCGCATGGCGTTGTTTGAAACCTTGCCAATGGTTGAACGGTTACATCACATAATTTTGTCTCGTGCCTCGACCAGCGAGTTGAGTGCCTGTGCTATGCAGGAAGGATTTCGGACCTTGCGCCAAGCAGGTTTGGCTGCCCTTCAACAGGGCCAGACGACTGTGAGTGAAATTTTGACGGAGACTAGTGACGGTAGATCGTCTGCAACCATTGAGAGAGGTGTGTGAGATTGATGGAATTGGTGGATCTGTTACGTGAGTTACGTCAGCAAGGTGGGTCGGACCTGCATCTGATGCCTGATAGTGTGCCTCGTCTTCGTGTCGATGGTCATTTAAGGCCACTGGAGGTGCCAATACTGACTGGCCAGGATTTGAGTCGATTTACTGAAAGTCTTCTTACCGAAGAACAGCAACGGCAGTTGGCAAAGTCAGGCGAATGGGACGGTGCACATACGGTACCGGTAGTGGGTCGTTTTCGATTCCATCTGTATGCCCAGCGAGGTTCATGGGCAATGGCAGTGCGTGCTGTCTCCGATTCCGTTCCCTCCTTGGAGGATTTAGGGTTGCCTCTTGTGGCGAAGGGGTTGATGCAAAAATCGCAGGGACTTGTTCTGGTAACCGGTCCGACGGGGAGTGGAAAAAGCACTACACTGGCAGCCATGCTGGATCAGGTGAATCAAGAACGGCGGGCCCATATTGTTTCACTTGAAGATCCCATTGAATTGCTGCATCCCCATAAGCAGAGTCTGGTTTCTCAGTTAGAAGTGGGTGCCGATGTTCAGGATTTTCAGGTGGCGCTTAGGGGTATTTTACGACAAGATCCTGATGTGGTGTTTTTAGGGGAATTGCGAGATCATGTGACAATTCAAGCGGCACTGACGATGGCGGAAACAGGGCATTTGACCGTGGCCACCTTACATACCAACTCAGCCATTCAATCTTTGACTAGGCTGATCTCCGTTTTCCCTGCCCATCAACAGCAGGAGGTTCGTGTCCAGTTATCGATGGTGTTAGAAGGTATCCTTTCGCAACGGCTGGTGCCACGTTGGGAAGGAACGGGTCGGGTGTTGGCATTAGAAATTTTGATTCTTTCTCCTGCAATCCGAAACCTCATTCGTGAAGATAAGTTGCATCAGGTATATTCCATGATGCAAACCGGGCAAGCGCAATATGGTATGCAGACTATGAACCAGGCGCTGGCGGAATTGGTGAGCCAACAAGTGATTGCTTGCGAGTTGGCGATGGAGTTGACGGCCTTTCCTGAAGAATTGACCAAGTTATTGGAACGGTCTGGGCGTGTTCGATCTTCGCCCAAGTCGTTAGAGTTGCGGCCAATGGTCTAGGATAAAAACGGGTGAGATTTTTTTTGGACATGCCGTATAAAAGTGGGAAATGAACACGATGCCGATGTTTCACTACATGGGGAAAAACCAAGGGGGTCAGTCTGTTCAGGGAGATATCCTTGCCCGCTCCTCTCGTGAAGCCATTCATTTACTTCGTCGGCAGGATCTGTTGGTGACGCACCTGACTGAAAAGGTGGTGAGTGTCTTGGGTGCAAGTCAATGGAAAGATTCCTGGAGAAAGCCTCGTGTCACAAACAAAGAGCTTGTGGTTTTTACCCAGCAATTCGCGACGTTGATTCGGGCTGGTGTGCCTATTTTGGAATGTCTGGACATCCTCGGTACCGAGACAGAAAATTCCGCGTGGCAACCGGTGGTCAGTCGAATATGTGCAGACATTGAACAGGGGGCATTATTAGCCAAGGCTCTGGGGCGTTTTCCGACTATCTTTCATGAATTTTATCGGAACATGGTGGAAGTCGGAGAAACCAATGGTCAGTTGGATGAAAGCCTGACACAGCTGGCCGTCTATTTAGAAAAACAGGCACAGTTGCGGGCAAAGGTTGTATCTGCCTTGGCCTATCCAGCCTTGCTGGTGACGGTAGCCTTGACGGTTTTGGTGTTTTTACTTGTCTGGGTGGTGCCGTTATTTTCCGGGCTCTTTCAGGTATATGGCGAATCTCTTCCCTGGTTGACCCAGGTCGTTATCCATCTCGCGGATAGTTTACGTGAGCATATAGTTCTTTTCGTAGGATTTTTGGGAAGCCTGGTTGTCGGAAGCCGCTTGTTACTGTCAAATACGAAGAGCCGTCAGGTTATTGATGGGGTAATATTGCGGCTTCCATTATTCGGGCCAATTTTTCGAAAATCGGCGATTGTTCGGTTTGCGCGAACGTTGGGTTTTTTAGTTCGCCGGGGAGTCCCGTTGTTAACTGGGTTGTCGGTGGCCGCAACGGTGACTGGTAATACCATTATGGAGCACAGTATTAAACGTCTAGTAACTGAGGTTCAGGATGGGAATCCACTGTCGGAGACATTACGAACGAGTGGCGTATTTCCGCTTATGGTGACACAAATGATCAAAGTTGGAGAATCGACTGGATCGTTAGATTCCATGCTTGAGAAGATTGCCGATTTATTTGAGCAAGAAGTTGACCGATCGGTCGCCACCTTGACATCGTTGCTGGAGCCTTGTGTGATCGTCGTTGTGGGTAGTGGGATTGCGCTTGTCGTTGTGGCCATGTATCTTCCCATTTTTTCCATTGGATCGGTCATTGGATAGAAGGAGAGTAACCCTTGGGTGATAGTGCTGCTCCCGAAAACGAAATTATCGTACAGGCTCCAGCCAAGGTGAATCTCTGTATTCGTGTCTTAGATCGGCTGCCAAACGGGTATCACGGACTATGGTCTCTTATGCATTCCGTGGATCTGTTCGATCAACTTCGGATTAGCTTGAACTCCACCCATGATCAGATACGGTTGACCTGTGATAATGCGTTTTTGCCGGTTGATAAAGAAAATCTGGTGAATCGGGCTGCCGAAGCTGTTCTTCGGTTCGCTAAACTAGAGGTGGGAGTGGACATTGAGCTCAGGAAAGTGATTCCGCTTGCTGCGGGTTTGGGTGGTGGGAGCAGTGATGCAGCCGCCACTATCTATGGTTTAGGGCATTTGCTGAAATTGGGGTGGGGGTTTTCGGAAATGTGTAAGGTCGGTGCAGAATTGGGAAGTGACATTCCCTTCTTTTTCCAGGCTCCCTGTGCGTTGGTCGGAGGTTCGGGGGAAGAGGTTACTCCCTGCACAATCGAAGGGAAACGGTGGGTCGTGTTAGTCAATCCTGGGTTTCCCATCCAGACAAAATGGGCCTATGAGCAATTGTCCTCCAATCGGGCAGGTGTTCCGCCTTTGAGTCCATGGGCCAAAGAAGTCGAACGCCAATTTCATGTGTCTTGGGACGAGGTGGTCAAGGCCATGGAGAATGATTTTGAGTCGCCATTGTTTCCTTTGTACCCTATTTTGGGATTTATTAAAGAGAAACTCTGTGCTCTTGGGGCACAGGCTGCGCTGTTGTCTGGAAGCGGAGCCACGGTATTTGGCCTGTTCCTGACATGTGACGCTGCAAAGGAAGCCG
This sequence comes from Nitrospirota bacterium, assembly GCA_020355985.1. The sequence goes on along the minus strand of CP070628.1, from coordinate 1,488,625 downwards.
CAGCTCAGTTGCGACGTGATACTCAATGGAGTGTTTTCGATGTCCCAATAGGATCCACAAAGTTGCCGCATACTCCAAATTTTCGTGAAGCCTCTTCTGAGCCCGTGTCTGTCTAATTCCAAGAATTTGAGTTGACAAGTTGAAGATTTTCCCATTAACTTTGCTCTGCTTTTCTGTCGAGCTCATCGGGTGTATCTAATGTTAAATTTCTTGTGGAAGGCGAGCGAAGCACATGTCACGTGACCTCAAGTTGTTGGCGGGAAATTCCAATCCAGGTTTGGCCAAGGAAATTGCTGAATACATTGGGCAAGAATTGAGTCAAGCCACCGTGACGACCTTTAGTGATGGAGAGACACGCGTTCGTATCGATGAGAATGTGCGGGGAGGGGATGTGTTTCTGATCCAGTCCTGCTGTCATCCTGTGAATACCTCGATTATGGAGTTGTTATTGTTGATTGATGCTGTGAAGCGATCTTCGGCATCAAAGATTACTGCGGTGATTCCCTATTATGGCTATGGTCGGCAAGACCGCAAGGATCAACCCCGAGTACCGATTAGTGCCAAGCTTATTGCCGATCTTTTGACCGTGGCCGGGGCGAATCGGATTTTGACGATGGATCTGCATGCGGGGCCAATTCAAGGGTTTTTTAATATCCCTGTGGACCATCTGTATGCCATGCCTGTTCTCTTGGACTATATTAAAAAGCAACATGTGTCTGATATGGTGATTGTTTCCCCCGATGCTGGGGGAGTGGAGCGGGCGAGAGCTTTTGCCAAACGGCTGAATTCCTCTTTAGCTATTATCGATAAGCGGCGGGAGTCACCTAATCAAGCTGAAGTGATGAATATTATCGGCGATGTTAAAGACAAGCACGCCCTCTTATTTGATGATATGATCGATACCGCTGGAACGATTGTCCAAACGGCCAAAACATGTTTAGATAATGGAGCACTTTCGGTCTGGGCGGGTTGCACCCATCCCGTGTTGTCTGGCCCGGCCCTTGAGCGATTAGAGGAATCGTGTTTGCGAGAAGTGGTAGTGACGAATACGATTCCGTTAAACGGAAGAGATCAACATTGTTCAAAGTTAAAGGCACTTTCCGTCGCGCCGTTGTTAGGTGAGGCCATTTTGAGAATTCATCGAGAAGAATCCGTGACATCCTTGTTTGTTTAGGGCTTAGGAAATAGAATTGAGGTTTGGAAACATTCACTTTTCTTGTTAGGAAGTAGAGGTTACAGCTATGAAATATGAACTTGAAGTTGAAAGCCGAGAAAAATCTGGTAAAGGAGTTGCGCGACAGTTACGCCGTCAAGGAAAAATTCCAGGTGTGCTATATGGGGGCGGAACATCTCAATTTCTGGCCTTAAATCATAATTTGGCTAGGAAGCTAGTTTTGTCTCAGGTTGGCCATACAAGTTTGTTGACCGTTAAGGTGCCAGGCCAAGAAGACAAGGTGGCAGTGTTGCAAGATCACCAGCTAGATCCGATTACCGGGGCCATTCTTCATATTGATTTATTTGAAGTCTCGATGGAGAAACCCCTTCGAGTGAAAGTTCCAGTATCAATTATTGGGGAGGCACCAATTGGCATCAAAGAAGGTGGTATCCTGCATCAGCCTCTTCGAGAGTTACATATTGAATGTTTGCCGGGATTAATTCCTGATCATATCGAGGTCACGGCCACGCATTTAGCTGTGGGACAGGGCATCCGTGTCAAGGAAGTGGAAGCGCCAGAAGGGGTTAAGATTTTGGATGATCAAGGATTGATGGTGGCTCATGTGGCCACCAAGATCTCTGAGGCCAAATTAGAATCCTTGCTAACTCGTGAAGTAACTGAGGGTGCACCTGTTCCGGCTGAAGACAAGACTAAGTCTGAAGGGGAACCGGCAGCAGCAGCTCCAGAGAGCAAGGCAAAAGAAGGTAAAAAATAATCCTTGCATGTGGTCGTGGGCCTTGGAAATCCTGGACCAGCCTACCAACAGACGCGGCACAATCTTGGATGGATGGTTCTTGAGCATGCAGCACGTCGTTGGGGTATTGCGTTAGCTCAACAAGGCCAAGCCCTGCAAGGTCAAGGGGTTATTCATGGATGTGCCGTACTTCTCGCCTTGCCTTTGATATGGATGAACCAGACTGGTGAAGTCGTTCACTCCATCCTTCAAGCCCAAAAACTCTCATCACCGGATCTCATACTGGTTTATGATGATCTGGACCTCCCTCTTGGTTTATTTAAGATTAAAACTCATGGTGGTGCAGGGGGCCACAATGGTTTGCGTTCTGTCATGTCGTGTCTAGGAACACAAGATTTTTGCCGGCTGAAAATAGGGATTGACCGGCCTCCTGTCAATGTAGATCCAGCTCAGTATGTGTTGTCCCCATTTGCCCAACATGAACGTGAGTCGGTTAATGCTGTGCTATCTCACGTGGTGGACGCCTTAGAATGTTTGATTCAGGATGGGGTCTCAGTGGCTATGAACCGATTTCATACGCGCCCCCCACGGCAAGAAATAGAATAAGGATGAGATTGAGGTATGAATTAGATTATTTTGTGAAATTTCGGAAAAATCTACCTGTATAACCATTTGGATATTTTGAGGGTTAAGTGATGAATCGCAAAAAGGCGATGTTTTCCCAACTCATTCCTTGTTAAAGGATAGACTGGATACTGAAGGCTGGGTAGACAGAAACTATGAATTTCTCTAATTGTATCACCGGGTAGTTCTATCGTTCTGGGTGTTTGACAGTATCTTTGACCCTGTGGTAGTTTCGTTTCCCTTTTGTGGTATAAGGGGATCGGTTTGTCTGCAAACCATTCAAATTTTTAGCGAGAAGGGGTGTTATGAAACTATACGAATCCGTATCTATCCTGCGTCCTGTTCAAGTTGAAACCGAGAATGATCGGGTTGTTGAGAAAATGCAGGAAATATTGACCCAATCTGGGGCAAATATATTGAAGATGGACAACAGCGGGAAGAAGAAATTGGCTTACGATATTCAGCATGAAAGAAAAGGCACATTCATTACTTTTCAATTTGAAGGTCCACCGACTGTCATCGCGGAGTTGGAACGTTTTCAACGTATGGAAGATCAAGTGATGAAGTTTATGACTGTTCGTTTGAATCCAGCTGACTTGGTACCAGTTGAGCAATCTGTGCAACCTGAGGAAGAGGATTCCGTGGATGTTGGGATTCAATAAAGTTATTTTGATTGGGAACCTCACGAGAAATCCAGAGCTTCGATATACTCCGAGCGGGACGCCTGTCGTGAATTTTCCCTTGGCGGTGAATCGTCGCTATCGTCAAGCGGATGAACCAAAAGAAGTAGTATGCTATGTTGATATTGTTGTGTTCGGGCGGCAAGCCGAGCATTGTGGGCAATATCTCAATAAGGGTGATGGAGCTATCGTCGATGGACGTCTTCAGCAACGGCGCTGGGAAACGGATGATGGGCAAAAGCGAAGTAAACATGAGGTGGTGGCTCAAACCGTGACTTTCTTACCAAAAAAGACATCTTCAGGGAGCTCTGGATCGGGAGTATCTGAGGAATCATCCTATGATTCGGAGGATTATTACCCTGAGGCCATGCCTTAATTTTTAGCGGAGGAGAAGTTTCTGTGGAAAAAGGACGATTATTTCAGCGGAAGAGAGTCTGTCGCTTTTGCATTGATAAGACACCACTGGATTATAAGGATGCCAATCTGCTTAGGAATTTTCTGACCGAAAGAGGACGGATTATCCCCCGTCGAACTTCGGGGAATTGCTTGCGGCATCAACGCCGGCTTACTCAGGCAGTGAAGCGGGCGAGACATATTGCCATTATTGCTTTTTCAGAAGACTAGTTAAGGCTTAAAACGGGATTTTGGCGATAAGGGCAGAAAACACTACGGGGTTGATTCAAAAGTGCTTCTTTGTTGTTCACCATGTCTTTAATAATTAATTTAAGTGACATTCCTTCTGAAGGGCAGACTTTCGACTGTGAAGTTCTCCCGGAAGAGATTATTTTGCCCCCTGACGATGGGAAAATTATTGGACCTCTGAATTGTACGGGTCAAGTCTTTTTGCCTGATGATCGAATGGCTCACTTCCAAGGAACGCTGACTGGGCGGGTGGCTCGTGAATGTGTTAGGTGTTTGACCCTCTTTGAGGAAGATGTGTTTTTGCATTGTGCCGCTGATTTCGGTCAATCACTTCCTTCCGCTCCTTTCCTCGACTCTTCTAAGAAAATGAAAAAAGGGAGTCAAAGGCACATCCCACCAATTGATGAAGTGCAGGAACAGGATGTTGACACGTACCCCATTACCGAAGGTCAAATTGACCTGCTTCCCGCTTTGCGCGAATATCTCATTCTGGCAACTCCCCTGCATCCCTTGTGTCAGGAAAATTGTGCCGGGTTGTGCCAAATATGTGGAGGCAATTTAAACGAAGACGTTTGTCAATGTTACTCGCCTGTTACTGCTTCATCATCCATGGTTTCAGACACCATTTCTGTGGTGAGTAAGAAAGCCTCCAAACCTTCTACGAAACTTGTTTGATCCAGGACGTGAAGGTAATACCCATCTCTTAACGAAGAAGTTGGACGACTATGGCTAATCCTAAACACAAAATCTCAAAAGCCCGTCGGGATAAACGACGTGCTCATCATGCGCTCACTCCCCCGAACCTTTCGGTCTGTCCTCAATGCCATGAGTTAAAACAGCCTCATGTGACCTGCCTGAACTGTGGTACCTACAAAGGCAAGGCAATTATTGCAGTTGAAGAAGGATAGCGACTGACTTTTTTCGCCAAATTTATTTTCAAGCCAATCCCATGAAAATAGCCGTGGATGCGATGGGAGGAGATCATGGTCTAGCTCCCACCGTTGAAGGAGCCCTCCAAGCGACGAGGGAAACATCTCTTTCTGTGATTTTGGTTGGAGATCAATCGGCTATTCAAACTCAGCTGGACCAACTCAGCGGCAAGAAACCTAAAATTGAAATTTTCCATGCTTCCCAAGTTGTGGGGATGCATGAATCCCCAGCATTAGCAGCACGAAAAAAACGTGATTCTTCCATATGGAAAGCCACGGAGTTAGTCAAAAGTAAACAGGCTGATGCCTTGGTGAGCGCTGGGAATACTGGTGCCACGATGGTGTCGGCCTTTTTTCTGTTGGGGTTTATTACAGGGGTTGACCGCCCAGCCATTGCGGCAACTCTGCCAACCAGGCAAGGGAAGGCTATCATGTTAGATGTTGGGGCCACGGTCGATTGTACGGCTCGTCAACTCTATCAATTTGGCATTATGGGGCATGAATACGGAAAGAATCTTTTGGGGGTCAATCGGCCTCGTGTCGGACTCTT
>CP070628.1:1467542-1483190 GCA_020355985.1 Nitrospirota bacterium | reverse complement strand
GACAGGGGCCCATTTGTTGTCCAATGAATACTAATCTGGATTCCCCATTAAGCACGACTGGGGTATCTACCCAAACAGGAGAAACCCCATGTATCAAGAAAAAGTCAAACAGGGCGTTCAGCAGGCGGCATCCCAATGCCCCACCATCAACAACAATACGACCATCGCCGATCTTCAACAACTGAACCAAACGTTTATGACTCTCTATAATGACCTACGAGAAGGCATTCAAGAATCTACCAAAGATGAGATGGCCTCATTATTGAGCAAGCTTCAGAACAATGAAGACATTACGTCTCAAGAAATCGAATTGATTCGTCTGTGGATTATTGGAGATGCCCACTCCTATATCAAAATGGAAAATAACTATGAGGAATGGATTAAGGAAGCCCAACGATTGGTTGAGGTGGTCAAATCCCTTTCCACCAAGAAACTCACGCCCAGCCTGATGGTTGACTTACAAGGTGTGGCCCGAGATGCGACGCGCACATTATCCGACATTGCATTTTATAAGGAAAATCTGGAGCGAGCCAAAAAGTTTGAAGATTCGGTCAAAAACCTCACCGTAGACAACAAATTGTTTCTTGCCCAAATGTTGAAAGCGAAAATGACTTCGGGCAATGTCTAAGCCTTCTTCGCCCTTTTGTTTCGAAATTCCACATTCTCATTCAATGTGATTTGACTCAACTCACTCTCCCCAAAAACCGGGAGGGTGAGAAATCCTCGCCATCTCCCACACAAGATTCTGTCGTTTACAACAGCGGTTCACTGGAGAGGAGCGAGAAGCCGCCGTGTTCGAGGACAACGGTCCAACCGGAGACGGCCTCTGGAATATCGCGACGGAGAGGGGTCTGAAGGATGATCATTTTCTTGCCTGAAGCCGCCAGGTTGATTTCCCATTCTTTTTCATCGTGTGGTCCCAGAAAATGCACTTTGCGCTTGGCGTAAAAACTGAGAGATGGGCGCTTTCTTCCTACTTGTAACAGGCGGTCATCTTCCTTCAAATTAAATCCGGCAATCGTCGCTAATTGCTGCGGTGGTTCGATGAAATACATGTGATACACCGGAAGCGCTCCTTTTACCCCGAATAAGCCAAACACCATCATCATCCCTCCTGCTATTCCCACGGCCCACGACCGCTTGGTCTCTGAATCCAGACAAAGTCGGATGCCCATGGTTCCCAATACAATGACCAAACCCATTATGGTTGGGAGCCAACCAAAATCCACATGCACGGCAGCAGGGAACTCCTTGGTTATCTGCTTCATGAATTGCTGAAAGATGGCCGGGGCGATAATGATGGCAATCCCCAACAGATACCCAATCCCAAGCAGCAGACGGCGAGGGATTCGCCAATCAAAGGATGATGATTGGTCTTGAAATCTTTTCCACCATAGACCCACCAAGATAGCCGATGGTGGAAACAGCGGATAAATATAATGAGGTAATCGCGTAGCCGAGAGCGTAAAGAAGATCAACAAACCTACAACCCATAGACTAAGAAAAAATTCTAGATTGGTTTCTCGTGACACAAAGCTCTGTCCGTTCCAATAGGCTTTCCACTGTTTCAGCGATTGATAGAGCACGGAGGGCAGGAACGCACTCCAAGGGAAAAAGCCTAGTAGCAAAATGGGCACATAAAAGAAAAACGTGCCTCCATGCCCTTCCATCGGGCTCATAAACCGACCGGTTGTGTTAGCTTGCGCCGCAGCCCAGTAGGCCTCGCCATGAATTTTAAACATGGCTACGTACCAAGGAGCGGCGACTAAGAGAACCAGACCTGAGCCGAGCAGCGGAAATCCTTTTTGCCAAAAATTTTTCCATTGTCGAGTGAACGTGAGATAGGGAATAACTCCAACCAACGGAATAATAATGCCGACTGGCCCCTTCACCAACATCCCAAATCCCATGGCCAGGTAAAAAGAGATGAACCACCATGGACTGGTTTTCGTGGAACCGTGTAACGCGTGCCAAAAACTATAGCCCGCCAAAGTCGTAAAGATGACCAACTCCGGATCGGTCAGTACCATACGATTAATCGCCAAGAATTCCATATTGAGCAACAGCATGATCGACGATAGCCAAGCCAGAGGCGCTCCAAGCCATCGATAAACAAACGCATACTGTAGCAACACAACACACAACCCGGAGAAGGCTGAAGGAAATCTGGCAGAAAATTCATTAATACCAAACAGGCTATAGGAGCCGCTAATCAGCCAGTAGACGAATGCGGGTTTGGCAAAACGTGGTTCGTAATTGAGTGTGGGTGAAATCCAATCACCAGTTTCCAACATCTCTCGAGCCGCTTCGGCGTTACTACCTTCATCACGATCAGTCAGTCCTAAATCACCTATCTCTAACCCACCAAGCCATCCTCCTTCCAAGCCGAACAGCCAGATGCCGAGCACCAGTAGCAGGGCTATATGCGACAGGGAGGAGTGAGAAAACTTGGATTGAAGAGAAGAAGAAGTAGAAGGAGGCGAGAGATTATCCACTCACCGCTCGCTTCTTGGCACGATAGAGAAGAATGAGGTTACGCACATAGACGATGGTCCCCACGCTTTGTCCCGCGATAAAGACCGGATCCACACGGTGAAAGGCATAGGCCAATACAATGACACTTCCAATCAAACTCATATACCAAAATGATACGGGGATATGACTTTCTTCCCGGCGTTCTGATGAAGCCCATTGCAGCAACCAGCGCGAAAAAAAGAGGCTTTGCCCCAAAAACCCAATCCCTAACCATACCATTTCTTCCGTTGACAGTGATGTGAAATCCATCCGTTAACGATCATTCATGGGATTGGGGGCGCTTGGATTCCCGCATGGTAAAGTTCAGACAGCGTTTCTGCATCCATCGAACGGCAAACAAATCATACAAGCCTGCAAATAATCGATTACCGACGCCATATTTTGACACCCCATGCGCACGCGGAAAATGTTGGACTGGCACTTCTGTCACCGTAAACCCATACATCTTAGCTAACGCCGGGAAAAAACGATGCATATTTTTAAACAAAGGCATCCGTTCGACAATAGCTCTTCGGAAGATTTTCAATGAACACCCCGTGTCCGAAATACCATCATGGATCACCCAATTTCTTACTTGGTTGGCAATGGTTGATGACCATCGGCGGACCATATTGTCGTGTCGAGCTGAACGTCGCCCGCAGACCAAATCAAACTGTTCTACCAATGGCAGGAGTTTAGCAAAATCCTTCGGATCATATTGCAGATCTCCATCCATCGTGGCAATCAGTTCACCTTTTGCTTGTCGAAACCCCGCATCAAAGGCAGCCGTTTGCCCATGATTTTTGTCCAAGTGAATGACTCGAACAGCCGGGGATTGCATGACTAATTCGTCCAACAATGTCTCACTGCCATCCGTACTCCCATCATCCACCAATATCAGTTCAAAAGAAGCGGTTTTACTCTCTGGCCGAACTTCAAAAAATTTCAGCAATTGGCTTACTAATAATGGAATGTTGTCCCGTTCATCCTTGATCGGAATAACGATGGTAATCCATGGGAGGGGAAGGGTGTTCATGGGAAGAGCGGATTAGGCTGCCAGCCATTTCTCTTTGGACACCATGCACTTATTGGGGGCCCAACTCAGCCAGGGCATTCTACTGAATCCCTGAAAAATCGGTCAAACGTGATCGTGACATAATGGGCATTCCCTGAATACATGGGTCTATGAAAGCTTCGGGGCTATTCATCTATGATTTTTTAGGGAAAGTTGACCAGGGGTACGGGCTTTTGTAAGGTGAAAATTATTTTCGTGGAGGACAATCAATGCAAGATGACATCATGCAAGCCTATATGGAAATTGAGCAGGCCATGCAGCGCTATTCAATTTTACTAGAAGAATACGTCGGGGCCTTACAAAAGAGTGAGGATGAAGAAGACCAGGTGAAATTCCAGCGTATGAAAGCCGGCTCAACAGCGATGCGGGACAGCAGCCAAATTTATCTCTCGTATGCGAAATTTGTTGCGTATGGAATGCCAGATAGTGAAGAGTTGATTGAAGATGAAGATTTACAAAGTTAAGAATATCCCAAAAAAGAGAGAAGCCTCTTCCTTACTCCTCGCTTTTCACTCAATATTTTAGAATTTGGTCGGGGCGAGCCGATTTGAACGGCCGACCTCTCGCACCCCAAGCGAGTGCGCTACCGGGCTGCGCCACGCCCCGCCAAATGTCACATTATAATTTTTTACCTGTTTCATTGACCAATTTAGGCTGACTGCCGGTCTAAAAGCTTTAAAATACCCTGCAATTCAGATTTGGCCTTTTTTACGAGATCTTTGGGCACTTGAACCGCTTGACCGCCCTTTTTCTTCCGATACCAAAAACGTTTCAGTCCCGCAATCGTATACCCTTCTTCATATAGCATTCGTTTGATTTCAAAAATCGTTTCGATATCCGTTTTCGTATAAATACGGTGTTTGCCTTGACTTTTTTTTGGTTTCAGGAAAATGAACTCGGATTCCCAAAACCGTAGAACATAGGCAGGAAGTTTCGTTATCGAGGCCACTTCCCCAATCTTATACCCAGCCTTTTCCTCGTGTTTCGTGCCCACTCCCATGCCTGCTCACACCATAATTTTCATACGCCCCAGCCGTTAGGAATTGACATATTGCTTAAAGAGGGCGCTTGGACGGAAAGTCACCACTCGACGAGGGGTAATAGCAATTTCCTCTCCAGTCCGAGGATTTCGTCCTTTTCGTTCGCCTTTATTTCGGACGACAAAATTACCAAAACCGGCAATTTTGACGATTTCTCCTTGTTGCATCATAGCCTTGATCAAATCCAAGACCTGCTCGACCATCTCCATGGATTCCGTTTTCTGAATCCCGGCAGTCTCTGTAATGATATCGGCGATATCCGCCTTTCGCATAATCAGTACCCCCTGGCAATTGATTGTGAAAGGAGTGAAAAGTAACCGTCTATTCTATCTCCTGACGGCCTTGATTGGCAGAACGTAACCCCACTCATCCAACTTGTCAAGAACTTCTTACTTTTCAGTGCCTTATCCCCAATATTCGAACAAGTGGAACGGAGGAGAACGAGAGTGAAAAGAACTCCTTTTCCCCTAGAGCTTTTCTCGCATAAGCTTATATTCAATGCTATCCGCTAAAGCCTGCCAACTGGCTTCGATAATATTTTCCGATACGCCGACGGTCCCCCATTTTTCTTTGTGATCCCCGGATTCGATCAGCACCCTGACTCGTGAACCCGTTCCTCTCAGCCCCGTTAAGACCCGGACTTTATAGTCCAACAGTTTGACTTCTTTGAGCTGCGGATAGAAATGTTCCAAAGCTTTTCGCAGGGCATGGTCCAGAGCATTAACCGGGCCATCCCCGACAGCCGCAGTATGTTCTACCACATCGCCCACTTTGACCATAATTGTAGCTTCCGAGATGGCCTCTTCATGCGTTTTGCGTTTCTCGACAATTATTCGGCAACCCAGTAGCTCGAATGATGGCGTATGGGTCCCTAAAGCTTTGCGCACAAGCAGCTCAAACGATCCCTCCGCCCCCTCGAACTGGTAGCCTTCATATTCCAGGTTTTTGAGAGAACCCAACAATTCCTGAACCTTTGGGTTATCTTGCGAAAGATCCAGACCAAACGTTTCCATCTTGCTAAACACCGCACTACGCCCACTATTATCCGAAATCAACACCCGACGTTGATTGCCAACTTGATCCGGTTGGACATGCTCATAGGTAAGAGGATTTTTTTGAACCGCATGAATATGCACACCACCCTTGTGGGCAAAAGCGGTATCTCCGACGTATGGCTGACGCTTATTGGGAAGCAGATTGGCCATTTCCGCCACATAGTGAGAAATGGGTCTAAGGTTTGCTAACCGTCCCTCGCCCAACGCCATTCGACCCATTTTCAATTCCAAATTGGCCATAATAGAACAGAGGTTCGCATTGCCACAGCGCTCGCCGATGCCATTGATGGTTCCCTGAACATGTATGGCACCCGCCTGAACCGCAACCAAAGAATTCGCCACGCCCATTTCGGCATCATTGTGAGCATGAATGCCTAATGGAACGGAACATTGTTTCCGTACGATTGATACCATCTCCTGAATTTCCCACGGCATCGTGCCACCATTGGTATCGCACAAGATAATTCGTTCAGCTCCAGCGTTCACGGCTGCCTCAATAGTCTTTAGCGCATATGTGGGATCAGTTTTGTAACCATCAAAAAAGTGTTCGGCATCGTAAAACACTTGCCGGCCTTTCGACCGGAGAAAGGCAATGGAATCTCCAATTAATTCCAGATTGGTTTCTAGAGTCGTCTCTAAGGCCTCTGTAACATGCAGGGTCCAACTCTTTCCAAAAATGGTGACAATATCGGTTTCAGCCGAAAGCAGTGCCTCAAGCGTGGGGTCATCGTTGGCCAAATTCTTTGCCTTCCTCGTCGAACCAAAGGCCACAATTTTTGCCTGTTGAAGAGGAGTGGATTTAATGATTTGAAAGAACTCAATATCTTTAGGATTGGCTCCTGGCCACCCCCCTTCGATGAAATGGACGCCCAATTCATCTAATTTAAGGGCGATTCGGACCTTATCTTCGACCGACAAACTAACGTCTTCGGCCTGCGAACCATCTCGCAAGGTCGTATCATAAATTTCAATTGTTGGATTCTGTTTTGTCATGGCACTCATTGTCTCATCTTACGTTCGCACCACCCATTAATCCAAGGTGTCCCGATCTAGGCATTTGGCGATTTTTCTAACTCGAATTCTTGGTGCAAACCCCGCACCGCCAATTCCATATATTTTTCTTCTACTACACACGAAATCTTAATTTCCGAGGTGCTGATCATCATAATATTAATCCCATCTCGTGAAAGCGTCGCAAACATTCGTGCAGCGACCCCGGAATGAGACCGCATCCCCACTCCGACCAAAGAGACTTTGGCAATCGCTTCATTCACCTCAAATGTTCGCGCATTAACTTCTTTGGCAAGATCTCGAATGAGACTGGTCGCTGCCTTTAGCTCTCCCCTTGGCACCGTAAAGGAAATGTCCGTCAAGGATTCATGACTGACATTTTGAATAATCATATCCACATTGATCCCCGATTCCGCAATCGCAACAAAGATTTTTGCCGCAATACCAGGCTGATCCGGGACACCAATCACGGTGACCTTAGCCTGATTGCGATCCCCTGTCACTCCAGAAACTAAGACTTGTTCCATATCTGCATCCTCTTTTACCACACGGGTTCCCGGTCCGTCCTGAAAACTGGATCGCACCTCCACCGGGACCTGATGTTTCGCAGCAAGCTCCACCGAGCGTGTCTGTAAGACCTTGGCACCCAAGCTGGCCAGTTCCAACATTTCCTCATACGAGATCTTCTCCAGCCGCCGAGCGGAAGGAACCATATTAGGATCGGCGGTATATACACCATCCACATCAGTATAAATAAAACACGTCTCGGCTTTCAGCGCAGCTGCCAAGACCACAGCGGTAAGATCTGATCCTCCCCGTCCCAAAGTCGTCACATCGGACGCTTCATTAATACCTTGAAACCCTGCCACAATGGGGACCACCCCATCTTGTAAGGCCGCCCTGACCCGCTTCGTATCGACACGAGAAACCCTTGCTTTGGTATGGGCCCCATCCGTCATAATACCAACTTGCCGCCCGGTAAATGATCGCGCTTTAACTCCTAGACTGTTTAACGTCATGGCCATTAAGGCTATGGTCACGCGTTCTCCAGACGAGAGTAATACGTCCAGTTCGCGGTCATCAGGATCTGTGCTCAACTCCCTGGCCATTTTGTTGAGACGATCAGTCTCCCCACTCATGGCAGACAAGACGACAACTAATTGATGCCCCTCACGATACGTTTTGTCAATAAGCTGAGCCACGTGTTGAATGCGCTCAATGCTCCCAACCGAAGTCCCACCGAACTTTTGAACATAACACGCCATACCAGCTACTTCTTTCCGAAAAACCGTTCAAAGAAAGTAGTGGCATTTTGCAGTGGGCGATGAGACGCTTCATGTTCATTAAATGCCGCTGTGGACGATTGCTCAGCAGCCTTCTTTCCTTCATAGAGCACATACGGCACAGATGGATGTGCACCCTCTTTCGGAATGCTGACGCTAGGAGTGGCAACCACGAAGAGCCGCGCGTTTCCGTTTCCGGCGCAAGACTGCCATAACGGTCCAATCAGATATTCATCGATATGCTGCAGACGTTCCACAAACAAGGATGATGAGGCAGGCTGACCTTCAGGTATCATCCCGGCAGAGAACGGAATATGCAGGCAAGCCAGATCCTGCTTCTCCAGGATCCTTGAGGCCAAGTCCGCCATCCTTCCGAACCAGGCAGATTCATTCTCGCCAATGTCCTCTGCCTTCACGGCTTGCAGTCCGCTAGCCATTCCCACACCTCGGTAAGGCCCTCTTTGAGAAACGACAGTACCCTGTATCGGCCATCGCTCTTTTAATGGCGGCAATTCCACCGGCTTACTCTGTCCCCATGGCCACAGGCAATTAGCCGGCTTCAAACCGGCATTCATCCGTTCTTGATTCACGGGATGATGCCGAAGAATCATACGAGCGGCCTCCATCAATTCGCGCAAAATTTGAGCCCCTTCTCCCTTCGCTAAATATGTATCGATTGGTTTGCCAATCACTTCCTCAGGATTTCCACAACCAATTTTTGTGCTGCCCCCTACCCAAACCATGAGATGACGAGCATCCTGACCAAGGTAAAATTGTATATTCTCTGATACTAATTGTTCGTTAATCGCGTCGATGAGTTCCCGGGCTTCCTCAGTCTCTAGGCCTCCTCCAGAAATATCGTCCATCACTAATGCCGGTCCAAGTTTTTTCGAATCTCCCCATCCATCTTCTGAGCGCAGGGTGACAAAATCACAAAGAAACGCAACATCGTTCCGATCAAGGACCACCTCTAAATTGACACCTTCAAATGCCCCTGGCCCGGCATACCACTTCTGCGAGTCATACCCTAACAAACTGACCAAGGCCAGTTCTCCGGCAAAGGGGCGCGATTCCTTGGGTATCCCTAATCGCCCCAATTCCCCATATCGAGCAAGATCATCAAGATGAGGGGTCTGAGCCGCTTGCAGCACGGTATGCATGCCTAACTCCTCCAAGGGATGAGTCGGCATTCCATCGATGTGAACCATGATCGTTTTTTTCACGATCCTTGCCTCACTGTTTAGGATTCATGGAGTTGAAGATTATCTATAGTAATGGCGATTGCCACAAAGAATAATGATTAGGCCGTTAATTGGGCCGCAACGGCTTCACGAGTCGCGGGAACCGTCACCGGTCGATACGATACAGATAATCCCGTATCAGGATCTTTCAACCCATGACCGGTTAGGGTACAGACAATGGGACCTTCTTGGGGTAAGAGACCCTCACAATTCAGCTTGTAAATTCCGGCAATTGAAGCAGCAGACGCAGGCTCACAAAACACACCTTCTTCACAAGCCACCATTTGATACGCCTGCAGAATTTCCTCGTCCGACACCATATGAAGACATCCATCTGATTCCTCAACCGCTTGAAGTGCTAACGTCCAACTCGCAGGGTTTCCAATTCGAATAGCCGAAGCCACGGTTTGGGGTGATTCCACCACATGCCCTCTGACAAGTGGGGCGGCCCCTTCAGCTTGAAAGCCAAACATACGGGGCAAACCCTGTGTTTGTCCGGCCTCCTTATATTCGCGATAGCCTCGCCAATAGGCCGTAATGTTTCCCGCATTGCCAACGGGCAACGCATGAATGACCGGAGCGCATCCGAGTTGATCGCACACTTCCAGGGCAGCTGTTTTTTGTCCTTCTAGCCGAAAGGGATTAATAGAGTTGACCAATTCTATAGCGGTTTCCTCACAGAGGGTTTTGACAATTGTGAGGGCTTGATCAAAGTTTCCATCTATTTGAATGACGCGTGCACCATGCATGAGGGCTTGGGTCAACTTGCCTAACGCAATCTTCCCTGCCGGAACGACAACATAAGCAGGTAAACCTGCTTTTGCAGCATAAGCCGCCGCGGAGGCAGAGGTATTACCGGTCGAGGCGCACATCAAACCTTTGGCCTTCTTTTCCATGGCCTTGGAAACCGCCATGGTCATACCCCGGTCTTTAAACGAGCCGGTGGGATTGGCGCCTTCAATCTTTAAAAATAACTCTCGTCCCGGACAGACAGTCTTAGCCAGGCGTGTGGCTGAAATGAGCGGAGTGTTTCCCTCCTGCAAAGACACAATAGGCGTCTCAGCAACTACGGGAAGAAACTTTCGATACTCATCTATTATCCCACGCCAGGGTATCATCGTTCTCATTCTACCTTTATCGACCAAAGTTGCCCCAAGGTTTATTCTATGCCTTCCATTCTTAGCAATGTCGTTGGTTCTGAAACGATGGAAAGCGCATTAATGTCCTGAAGCGCACATTGAAGCCCTCGCTCACTTGATTGATGAGTCAAGATAACCAAAGGAACTGCCTGCCCTTGCTTTCTCCCTTTTTGAAGGACTGATGAAATACTGATTTCGTGCTTGCCTAAAATCCCTGAAATGGTCGAAAGTACACTCGGTTCGTCTTTTACCATACAGCGTAAATAATACCTACTCTCTATCTCAGCCATTGGCTTCATGGCGAGCGGTTGACGTGATTCCCATTGAAATGATGTCGCAGGGATACGAGAGAAAGACCCGTGCATTCGGTTCCTAGCCAGATCGATTATATCTCCCACCACCGCGCTGGCCGTTGGAAGCGACCCAGCACCTTGCCCATAGAGCACAATGTCTCCCACTGCGTCACCAACTAGATGAATCGCGTTATACACGCCATTGACCTGGGCAATAGGAGACTCCGATGGAACCAGGGTGGGATGTACACGCGCCTCAATCACCTGTTCCTGACATTTCGCAATACCCAACAATTTAATGGTAAAGCCCAATTCTCTGGCAAAGGCGATGTCCACCGTGGAAATGTTTGAAATACCTTCGGTATACACAGCACTCATAGGCACAGGAGTGCCATAGGCTAAGTTGACCATGATGACCAATTTGTGTGCGGCATCAATCCCGTCGATATCCAAGGAAGGATCAGCTTCCGCATAGCCTTCACGTGTGGCTTCTTTCAAAATATCGTTAAAGTCTCGCCCTTCATGCGTCATTCGAGTCAAAATATAATTGGAGGTTCCATTCATAATACCCATTATGGACGTCAGACGATTACCTGCTAGCCCTTCAGTGAGTGAACGAATAATGGGAATCCCTCCACCAACACTGGCTTCAAAACCGAGATCGGCTTGTGCTTTGAATGCGGCTTCAAATACCTCTTCCCCATGGTCAGCGAGCAGAGCTTTATTGGCTGTAACCACACCCTTTTTACTTGATAGAGCTTGAAGAATAAAACCTTTTGCCGGTTCATGCCCCCCAATTAATTCCACCACGATGTCAATATGAGGATCGTCCAGTATATCCCTGACATTTGTGGTCAATATTTCAGGAGAAACCGTGACCCCTCGATCCGTGGTGACATCCAAATCCGCAATTTTGGCCAGTACCACTGAGCGGCCGACGCGCCTGGCGATGAGGACTGCATTATTTTGTAAAATTTTCACGACCCCTGAGCCGACCGTGCCGAACCCAATAAGCCCAACCCTGACTTCTCGGTCCATTAGGAGGCTTCCTCCAACTTCATGGCTTGACGAATCCCGCGGACGGCTTGAAAAATTCGGTGTTCGTTTTCGACAAGAGCAAATCGTACATACTCATCCCCCCCCTCACCGAACCCGATCCCAGGAGATACCGCCACCTTCGCTTCCCGTAGCAGAAATTTTGAAAATTCCAACGACCCCATACCCAGGTACGGCTGAGGAATTTTTGCCCACGCAAACATCGTAGCGCGAGGGTAGTCAATTGGCCATCCAATACGATTGAGACCACGGACTAACGCATTGCGTCGCCGTTCGTATAAACCAACGATGTCTTTCACGCAATCCTGTGGACCATTTAAGGCAATAATACTCGCAATTTGAATCGGCTGAAACATCCCATAGTCCAAATAACTCTTGACTCGCGTTAAGGCTCCGATGAGTTCAGGATTCCCAACACAAAACCCCACGCGCCAGCCAGGCATATTATAACTTTTTGAGAGCGAATAAAATTCCACGCCAATTTTTTTGGCTTCGGGAATCTGCAGCAAGCTTGGCGCACGATATCCATCAAATACGAGATCAGCATAGGCTAAGTCATGAATGACCCATACATTATGTTCCAATGCAAACTCTACGACTTTTTTAAAAAATTCAAGATCCACCACCTGCGTGGTCGGATTGTGGGGAAAGCTGATAATCAAAGCACGGGGAGCTGGCTGGGTTTGTTTGAAGGCTCGTGTTAAATTTTCAAAAAAATCAGTATCGGGGCCCAATTCGACTCCACGAACCTCCCCGCCGGCAATAATGACACAATACATGTGGATGGGATAGGTTGGGGTGGGCGCCAAGACCACATCCCCCGGACCCACGATAGCCAGAGCTAAATGCGCTAAGCCCTCCTTGACCCCTAACGTGACGATGGCTTCAGTTTCCGGATCTAAACTGACATCATATTTTCGTTGATACCAACTGCAAATCGCATGTCGTAATTTGGTGATGCCTCGAGAGGCCGAATACCGATGGTTCCGCCCGTTACGGGCCGCTTCAATCAACTTATCAACAATGTGAGGAGGCGTAGGTTGATCGGGATTTCCCATGCCCAAATCAATAATATCCTCACCTCGCTTCCGAGCCTGAAGCTTTAACTCCTGGACCTGCGTGAAGACATATCCAGGAAGCCGTTGAATTCGGTAAAAAGGGTCCATTTTCAATGAAAAGTGAAAGAGCGTCCCTCAGTCTTAGGGGCGGTAGAGACTAGAAGATCCTATAAAATCTATAGAGATTTCATTCTAGATGAGGGAATGAAAGCAGTCAATTTCGAAACACCGGATTTTGGGAAAAAGGGGAAAGAACTTCTTGGGATTCTTTTCCCAAAGCAAAGATGCCGCCACCAATTTATTGCCGGAGATTTTCCCTTTTGCGATAATGGCATTCCACTTTGTTTCCTCAAATAGGGGTTTTTATGGTACGACTCGGCGTTAACGTGGATCATGTCGCAACACTTCGACAAGCTCGGGGTGGGCATGAACCAGATCCAATCATGGCCGCAACTCTTGTCCAATTAGCTGGAGCAGAAGGCCTTGTTGTCCACCTCAGAGAGGATCGACGTCATATCCAAGACCGCGATCTGACAATCCTTCGGGAAACAGTCCATATCCAATTAAATTTAGAAATGGCTGCCGAAGATTCTGTCGCCAAAATTGCCCTCGCCGTCAAGCCCGACTTGGCCACTCTCGTTCCAGAACGCAGGCAAGAATTGACAACGGAGGGAGGGCTGGATGTGGTTGAACACCTGGATCGTATCCAATCCATGGTGAATCTTCTTCATGAAGGAGGCATTCCTGTCAGTTTGTTTGTTGACCCTGAGCTACAACAAATTCGGGCTGCCCATAAGGTCAAGGCTGACTTTGTGGAACTGCATACCGGTCGCTATGCCAATACTCGACGCCAACAAGACGTCGATACCGAATATAATGCACTTATTCAAGCCGCCAAACTCGCAGCTAAATTAGGGCTCCGTGTCAGCGCGGGGCATGGGCTCAACTACCAAAATGCCAACAGGTTGGCCCAGATTCCTGAAATTGAAGAATTTAATATCGGCCATAGCATCATCGCTCGGGCCGTGTTTGTTGGCCTTGAACGCGCAGTCCAAGAAATGAAAGCCCTTCTCACGTAAATACATCCAAATCCCTCACCCCAAATCTTAAACAACCATTATGTGGCTCGTGACCCCAGAACAGATGCAAGAGCTTGATCGCCAAACGATCCAAGACGCCAAAATTCCTGGGACCACTTTGATGGAACGGGCAGGGACCGGTGTCGTCACCCATCTTCTTCAGCACTTTGGGCCTGTAAAAGGAAAGAAAATCGTCGTGTTCTGTGGAAAAGGGAATAATGGCGGCGATGGTTTGGTCGTAGCTCGGCTCTTAAAAAACAAAGGAGCCCATCTCACGGTGATCTTGATGGCTCCCGCTAAAGAACTCAGCAAAGATGCCAAAACGATGTATCGACGTCTGAATAAAACAATTACACCTTCTCACATCCTAGCTTTACCTAGTCAGGAAACTTTGGCGGCTTTGACACAAGATGCCCATATTCTCATTGATGGACTTCTAGGCACAGGCCTTTCATCATCCGTGCGCGATCCGTATTCCACGGCTATATCGGCGATGAATGCCTCCCACGCCTATACGGTGGCCATCGATATCCCCTCGGGATTAGATAGCAATACAGGGGCCATCTTGAGTACCGCCATACAAGCCGACCTGACTGTCACTTTTGGGTACCCTAAAATTGGGCTCTATGTCGGAGATGCCATAGATAACGTTGGGCACATCGAAGTGGTAGATATTGGTATTCCTATAGACTTTGTCCAGAAATTGGCACCTCAGAGCCATCTCTTAACACCCGAGCTGGTCAGCCCCCTCATTCCTCCACGCCCACAATCTTCACATAAAGGGTCATTCGGGCATGCTGGCGTTGTCGCTGGATCCCCTGGGAAGACTGGTGCAGCAGCCTTGGCTGCGCTTGGCGCAATCCGGGCAGGAACCGGTCTCGTCACTGCGGCTACTCCTCAAACAGTCGCGCCTATTCTAGAATCCAAGCTTCTTGAAATCATGACGCTGGCCTTACCAGAAACCTCCGAGCATCTGTTAGGGCCTGATGCCTATACAACTCTCTTACGTTTCTGCCAAAACAAATCGGCCGTGGGCTTTGGGCCCGGGTTGGGCGTTTCCCCCTCAATAACTGAGCTGCTCTCTCAGCTTCTGCCACAACTTGAGGTACCCTGTGTGTTCGATGCTGATGCCCTTAATAATCTGGCATCTCATCTAGATATCTTTTCAACCCTGAAACAGCCTCCTATTTTGACTCCACACCCTGGAGAAATGGCCAGACTCGCAGCAGCCACCTCATCAAAAATGATCAATGAAGATCGAATCGGAATAGCCAAAACATTTGCTATCGCCCATAGGGTTATTCTGGTCTTAAAAGGCGCCAACACGGTTATTGCCAACCCTCAAGGCCAGATTGCCATTTGCCCAACGGGAAATCCTGGCATGGCTTCCGCCGGCATGGGGGATGTTCTGACAGGGGTGATTACAGGCTTTTTAGCGCAAGGTTTGACAGCTTGGAATGCAGCCCGATCAGGGGTGTACATACATGGTCTAGCTGGAGACTTGGCCACCCTGACCGTGGGAGAACCTGGCTTAATCGCCAGCGATCTCATATCAGCAATCCCCCATGCTCTTACCCAAACAATCTCAGGGGAATAGAGTAAAAGGAGAATCTGCCATACTGGATACCGCTTCTGCCTTATCTCAAATACCCCGCCACAATTCTCTAAAAATGCATTTGGATTCAGAAAAGAAAACTCTTGAATTTGGAGAGCGATTGGGCCAAACCCTGCAAGGAGGAGATGTTCTTGCCTTAACCGGTGACTTAGGAGCTGGAAAAACCCTGATCACTCGAGGGATCGCGTT
>CP070628.1:1463890-1467442 GCA_020355985.1 Nitrospirota bacterium | reverse complement strand
TTCCAAATTTGAGCGTTCAGACCGACCACCCAAATTATACTTTTCGCCAGGCGCACCGTCCTGAAGCACCCGCAAAAGTCCTTCGCAAAGATCTTCCACAAACAACCAGTCGCGAATATTCTTCCCGTTTCCATAAATGGGAAGAGGCTTGCCTTCCAAGGCATTTAAGACCATGAGGGGAATGAGTTTCTCAGGAAATTGATAGGGCCCATAATTATTCGAACAATTGGTAATAATTGTGGGAAGGCCATAGGTATGAAAATACGCACGGACCAAATGATCTGCGCTCGCCTTTGACGCCGCATAGGGAGAATTAGGGGCATAGGGGGTTTCTTCCCTAAACAATCCTGTCTCGCCTAACGTCCCATAGACTTCATCCGTGGAAACATGCAAAAATCGAAAACATTGTTGCTGATCCGTCCCAGCCTGTTTCAGAAAACGCCTGATCGTATCCAATAACACCAAAGTCCCCGTCACATTGGTATGAATAAAGGGATATGGATTATCGATTGAGCGATCCACATGCGATTCAGCCGCAAAATTCACGACCCATCGAGGACGATACGTCTCAACCACCTTGACCATTTCTGCTTCATCTGCAATGTCAGCCTGGACAAACTGTAACCGGGAATCGCGCCAGAGATCTTCAAGATTTTCTCGGTGACCGGCATAGGTCAATTTATCCACAACGACAATCCGTGCATCAGTCTGGGCTAAAGCCATCCGAACAAAATTCGCACCAATAAAACCCGCGCCTCCAGTGATTATCATCGTCTGTATCATGAAATTAGTTTACTGAAGTGGAAAACAATTTCAAGGTATTTTTACAGCAAGCGGAAAAAACAGAACGGTGTAAGACCGTAGGCTCAAAGATTATTCCACGGTCACACTTTTGGCTAGATTCCTGGGTCGATCGACATCCAATCCACGCTGCACAGCAATATGATAGGCTAAGAGTTGCAGGCCAACAGTAAAAAGAATGGGCGTCAGGAGAGGATGTATTTCCGGAATGGCAAAAACATAATCGGCCATTTTATCTAAGCCATGATCTCCCTCTGAAACAAAGGCAATCACGGGGGCGTTTCTCGCCCGTACTTCCATAAGATTACTCACAGATTTTTCATACAGACGATCTTTCGGCGAAAGCACAACCACCGGCATTTCACTATCAATTAACGCAATCGGACCGTGCTTCATTTCTCCTGCCGCGTAACCCTCCGCATGAATATAGGAAATTTCTTTGAGTTTCAACGCTCCTTCTAAGGCAATGGGATAATTAACCCCACGACCTAAGTACAAAAAATTTCGTTTATGAGCATATTCTTTGGCTATAGATTCAATAGTGTGGTCTTGTTTTAAAATGTGCTCAACATGGCCTGGAAGCATGAGAAAATGATCCAGCCACCATCGTCCTTCTTCCGGACTCAACACTTCGTGAACCCGTCCAACGTGCAGAATTAACAAATACAAGGCAATAATTTGCCCTGTAAATGCTTTAGTTGATGCCACACTAATCTCCGGCCCACAACGTGTATAAATAACCCCGTCCGCTTCGCGGGCTAAAGTACTTCCCACGACATTGACGATGGCTAACACCCGTGCCCCGCGTCGTTTCGCTTCTCGTGCAGCCGCCAAGGTGTCAGCCGTTTCACCTGACTGCGAAATAGCAATAAACAAATCATTGGCCTGAATCATGGGTTCCCGATACCGAAATTCCGAACCTATATCGACTTGAATTGGTCTACGGACCATCTCCTCGAAAAGATATTTTCCCACCAACCCAGCATGCCAGGAGGTCCCACAGGCGACAATCCAAAATCTTCTCGCGCCCAAGAGCTCTTCTTTAGTCATGGCTAAATCCGGGAGGTCGGCCTCTCCCGATTCATAATCGAACCGACCACGAAGGGTATCCATAATGACTTGCGGTTGTTCGTGAATTTCCTTCATCATAAAATCTGAATACCCGCCTTTTTCAGCGGCTTCGGCATCCCAATGAATTGTCTCAACTTGAAAGGTCTTTGGCTGACCATCGGAATCGAAGACTTTGATCTCACCATCTTGCAATATTCCCACTTCTCCATCTTCCAAAAACACCACTTCTCGGGTATGTGCCAATAGAGGAGTAACATCAGATGCCAAAAATGCACCTGTTCCATTCAAACCAATGACCAGAGGGCACCCTGATCGGCTAACCACAATTTTTCCTGGTTCAGCCAGAGACATGACCGCAATAGCATAACTCCCATGTAAATCATGAGCCACCTGACGAACAGCTTCATCTAAACGACTCCCCCTCTTAATGGCGGAAGACAGTAAATGGGCAATGACTTCGGTATCCGTTTCTGACTCAAACCGATGACCTTCCGATTCCAATCGATGCCGTAAGGTCAAAAAGTTTTCAATGATACCATTATGAACAAGCACCACTTCTCCTGAGCGGTGGGGATGCGCATTTTGCTCAGAAGGCCGTCCATGTGTCGCCCAACGGGTATGTCCGATGCCCGTGGTTCCTTCAATCGAACCATGGTGGAGTAATGCTTCCAAATTAGTGAGTTTCCCCTCGCTTCGTCGAATCTCCAGGTTCCCATTATGCTGAATGGCAATACCTGCTGAGTCATATCCACGATATTCCAGTCGCTGTAACCCAGCTAACAAGATTGGCACCGCAGATTCCCGACCGACATACCCGATAATCCCACACATAAGCTCAAACTTCCTTAATCTCTGTAATTTATAGTACTTTATATGAAGATATATGATATTTCGGTGAATTCATGACTAAACTTAAGACGGCCTGAGACCTGCACGCGGCCAATCGAGAGGAATAAAAAAAGAGTTTATTCTGTTGATTCTGATTGTTTTTGAGGAACCGAAGTTGATGAAGGCCTATCTTCAACTTGGGAGTTTTGTCCATTGGTGGGGAGTACGGAAGGATCCAACATGGCCCGACGACGGGCCGCGGTCCCTTCTTTATTGGTTTGTGACACTCGAGAGATTCCCAGCGCATCGGCTGGAACGTTTTCCGTTACGGTCGTCCCAGCAGCAATTAATGCCCCTTTCCCAATCGTGACGGGTGCGATGAGTTGAACGTCGCTTCCAATAAACACGTTGTCCTCTATGATGGTTCGTTCCTTTCGATACCCATCATAATTACACGTAATGGTTCCGGCCCCCACATTCACATTCCGCCCAATCCACGTGTCTCCAAGGTAGCTGAGGTGATTCACCTTTGATCCCTCACCAACTTCCGTTTGCTTGAGTTCCACGAAATTTCCAACTTTGGCTCTTCGATGAATAAAACTGCCCGGCCTTAAGTGAGCCAACGGTCCAATCATGGCTTCTTCTTCAACTGTTGCCTCCTGAAGAATACAGGAATCCTGAATCCTAACCCCTCGATGCAGCACAGAATTGGTGAGTCGTGAATTGGCACGAATCGTACAATTTTCCCCAACATGAGTTGTTCCCTCAAGAATCACTCCTGGATGAAGAACGGTATCCCGCCCGACCGTCACTTCATGGTCGACCACAACCCGTTCAGGTTCCAAGATCGTG
>CP070628.1:1445561-1463790 GCA_020355985.1 Nitrospirota bacterium | reverse complement strand
AAGGGGACTCTATACCTGATGAGATTGGATACGGTGATGAATACCCTTCAGAATCGGTTCAGCCTGATCTTTCCATGCTGGAAGATATGAGTGCTAGTCAACACATGGACCCTCAAATGGAAGCCCAGGTTATTCCAGTCGGGTATCCGGCCACTGATTGGACGGCGGCTTCCGTCACCGTCCTCGTCCAACCATAAGGACTTTGGTCAAAAAAAGAAGGGCATCCAATTTCTGGATGGCCTTCTTTTTTACTCTCGCCTATTTAGACTTTTCTAAGCTTTCATTAACTATCCTGAAATAAACTGAAAACAGATTCTAAATCTCTTTTCGGAATGTCGGAAGACCAAGACAGACGGATTCCCATTCGGTTCGGATCTTTGGGAAGTGGGAATATTTTCCAGACAATGTTGTGAGGCCTAGATTGAAGGTGTGATTCAGTCTTCTTCCCTAGACAAGTAAATGAAAAAATTCCTGGACTATGTGGTCCTTCCCATTCCAGAAATTTTAGATCCGAAGTTTTCGACAACGTACGTCTGACTTCCTCTCTGATACTCTCCAATGTGGCGGTCTTGAGCCCCTCCTGTTGTTTGATCGCACAGGCTTTGGCAAAGCCAGCGATCAAACCAATATTTTGTGTCCCAAGTTCAAAGGCTGCCCATGGGGGTTGCTTGGTTCCTTCCCCTTCATGGCGTTCTGCAAATGGTTTCCCAAGAATCAGTGCTCCCGCGCCCATTGGGCCTGCACACCATTTTTGACCTGGGAAAAAGTAGGCATCGGGTTGCCAGTCAGGAAAGTTTACGGAAATATGCCCCACAGCTTGGGCGCCATCGACAATCAAAAGAGCGTAATAGCTCTGAGTAAGTCGATAGAGACGTTCAATGGGGAAAATTCGTCCATCGATATGTGAGACATGACTAATGACGATGGCTCGAACCTGACCGGATTTTAGAAGTTGTTCAATCTGAATTTCCAAATCATCCGGGGAGCTGGACTCTAGCCTGTGTACATGGACTCCTCTCGTTTGTAAGGCCACGATTTCTTTGAGCACCGAAGAATGTTCATGGGTGGTGGTGAGGACTTGGTCTCCAGGTTTCCAATGGATGCGAGATAAGACGAGCCAGCAGGCTGTGGTGGCATTTGGCACTAAGGCAATACGGCGTGCATCCTCTACTTGTAGCCATTGAGCAAGTTGTTCGCGGCAGCGTTGTAGAGTCTTACGAAAATAGTGAATGCCCTCATCCGAATAGAGGAGGTGGCTAAATTGTTCGAGAGTGGTCGTGACTTCTGTTTGTACGTCTTGTTTGAATGGGGAAAGCCCCGCCACATTGAGATAGATCATGCGTGCTTTAAGAAATATTGAGTGACCCTCAAGTTTCAGGGAAAGACCAATCGCTTAAAGACAAGAGCTGATCGATAGAGGGTAGCCTACAGGTTATGGTTTTTGAGCCAACGCCAAGCTGATGAGTTGGTCGGGATCGGTATACCATTTCACCATCTCAAATCCTGAAGTGTTGAGTAGGTTTTCGGCTAAGAAACGATCATATTTGGTGCTGAGTTCGGTTCGAATCTCTTCATCTTTTTTAAGCGGTACGGAAAGGTCCAGATCTGGTATGTCTATGGTTTGATCCTGGGAAGATCGCAGCCACATTTCAATGCGATGCCCTTCTGCGTTATAGCGTGCCACATGGTCGAAATTGTCTGAATCGCATTGGGCACCCAGTTGGTTTCGAAGGACTCGGAGAATGTTTTTGTTGAATTTGGCTGTGATGCCTTGTTGATCATTGTAAGCCGCTTCTAAACGGCTGGGGTCGGTAATGAGTTGGACGCCTAATAAGAAAAAATCTCCAGACGCCATTTCGGTATTGACAGACGTCAAAAAATCTTCGGCGGCTATCGGCGGAAGATTTCCGACGGTGCCCCCGAGAATGACCACAAGACGCTTCCCGCCTTCAGGAATATGTTCCAAGTGAACGAGAAAGTCTCCTGCTACACCGTGAATCTGTAGGCCGGGGTATTCCTGTACGAGTTCTTCGGAAACGCGTCGGACAATGCTTTCATCCACATCGAATGGCACGAAATATTGCAATTGGCCAGCGCGTGTCATGGCATCCAATAACACTCGAGTCTTAGTAGCCGCGCCCGAACCTAATTCCACGAGTTCTTCAGCACCGCTCAATGAGACGATTTCGTCGGCCCAGGTGACAAGCAATTGGTGTTCTGTTCGTGTTTGGTAATATTCCGGCAATTCACAAATCTGCTCGAAGAGGGTAGAGCCGCGTTCGTCGTAAAACAATCTGGAAGGCAATGTCCTCGGATTCGCAAGGAGTCCTGCTTTTACGATATTTCCGAGGGTGTCGGGATTTTCTCTGGTGATTGGTACGTCAATAGTAATTGATGTCTCGGTTTTTGATTCCATGCATTCCTCCCTGGTTCATGGACATACAAACAATGTTGGATCAATGAATCGATCGCTAAGTCGTGATGAACGTGTCAGATGTTTTCAAAAATGAAATAGCTGCATTCGACTTAAGAAGGGAAAAAGTACAATTAAACGGACGGGGAGAAAAGAAGTATGAAGTATAGATAAGTGTGCTCACTATACCGATCATGCCCTATGGATGCAACCAAGGGTGGTATGACTGCCCTCAGATGGAACAAATGAAACGGCATAGGGAAAATTCACCCCTTGAGTTAATGTGAGGTTTCCAAGCCTCGTGGTCGGATTAGACGTTCGATCCAGCCTAACAGTCCATCAACAACAAGAGCTAAAATGGTGGCGGGTAATGCACCAGAGAGAATGACATGCACATTCGCTAATTGTAGCCCCGAGACAATTGGCACCCCTAATCCACCGGCTCCAATAAATGCTGCAAGTGTTGCCGTCCCTACCGTCCAAATGGCGGATGTTCGAACGCCAGCCATGATCGTAGGAGCTGCAAGTGGGAGGCGAACAGATCGTAGAATTTGCCATTCGGTCATTCCGAGTGCCCGACCGGTTTCGACCACGCTTGGCGCGGCGTCGCGCAATCCTGAAAAAGTATTACGTAAAATGGGATACAGAGAATAAATCCACAGGGCCATAATCGCGGGTAGCGCGCCCACGCCGAAGAGCGGAATCATAAATGCCAGTAAGGCGATCGAGGGAATGGTTTGCGACATGCCGATTATGCGGATGATGGTTTCGGATCCTTTTCGCCAGCGCTCAAGTATGAAGGCTAGTGGAATGGCCAACATAATGCCCAGAAGTAAACCCAGGCCAGCCAACGCCAAATGTTCTCCGGTCCGAACCATCAACGCCGCTCGTTGCTCCCACATATAGGATCCCAAGGACGTCGATTCTTTTATTGTTGCTGTGGTTGGTTGGTCATCCTCCTTGACTAAATGCAATGCGCGCAATGCGTCGTAGGCGACTTGGGGTATCGCTTCCCCCTGTTCTTGAATACGAAGATTCAATTCACGCATGCTTTCAGGACTGAGGGCGTTGGTTAGTAAGCTGAGTACCTGCCCGAGTTCAGGATGCCTTTCCAACGTTGCGCCTCGCACAAGAGCGGTGGCGTCGTAGGGAGGGAAAAAATGACGGTCGTCTTCCAAGATCACAAAGTCGTATACGGCTAATCGGCCGTCCGTGGTATAGACGTCCAGCACATCGACATCACCGTTGTCCGTCGCTTGATATTTTAATGATTGTTGCATGCCCACCACTTCCCCGAAATTCAGGCCGTAATATTTTTTGAGCCCTGGCAAACCATCGGATCGTTGAATGAACTCATAGCCCAATCCTGCTTTCAATTGTGGGGCAACCTGAACAAGATCGGTAACAGTGTGGAGGTTCAGTGCTTTGGCACGATCCCGTCGTAATGCAAGTGCGTAAGAATTGTCAAAGCCAAGCGGTGCAAGCCACCATATATTCCAACGTTTCCGAAATTCTCCGCGTACCCGGTTCAAGACGTTGACGGGATCCTGCATCGATGGTTCGCCAAGGATGGTCACCAGGCCGGTTCCGGTGTATTCGGGGTAGAGGTCAATTCCTCCTGTCTTTAACGCTTGGAAACATATTTGTGTGCCGGCGAGCCCTAAGCGGCGTTCGACAGTTAATGCTGTTTGGGATTCGATCAGTTGAGCGAACATTTCGGCGAGGAGTCGATTTTCCAGAAAATTCTTTGAGCCCACAATGATCGTGGTGCTGGATGAAGCTAGAACGGGCGATGCCCAGATTACAAACAACAAGGCAATGAATAGACCCTTCCATATCCATTTAGGCTGCTTAAACTGCAATGCATTTTTGGCGGAATAAACGAAAATCATATCAAGGTGAGAAGGCCGAGTGGTGTTCAATAAGTGAGGTCACATAAGGGGTGGCCGGTAGGTCAATGAGTTCCTGTGGGGTGCCAATTTGATGAATACGCCCATCTTTCAGTACGGTAATTCGATCGCCGAGCCGAAAGGCCTCTGACATATCGTGAGTAATGAGGACCATGGTTTTATGGAGCTGAGTTTTGAGGGCCAGAAATTGTTGGTGCAGTTCCTTCCGGGTCAATGGGTCCAAAGCGCTAAACGGTTCATCCAATAAGACAATCGGCGGATCGGCGGCTAAGGCTCTGGCGACGGCCACCCGCTGGCGCTGCCCGCCAGATAATTCAATGGGATAACGGTCGGCAATTTGTGTTGGATCTAAATTAACGAGGGGGAGTAAGGTATTGAGACGATCGTCTTGTTGCTCAATGGGCCATTGTAATAATTGAGGGACTAAACATACATTGTGCCGGATGGTCCAATGGGGGAAGAGTCCTCCATCTTGAGGGACGTACCCCAGGCGGCGTCGAAGATCAATGGGATCTTGATTGGTTGCCTGATGACCTTGAATAAGGACTTTTCCTGAAGAAGGTTCAGTCAGACGATTCAGCAATCGCAGGAGGGTAGTTTTCCCGGATCCGCTTTCACCAATGAGAGCCATGGTTTCGCCTTGCTTGACCCTCCAATTGATATCCTGAAGCGCAAATGTACCGTCAGGAAAACGTTTGCTGAGTTGCGAGGCTTCAAGTTCCCAGGTGTGTGTCACAGGGATTCCTCATGAAATCGTGTGGGGCAATACTGACATCAATAGAGGTTGTGTATGAGTAGGGCTGTGGCACCATGCCAAGCGAACATTTTCAGAATAACAAGGAACACCTATCGTGGCCACCCAAGAAGGCCAACAAGTCAAAATCGGCATTTTGCTTTTGGGTTGCCGTATTGATCTCCTAGCGAAAAGGTTCACGTGAACTTTTCGAATGCGCTCAAGTCCGGTATAGTAGCGACAGCCCCATATGGGGCTTTTCTTTTTGTAGAAACATTCATTATTTTTTTATTACTCCGCTTTCATGTGTGAGGTCCAGGATGATGACTCAATGTTCCAGCCTTTTACAAGAATTGGAGGTAGCCCGGAGACGGACAGACAGTCTGTTCGCTATGATCAGCCCGGCGGCCATATACTCTCGCCCAATTCCCGAACGGCACCGTTTGATCTTTTATTTAGGTCACCTAGAGGCCTTTGATTGGAATCAACTGTGTCGTTGGACGTTAGGCAAGCCGGCATTCCATCCATCATTTGACCAATTGTTTGAAGCGGGTATTGATCCTGAGGTGGGCACTGTTTCCACAGATAGCCCGTCCGATTGGCCGACCATCGAGGAAGTTGAGAGGTACAATGCACGAGTGAGGCGAGAGATCGATCAGTCCTTGGAACAGGTGCCGGAAGAGATGGTTCATGTGGCCATTGAACATCGTCTCATGCATGTCGAAACAACCGCCTATTTATTGCATCATCTGGATTTCAGCAAGAAGCATATACCGCTTTCGACGGAATTGTCCCTTAATGGGCAAGCTCCTTCCGAAGAAATGATTGAGATACCAGCAGGGTTGGCCACTTTAGGTCGTTGCCATGAGGAAGGGTTTGGTTGGGACAATGAATTTGGCGGCCATAAAGTAGATGTTCCCGCCTTTGCTATCAGTCGATTTAAAATTACGAATGGGCAATATTTGCATTTTGTGAACGAGGGGGGAGTGCCGCCAGAGCTTTGGAAACGTCAGGGCGAACAGTGGATCTTAAAGACCATGTTCGAAGATGTGCCATTGCCCCTCTCTTGGCCGGTGTATGTAACCCATGAACAGGCTCAGGCCTATGCCGAGTGGAAGGGTCTGACCCTACCGACAGAAGGTCAGTTTCACCGTGCGGCATTTGGGACCCTAGCCGGTTTCGAGCAGATATTCCCCTGGGGAACTGAGTCTGTTCAAGCGAATTATGGCAATTTTGACTTTCAAGCCTGGGATCCGCGGCCGGCTTCTGCAGACTTACAAGGAACCAGCTCCTTCGGAGTTGCCCAATTAGTCGGTAATGGTTGGGAATGGACATCGACCTTGTTTCATCCATTTGAAGGTTTCAATCCTCTACCGACCTATCCGGGATACTCAGCACGATTTTTTGATCAAGATCATTATGTGGTGAAAGGCGGTGGGCCGCTAACCGCCAGCCGGTTGTTGCGACGATCTTTTCGGAACTGGTTCCGCCAAGGCTATCCCTATGCCCACACCGGGTTTCGTTGCGTAAGGGGCTAATGGGTCGATTACGCAAGGTCTTGTGTCTCTCTATTTAATAGTGCGGCCTGATGGCCTGCTTTATTCTGAACCGGGATATCGGTTGATATCTCCGAAGGTAGTTCCTGCCCACGAATCCTCTCTCCATTTATGAGCACTCATTCTGCTTTTTATGACCCGCGTCGTTGGTGGGCGGATTTGACGGGTGTTTGGCGGGACACACGACTGATTGTGGTGGCGGCCCAAATTGGCGCGATATACGCGGCTATCCTTATCCCTTTCAAGGCAGGTATTCCCATCATCCCAGGATTTGTGGAACTGCGCCCGGCGAATGCTATTCCACTTGTTGCGTCACTGTTATTTGGTCCGGCAGCAGCGTGGGGTGCAGGCATAGGCAATATTATCGGAGATTGTTTTGGGACGTTGGGCCCGGCAAGTATGTTTGGCTTTTTAGGCAATTTCTTCTTTGGATATCTTCCCTATTTACTATGGGGGAATTTGGGATTCCTGTCCTCGGATCAACCTCCGATGGTGCAGTCTTGGCGGCAAGGTTTGGAATATGGCTTGGTCTGCGTGGCGGCGTCTGGCGCCTGCGCTGGAATCATTGGTTGGGGTGTGGAGGTGTTGGGCTTACTCCCCTTTGCCGTATTAGCTCCCGCGATTTTTTTCAATAATATTGTCATGGGATTTTTGTTGGGACCACCTTTGTTAATGTTTTTGTACCCGCGCGTGAAACGGTGGCATTTGCGGTATGAAGATATTCGCCCTTCTTTTCAATCTGAAGAAAACCTTGGTAAGTCCAAAAAGGCTTCTTCTTCGGAACATAAAGTGGCCATTGGTTCAACCGATACCAGGACCCATTTGTCTCTGTTGGACTGTAGAGACCTCTCTTTTTTCTACCCAACCCAACCGACTGCTGCACTTCAGAACCTTTCCTTCTCGATTATGCCTGGCGAAATGGTCATGTTGCTGGGTCGCAGTGGGTCCAGCAAATCTACTCTCTGTTATGTTTGCAATGGCCTCATCCCGCACATGATCACGGGTAAATTTTCCGGCATTCTGAACGTATGCGGAGAAGATACGCGTACTTCTCCCGTTTGGGAACAGGCGGATCGGGTGGGATTGGTCTTCCAGGATTTTGAAACGCAATTGGTTGGCACGACCGTTGAGGCCGAATTACTGCATCCGTTGGAATATCGTCAGCCACCGCTTACCTTTAACGATACAGAACGACGCATTTCCCATGCTCTGAGTTGTGTCGGGTTGGAGCCCTGTCTCGACCGCGATCCAATGACTATGTCTGGCGGGCAACGTCAACGTCTCGTGATTGCTTCAGTTCTCGTACAGGAACCACAACTCTTAATACTGGATGAACCCAGTTCTGATTTGGATCCCGTCAGTCGCACACAACTGAGGAAGACTCTGCGCCAGCTACGAGATGAAGGTATGGCCTTGATGATGACGGAACAAGATCATGAGGATCTTCACCTGGCTGATCGAGTGATCCTGCTCGATGAGGGAAAGCTGGTATGGGAAGGATCACCAGACACGTTGTTGCGCAATCCGCACATGATGCGACAGCGAGGTATTCGTCCTCTGGCCATAGCGGAATGTTTTGAGGAATTCGAGTGCTACCCTTTACCGCTTACGGTTGAAGAAGCCTGGGTGTGTGCCGAAAAATTGAATCTGATGATCGAACCACCAGCCGAGGTGCTTGATGATACGGTACGGATGGGGGAGCAGGGCTCTGTGCAGGGACTGCAACGAGATCCGTTTATTCGAATTGAAGATGTGTGTTTTCAGTATGCCAAACAACCCATCCTTCAAGATATGAATTGTTTGATTTATCCTGGAGAGTTTCTAGCTTTGCTAGGGGCTAATGGGTCTGGGAAAAGCACATTAGCGCGAATACTGAACGGACTCTTGGCCCCGGTTGAAGGCAGGATTCTCATTGATGGCTTGGATACGCGAACAACTTCAATAAATGAATTGGTGAAACGTGTAGGACTGGTCTTTCAAAATCCAGACCATCAAATTTTTGCGGATACCGTTTGGGAGGAGGTCGCCTTTGGTGCGAGGAATCTGGGATGTTCAAAGGAAGAAATTGCCGTTCGTGTTCGTGAATCGTTAATGGCTGTTGGGCTTCCGGTTGAAGAGAGTGTTGGCTTGGATCCATTCTCATTGCGAAAGGGGGAACGACAGCGTGTCGCCGTGGCCTCGATCCTTGCCACTCGACCGGCCGTGTTGATTTTTGACGAGCCGACCACCGGTCTTGATGCGGAAGAAACCGATCGGATGATGGTGATGGTCCGAGAGTTAAATCGGCAAGGCCATACGATTGTCATGATCACCCATTCTATGCGATTGGTGGCCGAATTTGCTCAGCGATGTCTCTTAATGAATGAAGGGCGGATTGTGGCCGATGGGCCGCCACGAGAGATTTTCCATGATTCGGCTCTTGTTCGAACCGCATCTTTGGAAATCCCTTCTATTTCCAAATTTAGCCAAAAGTGGGGACATACCTTATTAACCGTCCATGAAGTTAAAGCTTCTCTGAAGCCAAGGTCACTATGAACGTTTCTCTTTATTTGGGCTACAAAACCTGGATGCATCAGTTAGAGGGGCGAACCAAAATTTTGACAATGTTAGGCTTCTTTGTGTTGGCCTTATGTTTTTCTCATCCAGCCTATTTACTGGGTGTCTTAGCATTGGTGGTAGGAGCTTTAGCTGCCGCTCAATCCGGGGCGAACGTCAAGAAAATTTGGGTTCTTGCGGCTCTGCTGATGTGTTACAGCATGATGTTATGGCCGTTTTTCGTGGAGGGGAAGACTCCCGTTCCCATTTTTCATGTTTTAGGAGTGACATGGGAAGGATGCCTTTTTGGTCTGGGGATGGGGCTTCGGTTACTCATTATGATGTGGGGAGGGGTGTGGTTGCTCTCGACGACGACCATTGAAGAGTTAGCGCAGGCTTCTCAACGACTTGGACTGCCTTCTCGAGTCGGCTTCGCATTTTCTTTGGCTTTCCGGTGGGTTGGGATTCTGTTGGGGGCCGGAGTGGGGGTGATTCAAGCGCAGCGTTCACGAGGGTTAGATATCTCATCTGGCACTCTAGTCGAACGTATTCGCAAGTACGTGCCCTTGGTGGTGCCGTTAATTGGCCATGCTCTTCGTCAAACGAATCTATTAGCCATGGCCTTGGAGTCAAAGGGGTTTCATCCAACGGCGCAGCGCTCTTTTCATGTAAATGCAAAAATGAAGAGGGCAGATTACGCTGTCCTAATCATTTTATGTTTGCTTGTTGGAGTAAGTTGCTGGATGCGGTGGCATGGAATTGGGACCCTGGCTATCAGGTTCTGAGGAAAGCGACTGAATACAGGAGAGAGGTGTTACTAACTGTTGAGGAGAGAGTGCGTGTGCTTGTGGAAGTAGAGGTTTAACTTAATACCGTCGACTGAGAGCAGGAAAATTCATTTTCGGCAAGAGCGACAAATTTTGAAATATTTTTGATACAGCGGCCGCAACAATTTTTCTTGTCGTCAAGTTCTAAGGAAGAGGCGAGCTTTTTGGGGCAGGTGAGCCCTGCCTTTCCTAACTCCTGGACATCAGATTCCCGGACGCCTTTACAGATGCAAATAAACATGGCTCGTTGACTATTTTGTCCCCAATTCGATAATGATAATAGTTCTCAACTTTAAATAATTTTACTATGAAGACTTTGCCCTGTCAAGAGTATGAAGTATTTATGCAAGTATCTGAAAATAAATGGTTAATTGTGTTGGCAATGGAGTTTTTATTGATTCTTTTCCCTCTGTTTTAGTTCTTTCTCCTTGTTGGAAATGGGCAATGCTTATGGTGATATAGGGGCAGAGTCTTGAGCCACATTATCTCCTGCATAAAAGACCGTTCTGGGAATGTGGAACTTCGTATCCACTGTCAGCCACGAGCTTCCCAAGCGGAAATCGTTGGATTACATGGTGATGCCCTAAAAGTTCGTATTACGGCCCCACCGGTCGAAGGTCAAGCCAACACAGAGTTATGCCAATTTCTGGCACGGTACTTTGGTGTCTTGCGCCAAGAAGTCCAGATTCTCTCGGGAAAGGGTGCGAGGCAGAAGCGGGTCTTGATTAAAGGTAAGACGGCTCAAGAAATTCAGGATCGTCTACCTCAAATGTAGGATGAAAATTTGTGGACGCTGGTAGGCGCAGGCTGTATGACGTCGTGACAATGGTTAAATCGGATCAAAATTAGGTATGCCTGATCCTTATTTGGCTTTTAGTTTACAAGCCCACAGGGCACTTTTATAATGCCCAGCCTATTTAAGTATTGAGGCTAAGTATGTTTCTAAAAGAGTTCTATGAGCGAGCGATCCCTTTAACGTGTTACAGACGCCTTCATTGAGTTTGGCATGTCGCAACAATCCCAACCCCAAAGACTTAAGGAGCTCTTGTGTGACCAGCTTAATGTGACGACGGCCCAGGGTGTATTCGAGCAATTGGCTGAAGCACAATGTCAGAGCTCTGTTTTAGAATTATTAGATGAACTAGAAGAGATCTCCTCCAAGGTACAAGGTGAGGCGGTTTCGGCCTTAGGCGAGGTCGAACGTAGAGGGTGCCTAGCTAGTGTCGTCCCTTGGCTTGATCTAGGCATCACGCTCGCGCAGGCTTCAGGTGCCTTGGGCCTTCGATATTTTAAAGAGAGCCCCATGATACTCGGACTTTTAGAAGAGGTTCATCAGAGAGATGGGCTCTTTGCACAAGTTTTAGAATTAGCAGACGGACCGTCGGAGTCTGCACCGCAATGTGCCTACGAGTGGTTTAAGGTGCTGCCCCAACTGTCTCAAGACCATTCCCTAGAAGATATGCAGCAGTGGGCCTCTGTAGGGATGGAGCTGGCCGGGTGGAATTATGTCTTGGGAAATGAGTTTTTTCGGGAGAGCCCTGCTATTGCTAAAGCGATTCCGCTCGAAGTAGCCAAGGATTGGATCGGATTTGGAATGAAGTTAATGGTCCAAAACAGTTTGGGGAAGCCTGACTATGTAGGCACGTTAGAGTTTTTTCGAACCAGTCCAAGTTTATTCTTGGAAGTCCCAGAACCGGAGGTGAAACGCTGGTTTATTGATCTGGGATCGAACCTTGCCGATCGTTCGCCGGAACAGGCGATTGTGTTTTTAGCAGAAGCTCCGGCAATTCTTGCGCAGTTGCCCTCCCAAGAATGGAAAGTTCGGGTGTTGAAATTTGGGCTTTTGGTCGTGGACAAGGATTCTATGGCTGCGTTGACCTATTTCCGGCGAGTTCCTGAGATACTTGGGTTGCAGAGCCAATCTGAAGATACCGCAGTGTTTGATGCGTGGTTTGGTCAGGGGATGGAAGCCTTAGAATATAGTGTAGAAGCCGGCCGGGCTTTCTTTGCCCTGGAGACACGGCAGGCCTGCGCTGTGGTAGAAGAGGCCCTCAGTGGGGTTCCCCTTCGGCAGGTCGCCCGTTCCTTGAAAATGTTTGCCATGGCGCTATGCGGGGAAGAGGTCACCTTGGAGCCCCTTCCAGAAATCGGGGGAAATGTTGCATTGTCAGGTCAAGCCATGGTGAACATGGGATCAGAACGAGCGCAATTGAGCAGGGAGAATTTAACCATTTATCTCCCGCTCATTATGAAGCGATCACCGACCCAAGATGGAAATCGCCGTTGGTATACCGTCATGGTGGCGCATGAAGTGGGCCATATTGAGTTTGGAACGTATCGTGTATCCCATAATGTACTACAACGCCTGGCTTCGAAGGTGAAGGATAGATATGAAAAGGCCACGAATACTCCGGTTGATTCTATTAAGACCTTAGGAGACTTATTTCATTTATACCCGCAATCTGGAATTATTCGGGATTTATGGGAAATTGTCGAAGATGCCCGAATCGATTTTTTGCTCAAGCAGGAATATCCAGGATTGCGGGAAGATTTGGCCATCCTGACAAAGGAAGCCATCCAGACTCGCACTTTGTCGCATGGCATGACCGCCCGTGAAATCGTGCTAGACGCGTTGTTGTTGTATTTTTCGGGGCTGACCAAAGACGATTTTACGCGCCCAGGACTTCAAGAGGTGATTGATGATGTGTGGGAGATGGCGCAAACGATTCTTCGCCCAACGGCGACGGTTAACGATGGGGTGGACCTCGCAGATCGTCTGTATCAGGAGTTAGAGAGCAGGATTGGGACGTTAATGAAGGATTCAGATAAGGATCAGGAAAAAGGATTGTCTGACACTGCAACGGAATCGGAAGCAGGTCAAAACCATGAAGCTGTCGAACATTTGGAGGATGAGTATCATCCGGTCCTCAATTGGGAATTCCGGGGTGTCTTAAATCCGGATCATGTTCAAGGCGAGGAGAAGCAAATGTCGGAAGAACAGGCTGGAGGGCAACCACAGGCCGGAGGTCTTTCAGAAGGAACGGGCGGCGACGCATCGTTGATTCGCCATCAGCAATCCCCTTCTTCTCAAGCTCAAATCCCGCAAGGTCCTCAGCAACCCTTCTTTGGAACCTCTCCTATGCAACAATGGTTTCAACCCAATCTCCATCCACAAGAGGGACGGCATGGCACCTCTCTGGGAAAAGGTGAATATGTATATGAAGAGTGGGATGGTGTGATTCGTGACTATCGTCCTCAATGGTGCCGAGTTCTCGAGCAACCCGGTGTTGAAGGCTCGCCGGATTTTGTGGATGACACCTTTCACACGTATGGTCCCATTATCCGCTTGATTCGTCGCTACTTTGAAACGATTCGTCCCGAAGCCTTTCGACGGGTTGACCGACAGTCTAGCGGTGAGGATATCGATCTTGATGCGTTGGTCAGTTGGTTGGTGGATCGTCGACAAGGGCATGAACCATCTGATCAGGTCTATTCCACTCGGCAAAAACATGATCGTCAGGTGGCGGTGACTTTTCTCGTGGACATGAGTGGATCGACCGGCCGCCAAATTGGGTCGCGCACTCGTCCCGTCATTGACATTGAAAAGGAAGGGTTATTATTACTGTCTGAGGCGCTATCAGCTATTGGGGATCAATACGCCATCTATGGATTTTCTGGGAAAGGCCGGCAGTCGGTAGATATTCAAGTCCTGAAGGATTTTGAGCAACGGTCTGGTGGACGCGTGGGGCTGAAAATCAGTGGAGTCAAACCGCGGCAACAAAATCGTGATGGGGCGGCCATTCGCCATGCGACGCATCGGTTGATGCAACAACCTGCAAAAGTTCGATTGCTGATCTTGATCAGTGATGGGAAGCCGTTGGACGATGAGTATGCGGATGAATATGCTTTAGAAGATACGAAAATGGCTCTTCGAGAAGCGCGCCTGAAAGGCATACACCCCTTTTGTATTACTATCGATCAAGCGGCCACCGACTATGTCAAACGGATGTATGGAGATATTGGATTTTTGGTTGTAGATGAGGTGGAGTCGCTTCCAACTCGGTTGCCCAAAATCTACCAACGGCTGACGGCGCGGTAAGCCCTATAGGACGTGATAGCCCAACGATGACCAATTCTACTTATCCTGATGTGCCCCCCTGGCTGTACAAGCTTTTTACCGGGCATCAGTATCCGTATGTCCGGCGTCAAGCCAAGTTTGCAAGGAAACGCCCAGCCGACGGAGAGCGACCTGAGCCAACCCAAGATGAAATTCGGGAAAAGTTTTGGGAAATTTACCCTCGCTGTACGGCAAAAATGTTGCAGGAAGTTAAAACCGGTATGATTGTCGCTTTTAAAGAGTTAGGCGGTTATGCAGCGGGGACTTATCAGGAGTTTGTCGATCATCCGGATGAATTTCTGGCCCGTGAATATGGCAAGAAAAAGATTAAAGTGAATTTTTATGATGGAGATAATTTTGTGTGTACTATAAATTTTAAAGTCGCAGGGTGGACGAGCCATGACGATGATTAAACAGGCGTGGTTGAAATCCTCAAAGGGGTGGGGGGCGTTATGAGACGAGTGAAAGTGACTGTAGTTGGGGCAGGTAATGTGGGTGGGTCTATTGCGCAACGCCTCGCTGAAAAAAATTGGTACGATATTGTGTTGGTAGATATTGTCGAAGGAATGCCACAAGGCAAAGCTCTGGACTTAGTCGAAGCAGGGCCAGTTTGTTCGTATGACTCGGCGGTGGCTGGTGCGAATAGCTACGAAGTGACGAAAGATTCGGACCTGGTCATTATTACCTCGGGTATCCCAAGGCGACCGGGCATGAGCCGGGATGAATTGCTTGAGACCAATACCAAGATTGTGTCTTCCGTGGTGCGGGAAACCACCAAGCGCTCTCCTGAAGCGATTCTCATTATTGTCTCCAATCCGCTAGATGTGATGACCCATGTGGCCCATCGCGTCAGTGGATTTCCCAAAAACCGCGTCCTGGGGATGGCGGGGGTGTTGGATTCAGCACGGTTTCGTTCCTTCATTGCAGAGGCCTTACAAGTCTCAGTGGAGAATATTCATGCGATGGTACTAGGGGGGCATGGTGATTCGATGGTGCCACTTATCCGGTATACCACGGTCGCGGGTCGTCCCATTGCTGAATGGCTCTCACCTGATACACTCGAAGCCTTAATCAAGCGAACACGTGAAGGGGGCGCAGAAATTGTCAATTTACTCAAGACGGGAAGCGCATTCTATGCTCCAGCGGCTTCCGTAGTGGAAATGGTCGAAGCTATTACGAAGGACCAAAAGAAAATTCTCCCCTGTGCCGCATTATGTGAAGGAGAATATGGATTTCATGATCTGGTGTTAGGGGTCCCGGTGAAATTGGGATCGGATGGAGCCGAGGCCATTATTGAATATGCGCTCACGCCTGAAGAAAGAGCCGCATTAGAGACTTCCTCGCAGGCGGTTCGAGAATTGTATGGCCAAGTGGATCAGATGATGAACAAACTGTCCTGATACGGATCCTTGACTTAAGAGGGTCGTTCAAGAAACGGCAAATAAAGACTGTATCCAAGTATGCTTGACGGCTTTAGAAACCCATTCGTATAGTGATCCTGAGTGATGAGAGGTATGTCAGAAAGACAGGTTGCCCCTGTCCAACTCCTAGGCATCTAATGAGTTTTTCAATACAGAAAATAGAGAAATACAATGATTGAGACCATGACCCCTCGCGTGCTGCGGGAAATTCCAGGAGAAGTTTGGGATAGCGAGGCCTATTGTCAGCAGGGTGGCTATGAGGTCTGGAAACAATGTGTGACCAAGTCTGATCCCCAAGCCATTATTGCACAATTGAAAGAAGCGCATTTACGAGGACGTGGTGGAGCAGGGTTCCCCACCGGCTTGAAATGGGACAAGGTCCTCAATCATCGTGTTCAAGAACGCTATTTTGTATGCAATGCCGGGGAGCATGAACCCGGGACGTTTAAAGATCGCTATTTGCTTAGACACCATCCCCATCAATTATTAGAAGGGTGTCTAATTGCTGCGCATACTGTGAACGCTAAGGAAGCATATATTTACCTCAATCACGAATTTGCAGAAGAGAAAGCCATCTTTGAGCGGGCGAAGGAAGAGGCCCGAGCCAGAGGGCTCTTGGGTGAAAATATTTTGGGTACCGGGCTCAATTTGGATATCCAAGTCTTTGATGGCTATGGCAGTTATGTTGCTGGCGAGGAAACGGCCATGTTGGAGTCCATGCAAGGGCGCCCTGCGCAGCCCAAGCAAAAGCCGCCCTTTTATCCCACAGAATTTGGTTTGCATGGCAAGCCCACACTCGTGAACAACGTTGAAACCTTATCGAATATTCCTAACCTATTACGGAATGGCCCTGCTTGGTTTCGAGAGGTAGGGACCAGTACGACGCCCGGGACCATGTTGTTTTCCTTGAGTGGAGCGGTGAATCGACCTGGTGTGTATGAATTGCCGCTAGGAACCCCAATTCGTCATTTGATTGAAGTATGCGGGCAAGGGATACCCAATGGGCATGGCGTCAAGGCAGTGTTTCCTGGTGGGCCATCGTTCTCTATGATAGGTGCGGATCAGTTAGATCTCCCCATGGATTTTGATTCCTTAAAGAAAGCGGGTACAGGACTTGGCTCTGCCGGCGTCATTGTGGTGGATGATGTCACCTGCATGGTGTCACAAACCCTGAAGTTTTCCCATTTCTTTGAGCGAGAGACCTGTGGCCAATGTCCGCCATGCAGGATCGGCACAGAAGAGTTGGCAACGCTGATTCGGAAAATTGAAGAGGGAGAGGGTGCCGAAACAGACTTAGCCAAGTTGTTGCAAATTTGTGGCTTTGTCAAGGGAACCGGTTTTTGTACCTTGGTAACAGGTGCGGCCGTACTCGTACAAAATAGCTTGCGACTGTTCCGGGGCGAGTTTGAAGAGCATATTCGATTAGGACGGTGTCCGGTAAAGCCCGAACCGGTGCCGTCAGGATAAGGGACGAACCTGATGCCTCGAGTAACGTTTATCCATCCTGAAGGGAAAAGTGGAGATGTGGCATCTGATCTTTCTCTGTTAGAGGCAGCTGAGCAGATGGGCTTCCCTTTAAATCATGATTGTGGTGGCAATGCCTCATGCACGACTTGTCGAGTCGATGTGCTTGCGGGGTTAGATAATTTGTCCGAGGTTGATTTTGATGAACAAGATTTGCTGGATCGCGAAGCTCTCACCGAACCCTATCGCCGATTGGGGTGTCAGGCTCGCGTGTTGGGGGATGTCATCGTTCAGGTACCGGAAGAAAAATGGGACAAGACATCTTTGGATCAATCTCAAGAAGTAGAGTCCTCATCCCAATAGAAACTTGAGAATGGTCAGAAACTGCCGTTGGTTCTCATGACCACCATTTGCTGGCTTATCATTATTTAGTCCCTATGCCAACAGTCACTTCCATTACACGGACCTATAAGTTTTGCGCTGCGCATCGTTTGCATACCGATGCCTTACCTGATGACGTGAATCAAAAAATCTTTGGCAAATGTAATAACCTGAATGGGCATGGTCATAATTATACCGTTCAGGTGACGGTCGGTGGTGAATTAGATACGAAGACGGGCCTCATCGCTGATGTCCTGAAGCTGGATCAGGTTGTGCAGGAAACAATTGTGAGCCGATTTGATCACCAACATTTGAATTTCGATCCGGTTTTCCAAAACCTCACCACAACAGGAGAAAATTTGGCCAGTGTTATCTGGGATTTACTGGTGGATCGGATCCCATCTGGGCACTTAGAAAAAATCGGGGTTGTCGAAACCCGGGACAATTTTTTTGAGTATGTGGGTGATCCAAAGCCTTAAATTCTCCACGGGATAATTTTCTTCACTGGGAATCATAGAGAAGTATGAAACCGAAATCATCAAAACCTCAATCTGCATCTAAGTCTCGAAACATGCGAAAAGTCCTGGACGCCGATAATGTCCAGATCATGACGCCGGCTGGCATTAAAGATATGGAGCCCACTGTTCGGAAATTACTGAGTCAGCTCGGAGAGAACCCTGATCGAAATGGGTTGGAGGAAACCCCCAGACGGGTGGCCAAGGCTTTAACCTATTTGACGCAGGGGTATCATCAAGATATCGACACCCTGCTCAACGATGCCCTTTTCCCTATTCAATATGACGAAATGGTGATCGTGAAAGACATCGATTTTTATAGCCTGTGCGAACACCATCTGTTGCCATTTTTTGGCA
>CP070628.1:1435473-1445461 GCA_020355985.1 Nitrospirota bacterium | reverse complement strand
ATGTAAAAAAAGTCATACAGCAAGGCCGCAGCTATTTTAACGCGCAGAGCGTACTTTCAGTAGGTGAGCACAACAAAATGGCGAGGACGCTGCTGGTGGATTTTTTCCACATTTCAATAAGCGATAAAAATCATAATTCGTAGACCTTTTTGCCTAGAGGCTTGACACCACCGTAGAATCTGCCTAAGATTCCGCTCTCCAATTGAACGTTGAAAATCACATGAATAAACTGTGACCATTTTCTATTGTTAACCCGTTATAACTAACAAAGGAGCGGTCTTATGAAAGCGATTGGAATTATTCTTGGAACGGTAGGTGCGAGTTGCTTTGCCCTATCCATGGCGTTCGCTAATCCTGGGATGCTGCCCGCGCATCCAGGATACCCAGCTAAAGGAAAATCTCCGGTAACCGGTCAAGCAACAGCCAATGATCAGGGACAAACAAATGCGGTCGGTAGCGCCACTCTCCAGGCCTCTCAGGAAGCTGGGGCCAAGGCTGCCATGAATGATGTTAGCGATCCCAATCGTGCCCGGATTAAAAAATCCATGGGCGCCGGTCGGTTACCAGAAGTTGAGGGCGCGCTCAACAAAGTGAATCCGAATCCAGCTGGAGCGACTTCAACTGTCATCAATTAAGAAATTCGTTTCTCTCAGTTCTGATAAAAAAGGGTGCCGTAATTGGCACCCTTTTTTTGTGTTTTTTCCTT
The DNA here is from genome assembly GCA_020355985.1 of Nitrospirota bacterium. The sequence goes on along the minus strand of CP070628.1, from coordinate 1,444,755 downwards.
GAATAGAGCATTTTTCCGTTTTCTCTTATTTTTTTGCTAATCCGAAATTAAGTCTGGTGTTCACTGTTTGTTCAGACAAAACCTACCTTGAATCGGATACATACTGAGCTGGCCGGTATATTAAAGGACAACATTCGTTCTCAAGGTCCCATGACCTTTCGAGATTTTATGTCCGCCGCACTTTTTCATGAGACACATGGGTTTTATTCTCGAGCTCCAGCCATCGGGAGTTCTGCCGGGCCTTTTGACACCAGTGCCAAATTTCCCGCTTTCGGGTTCGGGGTGGCTCAAGCCATTACCCAAACTGCCAAATTGCTTGGTAGCCAGATTCGAGTCTTAGAACTTGGAGGAGGAACGGGTCAATTAGGGGCCAATATTGCATCGTTCCTTACAATACCTCATGAATATGTCCTTTTTGAAACGAGTCCTGGATTACGACTTAAGCAGGCTGAAAAAGGGTTGAAGACTGTTGAAACGTTGAAGGGGCTTCAGCCCACTGCCACGGTGGTGTTTGCCAATGAGGTATTGGACGCACTCCCTGTTCACCGAGTTATGGGTTTGGCAAATGAGGAGGTTTGCGAATTATTCGTGGATTTGGATGAACAGGGAGAATTCTGTGAACAACCTGGAGATTTGTCCACATCAAAATTACTTCATCGGTTAGAAGGCGAACATATACATCTCGGGCGAGGACACATTGCCGAGCTGTGCTTGGAAATCCCATCTTTTCTGGAGGAACTTGGGCAGATCCTCAAACCGGGATATATTATTTTTGTGGACTATGGTGACAAGGCGTCAAATCTCTATTCATATCGTCATCGCAATGGAACATTGCGCTCCTATTATCAACAGCAACAGATTCATGACCCATTTTTTGCAATTGGCCAACAAGATTTGACCGCAGATGTCGATTTTACAGCAGTCATATCTGAAGCAGTAGCCTTAGGGCTGGAGATGGCCGGTTGGACTTCACAGGGAACATGGCTCGCCAATCTAGGCATTCAGAAATATGTTGGAGTCGGAAACGATTCACGATCCAGACAACAGGAAGTTGATCTACTGATTGGAGAAGCCGGTTTGGGCAGTACATTTGATGTGCTCATGTTTAAAACCAAGGGGTTGCCGGATGGCCCGGGTCTCAATTATTAAGGGGCCTTGTCAAAATTTCAGCAGGTCTGACAGATCTCACCACAATCCTTTTGCAAGCTACAGAAGTATGTTGGATGTAACCTAAAAAGTTCAAAATGTTTGTCTGTGTTTCTCTAGATTTGCTGTAAGCTGTCATGATCTAAAATTTCCCTAGTTGACACAAAATGCATGTCTACACTTTTTTTTTACTACAAAATGTTGTAGACTCCACAAATTCATACGTTTAGATTGTTACCTCTCTTCATTTTCCGTAGTCATACACACCTCATACGTCAGTGGTTTTTGGTTGTCCACAGTTTCTGTGGCATGCATGATGCACACGCTCACCTGGTGAGATTACGGGAAGCAGGAGGCTTTCAAAGGAGGGAGAGTTATGAATTGTGCAAGATGTAACGGACTGATGGTGGTTGATGATTGCCTGGACGTGAAAGGTGGCATGGGAGAGCTCTGGATTAGAGCCTACCGATGCATCATGTGCGGCAATCTGATGGACCCGGTGATCAATCGACATCGAACCACCCCGGTGCAGGCTCAAGTTATTCCGTTCAGAAAGCGGCTGCGAAGAGCTCCGCGGACTCCAGTTGCTCGATTAACAGCCTAGATTGGGTGCCTGACATATCGGGCCCTTAGCCAAATTCATGTCTCCGGGGCGAAGCCTGTCGTCTCGAGGTAGGACGACTGCCGGTGAGATTAGAATTGGAGACTCTGTCAAAATTGTGATTATTCTTTTGGCTCTGCTGACATTTCTCAAACGAGTTCGTTAACAATTAATAGGGCTATTCAAGTAGGCGTTCAATCGCTTTACCCTCTCACTATCCTCAGTTTATCTCTATTCAGCAAAATCATACGTTTGAGTTTGGTTCTAGAACCTGTTTAAATCACGGACGCGATTCTCTCTGAAGTAATAGCAAGAGTCGTTTGTCTTGTTTTCGTCCCTTTTTAGCCACTCCCACCCCATCCGAGTGAAGGATGTTACCGCTCAGTGAATGCTGACCAAGTTTTTCTGATAAGCCTTCTTGGCATTCTCGTGGTGTTCTTTGTGTGGGAACGATGGCGCTACGATCTCATCGCGCTGGCTGGATTGTTAATTTCTACACTTCTGGGATTTATTCCTGCTGATGAAGCCTTTTTAGGGTTTGGCCATCCTGCTGTCGTGACAGTGGCTGCTGTGCTCATCATTAGCCGCGGGTTGAGCAACACCGGGGCGGTAGAATTTTTCACACGCTATATCAAGGGGGCGACTTCCTCCCCAACGTTACATGTAGTGGCGTTATCGTCGGTGGGTGGGGTCCTTTCCACCGTCATGAATAATGTCGGAGCGCTGGCACTTCTAATGCCTGTGGCGATTCAATCTTCTTTCGATGCGAAACGGTCACCGGCGGTAGTATTGATGCCTTTGGCCTTTGGAACCATTTTGGGTGGAATGGCCACGTTAATTGGCACACCGCCTAATATCATCATTGCAAATTACCGTGCAGAAATTACCGGCCACCCATTTGGGATGTTCGATTTTTCTCCGGTTGGCGGGGTAGTGGCGGTAGCAGGAATTATCTTTGTGGCATTGGTCGGCTGGCATTTAATTCCCCTTGCACGTCGATCTAAAAATGCGCCTCAAGACTTATTCCATATTCAAGAATATCTTACCGAGGTCAAAGTCCCCCTAAATTCCAAGGCCATAGGTAAATCGCTCTCTGAATTGGAAGCGGCCACCGAGGATTCGGATGCGTTAATTATTGGTCTCATTCGAGGGGAACAATCCATTCGGGGTGCGGCATGGCGGGAGCAGATTCAAGTTGGGGATGTTTTAGTCTTAGAGGCGGGGCCTCAGGGGATCAATAAATTTGTGTCAACATTAGGATTGGAATTAACGGGGACACAGCCTAAAGAAGAATTGAAGGAGCCAGAGCCACAAAAATCGACCGGGACGTTAGACGAAATATTAATGGAAGCTGTGGTGCCTCCTGATCGTTCCTGGTTAGTTGGGAGATTGGCCGGGACTTTAAAACTCCGAAGTCGGTTCGGCGTTTCCTTATTGGGAGTTTCCCGTCAAGGGACACCCTACCGTGGTCGGTTAAAAGAATTTCGGTTCAAGGCTGGAGATGTGCTGTTATTGCAAGGTGACAAAGAGCAGGTTTTGGATGTGATAGGATCGTTGGGATGTTTGCCTTTGGCCGAACGGGGCATTCAATTGGGAAAGTCAGGCCAAGCCTGGTTGGCGGTCGGGTTATTTGGGTTGGCCTTGATAGGTGCTCTAACTGGGCTCGTGTCGTTACCGATTGCGTTGATGGGCGCAGCCTTGGTCATGGTGCTTCTGACCATCGTATCTCCTCGAGATGTCTATCATACAATTGATTGGCCGGTGGTGGTACTACTCGGTGCCATGATTCCGCTCGGTCGAGCACTAGAGCAGAGCGGGGCCACAACCGTTTTAGCCCAATTTCTCGTTGACGGTAAGGATGGGAATTCTCCTATAGTGTTGTTAGTTCTGATCATGGTGTTGACGATGCTGCTGTCGGATATCATGAATAATGCTGCCACTGCAGTGGTCATGGCTCCGTTTAGTGTCGCCGTGGCTCAAAGCCTTCAGGTCCATTCCGATCCGTTTCTTATGTCCGTGGCTATCGGAGCCTCTTGTGCCTTTCTTACCCCTATTGGTCATCAAAATAATTTATTAGTGATGGGACCTGGTGGCTATCGATTTGGCGATTATTGGCGCATGGGGTTGCCGCTGGAAATCTTAATTCTTGCCGTGTCTCTTCCTCTTCTAGATATATTTTGGCCATTCACAGGGTAGCCTCTATACCAGCTTGACGACAAGAAAACATTTCTATGGTCTTTCCGTTCAAAACCAAATCAACTCCCAAGTCCTCTCTCTTCTTGAGGCGAGTGGTCTATACCCCCTCGGATTTGGACCCCGTTCGTACCTTGTTAATCAGACTTGGGATGGTCATTTTTCTGTTTGTAATATTGACCGGCGTTCTGTGGCTGGATCGGGAGGGGTTGCAGGATCATAGCGATGGGCACTTATCGTTGGCAGATGTGGTGTATTTCACGATGGTGACGGTCACGACCGTCGGCTATGGCGATATTGTGCCGGTGACACCGCGGGCACGGTTGATCGATGCCCTTGTGGTGACACCTGTCCGGATTTTCATATGGATTATTTTTTTAGGTACAGCCTATCAATTGGCGCTGAGACAATTTACTGAGGTATTTCGTATGGCAAAACTCCAATCGAATCTAGATCAGCATGTGGTTGTCTGTGGCTTTGGGCACACGGGCTATTCCGCCGTCAAAGAATTATTGGCAAAGGGAACGGAACCTGAACATATTGTCGTCATCGACCCACGCGATGATCGGGTGCAGACAGCTGTGGAATTGGGAGTTGTGGCACTCAAAGGGGATGCCACTCAAGAAGGGCTGTTGCAACATGCGGCCTTTTTGAGTCAGGCGAAGGCGGTCATTATTTCGTCTGGTCGTGATGATACGAATGCGCTTATTTTATTAACGGTCAAAAATTTAAATACTCGATGCCGGGTGATCGTGAGTGCAAAGGAAGAAGAAAATGTGAAACTGTTTCGCCAGGGTGGAGCACAAACAATTATTTCACCAGCGACGTATGGGGGATATATGTTGGCTGCGGCGGTGGATCAACAATACTTGGCCGATTATTTAGAAGACTTTCTGACGGCTGGGGGGCAGGTCAATATTGTTGAGCGAATGGTGGAAGGGGGCGATGTTGGAAAAACGGCAAACGACTTACAGCCAGACGTCTTGCTCAGAGTGTATCGGCATGGCACGATTTTATCCCCATGGGAACTTCAGGATGGGCAGCGTCTGGAAACAGGTGATGTGATGTTACTATTCCGACCAGTTCAAGACGATAAGCCGTATTCATAATGTGATATTGAAATTTATTTTATAGTAATTTCAAATAATTTCCCAAGCAATCTTGATTTTCCCAAGTTTGGCAGGACGTCGGGCGTGTATCAAGGGTAGTATTGCCTTTCGACGAATACGTCGGCCATTTGTTGCTGTACGTAAGCTTTACAATACCCTGTGCCTACAGGTGATTTGAGGAGACTAAGTAAGATGAGAATTATTCGGTTCTGTGTGGCAGTGTGGTTCTTTGTTTTCGGCATGGGTTTGGCGTTAACTTCTGTTCAGAGCAGTTTTGGAGAAAGTGGGTTGAAAAAATACGAGAGCAATGGGTTGGTTTTTCGATACTCATCCGATTTGATGCTAATGAGTTCTTCGAGTGCCGAGAAAATTCGAAATATGCTCAATGCACAAATGAAAGGTATGGGTAATTCTCAATCATCGGTCATAGCCCTTGATGTCTTGTTGAATCTCCCTGCCTTTCGAGTGCTGATATCAAAAGAGCATTTTGTGGCGGACCCAACACCTCCCTATTTAATCCAGGAAAAGAAATATTTTTTTGCTGAGGCAAAAAAACGGGGTGCGATCAATTCCTATGGAATAATCCAAGAGAAAAGGATAGCCGGATACCCCACCATTGTGTTTAAGGATATTGATAAGGGGGCGCAGGGCTATGGGAGTAATTTTACGATTCTCTGCGGCATGGACACTTGGAATCTTTCATTTACAGGCAGTAACAAAGAAAATTATGAAAACTACCAGGATCATATGAGCCAAATCTTGAGCTCCATTGAGGTTTCAGGAACGTGTAAGAAGTCGAACAAAGTCTTGTCCTAAGAGAACCCCTTTTCATACCCTTACTCTTGAATGCTTTAAAAGATGAGATGCCAGCCATTATCAAGAATTAACCCTAATCCAATTGCCCCAATCAGAATGGCCACGCTCTGTCTTAAGTGATGAGAGGAAATTGAACGAGTCATACGAGACCCCAAGACCAATCCCAGTACACTTCCACATAACACCAATCCCGTTAAGAAAATATCTAGGGATGCCAAGTTTAAATGCCCAACCACTCCCCCGATGGAAATCAGGGCAATGATCAATAGGGAACTGCCCATGGCTAGGCGGATAGGAAACCCCAATAAGATCATCAGGGCTGGAACAATCAGAAATCCTCCACCTATACCAAAAAATCCCGTGAGCAAACCAACGCCCCATCCAATTGCCGCAGCTTTGAATGTGCAAGGCCAGGAAAATTTTTTTGCACACCCCGTGGCCGTTTCGTTTCCCTGGTTGTCATGAGGTTGCCAAAATGTCCACCCACTCATGAACATCAATAAATTGCCAAACAGAAATAATATGACGGTTTCAGAGACGAGTTGATGGCCCTGTGCGCCAATCCATGCGCCAAATACCCCAGTCAAACTAAACACAAGGGCAGCAGGGACGTGGACCCGTTTTTGACGGCTTTCCTGCCATGCACCAAAAAGTGCGGAATAGCCGACGACGATCAGTGACATGGCGCTTGCCTCTTGAACCGGAATGCCTACCACATATACCAACAAGGGAATAGCTACCAACGACCCTCCTCCCCCGGTGGCCCCGAGCAGCAGGCCCACTAGTCCACCAGAAAGCAGCGCCAACAATAAGTAAAGATCCATTAGAAAGGAAAGAGTCCAGTGCTAGAAGAAAAGGAGATGGCACCGCAGGCGAAGTTGGAAAGATTATTCAGGTGTAATTCCTATAGCTCGGGTACCAGTGATGGCCTCAATTAGTATTCGGAGTCCAAGATTCTATGCCAGTAATCTCATAGCCTATTAGATTGAACATAGTTTAATTGACAATCAATCGTGAATTGTATGGGAGGGTAGATCAGGAGACAAGTAAGGAGGAATGAGGATTCTGAAAAATTTTACAAGAGTGAGAGTGAATCAAAAATCATGAAAGCAAATGATGGTCTTACTCTGCTAGCCTGGCGGTTTATTTTTTTGATGTTTTTTGACTAAAACTTCTAACGTAAGACAGAACATCTGCAATGTCTTGTACAGATAAGTCATTTTTCCATGAAGGCATAGCAGTTCCCGGCCGACCGTTTCGGATGGTTGAAAGAATTTCTTTATCGGATTTTTCCCCAAGGCTAGTCAAGTCTGCTGCGGGCGGTATTAACATCTGTCCCACTGGGCCGTCACCATGGCCTTTAGTTCCGTGGCAGTTCATGCAAAAACTAGTATAAACAGATTTGCCTTTGCTTAGGTTCCCTTTATCCGTAGCAAAGGAAGATGATTGCTCTTGAATATTGGTAGAGGCCAGGGCTCTAGGTTCTATCTCATTTTGATTGGTCAAATACTTTGCTAATGTGCCAATGGAATTGTCTGGGATTGGACAGCCAAACTTTTGTTGCATTTTTTTTATGATCTCTGTCCACTTCCCCTGTGAATGAGGAGGCTGCATGTAGATGTAATCCGCTGAGTGACAAATGGCACAATAGCTATTGGCCACTTCCTGCCCTGAGCCTGATTGAAATGAAAACGGATCGCTAGGTAACACGATGCTTCTGGTCGAGTTGGACTCTCTTGCGGCCAAAGGCGCTGTCTTTAAACCCACCAGGAAGATACCAATAATAAGAAGAGAAAATGATAATTGTCGTATCATAAATATTAGCTCTGCGTGGAAATACGAATGGTCTCAAGAGCATTACGCAAATATCCGTTGGGATTCCATTTCGCCTGAAGTTGTTGTGATTCCCCAATTCGGTTGAGAGCTAAAGATTGCAATTGATATCGCTGGCCAGGTTTCAAGGGGACATGAATTTCCCATTGGCGAAAAGAATAATCTCCATGATCCTTTCCTAGTTTGGCGGCTTGCCAATGTTGTCCGCCGTCTGAAGAAATTAACACTTGATCGATACCATATCCTTGATCGAAAGCAATACCTTTCACAAGTACTCGAGATCCTCCCTGAATGGTGTCTCCTTCAGCCACATTGGTGATAAAAGACCGAACCTTCATTGTTGAGAGGGGAATTGAATGCGTGGCTTTCTGGCCCGGCTCTAAACATCCACAGTCATTGTCCGGAATCCGATAAGCTGTATTCGTCCAGAAATTCCGATCTTCTTCGTTGAGGATTTCGATATCATTCAGCATCTTCACCCAATAGGTGGCATACCAACCCGGCACAACTAATCTCAGAGGAAAGCCATTTAAAAAGGGAAGTGGTTGACCATTCATGGAATAGGCCACTAACACGTGGTTGGCTAAAGCATTATCCAAAGGCAACGATTTCAGAAAATCCGGTGTGGCATCAGCCACAGGGCGATCCAACCCGCCAAATCGAACATGCTTGGCATCTTGTTCTAGTCCTGCTTTTTCCAATAAATCTCGAAGTCGAACTCCTTTCCACATGGCATTTCCCATCGCTCCATGTCCCCACTGTCCTCCAGCCACTCGGGGCTCAAAAAAGCCTCGACTATTTCCCGCACATTGACAGACGGCCGCAACTTCTATCGGTTCGAAATGATCTTGTAAATCCTCAAGGCTTAAAGACAAGGTCTGTCTGACTCGTCCCCGGATCGTTAAGCGAAAGGTTTGTAGATCAACGGCATCGGGAATATTGGCTAAATGCCAGCGGACAAAGAAGGCGTCGTTAGGGGTAAAAATATTTTCATTGAAAATAGGAAATGGGGTTTCCAACTGTGGGGGTCTAGTAGTCATCACCATCAGCCGTCGCTTTTCCGGAAAAGCAACCAGAGGGCGATGGCCCCGACTGAATGGAAGTTCTATGCTTTCAGGAGAGGCTGCTCTGGCAAATGGCTGCCCAAGAGCACTGAGCCCTCCCACGATGAGGCTTGACTGGAGAAACCGTCGTCGTGTTAATGCGGATGCTGTATGACGGTGATGATTGTTCACGATTAGACCCACAGGTTGCTTTTAGTGAAAGATTCTATTGTTTTGCAAATTATATGGACTTTGAAGGGTTGAAAATTTCTTTTCCTTAAACGAGGGAATTATCCTGTTCGGGGTTTAGGTTTTTGTGAAATTGGCAACCAGATATGAAAGGTCGTCCCTTTCCCCTCTTCACTCTCAACCCGTATGTTGCCGTGGTGAACGTCAATCACATCTTTCACGATTTTCGTGCCGAGCCCAGTTCCGCTTTTCTTGGTACTGATTGCCTGTGGAGTAAATAATCGGTCTCGAACCTCCTGCGGCATACCTCGCCCTGTGTCTGCCACCGTCAAATCAATTTTTTGCGAGTTAT
>CP070628.1:1412999-1435373 GCA_020355985.1 Nitrospirota bacterium | reverse complement strand
TGACTCATGGTCTACCGGGGTCGGCCATGCCATCTTGGGAAGGCATTTTAACTGAACAACAAATGAAAGATGTCTTAGCTTTTGTCACCATGGAATTGGTGCAAGATCGGTCTTGGCAGGATGAGGAATTTGAGGAACTCCATGTCCTCGAACTAGAAAAATTAGCAGCGGCTGCGGTCCCGCCGTCAGCTGAATCAATCAAGCGAGGCGCAGAGCTTGTTGTGGAAAGTAAATGTATTGAATGTCACGGTCTTGAAGGTCGTGGTGATGGCAATGCCTTTAATTTAAAAGATGACTGGGGATTCTCGATTCAACCGGCCGACTGGCATAAATGCTGGAATTTCCGAGGCAGCCGTCAGGATGCCTACAATGTTAAAAATATTTTCCGAACGTTCTCGACGGGGATCAATGGTACGCCTATGCCGTCGTTTGCTGACAACACCACAATTGAAGACAGGTGGCATATTGCCAATTACGTCAACCACCTGTGTGAGCGGGACAAAGACGTGGACATTGCGGGCGGGCAAGTGACGGATGAAATTGCCGCCGAACTCTTAGCCGCCAAACCCAGGGGCATTGACCCTCTTACGGATAAACCAAAGGTAAATTTCGTCATTCCGTCCGTGATGGTGGAAGGGGATTTACCTACCGATGAACATGACCCTCGTTGGTATGATGAACGCTGGGAAAAAGAAGGGCGACGGATTGTTGCTATGGGAGGGCAGATTACCCATAAACCACGCAACTTCGTCAACCGCATTGACGATATTTGGGTACAATCCGTTTACAACGAGGACCGCGTGGCGCTGATGTTCCGGTGGGATGATCGGACGAAGAGTGTTCAAGAGGATGAGGTTGATTGGGACCCGTATGAAGTTAACCTTGCTGATTATGGAATTGTTGAACAAGAGCCTGGAGGTAGTAAGTTTGACGATGATGGGATGCATCCGGACTCCATTGCCGCCAAGCAAAATAGCTATCAGGTATTTAATGATGGTGTGGCGTTTCAAATGCCCATCAAATATCAAGAACTCCCTGCTCCAAGGAAACCCCGTTATTTCTGGGGTGATGAGGGCTTCCCAGTTGATATTGCCAAATGGACTGCTGATGGCAACTTGGTGGCTTATGAAGGCACAGGTTGGGATCAAGACTTGGAAGATCGAGATGATTTTACCGAACAACTCAAACTGGAAAAAGCTGAATGGAAAGATGGGCGTTGGACGGTCATTATATCCAGACCGCTTAAGGCCGATTATGAATCGGATACCTATATTGAGTTAGGAAAATATATTCCCATTAACTTCTTTGTATGGGATGGCCACAATGGCGATGTGGGACGGAAGATGGGCGTCTCAGCCTTTTATTATCTGGTATTGCAACCACCGATACCGGCCGAAGCTAAATGGTATGCTGGCTTAGCTGCAGTCGGCCTGGTCATCGTCGAAGGCTGGATTTTAACCCGGAGGTCTAACCGGCGGAAAGCCCAGGGGAATAGCTAAGCCTCTGGTTTATTAGAATTAAGATTAAATCTGGAGAAGGGGGTGGGAAGTTCCCACCCCCTTTTTTTATGCCGACTCATCCTCAGTTTCCAAATATTTCCGGTGTCATCCTCGGCGGTGGGAAAAGTCGTCGAATGGGGCGTGATAAACGACGCCTCTATTGGGATGGGGAACCTTTTCTAGATCGGGTCTGTCGATTGATTGGCAACCTATTTGATGAAATTCTCGTTGTCACGGCTGAGGAAGACTATGATTGTTCACATCTTCCTGTTCGTTTAGTGACTGACAAAATTCCCCAAAAAGGATCTTTGGGGGGGATGTATACGGGGCTGCTGGAAGCCAAAAATTCATTAATCTTTGTTGTGGCTTGCGATATGCCTTTTTTAGTAAACGAAAGTATTTCTCGCCTATGTTTGCAGCCGGCCAGCGATGTAGTGGTGGTGAAACTCTCCACTGGGCTGCAGCCATTACATGCCCGTTATTCCAAACACTGTGCTCCTTTTATTGAACAAATGATTCAAAAAGGAGACCTAAAAATTCAAAATCTCGTTACTCAACCTGGGCTAAACGTAAAAATTATAGAAGAAACATTATTTGATGATATTGATCCTTATCGAAAATCATTTTTGAATATTAATACCCCAGCTGATTTGGAATTCGCTCGGAAGACTTCTTCCCATTTCTCTCGCCATTAATGCCCATTTTTAAATTTTCATTAAGGGAGTTAGACTCCTGGCCTTGAAGGCTGGACATATTCAAAATTTTCCTAAGAGGGGAAGATATTCGGTTATGGGGAATGTTTGTTATTGGTGCCAAGGGGAGGAGAGGATTAAGCCATGTCGAGAAAGGTCGTTTATGGCTTTTTTGCCTGATAAGGCTTTGAGCAGTACAAAGAACCTTCTTACTGGGAAAAAATTTTTGAATTACTCTAGTCCATCGGTGATTCCTAGTGCGGGGCCACTGAAATCCTTGCCTTGTTAAAAATCCTGTGGTACATTCGCCGCGGCTATAAAACCCTTATTTTTTGCATAGATAGGCAAGATTGAGTTGAAGACGTTGCTCCAAAATCAGGTGGTTGAGGCCATTGCCATTACCCTGAAAAGGGTCAAGGAATCTGGACAATTACCTATTGAGACAATTCCCTTCCCTTTGGTGGAGCCTCCCAAACGATCTGAATGGGGGGATTTTTCTTGCAATGTGGCAATGACACTGGCCTCAACGGTGCGACAACCTCCCTTGAAGGTTGCCGGGATATTGGCTACAAGTCTTCGTGAACAATTTCCGGAGTTATTCCAGCGCATTGATGTGGCTGCTCCAGGATTTTTGAACCTGACTCTTCATCCCATGCGTTGGATGGAAGAGTTGCAATCCATTCAGGACCAAGGGGCTTCCTATGGGGCCAGTTCCATAGGAAATGGGAAGCGCGTTCTTTTGGAGTTTGTGAGTGCGAATCCAACCGGGCCGTTACACGTGGGACATGGACGAGGGGCTGCGCTGGGTCAGGCGATAGCTTCGCTTTTGACTTCTGTGGGATTCACGGTTTCTCGGGAATTTTATATTAATGATGCGGGGCGCCAGCTTCAATTATTGGGTCGTTCGGTCTATGCGCGCTATCGAGAATATTGGGGGAAGGATCCATCCTTTCCAGAAGATGGATACCATGGAGACTATATTAAATCGTTAGCTGAGTCTGTCGCTCAGACCCATGGAGAGGCCTTGTTGGAGAACTCGTCAGACCAGGCAGAAACTGTCTGCGCTCAGGTGGCCAGCCAAATTTTGTTAGAGGGTATTAAGGATGATTTGGCAACTTTTGGGGTAAAATTTGAGACCTGGTTTAGTGAGGCATCCCTTCATTCCAAGGGGCTCGTTCAGTTGACATTAGATGAATTGCGGGAACGAGAGCTGGTTAAGGATGAAGATGGAGCTTTGTGGTTTCGTTCTTCGGAATTCGGCGACGAAAAAGATCGAGTCCTCAAAAAACAGGATGGGAGCTATACCTATTTGGCAGCCGATATGGCCTATCATCGTGAAAAATTTTCACGAGGATTCGACACCCTCATTAACATTTGGGGTGCCGACCATCATGGGTATATCCCGCGAATGGAGGCGACGGTACAGGCCTTTGGCCATTCCAAAGAGTCGCTACGAGTCGTGTTGGTGCAAATGGTCAGTTTGCTTCGAGGAACACAGAAGATTGAGATGTCCAAACGTTCCGGGGAGTTTGTGACCCTTCGTGAGGTGCTGGAGGAGGTCGGGTCCGATGCGGCGAAGTTTTTCTTCTTAATGCGACGGGCTGATACACATTTGGATTTTGATTTAGAATTAGCGAAGCAACAGTCTTCGGATAACCCTGTGTATTATGTGCAGTATGCTCATGCTCGATTAGCCAGTTTATTCCGCGTTGCCCAAGAACGACAGGTGCCACTCCCGGCCATTCAGGATGTCGATCACACCTTATTGCTTCATGAGGAAGATTTAAGACTGATCAAGACTCTGGCGCAATATCCGTTCATTGTCGAAGGAAGTGCCATTGCGTTAGAGCCCCACCGTGTGACCTTTTATCTTCAAGAGCTTGCCGCGCAATTACATTCCTATTACAACAAACATCGAGTTCTTCCTCCTGTGGAGAGTGGGGTGAAATCCGAAGATGGACTTCAGGATGTTCAATGGGAAACGAATGGAAAGGCGTTGGACTCAGAAAAAGAATCCGTCCAGGACCCTCACCCTCCTGCTTTAACGGCAGCTCGATTGGCGCTGCTCCGCCAAGTTCAGACTGTGCTTTGTAATGGTCTCACAGTGCTTGGAATGTCTTCTCCTGAGAAAATGTAATGTATCGGTAGACTAAACCTACATGACTCTCTCTGAACATCCATCTATCGCCTCTTCAGGCACGAATAGTTTTTCCGTCCACCAGACTTCCGCATCTGGGGCTCGAGTCGGGCTGTTGTCTACTTCACATGGAGATATTGAAACTCCGGCTTTTATGCCGGTGGGTTCACAAGGGTCGGTAAAAGGCTTACATCCCGATGAAGTTCGCGATTCTGGTTTTCAGATGATTTTGTCCAATGCCTATCATTTATTTCTTCGACCTGGTCATGAGCTGATTGAATCTCATGGTGGGTTGCATGAGTTTATGAAATGGCCTGGAGCCATTCTCACGGATAGTGGTGGTTATCAAATGGTGAGCTTGGCCAATCTCTGTGAGATTACCGAAGAAGGCGTTGGCTTTCGTTCCCATATTAACGGGGATTGGCATCTGCTCTCGCCAGAAAAAAGCATGGCCATTCAAGTAGCCCTTGGTTCGGATATTATGATGGTCCTGGACCATTGTCCGACATTTCCATGTACGAAACAGCAAGCACAGGAAGCCGTCAAGCGTACGACTCGCTGGGCCAAGCGTTGTGCAGAGGTCCCAAAGAAGCCTCATCAATGGTTGTTTGGGATTGTTCAAGGAGGTGTGTTTTCAGAGTTGAGACAGGAATCAACTCACGAGCTCGTCTCTTTAGATATGGATGGATATGCCCTTGGGGGCTTATCGTTAGGCGAAGAAAAACCTGCCATGTTTGAGATGATTGAGACGGTGATTGGGCTGCTTCCCTCTGATCGTCCTCGTTATCTCATGGGAGTTGGGCTTCCCGAAGATATTGTGGAAGGGGTCGCTCGGGGGTTGGATTTATTTGACTGTGTGATTCCCACGCGGCATGCACGAACCGGTTGGCTATTTTCTTCCACTGGACGGGTTCTCATCAAGCAAACCCGCTATACCCAAGATCCCAATCCTGTTGATGCTGACTGTGATTGTCCGGTATGCCAACAATTTTCACGCGCGTATTTACGGCATTTATTCATATCACGAGAAATGTTAGGTGTTCGACTGAATACTGTGCACAATCTTTGGTATTATGGAAAGCTTATGCGCGAGTTGCGCCAAGCCGTCAGGCAGAATCGATTCGAAGAATATCGAAGGGATTTTTATCTGCGTCGCGAACCTGAAACTCGTGAGGCGCTTGTTCAGGATATGGTGAACTGATTGAGGTCTATTAAACTACTTGTCGTTAATCTGAGGTCGTTATGAATTTTGTCTCGCAAGCATGGGCGCAAGCTGAGGGGGCAGCTCCCGATACGTCAGCAGGGTTGTTGTCCCTTATCCCTTTTGTCTTGATTTTTGTGGTGTTTTATTTTTTGCTCATCTTGCCGCAACAACGTCGGCAAAAAAAACAACGAGAACTGTTGGAGGCCATTAAAAAAGGCGATAAGGTGATCACGTCCTCGGGGATTTGGGGAACCGTGACCAATTTAGATAAAGAAACCGTTACACTGCAAATAGCCGATAATACAAAAATTCGGCTTCAACGCGATCATATTTCCAGTATTCGTCCATCAAGTGGAGAGGGAGGTCAATGAAAAAACTTCGTGGGAGATTTCTTCTCCTTCTTGTGGTCACGGTTGTGTCTTGTATTCTCGCCCTGCCTTCCTTCCCAGGGCTGTATCAATCATTACCCGATGGCGTGAAAAACATTCTGAGTGACCGAGGTTTGTCGTTGGGCTTGGACTTGCAGGGTGGGATCCACCTGGTGTTGGAAGTGGAAGAAGAGCGAGCCGTGGAGATTGCCGTTGATCGTTTACGAAAAGCTCTGGAAGACCTCTTGGCGGAAAAAGAGCTTGTGGTTGATGGGTTAAGTCGAGAGGGTTCGAATGGCATTTCGATTGATTTGCAAAATGAATCGGATTCGGAAGAGGTTCAGACGCTTCTGAGTGATTCTTTTCCTCGTTTTGTCTTGCAGGAAAAGTCTGGCACGCGTCTTGAGTACGAACTGGGTTCCGACGATGTTCAACGAATCAAAACCTCAGCCATTAATCAAGCCCTTGAAACCATCCGGAATCGCATTGACCAATTCGGTGTGGCCGAACCGTTGATTCAGCGATTGGGGCTCAATCAAATTGCGATTCAATTGCCGGGTGTCCAAGATCCGCAACGGGCGAAAGATCTCATTCAAAAAACGGCTTTATTAGAATTCAAAATGCTGTATGAGTCGAAGGTGGCCTTGGACTTACCGCCACAGGTGGAACGAGGCCAGGAAGAAAAGATCCGCCAAGATTTCGAAGGGAAAATTCCAGAAGGTGCAGAAATTTTATTCGAAACAGTTACCGCAGAGCTTGATGATTCCACCTATAGCATTCCCTACCTGGTGAACAAAGATGCGGCCTTAATCGGGGATTTACTGCAAGATGCGCGTGTGTCAATTGGGGACTTTAATGATCCCATTGTGGGTGTCACCTTTGATAGCAAAGGCGCGCATGAATTTGATGTCGTGACCGCAGCCAATGTTGGGAAACGGATGGCCATTGTGTTGGATGGGAAAGTGTATTCCGCTCCCACGATCAATGAACGCATTAGTGGCGGGCGTGCCGTGATCAGCGGCACGTTTACGACAGACGAAGCCAATGATTTGGCCGTTGTGCTTCGGGCTGGGGCCCTTCCGGCTCCGCTCAAAACTCTGCAGGATTTAACTGTCGGGCCTTCCCTGGGGAAAGATTCTATTGAAAAGGGGTTACGCACAACCGTGATTGCCGGTGCTTTGGTGTTGATTTTTATGATCGTGTATTACCGTCTTTCAGGAGTGATTGCCAATGTGGCTTTGGCATTAAACCTGATAGGGTTATTGGGGGCCTTGTCAGGACTGAATGCCACGTTAACCCTGCCTGGCATTGCCGGAATTATTTTGACCATGGGAATGGGTGTTGATTCCAACGTGTTAATCTTTGAGCGTATTCGGGAAGAATTGCGTCTTGGCCGTCCAGTCCGCCTTGCTGTGGATGCGGGATTTGAAAAGGCGTTCTTAACAATTGTGGATGCGCATGTGACGACCTTGATCACGGGATTGGCCTTATTTTTATTTGGAACGGGTCCCATTAAAGGGTTTGCCGTGACGCTATGCCTGGGTATTGGCATCAATTTGTTTACGGCCTTTGTGGGAACGAAGGTGGTCTTTGATTTCTTGAATCGTCGAAAGCTAGAAACGCTAAGTATCTAAGCGCGGAGAGCGAAATGTATAGGAGCATGATCAGGCCATGATGGAAATTGTTGGAAAAACCTCTGTTGATTTTATGGGTAGGCGGAATATCGCGTTTGCGATATCGGGTGTTCTGGTTTCCCTTGGTATTGTGGCTGTTATCGGGATTATAGCCGGATGGGCCAATTTAGGTATTGATTTCGCTGGAGGAACCGCCGTTCAGCTCAAATTCGATCAACCACTGGGGATTGAAGAAGCCAGAAAGGCCTTACAGGCTCATGGCTTGAGCGAAGCCGAGCTGCAAGAATTTCCTCAAGATCAGAAGCTTCTAATCAGGGTGAAAACCGAAACGACGATTGAAGACGAAATTAGCAAGCAGATCATTGAAGTGTTCCAGTCAGAATTTCCGAATCATGGATTCGTGGTTGATTCCAGTACATCTATTGGACCGACCATTGGGAAAAAACTTCAAGAAGACGCTCTGATCGCCATCATGCTTTCGTTGGTGGGGATTATTCTCTATATTGCGGTGCGTTTTGAGTTTCGTTTTGGCGTCGCAGCCGCTATTGCGACGTTTCACGATGTGTTGGTGGTGTTGGGAATTTATTTCTTGTTGGATAAGGAAATTACCTTGTTGGTGGTGACGGCGTTACTCACATTGGCTGGGTATTCCTTGACGGATACCGTGATCGTATTCGACAGGATTCGAGAAAATCTTCGGCGGCGTCGGCGTGAGATGGTCTCCGATATTATCAACAACGGGATCAATCAAGTTCTGAGCCGGACATTAGTCACGACATTAACCGTCGTCTTGGTGCTGGTGCCGTTAACCCTATGGGGTGGTGAAGTGCTCCATGATTTTTCCTTGGCACTTCTCATAGGTGTGCTGGTTGGGACCTATTCGTCTATATTTGTGGCTAGCCCACTCCTCCTCCTGTGGCCTGGGGCTGAAGGGAAATTATTAAGCCGTGGCAAATAAATCCTCTCATTCTGTTTCTTGACAGTCAGGAGAAAGGATTACCAAAATGTAAATCGTTCTAAGGAGTTTGCCATTTTAATGGGTATTGTGATGTGACCAAAGTGAAACGCTTTGGGTTTCCCCTCCAGTTAAAGGGTAAGGCTATTCTAGCTATAGTGCTAGTTGGTCTTTTGCCTCTCGTCCTTTCTCTCCTTCTAACCTATTTTGAAGAAAAACGGGCACTTCGCGAAGCTGCCGGGATCACCATGAAGGGGATCGCCGTGGAAGTGGCTCGCAAAGTCGAGACCCAAATTATTCGAGGCATTAATGAAGCGCAGCAATTGGCGACTATCCCGTTTATTCGGAGTGCAGTCATTAACTCGAATCGGAGCTACATCGACAAAAATGTGGACGAAATTCAGGCTCTCATTCAGGAATGGCAAGATCGGTGGCGTGCCCAATCCAGTCAGGATGAGTTTCCTGTGTTTATCAATAAATATGCGACGGATTATCTGACTCAATGGCATGCTATTCGAAAGTCGGACTACCTGGCGATTGTCGTGGTGGATAATGAAGGCGCGTTGGTGTTGAGTTCTTTCCCACAGGTGGGATTTTTTCATGGAAAGAGTCTTTGGTGGCAAGCGATTATGGAGCAGGGGGAGACGCAGGCGTTTGTGAGTGACTTGTCCTTTGACCCCGGATTTGGGACTCATGTGCTTAATGTGGCTGTTCCCATTTGGGATGACGATCGTCAGACTACGGTAGGCGCAATTAGTATTCTTTTGCGGCGTGATTCGTTGTTTCGTTCGATTTCCGAAGTGGCGGCTGGGAAAACTGGCCATGCGATGCTCGTGACAACAGATGGGATACCCCTTCTTTGTCCGACGCTCTCGCTAGAAGAACATGACATTTCTGCGAGTATGGTGGAGGCATTTCAGCAAGATCTTCCAGGGTGGTTAGTGGCAGACCCTGATTCTCATGGCGCCCAGCATGCAATAGTGGGATATGCGCAATTGCATTTAGGGGTTCCGTTGGCTGCTCAAAGCTTTGGCGGGAAATCATGGCAAATGTTAGCCAGTCAAGATCCGTCAGAAACCTATGCGCCTCTGGATCAATTGTTGATCAAGGTCTTGTCCTATGGCGTGGTGGTATTTGTCATTTTGTGGGGAACGGGAATATTAGTTGCCGGTCGGATTGTCAAGCCCATCCAGGCCCTGTCAGAAGGGGTAGAGCAATTCGGGAGGGGCAATTTGGGCGAAACTATTGATATTCGTACTGGCGATGAAATCGAACGTTTGGCAGAAACATTTAATGGTATGGCGGGAAATCTTCAACGCTCGTTCTCCCAATTGAACCAAAAAGTTCAGGAAATTGGGCAATTGGAGGAAAAGTATCGAGATTTGATTGAAAATGCACCGGAAATGATTCATCAATTAGATCCTTCCGGGCGCTTTGTGCATGTGAATAGCACAGAACTACAAAAACTGGGGTATTCACTTTCCAAAATGCTGACCATGTCCATATGGGATATTGTTCCCACAGAACACCAAGCCGCTATGAGAGCCTATGTGCAAGGGTTAGCACAGGATGGTGCCCGTACAATTGAAACAGTTTTTCGCACGCAATCTCAAAAGATGATAGAGGTGGAAATCCATTCCACAACCTTAGTGGATCCTGAGACGCAGAACATCGTGTTTTCCCGCGGGTTTGTGAGGGATATTACGGATAGAAAAGCTTTGCAAGAGGAAATTGCCCGTTACACCAATCGACTGGAGGATTTAGTCACAGAGCGGACGCAACAGTTGTCCGATTCGGAGGCGGGCTATAAAGCCTTGTTTAATTTGGCTGCCGATTCTATCTTTGTGGTGGATCTTGATGGACAGGTTCTCGATGGTAATGCTCGAGCACGTGATATTTTGGGATATCCCTCCTCTGATTTGGCAGGTGAATCTTTTGTCAAGTTGGTATCCCCAGATTTCGAAAAGACGAGCCAAAATTTATTAGAACGAGTGAGGCAAGGCGAACCAACGGTTCCGACCACAGAAATTGAAACAATAAGTCGGCATGGCACCATAAAGTCTATGGAGATGGATCTTGTTAGAATTGACATGGGGCCCCGATCTTCCATCATGGTGCAGTTGCGGGATATTTCCGAACACAAAAAGCTGGAAGTCACCCTTCAGCGATATAATGAAGCCTTGGAAGAAAAGGTTGTTGAGCGGACACGAGAGATCGAGCAGGCTAAGGTCTATATAGAGAGTTTATTGGAAAATGCCAATGACGTCATTTATACCTTAGATGTGGATTTGCGGTTCACGTATTTGAATAGCAAAGTGGAAGCCTGGGGGTATCGAAAAGAGGATTTGATTGGGAAGCCATATTTGTCTCTTCTGTCTAAACGCTTTCGGAGTCGGTATTTGCAGGAAACGTTGGATATGAGTGAGAAGCAAGTCTATGAAGTGGAGATTATGAGCGGGCATGGAGAGTTGCGGTCTGTGCTTGTGAGTGTTGCCCCACTTTTGAATGATGCGGGAGGGCAACAGGGTGTCTTAGGTATCGCTCGGGACATTACGGAACGCAAGCAGTTAGAACAGCAGGTTCAAAATTCTGAGCGTCTGGCTTCGATTGGCCAATTGGCCGCTGGGGTGGCTCATGAAATCAATAATCCCTTAGGTGGAATTTTGAATTGTCTGTACAATATTCAAAAAGGCACTTTGACGTCTGAGCGTTCCCAGGAATATCTGCATTTTATGGAAGATGGTCTTCGGCGGGTGCAACGCATTGTGCGGCAGTTATTGGATTTTTCTCAGCAACGTGAATTAGAAATGGCTTTGGCTGATCTTCATCCTATTCTTGATCGTGTTGCGGCGTTGACTGAGCATGCGTTTATTGAACGGGATGCTGTCCTAAAGAAAAATTACGATGTGACACTCCCTTCGATTATGGTTGACGGCGCGATGATTGAACAGGTGATCATGAATCTGGTGTTGAACGCGGTGCAGTCGCTACAAAAAGGGGGGCAGGTGAGTCTTGAGACACGAAAGCATGAAGACGTCTATGAAATTGTTGTCGAAGATAATGGTTGTGGTATAGCCTCAAACGTGCGTCCTCATATTTTCGATCCTTTTTTTACGACAAAAGGTACAGGGGAGGGGACGGGGTTGGGATTATCAGTGAGTTTAGGAATTGTTCAACGGCATGGAGGTGAAATGTTGGTAGAGAGTGAGGAAGGGAAAGGTACACGTTTTACGGTTCGCTTGCCTTTCGCCCGGTCTCGTGTGTCCTCGATGGTAAAGGTGGGTTCATGAATCAAGGTTCGATATTGATCATTGATGATGAGCCGTTAATGCGTTTGTCCATGATGGATGCGCTCACGGCGGTCGGGTATGAGGTCCAGGAAGCCAGTACAGGCTCCGAAGGATTGGATCGATTGCAGGCTTCTGAATTTAATTTGGTCATTACCGATTTGCGATTGCCCGGAGCAGATGGTCTTCAAATTGTCTCCAAATGCAAAGAACAATGGCCCAATACCGAAGTGATTGTGATTACCGCGCATGGTTCGGTCGATACGGCAGTTCATGCCATGAAAGGCGGAGCCTACGATTATATTACGAAACCCTTTTCCATGGATGAATTGTTATTGAGCGTGGAGCGTGTCTGTGGGGTGGTTGCTCTACGTGAAGAAAATCGTGTGCTACGTGAGGAATTAGAGCATAAATTTAGTTTTCAAGGGATCGTTGGAAAAAACGAACGAATGCGGCAGGTTTTGGAGAAGATCAAGCTTGTCTCAAGCACCGATTCAACGGTGTTAATCGTAGGGGAAAGTGGGACGGGAAAAGAATTGATTGCGAATGCTATCCATGCGAATAGCGCGAGACATCAGCATGCTCTCATCAAAGTTAGTTGCGCCGCCCTTCCCGAAACGCTCCTGGAAGCCGAATTGTTTGGTCATGAAAAAGGGGCTTTTACCGGAGCCCTTCGACAGCGCCGTGGACGATTTGAACTAGCTCATCAGGGGACATTGTTTTTGGATGAGATCGGAGAGATTTCCCCTGTTGTTCAGATTAAGTTGTTGCGGGTGTTGCAGGAACGTCAGTTTGAAAGAGTGGGAGGAAATGAGACCATCGAAGCCGATGTGCGGTTGGTCTGTGCCACGCAAAAGGATCTGAAGAAAGAAGTCGAGCAGGGACGCTTTCGTGAAGATCTTTATTACCGGTTGAATGTCGTGCCGGTTCAACTTCCACCTCTTCGGGAACGGCGTGAGGATATTTTGACTCTGGCGCAGCATTTTTTGCAAACGATGGCAACCCGAAATCAACAAAAATGCCAGACATTGTCTCGTCAAGCTCGAGAGGTTTTGTTTCGATATGGGTTTCCTGGAAATGTACGGGAATTAGAAAATACGATCGAGCGGGCAGTTGCCCTGGCACAGCAATCTCAAGAAATTCAAGTGGTAGATCTGTGCGGGCAAAGTCAGTGCCCCTATACCGGGGGGGAGCCGCAAAAGGATTGTGGATTTTGCGGGGAGCAGGATCAAAAAAATAAGTTCAAACGTGGGAAGTTGGAGACTTTAGCCATAGCTCGAGAGCAATTTGAGAGAACCCACATCCTCGAAATTCTCCAGCGAACTGGATGGAGTCGAACAACTGCCGCTCAAGTGCTGGGCTTGTCTCGAAAGGGCCTGTGGGAAAAATGTAAGCGGTATGCCATTGTTCGGTCTGGAGAAGGCGCAGATTCTGAGAGAGATGATGCTTCTGAAGAATGAAGGAATCTGAGAGGGAGGGGTCCAGAACGTCTGTGCCTATTCGCCACCTTCCCATAGGGTAATAATCCGGTCGTTTCCGGCGGTAGCCAGGTATTTCCCGTCGGCGGACAAGGCGATCCCTCGTACTGGACCCTTATGTGATTTGATGGTCCGAATTTGGCGGCCACTCTCGATATCCCACATTTTTACGGTGCCATCATCGCTGGCACTGATCAGAACCTTTCCATCCTGACTGACGATAAGATTTCTGACCCATTCGGAATGTCCCTTTAAGGTGCGTCGTTCTTCAAGATTGGGCATGTCCCAAAATTTAATGGTACAATCCCGGCTACCAGAAATCATGGTAGAACCATCAGGGGTAAACGTGAGAGCTCCAATCCAATATTCCATTGGTTTTTGAAAGCCTCCATGTTCATCCACATAGAATCCTCGATTCTCCGTTTCTTCGTCGTCGGCCTCATCTCGCCAGTGGCCATCATGCGAGATTTTTTCTTCTCCACTTGGCAATACTTCGTATAATTTGAGTTTTCCGATATCACTGCCGGAAACGAGATGCAGGCCATCAGGAGAAAATGCTGTACACACACTCCAATTATGGTCGAATTGATCTTTTCCTAGCAGGGACATGAGTTCGGTGCCCGTGGTGACTTCCCAAATTTTGATATCTTTGTTTTGCCCGGCTCTGGCCAGCATTAAGCCATCAGGAGAAAAAGAAAGACTGGTGACGGCATGGTCGTATCGGGTAAAGAGTAATCGGAGTGACTCCCCGGTTTGAGGATTCCATAGACGAATTGTTCGATCTTCACTACCCGTCGCTAGAATTTGGCCATCAGGACTATATTGCACTTGTCGTACAACCGCGGTATGGCCCCGAAGCGATCGAAGCAACCGACCAGTTTCAATATCCCAAATACGAACGAAACGGTCATTGCCTCCACTTGCGAGAGTCAGCCCATCAGGGGCAAAAGCCACTGACCAAATTTCTTGCGAATGTCCCCGAAAAGACTTGAGTTCTTTAATTCCACTTTTCCAATATGGGAGGGAGTCCAGGAGAGGGACCGATTCCGTTTCGGCCTGGGGAATGCCCATTTGAGGGGTAAGGGTATCGGAACTCGTAGGCTGTGTCATGAAGGTCCTCGTTTCGTCAGCAAGTAATCAACGGTTAAAAAAGGTTTAACAACCATGTAAAGAGCACAGATAAACGAGCTTCCCTTGCCAAATAGGAAAACCCATTTCTATAATCCATTCATCTTGATACTAATCGCCGCTTTTGAAGGGAGTCAAGACGCATCTGTATGAAGTTATTCACGTATTGCTAAGTAACCATCGCCAGGAAAGAATGATTGTTGCCAGGTGATGAGGACGTAAACGGAGGCTAGTTCATGGAAATCCGCTTTCAGCCCGCCCTTCTTCAAGAAGTGATCGACTCGTTTGCCGAGAAGACTGAACGTGAGGG
Source organism: Nitrospirota bacterium (assembly GCA_020355985.1). The sequence goes on along the minus strand of CP070628.1, from coordinate 1,420,681 downwards.
CGATCCAACCTATTACAATGAGTTTCATGAATTGGCAGATCCGATTTATGAGAAGTTTGCGCTTGATGATCGTGAGCCGGAGTTTAAACGGCTTTATCAACATTTATTTGCTAAATGGGGGTTTGCGGATATTCTCCGAGACGGTTTTGATAATTTTCCAGCCCTGCGAGACAAGACAGGTATTGTGCTTGTTCGTGGTGTGTTGAAAGAAGATCAGGAGGGGGTTGACGTTCTTCGGAAGTGGGGTGTGGTGGAAGAAAAGCTGGCTCGAGAATTTGAAGAGGCCGGCAAAAAAGGCGTGGGTATCAAATTAATCCCCAGGCGATTTTACGATCCAGCGATTCCCCGATATTTACGGCATGAATTAACGCATATTTCGGATATGCTCGATGATGATTTTGGGTACGATCCGGATACCAAAGTTGGATTGAATCCTGGTGAAGAGCATTTGATCTTGAATCGCTATCGTGTGTTATGGAGTTTGCATGTTGATAGTCGGATTGCTCGATCAGGGAAAGAGCCGATGTTCTCTCGAGAATATCGATTTCGAGAATTTCGTTCGTGGTATCGAAAAATTCCTCCTGATCAAGTGGAATCCGTGTTTGAAGGTATTTGGCAAACGGACTATCTTACCCATGCGGAACTCGTTGAAATGGCATCGGATACAACCCGGGTTATTGAACGGGCTGTAGAAATTGAAGAAAGTGAAGTGCCTGATGTTCCGACCAAGCCCATGTTGCTTCCTGGGTTTCCTTGTCCGCTCTGTCGATTCCCAACCTATACCTGGGTAGAAGATATGGAAGAGAAACTGGAAGGCTTTGTCTTAGATTTTATTCGTGAAAATCACCCAGGCTGGGATGTGGAATATGGTGCCTGTGACCGATGTGTGGAAGTGTATAAATTGAGGGCGTCTGGGGTAGTGTAATTATGGCGGTATCCGATTCATCTTCTGATAAAACTGCTAGTGATCCGGCGCTGGGAAGACGGACCTTTCTTCGGCATTCTATGGTTTCGCTGGGGGCAACCGTCCAAGAATTTGTGAAGCATCGTGATGCTCCTTCCTCAGAAAAATCCCAGAAAATCGAAGTGCCAGAAAAGACTGGATGGCTTCGGCCACCGGGGGCGGTAGAGGAAGACCTCTTTTTAGAGCGTTGTACTAAATGTGGTGATTGTATAGATGCGTGTCCTCATGACGCGATCGGGGAGGTGTCGGTTCATGAAACACCCGGTATTTTTCCGGGAGAAACTCCCTGCCAATTATGTGAGGACTTTCCCTGTATTCAATCCTGTGAAACCGATGCCCTGATACCCATAAAAAATCTTTATGAAGTACGAATGGGGACTGCCAAGGTTTCCCGAAATGTTTGTACCGCCGGGAACGGTTGCAATGCATGTGTGCCGAAGTGCCCAACTGGTGCTATTTCCATGGATTTTGGCGCGTTTCTCGTTGCGGTTGATGAAGGCCTTTGTGTTGGTTGTGGGCTCTGTCAATACATCTGTGGGACTGTGAATGATCGTGCAGCCATTCGAGTTGTTCCTCGTGCCATACCCTCTACCTAGTAAAGGCGAAAATGTCTGAGGATTAAAGTGACAGAAATAGGTTTAAATACTTAGTGTTAGCAGTGATTGTGCTTTGACAGGGCTTGTGAATAAAGAGTAAATAATGTCTTGGATATATGAAAGGGTTCAATGGGAAATAGAGTTGTAGAAGCTATTGTGAAATTATGGACAGAGAAAGGGTATTTGGGGGTATTCACGTCTTGACTTCATGCGCCTGTTATCCTATTATCTGGTCCCCTTTTCGGGAATTTTAATTGGTTTATAGATCCGAATTTATAAAAAACGAGAATATAGAAAATTTTTATTTTGTTAGGTGACATATGGCAACAGTGGTGAAAGAAAAGAAAAACCTGAGTGGGAACGGTTCGCCTCAAGGCGGCGAATCAAAAGCTGTGAAGATATCTCCTAAGGCAGCTCCAGCTGTTGATCGTGCGCTTTGTCGAAGTAAGCTCTACCTATTGATCTCTTGGGGTTATCTCTATCCAGAAGATGATGAATTCTTGGATTATCTGCAAAGCGGCGAATTTGTGGAAGATGGAAGGGCAGCATTAGAAGGGTTGAAAAAAGAGCTTAGAAATTTAGGGGGTCAAGAAACCGAAGATCGCCTTAAAGCCGTAGCAGGTCATTTTGATGCCATCGAAGAATGGATCTCCTCTGAAGGAGAAAATTGGAACATTCAAGACTTGCGGGATGAACATCGACGAGTCTTTAGTAATGTGATTGCATTGGATTGCCCACCATATGAAACCTTGTTTGGAAATGATCATGTGTTTGGTCAATCATACGTCATGGGCGATATTGCAGGTTTCTACAGTGCTTTTGGTCTGCAACTTTCTCCAGATATTCATGAGCGCCTTGATCATTTGAGTGTAGAATTAGAGTTTATGCATTACTTGTCGTATAAAGAATCTTATGCCATTCTTCATGATGGCGGTGAAAAATTAAAGACAGTATTTGAGGCAGAGAAAAAATTTGTCAAAGAACATATCGGTCGGTGGGTCCCATTATTTTCTGGAATGTTAAAGCGTAAAGCTGATTATGGTTTTTATAAAATTTTAGCCGACTTTACCTCAGATTGGATGGCTTTCGATATTGCCTATCTTGGCGTCACTCCTCAACCTTATTCAGAAACAGATTATCGCCCAGCTAGTTACATGAATCCTGAAGGCCAAACTTTTGAATGTGGAGCACAGGATCAAGGTAATGAGCTAAGCATGTTAATGAATGAAGTAGGTGCGGATGCTTATTTGGATAAAGAAAGTGGAACATCGGATCAGTCAGGGAATGCCTAGAATTGTAGTTGGGATATTTTGAAGTGTTTAACTGTTTTTCAGAGACAGGTTTTGAGCAGTCCTTTCAGTTTTAATCTTTTATCAAAGGAGGATGCGTCATTATGAGATTGGTGCAGACGCGTAACAAACGAGTTGTGTTTGGCGTTCTTCTATCTGTCCTTGTGGTTTGTGTAGGGTTGACCCTTGGGCAAATTCCGCTTGCCGTCTCGCAACCGGTAACCATTCCGGTTGGCAAAATTTCCGGCCCAATCCCCATGGATGCGGCTAATCCTGTGTGGGAGACCGTTCCTGGAATCGTGGCTCCGTTAAGTGGTCAAACGATTACGACTCCTATGCACCCCAACATTTCCGTCAAAACCGTCATGGTCAAAATGGCCACCAATGGCAAAGAGATTGGCGTGTGGGCGAACTGGGGAGATCAAACTTTGAATAACACCACTATTGGTCCACAAGATTTCCGGGATCAAGTGGCGGTGCAATTCCCTGTGCAAACCGCTGGAGCGCCACCGTTCCAATGTATGGGACAATCAGGTGGAACTGTGAATATTTGGCGGTGGAACGCTGAGTGGCAAAAGGACCAAGGTCGTGGCGTTGCTGGTATGTGGGATGTGGACAACCAATATCCTTCGATTGGCTGGGATTTCTACTATGAAGAGCCAGCTGGCGGCGTGACTTACCCAGACCGGATTGGTCGGAGCTTAGGGCCATTTAATCCTGGTATTTGGTCCGGTAACATCATGTCTGATCCGGACATGCGGGCGAGTTCTGTGGAAGATTTGAATGCCAATGGTTTCAGCACATTGACCACGCAAGCTTCGCAAGATGTGTTGGGTAATGGGTTGTGGGAGCCATATGGTGCGTTAAAGGGAGGCTGCTGCAGTGGCCCAACTTGGCGCGTGGTAATGAAACGGAGCTTGGCGACGAATGATCCTAACGATGTGCAGTTCAAAGCAGGTGCGAGCTTCCCTGTGGCTTTTGCCGTGTGGGATGGTTCAAACGTAGAACGGAACGGCATGAAGGGCATTTCAACCTGGTTCACCGCTCAGATGCCATAAGTAGTATTGTCATATGCTTTATATAGAGTCTTTTTAAGTAAATAAGGCTCTATACATACAGATTAAACCTCCGGTGATTTGCCCCTATATGGGGTAGGTTACCGGGGGTTTTTTTTCATTTTTTTCCAGAAAAGAGCCTTCAAGTTGGAATGTCTGCGGGAAATATATTGAGGTAGTGTTGTCAAGAGTTTTCTCCTATTTGTCTATAAGATGTCTTCTTTAGTTGCATTGAGAAGAATGTGGCGTGTATAAATTTAAAATACATCTCAATGGACACTCTTTTTTTCTTCCCTAATCAACTGGGAGTTACCTTGTGAATATTTCACTTTTATTTCCTCCGAGTTGGCATCCTTCTCAGCCATACCTGAGTATTCCATGTCTTTCGGCGTTTCTCGAGCAATCTGGAGTTCCAGTTCAAGAACAACGAGATTTGAATATTGAGTTATTGGACAGGATGCTAACAAAAAGTTTTGGGTTAGATATTCATCAACAGCTTATAGACTTGGTTAGGAAACTTGAGTTGTCCGTTGATGGAGAAACTGGACCTGGGAGTAAGGAACATTACGCTAAAGCCGTTGAATCATTAGATCGATTTCCACATTTAATTGATGAAGTAGAACCCGCCAAGGCAACTCTTCGTGGACCAGAATTTTTTGATGAAGATCGGTATCGAGAATCTCTCTTTGTGATTGATCGATGGCTAGATGTGGTTTCTTCTCTCTATTTCCCAACACGAATGACTGTGGTCGACAACCAACTTTCCTATTCTATTTACTCTTCACGCGATATTATTAAAGCTATTCATGATGAATCCCAAAATCCTTATCTTGATCTCTACAGGAAATTCTTTTTGCCAGGATTTACCATGGATACTCCTGATTTTGTCGGTGTTTCGATTACGGCTACTTCACAGATTATCCCTGGGTTAACCCTCTGCAGGTTGATCAAAGAGCAATATCCTCAGGTTCATGTCACAGTTGGGGGAAGTATTTTCACTCGACTCGTGGATAACCTTAGGCGTTGTGACCGCTTATTCGAAATTACAGATGATTTTATTGTATTTGAAGGTGAAACTGCCCTCCTTGAAATGATTAACCAATTAGAAGGCAGAAAAGACTTTAGTAAGGTTCCTAATCTAATTTGGCGGCAAAATGGGAAAATTACAGTCAATCAACCCTTTTATTCCGAAAATCTCGCGGAACACCCGGCTCCCAATTATAAAGGGTTTCCGTTGGACCAATACCTGGCTCCTTACACCGTTTTGCCTGTTCAATTTTCACGAGGATGCTATTACAAGGATTGTGCATTTTGCGCACTGACATTGGATCATCAGAATTTCCGGCAAAAAGATCCTATGAAAGTTGTGGATGAATTAGAGGCGTTGTCAAAGATGTATGACACCCCCTATTTTTTCTTTACCGACGAATGCCTAGCTCTTTCCCCTACAAAGCGACTCTGTAAAGAATTGATCAAGCGAGGATTAGATTTACAATGGACAGCAGAGCTTCGTTTTGAAAAAAACCTGTCTCGTGAATTATTAGGGGCGATGCGTGAGGCGGGGTGTCAGAAAATTGTCTTTGGGCTGGAGACCTATAATGCCCGGCTTATGGACTTTATGGTCAAGGGTATTACCCAGGAGAACGTGGCGCGGATTTGTTCTGATTGTGTGGACCTCGGTATCGCCGTGCACTGTTATGTGATTGTTGGGTTCCCAACCGAAACGGAAGAAGAGTCACTGGAAACGATGAACTTCATTGTGGACAATACCAAGTTAAATACTTCCTATGGCTTTTCATGCCAACCCTGCCTCTTTGATTTGGAAAAAGAAGCTCCAATTATGAGTGATCCTGGTGCCTATGGGGTTCAGCGAATTATGCGACCGGCCTCAGAAGATTTAAGTCTTGGATTCTTTTATGAAGTGAAATCAGGTATGACTCCGGATCAGGCTGAAAAAGTTTATCAATATGTCTATGAGAAGATTAGTGAAGTTGTCTGTGAACTGCCATTTAACTATTCCATGGCAGATGGATTGTTATACATCGCCCGTCACAATAAAGAACGAGAAGCGCAACTCTCGGGGGTATAAACCACGTAATTTTTTGTGTGTACCGACAACCAAGACCTTTGGATTGTTGATGGCCACAGAGTCTCGATATGATTTCAGCAACAGAAAAAATCACGGATAAACTAGGGAGTCCTGGCCTGCTGTTTGAGTGGGGTCTGAAGAGTCTGCTCTTTGCGGCATTTTTTGAGTTGGTGTTGTATCGGTTAGTTTCTCGCTTAGGGATGCATTTGGGGAAATTAGCGGAAAAATATGAAGCGGTACGAATTGGATTTCAGACCTTGTCGTCTTTGGGATTTGTTTTGTTAAATATGACAGCAATTTTGGTTTTTCTCATTTTGGGAATTTTACTGGTACAAAAAATGCGCACCAAACTGTGGGTTGGCCAGTGGGACAAAGTGGTCATTCCTTTGGTTGCCCTTCTAATTGTGTGTACCGTGGGATTTCTGTTTTTCCCACCTGCCATGTTGGGGTCGGTTATCTACAACATCTTGGCCCTTGGCATATTGATTTTTCTCTTGGTGGAATATTGGGGAACCCATCGTTTATGGAGTCAACGGCTTATGGTGGGGACCTTTTTTCTGGGAATTTCTGGGTGGCTCTATTATCAAACGATGTCCACCTCCTATGGCTTGTTGAATATTCTGGACGCCCCACCTTTGGTTCATGAAGTGAACCGCTTAGGAGAGGCCCTCATGGTGCTTTCCAGTATATTAGTATTTTGGGCCTATGGCAGTACTTCCTTTGTGACCAAAAACAAATCACAACGCCGGTGGGGGCTTTCGCTATTAATTAGTGGGGGAGGCGTCTTTCTCCTCCTTTTATTTATGGACTATTTCCTTTCTCTTTGGAGCCCTCAAACAGCCCTTGAAGTGAGAAAAGCCGGTGAGGGCATTGGATGGATATTCCAAATGGGTATGGGGTATACCTTTTACCTTCCCTTTGCTTTTTATGTGGCAGGGTTCACCTGTTGGGCCTATACCGTCATTAAATTGGTCCTCATTGGTCGATTGGCGGGTTATGGGCTGGGTTTGATGTTTATGGCCGGATACGCTCTCCAATTGTCGCATTTGACCTTGATGGTGGTGCTTGGGTTAATGTTATTAAATATCGATAAACGAGGGAGCTTAGGGCGACTTCGGAAGAAAATTCATGACGGACTTCTCTATCAACCTATTCGACCCGCATACGGGCAACAAACACCGTAGTTAGGATATACGCAATGGAAGAACAATCTGCTGGAAGCCAAACATTGGAAGGACAACCCGGTGAAGCTCCCACCGAGGGACAGGCATTGACCGTTGATGAGGAAATTGCTGAGCTAGAAAAATTATTGGGTGAAGAGCCCGATGATTTTCAAGCGCGCTGCCGGTTAGGTGAACTCTATTTCAATAAAGGGCGCATGGATGAAGCCTTGTCCGAAGTCAAAAAGTCCATTGAAATGGCGGAAGGCCTTCGTGTGGAAATGGACCGGTCTCTGGCCATGTATTACTCGAATCTTGGGACAATTTATGGAACCAAAGGGATGCTGGATGACGCTATCGCGCAATTCAAGCGGGCATTGGAGTTAAATGCATATGATGTCTTGGCATTGTTCAACGTCGGACGGCTGCACAACGATAGGGCCGAGTATTTGGAAGCCAAAGAATATTTTGAGAGGCTCATCGAGATTTCTTCTGAAGATCCAATTGCCTGGTATAACTTGGCCGGAGT
>CP070628.1:1383895-1412899 GCA_020355985.1 Nitrospirota bacterium | reverse complement strand
CCCCCATATCAATGGGGATTTTGTTGACCGAGGAAGAGTAGTAAAACGCGATGACCAATCCCAGAAGTGAGAGGACTAGAGTTATCGTTACCGCCATGTTGAAAAGATCTCCATATATGTATTTTTAAGTGAAAAAACTCGAGAGGTTACATTGATCAAAACGGCAACCCATTGTTAACCGCATAAAAAATTAAGGCATTGAACGAGATCGTGGCCCCAACACAATACTCCATCTTATTGTCATTCTCTCACTTTAATGAGGTCAGATAGCCTTGGAGACAAAATATGACGTGGGGGGTGGTTCTAAACCGGTCAGAATAAATAACGACACCGCGTGATAAAGGTAATATGTAGTACTGTGACTGAACGTACTACCCTAAATATTGTAAATGAAGAGGACCTCATTGTACCTGCCTGAAGGTTAATGTTCAAGGTATTTACCCTTATTCATAACGTTTTTCTTTAACGTTTACCGCCTTCTCCTCCCACCAAGCTCTGAAGACTTCAAATGGGTTTAAGCAAATTTTTGATTTCGCTGACGCTAGGAATTCGCCATTCTCCTGGGGCCAAGGCTCCCAATCGAATTGCCCCAATAGCCACGCGAATCACTCGCAGGGTCGGATGCCCAACTTGAGCGGTCATCCGGCGGATTTGCCGATTCATCCCTTCATGGATTTCCATACGCAACCACACGGTCGGCACTGACTTTCGAAAACGAATGGGGACCGGACGTGGATGAACCCTCGGCGCTTGGGAAAGGAGCTGCACCGTGGCTGGCCGTGTCCGCTTGCCTTTCACAAGAACTCCACACCGTAGTTGAACAAGGGCTGCTTCGTCAGGAATACGCTCAACTTGCACCAAATACGTCTTGGGAACTTTGTACGACGGTGAGGTTAACCGGGTTGCAAGATCTCCATCGGACGTCAAAAATAGCAGGCCTTCACTATCCATATCTAATCGACCGGCAGGATAGACATGCGGCACACTGACATACGCGCCCAACGTTGGACGATCTTCCGCATCGGTAAATTTTGAAAGAACTCCATAGGGTTTATGAAAGACCACATGCTGATGAGCGTCTCTAGGTTTGTTTTTCATCGGGTGCGGTACTGACATCAGCCATTTAGCCTGCTTCCTACAAGTAACAAGAGAGGCAAGCAAGGCGCATTTTGTTCCTTTTGATTGCCCCATCAAAAATTTTCTGTTAACTTGAAGGAGAATTGCACACCACAGCATGCATATCATACCTTCTCGACTTCAACTAACAGGACTTACTTATGGCATGGGAACCTAAAGATCCATGGGGCGGAAGCGGGCAAGATCCCCTCGATGAAGCCCTACGCAAAGCACAAGATTCAATCAAAAATCTCGTTCCAGGACGAGGCTTTAAATCCGTCATCTATATTGTGATAGCCGTCTTAGCCCTCTGGCAAGCCGTCTTTATTGTCGCGCCCGACGAACAAGGCTTGGTGAAGCGATTCGGGGATATCGTCCGGCTGGTCGAGCCTGGCCCCCATTTTAAGATTCCCTTTGCTGAAACGGTCGATACCCCAAAAGTTGAAAAACTGCATCGCGTGGAAGTCGGCTTCCGAACAGACCGGGGACGCACCCGATTCGTTCCTCGAGAAGCCCTGATGTTGACTGGAGATATGAATATTCTCTCACTGGAATTTATCGTCCAATATAAAATTAAAGACGCGAAAAATTATCTCTACCAAGTCGCCAATGTGGAAAACACCATTCATAATTCCGCTGAAGCTGCCATGCGCGAAGTCATCGGCAAAAGTAAAATTGATGAGGCCTTGACCGTCGGGAAAGCCGAAATTCAACAAAATGCCCAGGTTTTACTCCAGGGCATTCTCGATCAATACCAAGCTGGTGTACAGATCGCCACCATTCAACTCCAGGACGTGAATCCCCCTGAAGCAGTGGCTGCCGCCTTCAAAGATGTTGCTAGCGCAAAGGAAGATCGGGAAAAATTGATCAATCAGGCACATGGCTTCCGGAATGACCTCATTCCAAGAGCCAAGGGGGAAGCCGCTCAAGAAATCAATCAAGCCAAAGCCTACGCCCAAGCCAGAATTAGCCGTTCCGAAGGGGAAGCCAATCACTTCCTTCAAACATTAAAAGAATACAAGCAAGGAAAAGACGTGATTAGTAAACGCGTGTATATCGAAACCATGGAAGAAGTCCTTTCCAATACTGAAAAAATCATTCTTGATTCCAACGCCGCGAAAAACGTGTTGCCCTATCTTCCCTTAGATCGGCTCAGCAAAACTCGTGGAGGTGGCGCACAATGAAAAGTAATCTCATCCTTGGTGTCGTTTTAGTATTGGGGCTACTCATTACGTTGGGACTTTCCCCATTTTTCGTCGTCGATTTAACGGAATCAGCTATTGTGGTGGCCTTAGGAAAACCACAACGGACAATCACAGAGCCAGGTCTCAAATTTAAAATTCCCTTCTATCACCAAGTCACCTTTTTTGATAAACGGTTCTTGGATTATGATGCTCCGGCCCGAGATGTCATTACCAGTGATAAAAAATCCATGGTCATTGACAACTTCGCCAAATGGCGGATTGTGGATCCGTTGAAGGTCTATCAAGCATTTCAGACGCAACGAGGCGCCCTCCAACGCTTAGATGACATTATTTATTCAGAACTTCGGGTTGAACTGGGGCGGCATGAACTCGCAGAAATTGTCTCGGCCAACAGAGCGTTGATCATGAAACTTGTCTCCGATCGATCCAATGAAAAAGCGTCGGTTTATGGTTTAGAAGTCTTAGACGTACGAATCAAACGCGCCGACCTGCCAGAACAAAATGAAAAAGCCATTTTCCAACGGATGCAGGCCGAACGGGAACGTCAGGCCAAGCAATACCGTGCGGAAGGTGAGGAAGAAGCGCAGAAAATCAGATCTGAGGCCGAGAAAGATAAAGAAATTATTTTGGCTGAAGCCTATAAGACGTCCCAAGAGCTTCGAGGCGAAGGGGAAGCCAAAGCCTATAAAACTTATGCTGATGCGTACAAACAGGGGCCGAAGTTTTTTGAATTTGTCCGGTCCATGGAAGCCTATAAGAAAACATTTGCCCAAGATACCACCATGGTTCTCACGCCAGACTCCGAATTCCTCAAATTCCTCAAAAAACGCTAGGAGATAACCTCCACTCCGCCCAATTATTGCCTCTCTGACGCTCTCCGTCTTCTAGCACATGGCGAATCCCGAACACGTTCAACGGTTGATCGACGGTGGAGTCGAAGAATGGAATAAATTCCGTCGTAATTCCCAATCACCGCAGCCAGACCTCAGTGGGGCCGATCTCTCCGGTTACGACTTTACAGGCCTCAATTTAAGTCACGCCAACCTGGAGGGCGTCGACCTTTCCGATGCCTATCTCTTTCGCGCTAATCTCACCGAAGCCAATCTGACCAGAGCCAACTTCACAGAAGCCGACATACTCGAAGCGAATTTCATCAAAGCCAATCTCTCCTATGCCACCATGGTCAGAGTAGACCTTTCCGCGACTGGCTTAATTGCTTGCAATTTGGAAGGTGCAAATTTAGAAGGGTCCAATCTCACGAGAGCCTCACTCCCCTGGGCCAACCTCACCGGTGCCAATCTTTCCAAAACTAAATTGCATCTCACCGATTTGCGTGAAGCCAAATTGATTCACGCCAACCTCCAAGGTGCCTCCCTTCAGGATACATCCCTCACCGGAGCGATTATCCAAGAAGCCAACCTGCTGGGCGCAACCAACGTTTCCACCGATCTCCTGGCCAAAGCCAAAACCCTTTACCACACTCAACTCGATCAGGAACTCAAAGACCAACTTCAAAAGGACCATCACCACCTTTTCGAAGAACCATCATTTTGACGGATCAGCACCGCGATACCGCATCAGTCCCTCTCACCACTTTTATCGCAACCGGGCTCAAAGTGATTAACCTGTCTCGGCATCAACAGGAATGAGGCAAAAGGGAACCGTCGCCGTGGTAGTACTATAATAGGATTTATTTTGAACCGCTTCGAGGCAGCGAATTGAACAAGGGATTTGTTATCATGACCATGAATGTGCAATATGTCATTTGAACACTATCAATGAGCAGCGGTTTTTTAGGGAACTACCATGGCAGGAGACTGCCAGAGAAAATAACAAGGAGAACGAAATGAAGACACGTCGCATCGGACTTTTTGGCAGATCATTATTTTTGATCCTGTTCTTTGCTCTTATCGGCACCACTTCCAGTCTTAGTCTGGCTGAGACCAATCGTTCATTGTATGAACGTCTTGGTGGATATGATGCGATCTCAGCTGTCGTCGACGTCTTTCTCATAAAAGTATGGGAGGATCCGGTCGTCGGACGATTTTTTGTGGGCATGGGCACGGATACACGAAACCAATTGAGGCAAAAAAATAAGAACCTGATGTGTGCGAATACCGGCGGTCCTTGCAAAAAAATCAATCGCCCATTAGCCGAGGCCCATGTCGGCCTGGGGGTTACCGATAAAGAATTCGATATCGTCGCCGGTCACTTAGGTACGACTTTAAAAGAATTCAAGGTTCCTCAAAAAGAATTTGATGAACTCATGACCAAAGTCGGTGGTCTTCGCGACTATGTGGTCGAAGCTAGAATTAAAAAATGAGCTGAAAATCTATTTTCGGCGGATGGCCATCAGGCGGCCAATCATGTCTTGGGGAAGGTTTGCAGGAGGGGCACTCAGGTCAATTCGTGGACCAACACCTTGGACCAACTTTGGGCCTTCTGACGTGTTGATAATGCCTTTTATGCGAAGGGCTTGGAGTGGTTGAAGTTGTGCGATAAGCTGTTCGGGTGTGATGTTGTCGGGAAAAGAGACTTCCTGCGCCTCAAATGCTTCATGGGTGTGAGGAATGATCTCAGGCTTACCTTGTCGTTTGGATGAAGGCGCTTGAGAAGGTGTGGGAGGAAAGACCACTGTCGTATCGATCTGTCCCTGAATACTGCGAATCATTGGAGCATCAGCGGCCATATCCTGGAGGATGTTTTCCAGTTTCCTCAAAGAACCTTCTGGAACGAGATCGATCTTATTTAAGACCAATAGATCAGCCGAAGACACTTGTTGCTCAAAGGTCCCTTCCAAGTCCCTGCCTTCCGCCAATTGCTCCGCATTGGCCACGACAACGGCAAGACTTTCGCCCACCCATTGGGTGATCGGTTCACGCCAAAAAGTCATAAGCGTTTCAAAGGGCAACGCCACACCTGACGTTTCGACCACGATCCGATCCGGGCGTATGGTTTCCCACAAATTCTGGAGTGTCTCAAGTAACTCATTGGTTAATTGACAACAGACACAACCGCCTTCCAACTCGACATATCCAGGTCCCCCAGCTTCCTGAAGCAGCGCCCGATCAATACCCAATTCGCCAAATTCATTAGAAACCACAGCCAGCTTTAGACCCTGTTGCTGGGCATCAGCAATTAAATGTTTAACAAGAGTGGTTTTGCCTGCCCCTAAAAAACCCGAGACCACTAATGCAGGTACACCGAGAACAGGGGTAGTGGGTTCATGGGGCGAGGGCATAGGTACGGATTCGATGGTCATACTAAAGAACACACCTCTTATGAAAAGGGAAGCAAGGGTTGGAACAAGAATTATTGAGGACTAATTTCGTACACTAACGTCACTGAGCCACGCACAGAGATTTCTCCCGCAGAAACCGAGGCGCCTCCACCTCCCTCCATCGACATGGCAGCACTGGCCATCCTATAGCGTCCGACAGGAGCCACAACTGATACACCACCCTCCATTACTTTTATGATCTTAACTAATTTGAGCTTCAACGATTGCGCTAAGGTATTGGCTTTGGCTTGAGCTTTTGATGACGCAAGCTGCAAGACTTGGAGTTTGTTAGGTTGCTCATTTTGTAATCCCCAAGAAATTCCGGAGAACCTGTTAGCTCCCACTTTTAAGACACGATCCACAACTTTCCCGACAATATCCAAATTGCGGACTTCCACATTGACCTGATGTACCACTCGATAGCCGATAATACGAGGGATCGTTTGCTCCAAGGACCCTCCGGACGACCTGCGCGGAGGGGGAGGATATTCAGGAATAACATTTAAGGACGTGGTTTGGATAAATTTTGACGCAATTTTTAACTGTTGACATTCCTTCAAGACTCGAGCCATGCGTTCTTGATTTTCATCTTGGACTTTCGCTAATTTTTTCCCAACCGTTTCTACCGCGAAACTCAACACCGCTTTGTCGGGAGGCACGTTCATTTTGCCTTCTGCGGAGACGGTCAGCTGTGGCGGATCCTTCTCATCATCTCCCGCCCACCCATCATCTAGAGGAAACACAAGGAAGAGCCCTCCGAGAACCCAGCCTAACAGTAACGTTGATTTCATGGTCTTGAACATTGACAAACCCCACAGATGTTTTTGAGAATGTCTTTTATCATGACAACGCCCAATCCTGCCTCAACCCAAACCCCATCTTCCCCAGAGATTCCAGATCGGCTCTGTACTTGGTGCCAAACCACGATGATGAAACGTCTTGTGGGGGAAGGCCGGTTTATCCATTATACCTGCCCAAAATGCATTTTCCAGCATACATCAAAAGTGCCAGCTTCCTCTCCATCTTCCTAGCTTCCCCCTGTTCAACAGGCTTTCAAAACAAATTGGAAACGATGCGAGTCCCACCGACCCACGTGCCGATAATGCTGCCAATTGTGGGAAGCAGAAACGCGAGAAAGACCCGAAGCAGTCGACTCTTCCACCATCGACCCGGCACGGCGATGTCTTCTGCCACCGTTTGAAAATCTTTGACGATCGGCGGTTGAAGATAGGCTTGTACAAATGCTGTCACATAGCCCACTCCGATCACCGGCGTCAGGCTCGTAAACGGCGCAGACACAAAGGCTGTCAGGGTCGTTAACGGATGAGCCATCGCCAAAAGGCCTCCCATACCGCTAGGGATGCCATTCGCCAAGATCCAAAACAAGGCATTGTCTCCTGCCGCATCCGCCCCTTTCTGCCAACCAATCCAAGCAATCGACCCAACGATTAACAGAGGAATACTCCAACCGACCATTTTCCATATGGGAGAAACCGGAGGGATATAATTTAACTCTTCCAGGTCTACGGAGACTTGCTGCTCAATGATTTGGCAAATGCCTGCCACATGTCCCGCTCCTACAACGGCCACCGTTCTTTTCCCAGGAGCTTCCACAATTTTCTTGGCTAAGAAGCGATCACGCTCGTCAATCAAAGCCACTTTGAGCGTGGGCACTTCTTCGCCCAACTCTTTCATCATCTCTGACAGGACATCTTGTTTTTTGAGGTTACGGATTTCATCCTCTGAAACCTCTGTGGTATCAAAGATGCTGAGCATAAGAGAAGATACCAGTAAACTCTTGCGCCAAAACGGCGTGTTGCGCCAGGCCCTACGCATTGTCACTCGAACATCACGGTCACTTAATATCACAGGAACATTATGCTTCTCGGCCATCCGTATAGCTTCGAGCATTTCCATTCCCGGCAGGACGCCCAATTTATCACCTAACCGTTTTTGAAAAGAGGCCAACACCAGATTGACCATGAGCGTACTGAGTTGCTGCTTGCGAATGATTTCTTTAAGGTCCAGTGATTCCCAACGATTTGGATGGGAAATGGCTTCAAATCGCTTGGGATCCAATTCCACACAAACCCCATCGGGATACTCTTGTTCAATAACTAGCTTGACTATTTCGACGGATTCTTGTGAAACATGCGCAGTACCAACGAGGATGACCGTCTTGTCTCCAACAGTTAAAACCGCCACATCAGAGTCATAGTGTCCAAGAAGACCAGCAGGGGAATCTGGCATGAGGGAAGGTAAAGAATGATCAATATCTGACATATATACACCTTTGCATAATGGCTCATAAACTTGTCAAGCCTCAACTGTTGGCTTGACTAAACTCTGATTTATCTTCCTGGGGGAAACCTTTATCCCCTTTGACATCCAACGTCAAATTGAGTACCAATATGGTAACTCGGGTAGACATGGAGAAGGATGCAAAACAACCCACTCGACGATCTTCCATGTGGATATGGTTGAGTGCTGATGGCGCAAGATGGCGAATCAATCACACATCGGATGGGATTTGGTCGTGTCCCATCGGCACAGGGGGGAAACGACTTGGCTCCTGGGAGCCGGGTCTTCCGTCAAGCCTTGGCTCCTGGCCTGGCCAAAAGAATCAGGAATAGAAACTCCCGTTTTGATATCCTCTAAAGGTCAAAGAGGAAATTGACGTTGCCTCCACCCCAAGATTTAATTGTTCCCTCAATGCCTTTTTTATTATCGGAATAGACCCACACGGCTACATCTTCCAGACCCGTCAGCTTTTTCATCTGCTCCAAAAGTACGAGAACTATTTTACGTCCTCGCTCTCGATCAGCCGATAACCGATGAAACATTTTTTCCGTAACGTGTAGTTGAATCAGATGCACCTTGACATGAATGTCCGTAATCACTGCATTGTCTCCCATCTGCCCTTTGATCGACTCAGCAACTTCCTCATTGGTCTTGGACATGTATCACCTATATCTTCCTCATCCTCATAGCTTGGGTTGTTCGTTCTCGCTCATTCAATATCTAAGAAAGGGGTTTCGTCGCCTGTTTCAACCATACCCGCGTATCGGCATCGACTTTGGCTTCTAAAGCTTGCCACACACGAGCATGATAGGTGTCGATCCAGTCACGTTCCTGCCTGGACAAGATGTCCACAACAATTACCCTCCGATCGAATGGCACCACCGTCAACGTGTCGAACGCTAAAAACGAACGATTGGTATCTTGGGACATTTCCTCGCATTTGACCACCACTAAATTCTCGAGCCGAATCCCAAAGGCCCCGGCTTTGTAATACCCTGGCTCATTCGACACAATCATGCCGGGTTGCAACGCAACATCATTAGCAAGCTTGGCAATCCGTTGCGGTCCTTCATGAACGCCAAGAAAACTACCGACCCCATGGCCAGTCCCATGATCGTAATCCAACCCAACGGCCCAAAGTGGAGATCGGGCCAAGGCATCAAGTTGACTCCCGGTGGTCCCTGCCGGAAATTTGGCCGTAGCTAAGGCGATATGGCCCTGTAAGACTCGGGTATAGCAATCGCGATGCTCTTCGGACGGCTGCCCAATGGCCACCGTTCGTGTGATATCAGTCGTCCCATCAAGGTACTGCCCTCCGGAATCCACCAGATATAACGTCCCAAGTTCTAGCTCACGGTTGGTCTCAGGAGTCGAATGATAATGCACGATGGCCCCATTCGATCCTGCTCCAGAAATGGTTGGGAAACTGGCATCCTCCCACATCGCCTGCTTCTTACGACAATCCTCTAAGTAGGCAACCGCTTGTAATTCGGTCACCTGCCCATGTTGTGTTTCTCGATCAAGCCAAGCCAAAAACTGGCTTACCGCCACCCCATCCCGCTCATGTGCAGCATACGCACCTTGAATCTCAACGGAGTTTTTACAAGCTTTCGGCAATGAACAGGGATCATCAGCATGAATGAGGTGGGCACCGTGGGTCGTCAGCGTTGAAAATATCCAGGTATTCGTTTTCCTTGGATCACACATCACTCGCTGACTCTGTTGCCCTAATTGCTGCAACGCCCGTTCAAAGGCTTCCGGGGATTCCAGGGAAACATCAGGACCCAGATGTGACGCAAGACCGGGACTCACTTTTTGTGAATCCACAAACACCGCTACACGTCCAGTGGAGTAGATAATCGCTTGGCACAAGGGCAACGGCGTATGCGGTACATCACTACCTCGAATGTTTAACAACCATGCGATGGAATCTGGTGCGCTTATAATGGCGGCTTCAATGCCCTCATCCCGAAAATTCGTTGCCAGATCCTCACGCTTCTGTTGCGAACTTCTGCCTGAAAACTCCAGTAGATGCGGCTTAATTAAACCCATAGGGAGATCGGGTCGCTCACGCCACACTAGATCAATCGGATTAGGAGAACAAGAAATCAGGTCAGCCTCGGCCCGATCGCAGGCTTTCTGATAACGTTCAAGATCACTCGGCGTATGAAGCCACGGATCATAGCCGATGCGGTTAGACGGACGAGCATGATGTTCAAGCCACGTCGCCGGAGGATTATCCCCGCTATGGTTGAAAGTAAAATCATGTTGATCGACCTGATCAGTAACTTGGAGGGTATAACGACCATCCACAAATATCGCGGCTTCTTGGGCGAGTACAATCGCAGTACCCGCGGATCCTGTAAACCCGGTGAGCCACGCCAACCGTTCGGCACAAGAAGGCAAATATTCATTTTGATATTCATCTGCATGAGGCACGATGAATCCCGTCAGGTCCAAACGCTGTAATTCAAGTCTCAAGGCTTCAAGTGGTCTTTGGTCCATAGAGTCGTATTACTCTTTTCCCGTCATTTGAATCGTCATTAGCCCTTGCCATACACATGCAAGAATTCGAGCAAAAGGATAGCATATTCCCCTTTGATCTTTCCGAATCAATCAGAAAATGTGTGAGAAATAATAAGACAATTACTGGAGGGATTGAAATGCCGATTCTTCGGACGAATAGGTCGGAATCAACGCAGGGAAATTGGCTTCGTCGAGTAGGGTTTTGACGGGTTGTTGCGGACCAACTAGGCTCATCTCCAAATCACATTCCTTCAAATTGAGGTAGGCCAAGGCCAGTCCACCTAACGCCGTGCTATCCATAAAGGTGACACCTTGGACATTGAACATTATATGCTTCGCACCAGACATTCGCGCACTGTTGACAATCGCCTGAAAGACTTTTCGGGAGTAAAAGGTCAATCTCCCTGAAATCATCAAGACCAACGTTTCATTATGTATTCGTTCGGCTACATGCATGATTACACCATCATTCCTATCTCTTTCTCGGCAATTTCAGGCAATTCTTGCCGATTTCCCCCTATTTTCTCATGATTTGCCACGTCCTAGGTAATCAATCGACCTTAAAAGCGATGAGGGGAAGTGTAATGAAAGAGAAAAATCATACCCGGGCATCAACCAACGAGAAGAAACAATAAAAAAGATAATGAAGAAACGATTCAAAAAATTACGACCGCCATTTCCGTTGGCCCATCGACCCGATCTCGGTGGAATAATTGCCGTAGGCCTATCAGCTCATTAAAAATGGGGTTCAGGCAACGACGCACAACATAATAGCCGCTCTTAGCCTTAGCCAGATCAAAAATTTGTTATCGGTTCTCTGTGACTCTACAATCATCCACAATGAATTCATCATACACAAACACCTCAAATCAGGTTCCTCTGCTCTCTCTGTTAAAAGAGCATTTTGGCTTTACCTCCTTTCGGCCGTTGCAAGAAGAGATCATTCGGGATGCACTGGCCGGACGGGACGTGGTCGCCCTATTACCGACGGGCGGTGGAAAGTCGCTCTGCTTTCAGTTGACTGCTCTAGCCCGCCCCGGACTCACCGTGGTGGTCTCACCCCTCATCGCACTCATGAAAGATCAGGTAGATGCGTTACAAGCGAATGGCATTGCCGCGACTTTTCTCAACTCCTCCCTAAACCCACAGGAATCCCAGACACGGTTGCGGAGTTTACATCGTGGGGGTTACCAGTTGCTCTACATGGCGCCGGAACGTCTCATGCTCCCCAGCAGCCTGATCGATCTTCAGCGTTGGCGGGTTAATCTTCTCGCGATTGACGAAGCACATTGTATTAGTGAATGGGGTCATGATTTCCGGCCGGAATATCGCAGACTGGTAGAACTGCGAGAGCGGTTTCCTTCATTGCCGATCATGGCGCTAACGGCCACAGCCACGGGCCGGGTACGAGAAGACATCAGCAAACTGCTGAAACTTCAGAACCCAGCATGCTATGTGGCCAGCTTCAATCGACCAAATCTCACATACCGAGTGCAGGCCAAGGCCAATCCCGCTGAACAAGTTTTGGCGTTTCTCCAGGCACAACCCCAGGAAAGCGGAATTGTATATTGCCAAAGCCGAAAAACAACAGAGCTTCTGGCGGAACGGTTACAGGCCCATGGCATCAAAGCCCAACCCTATCATGCAGGTCTGACCCCAGAGGAACGGACACACCATCAAGAATTATTTCTACGAGACGAAGTTCAAGTGATCTGCGCCACGATTGCATTCGGCATGGGTATCAACAAACCCAACGTACGATTTGTCATCCACTATGACCTACCCAAGAATTTGGAAAGTTATTATCAGGAAACTGGCCGAGCCGGTCGCGATGGCTTGCCGAGCGAATGTGTGCTGCTTTTCAGCGCCGGGGACACAGTCAAGCAGCAGCGTTTCATCAATGAAAAGCCCAGCATCAACGAACAGGAGATTGCCTACAAACAACTTCAACAAATGGTGCAATATGCGGAATGTCCAACATGTCGGCGAGTCGAATTATTAACATATTTTGGAGAGGAATATACGTCAACAAACTGTGAGGGCTGCGACAATTGTCTTTCACCCCGTGACACGTTCGACGGCACAGAAATCGCCGAAACCTTGCTCTCATGCATTGAAACAATTTACGACACGAGCGGATTTCGCGTGGGGCTCAATCACGTGATTGCCGTGCTAACCGGCGCGAATACCGAGAAAATTCGCCGATGGCGCCACAACCAATTGCCCATGTATGGGCAGGGGAAACCCCACAGCCGCCCCGCCTGGGCAGCCATGGCCCGGGAACTCATCCGTCTCGGGTATCTTCGCCAGGCCACAGAAGCCTTTTCGGTCTTGGAGATCACAGAAAAGGGCCAAGCCTTTACCCAAGAGCGCCACACGATCATGTTAACCAAGCCCATCAACGGACCTTTGCCCAAAACCCAACCAGCAGAAGGGCTAGCCCATGACGAGCCCTTATTCGACCGCTTACGCCAACTGCGGAAAACCTTGGCAGATGAACGCGACGTCCCAGCCTATGTCATTTTCTCCGATGTAGCCCTACGACAAATGGCACAGAACTATCCTACGAACGACCAAGAGTTCTTACGAATTAGCGGGGTAGGAAGTCGGAAGTTGGAGGAATTTGGAGCAGCTTTTCTTACAGCCATTGCCGAATACTTGGAGCATAACCCTCGACAGAATTTCGCAAAAACACGCACAGTCCCATCCCCACGGATACCCGCACCAGGCAAGCTAAAACCCCTGAGTGGCACCATCCAAAAAACCTTACACTTATTTCAAAGAGGGTTTTCCGTTGAACACATCGCCACACAACGTGGGTTAGCGGTAGGCACCATTTATGGACACCTCGAACAAGCCATCCAAGCTGGTGAATCAGTGGATATCAATCAACTCATGACCGCTGAGCAGCAGGCACACATAGCCTCAGCGTTTGCCCAAACCGGGTTTGGAAATCTCACAGGCGCCAAAGAACTACTCGGCGACCTCTATGATTACGGCCAACTCCGCCTCTTCCGGGCTATTCAGGGGAAAATTGGCCAATGAAAAACTCCCGCACAATACTACTCATCATCTCGAACCTTCCCCTTCTTCAAGCTAAATGTAATTTCATCTCTAAAGAATTTTTAGTCTTAATCAATCCTTTCCAGCATCTGGATACTCAGACAAAAAAATCTCCATGCCAATTTTTAGCATAATCTCCATCATCTTAAGAGCTATAACTCCCCCACCGGCAAATACCTTCTAACCTTATGTCAAATCCGAAATCTGCCATATAGGAGTTCGGAGAAAAGACTTACGCTTTTTCAATTAGCCATTTTTCAAGCGCATTGAATTTGAGAAGGCAACTCGCTATCTTCATCAGAAAGCCATGCAACTTCCTGATTTTTGTTCTCAATATGCCTATAAATATTGATCGACAGCTATTCCTGGCTTTGAATTAGATGTTTTGTTGGCTATATAACAACAGCCACTCGATACCTACGACGATCTAGTGACTATGGCCATCACCCTCATGGCTATGCCCATGATCCAGCTCTTCTTTTGTGGCTTCCCGCACACTGAGAATGTTGATATCAAAATTTAACGCGACTCCGGCTAGCGGATGATTGATATCAATGGTGACATCATCACCCTCTACTTTCGTCACGACGATGTGCTGCGTACTGCCGTCCGGCGCTTGTGCCTGGAATGCCATCCCCACTTCCACGACATCGACTCCTTCAAAGGCCGCTCGTTCGATTGTCTTGACACCGTTCGGTATGACCTCTCCATAGGCCTCGACTGGCTCAACTCTGACCTTCAGAGAATCGCCCTCTCCTCTACCCACCAATGCCTTTTCCAAACCTGGCACAATATTTCCCGACCCATGTAAATACATCATGGGCTTCGAGCCATCGGAACTATCCAACACCTTTCCGGCATCATCCGTCAGTGTATAATTCAGGCTCACTACCGAATTTTTACCAATCAACAAAGACATGATCTTTTTCCCCTTTCATCGTAAGTATGCAATATATAGTTCATGAGACTTTTACATAAAAGTCATGGAAATCTAAATGGTCGAAAGCTTTGTAGAACCTACCGTCCCTTCACCCTTCCTTAAAAAGGAGGGGAAAATCTCACCGCTCAGGCTTGAGTTTTCCCTATCCAGAGTCGAAAGAACCAGAAATTGTGACACAAAGATGCACGCTGTCTCCATACCACCACTTTGTAAATTTTGAACGCGTCCCGGTTTTTCCCTTCTTGAAGCATGAGGCAATTGTAACTTCGAGGCTTCTTGCGCCGTCAACCAACCGCCAGACAATTCAAAATGGGAGATGGTACCACATCCGGTTAACCAGAAATTCTTGTTGGCCTTCTCGCTTGCTTCGGCGACATCCAACGTTAGTCGCCAATCCTGTGCGACATAATCCAACACCGTTTGATCATCGCCTTCTTTCTATCGCTTCGGGACCACCTCTGCTTTTCATCGCCAACTAGAATAATATTAGGACTTTTGCTAGCATTCATCGAAGGGCGATGATGAATCGTACGCAGAATTCCTCAAAATATTGCCAAAGCCCTCTTTAGACATGACAGGTCAAAGGGCATCAACGCGGGCCTGCGCTCCAGCAGGCCGTGAAGAAATCATGAAATCGACATCCCCCTATTCATACCTACAATTCTAAGAGGATAACCAATGAAGAAAAAAATTTGCCATCTGTTGGTCATAGTAGCGTGCCTCTTGGTCACGGCCTGTATGACCAACCAATTCCTCAGTCCATCCACACGTTCAACCGGCAATCTCTCTGAGGAAACGATCCTTCTCCACGCGTCAAGCGGCCCCCTGAAAATTGAGCGTGCACAAATCATCACAGGGAACGATGAGGCTTTTCACTCCAAGCTCAAAATGATTACAACTGCGAGATCTACGATCGATGCCATGTATTATATCTATGGAGATGATTACACATCTTCCGTTTTAACCGAGGCCTTGGTTGCAGCTGCCCGCCGTGGAGTTCGCGTTCGTCTTTTGGTCGACTACCATACTAACTATAACAATCTCGACCTCTTCTCCATGATGGAGAATTTCGGAAGCTCTGGGGCTGGCTCCCTAGACGTCCGATTCTACAATCGGCCCACACCAAATATCATTAAGGATGCGGTCTATCTCACCATGGGTTGTGGGGAAGCCCTCGCTCTGGAGCTGAGTGAAAAAAGTTGTACCGAATCAAAGTTCGGGGAAATTGAACAGCGTTTTACCAAAGAGGAAATAGATGGTCGTTCGGCCGTAGAGCTTGGAATCTCTAACCTTAATATGGCTAATTCTGGCCTATTTCTCTCGGGCTTGTACTCAAAGAAGCCCGATCTCATGGCTCTGGCTGTGCTCCGCGGCCAGGACATTGATACATCAAAGTTCGCAAATGGTGAAAACTCTTTTTCCCCTGAAGATATGGAAGACCTCAAAAAGATTGGCAAGATCTACCTCCAATCACGAGTGGGAAGCCCCTTCCGCCGGCTAACCGGAAAACTCCAACTGGGTCTCGCCTTTTTACTCTATGGAGAGACCCTTAATCCAATTTACGAAACAGTCAGGACCTATCTACCAGTTGAGCGGCAGGGAGCCTCAACGGCTACAAGGGACTGGGAATATTTGACAGATTTTCTTCACCACAAACTCCTCCTGATAGATAACCGCTGGGTCCAACTGGGTGGTCGCAACATTGAAGACTCCTATCACATGCGGCCAAACAAGATGCTTGACAAGTATGTGTTCATGGATACGGATCTTGAGGCTGAACTCAGCAATGGAGGGGAAGCGATCGGGTCTGCATTCGATGCACTGTGGAACTTTCGAACCATGGTTGCGTCTATTCAGGAAATTCGGCGGCATGCCCCAAACGACTTCGCTGCAAACCACGCCGCTTTTGTCGAAGCACAGAAGAATTGTGAAACGATTGGTGAAGAGCAAGACCGGGAGAATTGCACCATCCGCGAATTCGACAAGCATGCTCTCTCTCTTGCGGAGCGTGAGACTCGTCGTCACACCACTTTACAGCAACGTGCTCAGGATTATAAGAACCAGTATCGTTATAGGGAAGCCCCGGACCCCTCACCCACCTTTGCGATCGATCAGAATGCTTTTATGACGTATGTCGAAAATCTCCCGTTCTATGGAGGCCCAGACTCTCTACCAGAGCGCCGCTCTTATGGTTCAGAAAACGGTCAGGAGGCAAGAAGTGGAAAAAGGATCCATGGGATTTTGGTAGCCGAATTGGAGCAAGCTTGTCAAAGAGCCACGGCAGCAAAGCCTCAGGAAGTGATTCTACACAACGCCTATTTTTTCCCTCCTTCAAATCTCATCGCCTTATTCGGACAGATGTTCAATGGTACCTTTGACTGCCAAAACGTGACGGTTACCGTACTTACCAACTCGATAGAAACAACGGATCTCAACGTAGTGAATCTTCTCGCTCGCCACTCCGTCAAGGCATTTGCGGATTACTATCAAAGTCAAAGGGATCCAGAACGAAGCGCCCAATTTAGATACTATGAATACCAGAAACCTGCGGATGATATTAAACTCTCACTTCATAGCAAGGTTTTTGTTTTAGCGGGTGATATGTTCGTCGGGTCTGCAAATGCCGATGTGCGCAGCTACATCATGGATTCAAACAATGGCATGCTTATACGAAGTGCACCCCAATTGATCGAGGCCTATGGGAATTATCTTCACAAACTCCTTCAGGATCATAGCAGGACGAAGGAGCTCACCAAGTATTTTGCGAATACCTCGCGAGATCAACTCATTTCCGAAGATCGTCAAACGTTCCATTTGTTGACCAAGAAATACGGAGTCGAACGTTGGCTTGATGCCGAACAGCTAAAAATTGCCGAAGGGAGGTTTGTCGATATTCTGGATCTCGCCTATTCCTTGACCAAGAAATCTCTCGCTGAAGGACGTGAAGGAAAAAAGGGGCAAGAGGAGTTCAATCGGGTATTTAAGTTGATCTGATCAGAGTCTGGTGGGTCGAACCCACATCGTCCAGAAAGGGAGTTGGTTCACTTCTGAGGCCCTTTCCTTTTCTGGAAGTAGTCAAATACGGGCCTTCGATTCAGTAAAATCAGTCCCTAATAGCGTGCAAATTTCCCCATCATAATCAATTAGCTTTTTTAAGCTCAAACACCTCTTGCCTTAGCTTTCCAATTAAAGGTTCCTGATACCTTTTTTAAATTTAAAAATGTGATGTTCGATTCAACAAACCTAAACCTTTCTTGCTCACCACCACTCGGTAAATTTTGATCGTGGCCAGGGCTTGTCCATCCAAGACGTATCAGGTAGCGGCAACAGGTAGGCTTCCTCTACCGTTAACCAACCCTCAGGTAAATCGAAATGAGAAGTGGTTCCTTTTTTGGTTATCCAGCTGATTCTTTTGGCTTTCTCACTTGTTTCTGCCACATCCAAGGTTAATCGACAATCCTGGGCCACATAATCCAACACGGTTTGATAATCACCCTCTTTCCACAATTTCGGCGCCACGGAACCATCCACATTCGCGGGCTTACTCACGCCAATGGCCTTCGCTGCGGCATTGAGTTTAATGGGAAACCCTTTTCCGCAAAAGAAGTGAAACATCATATCCACATGAGTCATCGCCAAGTCACGGCAATCATCCATTTTCCCAGATTCTTCGGCCACAATGACGAAATCAAATCCAAGCCCATTGTGCGTGATGATGGTATAGCCTTCCTGCAATTTTGTTTTTAGATGCTCGACAAAGTTCGCAACGTCTTCCTTTGTCATTTGTGGTG
Organism: Nitrospirota bacterium; assembly: GCA_020355985.1. The sequence goes on along the minus strand of CP070628.1, from coordinate 1,394,677 downwards.
CGGGCGATCCATCTGTATTTTTTGAGTAAAACGTCCTGGCCGAAGATTCATCGCTACACCAGGTCGCCATACAGGTAATGCCCAAAGGCCGGTGATCATGTAGGTCACCAAAATTTTCTGGTAGGATTTTAGCTGTTTCTATATCAAACGCCACATATTTACGAGACATGGGTTACACCTTCATTAGACTAGAACATGGGGGGAGACAATAAAAGCCGTTACTTATTTATGCATTCTCTCGATTTAGACATCATTTGACAATCTGATAGTTCTTCAAGCTTCCCTCGACAGGTCTTCCGTAACTCTGGATCTTTGCTCCTAGAATCCATGCGAAAACAGATGCCGAGGCCACCGGCAGGAATAAGTAAATTCTCGCGGCAGACCCTTCTTTCGACAGAAGTTTTTTAGGACCCACCTCTTACAATCATGTTACTACAAGACGCAGCTTGGCATCCAAAACAATAGGTTTAAGGATAAAATTACAAAACCGCATTGCCTCTTCTGCCTGGGCAATCTTCGTATTTCCAGGCAAGAGAAAAAAATTTATTCCAATTCCCATAACCAAAAAATTTTCATGAGTGCCTCCCATAAAAAAAGACAATTTTTCACTCCCGTTATGAAGTAGATTACCAGAATCTGCTTATTTTTTAATTTTCTGGGAAAGTTAGGTGTAGCTGATTGTTCAGCCAGGAGAGGGGATGTGCCGCAGAGGAAATGGGCTCTGGGGAAAAGTGCAAAAAAAGAGAGCCTCTTAACTTAAAATCGATTGCACCGCATTGCCAATCTCTGCAGGATTTTTCACGACGGTCACACCAGCCGCTTCCAAAGCCGCCATTTTATCGGCTGCAGTGCCTTTGCCTCCGGTAATAATCGCACCCGCATGTCCCATACGACGGCCGGGAGGTGCAGTGATTCCGGCAATAAAACTCACAACGGGTTTGGTCATTTCCTGATTGATGAAGGCCGCAGCTTTTTCTTCTGCATCTCCCCCAATCTCACCGATCATGACGACGGCTTCGGTTTCATCATCTTCTTCAAACATGTGCAACAAATCGATATACCCGGTACCAATGATAGGGTCGCCACCAATCCCCACACAGGTTGTTTCACCAAGACCTAACTTCGTGAGCTGATTCACAGCTTCATAGGTGAGGGTCCCACTTCGGGAAATCACACCCACGCGGCCTTTTTTATGGATGAAGCCAGGCATGATGCCAATTTTGCATTCGTCTGCCGTGATGATCCCTGGGCAATTGGGACCAATAAGACGGGTGGACTTTCCATGAAGGGCGCGTTTGACTCGAACCATATCATTCACGGGGATCCCTTCCGTGATGCAGATGATAAGCCATACCCCCGCTTCGGCCGCTTCTAAAATCGCATCCGCTGCAAACGGAGGCGGAACAAAGATTAACGAGGTCGTGGCTTCGGTCTTCTTGACGGCCTCCCGAACGGTATTGAACACCGGAATGCCTTCCACTTCTTGTCCGGCTTTTCCCGGCGTCACACCGGCCACAACCTGTGTTCCATAGGCTTTACATTGGGTCGCGTGAAATGACCCTTCTTTTCCGGTTATCCCCTGAACCACTACCCGGGTATTCCTATTGACCAAAATACTCATGCCACGTCACCTTTCACCAATGGAGAAGAATGATTCCATAGAAATTTTATTTTTTCTTTTTTCGTAACGCCACAATACGTTGTGCGGCTTCCCAGAGGTCGGCGACTCCTTCTACTTTCAAGCCTGATTCGGCCAGAAGTTTTCGACCCTCTTCGGCATTGGTGCCTTGAAGACGAACCACCACGGGCAGCTTGATACCAACTTCTTTGGCCGCATCGATCACCCCATGGGCGATGCGTTCACAACGAACAATCCCACCGAAAATATTAATAAAAACCCCTTTGACCTTTTTATCTCTCAGCAAGATTCGAAAACCTGCTGCCACTGTTTCTTTTGTGGCCCCACCGCCAACATCAAGGAAATTAGCCGGTTCTGAACCAGCAAGTTTAATGACATCCATTGTGGCCATGGCCAATCCCGCACCGTTCACCATACAACCGATGTCGCCATCCAACTTGACGTAATTCAGATTATTTTTCCCGGCCTCGATTTCAAGGGGCTCTTCTTCATGAAGATCCCGAAACTTTTGAATATCAGGATGTTTATAAAGGGCATTGTCATCAATCGACACCTTACCATCCAATGCGATGAGGCGTTTATCCGTGGTAATCACCAATGGATTGATTTCGACCAACGCCGCATTTTTTTCCATAAACAGTTGGTACAAGTTGTCCAACATTTGCAGAAAAGGCTTGACGACCGCAGGCTCAAGATCAGGAAGACCTAAGCCAAAAGCCAGATTGCGTCCGTTGTAACCTTGGAATCCTACAGCAGGATCGATGGATTCTTTGATAACCTTTTCAGGAGTATGTTCCTCAACTTCCTCAATTTCCATTCCACCTTCGGTACTGGCAATAAACGTGGGAAATCCTGAGTCACGATCAACCAGCAAACTCAGATACAGTTCCTTCGCTATTCCGGCTCCTTCTTCAATGAGCAGTCGCCTGACTTTCCGCCCCTTGGACCCCGTTTGATGTGTGACCAAGGTTTTGCCAATAAGTTCTTGCGCAAGACCTGGCACCTCTTCCCGATTCTTAGTGAGCTTGATCCCCCCGGCTTTCCCTCGCCCTCCAGCATGAATTTGTGCCTTGACGACATAGACAGATGTCTCAAGTGCTGCAGCCCATTTTTCTGCGGCCCGGGCATTTTTAATTTCTTTGCCTTTAGGAACGGGAATGCCAAATTGAGCAAATAATTGTTTAGCCTGAAACTCATGAATATTCATAATGTTCCTTTTTTCAAAAGAGCCCTTCTTCTATATTTGTCTCGTATAGGCTGGCAACACCATGGGTGAGGTCAGCTCGGATGATACCTTATGGCGTTTCGCTTCTGCTCGAAACTGGGCAACATGATCTAAGGTGAGGTTTCCTTGTGAAAGTGACTTGGCTCGCTCGGCCGCGGTTTGCCCTGCGCGTTTCCCAAATACCATCAAATCCAAGAGGGAATTCCCCATCAGACGGTTGCGCCCATGCAACCCACCCGAAGCCTCTCCCGCCACAAATAAATTGTGAGCCGGTGTTTCGCCCTTCACATCTATTTTTACTCCCCCGTTTTGATAATGCAACGTGGGATAGATTAAAACCGGATCTTTACGAATATCCACCTGATACCGCTCATATTGCCGTACCATGGCAGGAAAGTGTTTATCCAAAGTGCCTGGGCCATGTTCAACATCCAATAGCGGGGTATCCAGCCAAACACCTACTCGCCCAGCCGCTGTTCTTACACCACGGCCTTCTTCGCATTCTTTGATGATTGAGGATGAAACGACATCACGCGTATCCAACTCGTTCACAAAGCGGTCACCTTTCGCATTGACCAAATGCCCACCTTCAGAACGAATACCTTCCGTCACCAGGGCACCAACCAATTGCTCGGGATATACCCCACCTGAGGGATGATATTGGAAGGTATCTATTTGCGCGAGAGGCACACCCATACGGTAGGCTAACACCAAGGCATCGCCCGTCGCCCCATAATGGTTACTCGTGGGAAATCCTTGAATATGTAACCGACCGATTCCACCAGTGGCTAAAATGACCGTTTTCGCCGCCACCACCACATATCGCTTATTATCCAAATCTTGTAATACGGCCCCAGTGCAGGTGCCTTTCCCATCACTCAGGAGCTCGACCACTGCGCCAAATTCCAAGAGCGGAATTTTTTGGTTTAAGACTTCGTCTTTCAGTACTCGCATGATTTCGAGGCCGGTATAATCCGAACAGGTCAGCAAGCGAGCCTTGGAGCTCCCTCCACCTTTTTTGACATGTAAATTGCCATCGGGTTGGCGATCGAACAGCACGCCCAATTCCAACAACCAGTGTCCTATGGAAGGTCCCTCTTCTACCATCACCTTTAACAGGTCATGGTCATTTTTCATATGACCACCCTTTAAGGTGTCCAAGAAATGTTGGACGGGCGAATCATCCGGCGCAACGGCTATTTGCATTCCGCCCTGAGCCATGACGGAATTGGAATCGCCTAAGCGGAGCTTCGTCGCTAATAACACATTGGAGCCTTGGGCATGCGCATGAAGGGCCGCCGCACAGCCTGCACCTCCCCCTCCAACAACAAGCACATCGACTGAATATTCTGGAGTGAGATCAAAATCGGCAGGTATAGGGCTATCGCCTTCCAGAAGGGTGGCCACTTCGGTGACCGTTAATTCGCCAGCATTCGGGCCAAATTTGATGGGCCGATAAGCATGCGCCCGATGGTCGGGATGATATTTTTGGATGAGGGTATCGCGTTCAGACGGAGAGAGCTTAGGAAAGTCTATGGCCCGACGAGCGTCACGAGTTTGATGAACCACATTCTGTTGGGCGACGATATCCATGAAGGTAAGGCAAGAAAATCCTTATTTAATCGAAGCCGTCGTATTCTGCAATTCCTCATCAGATAATTGCAGAATCCGGTCCCATTCTTCCTGATACTGCCCATCAGAAATTGCCTTGATCCGTGTAGAAAGGCCTTCAGGCTTCTCTGAAAAATGTACACCCTGGGCGCGACTGGCGTAGACCGCAACAAGATTCGGCGCGATATCCGCAATACAAACAGGCGTACACATTCCACACATCACACAATCCATGAACATTTCCGAAACGGCTTTAAAATCACCAAATACGGCTTTCCACACGCCCTCTCGCACATTAATTTTCTGGGGGCAGGCCTGGGTGCAGGCGTCGCAATTTCGGCATAGAGGGGCTTCAGGATACAGTTCAAATAAATCCTGCTTAGGATCTTTTAGTTCTGGAAGATTGTAGATCGCTTTCCTGGCTGGGAAGGCCGGCATAAAGGAAAAGGACATGCCATCTTCAACGGCCATCGAACAGGCTAGACCGGTTTTCACTTTGGGGTCATCTTTTGTTCGGTAATAAGTCGCACAGGCCCCGCAAAATCCACCCAAACAGCCAGCTCCTCGCAACACTTCTTTTCCGGCATACCACATCGCTTTTATCAGGGTGATACCGGCAGGAACCTGGAACGGTTTTCCCTCAATCTCAACCGTCACCATTTGCGCTTGGATCGCGCTGGCTTGTTCGGTGAATTGCTGGGGTTTAATAGAATCGTTTGCCATAATTAAACAATCTACAAAAAGAGCCCAATGTTCATTCCCTCACAACGTGAGGGAGACAAGGAAGGGAGGCCTAACTTTACGACGTTTAATTTAACGCGTTGAGCGCCGATCCCGCTCTAAACCAAGCTATTTGCGGTTCAGTCATACTATGATTCCCTTGAATCGTAATGTCCTTCCCGTCTTTTTTATGTATGGTCACAGAGACAGGTTTTCCTGGTGCCAAATCTTTTAGGCCCGTGACACTCACCCGATCGTCTTGGTCAATCTGATCATAGTCCGCCGGATTGGCAAAGGTCATCGGAAGAATACCTTGTTTTTTCAAATTGGTCTCATGAATGCGCGCAAAACTTTTTGTGAGCACGGCCAGAACTCCAAGAAATCGCGGACACATGGCCGCATGTTCCCGGCTACTCCCTTCACCATAATTTTCATCACCGACCACAAAGGACCCGATACCTTTTGATTTATAATCACGGGCAATGGCTGAAGGTGTCAGATTTTTTTCGCCTGTTAGGACATTGTTAGCTTTACCTGCTTCACCTGTGAATGCATTGTTGGCCCCTAAAAACATATTGTCGCTAATCTTGTCCAAGTGGCCACGAAACTTGAGCCACGGACCCGCTGGAGAAATGTGGTCCGTCGTGGTCTTGCCTTTTGTTTTAATCAAAATAGGAAGTTTTTCAAAATCCTTGCCATCCCAACGGGGGAACGGTTGAAGTAATTGAAGACGCTCGCTGGTTGGCGGAAGGTCGACTTCCAATCCCTCACCATTTTCCGCAGGAGCCACAAACCCTTCTTCCCCTTTGGCAAACCCCAGACTCGGCAATTCATCTCCCTGCGGAGCTTCTAATTGTACTTCCTTCCCATCTGCGGTCTTGATTTTATCTTGCAGGGGATTAAACCCCAGGTCTCCTGTCAGGGCATAGGCCGTCACCAACTCCGGACTAGCCAGGAATGACAGCGTGTCCGGAATACCATCATTCCGTCCGGGGAAGTTGCGATTAAACGTACTGACTATGGAATCGGCTTTGCCTTTCACACCATCCGCCCGCTTCCACTGACCAATACAAGGTCCACAAGCATTCGCCAACACAGTCGCCCCCATATCTTCAAAGGTTTTCATAAACCCGTCACGTTTCATTGTATGGAAAATTCGTTCGGATCCTGGTGAAACCAGAAAGGCTGTCTTGGCTTTGAGGCCCGCTTTTAACCCTTGTTTCGCAATGTGCGCCGAACGCCCGATATCTTCGTACGAAGAATTCGTGCAACTGCCCAACAAGGTGGCTTTTAATTCTACGGGATAGCCTTTTTCTTTGGCTTCCGCCGCCAGCTTGGAAATCGGCCGGGCTAAATCAGGGGAGTGCGGACCAACAACATGTGGCTCCAGTGCAGACAGATCAATCTCGACGATCTCATCATAATATTTTTCAGGTGATTGGTAGACTTCAGGATCGGCCATTAACATCGCCTTATTCGCTTCAGCTAATTTCGCAATGTCCGATCGCTCCGTAATGTTCAAATAGGCCACCATTTTTTGATCAAATGGAAAGACTGAGGTCGTCGCACCTAATTCCGCCCCCATATTCGTAATGGTGCCCTTCCCAGTCGCACTAATGGTTTCTGCTCCTGGACCAAAATACTCAACAATTTTATTAGTGCCACCTTTCACCGTCAGTTTTCCGCAAATATACAGGATGACATCTTTTGGGGAAGCCCAGCCATTGAGCTTTCCAGTGAGTTTGATGCCAATCAATTTGGGATGCAGCACTTCCCACGGCAAGCCCGCCATCACTTCACCCGCATCGGCGCCACCGACGCCTATAGCCAACATACCCAATCCCCCACCATTCGGGGTATGAGAATCGGTGCCAATTATCAGTCCACCCGGGAAGGCATAGTTTTCAAGAACAACCTGATGGATGATTCCCGCGCCTGGCTTCCAGAAGCCGATGCCGTATTTCTTGGCGGCAGATGCGAGAAAATTATACACTTCTCGATTTTCCTCATTCGCAATCATGAGATCTTTTTCCGATCCCATTTCGGCACGAATCAAATGATCGCAATGAATCGTGCTGGGCACGGCGGCTTTCGTTTTTCCCGCCTGAATAAATTGCAACATCGCCATTTGCGCTGTCGCATCCTGCATGGCCACTCGATCTGGTCGAAGCGCCAGCATGGCTTTCCCGCGTTCCCAAACCTGGGTATCAAAATTATCGGCATGGCTGACAAGAATTTTTTCGGCCAACGTCAATGGACGCCCAAATTTTTTGCGGGCTTTCTCCACGGTAGGCCCCATTGAAGCATAAAGTTTTTTGACCATATCTACGGACATAAGACGTTCTCCTGTTTTCAGTTCAACGTTAAATGATGACCAATCACCATAAAATATCCAAAGCCTTTTTTTATTTTAACGGTGGCACGGCTCGACGTTTGGGTGAAGCATAATTCACCAAGTAATCAAACAGACGAATAAGCCGACTACCCTGTCGTTTTTGATCAGTCCAGTGGCCAATCATGCCAATCGTTCGGGCTAGAATGAAAAAGCCGTTTAAGCTATCGACCGGGAACCCGATATCAACCAACACGGCAGCCATCGTGCCATCAACATTAAGAATCAGATTGTCTTTTTTTGCTGCCGTGATTTTTTCAACTTCTAAGGCAAAGTCTAAATGCGGGGTCTTGAGCCCCAGACTTTTGACGTAACCCACGAGCTCTTTCACCCGCTTATCCGGATTCTTCAAACTTTTTACCCGATGACCGATTCCTGGAACGGGACCAACATTTTGTTTCATATAGGCCAGGAAGTCCTCAACCGTCAGCTTGTTATCAATAGCATATTTGAACCATCGTCCAGCGTCAGTCACCGCACCACCAAATCGTGGCCCGATCATGATCATGCCAGCCGCCACCGCCTGCGATAAGCCAATCCCCGCACAGGCAGCAATCACTGTCGTTAAGGCACCACTGACACACGGACCATGGTCCGCGGACAACATAATAATCCGTTTAATGATTTCCGCTTCTTGTTTGGAAACTAACCGGTTGTCCCACAGAAGTCCGATAATATGCGGAATATCATAACCGGCATTGATGAGCTCTGAGGCCGGATAACCTTGATACAGCGGCTCGTCGCCCCGATCATCACTGATCGTTGAGCGAATGAGCGGGGCCACCAGAACTTCCCCATCTTTTTTTGCTTCAGCTACCGTTTTGGGAAGCCGGGGCACATCGGCTGGGGCCAAATCTGGAATGGCTTTGACTTCGCCGCTCTTGAGCAATTCCTCATGAGTGGCTTTGATGGCAGGCCCTAAGGCACCAAACGTATCGGGCACAGTCGCGCCAGACTTTTTCAAAGCCTCGGATTTCGCACGGGCAGACCCTTCGCCCTTTAACCCCTCCTTGGCTCCAGCATGACCAAACTTCATTCCCTTGGGAAGGCTTTCTTGGCAAAAGCCTGACACCACGGCCAGAAGTTTGATTCGCCGCTTTTTAGCCCCGTACCATTCAGCCGCACGTTCTTCTAAATCACCACCCATCTCTCCAACAATCACCACAGCTTTCGTCTGCGGATCATTTTCAAACATTTCCAGGTAACTGACATAATCGGTTCCCGGATAGGCATCCCCACCAATTCCGATGGCCGTAGTAATTCCATCTGCAAATTGAGAACAGATCCATATAATTTCGTTTGACAATCCACCCGATTTAGTAATGACGCCAAATGAGCCAGGTCGATACAACTTACAGGCCACCAGATTATCAAAGGCTCCGCCAATGACACCTAAACGGCATTCTCCGGCAGACACCACACCAATCGAGGAAGGCCCATTAAACGTTTTCCCTAATTTTCTGGCATGTTTTCCAAGAAGTTTGGCGTCTTTTTCGGGAACGCCTTCAGTAATCATGGAGACTGTTTGGATTTTGGGATCATTGAGGGCATCCATCGTCCCTTCATAAGCCCGATTCGCACCGATATAGACCAGACTGGTATTAATTTCAGGGTGATTGGCTGTGGCGTCGGCAACCGTCTTATAGATAGGGATAGCCACTAGCTCTGTTCCACAAACTATTTCATTCGTTTTTCCCGCATCCGGCGGATACACAAACGCGGACACATTCAAGGGTTGCTTAATCATATAGCGGAACTCCGCCATACGACGGGCAGCATTAACACCAGCCAGGCCACCCTGAATAACGACATGCGTGTCTTTCGTGGCAAGAATACTCATTGAAGCAGTCTCCTAATTTCTCAAATTCGAATAGTTTATTTTCCCGCCATCGCCATATCGACGATGTCCGTTAAAGGCGTCGTGCGGTCAAACACGTGAATATCAAAGCCCTCATCCTCTAAGGCCCGCATGGCCGCTAGCCCCTGCAATTCATTGGGCCCACCACGCCGCACCCAGATTTTCACCCCTTTCAGCTTGCCTTCCCCTTTGGCCTTTCGGAACGCATTGATAATGCCGCCAAAGGTCTTTTTTACATCAGTGAAGTTAGCAATGGCTCCGCCCACAATAATATGTTTGATATCGGGCAGGGAACAGACTTTGTCAGTTAATACTTCCACGGCCCAATCAGGGGGATCACCGGAATATTCGGCGTAGTTGGCTAATTTCCCGCCACGTGCCACAACGGCATCCGAGTAGTACACGCTGGCACCACCACCGGCTGGCAGCATGGCAATATTACCACCTGGGATTTCAATCAATTTTACGGAACCTTTAACCTTCGCATCCACGGCCATCACTTCTTCTTCATTGGTAGTGTAGGCACGACCAAATTCAGCCGCGAAGGGGAAGGTCCAATCTTTATGGCGGAACTTGGCATCGCCGTCCAACAGGGTTACGGCATCCAGGGCCACTAAGTCACCACTTTGGTTTTGGACCACCGGATTGATTTCAACATATTGTGCATCTTCATTATCAAAACAGATGTAGAGTTTTTTCAAAAATTCGGCCATTTTGGTGGCTGTATCACCGGAGAATCCAGCATCTTTCGATAATTTTGCTAATTGTGCATCCGTCGGAGATTCTCCGATTTCGACGGCCAATTTTTGGACTTTCTCCCAATTGGTTTCAACTTCCACGCCTCCATAGGTCGTTACCATCACGTCCACGCCCTCACGGGTGGATTTCACTGAGGCATAATATTCTTCTTTGTGGTCGATCGCTTCAGAAACAATCACCTCGCGAATGGTCACGGACTCTACCTGTTTCCCGAGCATTTCTTTGACTGCCGCTTTAGATCCAGCCAAATCTAATCCCACTTTGACTAAACCTAATTTAAAGCGAGAGCCCAAGGCTTCATGGGCTTTGACGACCAGTTTGCTCTTTTGGAGCCAATCATTGACCTTTGAGAGTTCTTCAAACTCTTCATTTGAAGACACGACAACATAGTTGGGGGTTGCAATTCCCCATTTACGCAGCAAACCCATTCCTGGGCCTTCAAGGACTTTTGCCATAATCCTACCCTTCCGTCAGGGACTAAAATGTGAAAGACAAAAACAGATCAACCCACCAGACCGTGGGAACGTGCATTGTACGAACGGCCTTCATGCTCTGCAATCAATCAAAAGACCCATAAG
>CP070628.1:1335557-1383795 GCA_020355985.1 Nitrospirota bacterium | reverse complement strand
GGGCACTGATTGGTTACCATGAGCAAGACTCGATCAGGATATCGGTGCACCAAATGCGGCACCGGGCTATCAGTATCTTCCTCGAGTGGGTCATCCTGAGCATCAATGTCATCCAATTCAATGCCCTCGGGTACAACCTGTTTCCAAATAGCATCGCCCTTTTCTTTTATGGTCGAGAGGACGGTGGGAGTGATCCGCATGGGATAGGGGCCAACGACATCCGCCACCTCTTTTTCGTCCACGCCTAAATGCTTGGCCAAGTCTTTAGGTTTGGTGATGCTTTGGGCCAGAATTTTTTTCCAATCCTCCATAACTTAGTCCTTTCTTTCATCCTGCGAACTGAGGTGTAGGTTGGATGCTGCTCCAGATTCATTCCGATTGGCAATGTAATTATCCAAATAGTTCATAATCTCTTCCGTTTCCGTTAATACGGTTTCTCCATCAACCAGAACTGGCACGTAATATTGTCCAGAGACTTCATAGACGGATTTCCGAAACGGACGTACATCTGAGACGATTTCATCATCGTACACGATATTCCGATCCGTAAGTTTTTGCCGGACCACCTCACATTCTGGGCACCATTCTGTGTGATAAAGCTTCATAGTTGTGCAGATTGGGAAAATTCGCCTTCCCTCATTGTACCAGTCTCACTTCTTCAATGTTTGTTTCACCTATTGCCTATTTATTAGGCACGATCGACCCTACAAGGCGTCATCACGGCCTCCCGCATTCCATGAATGATCTTTTTATCTTTCGGACAGATCGTGGCCAAAACCCCACCCAAATCCGCCTGACCATCCACTACAAAATAATAAGGGGACAACCGCACCCGCCCTTCCATACTGATTTTCACACCTGATGGATAATCGTAATATTCAACCACAACCACCCGTCCTTTGTGAAATTTCTGGAGAATGGAAGGATTGGTCGAAAAAGTGTCCAGAGCAAGTTTCAGCCTCTCATTCCATTGCTGTTGGGACATATCATGGCCAATTGTCACCCCACGGCTGCCCCAGGCCAATTCAGAAAACCCCGAAACCTTCATGACATATTGCCGTTCTTTTTGCGTGGTGTCTCCCAACCAATCCCAGTTCGACACGGCGTGATTCCGATGCTCCAACCCGGGAATCACTGCAGTCGGTGGAAGAGGCCGAGGATCCAAGACCCAGGTTGGTGGAATAATCCCCTGAAGACATTCAATCGTTTCAGATGAGAGCACCTTTTCCCAAAAGGGTTCCAACATGGGATGATGGATCAAAGCCAAGGCCAACTTTTCCTCCATCCACGGCTTATACGGAGGTGTCACCACGACTCGGCCTTTTTTCGCACTATAGGCAATCAATTCTCCTTTGGGGATATTCTTAAGATCAAATAATTCGAAAAAGCGGTAGATCAAGGAAATAGGATAGTCTTGCCCTCCCTGCTGAACGAACAGCCCTTCCTCAGTGAATCGGATGTCTCGAGGGTGGATGCAATAGGCTTCCCATCCCTCCTGAAGGAGTTGTGTAACAACCCACTGCATTTCCGCTCGATAGGCATCCGCTTCATCGGATACCACAATAGCCAGGCTCAAAGGTTGCCCCTTGATAGCCTCTTTCAACATGCGGGAGAACCTTTTGAGCAAGCCATCGGTGCAGGGCCATATCGACGCTCCCTGTTTGGCATACATTCGACTCAGACTGCCGGTTAGCCCGATCCCTCCTGGCACCGAGTCTAATTCCGTCAACGCCATACCGGAATCTGTCGGAATAAGATCAGGACGAATGACCCCGGGCACATGATTCTTAAAACGATTCATTCTGGCAAAATCCAGCAGATCTTCTGGTTTACCAATATCTAAATATTTATGGACCCATGTTGGTTGAGTACCTTTTAGACTCTCCATATATACGCGATTTATTGCCTGATAAAAGGCCAGAAGATGCTGGCCAAGATCACTCAAAAATTTGGCTTGCTCCTTAGAAATCAAAAAAGGGTGACAGCCAATGCGCCAATGATCTTCCTTGCCGGCCACAAACAAACCCTCTTTGATGAGAGTCTCTCGAAAATCTTGGTAGGGATTACGTACCACTAAAGGATGTTCCTCGTTAATGTATCGGATGTTGCAAAGCCATATGGTCAGGATTTCAGGATAAGATAAGGCGTGGGATTATCACGGATAGTGAAAGACCGTACACACTAAATTCCTTGACTCAAAAGAGCAGAGAAAAAAATTGTGATGTGCATATTCACCCCGTTGACACGATGGGGTCACAGAAAGGCAGGAGCTTTGGCTATAAGTCGTTGCATGAACTCTGGATGGTAGCATGCTTTTTTCAAACCAGACAAGGTGAGATTCTTGAGGCCTCCGATGAACATTGGGCACTCCCGTACAGATTATCCAGGGATGGAGAACTTTCGAATTCTCTCTCTTTCCTAGAGGACCCGGTATCCCTTATAAGTAAAGTAGCCTTGTAATAATTCCTTATTTATTACCCTGAGCTGTTTGATCGGATCTTACAACTTTATGCCATGTGCGAAGAATCCCAGAGCGAGAGACTAGTGTTGATAGGTTAGTCCTGAGATTGAAGGACTCCCTATGATTCTGCCATCAAACAATTTTAAAACACTCCCCTCACATTCATGTCCCTAACTCTTCATCCACTCAAAATTTCGGACCAATTTCGGGCACATCAGTGTCTGACTTCCACAGTCATTGGAGGCAAAACTCCCCTGTCTACCTGGTCTTTCGCACCCCATTACATTTGGAAAGACGTGTTGAGATATTCCTGGAGCGAGGTGGATGGCTGGTGGTGCCTTTTTGCCGAATACGCTGACCAGCTGTTTATGCCACTGCCTCCGCTAGGTCCAAGTTCAGCGGGAGCCTCCCCACCCTCCAGATCCTTAAAAGAGGTCCTGGCTCAAGTCATGACGTTTATGGATACTCGGAATAAAGGAGCACAGAGCACCAGGATTGCCAATATTCCCACAGAACTCCAAGAAGTCATCCAGTCTTGGGGATATTCACTGACGCCTCAAGATTCAGACTATCTCTATCAGACGGTAGATTTAGTACAATTAAAAGCCAATTCTTACAAATCTCAACGTGCGGCATATAATCGGTTCTTTCGCGCACACCGCATTCGCGTGGCCCCGTATCAGATTCTTGACCGCGATGGGTGTCTGGCCTTGTTTCACCGATGGGCTTACCAAAAAGAAGAAATACCGTTTCCCCAGACTGGAGCTCATGCTGAAAGCGCCCACTTAATGATGCGAGATGCCGCCAGTGCACACCGCGTGGTACTCCAAGAATACCGCGAACTTGGATTGACAGGTCGAGTCGTCTGGGTTGATGGCTTGATTAGGGCATATGCCTTTGGCTATCCCCGATCCCGTGAGGTCTTTTGCCTTTTGTTAGAAGTGGCAGATCGATCTGTCGACGGGTTAGCCCAATATCAATTCAGAGAATTTTGCCGCGAAAATCAACGCTATCCTTTCATCAATACTATGGGTGATTCAGGACTTCCCAGTGTAGCGCGGACCAAACATGCCTACCGCCCCTGTCAACTGGTCCCAAACTATATCGCCCAGCCAACATAGTGAGGGCCAAGAGAAGATACTTGGTTTGTGGTCACACAAGAAGAGTTGTCCTCTCGTAAATTACACCCGTATAATGGCGTGAATAGTATTTCTTAGTTTTCAACATAATATTTCTTGAAGGATTGCCAATGAAGGGACAGGAATACGGCATCGAACAATTCCGGATAACGGAAGAACCCTTTTACCAGGAAGTGAACGGGGAAATCGGTCTGTTTTCGGTGGGGGCTACTAATAAAATTCCTGTGATGCTTAAAGGGCCAACCGGTTGTGGGAAAACGCGGTTCGTGCAGTATATGGCCCATAAACTTCATCGCCCATTGATCACTGTGGCCTGCCATGAAGATTTGACAGCTTCTGATCTGATCGGTCGCTATTTGTTAAAAGGCGAAGAAACGGTGTGGGTCGATGGCCCACTGACTTTAGGCGTCAAACATGGGGCCATCGTCTATTTAGATGAAGTCGTAGAGGCTCGCAAGGACACGACAGTGTTGATTCATCCCTTGAGTGATGACCGGCGCTTTTTACCGATTGAGAAAAAAGGCCAGGTCATTCAGGCCGTCGATGAATTCCTGTTGGTCATTTCGTACAACCCGGGCTATCAGTCTATTCTCAAAGAATTGAAACAAAGTACGAAGCAGCGCTTCATGGCCATTGAGTTTGGCTACCCTCCAAAGGACACCGAAGTTCAGATCGTCGAACACGAAGCGAAGATTTCCCGAGAAATGGCCACGCGCCTCGTCAAACTCGCGGAAAAAGTGCGAAATTTACGCAGTCATGGGCTAGAAGAAGGCGTCAGCACACGGCTCCTCATTTATGCAGGAACGTTGATTCAGCAGGGTGTGACTCCTGACCGAGCCTGTGACGCAGCCATTACCCGACCGATAACCGACGATACCGACATGCAACGCAGTATTCAAGAATTGATTAAAGCCATTTTCTAGACGCGGTTACCCAAGCCATTGAGGTTTTCTATGAAGGGTTCCTTTCTTTTATTTGTCTTATCAAGTGTCTTACTGTTGTCGGGATGTAGCAGCCTGATCCATCCCAAAGCAGAAGAATTTTATTCCCAAGCCAAAGGTGTAACTGGAAAGCAGACAGCTTTAGCCTTATTGGCCATGATGGAAACCAGCGCGCAACGAGCCAGGGCGGAGCAGGGCGAATCGCCAGAGCTCGACAATTTACATAATCAATTTCATGCCTTTCATGGGACGTTTTGCGAATTTACCGAACAACAATCCGCTACAACCGCGTTTGAACAAGCCTACACGCTCAACAAGGAACTCAAGGCTATCTTTCACCGATTGTGGAAGTTTAAAAACGATACCGCCCTTCGTGCCATTCACCTGGATTTATTTTCTGATCGATTGAAAGAACTGAAAGAGGTTCTTCAATCAATCCCTTCGTAAACCGGGTTCTCACGAATCAACAATGTTGGTCGCACTTCCTGGAGCTCATTTGAAGGACCGCATATCTGGCCATCACTTCTATCCATTTCTGGTATGTTGAACCAGCCTCATAACATCATTGCTCTCGTGTATGACTTTGATCATACGCTGAGTCCTCATTACATGCAGGACCATACCATTCTCCGGCATGCCAGTATTGATCCTAAGGAGTTTTGGCCGAGTTGCACAGCCCTGATTAATGAAAAGGGATATGATCAAGAACTGGCCTACATGAAGCGAATGCTGGAAGTTGATGCCATCCGCAAATTATCAAACAAAGACCTGGAGCATATGGGCACGGATCTGACCTTTTTCCCTGGTGTCCCCAACTGTTTTGAAGAACTCAATGCTTTGTTCAGCCCCCAGGAATATGAAGAACTGGGAATTCGCCTGGAACATTATGTGGTCAGTTCAGGCCTCAAAGCTATTCTGGATGGGAGCCACATTGCCCAATATGTCAAAGCCATCTTTGGCTGTGAATTTGACGAAGATGATGGGCACATTAGTTTTCCCAAGCGAACGATCAGTCATACGCAGAAAACTCAATTCCTGTTCCGCGTCAATAAAGGGTTGTTGGATATGGATCAGGACGTGAACGACCATATGCCGGAGGAGGCGCGCCGGGTCCCATTTCGGCATATGATTTATGTGGGTGATGGACCAACCGATGTTCCCTGTTTTACGCTTATGAAGAAAAACGGGGGGTTTGCGGTTGCTGTGTATAACGCGGAGGATCATTCACGTCGGTCATTTGAAAAATGTTATCAGTTGGCCCATCATGCCGACCGGGTCCATTTCATGGCTCCCGCGGATTATCGCGCAGGCAGTCATTTGCGACTCATTCTTGAGCAGCACATCAAAGAAATTGCCAATGGGGTATTGGAAGAACGCCGCCAAGGAGCAGAAAAGAGCCGCGTTCCTGCACCAACCCCCTAAGTTCATCTAGTCGAACGTTTAGAATTTTTGTCCCCATCGGCGATTTCCCTTCATTGCACAACTCTTTTCCGTTCAAGTAAGGTAAAAGAATGGCATTACCCCTTATCGCCTTCGCCTCAGGAGGTGGCTCATGTATGATCTAAGAATTTCCCCTCTGCTCAAATGGTATTCCTTGGTACTTCTTCTTGGTCTACTCAGTAGTCCATGCTGGGCCAGTGATCCCTTTGGAAATTCCACACTGATTCCAAATAACAATTCCCCAAAAGACATGGCCTTCGATCAGGTTAACTGGAAACGTGTGCAAGGCGTCTTTAGCTGGATCACGATGGCACGCGGGTATAGTGATACGCCTTGGGATTCTTCTAGTGGTCGCCCGGGATGGATGACCATGGAAGATGCCTATGTCCAACCCATTGACCCAGGTGTGTCTGAATTTTCGTCTGATACGGAAATATTTTATATCGTATTTGAAGGGCAACCTTTAGATGCGCCAGCCCAATTCGCAGCCGCTTGGTTTGAAATGAAAGATGGAAATGTGAAGTCAAATACGCCAGTAGGCAAAGACGTGATCGAACTGGACATGAATCAGCGATTTGGGTACTTCGAAATATTCCCACCTGAACAAGGATGGAAGCTGGGAAACTATTTGGTCAAAATCTTCTACGGCTCGCCCGGGCAAGACCTCCACGCCATCAACGTCGTTGGCACCATGCAATTCACGATAAAATAAATCATCAAATTTGAAATAAAGATCCTCCTATCAGTCTCCAGGGAACAACAAGTTAAGCGGATTCCTCCCAAACTAAATCGGATATAAAAAACCGACTACATGCTTTCCTTGACCCACATCGGCAAAAGAACCAATTACCGAGTTGGATTAGGTTCTGGAGCGGGGGAGAGAGGCTGAGAATCTGAGGGGCGGCGTGAGCGAAGGATTTCTTCTAAGGTAAGAAGAGCATCGCGACCGGAGTTGGTTTCAAAACCTTTGGAAAGACTGGTGTCGGCGTAGGTATGTCCCTGTTGTTGGGTGGCACTTTGACTAAGACTGCCTGACCAGGGTCGAGGATCCTGTGAGCCATGCTTCCGGCCCCATGCTGCGAGGCAAGCTTTGGCGATGATTTTGTTGAGCGGGGCAGGATTGTAGAGCATTTTTTTAATGTTCCACGGCGTGAGGCTCAGCGGGTTGTAGCCCTTCGAGAGATAGCCTTCCGACAACAAGCGTTCTTCCAGATCCGTATTGGGCTGAATTCCTAAGAAAAACATCAACGGAAAGACTCGCTCTTCCCCTAAAATCGAGGCAACCATTTTATAGGACTCGATGCTTTGAAGGAGCGTCTCCTCGGTTTCATCCGGAGAATTTAACGAATAATTCAAAATCACTCGCCCGCTGAACCCCGCTTCTTTTAGATAGCGACAGCCATCATAGAGATGTTCCAGCTTGAATCCCATGTGCAAACTATTAAGTACTTTTTGCGATCCCGCCGTGACTGCCACTTCCAAATCCCCAACCCCTGATTGCACCATTAGCTTTGCCATTGACGCATTAATCAAGGAGGTACGGATATAGCCTGACCATTCAATGTCTAGTTTTTCCCGTATTATCCGTTCCAGAATTTCTGTGCATTGCGGATAGGCCTCTTTCCCGGTGATAAATTGCGCGTCAGTAAACCAGAAGCGCCGTGCACCCCATTGATGGTAATACTGAGCGATATCCTGCACGACATTTTCCGCAGGTCGGTAGCGTACCCGCTTCCCTTCGATATAGGGATAGAGACAAAAGGCACAGTCATACGGGCAGCCTCGTTTGCTTTGTACTCCAATACATTCGCCAATGTATTCGGTGTATTGGGGAAAGATCGAGGTCAAATAAGGAATGTCGACCGACAATGAATCCAACAGGGCCGGGGTATGTTTCGTCCCTTTGTTCACTCGCCCATGTTCTCGAATGATAAACCGTTCTTCACTCAACGATTCACCATTTAACACTTTCAGAATGGCATCCTCGCCTTCGCCTAAAATCCCAATGATGCCTTCAGGAAGTTTCTCCATCAATTGATCGGCAAATGCCGTAAACGCCCCGCCACCGATCATCATTCTGGCCGAAGGGAATTCTTTCTGTATCAACCAGGGATACGAAAGATTGCTTCGAATATCGGTGTAATATCGGTACAGATTGCGAAGCCCTTGGATAGAGGCTACCGCACGTTTAAACGGATTGCTGGCATAGTAAAAGTTAAAGGCATGTTCTAGTGAGGCATCCCCCTCATGAGGGGAAAAAATTTGAATGTCCCGCCATGAAAAACACACCAACTCCGGCTGGAAGGCCGTGGTGGCTTCGCGCAGTTTGTTTTGACGTTGATTAGGCAGAAAGAGCGAGAGATCTAGGATTTGCTGGCGAACATCGGGGCGACGCCGATGGATAAAATCGGCCAGGTAGGTGATCCCCGTCGGATACACTTTTTTGCAAGGCAGAAAGACATATAGAACTGAATTCATGGCGTTATTTCACCGCTACATGAATTGCGACGATACCGCCGGTTAAATTATCGTAATTTACTGTCCCAAAGCCAGCATCTTTGAGCAAAGTACATAAACGTTGTTGATCGGGAAAATTTCGTATCGATGCCGGTAAATATTCATACACACCGGTGCCATCCCTTGCTACCACAGTTCCGATCCACGGTAGAAGATGAAAAGAATACCAATCATAGAGTTTGCGAAATCCTGTAGAGACCGGTCTAGAAAATTCCAAGCAGACAAACCGTCCACCAGGTTTTAACACCCGACAAATTTCATTAAGCGCTTGAGGAAGATTGCCGACATTGCGAATACAAAACCCCGCGGTCACCGTATCAAAAGAATGATCCGGAAAGGTGAGATGCTCTGCGTTCATCTGTAAACAAGTAATACGGCTCACCAACTTTTGAGAACGGACCTTTTGTTGGCCCACCCGCAGCATGGCCACGTTCAAATCAGCCGCAATGATTTTTGACGAAAACTGTAGATGGCGATCCAATAAAATTGCCAGATCGCAAGTACCCGCTCCTAGATCTAACGCCTGGGTTCCGGAATGAGTTGGGATATGCGCAATGGCCTTGCGTTTCCAGGAATGATGCAACCCAAAACTTAACAGAGAATTATTTAAATCATAAAAACGAGCGATCGCCGTAAACATCCTCTGAACGGCCTGCTCCCTTGCTGGTCCGGTCCAAGTCGAGGCCGCTTTGCCTGGGATTTGTGAGTTTTCCATAGTAGGAACCATTCACAGGAGGTAGCACCCGTTCTCGCGCTTTGTCAAGAAAAATGGCTGTTCAAAAGGGGAGCAGAAGCAGGCAAGTATGGGCGTTTAAATGAATAGTGTGGTTTCGGCGCCGGCACAAGCAGCCAAGATCGCGGGAAGCCCCATCACTTCGTCGACATTGTCATTCACGGCCTGGGCATCCACACCCATATATTCCAGACCGGCGCTGCAGGCTACGAGCTTAAACTGCCCCACTTGTTTGGCTTCCTTAAACATGTCTGAAATCAATGGGACCTTCCTTTCTCGAATCAAACGAGCCACTTCAGGGGCCTGCGCAGCATATTCTGGAGGGAAATCCAAATCGTTCAACCTTCCCTCCGCTAACTTCTTGATAGTCCAAAAGAGCAACACGACTATCACATCCTTGCCCATGGCGGAGGCAGTAAGCCCCAGAGTGGCCACTTGATGAAGTTTATCGTATGTCGCATTATGGGCGTAAATGACGAACCCTGCTTTTGACGAATCAGCACCTATCGGATCTCTGCTCACAAACGTGGTGGCTCCAATGTTTGGATTCCCATCAATCTAAATAGGCTTATAGCCTTTTCTTCCTACCCGATGATTCACCGCTTTATTGGACGAATTAACGCTGGTGGTTTTCGTCGTATGAGCGTCCAGTCTTCTTCTTCATATAATAAACAACATTTAAGACGACCACAGACTCCAATACGATGACTATCCATGTTGCTCATCGGACCATCCCCACGACCTCGAGGATATACCGGCTTGAAGTCTGTTAAAAAACTCGAGCAACACAACACCAACCCGCACGTATCAACTCCACTGATCCGTCCAGCTTCTTCCCGCGAAGATATTTGCCGCATTTCAATACGGCATCCAAAACGCCGGGCTAAATCTTTAACTAGTTGCCGGAAGTCGATACGGTCATCAGCTGTATAGGTAAAAGTCAACGATCGTCGTAAAAAGGAACCAAAGACTTCAACCAATTTCATCTTTAGGCCTAAGGTCTCAATCAGTTCCAGACAGAAGTCATGGCCTTCTTGCGCCAATCGCTGTTGACGGGCCACCCCACGTTGGTCCTCTTCATTCGCCTTGCGAATAATGGTCCGCATGGCTCGCATCGGTGGGGAAAAGGGCAAATGTTGCGGAGGGAGATAGACCTTTCCAAATGTATGATCACCATCTAAATCCAACAGAACCCAATCTCCGACATTCACTGAAGGATCGTCTGTTCGAGTTTTTTTCACCTCTCCAAGATCCCGTACTTTCACGCCGACCACGATCACCTGATCGGGATATGTTTCTTCGTTTTCAGTTTTGGGTGGCATAACAGATGCTCTCAGGATAAATGTTTGCTTGTCAGCTAAATGAGGCTCAATCATACCGAACTTCAGCCAGGAGGCCAAGATAGCCGTGATAGGGAAAGCAAACAGGCTAAGGAACTGATTGTGCCGAAAATATTCTCATTCCCCTGCGTTTCGTAAAAATGCCGGAGCCTCGTGATCTAATTGATAGAGTGCCACCGGAGCCAATTGGTCGGAAAGGTGGCGAATAGTGGTGTCGCCTTGAGAACCAGGTTGAAACACATCAAACGCCTGACCGTGATGATAGCGACATCCAAACGGTTCCAAATCTTGCTTGAGACTATTCGGTGGATCCCAATGAGCGGTCAGCAAGGCGGTGCGGGCGGGGTTGCGCGCACTAAACATGAATGACAAATGATCGGGATACCAATCGGCACCCCCCGTGGCATAGGAGACAAATTGCTTGGCTTGCGCGGTTTGACACAATTCCGAGAGATACCCGTTGGTAAGAAATCCGTTTTCTCCCACATCCAGCCATTGCCCCGGATGCGAGAGGCACGCATAGGCGGCGTAGCTGCGGACTTCTTTGAGTTGTTGCTGTGAGGCAAACACCAATTGAATGGGACCGTACTTCGCCACCAGCTTTTTCATGACCTGATTTTGGAGAGCGGACCTTCCATCGTTGGTGGGACCGCTATCAGCATGGACCAGCACATTTCGTCCACGGTCGGCAATTAAGTAACAATTGCGAGGCAATTCCACATCACAGGGATCTTCCCCATAGAACGGGACAGACACCACTTCCACCTCGCCCACTCGCCAGGATTCTCCATGCGCCATTTCCTTGACCTGCGTAAATCCCAATTCCCTGAGCAACGACAGATAATCATAATGGAAGGTTGTGCGATTACGGCGGCTGGGCACAATAATTGGTATGTCTTTGGGCATATGGTAGAGGGTACGGGGATCCACATGGTCGTCATGGTCGTGTGTCAAAAAGATGGCCGATGGTCGGGGAAGCAAATTCGCCCATAGGGATGGTACAGGTGACTCGGCAAACCATGGCATGAGCCAGGGATCGAACCAGAAAAAATGTTCCTGGTGACGATACATGAGCGCGGCATGCCCTATATGTACGACATCTTGATTTCCGATGACCTGTCGCCAATGTTGTTCAAGCGAGGATTGTGGCGAGATCGAGAGACAATCATGATCCTGCAATAGCGTAAAAAGATGAAGGAGTTGGGATTCCAGATCTCGCCCGCTGGCTTGGGCCACCGTCTGAATTTCGCCCATGGTGTGTCGCCCCGTGAGAAAGCCTAAAAAATGTCCGACCTTCGGTCCAATGGGCCGTTCAAATCGAAACGGGATGGCCTGCCGTGTAGCCGCATTAAAAATGCGCAATCCTCCATACGTCATCGTGTCCGACGCCGACGGGTTTTTGGGATAATTCCAATGAAAGGTGCCATCTGGCTTCCGCCCACATTGAATATGTTGTTGTAACGCCGGACGAGAGGCAACGACTTCCGCATAGGCATCTTCCAAACGACGGACGGTTTGCTGATCACCTATCATCGTACGTTTGGCCATGATGTCGCTAATCGCCGTCTCAATCCCGCTCATCATGATTTCATGGACTTGATGCAGGCTGCGAACCACCTCCGGGTCGACTCCCCCTAAAAAGGGGAATGGGCCAGGTGGTTCGGCACTTTCCAACTGCACCCACACCCAGGGGCTCAGCCCAACAAATACATTCGCGTCAATAGTTTTCCAGGGATTCATATCGGTTTCTGAGGTTGTTCAAAAAGGGCCACCCCATTCACTCCTCACTTCTTTCTACAGAAGGACTGATGGTTCAAATAACACCTGAATGGTGTTGGAATCCGGATCGGCT
This sequence comes from Nitrospirota bacterium, assembly GCA_020355985.1. Next base: position 1,371,372 of record CP070628.1, on the reverse strand, counting down.
AAGTAAAACGAAAAGCAGCCGTCCCGATGTTGCTTTGGCGGTTGAACAATCGTGATCCCTTGCGCCGATACTTCCTGAAACAGGGCGTTGACATCATCCGGCGAATCCATCAAAAAACCCAAATGATCCAGGGGATGGTTGGGAGATTTCGCGAACTTCTCAAACTCTTCAGCAGGAACTTGGTGAAGAGCCAGATTGTCCACCCCGGTACTCAAATAGACATTGTCGGGGTCGGGTTGCCACACGAGTTTCATATCGAAGAGCCGTTCATAAAAGGCTTGAGAGACCTTCACGTCTCGCACCCGGAGGGCAAGATGTCGTAAACCCCTGGTTTTTCTTTTGTCTTCCATCAGATAAATAACCTTGCTTAATCTATTCAGCTACCGCTACACGAGCTTTTTCCACCCTTTCCTTCCTAACTTCTAACTTGTCGAACGTTCGGCATCATACCCAGTACCTCTGAAGGGTTCAAGTTCATGATGGCAGGTAGAATATGCTATATTTTGAAAAAGATCATACACATTCGCATCAGGATCATGAGGGGAGGATACGGGATGTCACCATTGTTATTCGCACAACGAGTTTGCTTCATCACATTTGGAATTCTTCTGATCATATCACCGGTCCTTGAAAAGGAGAGCACACAAGCTGCGGACACGTTGGCACCCACGCTCACTGGAAAAGACGGGGCCCCCATGGCGTTAATTCCTGAGGGTCCGTTTCCCATGGGCGTCCCCCATGCAGCACGAGATGGAGGCGTGGACGAACGACCGAACCATGAAGTGTTCTTAGATAGTTTTTATATGGATCTCTACGAAGTCACGAACGGGCATTACCTTCAATTTGTGACAGAAACCGGACACCGTGTTCCGCAGCATCCCACAGATGCCAGCCGGGGGTTATGGAAAGGGAATATGATGCCGGAGTCAGTCACCGATCTGCTGGTCATTAATGTGGATTGGTTTGATGCGGAAGCCTACTGTCGCTGGGCGGGGAAACGACTTCCGACGGAAGCCGAATGGGAAAAGGCCGCCAAAGGGCCCAATGATTGGCGCTTTGCCTGGGGCGATGTGGAACCAACAACCGAGCATGCCAATTTCAATCAACTTGCCTGGCGGGGGGAGGCCACCTTGGTTCAGGTCGGAATTTATGAAAAAGGGAAAAGCCCCTACGGTATTTATGATGTGGCCGGGAATGTCTGGGAATGGGTCTCAGATTGGTACCAGGCTGATTACTATTCACAAAGTCCGACACACAATCCCCAAGGTCCGGAGACGGGGAAATACAAAGCCGTTCGCAGTTCGGGCTGGCAGGGTGAGACGCCTCAAATGCGCGTGTTTACTCGAATCAAAAGTTTACCCACGGATCGAAATGATTCCACCGGGTTTCGATGCGCACAAGACATCCCAACTCCGGCGAAATCTTAAATAGACATTTACTTGTCTAACCCAGCCGCATGAAGCCGGAACTATCCCCAGCCAGCTTTCACGGTCTCCGGGTTGGCGCGCTTGAAAGCCGAATGGCCCCAGAGATGGAACGGCTGATCGCCCGCCATGGCGGCATCCCGGTAGTCGCCCCTTCCATGCAAGAGCTTCCTCTCTCTGATCATCCCCAAGCCCTAGCCTTTGGTGAAACACTTCTTTCTGGAAATATTGATATGGTGGTATTTTTGACCGGGGTCGGCTGTCGTACCTTATTCGACATTTTGGAGACTAGGTTTCCGCCTGAGGCCATCAAGGAGGCTTTTAAAAACACCGTTCTCGTCGTCCGGGGGCCCAAGCCTGCGGGAGTCGTGAAATCTATAGGCCTGTACCCACAAATTCAGGTCCCGGAACCGAATACATGGAGAGATATTCTCCATGCCCTGGATGTTTCCTATCCGGAAGGGCTTAAGAAAAAGCGCGTGGCTGTGCAGGAATATGGAGTCAGCAATCGAGAATTGTTAGAAGGTCTCCGACAACGGGGGGCTCAGGTGACACCCGTCCCAGTCTATCGATGGACGTTGCCCAATGATCTTCGCCCGCTCCAACAACTGCTTCATCAGGTTTTGAACGAGGAAATCCCAGTCTTGCTCATTACCAATGCGGTTCAAGTCGATCATATGATTCAAGTGTTGGAAGATCGCTCGAAGATCCTACAACTTCAAACTGTGCTAGCCCATATGATGGTGGCATCTATCGGACAATTAGCTAGTGAACGACTGCGACATCATGGATTTCCCGTCGATTTGGAACCCTCACACCCTAAAATGGGTATTCTCGTCAAAGAAGCCTCTCAAACAGCCCACACCATTCTAGAAACCAAGCGCGGATCTTCTTAGACCCCTTCAGTCTGTTCCCTTTTTCGACTTCTGCCGCCTGTCCCTATGGGAAGACGTTCCTATTGCAAGGGCAGACCTTGTTTGACCAAAGCAAGTCGGTCCGCCTTCCATAAGCTCGTGCCTACCTCATTTGTTTAGATTGGACTGGGCATGAATGATTTTTAGTCCTTTTGCCGGAAAAGAACCACACTTCAATGGTAGAGAATATGGAACGAGGGATGAAAAGAATTTGAACCCACATTAAAAAAGAAAAGGAATTAAACGCTTCGTTCGCTGACGATATTCTTCATATGAGGGAAATCGTGAAAGCAAAAGTTGTTCCTCATATCTCAGTTTAACCCAAAGCGTCACCACCAACGCTACCCACAATACCATCCGAAATGGCAACGGATACTCAACCGTCCAAGCCAGCGTGATCACCAACACACTGGTATACATGGGGTGCCTCACCCAACGATAGGGGCCATGCACAACCAACCGTCCATGTTGCGGAATCTCTGGAAACGCCCGAATGTTTCCAAAACCCATTGTCATGAACGCCCATATTCCGATGACTCCTCCACCAATCAACATTCCTTTGAGACCCCAGGGGGTCGGCCACAGCTGACCGGCAAACATGATCAGCGCGATCAACGCAAATTGGGTGGCAACTAACACCCTGGAAAGCCACGAATGGGAAGTGTCTTGACGATTGTTAAGCTCCGTCATGAAACACCTTCCTTCATGATTAAGATCTTCCGGAAATCTTCCGACGACAATTTTGAGTGAGTACAATGAGTATATTAACCTCAAAAGTCCACGCCACTCTTCAGGCCTCGATCAGCTCGGCCATGACCAACATGATCGGCAAACTTCAAACTTCTTTTCTTAAACCAATTCTCCCAGCCTTCTTTTTCTTCGCAGGGGTTACCTATGATTCTCTCACATTAACGCGCATTGACCGCCTGTTGGACAATCTGATCCTTTTACTCTATCTCGCTATCCTCGGCGTTCTAGTGATTCTTACCGGACGATTTCAGTTAGGGCTGATTCCATTCACCTCTGATCAAACATCCTGGAACATTCTGTCCTTAATCAATCGAGTTCAACCGCATTTAGCCAAGGGTCTCCAGTTTTTATTAGGTGGACTCTTTAGTGCCTATGCCATCTTCTACTCTCAAAGCGCCTCGTTTTCTACCACCGCGATCTTTTTGGGCATCATTGTGGCATTTCTCATTGGCAATGAATTTCTCCGAAGCCGGTATTCGAGTCTCAAGATGCTGGTAAGTCTGTTTGCTTTGGTCACCTTCAGCTTTATGACATTTTTCTTGCCCGTGGTAACAGGGTGGATGAACAGTGTCGTCTTTATTACCGGCGCCCTCATTACCGGAGGCATTGTTTGGAAGATCATTCTTCTGACATTGCATGGCTTACCCCACACCTCCCTCCGCACGGCATTCACCATTGGCTTCCCGGCCTTTGGATTAGTGGTTCTCTGCACGGTGTTGTATTTCCTGAATTGGATTCCACCCATTCCTCTCTCCTTAAAATTTGGAGGGATCTACCACCAAATTGAAAAAAATCATGAGGAATACCTTCTCACCTATGAAAAAGGTCCATGGTATGCGATAGGGAAACGATCCAATAATCGAATGGGAGTGAATGCTCCAGTCTATTGCTTCTCGTCGGTCTTTGCACCCGTCACGCTCCAAACAACCATCTATCATCATTGGCAATGGCGACCCTTTGATGAAACTGAATCCTTTATGACAACGGATCGCATTCCCATCACGATTACCGGAGGTCGTGAAAGAGGCTATCGTTCGTATACCACGAAACACCGCGTCCAACCTGGTGAATGGCGTGTGAATGTCGAAACAGAAGATGGACGCATTCTTGGACGAATGACGTTCGTCGCAGAAGATAGTTATTCTCCGGAAAATGTGATGACGACGATCACGCAGTAACAAAATGTTTAGTTGGCGCGAGAAAATAATCTCGCATTTCATGTTTTCCGAAAATGTTTTTTCTTGATGTCTCATGTCTCATTTCCAACATGAAAAAAAATAAAATTTTTTCTGGCAATAATGTCGGAAACATTGTAGTATGTTTCAAACATCAAGATGCAAAACTACCGAAACACTTCCTTATCGAAAAAATTTTCTCTTCACAATAACGCTACAGATTTTTTTGTTCATCTTTTAAACAGAACAACCGAATAACTCTAGCGTGATCTCATACACCATTCACATGTTCATCTTTTCTTATTCAATAGCTCACCATGATCATCGGTGAGACTTTACTGCGGCTTCGAGTCGCATCTATTCTGAAAGGGGGTGAGTGCATTGGCCACTAAGAAAAAAGCGCCAGCTAAGAAAAAGGCTGCTAAGAAGAAAGCACCGGCTAAGAAAAAAGCGCCGGCTAAGAAAAAGGCTGCTGCCAAAAAGAAGGCACCGGCTAAGAAGAAAGCCCCGGCTAAGAAGAAAGCTGCCACCAAAAAACGGTAGAATCTTCAGTTGGGCTGTGACAACGCCGGATGGGGCTTGCTCCATCCGGCGTTTTTTTTAAAACCACGCTTCAGGCTCCATACCGACCTTCTTACTCTCTCCTCATACGTTCCTGTCGCCGGGGCATCTCCTGCCTCTCCTCGTACCTCTGAGTTTCTCAGCCTCAAGGTTCACGCATCCTCCTCTTGACGTCAAACAACGTCACCTGGAATGATCTTCTCCGCAACATTCACCTGCTTCATAGAAGCCGTTTGTAGGTTTTTGATCGAAGGGATTTAATATGGCACGTTTCTTCATTTCCTGCGTCGTAGTCGGTATTCTGAGTGGCAGCCAGCTTCTTTATCCAGTGGGATGGGCCATGGCATCCGATAAACCCATGGCTAGTTCTCCCCAACCTTCCTCGGCCATCAGTCAAAAGGCCGACAAAGAATTAGCCACGCTTCGTCAAAACCCCGAAGAATTCCGAGCATTGGTAACAGGGGTACAAATATTCTTGGGTCGTTTCGGGTACGGCCTTGGTCCTTATACCGGCCAACTCGATCAAGCGACAAGAGACGCGTTAAAGGCCTATCAAAAAAAGACGGGGCTTTCCGAAACCGGCGATATCAATTTTCACACGCTCAAACGACTGACAGAGGACGATAGCGTGTTAAGCCGCATCGTCCCTTTTCTTCCAGCACAGGTGTCTCGTGTTGAAGAATGGGACAAATGGGTTGAAGTGCAGGGGAGTTGGATGTTGAAAGAAGGCAATACCGATGATGTGCTCCGTACATCAAGGATTTCGTGCATGCGGGAATTCCAACGATGCATCGACTCGACCGCATCCTTGGTGAATGCCAATGTGCCACAACTGAAAGTACATACGCATGTTTATGACATTAAAGAATGGGATGACGACAAGATCGTCTCTTTTCCCTACGATGGAGAAGCCTGTTCTTTGAGTATTCTTCGTATCTCAAGGAAACCAACCCTGACGACTCGATTTGTCACGCTTCAAGGGAAACCGGGAATGTGTGCGAAGGTCAAAGCCGAAGATCGGCAATACTTACTGAAAGACGGCCAAGAAATTTATCAGAGTCTTAAAATGCAAAAAGCCAAAGCTATCCAACAAATTTTGCAGGTGGCTCAATAATCAAGCATGAATGGCCTGTCCTATCAGATTGAAACAAGTGTGGATCCCCATGAAGTCGCCGCTGTTTACCGACGATCTGGGATTGCCCGGCCTATTGATGACCTTCCTCAGCTGACACATATGCTTCAACATGCCCATTTCATGATTAGTGCACCTGCCCAGGGCAAACTCATCGGCTTCGCCCTTGCTCTGACTGATCTCAGCTTTTGCTGTTATGTGTCGGATCTGGCAGTTGATCGAGCCTGTCAAGGCCGGGGAATCGGGACGCAACTTCTCCACACTATGCAAAAGAATTTAGGCGATGAGGTGATGGTGTGTCTCTTTTCAGCTCCCGAAGCCATGTTTTACTATCCTCATATCGGATTCCAGAAAGCTGAGCAGGCCTGGTGGTTCTCCGTAATTGTTAAAGGACCTCTTCCTACCCTTTCCCGCGGTACACCCAGGAGAAATACAAACCCGCAACGGCAATCGTAAACAGTTGAATAGTATGGAGGATGGGACTACGCTGCGCGCCCTCTGACGGGGGTGAAAGAATAAAATGAAACCCCAAAAATTCTGGAGTTTGGTCCGGCGGAGTTTGCCAGGGAGGAAAGAGAACGGCCAAGAGGAGAAATCCGACCATGATATAGAGAATCCGAAGATTCAACGACTCTTGTTGAGGTTCGGCTTCACCCTTGCGATCTGCCCGAGTTCCACATTTTGGACAAAACCGGCCTTTCAGGGTGAGTCCATACCCACATGACGGACAGGGTTTTGTAACACTCACGGTTATGCCTACTTTCTTAAGAAGAAATGAGAACACTCTGCCATAGTCACACCTATAATGTCTTGCTGGTTTTCGGATCACTCGTCTAGACAAACACACAAGAAATATTTGACCAATTTCAACTTCATTTCTATAATTTCTCTAAGATTACCACTTCCTCTTCTTTACTAAGGGTCGTTGCCCCTCACATCATTTTGTTTCCTTCTTTTCCCATTCATCTCGTTGGTCAATGGACCAATGCGGTGAACTACTGTTTCATTGACTCTCATCTTTTTAAGGAAATGACGTGACCACTTCTTCTTTTCAGGTGATTTCGGTGATCGGTGCTGGCGCTTGGGGAACCGCATTAGCCCACTTACTCGCCACAAAAGGATTTAATATTCGCCTCTGGGCCTATGAACCCGAAGTGGTGGAAAGTATCCAAACCCAACGCGAAAATACCTGGTATTTGCCGAATGTTGTACTCCCCAATTCCATTCAAGCCATGAGCAGCCTGTCCGACTGCTTACACGGCACTGATCTCATCGTGCTCGCTGTGCCCTCTCATACCATGGCCGGCATGATGACACAGATTCGCCCACTTCTGAAAAACCCCCGACCCGTCACCATCGCCACGAAAGGCATTGAAGAAGGCACGTTGCAATTAATGAGTCAGGTGGTCGAAGGGCACTTACCTCATGCATGGCACACCTGGCTCACGGTTCTATCCGGCCCGAGCTTTGCCGCAGAAGTATGCCGCTGGAAACCCACAACGATTTTATTGGCCGGGCGAGACTTTAATTTAGTGAACCGGCTTCAAGACGTGTTTCTCACCCCACAGTTTCGTGTCTACGCCGGCCGTGATGTGATCGGCGCCCAGCTCGGAGGTGCACTCAAGAATGTCATGGCCATTGCAGCAGGCATCGTGGACGGTTTGGACCTAGGGGCAAATGCCCGAGCCGCTCTCATCACGAGGGGGTTAGCGGAAATGATTCGATTGGGCCGGGCTATGGGTGCAGACACTTCGACCTTTTATGGCTTATCAGGTTTGGGAGATTTGGTGTTAACTAGTACAGGTAGCCTCAGCCGAAATTATCAGGTCGGTCTCCAACTGGCTAAAGGGACCGATATGGCCACTCTCCGTTCCAGCACCCGCACAGTGGCCGAAGGCGTGACGACATCCCGCGCAGCCATGGCTCTGGCCACGCAACACAGCGTAGATATGCCTATTGTTCAGGGTGTGTATCGAGTGCTCTTCGAAGGAAGCAATCCGCGCCACATCGTGAGTGATCTCATGTCACGAACAGCCAAAAGCGAAACCGAACGTCTGGGATCCAGCGGCATGCACACCTTTACCCCATTCAGTCATTCATGACTCAACAACAACTCACGCAATTACTCAAAGAGGTGCAAGGGGGCAACCTGTCCATCTCACAGGCACTCCACCAACTCCGCATGCTTCCCTTTGAGGATTTGGGATTTGCCTCAGTGGATCACCATCGAACACTCAGACAAGGATTTCCCGAAGTCATCCTGTGCGAAGGCAAAACCCCTGCGCAAATTCTAGCCATTGCCAAAAAGCTTCTGAAATCCCATGGCCCGTTTCTCGCTACTCGGGTCGATCCCCCAATCGCTAAACGACTGACAGGATTACATCGAAACGCCGTCTATCATGAGATGGCCAGAATAGTGGCAGTCTCTGATGTAGCTCGACAGCAAGAGGGGCTCGTGGTGATTGTGACGGCAGGAACCTCAGATATTCCGGTAGCAGAAGAAGCGCGGGTCACCGCAGAAGTCATGGGCAGCTATGTAACCACACTCTATGATGTTGGAGTGGCCGGCATTCATCGATTATTGGACCGGCAGGCCATCCTACATCAAGCAAGAGTGGTTATCGTAGTCGCTGGAATGGACGGGGTATTGCCCAGTGTCGTAGGAGGACTCGTTGATCGCCCAATTGTAGCAGTGCCCACCAGCCAAGGATATGGCGCCAATTTTGGCGGACTTGCTCCGTTGCTCACGATGTTGAATGCCTGTTCATCCGGCATGGGCGTCGTGAATATCGACAATGGATTTGGAGCGGGCTGTTTGGCTCATCGCATAAATGCAGGGATGAGTCCCCCTCAGAAAACAAAAAAGGTTCGGCAGAGGTCTACGAAAGGAATGGTTCGGTAGCTGCACTGATTTTTAGTCTACACCGGACGAAGGAGCTTCCAGTTCCACGGCCGTTGGTTCTGTAGAGTCGGCTTCCTTCAACAAAGCTTCTTCCTGAGGGCCTGATGCCATGGTTCCATTCATGCTCCCCTGGGCAGATTCGCCTCCACTGGATCCCTCAAGAACCTCATCATCTCCATCGCTCATCATCTTTTCTCCGGGAATAGAAGAGTCCTCATTCATAGTTATCCCGTCTTCAATCAGAGGCAGATCATCTGCGGCCAGCTCCTCCTGCTGCAGCGCTTCTATCTCCGCAGGCACCTCAGGCTCGGGTGGGATGGGAGGCAGAACCTCTCCTGCATAAGCTAAGGCCTCCAGCGTACCTTGAACCCGATGAGAAACTAACTTTGTGCGAGGACCATGACCTTCATCTTCCAATAATTTGGCTTGGATCTCATAAAAATACGAGCCATCAACCACCAATTGATCATACTGATCCTTCCCATCCCACACCAATTCCACTGGCACTAAATTGAGGAGTCCACCTTGGGTGGCTTCGGCAAGAGGTAGCCGTTGACTGACAAAACTCATTGATCGACGGGTAGGCGAAGTAATCAGTGCGGACACTTCCAGAACTTTCTCCTCAATAGCGGATAACGGCACCTTTACCATCATGGAAAGCTTCAACGGACTTTGTCCGATTATAAAAGGATCGGGAGAGGTCGCCACCTCTTCCACCTTAACCGGGGAAATAAACCGCTTTCTCTTTTTTCTTGCGTCAGCCTGCTCGCAAAGAAAAACCACCAAAATCACGCTCAGGCCTATCACCATCATTTTTGGCCAAATTCCTTTATTCAACAGACACCTCTTTTCTTGTGCATGTTTCACTAACCACTTTTGTATTGTGCCAAACAATTTCTCTTCACACCAATAAAATTCAAAATTTCTTGCTTTTTCCTATTTCTGGCCTTTGACGTAACCGAGTCGCGCAGCCGACTGAGGAAAGTCGGCTGCACATTTTTGAACGCAGCGAGTTTGCGCCACCGCTGGACCTGTCCTGAGCAAGACCGAAGGAGTCGGCGAACAGCGCAGGGAACCAGAAGGGCCAAAACGACAGAACCACCATGGTTTTGAGTCCTTTTGCCGAAACAAAAGGACCTCGCGTACAGGAGCGAACCGGCAATAAATGTCCTAGCCTAGAAATCTTCTCAAAAATATGAACACAACACATTCCAATCTTTTGGTATAAGAATGTTTTATATAGTCGCATTACAGATTTTGGTATGATACGTTTTCAGCGTTAGTTTCTTTTACAAACGAATCCATGACCAGACATCTTCATATCGACGCATTTTCAGGAGTCAGCGGGGACATGTTCCTTGGGGCCCTAGTCGATACGGGTGTACCCTTGGCCATTCTTGAAAAAGGTTTGAAGGCCATAGGCATCAAAGGCTACCGGGTCCGTGAACAACAGGTGATCCGTAACAGTCTTCGAGCCACTAAAGTGGATGTGGGTATTCAAAAGGGGTTCACCAAACCGTTATCGCTTTCTGCCATTCGAAAAACGTTAGTGCAAAGTCGCCTACCCGACCCCATTCGTACTCAGGCACTAAAGACATTTCAAATCATTGCCGAAGCCGAAGGTGCGGTACATGGGAAATCTCCTGGAAAAATACATTTCCATGAAGTGGGCGTAATCGATTCCCTTGTAGATATTGTGGGAACCCTGTTGGGAGTAGCCCATCTGAACGTAACGACGGTATCGTGTTCTCCCATTAACCTAGGAGCCGGCACGATTTCTACGGCGCACGGGTTGCTTCCTGTGCCAGGACCGGCCGTGGCTCAGATGGCCCAAGGCATCCCGGTCTTTTCCAACGGACCAACTTTGGAACTGACTACCCCTACCGGTATGGCTTTAATCAGGACCCTGTCTCAAAATTTTAAAACGCTCCCTCCCTTAACACCACAAACCATCGGCTATGGGGCGGGCACAGCCAACCCCGAAGGTTGGCCGAATGTGCTTCGACTCTTTCTAGGGCAAGAGGAAAAGGAATCGCTGTTCACATCAGATCGGATCATCCAACTGGAAACCAATATCGATGACATGAATCCCCAACTCTACGACCAGATGATGACCCATCTCTTTGACGCTGGCGCCTTGGATATCACTCTGACTCCGACGATGATGAAACGAAACCGGCCCGGAACAATTGTCTCGGTGGTTGCATGGCCCCAAGATCTTCAGGTCCTGACCGCAATACTTTTGTCCGAAACAACCACCCTTGGTGTTCGTATTCAAGAATTGGAGCGGGCGATTGTGCCGCGTCAGGTTCAAACCGTCCGACTCCCTCATGGATCAATTCGCATAAAAATTGCGGAACTTGGCAATGGTCAGGTAAAGATCACTCCGGAATATCGGGATTGTGCCGCGCTGGCCGAACGCACGAAGCAGCCAATACAAGTTATTATCGACCTAGCCCGACAAATAGCTACACAGACCAACCAGCCTAAAACAGCTTCTCGATCAAAGAAACCCACCAAGAAGCCCCGATAAGATCTTTCTGCCATGGCTACATTACATAATCCAAAACCGATTCTTGCCATTACAATGGGTGACCCGGCTGGCATTGGACCTGAAATCATTGTGAAGGCTTTGCAATTCTCGAAAGTCTGGCGGGTATGTCGGCCTTTGGTCATTGGCAGTCGCACGATCCTCGAACAGACCATTCAATCGCTCAAGACCGTTCTTCCGATCATAGTAGTCGATGGGCATGATGAATCCACAGCCAAACAGGCATTTCGACGAGGTTGCCTTACTCTATTTGATCCCCTTTCCAAACCCGTGCGATCAGTGAGACTGGGACGTGTTTCGGCCAAAGGCGGTGAGATGGCCGTGACCTGCATTCAATCCGCTGTACGGCTGGCACAAGCAAATTGTGCGGCCGGAATCGTCACAGCCCCCATTAACAAAGAGGCGATACACCTGGCTGGACATCTTTATCCCGGACATACAGAAATGCTGGCGGATCTAACCAAGGCCAAGGAAGCGGGAATGATGATCATGGGAGGTCCTTTGAAAATCGTCTTTACCACCACCCATCTGGCCTTACGCGATGTGGCAGAAGCGTTGACGGTGAAGAAAATTATGAAGGCTATTCGCTTAGCACATCTTGGTTTAAAGCAGTTGTTTGGTGTGAAGAAACCTCGGATTGCAGTGGCAGGATTCAATCCCCATGCTGGAGAGAATGGGACCTTTGGAGATGAAGAAACACGATTTATTCTTCCAGCCATCAAACGGGCCAAGGCCCAAGGTATAACCTGTAATGGCCCTCACCCTGCAGACACCATGTTTGCTAGGGCCTTGACGGGAGCATTTGATGGTATTGTGGCGCTCTATCACGACCAGGGATTGATTCCTTTAAAGACGGTGGCCTTTGGCCATTGCGTGAACATCACTTTAGGTCTACCCATCCTTCGCACATCCGTAGATCATGGGACCGCGTTTGATATCGCTGGTAAAGGGAAGGCCGATCCTACCAGTCTGGTCGACGCTATCATGATGGCCGCTCAGTTGATTCCGAACTTTTCCTCATATGGAAAAGGGGCTGTTCAAATAAAAAAAGAATTGGGAATTCGAAGTTAAGACGACACCCTCTTCACCCTATTCGTCATACCCCTAATTGTAGAGTTTGCCACTGTGGCACCTGGCAGGGGCTGGTATCCATCTTCCAGGATCGACGAGCCTAGATTTCCATTTTCACGGGAATGACCAATATAATATAAAGAACTTTCCCTTCAAGCATGTCTCCTTCTCTCTCAAACCCGAGAAAATTGGCTTGCACCATCCTGCAGACCATTTTCCGAACCCAGGCCTTCGCCGATGACGTTTTTGATGCCACCATCAAAGACATCGTGTTGTCTGAGCAAGATCGTGGGCTGGCCTTTGAGCTGGTGTATGGGGTCTTGCGGCATGCGGTGACACTTGATTGGCGCTTAGATCAGATCTCCCGCAAACCAATAGCACGCCTACCCCTGAATGTGGCCACGGCCTTGAGGGTCGCGGCCTATCAATTACTCTACCTGGACCGTATTCCGGAATCCGCCGCCGTGAACGAGGCTGTCAAACTGATTCGGAAGCAGCCTGGGCATGAATGGGGGGGTCTTGTGAATGCCATCCTCCGGAACTTGATCCGCCAACCGGCTCCATCCCTGCCTGATTCTGCGATTGCCCCAATTGAGGCCTTATCACTGAATTATGCCTGCCCCGCTTGGATGGTCGAACGATGGGTCAAAGCATTTGGAAACGAGCGTGCAGAGGTGATGTGCCGGAAGACATTGGAAATCCCTCCAATAACCCTACGGACCAATACCCTACGTTATACCCGTAAGAAATTATTGGACCGCCTGGAGACTGAAGGAATCCCAGCGCGAAACACTTCAGTAAGCCCTGAGGGAGTCACGCTCGAAAAATGCGGCAACCCGGGCCAACTGTCAGTCGTACATGACGGGTCCTGTTACATTGAAGATGAAGCCGCGCAACTTATTCCTCTTCTGCTTGACCCACGGCCCGGAGAACGTATTCTGGATGCTTGCGCGGCCCCAGGCGGGAAGACGACCCATCTTGGCCAACTGATGCAAAATCAAGGCACGATTATCGCACTGGACCGTCAACACACGCGTCTCCTCCAGCTCACCGCCAATTGCCAACGGTTGGGCCTTCGCCTGGTACAACCTCACGAATGTGATCTTGTCACCGAATGGCCAAAATCCCAAGCCGAAACCGCTGATACTTTGTTTTCCGACTCACATTTTCTGGGCCAACCCTTTGATCGCATTTTGATTGATGCCCCATGTTCAGGACTTGGTGTCCTACGGCGACATCCTGAAGGAAAGATGCTGAAACAGTTCTCGACAATTGAACAATCCAGTATTATGCAAAAGCAAATACTCGATCGCGCCTGCCAGCTCTTGAGACCAGGGGGAATCTTGGTCTATAGTGCCTGCTCGGTTGAACCGGAGGAGACCACTGAGATCGTTTCCTCCTTTTGCCAACAACATCCAGATTTTCAGCCAGAACCCGTCACACCTTGGGTGCCCACCGCCGGGCTTACGCTCGTGACTGACTATGGCCATTTGTGTACCGCGTTTCAGTCGTTTACCATGGATGGATTCTTTGCATGTCGATTGAAAAAGTCTGAAACACGATGACGACTCCCTTAATTTCTCCTTCGATTCTTTCCGCCGACTTTGCCCGCTTGGCTGATGCCGTACAGCAAGTTGAAGCGGCTGGAGCTGATTGGATTCATGTCGATGTCATGGATGGACATTTCGTGCCGAATCTCACTGTGGGCCCTCCCATGGTGGAAGCTCTTCGCAAGGTGACAACACTGCCCTTAGATGTGCATTTGATGATGACCAACCCCGATGAGTTTATTCCGGATTTTGCGAAGGCCGGGGCGGATATTCTGACGGTACATGTGGAAACATGCCCCCATCTCCACCGAACGGTTCAATCCATTAAAGAACAAAATGTGAAAGCCGGGGTCAGCTTAAATCCCGCCACCTCTGTCACCACGTTAGAACCTATTCTTGGCGATGTGGATCTCCTGTTGGTGATGTCAGTCAATCCCGGATTCGGGGGACAAAAATTTATCAATGGCGCCTTGGGTAAAATTCGGCAGATTCGAACCATGATCACAGCTTCCCAATGTTCGCCCTATCTTGAGGTCGATGGCGGAATCACAGTCAAAAATGCTTCGTCCGTTCTGAAGGCCGGGGCCAATGTTCTCGTCGCAGGTTCGGCTATATTCGGAAGCCCCAACATACCTGACGCTATTCGGCAAATACGCACAGCAGGCCAGACGGTAGCGGTCTAATTCACTCAATGATTTCCCCCAACCAGACGGACAGTCTCCATCCACTCGAAATTCAGGTCCTCCGAGCCCTCGGTTCAGCCAACACTGCGTCTCTCAAGGACCCTGAACTGGTTCAATCCACCGCACTGGCGCCTTCTCAGATCAGCATGGCTGTCGGATGGCTGCTTACCAAACAATTAGTAAGCCTGGTCTCTGAAACCACGACAACCTATGTGGCGTTGACCGAGGTGGGCATACAATTTCAACAAGCAACATCACCACCCGAGTGGATTCTTCAGGTCGTCAAGGCCGCATCCCAGGAAGGTCAATCAAGAACGGTCAAAGACCTTCAAGCCACGGGGCAGTTTCAACCCTCCGAACTCAGCCGGGCTTTTGGCTTATTAAAAAAAGAAGGGGTGCTTTCCTTAGGCTCAGGGGGCTCGTTACATACCACAGGCCGGAATAGTGCCTCCGTGGAGGCTTTACGATGGTTGCTGAATCAGATTCACAAAGGTTCAAGACCGTTGGATTCGTTTTCTAATGACCATCAAACCTTGCTTCGGCAATACGCAGTGAAACGTGGCAATACCCAAGAGCCTTTTCGTATTGATGACCATACCGAGCGCGCCTACGCCCTGACATCCGAGGGACGAAATCTGTTACCCAACTTGCGGGAAGACGGGGCACAGGAAATTTCGCAATTGACCCCTGAGCTTTTAAAAGACGGATCCTGGCGAAATTGTTCATTTCGGAAATATTCGATCCATCTTCGTCCGCCTCGATTGGCCGTTGGCCGACGCCATGCCTATCGAGAATTTCTGGATACGGTAAAAACGAAGTTGACGAGTATGGGCTTTCAAGAAATGCGCGGTGACCTGGTGGAGACAGAGTTTTGGGACATGGATGCCCTATATATGCCGCAATTCCATCCGGCACGCGCCATTCATGATGTGTACTTTGTTAAAGAACCCAGCCATGCCAAGCACATTCCGGAACCCTTTCTAAACCAGGTAGCCGAAACACACAAAAATGGGGGAAGCACAGGTTCTAAAGGATGGCAATATTCCTATGATCCTGAACGGGCCAAACGATTAGTTCTGCGCAGTCAAGGCACTGCGGTCTCAGCCCGAACGTTGGCGACCAATCCCCCTATTCCCAGCAAATTTTTTTCCATAGCCCGATGTTTTCGTTACGACGCGGTAGATGCCACACATGCGACAGATTTTTTCCAAGTTGAAGGTATTGTGCTGGGCTCGGATATTAACTTTCGCACCTTATTAGGATTGCTCAAACTTTTCGCCACCGAGATGGCGCAAGCCAAAGAAATTCGATTTTTCCCGGCCTATTTTCCCTTTACCGAACCTTCCGTGGAATTGCATGTTCGCCATCCCAAACTTGGCTGGATGGAGCTCGGTGGGGCGGGACTGTTCCGTTCAGAAGTGACGGTCCCATTAGGAGTGACTGTCCCAGTGATCGCTTGGGGACTTGGCTTAGATCGAATGGCGATGGTGGCATTAGACATTCAAGACATTCGTGATTTATTTACCTCGGATTTAGAGGCGGTGCGCAACATGCGCCGTCAATTGTAAGACTTCATCATGCCCACGATATCCATTTTTCAAACAGATTTTTCTCAATTGGTCGGACAACCCACCTCCATGTCGGATATTGAACAATGGATGCCGTTGGTCAAAGGCGAGGTCAAGGGCGTGTCAAGTGAAACTGGTGAAGTGCGGGTAGAATTGCAGGACACCAATCGTCCTGACTTGTGGTGCGTGGAAGGAATCGCCCGACAAATTCGCTCTGTCCTCACGGGAAGCCTGACACCACACACATTCTTTTCCACACGTGGACGTGCGAAACGTCGCATCCAAGTCATGTCAGGGATGGAAGACGTCAGACCCTATGTGGCGGCCTGCGCCTCGCTTGGGTATCCCATGACCCCGGAAGGCTTAGAGCAATGTATTCAAACACAAGAAAAGTTGGCAGATGCGTTTGGGAGAAAACGTGAGACCGTTTCCATCGGGTTATATCGCTTGCCGTCCATTGCATTTCCGGTGACCTATGGTCTCGTGAAGCCCAATGAGGTGCGTTTTACCCCGTTGGGATTTGATGAAAAAATGACGCCTCATGAGGTCCTTACCTTACATCCCAAAGGTCTAGAATATGGTGGCATCGTCGCTGAATGTGAACGACTGCCTCTTCTCTGGGACGCCGACGGGCAAGTGCTTTCCTTTCCGCCCATCATTAACAGTCGGGAACTCGGAGAAGTTCAAATTGGCGATACGGACTTACTTGTGGAGGTGACGGGAACAGATCTATCGATGGTCATTCTGGCCCTGAATATTTTTGCCAGTAATTTAGCCGATCGCGGCGCCACAATCGAACCTATCGACATTGTGTATCCTTATGAAACCGCCATGGGCAAAACAGTGAAAACACCGTTCGATATGGGAAATGGTCTACGGGTGCCCCTCCAGGCCATTGAACAAGCCTTAGGCATGCCGTTGGACGCCAAAGCGATTCAAACGGCTTTAACCTCCTACGGGTATCAAGTAAAACTGACCCGGCACTCGGTTTCCGTGAAGTTACCTCCTTTTCGTAATGACCTCATGCATATGATGGACGTAGCCGAGGATGTAGCCATTACCCGCGGCTATGATTCCTTTTCTCCCATCATGCCACAAACATTTACAGTTGGAAGTTTGTCTGAACAGGAACAGCGAAGCGATCAACTACGTGATTTATTAGTGGGTTTTGGATTTCAGGAAATATTTTCCAACATCCTAGGCTCACGACAGGAATTTGTCGAACGCATGCGCCTGACAGACACGGAACACGAATCCCTCGTGGAAGTCGACAATGTTATGTCACTGACCTATGCTTGCTTACGACCTTCTATTCTGCCTTGCCTCCTTCGAGTGGAAGCCTTGTCCCCCCGCGTGTTTTACCCCCATCTCTTATTCGAAGTGGGCGAAGTGGCACGGGTAGACCATAAAGCGGATACCGGGTCACGTACCGTGTTGTCACTAGCTGGTATTAGTGCACATCCTGGGGCGAATTTTTCTGAAATGCATAGCTATTTGGACCTTTTGATGTACTACATGGTTTGGCCCTATGACTTGGAACCGGTGGCCCATCCATCATTTTTGGATGGTCGGGTCGGACAGATACGCTGTCATGGGCAGATGGTTGGCTATATTGGAGAGTTTCACCCGGAAGTGCTGGAAGCCTGGCAAATTGATATGCCGACTTCCGGGTTTGAGTTTGAAATTACGACACCGCAAGCTTAAGCGGCAGCTGAGTGTCCCTCACCCTGCGTGAGGGTAACGAGGTGAGCAAATCCTTGAGAGTCGTGAATGGCCATTTCCGAAAGCATTTTTCGGTTGATTAATACATTGGCTTTTCTCAGGCCATTCATAAACTGACTATAGGTAACACCATGTGCACGAACGGCTGCATTAATCCGTGTCACCCAGAGTTGACGAAAATTTCGTTTCCGCTGTTTTCGGCCTGTATAGGCATAGGCTTGCCCCTTATCAACGGATTCAGTCGCGGTTCGAAATAATTTACTTTTACCACCATATTGCCCTTTAGCAAGTTTCAGACGCTTTTTTCGACGTTGCCGGGTTTGCGGTCCCCCTTTTACTCTTGGCATGATCCCTCTCCTTTATTGTCTCTAAAAAATTTACTGACTTCCTATCCTGAAAGCCAGACACATTTTCCCTACATTCAAAGTGCTTCGGCTACTTATAAGGAAGAAGGCGCGAAAGCGAAACTTCGTCTACTTTGCACACCACCGCCGATTTGCCTAGTCGTGCTTTAACACGTGGCGCTTTGCTCGTCAAAATATGACGGACTTTGGCTTTTCGGCGTATCCATTTTCCTGAGCCTGAACGTTTAAACCGTTTACTGGCTCCTGAATGATTTTTCAATTTTAACCCTGCCATAATCGTATTCCTTTTTTTGGAATTGGCGATCCCTTAACTCTGGCCTATGCCGTTGCCTACTTGGGGGACACCACCATATATAAGTTTCTTCCCTCCATCCGTGGCGGACTTTCAATATTCCCTGCCCCTTTTAATTCCTCAATAACCTTCTGAATCGCCTGGAAGCCAAGTTCCCTATTGGCCATTTCACGCCCACGGAACATAACCGTAACTTTGGTCTTATTCCCATCTTCCAAAAAATCGCGGATTTGCCGGATTTTTGTCTCCATATCGTGGGTGTCCGTACGCGGACGGAATTTAACTTCTTTAACCTGTGTCGACTTTTGGTTAAGTCGCATCCGATGCTCTTTTTTACTCTGTTCATACTTGAATTTCCCATGATCCATAATCCGGCAAACCGGCGGTTCGGCAGTCGGCGCAACTTCTACTAAGTCATAACCTGCCTCCCTCGCCTGCTTGAGGGCTTCAGACGTTTTGAGGATCCCAAGTTGTTCACCTTCAGCCCCAATGACTCGGACTTCGGGGACTTTGATGAGATGATTAATACGCTGTTTCGGGGTCACCAATCGCGTCATTCGAAAAGAAAAGACCCATTTGTTACCGCATCGGGCGTTTCGTCCCGAATAAGCTGAAGGATATCATTCATAGACATTGTTCCCAGGTTTTTGCCATTTCGCTGTCGGACAGACAAGTTCTCGTTTTCAGCTTCCCGATCACCCACCACCACCATAAGAGGCACCTTGGCCTTTTCCGACTCACGGATTTTAAGGCCAATTTTTTCATTTCGCAAGTCCAGGTCTATCCTACACCCTTTGGCCCGAAGGTTTTCACCAACCTTTTTGGCGTAACCTTCATGCTTTTGTGAAATTGGCAGGATTGCCACTTGGACCGGAGCAAGCCAGATTGGGAAGGCCCCGCCGTAATGTTCAATAAGAATCCCAAAAAACCGTTCGATCGAGCCCAACAAGGCCCGATGAATCATAATGGGTTGATGAGTTTTTCCATCTTCACCTATATAGGTCAACCCAAATCGTTCCGGATTATTAAAATCGACTTGCACGGTGGAGCATTGCCAGGATCGTCCAAGGGCATCTTGAATTTTGACATCAATCTTGGGCCCATAAAAGACCCCTTCCCCAGGATCTTCTTGATAGGCATAGCCCCCTTCTTTAAGCGCCCCTTCTAAAGCCTGGGTGGCTTGGTTCCATTGCTCAAGCGAACCGACAGCTTTTTCAGGTCGTGTCGAAAGGTACATCTTGAACTCGTTGAAGCCAAAGGTTCCTAACATAAAAGTCGTGAATGTCAGAACCGTGCGGACTTCATCAGCGAGTTGGTCGGGACGACAGAAAATATGCGCATCATCCTGCGTAAAGCCTCGAACACGCATCAGCCCATGGAGCACACCTGACCGTTCATAACGATACACGGTTCCCAGTTCTCCGTAACGGACCGGCAAATCGCGGTAACTGCGCAAGTGCGATTGATACACCATTATATGAAAGGGACAATTCATGGGTTTGAGCTGATATTCGCTCGACTCAACTGGCATGGAGGCATACATATTCTCTCGGTAAAATTCTAGATGCCCACTTGTCTTCCACAAGTCCAAGCGGGCTACATGTGGGGAGTAGACGAGTTCGTAGTTATTGGCCACATGTTGGGCTCGCCAAAAGTTTTCTATTAACAGGCGAATCTGGGATCCCTTGGGATGCCATAAAATCAGACCCGGGCCCGTTTCATCTTGAATACTGAACAGATCGAGTTCCTTGCCTAACTTTCGGTGATCACGCTTTTTAATCTCTTCAAGGTTATCCAAATGCTTTTGCAAGGCCTCTTCCGACGGGAACGACGTCCCATAAATACGTTGCAACATGGGATTACGTTCATCGCCTCGCCAATAGGCTCCTGCACTGGTAAGTAATTTGAACGCTTTGATTTGCCCTGTGGAAGGCACATGTGGACCGCGGCACAGATCAATAAACTCCCCTTGCTGATACATGGAAATCTGCTCGTCCGGAAGACTTTCCAGAATTTCCACTTTGTACAGCTCCCCGCGTGTTCGGTAAAAGTCGATGGCCTCGGTTTTGGACATTTCCAGACGTGTCACGGGTAGGTTGGAGGCAATGATCGCTTTTGCCCGTTGCTCAATCTTTTCAAGATCTTCCGGAGTAAAAGGGCGTTCGAAGGCAAAATCGTAGAAAAACCCTTCTTCAATGGCCGGCCCGATGGTCATTTGGGCAGTGGGAAAACATTCTTTCACCGCTTGGGCCATGATATGGGTACTGCTATGACGATAAATCTCCCGGCCTTCAGAGGAATCAAAGGATAGCGGCTCTATGGTCGCATCCTGGTTCAAAGGGGCCAGCAAATCTGTTTCCAGACCATTAACTTTGACCGCAAACACCTCCGCTGATCCCAAACTGCCAAGCTTATCTAAGGCTTCCTTGGCCGAAATACCTCGAGGAAAGGCTCGAGGCTCTTTACCTGGAACCGATAATTGAATCTTGTCCATTATTCTATTCGTCAAAACGTAATTATTTTGGAATTAGCCCAAAACATTTGGATTTTTTACCTTGTTCGACGTAAGAAAAGGCACCTCTCCCTCCGCAAGGAGGCGGGATGCCTTTAATTTGAATTGATCAGGGTAATGGTAGGCGCGGGCGGTATTGAACCGCCGACCTCTACCGTGTCAAGGTAGCGCTCTCCCCCTGAGCTACGCGCCTATATTATACTCGACTTATGCTAGACTGCCAAGGAAGCCATGTCAAGAAATAGCTGATAAATAAAGGGAAAGGGGAATTTCAGCTGGCCGAATCGCTAGATGGCCGCTTGCGTTTTCCAGGAGAAGTGTGTTTGGCCTGACTCACCGAGATATGAAACTCCGTAATTTTTTTCCGCAAGGTATTGCGATTCAATCCCAACAGGCGGGCCGCTTTAATCTGGTTGCCATGAGTTTCCCGCAAAGCGAGTTCAATGAGAGGCCGCTCGACTGCACGCATCAAGGTAGGATGCAAATTTTTCCCCGATCCTACATTCATGGCACGCACAAAGTCTCCGATTTTCTTTTCCACATAACTGGCCAACGTCACACTTTTCGGATCAACGACGGGTTCACCAGCCATCGGCGTACCTATGATCTGGGGAATTTGGTTCAAAGCGCGCAATGCAGGCAGGGGACCGGCATACACGAACGTCTTCGACAAATTGAGTTGTCCATTCAATTCTGAGAGATTCGGTAGGATATCGGGACTCGGCTCGTCCAAAATCACACCGGCGAAATCCTCGGATTCCATGGCGGTTTCCAATGACAAGCAATCTTCGACGACCATGACCTTTTCCTGAAGGTCACGACCTGTGGCCCTAGACTTCAATTCAGGGTCGTTGGTCAGAAGGGCAAATCGGAGTTGAGGAACATAAGGTGGCATAATCTATTGGTCGAGTGACAAAGAACGGCGATTATGTCGAAAGAGCTCTATTCTTTACAATTGAGAAAAATGCCTAGTTAGGATTCCCACTATTCAAATCCCAATAATGGACAGAGAAGGCGCAGCAAACACCAAATCACGACCCCACCGATCATATCCAAAAGCAATCCGGCTTGCACCATCCGAAGAATCGGCACACGTCCCGTGCCATACACAATAGCATTTGGTGGAGTGGACACCGGAAGAACAAACGCCAGACTTGCCGCCATGCATGCCGCCAGCACGGGAGGAATCGGAGAAAAATTTGCGGAATGAGATATAGCAATAAGCACCGGCACAAGCATACTCGTAGCTGCCGTATTCGAGGCTAATTCGGTTAATACAAGAGTTGTTAGAATGGCCACACCCATTAAACTCCATACCGATTCAATGCCAAACAAGCCAACCATACCTCTTCCAATCGTATGAGCTAGTTCGGTTTTGACCATCATTTCGCCAAACGCAATGCCACCGCCAAACAACAAAATGGTGCCCCAATGGATATTGGCTGCTTGCTTCCATGTGAGCGTGAACGTGCCTTGCCGAAGATCCAGTGGTAGAAGAAACAAAAGCCCCGACGCAAAAATGGGAACCAATTCTTTTGGAAGGTGAACCCGAACCCACTGTACGAGCGCATCTTCTGGCTCTAAGGCAACGGACAACAAGGCCGGCAACACCCACAAAAATACGGCCAAGAGAAACACACCAAAAGTGTAGTATTCACCCCGCGTCCAAGGCGGAAGAGAGACCGTTTTCATAATAAATGAAGCATTGGCAGTTGATGCCAAGGAAGATGGCGCATACAACCAATACAACACGGAAAACATCACCAGAAGCATGACACTCGCCACCGGCACGCCCATTAACATCCACTGGTCAAAGGAAATCGAAATATTCCCTTGCTCGGCCAACAGACCAATACCGATTAAGTTCGGTGGGGTGCCAATCAAGGTTGCCACACCGCCAATGCCCGCCCCATAGGCGAGACACAGCAAGAATCCTGTTTCAAATTTTCCTAGGTCTTTTCCGCTTTGCCGCAGGGCATTCAATACCCCTAGGGCAATGGGGAGCATGACCGCCGTCGCTGCCGTATTACTAATCCACATGGACATGCCTGCCACCGCCAAACTCAACGCCATCATTATCCGAATAGGATTACTGCCCACCCATTTCCGAGAAAGAAGCCAATTCCCGAATCGTCGATCCAACCCATGCACAGTCAAGGCTTCGGAAATAAAAAAACTCCCAATAAATAAAAAAATTATGGGATGCGAGAATGCCGCAAAAACCGTTTTCATCCCACCCACACCAGTCAACACACACAGGCCACAACCCAAAAGAGCAGTAATGGGCAGCGGGATGGGTTCCGTAATCCACATCACCACTACCCACGTCAAAATTGCCGCCAAGGTTCGTGCTGAATCGGACAAGGAATCCGGAAGAAAGACAAACATCAGTCCCGCCAAAATAGGGCCAACTAACAAACCCAAAAGATGAGGGGAAATTTTGGCGGAGGCCTGGAGAGAAGAAGAGCTCATAGAATGAATTACATGAAAGGTCTAGCAACCAGCATGGTTAGAATAGCTATTCACCAGACATGCCGAGGAAGTCTGCATCATACAAGAATGATAAGATTTCATAAACAGGACATTCCTAAGAGATTATGTTTCAAAGCCAAGTGTTTTTTAGGTTATGTTGAACTTCATACTTTTAAATGCACCGGTCAAGGATAAACAGAAAGTTCCTGGCACCTTTAAGCTCTAGGATTTGGAGTAGAGACTAGGTATCATAACGCAGTTGGAATTGGCGAAAGCATGTTACACACAAAAATTTATACACGTACGGATTTAGTTAAACAGGTTGCTGCGCATCAGCAGACCGGAGAGCGCATTGTTTTTACCAACGGCTGTTTTGATTTGCTTCATATTGGGCATACGCGGTATTTAGAAGAAGCTAAGCGCCTTGGGGATCGTCTAGTGGTCGGCCTAAACAGCGATGATTCTGTTCGGCAACTGGCCAAGGGCACGGACCGGCCAATTGTCCCTGCTGCCCAACGGGCCGAAGTGTTGGCGGCCCTAGCCTGCGTAGACTATGTGACCATTTTTGACGAGCCTGATCCATTGGCTCTTATTCAAGCTCTCCGACCCAATATTCTGGTAAAAGGTGGAGATTGGTCCACAGACCGGATTATCGGAAAGGAGTTTGTGGAAGCCCAAGGCGGATCGGTGAAAAATATTCCTCTTGTCCCGGATATTTCTACCACCATGATTGTTCGAAAGATTCTCGCCCATAACCCTGTGAAGTAACTTCCCTAGTAGAAGGTCATTCCAAAAACGTTTCGTTGTACAATACCCTCATGAAACTTCCGTCGGTCGTTCAAATTTTCAAGAATCAGTTGCGCGAGGTGGTGCCGACTATCCCGGAAAAAGTTCCGCCGCCATGTCTGTTGAGCACACAACCCGCTTGTCTGGCACTGGCCATGACGCTCTTTGCTCAATCTGAAAACAACCGTTCAACGGACGAATCCCACACAACCCTCATTATTACTCCAACACAGGAAGAAGCTGAGCAATTGTATGAGGACCTGAAATTTTTTTCGAATTTCCTAGGCCTAGAGCCGACAAATCTTGCGCTGTTTCCCCCTTGGGCGACCATTCCCTATAACCCGGCGTTACCGGCCCATACGGTGATCTGTCAGCGTGTGCGCGCTTTACATGTTTTGTGTCAGGGAGAGAACACCATTCTGATAAGTTCTCTGCCAGCCGTACTTCATAAATTGCTGCCGCCTTCAGTCTTTTCCGAGGCCTGTTTCGTTCTCAAGGTAGAGGAGACGGTTGAACGAGACGTGCTTCTTCGATCACTCATACGCTTAGGTTATTCACGGGGTTCGTTGGCCGAAATACCTGGAGAGTTCAGCGTGCGGGGGGGAATTGTGGATATTTTCTCTACCGCCCATGATAATCCGGTACGAATTGAATTTCTGGGCGATACCGTCGAATCCATTCGCACGTTTGATCCCTCCACACAAGAATCGCTGGGGCAGCTCAACGAAACCTGGATTCTCCCTACTCGGGAATTTATTCCTCCGGCCACCCAGCAGGAAGAGACTGAACCCTCTCCCATCACCCCGAGCATGGAATGGGACCTGCCTCGCTATTATTCCCAACTCGTCACGCTATGTGACTATGTCCAAAATCCCTTAACAGTCTGGCTCTCTCGTCCTGTTGATTTGAATGCCGTCGCGGCCGATTTCTGGAACACCCTCCTGGAAACATGGGAACAATTGGATGCTGGTCACGGGCATGGAGAACCGGATCAGCTTTATGAAATGTGGGATTCGCTCAAACTATTCTTCAGCATGTGCCCGACCATTTTATGGGATAACTTAGCACCTGATTTAACAACCGTTCCTCACACGTCGGTCTCGTTACATGCTCAATCACCAGCCAGTGTGGGCTTGGGTGTGCGAGGGCTCCCGTTTAAAGAAACCCTGACCAAGCTTGATCAATTACGTTCCGAGACGGGCATTTTTTTAGTTGCGCGTAGTGCAGGACAGGTCGAACGGTTGATTGCCCTTCTTCAGGACCATGGGTTTCCCGCCAATACCTGGCTACAGCCCTTTCCACACCAACCCGTTGACGGCCGTCCTCCCTTCTATTGTCTGAAAGGGGAGTTGTCGGCAGGATTTATTTCGCACGATGGCCAGCTTGCATTCGTGACGGAAGAAGAACTTTTTGGCAAAGGGATTCGGCATCGACCACAGACTAAATCTCCGACCGCTAAATTTTTCTCAACGTTAGATGATCTGAAGGAAGGCGATCTGGTCGTTCATCTTCAGCATGGCATCGGGCGGTATCTGGGCCTGCGGCGCTTAGAAGTGCAAGAATTTACGAGCGATTATTTATTACTCCAATTCGGAGGAACCGATACGCTGTATGTGCCCTTGGACCGTCTGAATCAGATTCATCGGTACCGCGGAGCCGAGCAGCGCTCTCCTCGGTTGGATCGGTTAGGCGGGACCTCATGGGGGAAAACCAAAGCCAAGGTCAAAAAAGGCATTGAGGACATGACCGAGGAATTGGTCGAACTCTATGCCAACCGAGAGGTCGCGCGCCGAACGGCCTACCACGAAGACACGTTGT
Source organism: Nitrospirota bacterium (assembly GCA_020355985.1). Next base: position 1,345,124 of record CP070628.1, on the reverse strand, counting down.
TGGTGCACGAATTTGAAGCTGGCTTTGAATACGAAGAAACTCCCGATCAACAACGCGCGATCGAAGAAATCGGCCGAGACATGGAATCGCCTAAACCCATGGATCGGCTGGTCTGTGGCGACGTGGGCTATGGTAAAACTGAGGTGGCCATGCGAGCAGCGTTCAAGGCGATTCAGGCAAATCGCCAAGTGGCCGTCTTAGTCCCGACAACACTCTTGGCCCAACAACATTTTGAAAATTTTTCGACTCGATTTGCTCCCTTTCCTGTCAAGATCGCCGTTCTGTCACGATTCCAGAACGCTACGGAAATCAAAGCCACGCTAAAAGATCTGGCTGCCGGACTGATCGACATTGTGGTCGGCACGCATCGCGTCGTACAAAAAGATGTGCTCTTCAAGCAATTGGGGCTCGTCATCATCGACGAAGAGCAATGGTTCGGAGTACGCCACAAGGAACGGTTGAAACAGCTTCGGACTCAAGTGGATGTGCTCACCCTTTCAGCCACACCCATTCCCCGTACCTTACAAATGGCCTTTTCCGGCGTGCGGGATTTATCGGTCATTGAAACGGCCCCACCCGGACGCTTGGCCGTAGAAACCCAAGTCCTCCGATTCGATGCAACCGTTGTGAGGGAAGCCATTCGTCGAGAAATCGCTCGTGGAGGACAAGTCTTTTATGTCCATAATCGAGTCGAAACGATGGAACAGACCGGCGCCTGGCTCCAAGATCTCCTACCCGAAGCGCGGGTACTTATGGCGCATGGGCAAATGCATGAGAAACTCTTGGAACGTGTCATGCTCCAATTTTTCCATCATGAAGCCGATGTGTTGTTGGCCTCGGCTATCATTCAATCGGGGTTGGATATTCCCAACGCCAACACGATATTGGTCGACCGAGCCGATTTATTTGGCCTATCACAACTCTATCAACTACGAGGACGAGTTGGACGCGGTGGGCAACAGGCCTTTGCCTATCTCTTTATCCCCAACGAAGAAACCCTCAGTACCGACGCACAAAAACGCATGATCGCCATTCAGGAATTTGCGGAACTCGGGTCGGGCTTCCGTATCGCCGCAGCTGACCTAGAAATCCGTGGAGCAGGGAATTTACTTGGCAAGCAACAATCCGGCAATATTGCGGCAGTTGGCTTAGATCTATACCTACAGATGGTGGAGCAAGCCGTTCAGCAACTTAAAGGGCAGGAAGTCCAGGAAGAATGGGAACCGACCCTACAGCTGGATGTTTCTGCCTTTATTCCTGAGGGTTATGTGGAAAATGCCTCCCAACGTTTAGGTCTGTATAAGCGACTGACAGGCAGTGAACGCCTTGGAGACCTGGCACTTCTCTATGGGGAGACATTGGACCGATTTGGTACATTACCAGATGCCATGGAACGGCTCTTTGAAGTAATGCAAATCCGGGTCTTGGCCAAAACTCTTAAATTAGAATACGTTGAAGTCCGACATGGAGTGGTCAATCTACGGTTTCATGAGCAGGCCAAGCTACCCGAGCAAGGGCTCCGCCAATTGATTGATGTATGGAGGGAATGTCTGGAATTTCTCTCCCCGCGAGCGGTCCGCGTGACCATGGACGAACAGGAGTGGGGCGAAATGTATCCACAGGTCAATACGTTACTACAGGGTTTAGCCCAATCCATGGTCCTTACCGAAACTGCAGCTGACTAATTTTCATGGAATGTCCCATATATGTTTAACCAACTGATTTGTGAAGCCTCTTCTAAGTACACACCGAGACTTCTTGGGTGGCTTTTCCTATTGAACCTGGTTCTCCTCCCCACATCGGGCCTAGGTTTTACCGATCGGATTGTGGCAGTCGTCAACAAAGAAGTCATTACCTGGTTCGATCTTCAAAACAAAATCCAGGACGAACACAGTCGGCTCAAGGCCAAGTATCGTGGAGAAGAATTAGAACGTCGGTATACCCAAAAGCAACGCGAAGTCCTCAATGCGTTAATAATTGAACGCCTTCAACTTCAGGAGGCCAAGGCCAAAGGTATTTCCATCACTCAAGAAGAAATCGATGCTGCTCTTCGTCGAACACCCCTCCCAGCAACGCAAACCGAAGAAGAATTCGGCCAGCACCTACTTCTGAAGAAACTCTTCGACTTCGAGGTACGCCGAAATGTAGTCGTTGAAGAAGAAGAACTGCGACGGTATTACGAAGCCAATACCAATAAGTTTCGCACGCCGCCGCAATATCGCCTCAAACAGATTTTTCTGAAAGCCCAAAACGAAATCGCCCGCCTACCGGCGAAATCCAAGGCTCAAGTCATTTATTCGGATTGGACTTCAGAAATCCCTATTGAAGATCTGGCCGCCCGACATATGCAAATAGTCAGTGAATTGGGCTGGGTAGAAGAGAAAGATTTGGTTACGCCCCTGGCCCAGGTGTTAAAGGAGCTAACCCCAGGGACCTTGTCGAGGCCCATTGATACCCAGGCGGGTGTGCACCTGCTCATGATTGAAGAAGTCAAGGAATCTCAACCACTCCCTTTTAAACAAGTAGAAAGGAAGATTCACGCACAACTTTTGAAGCAACGAAGTGAAGAGGCTTACAATGAATGGGTGAACAAGCTCGAACAACAAGCCTTCATCGACGTGAAGCTTTAAGCACCCAATATATCCCGAAGCCCTGACAAAACTTGGTGTTTACCTTCCCCTGTATGGGCTGACATGAAGACCGGGCCGTCGCCCACACCCAAACCTTCTTGAAGTTCTCGAACTGCCCCCTGTCGCTTGCCGCGCGGAACTTTATCTGCTTTCGTGGCCACAAGCATGATCGGGATGTTCAACTGACCCACCCAAGCCATCATGTCTCGATCCGAGTCTTGAACTCTTCGAGAATCTACAAGCATAATCACCCCACGAAGATTTTCTCTAGATTTAAAAAATGTTTCAATCAAGGGGGCCCACTGTTGTTGAATTCGATCCGGCACCTTGGCAAATCCGTAACCCGGGAGATCGACCAACATGAAGCGTGGGCCACTGGTTTCAATTTGAAAAAAATTGATGGTTTGAGTTTTCCCAGGAGTTTTCCCCACTTTTGCTAGGCCTTTGTGATTGACCAGAAAATTAATTGCCGAAGATTTTCCCACATTTGACCGCCCGACAATAGCGACTTCAGGAAGAACCGGCTTGAGGAATTGTTCTACTGTCCCGCAACTGGCTTTGAATTCTGCTGAATATATTTTTAAAGCTGCCATGGTGGAACAACCACAAATTTGGTTTAATGGCGCAGACTGAAACGTAATTTACTTACGTGAGTCTTTCATCGCACGGTCAATTTCTCGTGAGGCTTCTCGTTTTTTCACGGTTTCCCGCCGATCATAGGTTTTCTTTCCTCGTGCAAGCGCCAGTTCTAACTTGGCTCGTCCTCGATCATTAAAGTACAGACGAAGCGGCACAATCGTGAGTCCCTTCTGTTGAACCTTGTCCATCAATCGTTTGATTTCTTTTTTGTGGAGCAACAGCGTTCGGGGTCGCAACGGCTCATGGTTCATCTGATTGCCATGGCTATAGGTTCCTATATAGCAATTATGGAGTACAGCTTTCCCGTTGGCGATCGAAGCGTAGCTATCACGCAAGTTTAGATGACCTTCACGCAAGGACTTGACTTCGGTACCGACCAAGGCAAGACCCGCTTCGATCTTTTCTTCTATGAAATAGTCATAGGTGGCTTTTCGATTAGTGCCGACAATTTTATTTGAAGGATCTTGCTTTTGTTTAGCCATGACGTATTATACCCTACCACCCCTAACTATCCGGAGTGCTCAAAAAACCTGTGGTATTATTTAAGAGTTCTGGCAATATCAGGGTTTATGAGAAGGTAATCCCCTGCAGATGAATCATCCGTGGCATTTCGATATAATATGCCAATCATGGGAACATTTGAGTCGATTCATTCTGTTATTCAGGATGTGGCCAAGGGCAGTGCCCTGGCCCTAAAATTGTCCGAAGTACGGTTACAGCAGGAATGGGAGGGGTTGGTCGGACAGACCATTGCCAAGCATTCTTACCCAGAGAGTATTCGCTATAAAAAATTATATCTTGTGGCGGATAATTCGATTTGGCTTCAGCAACTGCTGTTTTTAAAAGCGACCATTTTAGAAGCCATTCACTCGATCCTGCCGGACCTGGCTCTTACCGAGATTATTTTACGAATCGGCTCAATCCCCCAAAAACGCCCTGCTAGCATCTCCACTCCGCTGACCTCTGTACGACCTATTCTCCCCTCACCTTTTGCCAGAGCGTTATCTCAACAATTGAACAATCCCGATTTGCAAGTTTTGCTTTCTCAGACCATCACCAAAGCGCTCGCACAGAACGCCCCTCCTACTCCTGAGATGACATAGTTCCTTTTGCCCCTTGTTGCCAGGGTTCTTGAAATACCCACTGCATGGTCAGGGTTCGGTCTTTTGACCCGCTTCGATTCCACGGACCGATCCATCCGGCTTGGCCAGAATTGTCCGCGTAATAGCCACCACGAACGTTTGCTTCAAATTGTTGCCGAAAGTCCTTGTCCGATGATATTTGCGATTTGGCGGTTTCGCCCACTACATACCGATGAAAAGTATCCGGCTCCGTCCAATCAGGATCTGAAAAGATAATGATCTGAATGGTTTGATAGCGCCCATATGAATCATTGGGAGTGGTTGGCCGGATTTTCATTTGTGCAAAATCCCGGGTCGTTCGGCCCACATCACCAAACCGCTTAATTAAACTTTCAATTTCAGGATCGCTGGTCCAGGAAGGCAAGTGGAGGGCAACCAAAGTCCCCTCTTGGGCACCGACACTATACGGCGGAATGGACCGATCTGGGCGGGAGAGATACATGCCGAAGGCAATCAAACAAAAACCTCCGAGCAAAATGCCTAAACCCATTTTGACAATGGGGTCTAACCGTTTTTTCTTTGACTTCATGAGGCCATGGTAACATTGACGTGTGACTCACCTAGAGAAACGGTGAAAAAATCTCTCACCGATGATGATGTATTTTAGGCATCATCTTGGGCACCAGTTTCAGGACCAGAATCAGGAACCGCTGGGCCATCTTCCCCAGATATTCCAGAAGCATCCCCTTCATCGGTTTCGGCCAATTTTGCGACTCCAACCAGGCGATCATCTTCCGGAAGGTCCATCAATCGCACACCTTGGGCATTGCGCCCGATTTCCCGAATGTCCCCCATGCGGGCCCGAAGAATCATGCCTTCGGCCGACATAAGCATGACTTCATCGGCATCCCATACCTGATGAAAGGAAATGGCCGGCCCATTTTTCTCCGTCACTTTGACGCTAATCACTCCTTTACCCGCTCGAGATTGTGTGCGATATTCCTCGACTTGCGTACGCTTGCCATAGCCACGCTCTGTCACCGTTAATATGGAGGACTGCGATTCGCCTGTAATCGTCACCATTCCGATTACCGCATTTTCTTTACTCAACGCAATACCTCGCACGCCTCGGGCGGTTCTTCCGACAGGCCTGACATCCTCTTCCCGGAAACGAATGACGATCCCCAAGCGCGTTCCCAACAGAATATCGCGTGTGCCATCAGTAATGTCGACACCAAGAAGCCGGTCGCCTTCTTCTAACGTCAACGCGATAATGCCCCCTTGCCGTGGATGGCTAAAGGCCGAAAGATCAGTTTTTTTGATATACCCCTTTTGTGTGGCCATGACCACAAAATGATCTTCGCTAAACACCCTAACCGGCAATGTTGCCGTCACGTGTTCCCCTTGATTCAAGGCCAACACATTCACAATGGCCTTCCCTTTACTCGCCCGGCCTACATCGGGTAATTGGTAGACCTTCAGCCAATAGACTCGTCCAGCATCTGTGAAGAATAAAAGATAATCATGCGTCGAGGCCGTAAAAATCTGTTCGACGAAATCTTCCTCTTTGACCCCCATCCCGACTTTGCCTTTTCCACCACGGCGCTGCGCCCGATAAATGGATGCGGCATTGCGTTTGATATAACCGGCATGGGTGATGGTCACAACGACTTCTTCTTCCGCAATCAGGTCCTCTATATTCAATTCGGCTTCGACCGGAACGATTTGGGTTCTTCGATCATCGGCATAGCGTTCTTGAATTTCTTGAATTTCTTGTTTGACGATAGTTCTGACCATCTCCTCAGAGTTCAACACCGTGCGCAAATGAGCGATGCGTGCGAGCAATTCACTATATTCTTGGGCAAGTTTGTCTTGTTCCAACTGTGTGAGTCGTTGCAACCGCATATCCAAAATGGCGTTGGCTTGCAATTCACTTAACTCAAATTGCCCCATGAGGCCGTGACGTGCCGTTTCTGGCGACGAGGCGCTACGAATAAGAGCAATCACGGCATCAAGCGATTCAAGCGCCCGTTTCAACCCTTCTAAAATGTGCGCCCGTTCCTCTGCCTTTCTCAGATCATAGGTGGTACGCCGGACCACCACTTCTTTCCGATGCTCAATAAACGCTTCAAGAATCTGTTTGAGGTTTAAGACCATAGGCCGATTCTGGACCAAGGCCAGCATAATCACCCCAAAGGTGGTTTGCATGTTGGTGTGTTTATACAATTGATTCAAAATGACTGTGGGATTTTCGTTGCGTTTGAGTTCGATGACGATTCGGAGTCCGTCCCGATCCGATTCATCCCGGAGATCGGAGATTCCTTCCAATCGCTTCTCATGAATGAGCTCGGCAATCTTTTCGATGAGTTTTGCTTTGTTAACTTGATAAGGCAGCTCGGACACAATAATGCGGCCCCGGTCCGTGCGTTCATCAACTTCAATCTCCGCTTTTGCACGAACGGATAAGAGGCCCCGGCCTGTTTCATAGGCATCCTTGATCCCCTGTGTTCCGTATATGAATCCAGCGGTGGGAAAATCCGGGCCTGGAATGTATTCCATCAACTCTTGAATCGTGGACTCGGGACGGTTCAAGAGGGTTATGAGGCCATTCGTGACCTCACCTAAATTATGCGTGGGAATGTTGGTGGCATAGCCCACCGCAATTCCCCCTGCACCATTGACCAATAGATTAGGAATGCGGGCCGGCAAGACAACGGGTTCTTCAGAAGATTCATCATACGTCGGGGCGAAGTTGACGGTCTCACGATCGATGTCAACGAGCATTTCTTCAGCCAGCTTGGTTAAGCGGGCTTCTGTATACCGCATCGCGGCCGCGGGATCGCCATCTACTGAGCCATAATTTCCCTGGCCATCCACCAGCGGATAGCGCATGTTGAAATCCTGCGCCATGCGGACCAAGGTGTCGTAAATAGCCGAATCACCATGAGGGTGATAGTTGCCCATGATTTCGCCAACAATTTTCGCGGACTTCCGATAAGGTCTGGCCGCACCCAGTCCCATTTCATTCATGCCATAAAGAATGCGGCGATGCACGGGCTTTAACCCATCGCGCACATCAGGCAAGGCGCGGCCCACGATGACGCTCATGGCATAGTCCAAATAGGACAAACGCATTTCATCTTCTATGGCGATTTGTGTAAGACGTTCTTCAGGCGGCATGGGTCAGGGAACCGTTATAAATAATTGGTGAGAAGTAGCAGCAGAGGCAAAGAAAAGTTTTCACTCCTTCCCTCTACACATCCAAGTTGCGCACTTCCAGCGCATGTTTCTGAATGAAATTTCGACGCGGCTCGACTTCATCTCCCATTAAAATGGTAAAAATCTCATCGACACCAGTCACATCCTCTAATGTCACCTGGAGGAGACTCCGAGTTTCGGGATCCATTGTGGTATCCCACAATTGCCCAGGGTTCATTTCCCCAAGACCTTTATACCGTTGAATAGAAAGGCCCTTTTTCCCAGACTCCAGAATTTCTTTGACGAGGTCCGCACTGTTAGAAAACGTGGCTTCAACACCTTTCCGTTTTAGGCGATATGGGGGGCGTCCCAAGCCCAAGACGGCAGGTGCCAGTTTTTGTAATTCTCGGAAATCAGCCGACCCAACCAGGTCATGATTCACGACAAATGTTTTAGGGTTTCCATTGCCTGGCAGGCGACAAACAATCTTATGGGTATCATGTTCTTCATCTTGTTGGATCTCTATGCTGACCGTTCCCTCGGAAAAGACGGAGGCGAGCATACCTGCGGCTTCTTGGATCAGAGTCTCTAATTCACCTCGATTTTTCAACAGGTCTTTCGTCAACAAACCAAAATCGACAAAGACTCTCAAAAGGTTTGGTTCACCATATTTTTGAGCTAATCGGGTAAAGAGATCTTCGAAGGCGATAAGTTTATGCAAAATGGGTAGCAATGCGTCCCGTGTGACAAATTCATTTCTGTCGGGCAAAAAGAGTTCTGCATCTTCCACGGCAAGATTCGAAAGATAGTCATTCATCGCCCCCTCATCTTTCAGATACTTTTCCCCTTTGCCTTTTTTCACTTTAAACAGAGGCGGCTGAGCAATATAGATATAGCCACGTTCGAGAAGTTCTGGCATTTGCCGAAAAAAGAAGGTGAGCAGGAGCGTACGAATATGGCTACCGTCCACATCGGCATCTGTCATCAAAATTATTTTGTGGTACCGGGCGCGATCTATATTAAACACATCTTTATCTTCTTTGCCTTTTTCGGCATCCTCTCTTGGCCTCCCAATCCCAGTGCCAATCGCCATAATGAGCGTGCGAATCTCTTCACTGGAAAGCATTTTGTCGAATCTGGCCTTCTCGACATTCAGAATTTTTCCCTTGAGGGGCAGAATAGCTTGAGAGCGACGGTCTCGCCCTTGCTTAGCCGACCCGCCTGCTGAATCACCCTCTACAATATACAGTTCACTCAATTGGGGGTCTTTTTCAGAACAGTCGGCCAATTTCCCAGGAAGTGAGCCACCGTCTAAGGCTCCTTTTCTGCGTATGAGCTCCTTAGCTTTTCTGGCAGCTTCACGGGCACGAGCTGCGTCCACAGACTTCCCCACAATTTTTTTCGCCACGGAAGGATTTTCTTCCAGATAGTTTCCAAGGGCTTCATTTACCGCAGATTCAACAATGCCTTTCACCTCACTATTGCCGAGCTTGGCTTTAGTCTGCCCTTCAAACTGGGGATTTCGAATTTTGATACTCACAACGGCGGTCAAGCCCTCACGAACATCTTCACCGCTGAGTGATTCCGTCTCTTTTTTAAATAAACCCGTTGCGGCCGCATAGCTATTGATGGTGCGAGTTAACGCTGCCTTAAAGCCAATGAGATGCGTGCCCCCTTCACGGGTATTGATATTATTGGCAAAGGAAAACAGGTTTTCAACATATCCTTGGTTGTATTGAAGTGCCACTTGCAAAATGAGGTCAGGCTTTTCTACTTCAACGACAATCGGTGTATGGAGAGGAGTCTTGGCTTCATTGAGATGTTCGACAAAGGATACAATACCGCCTTTGTAGCAAAACACCTGTTCCTTTTCTTTGTCCTTTCTTTCATCTTTGAGCGTGATTTCTAGTCCTTTATTGAGAAAGGCCAATTCTCGAAGTCGCTGGGCCAAGACATCGAAACTTAATTCGACGGCTTCAAAGATGAGTGGGTCGGCTTTAAACACCACTTTGGTGCCG
>CP070628.1:1327208-1335457 GCA_020355985.1 Nitrospirota bacterium | reverse complement strand
AACAAATCATTGAGTGAACGTTGCTGGGAAATGTCCAACACCAGACATTTGAGGGAATCTAAGGTGATAGGTGTTGGGCCCTCGGGTTTGATCGTTTCGTTAGCTGTATCCATAGTTGAAAACATAAACGAAATTTCGTTTATGTGCAATTAATTTTCGTTTTACACGAAAATTCGTTGTTATGAAAGACAGCTTAAACATTAAATATTCCATTAAAACAACATCTTACAATTTTTCGATGTTTGGCACAGTCATTGTAATACTACGAAACCGTGTATTGAATAATTTTCACTCTGAACTAGATGAAAGGATCACAGGATGTCACGAATACCAGCCATCAACCTGGAACAGGCTACCGACCAGGCTCAACGGTTACTCCAGGGTGTGGAGAGCAAACTTGGGTTTGCCCCCAATATTATGCGGACCATGGCGAACTCGCCAGCAGTCCTGCAGGGCTACCTGGGATTTTCCAATGCCCTATCCAAGGGAAATCTTTCGCCAAAGTTTCGCGAGCAGATCGCCTTGGCGGTTTCGGAAATCAATGACTGTCAGTATTGCCTTGCGGCTCACTCGGCGATCGGACGATCGGTCGGGTTGAGTGAGGAAGCCATCGGGGATAGCCGGCGGGGGGAATCTCCTGACACCAAAGAAGCAACTGCCTTGGCCTTTACCCGCAATGTCGTTGAGAACCGGGGATGGGTCAGCGAAGAGGACCTGGCCAAACTCCGTAAGATTGGCTTCTCCCAAGGCGACATCGTGGAACTCATCGCCAATATTTCTCTGATCTTGTTCACGAATTATTTCAATCACGTGGCCGAGACGGAAATAGATTTTCCGGCAGTATCCGAACTTGAAACCCGCGTATGAAGACAGTCAATCAAAGATTTGAATCCGTCATTACTCAATCATTTATTCATTAAAGGATAAAGACCATGAGCACACCAACCACGATCACTCTTCAAGACAGACTGGAAGACCTGTTTTCTTATATTCGAGAAGGCCGGATTCTGGATGCGATTAATGAATTCTATGCGGAAGATGCTGTGATGCAGGAAAACAATTTACCGCCTACTGTTGGCCGCAAAGCCAATTTGGAACGGGAGAAACAATTTCTCAGCACAGTAAAAGAATGGCAACGTTTTGAGGTGACAGCGAAAGGCGTCGACGAGGATGTGACGTTTTATGAAACCGTGATGGATTGGGTGACTACCGATGGCACGCCAGTTCATGTGGAACAGGTTGTTGCTGCCAAATGGCGCAACGGCAAAATCATCCACGAGCGGTATTATCACAATTCGTAATTCAGAAATTAAAAAAACCAATCATCATACCTACAAAATTAAGAGGGAAACATCATCATGAGCATCACATCTGAACTCGCGCTCATTATCGGAGGGACCAGTGGAATGGGGAAAGAAACTGCCAAACTCCTCGTGGCTCAAGAAATTCCGGTTTGGGTGACAGGTCGAGGGGCCACGAAAGTGGAACAGGCCAAGAAAGCATTAGGCAAGAACGCTGAAGGCACGTCATTGGATCTGTCCAGTGTCGGGAATGTCAATGACTTTATTGCCACAATTGAAAAGGAAACACGGCACATTAAATACTTGGTTAATGCCGCAGGGACGTTTTCTCCCAAACCCTTCCTCGAAATGACGGGGAAGGACTACGACCAGTATATGGATCTCAATAAAGCCTTTTTCTTGATTACCCAAGCGGTGGCCAAGAACATGAAAGCCCACGGTGGTGGATCAATCGTCAACATTGGGTCCATGTGGGGTAAGCAAGCCATTAAAGCCACTCCGTCCTCCGCGTATTCCATGGCCAAGGCAGGGCTCCACTCCCTAACCCAACATCTCGCGATGGAACTGGCCGACGATGGTATTCGCGTCAACGCCGTTTCACCAGCAGTGGTCGTCACCCCTATTTACGGTTCATTCATTGAGCCGGACAAGATCGAAGAGACCTTACAAGGCTTTAACGGGTTCCACCCCATTGGGCGAGTCGGAAGACCTAACGATGTTGCGGAAGTGATTGCCTTTTTGCTCTCAGAGAAAGCTAACTGGGTGACCGGCGCGAATTGGGACGTGGATGGTGGCGTGCTGGCGGGTCGGAATCAATAAATAATTTCACAACTCAATAAAAAGGAGGGTAGAACAATGAATCGCTTCAATAAGATATTCAAAACATTTCTCACTATATTGACTGTGGTGCCATTTAGCCTCATCGGCACCATCGCGTTTGGCATTGTGACTTCACAACCAGCAAACGTGGAAGCCACCTCAAGCATAAATATTCCGCCGACAAAGAGCTATCCGACTCTTCACAAAACGATCGAGTTGGATGGGCTGAAAATTTTTTATCGGGAGGCAGGGCCCAAGGATGCGCCAACCATCTTGTTGCTCCATGGCTTTCCGACTTCCTCTCACATGTTTCGCAATCTGATTCCGCAATTGTCAGATCGGTTTCATGTCGTTGCGCCAGACTACCCAGGCTATGGGAACAGTTCCATGCCCACGGTTGATACATTCGACTACACCTTCGACAACCTCGCAAGGGTTATGGAGCATTTCATTCAGAAGGTCGGCTTAAAGAAGTATAGCCTCTACCTGATGGATTACGGTGCACCCGTAGGGTTCCGGCTTGCGGCAAGCCATCCGGAACGAGTCGAGGCCCTCATTATCCAGAATGGCAACGCCTACGTCGAAGGCATCGACAATAACTTCTGGGAGCCGATCAAGGAATACTGGAAAGATCGGAGCGCCATTAATAAGGGCCTCGACAACGAATTCTGGAAGAACGTCAAGGCCGCTTACAAGCAACCGAACATGGCAAATGAGGAAGCGCTCCGCTTTCTCGTCACTCTTGGCGCAACCCAATGGCAGTACACCAATGGAGTTCGTAACAAGGAAATGATCAGTCCCGACAACTGGCACGTCACCCAGAGACTGCTAGATCGCCCAGGAAATGAAGCAATTCAACTTCAGCTGTTTTACAGTTATGGCTCGAACCCGCCGTTGTATCCCAAATGGCAAGCGTATCTTCGAAAACATCAACCACCCACGTTGATTGTGTGGGGCAAGGGCGATGAGATCTTTCCTGCAGAAGGGGCACATCCGTATAAACGTGATCTGAAAAATCTGGAGTTTCATCTACTCGACACCGGACACTTTGCCTTGGAAGAAGACGGAGATGTGATCGCCAACTACATCCGCCATTTTTTGAGTTCCAAAGTCGCATTAGGGGAGCCTACAGCTGCAAAGGAGAATCCGTCATGACACAACCAACGAGTAATATCGCTTTTACCCCATCCGTGAAAGCTGTGCAGGAACGAATGGGATCACGCGCACAATATGCACGGATGGAAGAGGGGGCCGGATGGTCCAAGACGGTCACGCGAGAACTTTCTGACTTTTTGAATGAAGTGGACTCCATCTATTTGGCCACGGCCAGTGCAGAAGGGAGGCCATACATTCAACATCGAGGAGGCCCCAAAGGTTTTCTCAAGATACTGGACGACCGAACGCTGGCTTTTGCTGATTTTGCAGGAAACCGGCAATACATCTCTGTCGGAAACTTAGCGGAAAACAACCAAGCCTTTTTGTTCCTCATGGATTATGCGACTCAGACCCGTATCAAGATTTGGGGAAGGGCAGAAGTCATGGAGAATGATCCCGACTTACTACCACAGCTCATAAATGCCCAGTACAAGGGAAAACCTGAACGGGTTATTCGGTTTCATGTAGAGGCCTGGGACGCCAATTGCCGACAACACATTCCCCTGAAATATTCTCAAGGAGACGTGGAATCCATCGTGCAGCCACTCAGGGACCGTATAGCGACGTTGGAAGCTGAAAATGAGAGCCTTAAAGAACAATTGCCCATGCCTGTATAAACGGCCGTCAGGGCAAAAGTGAAGAAATCAATGCTGAAATAGGAGACAAGGAAATGACAATCGCCGTACAATTGAAAAATACACATGAATCTATTTGGGAAAACCTAATCATGACTGATGAATCAGGAAATTGGGTCGAAAGCTTTAGGACCCTCTTTGACAATAAGATCGAGATTTACAAAAACGGCATTCAGAATGTGCCGGCCATGTTTTCAAAAGATGAAGAAGCCTTTCTCCGTTCTATTGGAGCCACGACCCAGGAAGTTTTCGACTTTGTGGAAGATTGGTGCGATGACGGAGAACCGGACCCTGATATTATCGTTGCAATCACACAGATTCGGAGGGACTATTTTTTGAACGATCAACAGGGGCAATATTCAAAATTTGTGAAAAACACCGATTTGTTTCCGCCACGGGAAGCCTCTCTGGCCGGATTGCAATGGTTTCCGCGCATTATTGAAAAAGCCAAGGCCAAGCTCCGAGGTGAATTGCCGTCTGATTTGATGTATAACTGTGGAGGGGACCGACGGTTTCTGAAAAAGGTCAAGGTAAAGCCGGATGAATTTCTCCAAGTGGTGCGGGCGGCGGGGGATGATGTGGATGACATCGTGAGATTCGTCACAGACCGATTCCAGAAATAATCTTCCATAATATTATCGGAGGTACTTGATGCCGAAAATCGTACGCTTTCATGAAACTGGCGGGCCGGAAGTCCTGCAGCTTGAAGACTTACCTTTGGCGGAACCCGCCAAAGGAGAAATCCGCCTTAAGGTTGAGGCCATCGGGCTCAACCGCGCGGAGATTATGTTTCGAAAGGGTCAATATCTGGAGGCTCCTCAACTTCCCTCACGGCTAGGGTACGAAGCCGCAGGCATCATTGACGCTGTCGGACCTGACGTCACAGATTTTCGGATTGGCGACCGCGTAAGTACGATTCCATCTTTTCCCATGGGCCAATATGGCGTCTATGGGGAGAGCGCCATCGTCCCAACCTATGCGGCTGCCCATTATCCCAAAAATTTATCAGCCATTGAAGGCGCCGCCATTTGGATGCAGTACATGACCGCCTACGGGGCACTCATTCAATACGGCAATATTCGAAAAGATGACCAGGTTTTGATTACGGCAGCCAGCAGTAGCGTGGGCTTGGCGGCCATTCAAATCGTCAAAGCTACCGGAGGAATAGCCATTGCCAGCACAAGGGGAGCCGACAAGAAAACCTTTCTCCTTGAAGCAGGAGCGGATCACGTGATCGTAACGGATGAGGAAGACCTGGTAGAAAGGGGGATGTCTCTCACTGCCGGGAAAGGAATACGAGTGGTTTTTGACCCGGTGGCGGGACCTTTACTAGAACAACTCGCTGCCGTCACGGCACAGGGTGGAATCATCTTTGAATATGGGGCATTGGCTCCACATCCAACCCCGTTCCCTCTGTTCCCCGCACTGGCAAAAGGGTTGACAGTACGAGGCTATACGCTTTTTGAAATTGTCAAAAACCCAGATATGCTTAAGCGAGGGAAAGAGTATATTTACCGAGGGCTGGAATCCGGTTCCCTGAAACCGATCATTGATCGCACCTTCCCCTTGACAGATATTGGGGAAGCCCACCGCTACATGGTCTCCAACCAGCAAAAAGGCAAAATTGTCGTGACTGTATAAAAGAAATCTTTACTTCTATTCAGGAGGACACTGATGTGCGCTGGAACAGATGTATTGTGTTTTATCTGCACATCCCTATCGCCTCTACGCCATCTTGATGAGTTCGGCAATGGCCCCACTGACGCCTGCAAAGATTTGATGAGGCTGGGCTGATCCATACATATACGCCGGCGTAGTGATGATCTTGCTGCTCTGATCCACGACAAATTTCTCGACCGCACAATTTTGATGTTTGGCTCCAGTCTTTTCAATTTCTGCCGCCGTCCCGGCATCGTCACCAATCGTCACATTCACGCCTTTTTCTCCGAAGGCTAAAGCCATAATTGCCGGGGCAATACAGATGGCGGCAATCGGTTTTCGACTCTCGCTAAATTCTTTCACAATCCTGACCACCTGCGGGTCAATTTCTCCACCACTCCCCTTCTCTGCAAAATTGCAGAGATGAAGCGCCGCCCCGAATCCACCCGGAAAAGCCAACGCATCAAAATCTTGAGCCTTGAGTTCCTCTAACGGTTGAATGTCCCCTCGCGCAATACGGGCCGCTTCCTGCAAGGCATTTCGCTGATGTCCTGTGGGCTTTTGTGTAAGATGATTGGTCTCAGCCACGTCTTTGTTGGGTGCAAACACTTTGTACTGAGCCCCCTGTTGCCCAATGGCAATGAGCGTGCTGATGGCTTCCGTAATTTCGGCTCCATCCAAAAATCCGCAGCCGGAAAGAATAACGGCAACTTTTTTCATAGCGACCTCCTTCGGAGTCAGAATGCATGATAAGAAAATTGACTCACACCTTGAGTGATCACAAATATGATGAATATCTGTTACGCTAGTATGGCTCCATTCGCAAGGTCAACTCAAATACCAACCCTCGTCATGCCCTTTTCCTGATTTCTATAAACCCCATTCACCGAGGTGAGACATGAATCAAGGCAGATTTGATTTTCGCGGAACCGGATTGGGCTGTCTGTGGTTATTTCTGTGGACCTGGGTTCTCACCCTTTTAACCTTTGGCTTATTTTTCCCCTGGGCTTATTCCGCCCAGCAACGGTGGATTTCGGAACACACTTTTATCGACAACCGCCAACTTGCATTTCATGGAACAGGGTTTGGGTTCTTTTGGAATTGGCTCCTGATCATGGTGCTGACCATCATCACGTTCGGCCTCTATATGCCTTGGGGGTTCTGCCGGCTCAAACGGTGGCAAACGAATAATCTCTCGTTTGCCGAAGAGAACCCTCAGATTTACCAAAGTTAGAGGCAGGCATTATTTTGAACATTCTGATTGTGGCAGTGGGAAGTTACGGGGATGTCTTACCTCTGGTGGGACTGGGGCGAGATCTTCTTGCTCGTGGTCATGCGATCACATTTTTTACGAATGGTCATTTCACCAGACTCATCCAGGACGCAGGATTACATTTTTACTCCATGGGTCCAGCTGAAGAATATGATGCCGTGGCAAACCATCCGGACTTATGGCATCCTCATAAAGGTTGGCGCATCATTATGAAACGGATGATGTCGGGAACCTATCTGGAGGAGGCCTACCAACTTCTCTGCTCACATCTTGTACCAGGTAAGACTATACTCGTCAGTTCAACTCTTGGCTTCGTCGCGCGACTTGTACAGGAAACCCACCATGTTCCTAACGTGACCGTGCATTTTTCTCCTGGTGTATTTCACTCCGCCTATCAGGCGCCGCGAATGCCAGGCCTCCCTCTTCCGGATTGGTTGCCCGTAAACTTTAAACAGGGTGTATGGAAGCTATTAGACCATCTCGTCATGGATCCTCTTCTCAAACCGAAGCTCAACCGTTTTCGCCGTGAACTGGGGCTCCCTCCGGTTTCACGCATTTTTCATCATTGGTTGCATTCTCCTGACTTGGTGCTTAGCCTGTTTCCAGAATGGTTTGCCACCCCACAACCGGACTGGCCTCCCTCAACTGTCCTCACAGGATTTCCCTTATATGACGAGGTAGGAGAATCTGTCCTGCCAACCACTATTCAAAATTTTTTAGAGGCTCATCCACACCCATTAGTATTCACGCCTGGATCAGCCAATAAACATGGAAAGCCTTTTTTTGCTGAAGCTGCAAAGGCATGCCAAGAAATGCATCGGCCAGCCATCTTCCTGACTCATTACCCCGAACAACTCCCTCACCCACTACCTCCTCACATCATCCACGGGTCCTATGTTCCCCTCAGTCAACTGCTGCCTCATTGCGCCGCCCTCATTCACCATGGCGGCATTGGCACCTGCTCCCAATCTCTGCGAGCCGGCATTCCCCAACTCATTCAGCCATTCGCCTTTGACCAGTTTGACAATGGAGCCCGCCTCGAGCAATTAGGAGTGGGGCGCACGATTTCCAAACGCTCGTTTCGTTCGCCTACCATCACACAGCATATACAAGACCTTCTTGCATCCAAAGAAATCGCCACTACCTGCTTGGCCATCAAAAATTCCTTCTCAGACAACAACCCGCTTACGGAGAGTTGTATCCTGATTGAAAAAATGATGGCCTAGCACTTTTTAGCGGCCTCAATAAAAACAGCGGCAACTGGTTCTTCATGGGCTGTCAACTCTTTTTTCTCCATTTTTTCTCGAAATACCTCAAAGGGTTGATGACCTTTGAATTCCCTTGGTAAAGTGCCTGACCGTGTCGACACCACCACCTTTCCAATTTCAAAAGAAAAACCCTAAGGCC
>CP070628.1:1317284-1327108 GCA_020355985.1 Nitrospirota bacterium | reverse complement strand
CATTTCACTAACATACTTTTCCCTACTTCTTGATGAACGTCATCAACACAATACGTTTTCTTCATTCACCCAGCTGGGAAGGTGTTTCGTTGTTGATTTGTAGATAAGCAGGAAAACGGGAAAGTCAACTGATTGCGTGAGAGAACATACTGGAGCACAGGAGGAGATAGGCCCTGAATGGTACAGGCAATTCCACCATATTTATGTATGGGCAACACCAGCTAAATCCAATAGAAAGGCATAAATCATTGCCGTTTCCTCATAGCGTTTAAAACGACCTGAGGCCCCGCTATGTCCAGCTTCCATATTGGTTTTGAGTAGGAGACGATGTTCATCGGTTTTGAGGGCACGCAACTTCGCCACCCATTTTGCGGGCTCCCAATATTGCACTTGCGAATCATGCAGCCCCGCCGTAACTAACAGGTGTGGATAGGCTTTTGACTCAACATTATCGTATGGAGAATATGACAACATATAGTCATAATATTCAGGCTGATTGGGATCGCCCCACTCATCATACTCTCCTGTCGTGAGTGGAATAGTAGAGTCCAACATGGTAGTCACGACATCCACAAATGGCACTTGCGCGATCATGCCATGAAACAACTCCGGACGCATATTCATCACGGCTCCCATTAACAAACCACCGGCACTTCCTCCCATGGCAAAGATCTTCTGCGGATGGCAATACCCTTGCTGAAGAAGAAATTCCGCACAAGCAATAAAATCAGTAAAAGTATTTTTTTTCTCAAGGAGTTTTCCATTTTCATACCACTGACGGCCCAATTCTTCTCCGCCTCGTATATGGGCTAAAGCATAGACAAACCCACGATCTAACAAACTCAACCGAGCCGAACTAAAACTGGCATCCATACTGGCTCCATAAGACCCATAGCCGTAGAGTAGTAAGGGTTGAGTGCCATTTTGGGAAAATCCTTTCCGATACACTAACGAAATAGGAATTGACGTGCCATCTTCTGCACGTGCAAAGAGACGTTCCGTTTGGTAATGACGGATCTGAAAGTTACCCAGGACTTCCTCTTGCTTCAAAAATACTTTTTCCCGTGTTTCCATATGATAATCATAGATCGTCATGGGCGTCGTCATTGAGGTATAGCCAAAACGGAGATATGGCGTATCAATCTCAAAATTATCGCCCAATGCCACAAAATACGCTGGCTCTCCAAAATCCAAATCGTGCCCTTCCTTTTCCGAATCATGAAGGACTCGCAGATGAATGAGACCCTGTTTACGTTCCTCGACAACCAAGTACTCACGGAACAACTCAAATCCTTCAAAAAACACGTCTTCACGGTGCGGAATGACTTCCTGCCATTGTGTTTTATGAGTGGTCTTCACCCCCGTCTTCATCAATCGAAAATTTTTTGCCTGATCATTCGTGCGAATAAAGAAATGCTCTCCAAGATGATCGACATCATATTCATGCCCCCGCTCTCGCGGGTGAAAGACTTGAAACATTCCTCCAGGTGAATCGGCATTTAAATACCAATATTCACTGCTCACCGTTTGGTGTAACCCAATCATGAGAAACCGCTTGGATTTGGATTTGGTCACAAAGACTGAAAACGTCTCATCCGGTTCTTCATACACCAATTCATCCTGGGCCGGGTCATTCCCCAATACATGCCGATAGATTTGGAAAGATCGCAGCGTTTCAGGATCTTGCCTCGCATAGAATAGTGTTCGATTGTCATTTCCCCATTCCATATTTCCCGTCACAGAGGGAATCGTTTCTTGCCAGGTTTCTCCTGTAGAAAGGTGTTTAAAGGCAATGGAGTAGATCCGACGTCCTTGAGTATCAATGGCATAAGCCAGAATATCTTGACCTGAACTCACCATCCAATGCCCAAGAGAAAAGTACTCATGGCCTTGAGCGAGCTCATTGCCATCTAACATAATTTCTTCCGGGCTGCTTAGTGAGCCTTTTTTCCGGCAATAGAGGGCATATTCCTTTCCTTCCTCATAACGAATGTAATAGACATAGTCTCCTTGTTTGAAAGGAACGGATAAATCGGTTTGCTTGATACGGCCTTTTATTTCTTCGAACAAGGTGCGTTCCAGATCAGCCGTTTGCCGTCGCATAGCCGTCGCATAGTTATTTTCTTTCTGTAAATACGCCAGGACTTCTGGGTTTGAGCGGTCGTTCAACCAATAATAGTCATCAAATCGAACCTGTCCATGCTGTTCCAATCGATGGGGAATCAACGGGGCTCGAGGAGGATCAGGACATGCCGAAGCCGCATGGGATGAACGAGTGGTCATGGAAACTTCCTTATCATCTTGCCGTCAGGTTATTGATCCGTTATGGGTCATCAAAGTTTCGAGGGACTTGGCGGGTACGCTTGGTCTGTGTTCGTTGTTTTTTGACTTCCAGTCGCTGTTCCCGAACCCGGGTCGGGACACGGGTTTTTATTCTATGCTTCATTGGTTGTAGTGCCTTTTGAAGCAATTCGACAAATCGTTCAAGGACTTCTGCTCGATTAACCGCTTGTGAACGATGTCGTTGTGCTTGCATGCGCAAGATGCCATGTTGGTTGATCCGATTTCCCAAAGCGGTCTTTATTCGCCGCTTTTGATAAGAGGTCAGAGCGGATGAACGAACGAGATTAAATTCCAAAATCACCCGACTATTGACTTTATTGACATTCTGACCACCAGGGCCGGCACTTCGAACAGCAGAAAACTGAATTTCAGCATCTGGAATCGATGTGGAAGCATTAATTACAATCGCCATAATGCAGCCTCCTCTAACACCTACCCTCTCATCGGTGAGAAGACAGTTGGGCAGAAGACCAAAAGATCAAAATCACCTTCATTCTTCACATGTAGGACAGGTATAAGAGAAAGATTCACTTAACCAGCCATATCTGCAGCGAATATCCAACCAGATATTGAGCCAACTCTTCCAACTCACAAGCATGGTCTTAAGACATAATGCCTATAAAACGACAAAAGCAGGAGTGATAACACTCCTGCTTTTGTCACTACCACCTGCTATTTTCAACAAAACCTGGCTACATACTCAACTAATTTAAGTAAATTCTACTAATTATTTACATTCATATACTTACTTAATTTCAGCGAGCATAGCTTTAACATGAGACTCTTTTAGTTTATTCAATGCCACGACTTCAATTTGGCGAATGCGTTCACGGGTCACCGACATTGAACGTCCGACTTGCTCAAGAGTCCAAGGCTCATCCCCTCCTATCCCAAATCTCAAGCGAACGACTTGTTCTTCACGTGGATTTAACACCTGAAAAATTTTTGCAAGCCAACGGACATTGGACTTACGGGAAATCTCCTCGTCTGGGGCAGAACAGTCGAGATCAGGAATTAACTCACCCAACTCAGTTTCTCCATCAACAGACGGGGCATCCAAGGATACGGGTTCTTGGAATGCTTCGAGAGTTTCTTTAACTCGATCCCTGCTCATATCCAACACCTGCCCAATTTCTTCAAATGTTGGTTCTCGGTCATATTGCTGTGCAAGCCGTTGGGCCGTTTTTGCAATTTTTGTCGAAGCCTCATTGGTATGAACCGGCACTCGAATGGTTCGACTTTGATCCGCAATTGCCCGGGTAATGCCTTGACGAATCCACCACGTCGCATAAGTGCTAAATTTGAATCCACGGGTGTAATCAAATCTCTCCGCCCCCTTCATTAAACCAATATTCCCTTCCTGGACTAAATCTAAAAAGTTCAGACCACGCCCAAGATATCGTTTGGCCACATTGACGACGAGACGAAGATTGCGTTGAACCAGTTCGTCCTTCGGCTCTTCAATCTCCATTCGTACAGTTTGAATAGAACGATAAAGCTCCTCAGCCTGTTGAAAGATTTTCCGTCCTTTTGGCCCTTTCTCGGCAGCAAAAGATTGTAACGTCAACACAGATTGCAGAATCTCTTCTATTACCGGAGGTGAGTAGCCTTTCAGATCCAGCCAATTTTGTATTCGCTCATGGATTAAATCAACTTCCTGTTGTGGCTGCAGTTTTTCAGAAATAGCCAGCGCCTGTTGCAATAATGTTCGAAGATTGGTGGTCCCTTCATACAGCCGTATGGCCAACTTCCGTTCTTCTTCTGCATGTAACAATGGACGAGAACGGAATCCTCGAAAATACATAGATTCTAAGTTCACCGAACCAGAGTCAGCTGTTTTTTTGTTCTGTTCATCTTGGTCCCAGTTCTCCCTGATCGGCTTGGAAGAGGTTCGAGACAACCGAGAAGGACGTTTGATGCCACGCCGCTTTTGTAAATATGGTGCATGATTTTTCTGCGTTTGGGTCAACGTTGGAATAGCCTGAAGTGTGGTCATAACAATCCCCTTTTCAAGAATGGCTTGCGTTTCTTGACTTTTTCCATCATCTAAAAATAGTTGTACCACTCCGATATGAAAGGGAAATTAAGAGAACATTAAAACTTTTTAATGGAGAACAGTGTAAAGAAGAGAAAATCTTAGACAGTTACTGAAGACAATGGCAGGAAAACCGTAAAACACGAACCACCATTAACCGTACTTTGAAGTTCAATGGTTCCATGATGGACATCAACAATCCACTTGCAAATAGCCAAGCCCAACCCCGTGCCTTTGGCTCCATGAGCACGCGCTTCGTCTGTGCGATAAAATCGATCGAATACTCTTGTATGGTTCTCTGGAGCAATGCCAATGCCGTGATCTTGAACCATGAGCTTTGCCTGGTTCCCAGCAAGGGCTAAAGCCAACTCCACAGTTTGTCCTGCCCGAGAGTATTTCACCGCGTTATCTACCAGATTCAATAATAATTCTCGCAACCGCAAATCATCCCCTTCCACCACAACGGGTTCGACTTTTGTTAGGACAGTCTGCACCTGTCGTTCTTTTCCTAAAACGGCTGCCTGTTGATGAATTTCTCGAATAAGATCATCCAATTGCACGGGAACCATTTTCAATTTAATTTCTCCAAGATCGGCACGCGATAAAAAGAGTAATTCATCAACAATCCGACTCATACGATCAATCTCTTCCAAATTGCTTTCCAGCACCACTCGGTAATCTTCGGCTTGGCGAGGACGGCGCAAGGCCAGCTCAGTCTCCCCTTTGGTAATCGTGAGAGGGGTCCGCAATTCATGTGAGGCATCAGCACTAAATTGGCGAATTTGTTTAAACGACACTTCCAAGCGTCCAATCATGTCGTTGAACGTTGAAGCTAGTTGCCCAATCTCATCCTTGGAATGGGGCGTCTGAATTCGTTGACTCCAATCACCAGCCGTAATTCGGCGAGCCGCCTGAGTAATCGCGTGAACCGGACGCAAAGCTCGCCCCGCTAAAAACCACCCCCCCATTAAGGACACTAACAAGGCTAATGGAGAAGCAATATACAAGCCAGTTAATAACCGCCGTAGCATCCGATCAGTTGTCTGCAACGATGTGCCCACGCGTAAAATATTCACCAGTTGATCGCCTTGACGAATGGGAACAGAAAGTAATCGAAGAGAAACGCCTTTCTTGAACTTGACCGATTCAAACGTGGACCGCCCTTCAAGCGAAGCCCGAAAGGCCGTTTGACTCAAGGGGATTTCTCGACTTTGAATATTGGATGATTGAATGGTAACTTGCCCTGCCGGCCCGAAAATTTGAAAAAATTTATCCAACAACGCAATTTCAGGAAAGTCTTGTGATAAATCTTCAAAGATAAGAAATGGCCCAAATCGATGTTCACCCAACGTCCGAATAGCTACCGCCGAAGCTTCATCTAAAGATGCATCGATTTGCTCTCGTAATGCACGCGACATCACCAAATACAATGCCACAGCAAAGAGGAGCAAGATGAGAGCTAAGGCCGACCCATACCATAAGGTGAGCCGAACCCGAATCGAGGTATTATTCATCCATCAGACCTCATCATATACCCGCTCCCACGGATGGTTTGAATTAAGCTGCGGTCCCGGCCTTTATCAATCTTATTGCGCAGATAACTAATGTATACATCGATCACATTGGTGAATGTATCAAAGTCTAAATCCCAAACATGCTCCGCAATCATCGACCGGGTGAGCACCCGCCCAGCATTTCGCATTAAATATTCCATAAGCGCATATTCTTTGGTGGTGAACTCCAAACGCTGTTCGCCACGTGTGACCTCTCGAGTCACAGGATTGAGAACCACGTCATCGACTTGCAAAATACCAGAAGGCGCACCACCAGCACGTCGAAGCAACGCCCGAGCCCTGGCCAACAATTCTTCAATCGCAAACGGTTTGGTTAAATAATCATCTGCGCCAGCATCAAGGCCTTTGACGCGTTGATCCACCTCTGAACGTGCCGTCAAAATCATCACCGGAGTTTTCACTCCAGCAGCACGGGCACGCTTCAATACTTCGACCCCAGGCAAACCAGGCAACATCAAATCTAGGATCATAAGATCGTAGTTAACCATTTGCGCCCAATCTAACCCACCAGTCCCGTCAGTACAGACATCGACGGCATAACTTTCCTCCTCTAACGCGCGCCGAATGAAAGACGCAACTTTCGGTTCATCTTCAACAACTAAAATACGCATGTTAGAAAAATTCTACCACCTAGACATAAGAAGGGAGAAGGGCAAACGTTATTTGAGGCTGAACAGCTATTAGAGATAAATTGCCCGCAATACATTGGACAGAGACCCACATCACTGCCTTACAGTAAAAAAAAGGCCTCGTCACGCACATGACGAGGCCTTTTCAAATTTCCAGAATCACTCTGAATTAGAGATGGTCGACCAAACTCCGAAGTTTGTGGCTACAACTGGGATGCCGGAGCTTTTTTAATGCCTTAGCTTCAATTTGGCGGATTCGTTCACGAGTGACATCAAAGTACTGTCCAATTTCTTCCAAGGTATGATCAGTGCTATCACCAATCCCAAATCGCTTCCGAATGACGGTCTCTTCCCGGGGAGTTAAAACTCCTAAGGCATTGGCAATTTGACGTTGTAGGTCGTATCGATTTGCGGCGTCCATCGGTGAAACCGCATTTTTATCTTCAATCAAGTCGCCTAATTGACTATCTTCTTTTTCCCCAATCGGGGTTTCCAAGGAAATCGTTCCCTTAGAAATATCTAACATCATACGGACCTTTTCAGGGGTCAAACCCATCCGTTCTGCAATTTCTTCAGGAGTCGGTTCACGTCCCAATTGTTGGACCAATTGCCTGGCTGTTCGTGCGAGCTTAGTATTGGCTTCAATCATATGAACAGGAATACGAATTGTCCTTGCCTGATCCGCAATTGCACGCGTTACACCTTGCCGGATCCACCACGTCGCATAGGTGCTAAATTTATAACCACGTTGATATTCAAACTTGTCTACAGCACGCATCAACCCAATATTGCCTTCTTGGATTAAATCAATAAATTGCAATCCTCGATTAGTATATTTTCGTGCAATACTGACGACTAAACGCAAATTGGCTTCAATTAATTTAGCTTTGCCGCGCTTCACCTTTTCTTCAGCATCACCTAAGACAATCAATGCCGATTTAAACTCTTCCAACGGCATGGCTATGACATCATTCTGAATATTTTGTATGACCTCTTTGGCAGCTTGCACGTCTTTCTTGAGTCGTTCGATTTCTTCGGGAGACAATTGAAGCTTTCTTCTACTTGTTGTCTTTACCGTCTTAGATTTTTTCCCTATGACCTGAATCCCATCTTGCCCAGCAAAGCCCAGCTTCTTCGTATTCCGTGTAATAACCTGATCAGCTGAACGGATATCCTGACCTAAATCTTTAACCCGCCTCAACATAAAATCCTTCACACGTTGATGCAGGTTTAAGGACTCAATCTGATCAACATACTGACCTGTAAGGGTTTTTAGTCGTTTATCAATTTGAGTTTGCTTAGTTTTGGATGTTCCTTTCTCACGATTCTGGGTATACAGGGACACGAGGTTTCGGCCAAGCTTCCGAACTGTCGTCAAACATTCGAGCGTCCGAAGCCGAAGTTCTTCATCCTCTTGCTCACCAGCTAGAGGTTCTTCTTCGACCTCATCCTCATCCAACGTTTCCTGCAATAACACAATATCCCGCACCCGAATCTCTTCCTGCTTCAATTGTTCATGAAGAGACTCAAGATATTGAATGTTTACCGGCATACCATAGACCGAGCAGGCCAAATCGCGCTTACCTTCTTCAATATGCTTGGCAAGTTCAATTTCCCCCTCACGAGTCAGCAGGGGGACTCGACCCATTTCTTTCAAATACAATCGGACGGGATCATCAATCCGGGTAGGCTCTCCTGGAGTTAAATCAATATCTAGCGAGGAATCAGGTTCTTCCTCTGACTCACCAGCATCCTCAAGGCCGGCACCCTTTTTCAAAGAAGCCAACTGCAAGACCGTCCGCTTGGCTGGGTCAATAACCTGAATGCTTGCCTCATGCAACGAACCCAAGATCGCATGTAATTGCTCAGAGGTGATTTGATCGGCAGGAAGGACATTCGTCAAATCCTTCAAGGTGATATGGCCCTTGGGCTGACCAATCTTAATTAACTGCTGAATCACCTCTACCAATGTTGTCGTTTTTCCCATGCGTGGCTCCTTAAAAATTTATTAGCGACTCTCAATCATAACATTTTTTCAAAAACCCCATGACAAAGAAATAGAGCCTCGTTTCTTTGAATCGATGTCTCTTCAACAAAAGGACTAAAAAGCTGAAAATTGGTATTAATAATACTATCGATACCCTGAGAAAGGCTCGCCTCAAATTTCATTAAAACACTCTCTTGATTCGCTGGAGAGGCGAAACCAGGAATAAGCACTATTGTTTAAGAAAATTGAAATAATTGCGAGAAGGCGCAATTTGAAAACACTATACGAAAAATAAAAATAGAAAGTAAATGGATCCGGTTGAATTATTTAAATATTTCACTTTCAGCTATTACATTATTATACCTAAGAAATTTTAATTTAATTATCAATTTGTTTTCGTAAAAACAAAAATGTAACTCTTTAATTAAATTAAGTTTTTATGAGAAAAATCACTCTCTATCCTCAAAACTCTAGAATCAGAAAATTTCTCACAATCATCAAGAATCTCTTCCAACATCCGAGAAGATAGGTAGAAGGAAAGATTTGTCACACATTGTAAAAAAATCTTGACGAACGAGTGATTGAGGGAAAAACCGACCCATGATTAAGCTCCTGTTGGTAGCAGATGATCATCAAGAAGCTTTGACGATTAACGATATGCTGAAAGAAGGGCTCCAAAATCAATTTACGCTGGAGCAATGCCGCTCTGTCAGTGAAGCTTTAGATCTTGTCCAACACCAACCCTTTCAAGCCATAATCTTGGATCTCCATTTACCTGAAGGTCAAAGCTTCGAATCAATTCCCCAGTTTATCCAATACTGCCCAGGCGCTCCTATTTTAATTCTGAGTGGTGTCGAAGATGAAGAACAAGCCATTCTTGCGGTGAAAAGCGGAGCCCAGGATTACCTCATTAAAGGGCAAACAAGTAGCTCAACTTTGTGCCGGGCCATTCGCTATGCGATGGAACGTCATCGTGCGACCCAGCGCATTACTCAACTGGCTCATTATGATCACCTGACAGGGTTGGCCAACCGCGGCCTCTTCTATGAGCGATTGAACTGTGCCGTGGCGCGCTGCAATCGCAATGATATGGCTATAGCTTTGATGTTTTTAGATTTAGATCATTTTAAAGCCATCAATGACACTCTTGGGCATGAATGTGGGGATTCTTTACTCAAAACCGTCGCCACTCGCCTCAAAAAATGCATCAGGGAAATTGACACAGGCGTGCGCTTAGGCGGAGACGAATTTGCGGT
>CP070628.1:1311107-1317184 GCA_020355985.1 Nitrospirota bacterium | reverse complement strand
AATCGCCATTTTTGCGGGCTTATTAGGGGTTTTTGTCACAGGACATGGAATCCGAGAGAGCCGGAAATTGGAAAAGGAAATTGACGAACGAAAGCGTGTGGAATTCTCACTTCTGGAAGCCAACCAATTGCTGACGTTAGATGCCGAATTAGGGAGCATTATCAACAAAAACCTAGAATTCCAAGATCTTCTTCAAGCCTGCAGTGAAACCTTGTGCCAGCGTCTCGATGCCGCCTTTGTTCGAATTTGGATACTCAATCCCGCCACGCAAGTTTTGGAACTACAAGCCAGTGCCGGACTCTATACGCATCTCAACGGTTCCCACAGTCGTATCCCTGTTGGTCACCTAAAAATTGGACAGATTGCTGCGGAAAAGAAACCCCATCTGACTAACGAGGTCATCGGCGATCCTCGAATCCCCGAACAGGCCTGGGCGAAACAAGAGGGATTGGTGGCCTTTGCGGGATATCCGTTGATAAACAATCAAGAGGTGCTAGGTGTGCTGGGGTTGTTTGCCAAGCACAGGCTAACGGAGATGACTGTGGAAAGCCTCCAAATCGTGGCAGATCGCCTCTCCATGGCGATTGAACGTCAACAAGCGCTCTACGACTACCAAAAGCTGGCTAGGCATAACGAACAGATTCTTGCCTCTGCCGGAGAGGGGATCTATGGATTAGATCTTGAAGGCCAAACGACGTTTGTTAACCCTGCCGGCGCAAAATTGTTGGGATATACCCCACAAGAACTCATTGGCCGTCCCATGCATACCGTTGTACATCACACCAAAACAGATGGTTCCCCCTATCCTCGAGAGGAATGTCCGATTTATGCGGTGTTCCGGGAGGGCCAAACTCAGCATTGTGATAATGAAATTTTCTGGCGAAAAGATGGCACCAATTTCCCCGTGGAATACACGAGTACACCCATGCGGGAGAATAGCCGATTGATTGGCGCGGTGGTGACGTTTCAAGACATTAGCGAGCGCAAGCACATGACTGCGCAATTATTGGAGGAAACCAAACTTGGTGAAGTAAGCCGAGTGGTGGGGGATATTGGTCACGATTTGAAAAACATGCTGATGCCTGTTCTTAATGGAGCCAAACTGGTGGAGGAGGAGCTTGAAGAGCATTTTGCGAAGATAACCGGGATGCCCATGAATGAAGTAGAAGCCAGCAAAGATTTCACTAAGGAAGCCCTTGATATGGTCGTAAATAACGCGCGCCGTATTCAGCATCGAGTTCGGGAAATTGCCGATGCCGTTAAGGGGATAACTAGCCCGCTCCAGCTTGCGCCTTGCCAGTTTGCTGGTGTTGCAGAAGCCGTCATTGTTTCACTGAGACTCTATGCTACAGAGAAAGGGGTTTCCCTGTATGTCCAGGGACTTGATTCACTGCCTCTGATTCATGCGGATTCTAATCGTTTGTTCAATGCCTTGTATAATCTGATCAATAATGCGATTCCTGAAACTCCGGCTGGCGGATCGGTGGCCGTTGTTGGTTCGTTAGGCCCTGAGGCCAAAACCGTTGTGATTCGTGTTGCCGATACAGGAGGGGGGATGCCTCCAAAAATCCGTGATAGCTTATTCACCAAGGGGACCATTAGCGGAAAGCCAGGAGGCACGGGCCTAGGGACCAGAATCGTGAAGGATGTAGTTGATGCACATGGTGGAACGATTACCGTTGACAGTGAGCAAGGGAAAGGCACTACCTTCACGATGGAGCTGCCTATCCAACCTCAGCATAGTTAATTGGGAATCATTCTAGGCAAAAGGGACCTATACTCAAAGAAATTGGTGCTCATGAAGAACAATAGCATGGTCAGCTTTCTGCTAAAGATGAGGATATTAAGGTGAACTGTTGCCTCAAGCCTTATTAATAATATGGACTATATTTTTTTGTCCGTTTGTGTAGGCTCCATCCTCTTCCCCCATCCTATCTTCTTAAGCATCCCTAGTTACCCACCTGGTTCCCAATATTTTTAGAGCCTACCACGTATGGACTTCAATCCATGCTGTTATCATCTCTTCAATATTGGGAATGTTGAAAAAATCAGCCTGCGGCGTTCTCGCCGTTTTGCCGTGCTCATGTACTGAGAGTACCTCCGCGTGTCAAAATGGCTATGACCTTGCTGGACAAACCTTTTGATCATTCCCTCAAACTGAAATCTCTGTCCTCTTATAGTCCTTTATTGGCATTGGATTGAAATATTCAACAGCCTCTATTTTTTGCAGATTAAGGAATCTTCCTATTTCAAATGGCCTCCTTTTATAGTTGCCAATACATTCTTCGTTTGTGTATTTAAGGTGGCTTAGGGCATATGATAAATACTCGGAAAATTAGGCTTTCCCTCAGCCGGGTTTCTTGGGTAAGATGGCTTGTCTTACGAAGGAGAAACATACATGTCTATGAATCCTGGTTTTCAAGTCACGTTGAATTTAGAGGGGCGGCAATGTCTCGTGATAGGCGGGGACGAGGAAGCTGTCGAAAAAACCACTCGTCTGTTGGATGCAGGGGCGAAAGTTACGGTAGTTCAACCTACTTTGCATGGGGATTTGCGAAAGCTGACAGCTTCGGGAAAAATTATTCACCGTGGGCGGACCTTTCGTTCGACGGACGCTCAGGATGCCGTGTTGATCGTGAACCTTTTAAAGGACGATCTGGCTTTGGCCAAATCCTTATATGAATTGGCAAAGACCGAACGGTTTTTGGTGTGGTCGATGGATCAAGCAGAGTATTCCACGTTTCTCATGCCGGCTTTGGTTAATCGTGGGCCTTTGCGAATCGCCATTAGCACGAGTGGGACTGCTCCAGCCTTAGCTAAAACGCTTCGTCAAAATCTTGAAACCGTGTTCGATGAAGAATTTGATCAATTTTTAGATTGGTTAGGGGCCTTGCGCGAAGAATTGAAGAAAACGGAAACCAGCGATCGTCGTCGACGGGAACGGTTGCTAGAAGCGGTCAATGGGTTTGCCCTGAGCGCGACTTTGCAGTATCCCAATTCTTGGAAATTATCTGAAGAACAGCAGTTGGAGGAGGTTGGAAAGGACGGTGGCTGATGGTGTTGTTGGAGTTTAGTATGTCTCCCCTTGGTAAAGGAGAGAGTGTGAGTAAGTACGTGTCTCGTTCACTAGACATCATTGATAAAAGTGGAGTTGATTATCGATTAAATCCCATGGGCACCGTATTAGAAGGGGAATGGGATGAAGTCTTGGGCGTGGTCAAACAATGCTACGAACGGATGAAGAAAGATTGCCCGCGTATCTCTTGTGTGATGAAAGTAGATTATCGAAAAGGCCATAAAGACCGGCTATCCGGAAAAGTGGCGAAAGTGGAAAAACGGTTAAAGCGAAGATTGAAGACCTCTTCTTAAGCGAGTCGATATTGGTATCGTCTTTCGATTTACCTAGCTGCAAGACGGTTTTCCTCTATCATCACCTGTTGGTTGAATTTTTCCCTGAGTAAAAGAACTATTTCGTTGGGAGGTAGGTTCGATTGGCTTTTCCGCCGATTCCACAGAGGATTTCATAGGGAATTGTATTCAGCCAATTGGAATAATCCTGGGCGGTAATTTTATTCTTTCCCTGTTTGCCTAATAACACGACTTCCTCCCCAATTGACGGGTGCGGGATGTCAGTGACATCCACCATCATCATATCCATACAGATCTTCCCAATAATGGGTGCTGTTGCCCCTTGGATGAGAACATGACCAGTACCTGTAAGGTGTCGAGGGAAGCCGTGGGTATACCCGACTGGCAAAACGGCGATTTGTGATGGTCTTCTCGTGCGAAAGAGTGCGTTATACCCGACAACTTCGCCGGGCTTTAGTGAGCGGAGATGTGCGATATAGGTTTTGGCTTCCATCACCGGATCAAGGTGGATGGGTTGGGAGGCGATCTCGTGCCCGGGTGTATAACCATAGAGCATGAGGCCTGGACGAACCATTCCCATATGGGAATCCGGATGAAATAAAATTCCAGCGCTATTGGCCATATGGTAAATCGGAACGTGGATTCCTCGTTCCTGTATGATCTTGATAAATGATTGGAATTGGTGAAGCTGTTGGTTGGTAAGACTCGGATCAGAATTGTCGGCATCCGCAAAATGAGATAAGAGGCCTTGGAGGGTGACGGGCGAAGTTGATGATGTGAGGGAAGGAACTAATGATAGCGCCTCTTTTGCCTCAAATCCTAATCGGTGCAATCCTGTATCGATTTTGAGATGAATAGGAAATGGTCGTTTATCCGAAGGGAGTAGGGTGAGAAGTTGCTGAAGAATTTCAGGATGAGAAATGATAGGGATTAAATTATAGTGAATGATGTCGTGGAGATGATCCACCAAAAGCGGACCCATGATGATGATGGGGTTATGAATATGGTGTTCCCGTAAGAGGATGCCTTCGGGCACCGATGCGACGCCGAATCCAAATATATCTAATGGAGACAAGGTTTGTGCTACAGGAATGGCACCATGGCCATAGGCGTCGGCTTTGATGATCGGAAGGATTTTCGTGGTTGGAGGAACGAATTGACGAATATGTTGGAAGTTCGTCTTTAAAGTTTCAAGATGAATGTAAACCGTGAGTGGGGCATGAGGCACAGTGGGTATCCGGGAAGGTGAAGTAGAAGAGAGAGTCACAGGTAGAGTCTCAGATCGAGAGAATTTCTTCCTCCTTTTTCTTAATGAGTTCATCCACAGTGCGAATGAATTTATCCGTTAATTTTTGATTTTCATTTTCTAAATGACGGAGCTCATCCTCAGTGATCGTGCTGTCTTTTTGTCGTTTCTTCAGTTCATCATTGCCGTCTCGGCGAAAACCTCGAATCTGCACTTTGGTTTCTTCTCCATATTTTTTGCTGAGCTTTACGAGATCTTTTCGGCGCTCTTCGCTGAGCGGGGGAATAGGAAGGCGGATGAGTTTGCCATCATTTGATGGCGTGAGTCCAAGTTCTGAACTGACGATGGCACGTTCGATTTCTTTAATGTGGGAGACATCCCAGGGCTGAATCGTAATCAGTCGACTTTCTGGAATGGCCAAATTTGCCACTTGTTTCAGGGGTGTAAGTGTTCCGTAATAGTCGATCTTGATGTGATCGAGAAGGCCCAAGGATGCACGACCAGTTCGAAGAGCGGTAAATTCTCTTTTAATGTGCTCAATCGCACCCTCCATGTGTTTATTGACTTTTTGAATGGTTGGATCGCTCATGATCGTTTCCTCTACTCGTTGAAGCAAGCATCCTTGGAAACAGTCGTACCGACGGGATTTCCTTCCAGAATTTTTCGGATGTTGCCGGGTGACGTAAGATTGAAAACAATGATGGGTAGATCGTTGTCCATACAGAGAGTAATCGCGGTGGCATCCATAACTTTCAGGCTTTTATTGAGAACGGACAGAAAAGGTAATTCCGTGAAGCGTTTAGCCGTTGGCGTGGTGATTGGATCGGCATCGTAGATTCCATCAACTTTGGTGCCTTTCAAAATCACATCCGCACCAATCTCCATGGCCCGAAGAGCCGCTGCCGTGTCGGTCGTAAAATACGGATTGCCTGTTCCGGCAGCAAAAATAACCACACGTTTTTTTTCAAGATGGCGAATGGCGCGTCGGCGAATATAGCCCTCTGATAATTGACGCATTTCAATAGCTGATAGCACTCGAGTAGGGATGCCACTTTTTTCTAAGACATTTTGGAGGGCGAGGGCATTCAACATGGTGGCGAGCATACCCATGTAATCTGCCGAAGCGCGCTCCATTCCAGACGCGCTGGCTGCGAGCCCACGAAAAATGTTTCCTCCCCCAATGACAATGGCCATTTCGACCTTCATGGTCATGACCTCGGAAATTTCACTTGCCAAATTTTCTAGAACTGAAGGTTGGATGCCATACCCTTGATCGCCGGCTAGCATTTCTCCACTTATTTTTAAGAGGACTCGGCGGTATTTAAGCGACATTAGTCTTGACCAAGTTGATAGCGCGTAAAGCGGCTAATTGAGATATTTTCGCCTAGCTTTAAAACTTTTTGAGAAATCAAGTCTTGAATTGTCACTTTCGGGTCTTTAATGAAGGATTGTTCCAGCAAAC
>CP070628.1:1296941-1311007 GCA_020355985.1 Nitrospirota bacterium | reverse complement strand
AGTGATGGATCCCAAGCGAGAACTCCGCACACATTGCCGCACAGATTTTGGTCGCATCAAGCCCAAGTGGTTCCTCACTGTGACGATCCCCCAATCAAATATAATTGGCTGATACATGAAACACCTTTCCCTTTGTCGTATTTTTTGTTGTCTTGAATGTCCTGAAGCTATCGTTGAGTGCTGAGCGGGGATCCGTCATTTCCACGGATGATCCTGGATTAACCACTGAACTTGGCACATTCTCCATGCCTTGTTTCATCGGGAATAATTCCTTTCGGCATTCCCACAAAAAAAGCGGCCTGTAGGCATAAATGCCCCAGGCCGCTTTTTTCAGCAGAACTCGCCTAAGTTCTTTTCGTTACTTTCCGATACTATCAATCTTCTCGTTCACAGTTTCCTTCGCTGTTTCTTTTGCCTGATCCATCATGCTCCCAGTTTCCGACTTTGAAGCATCTTGAGCTTTAATAGCTTTCTCCTCGGCACTGTCTTTCGCTTCCTTGGCATCTTTGGCCATGGCATTGGCGCTCTCGGTGGCTTCGACCGCTTTATCTAACATTCCAGCAAACGAGCCAATACTCAGACCCATGACGAATAAACCTGTTAAGACCGCAATCATCAACTTCTTCATACGACACCTCCATAGAGTTGTAAGATAAAAGGGGGAATTAAAGAGGGGAAAATACTCTGCGCTTTTTTGACCAAAGAAGTCAAACTCGGGCCTTCACTAGAGAGTCCCTTCTCTATCCATTGACGCAGACAACTTGACGTAAAGTATGGAAAATCTCAATGATTCAGTCATAATCCAATTCCATTTCGCATTTAGGCCACTGAGTCCCGGCGATCTTTGAAGGTCAATTCGGCTATCGCGGATTTATCGAGTTCCCCTTTGCCGGAGGCTATAAGTCGTTGATATTGCTCCCATGTAGATTTAGCCAGCGGCAAGGGTAACCCCACCGATTCCGCCATAGCATAAGCAATGCCAGAATCTTTCGCGGCATGGGCAGCGGAAAAATAGCACTCATGATCACGATTCTGCATATCGGCCCCATCGGTTTCTAACACCCTGGACGCCGCTCCAGTCTCACGGAACACTTCTTGGAGCGCGGTTAAATCAATACCAAGGGCCTCTCCCAGACCTAAGCCCTCCGCCAAACTTGCCGTATTGATATTCATGACCATGTTGACTAAGGCTTTGACCCGTGCGGCTTGCCCAGCTTCTCCGAAATAACGAAGTTTGACACTCAGCATTTCTAGGATTGACTTCGCTCGATCAAAACTCTCTGGTTGACCTCCACACATTAGATATAGCTTGCCCTCACGAGCTTGTGGAATGCTGCCCCCCATACAGGCTTCAAGAGACTGTCCGCCACGCTGCTTCACGAGATTTTCCACTTCAATATGTACTTCAGGCGAGACTGTCGCACAATTCACAAACAATCGTCCTTTCGCCTCCGCTAAGAGACTTGCGTTATCATCTACAGCAAAGATCTCACGCATAGCCATATCATCAGTCACCACAGTAAAAACCACGGTCGCTAATTCAGCCACTCGGGCCGGAGTGAACGCGCATTCAGCCCCTATCTCCTGGGAGATCGATGCCGCTCTTTTGGCATCCACATCGTATACGGCTGCTACCAATCCCCCGAAATCTTTCAGCCGACGGGCCATATTGGCCCCCATGCGCCCAACTCCCACAAAGCCTATCCGTTCCATTGCTGTTGTCACATCCTCCCCTTTCGCAACATTTATTTATTGAAAATCTTCACAAACCAGCAAGTTTAAAGCCTCAGGAAATGAAACAAAGGAAAAAGCATGATTCAGCTAACCCTGATTATCCAATACATCTAACAAACATAGAAAAATAAATATAGGTTTTCACATGAAAACCTTCCAAGAAATGACTAATAATCCACCCCAAGTGGTCCTCTTTTTGGAAGAATTTGTCTGAACTAGTCATTCCCGGCATTATTTATTGGAAATCCATCTTCCTCTTTGGTCATGCCCACCCTTCAAATGCCCCCTCTCTGTTCTTGTTGCACAAGGAACACTCAATGGGTGGAGACGAAACTGCACCACGTCCCACTAAAATGCTATGATTAATTCAACTCGACTAACTGGATCTCCTATTTACCTGAGAGGAAACTATGGCTACAAATCTGACACGCATCGTTATCGGAATTTCTATGGGTCTCGTTCTTTTCGCGGGGGCAAGCCTTGCGGCAGACCCGGCTGAGGTGGGAAAGTTCGTGAAAGCTCGCATTGATATCGGCGAGATGATGATGAACTACTTTAAGGGGGGAGAAGTGTACGGGGAAGGACAGCGACCGTCGCCCGAGGCGATGGCCGAAATGGGAGCGGATATTAACGCGAAACTCACCACGTTGTTAGCAAAGTATGATATGACAGTGGAGGAATACCGCCAGCGCAGTCCGGAAGTGTTTGCCGACCATGCTGCCGTGAAGGGCTATCTCAGTGAGCATCCGGATCTGAAGGAACGGTATGAGGCGCTCCCTCTTGATCGAATGGGACGCGGCGGCAGCGGGCGAGGATATTAAACCGATAAATGAGGATTAAGATAGATTCCTGCTAGAGACTGCAGGAATGCCGAATTCCTGAGTGGAAATACCATTTGAGAAATTTGAGGAGTCAATAACAAAGCTCCACCTACCACTCTAAGGCATTCGTGGAGATTGCTCTTTTTCTTGTTTCCATTTGTACCAAATCGTTTCATTGCTCCCATGGGGATAAATCAATCGTTTGATAGAAACATAGGGTTTCCACATCCAACGGCCATACCATTGATTCAAAGACGACCGTTGTACTCCAGCCTTTTCTTCTCGACTCATCAACTCCGGTTGGAAGAATTTTTTATGTTTTAACAGATGATACCGATCTTCCCGAACAAGACAGTGGAAGATTCGGTCGCCCCATTTCCTTAACCTGCCGGTACGCGATTTGAAAGGCACACAAATTTGAAAGTCGATGAGATAGGCCTTTCCCGTGGTTGAACAAATGATATTCCCTCGTTTATTCAAATCCGCATAAAAGATTCGACGTTGATGCAACTGGTCAACGATGACGAGAAGCTGATCAAAGAAATCTCGTGGAAGAACTTTATTATTCTGACATTCATACAGAGTTTTTCCTTCAATATACTGATGAAAGTACCCTCTTTTTCCATAACGGGGTCCTAAGGCAGGAATGCCCGAGATATCCTCAACCATTTGATAGATGGTATATTCTCGCTTAGAAATCCAAGCGGCTAATGGACGAAACATCCAACCACACACGAAACGAAAGTCACTCAGCTTTAAGACATAGCCCTCATGGCTCGGATTACAATACAAAATATTGAGTGAAAAAAAATCATCTTTTAAAATTCTCTGAAAGCTATATTCCTGCCCATCAATGGTCACGCTCAATGGGTAACTTGACATCAAATCCCCTTTTCCGAAATTCGTGATTGACGTTGAGCGAAGAGCCACACCCAATGAAACTTGCCCCACCATAACGGAATTCCCCAAAAATTTCATCCTAGGGAAAATCACTCAATGTTGCCTACCAGGTAACCGAAAAGAGATCCATGCCTTATCAACCCATTGAAAATTACGGCCTCATCGGAAACATGCGCACCACGGCCCTCGTAGGCATGAATGGTTCGATTGATTGGTTATGTTTCCCCCACTTTGATTCACCGAGTGTGTTTGCCGCAATCCTGGATGATGGCAAGGGTGGTCGGTTTTCAATTGCACCAATCCCGAACCATGTGAAATCCAAACAATATTATTGGCCAGACACGAATGTATTAGTCACCCGTTTTCACACAACCGATGGGGTGGGTCGCGTCATTGATTTCATGCCAGTCGGAAAAGATGCGGCCAATTGCACGAAACATGGAATCGTGCGACGCATTCAAACTATTCGTGGAACCATGTCGTTTCGGTTGGAATGTCGGCCTTCCTTCAACTATGGCCGCGACACCCATACCGTCACCGTGAATTCCCAGAGAGGCGTTTTTGAGTCGCCAAACCTCATACTCCGTTTAGGTGCGACTATCCCCCTTCAACAAAAAGGCGATGCTCTCACTGCCGAATTCACCCTGGAAGAAGGTGAAGGAGTGGATGTATGTTTGCAAGAGATGGAATCTGATGATCTTTCATCTGATTTCTGCCCGGAGGCCCACGCCGAGGAATTATTCACCCAAACCGTCGGGTATTGGCGAACCTGGTTATCCAAATGCACATACTCCGGCCGTTGGCGAGAAATGGTCCAACGCTCGGCTTTGGTCTTGAAACTACTCACGTTTCAACCCACGGGAGCCATTGTTGCTGCACCGACGTGCAGCCTTCCTGAAGGCATCGGTGGTGAACGCAATTGGGACTACCGGTATACCTGGATTCGCGATGCCGCTTTTACACTTTATGGGCTGCTCCGCATTGGCTTTACAGAAGAGGCCTCACAATTTATGCATTGGTTGGAAGCCCGTTGTCACGAATTAAAACCTGATGGCTCTCTCCAGATCATGTATGGCATAGATGGGCGGCATACCCTCACCGAAGAAACACTTGAGCATTTAGAAGGCTATCGTGGCTCATCACCTGTTCGCATCGGCAATGGAGCGTATGACCAATTGCAACTTGATATTTACGGCGAGATGCTAGATTCCGTTTATCTCTACAATAAATATGGCACACCAATTTCATATGACCTTTGGAAACATCTGCGCCGCCTGATTAATTGGGTGTGCGACAATTGGCAACGAACTGATGAAGGTGTGTGGGAAGTGCGCGGCGGGCAACAACATTTCGTCTATTCAAAGCTGATGTGCTGGGTCGCAGTCGACCGGGGCATTCGATTAGCCGATAAACGTTCGTTTCCTGCGGATCGAGATCGGTGGCTAAAGGTGCGAGACGCCATTTATGAAGAAATCATGGAAAAGGGTTGGGATGCTCAACGCCAGGCCTTTATCCAACGATACGGAAATGATTCTTTGGACGCCGCCAACCTCATGATGTCCTTAGTATTTTTCGTATCTCCCACTGACCCGCGTATGCTGAAAACACTGGATGCCACACTTCAAACACCAGAAAAAGGCGGGTTGGTGGCGAACGGATTGGTGTATCGCTACAACATTGCTGAATCCACCGATGGTCTCAGTGGGGAAGAAGGCACGTTTAATATCTGTACGTTTTGGTTAGTTGAAGCCCTAACACGCGCTGGTCAAGCGGATCGGAGTCGGTTAGAAGAAGCCCGGCTGCTGTTTGAACAAATGTTAGGGTATGCCAACCACCTAGGCCTCTACGCCGAAGAAACCGGGCATCATGGCGAGGCCCTTGGAAACTTTCCGCAAGCATTTACACACCTTGCACTCATCAGCGCCGCCTTCAACCTGGACCGCGCCCTCGGAAAATAATTTCATCACGTTTCTCACTCTTTTGCACCACGTTAGAGTTCTTCAAACCTTCCCGGATTTGCTTTTCTGACTGTCTCTCCGTAGGATTCAATCTACTTGCACATACTCATTTTCTTGTCAAAGGCAAGAGCCCTCTCGAGTACATCATAGGTACAAGGAATGAAGATAGTGATATTCCCAACTTTCCCCACTGTGAGATCCTGAGCCCATGTTGACTTTACTGGGCCTAGGCTTTGTTCTGGGAATGCGACATGCGTTGGAAGCAGATCATGCCGCAGCTGTGGCTTCTTTGGCCCTAAAGAATCGTTCCATGTCTCAGACCGTACGACAGGGACTCGCATGGGGAATTGGACATACGTTGACCCTCTTGTTCTTCAGCTCGTTGGTCCTGTTATTAGGCTTAGTCATACCCGAACAATTTGCAGAAGCCCTGGAATTTGCCGTAGGGCTCATGTTACTAGGCCTTGGCATTAACGTGTTGAGAAAAATGTCACGAGAGCACATTCATTTTCATATACATGAACACCAAAATGAACCGCCTCACTTTCATGCCCATAAACACGACCCAAAAAATTTTCATGAAACCGCGACCTCTCATGACCATTCTCATCCAAATGATTTCCCTTATCGAGCCCTGATTGTCGGATTGATGCATGGAATGGCGGGTTCCGCTGCGCTCATTGTACTAACCCTACAAACCGTTATCTCTCCTGCTGAGGCTATTGCCTATATTCTTCTCTTTGGGTTGGGATCCACACTCGGAATGGGCATTTTCTCATTGGTCATGGCTATCCCCCTTTGGTATTCCGCCAGATCACTCAGTTGGTGGCACAACAGCATCCAAGTTTGTGTCGGGATTTTCACAATCACTCTTGGCATCTTTGTCCTCTATAATCATTCCGACTGGTTTTTAGGATAACTGAGTGCGTCTCTTTTTGGCTGGAAGCAAAAAAGGCTTTCCGAGGTTCTATGAATCCACCCGGAAAGCCTTTTTTGACGAATATAAAAGCTTCTTGAATTATGCTTAGTGCATATGTTGACTCAGGTAGATTTCAACTCCAACTTGCTTAATCGTTTCCATTTGCATTTCAATCCAATCAATATGGTCTTCCTCGCTGGTAAGAATCACTTCCAGTTTTGATCGAGTATTGAAATCTCCAACTTTGACGCAATGTTCGATGGCTTCAGTTAACAATTTCACCGCAGCATGTTCCAATCCCAAATCCGATTTAAGCTGTTCCGGCACCGTTTCGCCAATCTTGAGAGTTCCCAGCCGTTGCAAGTTTGGGAATCCGTCTAAGAAAAGAACATGTTCAATAATTTGTTCCGCATGTTTCATTTCATCAATCGCATGTTTACGCATTTCGTTATGCAACAAGGTATATCCCCAATTGCCACACATTTCAGCATGCAGGAAATATTGGTTGATGGCAGTTAGTTCGTTCGTCAAAACCTTATTCAAAAATTCAACGACACCTTTTTTGGCTTTCATGAAATCCTCCTTGCGTGATAATGTACCGGCCCTCCAAAATCAAAAATCATTCGCTCTCTCCTAAACGGTATTTTTCTTCATTGTTCAATTTTCGGTAGGTATCTTATCGATCATTTCTCAAAGCCGTCAAGTCTTTTATGTAAGTGTAAATAACTAATATTGATTTTCCTTCTCAAAATCGTTGATTGCAATTTTCAGAATCCTCACCCACTGGCTGATGGGTCAAGCTCATCACTCAGGTGATGGTAACGGCTGTCCCACTGATACTTACCATTAACATGCTTCCGGTCTCCCCCATGACTTCATAATCCAGGTCGATCCCCACGATAGCATTCGCCCCAATCTCTAAAGCGTCTTCCTGAATTTCCCTGAAGGCCGTTTCCCGTGCACGGGCCAATTCATTTTCATAAGCTCCCGATCGTCCTCCTACCACATCCCGGATCTTGGCACAAAAGTCTCGAAAAAAATTAGTCCCAAGTATGGCTTCACCAGTGACGACTCCTAGATATTCGGTAATTCGGTGTCCTTCAATATTTGGTGTTGTGGTTAAAATCATCATTGCCTCCTTTCCCTTAAAATCAATACACCAATGACTTCATCAATTCCCTTTTCATTTACACATTCATTTATATCATCTTCATTCATCAAATCAGTAGGTGTTTTTCCTTGAGCATCTCTTCGACCCCACCATTAGTAGGCCTATCTTTGTGTGCCACCATGCTTAGGAAATAAGCAAAATGCTAAACCTATAGTCTCTCTTGAATAACAGAAGCCCGTACTCCATTTATCCACATCCTTATACCCATTTTCTCGGGATGACGTTCGACTATTGTCCATGATCCCTGTATCGTAGGTTAAAAATATTTTTCACCTATCAAGTCACCACTCAATCGAATAGTTCTGCTAATTATCAACACTAATTGACTTCAAAAAATTTCCTCACTAGAATTTTTTTTCAAGGAAATCTTCAGTGCCCTCAGAATTCGTTCACCTCCATCTTCACACGCAATATAGCCTCCTTGATGGGGCAAACCAGCTTACTCCCCTCTTTCAACAAGTGAAGGATTACGGGATGCCGGCCGTCGCAATGACGGACCATGGCAACCTGTTTGGAGCAATTGATTTCTATCAAAAGGCTAAGAACCACGGCATCAAGCCCATAATCGGCTGTGAAGCGTATATGGCCCCAGGCAATCGCGGTCAAAAAACTGGCCATCTCGCGCACAATGAGTATTTTCACCTGATTTTGCTGGCAACCAATCAAGTGGGCTATCAAAACCTTATCAAACTTTCCAGCAAAGCCTACCTCGAAGGATTTTATTACAAACCCCGGATGGATAAAGAACTTTTAAAGGAACATCACGAAGGGCTCATTGCCCTTTCTGGGTGTTTGAGCGGTGAAGTGCCGCAATTAATCAGCCAACAAGACCTCGAAGGAGCAATGCGGGTTGCTGATGAATACCGATCCATTTTTGGAAAGGATCATTATTATTTGGAAGTACAAGCCAACGGATTGGAGCAACAACAGATTGCGAATCGCGGCTTGATGGAGATTCACCAGAAACTCGGAATCCCCTTGGTTGGCACAAACGACTGCCATTATCTTACTAAACGCGATGCCCGACCCCATGAAATCATGCTGTGTTTACAAACTGGCAAGACGCTCAAAGATCCTAATCGCATGAAATTCGATACGGATCAGTTGTACGTGAAATCCACAGAAGAAATGGTCGCGGAGTTTGCAGAGTTTCCTCGAGCTGTCCTGCATACGACACAAGTTGCCGAGCAATGCGACCTAACCCTTGAATTCGGGACAACATATCTTCCTGACTATCACGTGCCCGATGGCCAGACGCATGACTCCTATCTCCTGCATCTTTCTGAAAAAGGACTTCGTGAACGCTTGCGTGAACGTCCTACTTCGATTCCACTAGAGGCGTATCAGCATCGCTTAACCACAGAATTATCGGTATTAAATGCGATGGGCTATGCCGGCTATTTTCTAGTCGTCTGGGACATTATTAATTTTGCTCGATCCC
This sequence comes from Nitrospirota bacterium, assembly GCA_020355985.1. Next base: position 1,302,063 of record CP070628.1, on the reverse strand, counting down.
GGAAAATCCCAGTAGGGCCAGGACGAGGCTCCGCCGCAGGCAGTCTCGTCGCCTACGCCCTCCGAATTACCGACTTGGATCCGCTGGCCTACAACCTGCTTTTCGAACGTTTCCTGAATCCTGAACGGGTAACCATGCCGGATATCGATATGGATTTTTGCATGGACCGTCGCGGAGAAGTCATCAATTATGTGATTGAGAAATATGGTGAGGAGCACGTCTGCCAAATTATTACCTTCGGGACACTGGGCGCCAAAGCCGCCATTCGCGATGTAGGGCGGGTAATGGATTTCCCTTATGCAGAAGTGGATAAGGTCGCGAAGTTAGTGCCGACTCAACTCAACATTACTCTGAAAGACGCCCTGAAGCAGGAACCTCGTCTACAAGAATTGGTGGATGGGGAGACCGGAATGAAAGAGCTCATGGATACCGCCATGGCCTTAGAAGGCTTAGCCCGCCACGCCTCCACCCATGCTGCCGGCGTGGTCATTTCACAAAAGCCGCTCATGGACCATGTGCCCTTATATAAGACCAGCAACGACGAAATCGTCACACAATATACAATGACCGATCTTGAAAAAGTTGGGTTGATCAAGTTCGATTTTCTTGGCTTGAAAACCTTAACCATGATTCACGATGCGGTCAGGCTCGTGCATTCCTCACAATCGGCGAACGCTCAATTAGACATCAATAACTTACCGCTCGATGATCCAGACACGTTTGCCTTACTCAGTTCCGGGAAAACCCCCGGCATATTCCAATTGGAAAGTTCGGGTATGCGAAACCTGTTAGTCAAAATCCAACCCGAAACATTTGAAGATCTTATTGCCATTCTCGCCTTATACAGACCAGGCCCCTTAGAAAGCGGCATGGTCGACGATTTCATTAAACGAAAACGCGATGCCTCACAAATCGTCTATGAGCCCCCTCAACTGGAATCGATCTTAAGTGAGACCTATGGGGTCATCGTCTATCAAGAGCAAGTCATGGCCATTACCAACCAGCTGGCAGGATTTTCCCTGGGCCAGGCTGATTTACTTCGCCGAGCTATGGGAAAGAAAAAACATGATGAAATGGCCAAACAGAAAACCTTGTTCATCTCAGGGTGTCATAAAAAGGGGATCGCTGAAAAACTGGCAGAAAAATTATTCGATCAAATGGCCTTTTTCGCTGGATACGGATTTAATAAATCGCACTCCGCGGCCTATGCGTTGGTCACCTATCAGACTGCCTATCTCAAAGCCCATCATCCGACGGAATTCATGGCAGCCCTTCTGACCTCAGAAATGGGAAATACGGATAAAATGGTTGGCTATTTTACCGAATGTCGAGAATTGGGACTGAAAATACTTCCTCCCGATGCCAATCAGAGTTTAAAAAATTTCAGTGTCGTGCCGGAAGGAATCCGATTTGGGCTGGCCGCCATCAAGAACGTGGGAGAAAGTGCCGTTGACATTGTTTTGGAAACCCGCGACCAAGATGGTCCATTTACCTCCTTCGTCGACTTTTGTTGTCGGCTGGACTCCCAAAAGGTTAACAAGCGTGTTCTGGAGGGACTGATCAAAGTGGGCGCCTTCGACTCCATGGGCACGACCCGCGCCAGTTTATTCCAGATTCTTGATCAAGCCATGGACCATGCGGCAACTGTTCAACGTAATAAACGGGAAGGACAAACCAGTCTGTTTGATTTGTCCCCAGAAGACACCTCCACAGAGGAGGATAAAGGCTTCGGATTCACCATTCCTCAGATACCGGAATGGTCTCAAAACGAATTACTGCAACATGAACGAGAACTCACCGGCTTTTATATCACCGATCATCCACTTAACCGCCATCGAATGGCCATCGCCCACTTTTCCACCTGCTCAACGCAATCGCTCAGGGAGATAAAAGAGGAACGAGAAATTAAGCTCTGCGGGGTTATATCTAGCCTCAAAATTACCACGACGAAAAAAGGGAACCGAATGGCCTATGTCCAATTGGAAGACTTGCATGGCACGGTGGAAGCTATCATTTTCCCTGAGGCCTTCAAAAGCCACGAAGAGATGCTGAAACCCGATGCAGTCATCCGAATTACCGGATCGGTAGATCTAATGGATAACGGTGCTAGAATAAAGACCACACGAGTCGAACTGGTGCCTCAATTAGAATGTGAAACGGTGAAACACGTCACACTCCAAATTCACGAACAAGACGTTCTTCCCCATAATCTGGTAGACTTAAAAAATATCTTTGCAAGACATCCTGGGCCAACACCCATTTCACTAGCCTTTCATCTTCAACCGAACATGACAGCCAACCTCCCCAAATTACCCAATGTCGGGATTTCTCCCACACCGGAATTTTTAGAAGAAGTCGAACATCTTCTGGGGACATCTACAGTCGCCTTCCAATAACCGCCTGGACCAAGGAGCCTACCCGTGCGCGAATACTTGGATTTTGAAAAACCGCTGAAAGATCTCGAAGGGCGCATTGCCAAATTGGTGAAATCCAAGTCAAAAAAAGTCTCGGTTCAAGATGCCATTGCCAAAAGTACCGAACAGCTGGCCACACTTGAACAAGAAGTCTTTGCTAACCTCTCTCCGTGGCAACGAGCCCAGATTGCACGGCATCCCCAACGCCCTTCCATTTCTGATTATTTGGAAGAACTCACCGAAAACGTCATCGAACTCCATGGGGATCGACTATATGGCGAAGATCGGGCCATCATCGGAGGGTTTGCCACATGGAAAAACCGCTCGATCATGGTCATGGGTCATGAAAAAGGGAAATCCTTAAAAGAACGCATGCGTCGAAACTTCGGCATGGCGAAACCTGAAGGATATCGAAAAGCCTTGCGTCTCATGAAATTAGCGGAAAAGTTTCAACGCCCAATTGTGACCTTTATCGACACCCCGGGAGCCTATCCTGGAATCGATGCCGAACAGCGAGGGCAGGCAGAAGCCATCGCCAGGAATTTATTGGAAATGGTCAGGCTTCAAGTACCGATCATCGCGGTAGTCACGGGTGAAGGGGGAAGCGGCGGAGCCTTGGCGTTGGGCGTGGCAGATCGTGTCCTGATGTTAGAACATGCCATCTATTCTGTCATTTCCCCTGAGGGCTGTGCAGCCATTTTATGGGGAGATGCCTCTAAATCGGCAACGGCCGCAACCGCTTTACGTATGACTGCCTCTGAATTGCTCGAACTCAATATAATTGATGACATTATCCCTGAGCCACTAGGAGGCGCACATCGCGATGTGCCTCTTACGGCGAAACATGTCTCCGAGACACTCAACACTCATTTTCTTCAACTTCAGAAACTCTCTCTTGACACATTGCTCAAACAACGTGAAGCGAAGTTCCGAAGCCTTGGGGCATTTAATTCACTCCATACTGGAACCAAACGGGCCAAGACGGCAAACTCGTAATCCATAGACTGAAATTAACATCGATCGAGCAGAGTCCCAAGAAATGGTACCACTCCCACCGATTTTTGGCGCTAGCATTCCAACTCAATCCTCCGTTATTTTTTAATTTTCAAAACCGAAAGAAGAAAAGATGGAGCGATTTTCGAGTGATTCTCCATTTTCTCAATGGAAGCTCACCAATCACATTACTCCGGATAGATGCGTGAGCAGATTAGGAGGAAGGCGAAAAAGCAGAAGGAGGTTCCACGTCATCATCAGGTGGCGGGTAGAGTTGCTGAATCCGTTCCACCAATGGCTGAACTTCGGGAGTCGATTCCCGCGAAGGTTCGCTCGGCGGATGTTCCCAGGTTAATTCCGAAAAGCCATGTTCCTCAAATGTTTGTCGAATGACACTGACTAAGGCTTCTAACAGAACCTCATCACCTAACCTAAGGTCAAGTACACGATCTTCTTTTTTGAGGGGCGAAGGCTCTTCATGTAACAAGGCCCAACAGCGATTGAACACCATATCCCTCAGGGAACTGGGCGCATTCAAGGATTCCAAGTCAGATGTACATAACGCCGACACCACCAACACAAATTGGAGATCCGGCATTCCGGGATGTCTGAGATCTAACCGTTGCATGTCCCTATGGTACCCATGATTCGATAATCCTGACAAGCACATGGCTCAAACCCCCGAACAAGAAGCGCTCACCAAACTCATCGCCCGTATCGGGTCCTCCCATGCGGGAAAACGATTAGAAATGCAAGCCCATTATTCGGCACTTCTGCTGAGTGGCCATCATATCCATGTCCACATGGAAGAAGTTCCAGCCATTGCCTGGCTTCTCAAAACGACACTAAAAGCTACAGGCCTCTGGCCTGTGGCGGTGAGAAATTCCACGAGCTATCGGATTGTTGAACATATCGTTTCGCTTCCTCACCTCCCGAAATCATTTGATGGATTCCGCATTTTGCATTTATCTGATCTTCACATCGAAGGCATGATCGATAAAGGGCAGGCCCTGCAAACGACATTAAAAACATTACACTATGATCTATGTGTCCTCACGGGTGATTTTCGATTTCTGACCTACGGTTCCTATGACAAAACGTTGCGCTTGATGGAAGACCGTGTCAAAAGCCTTCATGCTCCCTTCGGAGTCACAGGCATTTTGGGCAATCATGATTGGCTGGAGATGGTACCGGGTCTAGAAAAAGGCGGCATTCGCATGCTGCTCAATGAAACGCAGTCTCTTGAAAAAGGTTCAGATGCCATTTGGCTACTAGGCCTAGATGATGTGCATTACTACGAAACTGGAGATCTAGAAAAAGCTGTCGGCGCTGCACCGACGGATGCCGTCCGCATTCTCCTCGTCCATTCTCCGGAAATCATTCAAGAAGCCTACACAGCTGGCATGGACCTCTACCTTTGCGGTCATTCCCACGGAGGTCAAATCTGCCTTCCTGGAGGGCGCCCCATTATTACCCATTGTCGTTGCCCCAGAGCATATAAAGCTGGGCCATGGCAACATGAAACCATGCGCGGCTACACCTCACGTGGCGTCGGCACTTCACTTTTCCCTATCCGGCTATTCTGCCAACCGGAAATCATCATCCACACCCTCCGTAAAAACTAAATTTTCTCCCCACAAATTAGGGGTCAGACACGTATTAAATATCCGTTGGGGGGGTGGGGGTAAATTTTCTAGCCAATTTTAATTCTGATC
>CP070628.1:1290001-1296841 GCA_020355985.1 Nitrospirota bacterium | reverse complement strand
CGGGACTGGGAGGGCTCTCATTCACCGCTTCATAAACAGCGCTGACAGAAAAATAATGGGTTTTATAGGATTCTAAGTTGTCGAATTGATAGGAGTACTTCATTCCAGCATCCCGTGGACTTCCATAGTTCCCAGGGGTGGTCCCATGGTAAACCCGATACCCTGCAAGATCAGGCTCTTGATTGGCAGCCCATTGAAGTGTGGCGGAATTATTGGTTGCAGACTGGACGCCACCGGGAATTAGGAACAAGCCAGCACTAAAAACCGAGGCAACAAGGATCTTTCGAAATGTAGAACACGCAGGATCTCGGAACATGGGATACCTCCTTCAATAAGAGGCCCCAATCCCGATCCATCATCGTTTCTCTTTCTTCGGTAACCCGGCTATCAGAATATTCTGACCCGTGGCTTTGCGTCCCCACCTCACAATGGGTTTGCCTTTGTCGGAAAGAGGCCACTATTTTTATTATGTTGCTAGAATGCTTCTTGAATTAGGTTGTCTCCTTTGTTGATCTGAAGATTCACTCAACTTATTTTGTCACGTGCTCTTATCGGTCGATACAATGGAGGCTTTAGCCTCAAAAACTCACTTGCCGACATTGTGGCACAGCCACCAATTATTCTTATATTTTTGCGAATCAATCCTCTTGTACTTGTTACTCAATTCATATTTTGTGGCATTTTATTTCTTTCCGTCCTATTGCTAATCACAGAAACTCAACCTCTTATTCTATGGAAGGTTTTGCTCCGATGCTCGTTAAGCCGGCTAACGCACACGCTTCATCTAATTGGGTTCCAGGTGCTCCCCCCACTCCAATGCCACCCACAACTTCATTCTCTATCACGACGGGCAATCCCCCTCCAAGAATTAATATCCGCTCATTCATATCTTGCAGGGATTGAAGATAGGGGATTTTGACAATCAATTCTGCTAATTCCTGAGTAGAACGTCGTATGCTGGAAGCGGTATAGGCTTTCCTGACGCTACTATCCTGAGTATGAGGTCCGGCCCCATCCCCACGCAGAAGGACTTTCACATTTCCTCCCCGATCAACCAACGCCACACTCACCTTGTACCTTCCTTCCTCACATTTGGCTAAAGCAGCATTGGCAGCCTTCTGGGCCAATGTCAAAGGCAAGAATGACTCCTTGGGCAACCCGGTATTTGCCCAACCCAATCCTATCCCTGAGAAGACGAACACACATCCGGCTGCAAACATCCTAACGTCAGAACGCCATAACATTTTTCTCACTTGGTAATACATTCGCTCCTCCTTCATGAACCATTTGGGGTACATTCCCATTACGAGACATAGCATGCAGGTTGGCAAAACGTACTGTTGGACATGCCAAGCCACTGGCATTTATTAACCTGCTTTTCCCGAACCACCAACCAAGGATAGCCACAAGCAAGAGAACGTACTCTCAATCACAACCGGTCGCGTAATCCACGTAAGACAATATCTCGGTAGCTCACCACACCCACTACGGTACGGTTTTGAATTACGGGAGTTAAGGTAAGACCGAACCGTTCAAATAGGCGGGCGCAATACCGAATATCCATTTCCGGGTCTACAGATACGACCGGTTTACTCATGATCTCATAGACGTTGACCCGATCTGCGGCTTTATTAGCCCCTAAAACTTTTTTGGCAATATCGGACAACAGCACGATCCCATATTCGTCAGTGTCATTCCGACGGTCCACGATAAGGCATTCCGTTTCCAAGTGCGAAGCCTGGCGCAGGGCATCCGCTACAGTTTCAATGCCGTGAATCAAATCAAACTGAGTTTTCATAACATCTTTTACGCAGACCAATTCGCCCTGTTTCATAGCTCTTCCTCCACGACGTCTCTGAGTTTGGCCATTTGATGCACTACGCCCACCGCATCTTCCACATCAACCTGAAATGCGATCCCGGTTCCAGGCTTGACATCGAATTCGCCCATGGTGGCAATTGATTCCAATATTTCTCGGGATAAATGTTCCTCCACTAGAAAAAGGAGGACATCCCGTTGTGTTTCCAGACTCAGCCCAAAAAATGTTTTTGCCACCTCCAAGCCTTCGCCATGTGCACTGGTAATGACCGTGGCACCCGTAGCACCTTTTTCCCGTGCCGCATTCATCACCGCAGTAGTTTTGTCATCTTGGACAAACGCACAGATTAATTTAAAATGCATAACATCGCTCCCCAGCAAAGGTTTATTGCGGTTTAGCCCACCAGGCAGAAAGTTGCGCGTAGGCCATTACGGTAATTATTGGGAACAAACTGGCAAAGGCAATCAACCCAAATCCATCAAACACCGGATTGCGTCCTGGCACAGTGCTGGCCAACCCCAACCCTAAGGCCACCACTAGGGGAACCGTCACAGTGGAGGTGGTGACCCCACCAGAATCATAGGCTAAGGGGACAATCATTCGTGGGGCGAAGAGAGTTTGAACTATCACAATCGCATATCCAACTATGATGTACCAGTGCAAAGGGGTTCCGGTAATAATACGGTACGTTCCCAGCGTAATCCCGATTGCCACACCAATCGCCACCGCTATTCGCAAACCCCATACGCCAATTACCCCACCTGAGACTTGATGAGCTTTCAGGGCTACGGCTAACAACGAAGGTTCAGCGACAGTCGTGGAAAAGCCAATTGCCAAGGCAAACACATAGACCCAGAGGTATTGACTCCAATCCAGCGTTCTTATGGCTCCGCCCGTCTGTGGCAATCCTGTAATAAACTCTGGTGCGGTTAATTGCTGTGCCATGAGTTTTCCTATAGGAAATAGCGCCATCTCCAGCCCCTGTAAAAAAAGTGCCAGCCCTACCAAAACATACATGAAGCCAAGCCCCACCCTGCTTAGGTTAGGTATCGGACGACGGATGACCAGACTCTGAAATCCAACAATGATTAACGCGATTGGCAGCACATCGGCAATCGTCGACCAAAACGTTAGGGAGAGATTCTGCCCCATGTCGTTACCCAATCATCCCGTACGCCATTACGAATATCATTGGGGTTAGGGAAGCAAAGGCAATCAACCCAAATCCATCAATCATTGGATTGCGTCCTCGAATCGAAGAGGCCAGCCCAACTCCAAGAGCAGTCACGAGCGGAACGGTAATGGTTGAGGTTGTCACGCCACCTGAGTCATAGGCGATACCAATAATCTCTGGGGGTGCGAAGACAGTCATAATAATCACTCCAAGATACCCACCGATAATCAAATACTGCACGGGCCATCCGCGAACAATTCGTAAGACCCCTATGACGATGGCGAATCCGACCGACAAAGCAACGGTTAAGCGAAGACCAAAGGCATAGTCAGTAAGGGCCTGCTCCGTGGCATCAATCACCCTGCTTTCTGCGGCAACCTTGGCTGCTTCATCAGCTACGGCAATCAAGGCAGGCTCCGCCACTGTAGTCCCAAATCCCAGGGCAAATGCAAATATCAACAACCAGGTTAAACTCCCTTTTCTGGCAAACGCAAAAGCCAGCGATTCCCCGAGTGGAAACAAACCCATCTCCAATCCCTGCACAAATAGCGTCAGGCCAATGAGGACGAAGAAGGATCCGATCAGGATTTCCAGTAGATTGGGAATCGGTTGTTGCAAAACAGCCAATTGAAAAAACCCGATGACCAAAACAATAGGGAGAAGATCGTAAAAGCTCCCTAGAAAGGATTTAAGAAAAATTTTGAGCATCAGATCAGAAAGTCTGGAGATCAGAACGATGTCGGTCACAAGCCAAAGATATATCCAAAATAACAGGGGAGGCGCGTAAAGACAAAAAGGGTAAGTCAGCGATGAAGGGCTTAGGGCTCGAGGGGGAAACCCCCGTTAACCTCCGGCATTCGATGAAGAGAATTCGCTGGATTACCTTTAGCGAGAGGCTAGGCTTTTCAATCCGAAGTCAGAGGGAACATGGTGAATGGCAAACCCCAATTTAGCTTACGCCCATTGGTCTTGAAATAACCAAGGAACCTCCTTCCCGCGGCGTGATTCGTAGTCAGAAATGGCCGCTTCATGTTGCAGAGTCAAGCCAATTCCATCTAGCCCCTTGATCAGGCAATCCTTGCGAAACGGATCGACGGTAAACGCATAGCGTTCCCCCTCTGGAAGCAGAACGACTTGTTGAGGCAAATCTACGGTTATCTGATAGTGATCTTGAGAATCTGTTCGATCAAAAAGAGTTTGGATTTCCTTGGGAGTTAAGACTACCGGAAGAATGCCATTTTGGAAGCAGTTATTATAAAAAATATCTGCAAAACTTGGTGCCAGAATAGAACGAATGCCATAGTCCAATAACGCCCAGGGGGCATGCTCTCTAGAAGATCCACACCCGAAATTTTCCCCAGTCAGTAGAATTGAGGCATTCTGATACCGAGATTGATTTGTAAAAAATTCAGGATCAGGCGACCCGTCTGCCCGAGAACGCCAATCTGCAAATAATCCTTCTTTGAGACCCGTCCGGTGAATGGTCTTTAAGTATTGCTTCGGGATAATTTGATCCGTATCCACATCACCTCGGTTTAAGGGAGCCACCGTCCCCGTTAAAGTCGTAAAGGCTTGCATCGCTTTCTCCAGGTTTTCACAAAATTGGTGTCGAGGGAACTCAAATTCTTTTACCCAAACCAGTTCACGCCCCCCAGTCTCGAATGTCCACAAAATGTCCCTTCACCGCAGCAGCGGCGGCCATGGCAGGGGAAACCAAATGCGTCCGCCCCCCTTTTCCTTGACGCCCTTCGAAATTTCGATTACTCGTGGATGCACAGCGCTCACCTGGAGTCAACACGTCAGCGTTCATAGCCAGACACATACTGCAGCCTGGCTCTCGCCATTCAAAACCGGCTTCCCGAAAAATCCGATCGAGGCCCTCCTCTTCAGCTTGGTGTTTGACCAAGCCGGACCCAGGCACCACCATGGCTTGAACACTGGCGGCAACATGTTTTCCTCGAACATACTTGGCGGCGACCCGCAAATCTTCAATCCGTGAATTCGTGCAAGACCCGATAAACACCCGATCAACCTGAATATCACAGATCGGAATTCCGGCAGGAAGCCCCATGTATTCTAAGGCTCGTTCCGTCGCTGATCGAAGCTTGTCATCATCGATGAAAGCCGGATCGGGAATCTTTCCATTGACATCGGAGACCATCCCAGGGTTTGTCCCCCACGTCACTTGAGGGGGGATGTCTTCCCCTCGAAGCTCCACGACCTGGTCAAACCGAGCTCCAGGGTCAGTCCGTAATTTCAACCAATCCTCTTTAGCTCGCTCAAACATCTTGCCTTGGGGACTCAATGGCCGACCCTGTACATACGCCACAGTTGATTCGTCAGGACTGACAAGCCCGGCACGAGCTCCGGCTTCAATTGACATATTACAGAGCGTCATTCGGCCTTCCATAGAAAATGACCGGATCACCGACCCCGTATATTCCACGACATGCCCTATTCCTCCACCAATTCCAATTCGACCAATAATTGCTAAAATCACATCTTTAGAGGAACAATAATCCGGAAGATTGCCTTCCACCCGAATTTCCATGGTTTTAGGCCGTTTCTGAACTAAACATTGCGTCGCCAAGACATGTTCCACTTCCGATGTGCCAATGCCGAACGCCAAGGCCCCAAATGCACCATGAGTTGAAGTGTGAGAATCACCACAGACAATAGTCATACCTGGTAATGTTAAGCCCTGTTCTGGACCAATCACATGGACAATGCCTTGTCGGACGTCCTGCATACCGTAAAACGTGATGCCAAATTCCGTGCAATTGTGTTCCAAGGTAGACACTTGCAACGCACTCATGGGGTCGGCAATTCCCAGGGTCCGATCGGTAGTGGGAACATTATGATCAGGGACGGCAAGAGCGGCTTGCGGTCGACGGGGCTTACGCTCGGCCAATCGAAGCCCTTCGAAGGCTTGCGGGGACGTCACTTCATGCACTAAATGTCGATCGATATACAGCAATGTAGTCCCATCAGGCTCTTCACGCACCACATGCTGATTCCAAATTTTCTCAAATAAGGTTTGGCTTCCCATACAATTCTTCCTCTCCTCAGAAATAGGTAGGCTTGTATTTATCGCCTTTGTCTTCCAACTAGCAAGAGGCGCCAACACATATTCGTGATTAAATTTTGGCCGCTAAAGGATCTTTGTGGTCTTTTGAGACTTCTGATATACTTTTTCTTAATGCTTTCTGAGCATCCACCGCGCTGCCTCTTTTGGCAATAAAAAATCCACAAGGCGGATTTGAGCAACGACTCGTCTCATCCACCCTCTGAACCTATTCCACGGTTTTCTGGCCAGGTGTGAAACACGCGACTGAGCGTCGACAAGGCTACATTGCCTCAAGGGATTCCCAATAGTGGCTTCATTTTCACCAAAAAAAGTGTCAGGAAAAGGTCAGCCACTTTTTATCGTCAGGCTCACCGATTCAGATATGAGGATCTCAAATACCTTCAACAATGCTTGATCTTCTCTGTCGTTACTTTTCCCATGATATCGCCATCGATTTGGGCACAGCTTCGACCCTAATTTATATTAAAGGACAAGGCATCGTCCTAAACGAACCGTCCGTGGTGACCATTGAGGCTCATTCTAAAAAAATTTTAGCCGTTGGGGAAGAGGCTAAGAAAATGGTAGGCCGGACGCCTGAAAATCTGGCCTGCATCCGGCCTATGCGAGAAGGGGTCATTGCCGATTTTGACATGACCGAACGGATGCTTCGCTACTTTATCCAAAAAGTTCATCCAAGGGGTACGCTTGTCCGGCCACGCATCATTATCGGAGTCCCATCACGAATTACCCAAGTCGAACAACGGGCTGTCAAAGAATCTG
>CP070628.1:1279052-1289901 GCA_020355985.1 Nitrospirota bacterium | reverse complement strand
TCGGATCTCGACAACCTCGCTCAAGTGGTTTCCTTGGACGCCAAGAGCCTGGCTAAGGATCTTCGAGGCCGTCTAGGAGACATCCCTACCCTTTTCTCTCGTCATGTCCCCTTAGCCCGCCAGATGCTCAGGAAGCTCCTGGATGGGCACATCCTCTGCGAACCGATTATGGAAGATGGGAAGCCAGGCTATCGCTTTACCGCGACAGGGACATTTGACCGATTACTGGCAGGTGTGAAGGTTGCCAACTACGGTGGTGGAGGGCAGGGGAATCGAACCCCCGACCTCGACGTTGCGAACGTCGCGCTCTCCCAACTGAGCTAGCCCCCCACTTTTTGGAATGATGGGATATGAAATGCGAAGCCGAAACAGTACGTTGTGCTCTACGAAGAATTATAACGAAGCCTTAGGTATCTTGCTATCTCTTCCGCAAAAACTTTTGAACCCCTAATTTTTTGTAATATGCCAAATTCTTCCTACTATTGAACTCGCACCGTACGTCCTTCAACTTGTAACCTTCCTTGAGCCATGAGCTGCAAAGCGTGAGGATACAATTGATGCTCTTGTTCCAAGATGCGAGCTGACAACAACTCCACCGTATCTTTTTCTTTGATTGCGACGGTTTTCTGACAAATAATCGGCCCTTCATCGACACCTTCGGTCACGAAATGGACTGAACAGCCACTGACTTTGACACCCCATTCCAGAGCTTGCCGTTGAGCATCCAACCCGGGGAACGCCGGAAGCAGGGAAGGATGAATATTCAGCATTTTCCAAGGAAACATTCGAATTAACGCTGGAGTGACAATTCGCATATAGCCAGCCAAAACGACACAATCGACTCCATGTTCTCGAAGTATGTTCCCCACCGCCAAGTCATAAGCTTCTCGTGGATTGGATTCTTGTGCAAACGGTTTGGGATCCATGAACACGGTCTGAATACCACGCTCTTTTGCTCGTTCTAGACCGACTGCATTGGCCTTATTACTGACTACAACCTTTACGATGGCATCGAGGCTCCCTTCTTGAATTGCATCCAGAATGGCCAATAGGTTTGAGCCACGCCCTGATATCAAAACTCCTAATGCCAGTGCCACAGTCTCCACTTTCTAACTTGAATACGTCAGCTTGGCATCGGAAGAGGAACAGGGACCAATTTCTCCCATCACCCATCCAGCCATCCCACGATCCTGAATCGTCGCTAATATTTTGGAAGTTTCATCAGAAGGAGCTACGACTATGAGCCCCACACCCATATTAAACACCTGGAACATTTCCTCTTGATCAATTTTCCCTGCTTGCTTAATAACGGCAAAAACGGGGGAGGCCTCCCAATTCTTCCGATCAATCATGGCGGCACAATTATCTGGAAGGATACGGGGCAAATTTCCTGTTATACCTCCTCCGGTGATATGGGCAAGCCCATGAAGTCGACTCTTGTCCAACAAGGCCTTCACTAATTTGACGTAAATCGTTGTTGGCCGAAGCAATGCTTCTCCGAGCTGTTCCGATAAGTCCGGCACTTGTGTCTCAGGAGTCCAGCCTTGCTCTTCAAACAATACACGCCGCGCCAATGAGTAGCCATTACTATGAAGGCCGCTGGAAGCCACCCCGATCACCACATCACCCCGTTGAATTTTTTCTTTTCCCAACATTTTAGATCGTTCAACCACCCCCACGGCAAATCCGGCCAGATCATATTCTCCGTCCGGGTAACAGGAAGGCATTTCTGCCGTCTCTCCGCCGATGAGTGCACATTCAGCTTGCCGACAACCTTCGGCAATACCTTGAACAATGGCTTCTGCCACATCAATCTCCAAATGCCCTGTTGCCAAATAATCCAAGAAAAAGAGCGGTTCTGCCCCACTGACGAGTATGTCGTTGACACACATAGCCACCAGATCAATCCCAATGGTGTCGTGGCGATTCATCATCCGGGCCAGCTTTACTTTGGTCCCTACCCCATCAGTGCCTGACACCAGAATGGGTTCGCAATATCGATCAGAGGGAAATCGAAACAGGCCTCCAAAACCTCCTAGATCTCCCATGACTTCAGGACGAAAGGTCGAACGCACTAGTGGACCGATTCGCTTCACGAATTCATCGCCTTGTTGAATATCGACACCGGCATCGCGATAAGTCGTCATTCCCTTTTCCCCTTATGTATTGGAGCCCTTTGATGGCTGAGCCATGATCAATTCCACTAAGGTTTCCAGATGCGCAGTCTGAGGAAACATATCAAATGGTTGTATACGTCCAATCGCGTACCCCTTCTCACACAACGATTTTAGATCTCTGGCCAATGACGGAGCGTCACAAGAAAGATAGAGCAATTTAGGCACTTGCAAGACCCCTAATTGGTCTAGAATTTTTGGATTGAGCCCCGCACGCGGAGGATCCAGGAGGATAACATCGTATGCGCCGGATTGCACTGTCATGAGATAGGATTCGACTGAACTGATTCGGACCCGACACCCAATAATCTTGTTCACACGGATCGACTCACGGGCATCATGGATGGCAAATGGATTCCCTTCGACGCAAGTCACTTGAGCACCCTGGCTCGCTAGGCTTAAACCTAATGCGCCGGTTCCAGCATACAACTCTAAAATTCGTTGCCCCTTCAGGTTCCCCAGCCATTCCCTAATCCTCCTGCCTAGCAATTGAAAGACCTCCCAGTTAGCCTGCATGAATGATCGGAATCCCATTTTGAGACGCAATCCTCCATAGGCTTCCCATAGATGGCCTACCCCTCTCACAATCGGCTCCTGCCTTACGCGACGCTTCGAATCATGTCCTGAGGCATCCAGGCATTCAAAGATCCACCCTTTGATGTTGGGTATCTCAGAGCATGCATTCATCAGACGCTCGACGTGTTCTTTGGGCATGGCTCGACCACGAAATACCAACAGGCCACTTTTTTCCAGCAGGGACCACCGGATTTCCACACTTTCTAAATTCATTCCTTCAATGGCCAAGGACCGAAGGCCAGACCGGACAGAATCAATGATAGATCGAAAATTCTCGTCAACCAGAAAACACGATTCAACTGGTAATAGTTGTTGAGTCCCTGCTTCGAAAAATCCAAGAAATAAACCGTCACCTCCCTCCCCGATTCCCATACGAAGAACTTGTCGATAGCCATACGGCCTAGGAGAAGGGATCACGGAAGAAATCGTGACCTCGGAAATCTTGCCAATACGACAGAAGGTATCTTCCAGAATCAATAGCTTTTGAGAAAGTTGTTCTTCATAGTGCATATGCTGAAGCTGGCATCCTCCACATCGCCCAAGGTCGGGGCAGACCGGAAGTACGCGGCTTTCGGCTGGCTTTTGGACTTTGAGAATTTTCCCCTGAGCGACACCTTTGCGTCGCATGAGAATCTCCACTTGAACGGTTTCGTGGGGAATGGCATCGGCACACAACACCACTTGACCATTCAGGCGCCCGAGACCGAATCCGCCAGCCACCAATTTTTCAATTTGAAGAAGATGGGAAGATCCTGGAGCTAATGATTCTGAGGAAAAGGCAGGCTTGGGACGCTTAATGTTCAGGTCTGAGTTCAACATTGAGAAGCTTAATCTTTCGGTGCAAATGACTGCGCTCGATTTTTAATTCATCGGCGGTTTTGGAGACATTCCAATTATTTTCTCTGAGTTTCTGTGATATGACTTCTCGCTCGAATACATTGCGGGCTTCCCGAAGAGAATCATAGTTCGCTCCTATGGGCAGCACCGGCACGCCAGTTGGCTGTCGCCCTTGTAAAAACATTTCAACATCTGCCGCATCAATCACGGGTTTAGGCACCATGATTAATAATCGTTCGATGAGGTTACGGAGTTCACGAATATTTCCCGGCCAATCATGCCGTCGCAAGGCTTCGAGGCCTTGGGCACTAAACTCTTTGGGCTTCATGCCCTGTTCTTCTGAATGCATTTTGAGGAAATGCTGCGCCAGCTCTGGAATATCCTCACGGCGTTCTTTTAATGGCGGAACAACGATAGGCAGGACATTGAGTCGATAATAGAGATCTTCCCGGAAATTGCCTTTGTGGATTTCCTCGGCCAAATCTTTATTCGACGCAGCGATGACTCGAACCTGGACATTCAATAATTTCGTCCCACCTACTCGAGTGAATTGCTGTTCCTGCAACACGCGCAAGACCTTAGCTTGCGTGGCTAAACTCATATCGCCGATTTCATCCAAAAACAATGTGCCACCGTCCGCCAATTCAAATTTCCCTCGTTTCATCGAGGTCGCGCCACTAAATGCCCCTTTTTCATGCCCGAACAATTCACTTTCAATTAAGGTTTCTGGAATCGCCGCACAATTGATTTCCACAAATGGTCGATTATGCCGGGGGCTTTGCAAGTGAATCGCCCGCGCAACGAGTTCTTTTCCGGTCCCGTTAGCTCCGGATATTAAAACGCGGCTATTTGCTGGTGCTGCCATCGCAATCATTTCTCGAAGCCGATTCATGGTCGGAGACGAACCAACAAGTTCAAATCGTCGTTCGACCTGGATTCTGAGATTAAGGTTTTCTTCTTCCAGCTTTCTTTGGTGCAAGGCATTACGCACCAAAATGGTGACTTTTTCCAAATCCAACGGCTTTTCTAAATAATCATACGCTCCTAACTTCGTGGCTTTCACTGCGGTTTCGATTGAACCATGCCCAGACATCATGACGACCAAAATGCCAGGAAACTGGGAACGCAATCGCTTTAAAGTTTCCAGTCCATCCATTTCAGGCATCCAAATATCAAGCATCACAAGATCAGGAGAGTCGCTTCGGACAACCTTCAGCCCCTCGACTCCATTGGTGGCCACAACGACCTGGTACCCTTCGTCTTCGAGAATACTACGCAGCGAATTTAAAATGGCTGGTTCATCATCGACGATGCAAATTGTTTCTGCCACTAGACCTCCTCCATCAAGGATGTAATTATTACCCGCTCATAACCACGTAACGGTTCAACCCGCTCCCAACATTCGACCGTTCAGCCATGGACGATCGCTTGCCTCATAGAGGCAGGTCGAACCGAAATACCGCACCTTGTGGATGATTGTTTTCCGCATGAATTGTCCCGTTGTGATCGGAAATAATTCGATGCACAATAGCCAAACCCAACCCTGTCCCCGTTCGTTTCTTGGAAAAATAGGGCACAAACAATTTCTCTTGGTCTTCCGATTGAATGCCGATGCCGTCATCGGCCACACGCACCACAGCTCGATGCCGTCGCCAATCAGCTTCGGTAGTGACCCAAACATGGCCTTGATCATTGCTTGCCTGAATGGCATTATCAAATAAATTCACAAACACTCGACGCATTTGCTCAGGATCGAAATTCAGATCAGGCAATCCCTCATCCAGCTGAAGAATAAACTCCACATCACGGTGTGCACTCGTATAGAGAGAAATCACTTTCTGAATGATGTCATGCAGCGATTGTCGTGACATCTTGGGCAACGGCATACGAGCATACTTTGAAAACTCATCGACCATGCCTTTTAAACTTGTCACTTCATTAATGATCACACCTGTCGCTTGATCGAAAATCTCTTCAAAGTCTGTTGATTTTTCCAAAAACTTTTTGCGCAATCGTTGGGCAGATAATTGAATCGGCGTCAATGGGTTTTTGATTTCATGAGCAATGCGTTGCGCCACTTCCTGCCAAGCCGCCGTTTTTTGGGCCTTAATAAACTCCGTTCGATCTTCAAACACAAACACAAACCCCAAATCATCGCCCGCCTCATTTTGCATTCTTGAAATATTGAGACCTAAGGTCAAGAGTCGTCCATTAGGTGTCTCCATCTGCCCTTCCATCGACAAACTATCCGTTTGCTCAACCAGCATTTGGTCATAGGCCTTCTGAAACAAAGACAAATTAAATTGTTTAAAGGCCTCATAGACAGGTCGTCCGCGCAATTCTTCCCCTTTGACGCCCAGAATACGCTCTCCAGATGGATTAAACCTCGTTACCAATCCTGCCATATCAATGGACAAGACCCCAGCGGCAATGGTTTCGACAACCGCTTCGGTGTAAGCCCGTCGTTGATCAATTTCCACATTCGATTGAAGTAGCGACATATTCATTTCTTCTAAACGCGATTTATTGGTGCGCAAATCGGTGGTCATTCGATTAAAGGATTGCACCAACGTCCCGATTTCATCAGTGGCTTTCACATCAATGTTAATATCCAGATTGCCTTTGGCAATGGCTTCCGTCCCTTCAGCTAACCGTTGGATAGGCACGGTAATCCCCCGTGCCACATAAAACCCAAACCATGTCGCGCCAAAAAGAATGAGCAGGGTGACCACCCCAACGAACAGATAAGCACCTCCCTTAATAGGGTTTTTCATGGATTTAATCTGACTATATTCTTCAAATTGCTTAGCAATGGCATCCATTTTTCGCAATAATGATTCAGGAACGTAGGACGACACCACCACAACGCCTCTCACCTGGTTTGTCCTTCCATTACTCATAATGGGGGCTGCCGCACGAATCAACCTCCCAACCGGCGCTTCTTGCGCCGAAGACAGCGCATTTCCCCTATCCAATACTTGCAACACTAATTGCCCAACAGGAAGGCTCAACACCGCGTCGGATAATTGCGGATCCATCATTCGAGCCAATGTTTCCATTTTAGGAGAAAACACTTCGACCCCTGCTAAATGATATTCATGCTGCATCCTGGCCAGCATGGATTTCAGCAATTCCCGATGTTCAGGTTTTAAGATATCCTCTCGAAAAATTTCCTTGCTAATGACCCGGGCTGTATCAGACGCCAAGATTTCCCGTTCCTCCTGATACAAATGAGCCACATCTTCTGAATCTCGTAAGACATGCATCACCTGATCGCTAAACCAGACGTCAATCACTTCACTAATCACCCCACTCGCCACCAGTGCCAGTAGCAGGGTGGGAATCAGGGCAAACCCAATAAACGCCGCGACTAATTTCGACCGGAAACCTGTCCCCAGCAAACGGTTCCGTTTTTCAAAAAATGCCCTGATTAAATTTCGAGAAAGTAAGAGCGTTAATGCCACCAAACCCACACTGTCCAAGTACACTAAAAAGAGCACTAAGGCATAGCTGGGGCTGGGTAGAATAGAATCAGGCAGGAGCGGCCCCGAAAGGCCATACCGCGCGTAATAAATCGTCAATGCAATACAGGGCAGCAGCAAGACCAATACGATCCAAACCGGGGTATAATGTCGGCGGCGGCGCTTGAGGGCCGATTCATTGGTATCTGAACGTGAGGGTGCAGGCTCAGACGAAGAGGCCTGTCTAGGGAATTTGCGGGATTCTGGTAAATGTTCGGAGATCAGGTTCACAGAGCTTTGCACGCGTAAAGATTCATCAAGAAACAGGCTATAGATGCATTATTATGGAAGGTCGAGGACTTCGCAAGGTAAAGAGGAAAGAATCTTGGCGATTGCTGACCCCCTATGCCCCAAGAATACTACTCAGATGAAATGAAGAAGAACTCGAAAGAAGCCGCTCAAGACTAGGGAGAAACCCCTGAGGTAGCACTGACATATTTCATCCGCAGAGTATACAACATATCCCCTAATACGGATGCTTCTTCAGACGACAGATTTCCCTTAGTTTTTTCCTCAAGCATCGATAGGATATCAATAATTTCCTTGGCTTGAGGTAAATTAACTGGTGGAGAGGGTTGTTGGGGATCTAAAGACTCGCCCATCAACATGAGTGAAGAGGTCCCTAATGAAAACACAAACGACGAGAATGTAAGAGGAGGAGCCGGAGGATGAGACTCCGAAGATGTTGCTGAGGCCAGAGATTCAGGTTCCGTTGATGGTTCAGGCGATGAAGCGGCAGGTTCCTCTTGTGCCGAACGTCCACGCTTATCCCGAACCACAAACCCTTGTTCGTCTTCACTCATGATTCAACCTCCTTACCGAGAAAAACAGTATCATTATTAGAGGGTTTCTATCAAGAATCCAGAGATTACAAGAGACAGAGAAAACCAGTATAATCCCCCCGATACTCAGTTCTTACTGATTCAAAGATTCTTTTTTATGGAAGCACCGTCTCCCAAATCTCTCGCCTCCATTTCTCGTACTCACGCCTTATCCGATGTCGTTGACATCATGGCCACTTTGCGGGGACCGGACGGCTGCCCATGGGATCGGGAACAAACCGCTGAATCCTTAAAACCCTACCTTCTTGAAGAAGTCTATGAAGTCCTCGAAGCCATTGATTCCAAAGATCCATCAGCCTTAAAAGAAGAATTAGGCGACCTCTTGCTCCAAATCCTCTTTCATAGTCAAATTGCTTCCGAACAAGAACAATTTTCCTATCAAGACGTCAACAAGGCTTTGGGCGACAAACTCATTCGCCGCCATCCTCATGTGTTTCAAAAAGAAGGAAAGGCTTCGCTGGCCACCTCTGGCGAGGTCCTACGCCAATGGGAGCAACTAAAACAGCAGGAAAAGAACCAAAAGCAAGGACGGCTTTCCGCCTTAGACACTGTCCCTAAAATCTCTCCGGCCCTCCAACGAGCAGCTCAAGTACAAAAACGGGCTTCAGGTGTAGGCTTTGATTGGAACACCATCGAACCGACGCTCCAGAAATTCAAAGAAGAACTTGATGAACTCTATGAAGCCACAGCTACAATCACCGATTCTTCAGATACCCCTCAGGCTTCTCTGGAGACAAATTTGCCGCATCCAGATATCGAAGCCGAATTCGGGGATGTTTTATTTTCACTGGTCAATGTCTCCAGATTTCTCCGAATCAATCCTGAAGAAGCCCTCCGAAAAGCGACGAACAAATTCATCACTCGCTTTCAATATATCGAATCACAAGCAAGCAGCCAGGGTCAGAAAATCAACGAATGTTCGACGGAAAAACTTGATCAATGGTGGGAAGCCGCCAAGTCTCAAGAATCACGTTCTTCACCACTACCCGAAACTATTGACGGAACCCTTTCATGAGTGACGAAGAACCAACAGAAGGCCGCCGAATCGGCGTACATCCCCTCATTGTCGTTTTTGGCGTGATCTTTGGTCTTTGGTTGTTCGTCACATTGATTATTCCCAAATCCAAAAATTCCCCTACCCATGGGCCGAGTGCCACCCCAAACGCTAAAGCACCATTACCCGACATCGTGTCAAGTGATTTAGTGCCGAGCTTTACCGTCACTGGAAAGGTGATTGGGATGAATGCCATTACGGTCTTGGTACATCCGGCTACAACCGACAGCCAGATAATTGCTCTTCTGCAATCCTTTCAAAAAGCACGACGCAATCAATCACTGCAAGCCCTTCTGCCCGCTACCACACCTGAAGATAAATTGGGAGCCTTGGCCATTGCCGATATTTATATTTTTTCGGAAGAACAATATGCAGGTGAGGAATCGGCGAAAGCCTTAGGTCGTGGAGCCCATGCTCCAGGGGAGTTTTATCCAAGCTCTATTCCTTATGAAGTCGCCATGGAGAAAGTGCGTGGTCATTACGCCATTGATTTGCACAACAAGACGAATCCCGAACAGGCCTCTCTCGGCTTTGGAGAAGACGCAACTGGCGTGTATTCTAAACGTTATCAGCGAGTGTTTTAGACATTCTAGCAGGAACCTATCCCGTCAAACTTTCCCGCTGCTCATTGCAAAATTATCTCGTCAGACGTTATCTCAAACCCCTATTTGATCTTTAATCATTTGCCGCAGCATGTCTTTTTCTGCTTGCATCCATTGATCCAGCAAATCAAAAAGATGCCCTAGAGAATCTCCTTGAAATGGGCCAATCATGACATCTAACCGTTCAGTTAACCGGCCATCAGCATCAACAATTTTTAGCTTCTGATCTGCAATTGCGCGAAGAAGCAGTTGGTTAGCCCGCAACTGCTGCCCAACGGATCCTTCCGAAAAGCTCAGTATTGTGTTCTTTAAATAATCCAATTCGTGCTCAATAGAGACCTTAATTCTCACCCCTTGAGGCGTTCCCCAATCTGTTCGCTGAACAGAATAATCAAAGGAAAACGCAGGCTCTTGAGGTTCCCGGTAAGGGCCCATCACATTCAAGATAGTTAAATCCGATGACATCGATCTAGATAACCTCCCGTCAAGATGAATGGGCGGATGCGGACATCGTTACCCCATCCGAGTTGTCGTTTTGGCCTTCGAGGCTATTTGGATCAATCCACTAGCTTCGTTACCTTCTGTCGGTCCTTCCCAACCCTGCAACCCATCCTTAATGTGATATATATTTCCGAAATCATGTCGGCTTAGGAAATCACAAGCCAAGCGACTTCGATCGCCCCCTGCGCAATATACAAAAATTTTATCTAGGGTAAGAGGGATCTCTGTTCGATAGCGCATTTCTAACTCTTCAACCGGTAGTAACTTGGCGCCGGGGATATGCCGCTTGGAAAATTCTTCTCCTGAGCGGACGTCAATCCACAATATTCGATCAGCACTTGCATGCGCAGACAAAAATTCTCCTGCCTCTGACGCGGTAATTTCATGATATAATCGGCCTGCTCGAATCAACCGGTTGGAGACAGGCCTTCCTTGAGCCAAAAGCGCCAACTGAATGCGCAAGGGTTCAACGGTTGCTTCGATTTGAGAGGGAACGGCTTTTACTTTTTGTTCTAGATAATATTTCTCCCGCTTAATACCAGACAGTTCCTGGCGCATTCGCCAGGCTACCCACAAAGCCACCCCCGCTATGAGCAAACTGGCAATACTTACGATCATTCCCATTTCATTAATTTTAATTTTTATTGGGAAACACGTTCTTCAGAAAAGACACATTCTTAGATGGAAATCTGTTGTTCGATATCCAGTAGAAAGCTTAGCATCTCACTTTTGCAAGACAAAC
>CP070628.1:1266028-1278952 GCA_020355985.1 Nitrospirota bacterium | reverse complement strand
AGCGCACGTTCCGCTGCCTGTTGAATAACGGGACCATCGGCAATTGGATCAGAAAACGGGACACCCAATTCAATCAGGTCTGCTCCGCCTTCCGCCAAAGTCAAAACAAGTGATTCCGTTACATCCAAAGAAGGATCACCGGCCATAATGTAAGGGATAAGGGCCTTTGCCCCCTTGGCCTTTAAGTCATCGAATGTTTCT
The DNA here is from genome assembly GCA_020355985.1 of Nitrospirota bacterium. The sequence goes on along the minus strand of CP070628.1, from coordinate 1,278,751 downwards.
TGGATGCGGTTAGTCATCGTGGTTATTTGAATAGTTGATCTCGAATTTTCAGGACTCTAGCTCCCTTAACTGTTCCTGACAAAGGCAAGGAAACTATTAGAGGGGGATGCCGCGCATATTGGCGATTTGTTGAACGTCTTTGTCTCCTCGGCCAGATAGATTCATTACGAGAATCTGGTTTTTCTTCATCGTTGGTGCAATTTTAACGACTTCTGCCACCGCATGAGCACTTTCCAATGCTGGTATGATGCCTTCGACTTGAGACAATAAGTCGAATGCTGCAAGAGCCTCTTTGTCGGTCACCGAGGTGTAGTGAATGCGTCCCGTGTCATGATAGAAGCTGTGTTCTGGTCCGACCGCTGGATAATCCAAGCCAGCCGAGACGGAATGCGTGAGATTGACCTGGCCATCTTGGTCTTGCAACAGATAAGTCATGGTGCCATGCAAGACGCCAGATTTTCCCCCGGAAAAACGTGCAGCATGCTTTCCGCTTTCGATGCCCAGTCCACCAGCTTCGACACCGACCATTTTGACCTTTGTGTCTTTGACAAACGGATAGAATAACCCAATGCTATTGCTTCCGCCCCCCACACAGGCCACGAGACAGTGGGGAAGCCGCCCCTCTAAGGAGAGAATTTGTTTACGTGCTTCTCGACCAATCACCGATTGAAAATCTCGAATCATCATAGGATAGGGGTGGGCACCCAATACGGACCCCAGGAGATAATGGGTTGTGGCCACATTCGTGGTCCAGTCACGCATGGCTTCACTGATGGCATCTTTTAAGGTTCGGCTTCCGGCATTCACTCCCGTGACGTTTGATCCCAATAGCCGCATCCGGAATACGTTGAGCGCTTGGCGCTCCATATCTTCCGTCCCCATATAAATTTCGGCCTCGAGTCCGAACATGGCGGCAACGGTTGCGACCGCTACGCCATGTTGCCCCGCACCGGTTTCGGCAATAACGCGTTTCTTTTTCATACGGCGGGTAAGCAGGGCTTGGCCTACCGTGTTATTAATTTTATGCGCACCGGTATGACAGAGATCTTCTCGCTTAAGATAAATTTTTGCCCCACCGAGTGTTTTGGTCAGGCGTTCCGCAAAATAGAGGGGAGTGGGGCGACCCACAAAGTTCTTGAGGCAGGCCTGAAATTCTTGTTGAAATTGTTTGTCACGTTTGATCTTTTGATAGGCCTGGTCAAGCTCGTGCATTGCCGGCATCAGAGTTTCGGGTACATACATACCCCCGAATTTCCCGAAGCGACCATGTTTGTCAGGATACGTTGCCATTGATAATGGGAAATGTTGAAAACTCCACCAGCGGCGCACTCGGCCCTGGGCTGCGTTCACATACTCTGGTCTATGCTCCACATGCCACTTCGGCTGCGGCTTTACTGGGCAATTTTTTTGAACAGTCCCTTCTCCATTTGGTGTTTTCTTTCATCCCTTCTTAAGAGGGGACAAATATATCATTTTAATGATAATTGAAAAGAGGAGAGTATAGCGACGAGGAGGCTAACACTCAAGGCGAACGGCTTGAATGAAGGCGCGAATCTTTTCATGATTTTTTTGCCCTGCACATTCTTCTACTCCACTGCTCACATCAACTCCATAGGGCTGAACCTGTCGAATGGCTTCCTGTACATTATTTGGGGTTAATCCTCCCGCAAGAAGGATGGGTGCTCCTTGGGCGACTTCGCGGGCCAAAGACCAATCTACCGTTTGCCCTGTTCCTCCATAGGCCTCTGTTGAAAAGGCATCAATGACGAACCCTCTAACTCCCATTCGCCCTTTATATTCAGCTAGGGCCAGCAAGCTACCACGATCACGTAGACGAAGTGCACGTATCACGGGACGACCAAGGGATTCACAAAAAATCGGAGTTTCATCGCCATGCAGTTGGGCAAGTGCGAGGGCACATTCATCGAACACATCTCGTATGATATCGGGATCATGATTGACAAAGACACCAACCGGCAGAACAAATGGGGGGAGTTGTGCAATGATTCGCTTGGCGACTGACGGTTCAATACAACGCGGGCTTTGAGCATGAAACACGAAACCCAGGGCATCGGCTCCTGCGGTGACTGCAGCCTCGGCATCTTGTGCATTCGTTATCCCACATATTTTAATTTTGATGGGCATAAGTGAAGACTTGTCTGAATAGCTTTAAGGAAGTCCTTAAAAAAGTCTTACACCCAACGAGTTTCAGAGGGTTCTTTGCTGGTTGTGGTCGATGTCGGCAACAACTCTTGAATCTTGTCTTCAATGGATTTGGCCCGAAGAAGAGACTCGCCAATGAGCATGGCGTGAGCGCCGGCTTCGAAGATTCTCACGACATCATCACGCTTATGAATCCCACTCTCACTGACAATCAGTTTGTCGGAGGGAATACGTTTGGCTAAGCGTTCCGTAATGCTAAGATCCGTGGAAAAGGTTTTGAGGTCACGATTGTTAATGCCGATGAGCCTGGCTTGAGGAATCCGTTCAAGGACGACATCAAGCTCTCCTTCATCATGGGTTTCAATCAAGACATCCAATGTGAGTTCTGTTGCAAGAACAAAAAAATCTTCCAATTGAATGCGGTCTAATCCTGCCACAATTAATAAGACACAATCGGCACCATGGGCTCGGGCTTCATAAAACTGGATTTCGCCCACCATAAATTCTTTATTGAGGGTGGGGAGATCAACTGAATCTTTCACTGCTGCTAAGATGTCTAAGCTGCCTTGAAAGAATTCTTGATCTGTCAACACGGAAAGTGCATGAGCTCCTGCATCACGGTAGTGTTTGGCGATTTCTACTGGCTCGAAATGATCTTTAAATTCAGGACGCATGAGGCCCTGGCTTGGTGAGGCCTTTTTAACTTCAGCAATCAATGTAGGCGCCGTGGACGATTGCCCAGCTTCAATGGCTTTAATGAACCCTCGCGAAGCACGTTGGTCGGCAATCCGGGTTTTCAGGGCCAACCGATAGCCTCGGCTTTGTTTTCGCCGCAATTCTGCCTTTTTGTGCTCTAAAATCCGTGAAAGAATCATGACGCGAGTTCTTGAGTATATGAAATAAGCTTTTCAAGTTTTTCAAAAGGCGCGCCACTGTCCAGGACCCGCCCGGCTTCTTCAAAGGCGGTTTTTAACGATGTGGCTTTGTTGCATGCGACCAAGGCAGGAGCCGCATTCATTAAGACAATATCGCGTTTAGGGTCATGCCTACCTCGCAGAATGTCTAATATGATTTTGGCGTTGTCTTCTGGAGTCCCACCTCGTAATTCTTTGGCAGCTACGGGATAAAGCCCAAAATCTTCTGGCCGAACAAGATAGCTCGCCACACGACCCTTTTTCCCTTCCGCAATGGTCGTTGGCCCCGTCAGTGAAATTTCGTCTAATCCGTCCATCCCATGTAAGACAAAACAATGTTGTGTCCCTAATCGCATTAAGACTTGCGCCAATTTTTCTGTAAGACTGGCCTCATACACCCCCAAGATTTGAACTGTTGCGCCAGCCGGATTGGATAATGGACCCATAATATTCATTAAGGTACGAATACCCATTTCTGAACGAGGTTTCGCACAAAATTTCATGGCACCATGGTAGAGAGGGGCAAACAAAAATCCAATGCCAACTTCGTTGATGCAGTCTCCAACTTTTTGAGGTGAGAGTTCGATATTCACCCCAAGGGCTGACAAGACATCCGCGCTTCCTGAGCGGGATGATACTGACCGATTGCCATGCTTGGCCACAGTAATTCCGGCACCAGCCACGACGAAGGCTGCGGCAGTGGAAATATTGAAGGTTTGGCTTTTATCACCGCCCGTTCCACATGTATCAACGACTTGGGGGTCGGTAATTGGAACACGGATAGCAAGATCCCGCATGGCTCGCACGGATCCCGTAATTTCTTCGATCGTTTCCCCTTTCATGCGTAAACCCATTAAATAGGCGGCGATCTGCGCATCCGTTGCGTTGCCGTGCATGATCTCTTGCATGGCTTCTTCCGCTTCTTTTTCCGTCAGATCTATTCGCTCGGGGAGTTTGGCAAGAATGTCTTTGAACCTACTCATGAAAGTCATTCCCAAATTAGAGTAATGCCGATGGAACTACTCATGCTCGGCTTGAAGAAGATATAGGAAGGGCTAAAAAGTTTTTGAGGAGGTCCATCCCGACTCCTGTGAGAATGGACTCAGGGTGAAATTGGACCCCTTCTGCTCCTGTCGGCCTATGGCGAAGCCCCATAATTTCGCCTTCTCCTGTTTCTGCAGATACTTCAAAGTCCGCTGGTAACGTTTCACGCCTAACGATGAGTGAATGATATCTTGTGGCTTCAAAAGGATTGGGCAACCCCTTGAAAATCGTTTTACCATCGTGGTGAATCATTGACGTTTTCCCATGCATCAGACGCTCAGCTCGTACAATTTGGCCTCCAAAGGCATAAGCTAATGACTGATGCCCGAGGCAGACACCAAACAGCGGGAGCTTTCCAGCATAGTATTTGATCGCATCGACGGAAATTCCAGCCTCATTGGGAGTGCAGGGACCGGGAGAAATTAAAAGTTGGTCGGGGGCCAATTGTTCAATCTCTTCATTGGTGAGCTTGTCATTCCGAATAACCTGAACTGCAGCTCCCAATTCCCCTAAATATTGCACGAGGTTATAGGTAAACGAGTCGTAATTATCAATGACTAAAACCATAACAAATAGTTAGGAATGGAGAATTAAACGTAATGCGTCAATTGAAAACAAAGGTTGTGAAAATTCGGGCAAGATCTTTGTATCTCTCTTGATTCCTCGCTGTATCTAGTCTAATCCGCGTTCGGCCATTTCCAGGGCTCGCATCATGGCCCCAGCTTTGCTTCGAGTTTCTTCGTATTCTCGCGCTGGATCGGAATCTGCCACTATTCCGGCACCGGCTTGGATGTACGCCTTGTTCCCTTGCGCAACGACAGTTCGGATATTGATGCAGGTATCCATATTCCCCGAAAAGCTGAAATACCCGACGGCTCCACCATAGGGTCCACGACGCGTTGGTTCTAATTCCTCAATAATTTGCATGGCCCGAATTTTAGGTGCTCCGGAAAGGGTTCCAGCCGGGAAACAGGCTTTCATGACGTCATAGACCGAATAGTTCGGATCTAATTCCCCGATGACTTGAGAGACGATATGCATCACGTGCGAATAGCGTTCAATGGTCATAAATCTTTCAACATTAACTGATCCGGTCTTTGCCACCCGTCCAACGTCATTTCTGCCCAAATCTACCAGCATCACATGCTCAGCTAATTCTTTTTGGTCAGCAAGAAGATCTACTTCCATTTTTTGATCCTCTTCGGATGTTTGTCCACGTGGCCGAGTTCCGGCAATGGGCCGAACCACGATCTTACCATCCTCGCAGCGAACCAACACTTCTGGCGACGCACCAACCAGCTCGGTTCCGGCAATGCGTAGATAAAACATATAAGGTGAAGGATTGATGACACGCAATGCCCGATAAATTTCGAAGGGATTTGTCCCAATCGTGGTATGCCACCGTTGGGACATGACGCCTTGAATGATGTCCCCTGCTTGAATATATTCTTTGGTCCGAAGAACCATTTTTTCAAATTTGGATGAGGTCATATTTGATTGAAACTTAAGAGGCGCACGGCGTTTGGAAGATGAAGGCTTGCGCCGAGATTTATGCAACTTGGCGATAATTAATTCAATTTGTTGAATGGCCTTTCGATAAGTGCGTCGAAGTTCCGCCTTTTTTGTCGAAACAATATGGACATTAGCGACGACTTTGATCGTGTGGGCGATATTGTCAAAAATTAGGAGCGTATCGGTAATACAAAACGCAAAAAGCGGTGTTTTAAGTTCGTCTTTTGGATAGGGAGGAATCCGTTCAAATGAACGAACAACATCATAGGCCAAAAACCCGACTGCTCCGCCTACAAATCGCGGCAACCCTGGAACCGCAACTGGGCGATAGGCGGCCATGACCTCCTGAATGTGATCTAATGGATTACCTTTCAGCGGGGCCCGCGTTTGTTTTCGCCCTTTTTGGGTGATGACCTCTCCCTGGTGTTCCCAAAACACAACTGAAGGCTGACTTCCCAGGAAAGAATACCTCGCCCAATTTTCTCCTCCTTCAATACTTTCAAATAAAAAGGCATGTGAACCCGTATTGATCTTCGAAAAAGCCGAAACCGGTGTATCGAAATCTGCCAGGATTTCTCGGTAGATGGGAACCAAATTTCCTTGTGCCGCCAAGGTGCAAAATTCGTCGAAACCTACTGAATTATAAGCACTTTTCATGACTTCGACGGTAGCATACGCCCTATAGGGTGTCAACGAACAGGAGAGGGATTGAGGAGGTGGAATCAAAGAAAAAGGCGAAAACCCAGGGGGGATATCCCCCACAGATTCTCGCCTTTGCTATTTACAGAGATTGGAAGCGTAATGACTACTGACTGACGACGATTTGTTGGCCTATGTGAATGGTGTTGTCAATCAAATTATTCCAGGTTTTGAGGTCATCGACAGTCACGCCATACTGTTTGGAAAGCCGATAGAGAGTATCTCCTTTTTCGACAGTATGAAAATCTCCACCGCCCATGGCCATGCTGGTCGATTCAGCCATCGATTCCAGGGGGACGTCATTGCTGCCAAGATCTAAATCCGACTCAAGTTTCGCCAGATCTGAATCTTTAAAGTCCAGGTCATCTAATCCAAATTCTGAAATTGAGGGTTCTGATAGTTTAAGGTCATCGCTCTCCGCCATACCTCCGCCACGGACTCTGGCGAGTTCCTCATGGGAGCGATTGAGTTGGTCACGTAGCGCTTCGAGTTCGGCATTCACATCGCGGCTTTGAGACTCAAGAGACCCGACTTTTCGTTGGGCATCCTGGTACTTGACGTTAAGTTCGCCCGTTCTCTTTTCTTCTTGGGCCAGGAGCCTTTGGAAATTTAATGCCCGAGCTTTCTCTGCCTCGTATTTTTCGGTACTGACACACCCGGTCAATAGCCCGCCACAGACGAGCATACCTGCCATGACTTTTAGGTAGGAAAACCCTGTAGATGGACGGGGATCTACCTGAGCTCCCCCAAACATTGATTGCGTCATGTTGCGCATTCCTCCTCCATTGAGTTTCATTTGCATCCCTTACATCCCTCCTGCCGGGCTTCTAAGTCCTAAATGTAAAGGTAGATGCAGAAGGCATCCAGTTAGCTTCTCCTACACAATAATTCGGAAACTGGGTAATGTCAAACCACTAGTCGATTGATATCAGCAAAAGTATGCTGTACTTCTGTTCAGTAACATTGACCCTAGAAAAAATCTTGTGATAGCTTTTCTTTCGAACATGACAAGAGACTCTTTTCTTTCCGGAAATCCAGAAACATTTCAAGTTGGCCAGGTATCTCTTCGATTGGCCCGTCCCATTGCGCTCCAGCAGCAGTGGATTGGGGACCATGAGATTTTACGCCAACTCTTGGCCTGTTGGTTAGTTGTCGATCCACACGATTGTCCGCTATCTCCGCGCATTGTGGGCCAACCCGGTGTGGGGAAAACGACATTGGCCATGGCCGCCACGCAGGAACGAAAACAAGACCTGTATATTTTTCAATGTACCGCGGATACGCGTCCAGAAGATCTGTTGGTGTCACCGGTCATTGCAGAAGGTGGAACGATTGTCTATCAAGCTTCTTCCTTAGTCACGGCGATGCTCACCGGCAATATTTGCCTGCTTGATGAAGGCAATCGGATGAATGAAAAGAGCTGGGCTTCTCTGGCTTCGTTGCTAGATCACAGACGATTAATAGAATCAATTGTAGCGGGAGTACAGGTTGTGGCACATGAACATTTCCGGTGTTGCGTCACCATGAATGAGGATGCGTCTACATACGAGGTGCCCGATTACATCTTGTCTCGTCTGCAACCCACATTAAAAGTTGAATTTCCCTCGAAGGATCATGAATTGGCGATTTTACAATATCATTTGCCTTTTGCGCCTGTGGACCTTCTTACCCTCACTGTCGACTTCCTGCAAAAAGCCCATCACCTTGATCTGTTGTTTTCGGTTCGTGATGGCATTCATATAGTCCAATATGCCTTGAAGCGGATGGCACAAGATCCCAATCACCCGTTGGCTCACGATGTGGCGTGGCGTGAGGCCTTAACGAAAGTCTTGGGCGAGGAAGCCTTGGATTTGGATGACTTAGCTAGGCGTCGTTCTCATGCTTTAGGTGGACAAGGATTGCCCAAAGGGTTAGGCGATTTCTTTTTTGACGAAGATTCACCCCTCCATCCTGATCATTAAATTCTTATTCTAGTCGAGGTACAATTTTTCTTAAACCTCTCATCTTACTTTTCATCGTAGTGCCTTACTTACTCTTCAACTAATTCACACGATGTCTCACGCTGTCTCGCAACCCGATACGATCTTCACCCTTTCTCCTCACATTCAGGTTTTGCCTATCGTACATGGCAGTGGAGATATGGCTCAGACCGTTCGAGATATCATGGTTTCACAGGAAATTGATTGCCTCACGCTTCCCCTTCCGCCATCGGTTGAATCTGCTGTTGAAGAAGGAATAGACGCTCTGCCGGTTGTGAGTGTCGTTGTGTGTCACGAACAAAATGAGAATGAGGTTTCGTGTTGCTCTTATGTGCCTATTGATCCCTGTCAGCCAGTCATCATGGGAATCCGGGTGGCCATGGGTGAAGGCATTGCTCGTGCTTATGTTGACCGGGATGTGACTTGCTTCCAACCAAATCCTTGGATAGGGCCTGATCCCTATGTGCTCAAGTCGGTATCGCTGGCTAGCTTTTCGGCTGTTACGATGCCATTTTTGCCTTCGCCAGAAAAAGAAAGTCAACGGCAAGCACGTATTGCATGGATGGCCTTCCGACTACATGAATTGGAGTTAGAGTATCGAAATATTCTGTGTCTGTGCTCATTGATAGATTGGCCCTGGCTCCGCCAGGCCTATCAAGGTCGGATGCCCTATCTTGCACCTGAGCAACCTACAGGGCGCCCGGCTTGCTGGAAGGTGGACCCTGCCTCGCTCTATTTCCTGTTGGGTGAATTACCCTTCATTACCCAACTCTACGAATATCGACGTGAAGAAGCTCGTTCCGACAAGCATCTGTCGATTGATGGAATCAAAGAACTTGTTCTAGAAGCGCGATCTCGATGGCTGTCATCGCGTTCTTCCATGGGGACGCAGGAAGTGAATTGGATCACACCTCAATTATTGCAGCGGTATTTTCAATATATCCGAAACCGGGCACTCCTTGAACATCGCTTGAAGCCAGATTTGTATACGCTTATTCAAGCAGCCCAACAAATGGGAGGAGATGCCTTTGCCCTTACATTATTAGAAACCGCAAAGACATATGACTATCAAATAGATTCGTCAAGGCTGGATACCAAACCGATAATTAGGATGGGCATTGGGGAACTCCAGGATCCAGGAGGCGAGATTTTGCCAGCTACCAATCGCTTGCAAGGAGACCCCCAAACGTGGCGAAGTCTCACGCTTCGGCCAAAACCGCCCATTCCCCAAAGTCAATCCTGGGCCCATCAATGGAATCCCTATCGTCAATGTTCCTGGCCACCCGAAGATGAAAGGATTGAATCATTTGCCGCACATGTCCGACAACAAAGCCAGCAGGTCATAGGGGACGATTTGGCGAGAATTGAAAAATTCAGCACCTCGTTGGAAGATGGGATTGATCTGCGGGAGACCCTCCGACAATGGGCCATGAAAACCCAACGATCCATTTATGATCTCCAAGTCAAAGTCATTCCCCCAGCCAGAGGAACGATTGAAGTCCTCGTCTTTCTCTTTGATGTTCCAGCAGACCCGAATGTGTATACGTGGCGAACGACCTGGTTTGCTGAGCATCAAGAAGAATCTACTTTAAGCTTTTATGCCACGCCATTTTCAACCCAGATGGTCGGGCCCGGGATTGGACAAGCTCGTTATGGTGGGACGATGTTTTTATATCCGCCCCGGTACATTCCTGATATATGGGAAAACCCGTTATTTAATTTTACGACGACATTGGAAGAACGGCTGTTGGCAGGAGCCTGCGCTCATTCGCAAGAATCCCATGTTGCCGTAGTTTCTCCCATCCCCCTCAAGGCCGCCTGGCGGAATATTGCTCGACGATATGGACGCAAACTCTTGCCGTTGCCGTTGCATCGGTTTTCAGGACAAACGGTTTCCCGTTTGCGCCAGTTTCATGTGTTAAACGGCCATGAGATTCGAAGTTATGCGGCCAGATTTATTCGGGATTAACAAGGTGCCCATTTTACTCTAGCCTTTCTTCTTCTGTGGCTTCTACCCAACAAAGACTCGAGGAGCTTCGCCAAGTCATTCGGCGGCATGATGAATTGTATTATGTGCATAGCAAGCCAGAAATTTCTGATGCTGCCTATGACAAGCTCTTTCAGGAATTACAAGAGTTAGAAAATGAATTTCCGGATTTAATTACTCCTGATTCACCCACGCAACGGGTCGGGGGAGCACCTCTATCACAATTTCAAAAAGTTCAACACGAATTTCCACTGTTAAGCCTAGATTCGGAGATGACGGAAGACAGCGTACGGGCATTTGACGAACGCGTTCGCCGTGAATTGCAGGAAACACAAGTTGGGTATTCGGCCGAGCCAAAGTTCGATGGGCTCTCAGTAGAGTTGACCTATGACCAAGGCGTGTTTGTGTGTGGCGCCACGAGAGGGGATGGCACCATCGGGGAAAATGTCACACACAATCTTCGGACAATTCGTACCTTGCCTTTGAGATTGAAAGAGGGCGTCGGTTTTCCAAAGCATTTGGTCGTTCGTGGAGAAGTCTTTATCAAGCTTCCTGATTTTCATCAACTCAATCAGCGGTTGACGGAAATGGGGGAAGACACCTTTGCCAATCCACGCAATGCCGCATCCGGTGCACTACGACAATTAGATCCACAAATCGCCGCCAAAAGACCTTTGACCCTTATTTGTTATGACATGATGAGTGAAGGGGAAGAAAAACCTACCACTCATAGTGAAGCTGTTTCCTGTCTCGAAGCATGGGGGCTTCCCATCCCGCCGTTTCGCCAAAATTGTTCAAATCTTGAAACGGCCATAGATTTTCATCGTGACATGGCCCACCAGCGAGACACCCTACCGTTTGAAATCGATGGGATTGTGATTAAGGTCAATCGCTTTGATTGGCAAAGGCAATTGGGAGAAAAATCACGTAGTCCGCGGTGGGCCATTGCCTATAAATTTCCGGCAAGAAAAGAATTGACGAAAATACGTGCCATTGCGGTGTCTGTCGGCCGAACGGGCGCGCTCACGCCCATTGCCATGCTTGATCCCGTGGATATAGGCGGGGTGACCGTTAGCCGAGCCAGTTTGCATAATGTGGAAGAAGTTACTCGAAAAGATGTGCGTGTGGGAGATACAGTAAAAGTAGAACGGGCAGGAGATGTGATTCCGGATATTGTGGAACGCATTGAGGTCCCAGGAGAGCAACGGACGGATCCATTTATCCCACCAAAACAATGTCCCGTCTGTCAGTCGCATACCATTCAAGAGGGACCCGTGTTGTATTGCATGGGTAAGACTGTCTGCTCTGCGCAACTTAAAGGATCACTTGAGCACTATGTTTCAAAAAGTGCCATGAATATTGATGGGGTGGGGAAGAAGACCATTGCCCAATTTGTTGATGAGAAATTGGTGAAGGATCTAGGTGACCTCTATTCCTTAAAAAAAGAGCAGTTGTTGGAGCTTGAAGGATTTGCGGAAAAGTCCGCCACCCAATTGATCCAAGGATTGAAAAAGAGCAAACATGCTACCTTGCCAAGATTTTTAATTGGATTGGGCATTCGGCATGTGGGAGCGCATGTTGCCAAGGTCCTGGCTCAACATTATGGATCCTTAGAAAAGATTCAAAAGGCCTCAAAGGAAGAACTTCAAGCGATTCATGAGATCGGAGCGGAAATTGCGGCCAGTGTGGAAAATTTCTTTCAAGAGGAACGCAACCTTCAGGTAATTCAGCGCATGAAAAACTTGGGGGTCCAAGTGGAAACGATCGCTATTGTGGCACGAGCTGACACTCAACCCTTTACGGGAAAGTCTTTTGTTCTTACAGGAACCTTGGAAGGTATGACCCGTGAGGAAGCAAAGCAGAAGATTGAGTCTGTTGGTGGGAGAGTGATGTCGAGTGTGAGTCAGAGGACTGATTATGTGGTGGCAGGAACTGACCCTGGTTCGAAATTAGAGAAGGCAGAGAAGTTGGGTATAATGGTTCTGGACGAATCAGATTTCAGATCACTCCTTTCTGAAAAAGACCCCTCACCATCTTAGCGAAATTTCCCTTCTGAATTGTCATCCCCACAGCTTTACGCGAGTATCCATTCTTCTTTTCCATCCTTTGAATTATTTTGAGGCCAGGTTTTGGCCCGGCAGCCGAGCTTGCTAGCTTACCCAGCCAAGAAGATCATATACCTAACGCTTGGTTCGTCTTGTAGAGCGAAACCTTTATGTGAAGCAAAAGAACCCAAAACCATTGACGCCCCGTCAGGCCTTATTAGATTATGGAAACGCAGAGAAGGGGTGGGCAGAACAATTCAGTGTGCTCAGACGAGGCTAATCGATTAATAAAAGCATTCGCTCATGGGGTTGGACGGAAGGAGTTGGAAAGAAATTTTTCCACCTTCGTTAGCAGAGGCAATACTCCAAAATATTTTTCT
>CP070628.1:1255995-1265928 GCA_020355985.1 Nitrospirota bacterium | reverse complement strand
AATGATATTCCATATTCGATGTCAAAATATGGGCCTATTGGTTTTCCCTTTGTCGTGGCGAATGGAGCGGGCGACGGGATTTGAACCCGTGACAGCCAGCTTGGAAGGCTGGAACTCTACCACTGAGCTACGCCCGCATTACACCTACAATCGTTTAATCCTTATTGCCAGAAGGATTTTTTCCAAACAGAAGAAATATGCTCTATATTCAACCTGCTGGACATGGTGGGCAGGCAAGGGTTCGAACCTTGGAAGCCGATGGCAGCAGATTTACAGTCTGCCCCCGTTGACCACTTGGGTACCTGCCCATTTGACCAAGTAGGGCCGTTTTCTACAAAAACCGTCTTTGAATTACATCATGGAAATTAGATGAAGATCTATGTGACGTGAGGCAACGCAAACAACCTCTCCTGATGATCCCCTTTAAAACCCGATAAAGGTTAAAGGTTTGTTCTTAAGTAGTACAGGAGCGGAAAAAATTTACCCTACCTGCAAACAGAGCATTATAATTTTATCAGGGGTTTGGGTCAAGGCCACGAAGGGAGCATTTCATTTGGCAGTAAAGAGACGCTGAATTTGACAATTGCCCATCATTCAAGAGACATTGCCGGAGCAATTCACAAACGGGAAAAATACTCCCAGCTCTAATGATCCGCTCTCATGACCGTCGTTAACAATATCACCCGATGTATTGGATTAATGGTCCTAGCCTTAGGGCACACCTTTGGTGGGATTTGGTCAATTCTTCCCATATCCTACGCGCAATCAGTCTCCTTATCCGAAAAGGGTCTAGGCACTATTGTCACCCCAAAAGGGGCCACTATTTTTGTGGAAATTGCAGATTCTCCGGATAAACGAGGGAAAGGCCTTATGTTTCGGCCATCTATGGCTCCTGATAGGGGAATGCTTTTTCTCTTCCCTGAACTAGGTGATCAAACTTTTTGGATGAAAAATACGCTGATTTCGTTAGATATTTTCTGGCTAGATGAATCTGGAACCATTGTACACTTGGAACAAAATGTTCCCATTTGCACTAGAAAGGATGATGCGTGCCCAAGATATCAAGCACCTCACAAGTCACTACAGGTCCTTGAGCTCAATGCCGGCATGGCTGAAAAATTGGATTTAATAGTTGGGAATCAGCTCAAGATCGACCTTCCTCCAATGAGCTTCCCATACTAAACACCTCGGCCCCAAAAACGGTCTAGGACCATCCCCGCACTCGCTTAGCTGTAAGAATACCTTCAACCCGTTGAATTTCCTGAAGAATAAGCTCTAAGTGCGAGGTATTCTTCACTTCGATCACAAAATCCAAGACTGCCTTCTGATCCTCTCTGGTTGAAATTTCAGCTTTTGTGATATTCGCCTTGCATTGAGAGATACCGGAAGAAACTTTGGCTAATACTCCAGGTCGATCAAGCGTTAATACCGAAACATCAACCGAATGGGAACCTTCAACATCTACGTCCCATTCCACTTCTACCAGGCGATTATGCTCCCATTCCAATGACTGAAAGTTTGGGCAATCGACTGCATGTATCGTCAACCCCCGCCCACGCGTAATATAGCCACGAATAGGTTCCCCAGGAACGGGCTTGCAACATTTGGAAAGCTGCATGAGGACATCATTGGTCCCGCTAAACTTAACAGGTCTGTCATTTAATGGCCCCGGCGAGTTCAAATGAGGAACCGACACCTCACCTTTGATGGCGATAGAAGGTAATTGCTCGCTCTCTTCCTTGAAATGCGATACGATTTGATCAGGGGCAATGCGCCCGAATCCCACCATTCGGATTAACTCGTCCACAGTCTCACAATCCTTCACCTTGGCCATGACCACCAATCGCTCCGATTTCAAAGACTGTTCGGCGGAAAGATGTTTTCGTTGAAATTCCTGTTCTAATAAGCGGCGGCCAAGTTCTAGCGCACGTTTTTGCTCTGCAACTTTGAACCAATGTTTGATTTTTGTTTTGGCTTTTGAGGTACGAACAAACTTTAACCACCCGCGATGAGGCACTTGGGCAGGAGAGGTCAATATCTCTACCATATCTCCACTATGTAATTGGTACCGAAGGGGGACCAGCTTGCCGTTAACTTTCGCACCAACACAATGATCTCCAATTTCAGTATGAATGGCATAGGCAAGATCTAAGGGCGTCGACCCTACCGGCACCTCCCGCACTTCACCTTTTGGTGTGAACACGAAAACGACATCATGGAATAAATCCAATTTTACGGAATCCATAAACTGTCGATTGTCCGAAAGATCTTTGTGCCATTCCACAAACTGCCGAAGCCAACTAAAGACTTCCCCATCACCACCTCTGGCTTTCATAGGTTCCTTATACAACCAATGGGCAGCAACCCCATATTCATTGATGCGGTGCATTTCTGCTGTTCGAATTTGAAACTCCACATATTCTCCTTGAGGTCCAACGACCGTCGTATGCAAGGATTGATAGAGATTGGAACGAGGCGTAGCCACATAATCCTTCACGCGACCAGGAACCGGGGGCCAAATCGAATGAATTAAACCCAGTACGGCATAACAATTCATTTTGGAATCGGTCACTATGCGAATGGCCGTGAGGTCATAAATTTCATCGAACGAAACCGACCGACGCTCCATTTTCTGGTAAATGCTAAAAAGGTGCTTCGGCCGTCCGTCAATTTGTCCAGGAAGACCGGCCTCGGTCAGCGCCTCCTGTGCCATCTGAATCAGGGTTTGGATATAAGCCTGCCGCTCATCATCCCTTTTCGCTAATCGCAGCTTTAAAAGGGCACAAGCTTCTGGCTGAAGGTATTGAAAACATAAATCCTCTAATTCTTGTTTAATCCAACTTATACCAAGCCGGTTAGCTAGAGGAGCATAAATCTCCATTGTTTCTTGAGAAATTTTTTTCCGTTTCTCGTCCGACAAGCCCTCCAGGGTCTGCATATTGTGTAGACGGTCGGCCAGCTTAATGAAGACCACTCGGATATCATCAGCCATAGATAGAACCATTTTTCTAAAATTTTCTGCCTGTTTCTCTTCGTAAGATTTAAACGGAATCTGCCCAATCTTCGTCACTCCTTCAACCAATTGCGCCACATCCGCCCCAAACTCTTTTTTTAGCTCCTCTTCGGTGGCGACGGTATCTTCAAGTGTGTCATGAAGAAGTCCAGCCGCGATGGCCGGCACATCCAGCTTAAGAAATGTTAAAATTCCAGCAACGGCTAGTGGATGCTGAACATAGGGCTCTCCCGTTTGACGCATTTGCCCTTCATGCGCTTTGACCGAATACTCATATGCACGCAGAAGGAGACTCGTATCCGCCTCAGGATGGTATGCCACCACCTGCTTCATCAGCTGTTCAATATCTGCCAGATGTGCAACACTCATAATTTCAGATTCTCATAGCCCCTTACCCTAACTACCTTCAAAAATCATAACAAAAAACTGATGAAATTGCTGAAAACTCTTTATTATAGATCCGTTCTTGTCCCACTGTCTGACGCCTCCGCCCGGCCCCAACGGTGAACGCTCTAATCAGCTGGCAGACCTTGTTTGAGCACAGCAAGTTGGTCCGCCCTCCTGTAACTTGCGTTCGCCTCATCAGATGAGGTTAGGCTTGGCATGAATGGTTTTAGGTTCTTGTGCTTCACAATAAAGTTTGCTTCCCTCTGGACACATCAAGCAACAAAGTCGGCCGCCTGGACGAAACCCGGCAATACCAATAACCACTTGAACATTACCCTAGGCTCAACAGAGAAGACGTGCTTCTCCTCCCAACGTTGCTTGAGAAAGAAAAACAAGATGGATTCCCGATTAAAAATGTCAGGAATGCCCACCTAGGAGCTGTGAATAGGTTGTGACGAAAACAGGAAGGAAGAACGTACCCATGGAGCTGAGCGCACCAAATAAATCTAGTGGCTACTCTCCACCTTTTTGCACATAGTTTTTCACAAATTCAGCCGCATTTTCTTCAAGGACTTTATCGATTTCGTCAACCAGATCGTCCATTTCTTCTGTTAAACGTTGCCCGGTTTCCGCAACCTTAGGATCGGCTTGGATCTCTTCAGATTCTTGAGGAGTACTTGGCTTTCGAGACTCATATTTTCGGTCTTGTTTGTCCATTATACACCCCCCTTTGCAAAGCACCATAAATCCCTTCGTCTGAGCCTACTCCACACTTTCTTAGAGCGTCAAGATATGGGGAAGACATGCCCATTAAACTGCATTGCCCCCCCTATAGCATTGTGATACATTCTCACGTTGACTTGGGCGATTAGCTCAGTGGGAGAGCGCTGCCTTCACACGGCAGAGGTCACTGGTTCGATCCCAGTATCGCCCACCAGAGTGTCCTACATTCCTCCGTTTTTATTTTCTTCTCAATCAGGTCAACGACGATAGCGAATTCGCGATGAGCGCGGCCCTTATCCAAAACCTTCCACATTCAAAAATGAGCTTCCACCCCTGGAAAAGCATTGTCGGAATTTTTTCGCTCTGCTTTCTTACCCATTGTTCGAGCGGTCCGCCACCATCACCCTTGCCTCCCTCAGCAAGTGATCTTAATCTGTTAGGACAGGCTTACCTTTGCCAGACTGAGACCGAGGCTAATGCCAGTTGGTTAAAGCCAGGAAGTCAGAAAACCCCTTGGGGCGGGGGAAGAGAAATTTTTCAAGAAATTTCCCATCCCATTAAACAAGGCCAATGGGTGGTCTTTAATGAAGATCAGATACTCGTTGGAGTGATCACCGTCTTTCCAGATGGATTGTCCCTGGATGACTATCCCACACTTCGAAAAACTCTTTCGCAATTACCCTCAAGCCGTGATTTTTATCTTACCTCCTCTCAGCTCCTTGAAGGACAAGTCCCCGACTCAGCCACGTTGTACCGTACCGGAAAAGCCACGACCACCCATCAATATTATCTTCGGCATCGGCCCGGGCAGGATGACCAACTGATTATGGCCGTGTTTGTCCTAGATCCCTATGAATCGCTTTTGGATGGGAGTCATCACAAATTCCTTTCTTATTTACAAGCATCTTCATCTCCCTCTAATCCCAAGACCTCTCTTTCAACGACACCATCATCAGCTGACAAAGACTTCCTAGGCTTGCAACAATTTGCCAGAGGCGAGATTGCTTTATTTGGCTCCTGCGGGACAAAACAACCTGGCATCGCACAGGACGCCTACCAGAAATCCGTTCATTATGGACTCCCGAAGACCAAGCAGCTCGCCGAAGCGAATCATAGACTTGGGCTATCTTTTAGCCAACTTAAAAAGTTTACAGAAGCCAAGGCTTCCATTGAAAAAGCCTTGGCCATTCAACCCCATGCGGCCAATATTTTGAACAGTTATGGGACGGTGTTGGTCAAACTGGAGAAAATCCCAGAAGGGATTCAAGCCTATGAACAAGCCCTGGCCCTGCAACCCGCATATGCCCAAGCACGATTTAATTTAGCCAAAGCTTTTGAATCAATTAACCCAAAACGTGCCCTTCAAGAATACGAAACCTTTGTCGTGTTAGCAGAAGATAATCCTGGCCAAACAGCTAAACTGGCCATTGCCAAAGCCAAAATTGAAGCGCTACAAAATCAGTGAATCCGATGAAGAAACAATAGCATGGGACAAACAACACCCGCATGTGATTGTCCATGAAGTTTTATGCGGTACGTCGCGGCCGAACCACCGGAGTGTTTGACAGTTGGGACGCCTGCCGAAAACAAGTCTACAAATTTCCTGATGCTGAATATAAATCCTTCCCTACACGAGAAGAAGCCTTGGCGTTTGTCTCTTCCACTGCCCCAACTCTGAAAAATACCAAGGAAAAAGCGGACGTCCCAACTGATTTCACTACTGAGATTTGGGTGGATGGATCCTGTTTTCCTCAAGGTGATGGTTCTCTGAGAATTGGATGGGGCTTGCTGGTCAAACAGGGTGGCCAAGAAGTCTATCGTGCCAAAGGCAACGATATTCCTCCCGAAGCTCATAGGCACCGAAACGTCGCGGGAGAGATTTTGGGTATTTTAAAATCCCTGGAATGGTGCCAGGCACGGGGGATTACAGAGGTGACGCTTTATTTTGATTATCAAGGGTTGGAAAGCTGGGCAACAGGAGCCTGGAGAGCGAAATTACCCTTCACCCAATCATATGCCAAAATGGTGAACGCATCACACATCAACATTCATTGGATCAAAGTTAAAGCTCATTCGGGGAACCCCGAAAATGAGATTGTTGATCAATTAGCAAAGGAAGGGGCAATGGAACAGAAAATGGGAAAGAACTAGAGCGAGGCGACGTTGAGAGAGGAAAAGATTGGACAAATAGAGTGTCTTATAATTTTCCTTCCCCTTTTAAATACCTCCGGAAGCGCCCCATGAGCTCGTCGCCAAGTACTCCCACATCGGGCTTGGTTTTCATAAAATCACGTATTTCATCTAAACGGTGCTCAGCTTGCTCGTTTCCCTTTAATCGTTTTACCTTATGGAGCGCATCATCGAAGGCATCAAACGTCAATTCTTTATATCCAAAGGCTCGAATGCGTTTGACAGCTTTCATCATGGCTTCGTTTCGAAAAACGGTCAAATGCTCTGAATCAATTTCTTGAAGACCAAGTTTCCGTGCCCGACGCTCAGCAGCTTTTCGGATCCCACTCCGCACAAAATCCGGAGAGGTCTGAAGACGTTTCCATGCCTCATCAGTCCAAGCTACCTGTGATTGTGGTGCCTCCCATAGACGCATGAGGGATTCAGCATCCATGCAGGTAATTCCTTGCTCCCGCGCAAGATCTTCTGCATCATGCTTCAACATATCTGCCACAAATTCCTTCGCCATTGGGGGGGAATGCTCTATTTTTTGTTGCAAGAGCGCGAGGGCTTCTTCTGTCCATTCTAAGGGAAGGCCTACTTGCTCTTGCAGATCGCCTAAGGCTTCAACCTTTTCAAATAACTCGACATTGACCTCCATATGACCTCGCTCTTTGGCCACATCTTCCGCAATATTGGCAATCATGCTCCGCATGAACTCCGGGATGGACTCCAATCGTTTTTTGGCTTCTGCGGTCCAGGGCAACTTGCCTGCAGCCATATCTTCGGCTGCCTGAGACATCCCCGCTTCACCACCCATTTGACCCATCATTTGGTTTTTGAATTGTTCCAAAACATCAACCGTGATCTCAGCATAGCCAAGTTCTTTGGCTTTTTTATCAGCCAACCGACGAACCATACCCCGCAAGAAACTAGGGGCACGCTCAAGTCGAGTCAACGCTTCCTCAGTCCAGGGAATGTCTTCCATTATCGGCGATGGATCAGAAATTGACATGAGTTACAACACAGATTTTTCTTCAGGGTTGAGTAATTCTTTAATTTCTTTGCCTGCTTTAAAAAATGGCATGCGTTTTTCAGGAACCGAGACTGATTCTCCGGTTTTGGGATTACGCCCCTCTTTCGTTTGTCGATGACGGAGACGGAAACTCCCAAAGCCTCGAATTTCGGTCTTTTCTCCACGCTTCAAAGAGTCTCGGATTGAATCAAAAATGGTGTTGACCACCAGCTCGGCCTGTCGTCGACTTAATTGGGGAGCCTTTTCCGCCAACTTCTCGATGAGATCCGCTTTTGTCATCCGATCCTCCTTGTCTTAACTACGCCACCCATAGATAGAGTAATGGAGACGAAAATCGTGAAGGCGCCAAGCTACGGATGCCGCCTAAAAACCTACTTTCAATGAACTCTTGAAAGGAAAATGGTTTCGTGGTCTCCAACACCCGAGGGGCACCTTCAATTCCGCCCAGCTCTCCTGCTAACTTTATCGCGTCCTGTAAATCCCCAATTTCATCGACCAGCAAAACTGACTTGGCTTGTCGGCCTGTAAACACTCGCCCATCGGCCAGCTGCTCGACTTCCGCTGCATCCATTGACCGACCATCGGCGACCGCTTCGATAAACTGACTCAGCGTATCATTCATAACAGCTTCCAACAATTGGCGCTCCTCTTCCCCCATTGGGCGAAACGGCGATCCAAGATCTTTAAACTTCCCCGTTTTGACCACCACGCTTTTTACACCAATTTTCTCTAATAATTCCTGAAAATTGGCCATCTGCATAATGACCCCAATACTTCCAGTCAACGTGCCTGGATTTGCTAGAATCCTATCAGTGGCGACGGCAATGTAATAGCCCCCAGAGGCTGCCACCGTCCCCATCGAAGCCACGACCGTTTTATTGTTTTCTCTTCTGACTCGTTTGACGGCATTGTAAATTTCTTGCGAAGGCGCCACTCCTCCTCCAGGACTATCAATTCTGATCACAATCGCCTTGACCAAGGGATCCTCGGCAAACGTTTTGAGTTCTTCAATCGTTTGATAGGATTCAAGAATCGGGCCTTCAACTCGGACGATGGCTACCCCTTCTTTTCCTGCCTCTAACAATTCGGGCAAGATAGACTTGCCGACCATAAATAACACCAAGGCCGCAAGAAACATCCAGAACACACGCTTCCAACGCGGATACCCGTCATTCATGAGGCTACCCACCTTCGGTTAAAAACGCATAGATTCTCTTCAGTCATTGGAATCTGACTCGTTTGCTTCTCCTTGCTCAGAAGCCTGAGCCACACGACCGAAACTTTGATCAACAGTGCCCTGACTACTATTAAATTGCTCTACTTCGTTCTGCTCCACATCCTTTAAATGCTCCCAAAGACTCAGCGCAATTTTTCGATCTTCACAATCTACCTTGACAATTTTTGCCACGATTTCCTGTCCAATCGCAAACTTTTCCTCCAAATTCTCCTGCATCTCTGGCCCGATTTCACTGACATGAATTAAACCTTCCACCCCGCCTTCCAATTCAACAAATACCCCAAAATCAGCAGCCTTTGACACATGACCGGTCGCGTTCTCACCGACATGATATCGTTGGGGAATTTCACTCACCCAAGGATCGGGAATCAATTGCTTATAGCCAAGGGATAATCGCTCTTTATCCTTATCGATCTTAAGAATGACCGCATTGACAGACTGCCCCTTCTTAAACAATTCAGAAGGATGCTTGATATGTTTGATCCAAGACATGTCCGAAATATGAATCAACCCATCCACTCCTTCATCCAATCCCACAAATGCCCCAAAGTCGGTCACACTTTTCACTTTACCTTCGATCTGAGTACCCTCCGGATATTTCTCCTCAATAATATCCCACGGATTGGGAGCAGTTTGCTTCATCCCTAATGATATTTTTCGGCTATGTTGATCAACATGGAGCACTTGCGCTTCGATCTCATCACCAACAGAGACCACTTTGGAGGGATGTCGAACCTCATGCGTCCAAGACATTTCGGAAACATGAACCAATCCTTCTACCCCCGGCTCAAGTTCCACAAATGCTCCATAATCGGTCAGGCTCACCACTTTGCCCTTAACCCGACTTCTTGCAGGATATTTTTCTTCGACTTTCGTCCAGGGATCGGCAGACTTTTGTTTCACGCCTAAAGAAATCCGACCTGTTTCCCGGTCATACTTCAAAACCAAGACCTCGACCCGATCTCCAATGGAGAACATATCGGAAGGATGTCCAACTCGGCCCCAAGAGATATCGGTAATATGTAACAATCCATCAATGCCACCCAAATCTAAAAATGCCCCATAGTCCGTAATATTCTTTACGGTACCTTCGATGAGTTGCCCTTCAGACAAGGTCGATAAGGTTGTCTGCCTTCGTTTATCACGAGTTTCCTCAAGAAGCGCTCGACGTGAGACCACCACATTGCCACGACGATGATTAATCTTAATAATCTTAAAATTGAAGGTCTTTCCAACCAGACCATCCAAATCTCGTACCGGTGTTAAATCAATTTGTGAGCCAGGCAAAAAGGCTTTGACGCCAATATCGACAATCATGCCACCCTTAATACGAGAAATGACCTTACCTTGAACCTGGGTCTCTTCATT
>CP070628.1:1252419-1255895 GCA_020355985.1 Nitrospirota bacterium | reverse complement strand
TGGATATTGGACAATGTGTGGTGGTCAAAAATCGAGTGATTGTATCGGTGGAAGCCGTCGAAGGGACGGATGAGGCCATTACTCGTGGTGGCAATCTAGGAGGCAAGGGTGCGGTGGTGATTAAGCGGACCAAGCCCCAGCAAGATTTGCGTTTTGATTTGCCGGCTATTGGTCCGCAAACGATTCAAACCATGGTTTCCGTTCATGCGACCGTGTTGGCGATAGAGGCCAGGAGGACGGTCATTATCGACCGCGACGATGTTTTGTCTCAGGCGAATGATGCTGGGATTTCGATTGTCGGGAAAGCGACCTCAGGTTCAATTTAAGTGTAAACGATTGTTTTTTGTTCTCGGTCTCTCTCGTCTGGTGGCCTTGTTGCTAACGATCCTCTTGATCTGTCAGCATGGGGCTTATCTCTTATCCCCATTAATCATCACGGTATGACCCAGTCTCTACGAGTAGGCGTGATTGGTGTCGGTCATTTAGGTCGACACCATGCTCGTATTTATAATGACCTGCCTTTTGTGTCCTTGGTGGGGATTGTGGATATCAATCTTTCAACAGGAGGCACGATTGGTAAAGAATTTGGGGTGCCCCATTTCGAAAATCTGGCTGCGCTGCTTCCAGTAGTGGATGTAGTTAGTGTGGCAGTTCCGACTTCTTCCCATTATTCGGTGGTCGCAACCTGTTTGATGCACGATTGTCATGTTCTTGTTGAAAAACCCATAACAAGCCATGTGTGGGAGGGTGAGGACTTGGTCAAATTGGCTAAGGCCAGAGGGAAAATTCTTCATGTCGGTCATATTGAACGATTCAATCCCATAGTTGAATCTGTACGTCCTCTCATCAAGAATCCTGGCTTTATCGAATGCCATCGGTTGAGTCCTTTCCAGCCACGAGGTACAGATGTTGATGTTGTCCGTGATCTCATGATTCATGACATTGATCTGCTGTTGTCATTGGGGCTTGGCCCTATCAAAGAGGTGGAAGCGAGAGGGTTACCCGTATTCACAACGTACCCGGATATTGCAAATGTGCGAGTTCTCTTTGAATCGGGGTGCCTTGCCAATTTGACTGCAAGTCGAATCTCTACTGGCCGTCTCCGCAAAATTCGTATTTATCAACAGGAACGATATATTTCGGTTGATTTTGGTGTAAAGGAAGCCGTGATTAATACGAGAAAAGCTGTCGATGGAGATAGCATTGATGTTGAATCACAACATATCAAAAAAGAAGACGGGGACTCTCTGACGCGTGAATTGGAGTGTTTTATTCAGTCAGTATTGGGTTCTAATCTTCATCAAGGTGTTTCTGGAGAGGAAGGAGTTGAAGCTCTGCGGGTGGCTACTCAAGTTGTCGACCTTATTCAACAGCATCCGCCTTCTTTTTCGTCCTAATGCCCATATTCTAAGTTTCAATCATTGGCTGCGGGCGTATTCTTTGTGCCAAAAATTCTGCTAGTCACAGGGGAAGCCTCAGGCGACCTGCATGGAGCCAAATTGGGCAAGGCTCTTCGTGAACTCGATCCTCGTGTGGAATTAATAGGAGTGGGTGGGCAAAACATGCTGGAGGCCGGGGTGTGCCTGCTTCCAAACGTCGACCGAGTTGATGCGATGGGAGTTCCAGGGATCCAGCAATTATTCAAGGGGTGGAAAACCCTTCGAAGGTTGTCTGCTTATGTTCGCCGCGAACAGTTGGATGCCATTATTCTCATTGACAGTCCTGGTTTGAATCTTCGCTTGGCTAAAGTTGCTGCTAAAAATTCCCAGACCATTATCTATTATATTGCGCCTCAAGTGTGGGCATGGGGGAGGCGTCGCTTGCATCTCATGCGAAGAGTGGTGAAACAAGTTTTAGCCATTCTGCCTTTCGAGGAAGACTTTTTTCGAAAGGCGGGGATTGCTTGTCATTTTGTTGGGCATCCGCTCTTAGATGATTTAGCCCCTTCCTATGATAAAATTCAAGAGCGAGCAGGATTACAGCTTAGGGCTGAGGGATTGGTCATTGGTCTTCTACCCGGAAGCCGAGAGCGTGAAGTCGAGGATGTCCTTCCGACCTTGTTGGAGGGGGTGCGACAGATTCAGAGTCGGTATCCGACTCTTAGGGTCGTTCTTGCACAGGCTGGCTCTATTTCTGATGTGTTGATCAAACGTGTTCTTGGAAAATCCGATCATGTACAAGTTATTAAGGGACAGCCGAATGATGTGATTGCCGCGTCAGACCTGCTGCTCGTTGCATCGGGCACCGCCACTCTTCAAGCCGCATTAATTGGGACACCTATGGTTATTGTGTATCGAACCTCTCCTCTTACCTATCAAATTGCAAAACGACTGGTTACAATTCCATATATTGGGTTGGTGAATATATTGGCAGAGCAAGAAGTGGTGCCCGAACTTCTCCAGGATAGGATGACATCAGATAATATTGCTCATGAAGCCCTCCAGATTTTAGAAAATCCTGAACGACAACGTCTGATCCAGAACGCTTTTGAGGACATTCGAACCTCCTTGGGTGGCGCAGGGGCGTCAAAGCGTGCAGCAGAATTGATTCTTGCTGAGATTACATCATGAATACCTTATGGCGCATCGTCTCCTACCTCCGGAATTATCGGCTGCGATTACTCGGAGCCTTTGTGTGTTCTGCCGGAGTCGCATCTATGATGGGGGTGAATGCCTGGCTAGTTAAGCCCGTCCTGGATGATATTTTCATAGCACGGAATCAGGAACTACTGATGATTTTGCCGCTGGTAATCCTAGGGGTGGCTATTCTCAAAGCATCCTTTTCTTATGGACAATCCTATTTGATGGGCTATGTGGGTCAATGGTTAGTGGCCGATGTGCGACAGCAATTATTCACCCATATCGTGCGATTGCCTATTCGATTTCATGATGCCAACACCTCAGGCCGGCTCATGGCGCGCGTTATTAGCGATGTTAATGAAATGGCCAATGCCATTCCTGGCATTCTGAAAGATATATTTCAACAAGGGTTGACCTTTATCGCTTTAATAGGCGTGGCCTTTTATCAAAACTGGAAAATGGCGTCTGTGGTGTTAGTGGGGTTGCCGTTGTCGTCGTATGTTCTGATTCGATTTGGAAAGCGGATTCGAAAACTTTCTAAAAAGGGACAGGAGTCTATTGGTAGTATGACGTCCGTCCTCAAGGAGGCATTTACTGGCATCAAGGTTGTGAAAGCTTATGGGCAAGAAGAAAAGGAAGGCCAACGGTTTTCCCTTATGAATAAGGCCTTCCGAACCGCCAGGGTTAAAACTTCCCAGGCTTCTGCGATATCTTCTCCATTGTTAGAAGTCATTGGGGTCTGTGGAATAGCGTTTATTATATGGTATGGAGGAGGACTGGTTATCGCCGGTGAAATGAAACCCGGTGAGTTTTTTTCATTTTTGACGGCCATGTTTATGGCGTATGCTCCCGTAAGAAAGATGTCTGGGGCTAATGCTTCCGTTCAGCGTGCGTTAG
>CP070628.1:1228215-1252319 GCA_020355985.1 Nitrospirota bacterium | reverse complement strand
TCCCGCTTTCAGGGGGACAGGGGGATGACGAGTATCGAGAGGTGTTTCAAAAGGTTCTTGTTCCAGCTGCCGACATCTTTCGGCCTGAATTCGTGGTGATATCAGCAGGATTTGATGCTCATCGAGATGATCCTCTGGCGAGTATGGACCTGACCGAGGAGGGGTATAGGGAGTTAACGAGGGTGGTCGCATCTATCGCCAAAAATTTTTCTGGTGGCCGAATTCTGGCCTGTTTAGAGGGTGGATATTACCTACAAGCGCTGGCCGGATCTGTCGAGCAGCATCTTCAGGCTCTACTGGATAACTAATGACATGAAAAACAAACGATCCTGGAATGTGCGAATCTGGTTTTTTCTCATTTTGTTGGGGGGAATCGGAGTCTATATTTTTTACACGGAAGTGCGTCCCGTGGTTATTTTTGGCTTGCGCGAGGATTACGCTCATGCCATTCCCTACCAGCAGGTTCCAGTAGGGCTACAGAGTTTGAAGGCTGAAGAATGTGGGCAATGTCATGAAGAAATTTATCAAGAATGGAAGTCGAGCATTCATGCGCAAGCCTTTCATGATCCTTTTTTTCAGGCGTATTGGAAAAAGGACAAGAATATTTGGGTGTGTTTAAATTGCCATACACCCTTGGAAAATCAGCAGCCCACGCTCGTTCAGGATATTCCACGTGGACGCGTGGAAAAGGCGTTTGAAATTCCTAATTATCGGTACGACCAGGAGTATCAACAGGAAGGGGTCACCTGTGCGGCCTGCCATGTTCGAGATGGGAAGATTCTCGGTCCCTATGATGACTCGGTAGCTCCCCATCCGACACAATTCGATCCTTCTTTCCGCACCACACAAGTCTGTTATCGCTGCCATAGCGTGGTTTCCGGTCCCACTCAGTTTTATGCTGCCGGTCCATGCGGGACCTTTTCCGAATATGAAGGCGAATTTTTCATGAAGGAGAAGGGCCTTATTTGTCAGAATTGTCATATGCCGGAGGTGCAGCGGGCAGTGGCTAAGGGTAGTCCCATTCGGTATGGTCGGAAACATCTCTGGCGTGGTGGGCATGATCCCGATATGGTTAAGCGGGCGGTGGCGGTGCAGATCCAGGCTGATCCGCCAGCACCACAAGCGGGCGAGGATGTGACCTTGACGCTGACGCTGATTAATGCCGGGGCGGGGCATAAGATTCCGACGGGAGACCCTGATCGGCACTTTACGGTCGAATTCTTGGTGCGTGATGCCCAGGGAACGGTGGTGCTTCAACAAGCCGATACCATGGGGCGTTGGATTCTCTGGCAACCGGTCATCGTTGAGGTCTATGATAACCGTCTATTGCCGTTAGCCAGCCGGGATTATACGTTTGAGTATGAAGTGCCTGAAGGCAAAAAAGGGTGGAGCGTGCAGGCCAGAATTCGGTATCATATTTTGACGGATGCTCAACATCAGATGCTGAAGGACGATTACAGTCTTACGGCTGATGATCCCTATGTATTTACGATATATGAGAGAGAGTTCCCATTAGGCCCGGCGTTGGCTGTGGCATTAGATGACCAAGAGATCGATCCGCGAGTGGGCTGTACGCCGCCCTTTGCAAGCGGCTCCTCTGACAAATCGAGAGGGATATCTTCACTTCATTCATTAAAGGGATAGAGAGTTATGATAGCAACGAAAAACTTGTTTATTGATTCGGAAACCTTGTCCCAAAATTTGGGACGCGAAGACTTAGTGCTTATTGATGTCCGTGGGCCGGCCGCTTATACCTCCCACATCCCAGGAGCGGTGAATAGTACCTGGCATGAGTACAGTGATCCTTCTGCCGTGTCTAAAGGGGTACTGAACCCAGATTTATCTCAGTTGGAACAACGGCTTCGGGCATTGGGAATCAATCAGGCTAGTGATGTGGTGATTTATTCCAATCCGTTCGATAATTGGGGTGATGAAGGGCGGATGTTTTGGATGCTGCAGTATTTGGGGCATCCTAGTGTTCGTATTTTGGATGGGGGTTGGGTAAAATGGGTCGCCGAACAACGGCGGTTTGAACACGATGTGGTGAAGCCCTCAACTGGTGATTTTACGGTGAGCGCACATCCCGAACTCATTGTGTATAAAGATGCGTTAAAGAAACTGGTGAAGAGTCAGCATCACAATACGGTGATTGTGGATGCCCGTAGCGTTGAAGAATATGCTGGGAAAGAGATTGATGGCTTGCCACGGCCAGGGCATATTCCATCAGCCATTAATATTTCCTGGAACCAGTTTTTACAGCCAGATGCGACCATTAAACCTCCCGAACAGGTGAGAAATATCTTTGAAGACCATGGTCTGCGAGAAGACCACGAAATTATTACCTATTGCCTTGGAGGCGTCAGAGCTGCTTGGGTGTATGCTCTGCTTCGGTATGTGGGATATGACAAGGTGAAAACGTATCCCGGTTCGTGGTGGGAATGGTCCCGGGATTTTGCCGCACCGGCCGAGAAAGACGTCAAGTTACTACACAAAGTGACGAATCCTGTCCAGATGAAGCCATCTTGATCTTGTTGAGACAGCATGAGAGGATATTAGAAGTACTCGTAACGCAAGGTGCGTGATTTTTTTACTATTTTCATAAAGGAGGTCAGGGATGCGTATTAGAATGTTGGTCAAAGGAATAGGCTTGTTGAGTATACTCGCCTTGTTCACTCTAGGGACGTGGGGTTCAATGGCCGTGGCCGGTGGGAATCCTCATGTCGCTGAGGCCATAGCTCATGCAGAGGGTGCTGCCGAACATGGTGGTATGGGTCATGCCGATGCGTTAGTGGAACATGCTCAAGAGGCCTTGACGCATGCCCAAGCCGCCCAAAAAGAGGTGAAAAACCCTCATTTGGACGAAGGAGTGCATGAGTTAATGGAAGCTGTTGAGCATGGTAAACAAGGGCATGCGGAAGTTGGGACGAAACATGCTCAGAGTGCAGTGATGCATTTGAAAGAGGTTCATTAATCCCTGCCATTGAACATTCTCCGAAAAGCGGGTAGGGGAAACTCTACCCGCTTTTTTTGTGATTGAATCAGGTGTCACCATGAAGGTAGGATTTTTTCAATTTTCCCCGCAGTTTGGAGAAATGCAACGCAATTTGGAATCGATACTGCAAGCCATCGATTTATTCCAAGGCCATCTCTTCGTTTTCCCTGAACTGGCACTGTCAGGCTATCAATTCCTTTCCAAAGAAGAAGCTTGGGAATTGGCAGAAGACGTTCCCTCTGGGAACGTCTGTCAGCAGATTGAGAAGGCGATTCGAGGGCGTACTCTCCATGTCGTCGTAGGGTTGGCGGAGCGTGAACAGGGGCATTTGTATAATTCTGCCGTTTTAATTGGTCCGAAAGGGTATATTGGGACCTATCGCAAAACACATTTATTTTTTGAAGAGACCCTCTGGTTTTCTCCGGGCAATACAGGATTTCCTGTATGGGATATTGGTCTGGCGAAAATCGGGCTCTTAGTTTGCTTCGATTGGTTTTATCCGGAAGCGGCGAGAACCTTAGCTCTCAAGGGTGCCGATATTCTCTGCCACCCCAGCAATCTGGTTCTGCCCCATTGTCCTGATGCCATGGTGACACGGTGTTTAGAAAACCGGGTGTTTGCCATTACCGCCAATCGAGTTGGTGTGGAACAGCGAGGGACCAAATCGGCTTTGTCGTTCATTGGCCTCAGTGAAATCGTTGCCCCCAATGGGCAAATTGTCCATCGTGCGTCACGCAATGAACCGGAATTGTTTTCGTATGATATTGATGTTACTCAGGCTCGTGACAAACGCATCAATCCGTATAATGATCTACTCAAGGACCGGCAGCCTGAATGGTATTTGTGGGAGTAGTAGGGTAGGGGGTAGGTGTGCAGAGGGCAAGCGGCATTTTCCTCTGATGGCTTATATATTCTTGTGGCTTGACATAACTTTGCAGATGCCATACATCCTTTTCTTAGGGGTGTAAGTGTAGGATACTAGAAGGGAAAGGCTGAGTTTTCAGGGACGAATATTCTTTTTTGCAGGGACGAGGAGGTGGATATTATGCGGTGGGTAGCAATGGCGTTAATGCTGACAGTGGGTCTATCAGGTTGTATGGTGTCGAAAACTAAATACGAGGGTGCCGTATCTGATATGGAATCGGCCAAGGCTGAATTGGAAAAGGGCCGGATGCATCAGGAAGCGCTCGAGGAACAAATTCGGAACCTTAAAGGGTTGAACGAAAAGATTTCCACAGATTTAGAGATGATGACGACGGAGGTCCAACGGATTAAGGAAGGGCGTAAGAACGAACATACCTTGCTAGAAACCCGTGAACGGGAGCTTGATGAGGAAAAGGCCCAGCTCATTACAAAATTGAGGGTGATTAGCGCTCAATATCAAAAAATTAAGGCACAAAATAATACTCTCAAAAAGACCGTCTTGCGGTATAAAAAGGAACTCAAAGATTCGCATGGTTCCCCCGAATCGACCATGAGGGGGGCAACTAGAAGCGGAATGCCAGCAACATCTAAGACCTCCAAAGCTGCAGCCTCAAAGCAGAATCTTTCTTCCCCTGCGCCATCAAAGACTGTCATGCCTTCTAAAATTCAGGCGCCGAAGATTGCCTCTTTACGCACAGGTGGAGGCGATTTGGTGAATATCAATAAGGCCTCAGTCAGTGATCTCGTTTTAACCTTAGGGTTGAGCCGGGATGTGGCTGAAGAAGTGGTGTCCAATCGTCCGTATCGTTTGCGCGGAGAATTGGTGGCCAAAAACGTCATTCCTAAGGCTACCTTTGATGAGATCAAAGGTCGTATCACTGCCGCCAAATAAAAATGAGTGTTTTTATATTTCAAATTTCCGTCGTTTCTTTGGGAAAAGGGTGAGGGGAAAGGAAAATATAAAGGTTTCAATGCTATAGCGTTTGTAATGCTTGTCATTTTGAAAGGGGACGTTCATATTCTATGAATGTCCCCTTTCTTTTTGTCATGGTTTATTGGGCTGAACGGACCTTTCTGAACATTCCCTCCAGCTGATGCCGGCTGTCTCCTCTTGACCATGTATCTGCCATGGGAGTGAATTGTTCCACAGTTACCTATTCGAAGCCTAGGGAAGGGCGTTTTCTTTCAACTGGCGGTCTTCGAGAATTTGGCCATCCTGCAGATGAATCAAGCGATCGGTCTGATGAGAGAGTTTTTCATTGTGGGTGACGATGATAAACGCCGTCTCATGCGTCTCATTTAACTTACGTAACAAACCGAATAATTCATCTCCGGTCTGTGTATCCAAATTACCTGTGGGTTCGTCCGCTAGGACCAGGTCTGGTCGACGGATTAGTGCTCGAGCCACGGCGACACGCTGCTGTTCTCCCCCCGATAACTCCCCGGGTTTGTGATGCAACCGATGTGATAACCCTACTTCGGATAACAGTGACGTTGCTGTTTCGATGGCGGTGTGTTTGGGGATTTTTTGGATGAGTGCTGGAAGATAGGCATTTTCCAGTGCGGTAAATTCAGGCAGAAGATGATGGAACTGAAACACAAAGCCGATCCGTCGATTTCTGAAGCTGGCCAGGGCAGTTTCATTGGTTTTGAACATGTTTTTCCCTTCAAATAGCACTTCTCCTTTTGTCGGGCGGTCCAAGGTACCCAGGATATGCAGCAAGGTACTTTTCCCAGCTCCTGAAGCACCGATAATAGCCACCATTTCCCCTCGTTGGACGGTCATGGTGATGCCGTTCAGGACATGCACGGTTTGGTGTCCCATCATGAATGATCGTTGAAGGTTTTCGACTTGCACCAATGGAGTTGGCGTAGTCGATTGCTGGGTGTCGGCGTTATTCATAGCGAAGGGCGCTGACGGGGTCCAACTTTGCAGCTTGCCATGAGGGGTAAAACGTGGCGGCGAAACTGATGAGAATTGCGCAGGTGGCCACTATTAGAACATCTAAGGGAAGAATGTGAACGGGAATGCGAGAAATGTAGTAGACCGATGCATCGAAGGTCCAATAGTTTTGGATAAGCCATAAGAACGAATAGCCTAAGGGCACGCCGATACTGGTTCCGACCAATCCAATAACCAATCCGTTGAGCATGAAAATTTGCATAATCGATCGTGGTGTCGCCCCCATAGCTTTGAGGATGGCGATTTCTCGTTGTTTTTCGTTCACGATCATTGTTAGCGTGCCGACGATATTGAAGGATGCCACGAGCGTGATGAGCACCAAGAGCAAGAACATCATGGTTTTTTCTAATTTTAGGGCGGAGAATAAACTCTGATTCATTTGCATCCAGTCTCGAGCCCTAAAATTCAGGCCGAGAGTGGCTTCAAGTCGTTGGGAAATATTTTTCGCTAAAAAGACGTCTTGCACTTTCACTTGGATCCCTGTCACGGTGTCGCCCAGACCAAAGAATTTTTGGGCTTCTTCCAAGCTGATGTAGGAAAGGGATGAATCATATTCGAACATTCCTGATTCGAAAATTCCTACGACCGTAAACGGCCGAATTTTTGGTGTCATTGTGAACGATTTAATCGGACCGACGGGTGAGACCACGTTGATGGAGTCACCGATAAAGACACCAAGTCGCATCGACAGTTCTTTTCCGAGAATAATGCCTGGTCGATTGGCCGATGGAGAAGGGGCTTGTCCGGAAAGGGCACGTCCACTTTCGTGTGAATTAAGTGATGGATCTTTCAACCCTGCCAAATCACCGAATTTCATATTGGCTTGTAAGTCTGTGACTTGTATTTCTTGCTTTGGTTGAATCCCCCGTAAGATCACGCCTTGCACGCTGCTTTTTGAAGAGAGAAGGACTTGTTTGAAAATAAACGGTGAAGCGGCTATCACGTCAGGAACGGATTCGATTTTCTGAATCACATCAGTGTGGTTTTTCATGTCATTCGTTCCGCGTTCCTGTACGATGATATGGGCCGTGGTGCCGAGAATTTTGGCCTGGAGATCTTCCTTGAACCCGGTCATGATGCCAAGAGTGCCAATTAAGGCAGCGACGCCTAAAGTAATTCCCGCGATAGAGATGAAAGTATTCAGCGAGATCGTGCGTTGTCGGCGTTTGGCCCGCAAGTATCGCAGGCCGATCATCATTTCATAGGGTAAGGTCACGAGGAGTGGTCCGGTCGCAATTGCGGAAAGAGAATGACATCCCGGATAGAGGCTTGGTTAGTTAAAAGCATAACCAGCCGGTCGATGCCGATACCTTCACCCGCTGTGGGGGGCATGCCATATTCCAGTGCGCGAACGAAATCTTCATCAAAAAAATGGGCCTCTTCGTCGCCAGCATCGCGGAGGGCCACTTGTGCCTCAAATCGTTGACGTTGGTCGATTGGATCGTTTAACTCCGAAAAGCCGTTGGCAAGTTCCCGTCCGCCAATGAACAGTTCAAATCGATCGGTGAGAGCAGGATTTGATTCTTTCTTGCGTGCCAGCGGAGAAATTTCAATCGGAAAATCAGTAATAAATGTTGGTTGAATGAGGGTAGGTTCCACCGTTTCTTCAAAAAGAGCAATCAGGATATCTATATGGCTAGCTTTGGGTGGCACGGCTACTCCCAATGACGTAGCTGCCGTTAGGGCTTGATCGTGATCTGAGAGAACGCCCTTGTCTAACTTGCCTACTTCTACAATGGAGTCCAAGTAGGAAAGACGCGTCCAGGGAGGAGCCAGATTGATTGGTTGTCCCTGATAGTCCACCGTTGCATTACCACAGACCTCCAAGCTTAATTGATGGAACAGTTGTTCAGTCAGGTCCATCAGATCTTGATAATCAGCATAAGCTTGATAAAATTCCAGCATCGTAAATTCTGGATTATGAATGGTGGAAATACCTTCATTTCTAAAATTGCGATTGATTTCGAAAACTCTCCGAAATCCGCCCACGATGAGGCGTTTAAGATAAAGCTCCGGGGCCACGCGTAAATATAAGTCGACATCCAAGGTGTTGTGGTGAGTTACGAATGGTTTGGCTGTGGCGCCTCCGGGGATGGGATGCATCATTGGCGTTTCCACTTCAAGAAATCCCCGTTGGGTCAGAAAGGTCCGGATAATGGCCACGATACGGCTGCGGGTGCGAAACACCTGATGAACCGTGGGATTGGCGATCAGGTCCACATAGCGTTGGCGGTAGCGGGTTTCGATATCGGTTAGTCCATGCCATTTTTCTGGAAGCGGACGTAACCCTTTGGTGAGAAACGTCAAGGTTTGCACTTCGACAGTAAGCTCGTCAGTTTTAGTCCTGAAAAGTCGTCCTTCTACACCGATCCAGTCACCCAGGTCTAATGATTGGCAGAGTTCAAAGGCTTGGTCTCCGAGTAAATCCTTCTTCAGATAAACTTGCAAGCGATGGCCGTCTTCCTGCAATCCGGCAAAAGCCGCTTTACCAAAACGGCGCATCGCGATGATGCGCCCAGCGACTTTGCATGAAATGGGCGTGGCTTCTAATTCTTCCTTCGGCAAGGATGAATAGGTCTGCAAAATCGTGTCGAGCGTGTGGGTAGTTGAAAAGCTTGTGCCAAATGGCCGGAGGCCTTTGTCTTGAAGCACTTGGAGTTTTTCTAGGCGCTGTTGTTGTTGTTCGTTCAGTTCATCCATCTTGTATCAAGGGTTCTACGGTTAACAGGAGAGGCAGTGGGTAATTGTAGGGTTGCTACTATAGGATGTGTTGTTCACATTCAACATGAAGCGTGAATATTCTATGCCATTACGGGATTGCGCTTTGAGTGTTTTTTGAAGCTTTCATCGTGAGATAGGCTTCTATAAAGGGATCCAATGCACCATCCATGACCGCAGCCAGATTGCCCGACTCATGATTGGTTCGATGATCTTTCACCATTTGATAAGGCTGAAAGACATAGGATCTGATCTGGCTGCCCCAAGCGATATCCTTTTTCTCGCCCACGATGTTTTGAAACTCCTCGTCCTTCTTCTGTTGCTCAACTTCATACAGCTTGGCTTTCATCACGCGCATGGCCCCGATACGATTTTGTAACTGGGAGCGTTCATTCTGGCATTGGACGACAATGCCTGTGGGAAGATGAGTCATGCGAATGGCTGTTTCAACTTTGTTGACATTTTGTCCGCCTGCCCCGCCGGCTCGGAAGGTATCGATTCGTAAATCTTTGTCATCGATAACGATGTCAATATCATCGTCTAGCTCGGGGTATACTCCCACGGCAGCAAAGGACGTATGGCGACGTTTGTTGGCATCAAAAGGTGAAATGCGCACCAGACGGTGGACTCCGGCTTCGCCTCGTAAATAGCCGTAAGCCAGCGCTCCGGCAATGCCTAATGTCACGCCTTTGATGCCGGCTTCGTCGCCAGGTTGCAAATCAATCGTGTCCACTTTGAAGTTGCGTTCTTGTGCCCATCGGACATACATGCGCATTAGCATTTGGGCCCAATCTTGAGATTCAGTTCCACCCGCGCCCGGGTTGATGGAAAGAATGGCATTGTTGCGATCATGTTCATCGGATAAGAGTTTTTCCAGTCGCCAGGCTTCAAGAGACTGTTCAATCGCTTGAATGCCGTGTATCCATTCGGCTTCCAGTTCCTGGTCACCCTGCTGTCCAATCAGGTCCAGAATGGCAAGGAGATCATCCCGTTGCTGTTCCAGTTCTTGCAGGCGACGGAGCTGACTTTCAAGCTCAGCTTGACGTTGTCCCACCTTTGCCGCATGGCGTGGATCATTCCAAAAATCTGGCTGGGAGGTCTCTTGCTGGATTTCGTCGAGTTCAGATGTCAGGCGAGGGAGGTCAAAGATACCTCCGGAAATCTAGGATATGGGCGTTGATGTTGTCCATGCGGTTACCAATGTCTTCGAGCATGTGGCAAGTTCCTCTCGTTATGTAGTGTGTGAAGAAAATTTTCCCTCTTTTTGAGTCGGTGCCGTCATGCGACAGCCTATCAAAAATATTCCCGTCAGTATAACACAACCCCAACTAAAGACATCCCCATACTGCGTATAAAATGTGGGTGTTGATGCGCGTAGGGGGATTGAGCCTGTCACGGCCAGTTGTGTGAAAATCGGTGTCTCTGTCAGGATGTGTCCATCCGGACGGATGAAACCAGAAATCCCGGTGTTGGCGGCACGAGCAACTGCCAGGTGATTTTCAACGGCACGAAATACTGCCATAGAAAAATGTTGATATGGTGCGGCTGAATCACCGAACCAGGCGTCATTGGTCAGGGTGACGAGAAAGTTGGCCCCTTCCTTGGCCATACGCCGCACGAGATCGGGAAAGATAATTTCGAAACAAATGGGTACGGCAAATAAAGGCTGAATCTTTTCGGATGAATCAGGAAGTCGGAGTGTCATCCGTCCGTGGCCTGGCTTGAAATCACCAATGCCGACGACAAGTTTTTCCAGAAAGAATAACAAGGATTTGAAGGGAATATATTCGCCAAATGGGACGAGATGGCGTTTGTCGTATCGTCCAGTCATCAATTTTTCTGGAGACAACAGATAGGCACTATTGAGTAAATATGGGCTTCGGTCCGGTTCGAAGCGAAGGGTAGGACTCCCGAAGAGCAAGGGGCTTTGGCTATCTCTCAGAACAGAGAGAATAATTTTTTGGTAAGCCTGTTCTTTTTCAAAGAAAAAAGGAGTGGCAGCCTCAGGCCAAATGAGCAGGTCGAGGTTCTTCCCTGTTTGTTGGCTGAGGGAGGTATAACGGCTGAGGGTTTCGTCAATGTAGGTCTTATCCCATTTCTTGTCCTGAGCAATATTGGCCTGAACAAGTCCGAGGGACAACGATGTGGCAGATCTATCCAACATGGCTTGTTGATTTATCTGCCATTCTCCATAAGCGAGTGACGTACTCAGCATGACGACAAAGGACAGAGCTGGTTGCCAGGGAAAGGAAATTGAGAGTTGGTCTTTCCTACGCCACACCCAAGACAAAATTGCGGTCAAGGCAACATTGCCCATGACAACTAAAAAGGAGACCGCATAGACTCCCCCCATATCCGAAATTTGAATAACCGAAAGCCATTGATATTGCGAATATCCAAGTAACGTCCAGGGAAACCCGCTAAAGGCATAGGTACGGAGATATTCCAACGAGACCCACAAGGAGGGTGCCCCTAGCCAAAGCCAGGTAGGGTGCCCATGGTACAACCTTGTATATCCCCAGGCATATGCTCCGACAAAAAGCCCAAGGTAGGTCGCCAGTAGTAGCATCAACAGGGTGCTCACTACAAAAGGCACTTGCCCGTATTGATTCATGGCAGTGATCACCCATGTAATGGTTCCGGTAAAGGCGATAACTCCTGCTAACCAGCCGTAGCGGAACGCGTGC
The DNA here is from genome assembly GCA_020355985.1 of Nitrospirota bacterium. The sequence goes on along the minus strand of CP070628.1, from coordinate 1,241,035 downwards.
TTTGGGTCAGTTTTCTCAATGATGTGATGCAGCGGGATAAGGACGACCCAGGCCAGCCATCCCAGATCGAAATGTGGAAAACAGAGCGGATGCAGCAGGCCGGTCAGACCGACGGCAAGAAGGCGTGTAAGAGTCGTGTGCTGCACAATTAGAGGATATAAATGAACGCCACCTCAGAGGTTAGAAGCGTTAGGAAAAGGATCTGCTGGGCCGGAAGGGCGGAGGGTTGGCCGATTGAGGGTTTCTCAAACCGCTTTTTGAACAAAACCTGATCGGAGACAGCGAGTGCAGACTTTGATTCTTTTGGCTGCACCCTTTATAAGGGCACGAACGGTTCGAAGGTTTGGGCGAAACACCCGTTTGGTGCGGTTATTAGCATGACTGACATTATTTCCCACTAACCGATGTTTTCCGCACACTTCACATGAGAAGGCCATGATATGCTCCCTAAGAAATTTGTTCGATGGTTTTACATTAATTCTTGCTTTGGTATCACAAGTGGTATTGTACACACAAGTCTCCGGAAAGAAAAGAATTTCGCTGATGGACTCATATTTTGGATGAATATTGCTGTTAATAATGGATCTGCTTGATCAATGCCAGAGTTTCAGTATCTCATGATTTTTCCCTTATCTGCTAGGCGGTAATTTTTGTACTTGCCATGGTACCTCAATCCCCTCTTTGGAGTATGCCCATTCAATTTGCCAAAGGTGTTGGACCCCGTCGGGCTCGCTTATTGGCAAAACTAGGTGTAGAGAATGTCGAAGATGCCTTTTGGTTTGTGCCGTGGCGTTATGATGATCGTTTAGAAGTCCTTCCCATCGGGAATCTGCTCCCAGGAATGAAGGCGACCATCAAGGGATTTGTTGAACGCTGTCGGATCAATACAACCTCCCGCCGCCGCCTCGTGGTGGTGACGATTACGGTCCGTGATGAAACGGGGTTTATGGAATGCGTATTTTTTAATCAGCCGTACCTTGAAAAAACCTTTGTTGGAGGGGTCGCTCTACTTTTGACCGGCACCGTGGGTCCTAATCCAAAAGGTAATCCTCGCCTGGTGATGAGAGGACCTCAGTATGAAATTCTTGATGATGAGGATTCCGAAGGGCAAGCAGAAGGCCGAATAGTTCCGGTTTATCATGAGACTCATGGATTGAGCTCTAAGCAGCTTCGCCAGATTATTCAATCTCTATTTGAGCATTATGCTCATCAACTCCACGAGATCTTGCCGGTCAATTTACGAGAGCCATTAGGGTTCCCGACGTTACCTGAGGCTTTACCTGTTTTGCATTGTCCCGATCAAAGCCAGTCCATCGCTCTTTTGAACCAACAGACGACTCCGGAACATCAGCGGTTAGCCTTTGAGGAATTGTTGCTTTTGCAATTGGCTCTCGCCATGAAGCGGCATCGTCAGGTGAAGGCGACACCTGGTATTGCCTTTTCAGTTCATAATGCGTGGCTTGAACGACTCAAGAAGGTCTTGCTTTTCTCTTTGACCCAAGCCCAGGAACGAGTCATTCATGAGATTTTTCAGGATATGAGCCGATCGACCTGTATGAATCGATTACTTCAGGGTGATGTGGGCTGTGGTAAGACCGTTGTGGCGCTTCATGCCATGGTGCTGGCCTGTGGCTCTGGCTATCAAGCGGCCTTGATGGCGCCGACTGAAGTGTTGAGTGAGCAACATTATTGGTCTTTGAAGCCATTATTTGAGGCGCTCAACATCTCGTGCGCCCTGTTGAAAGGAGGACAGGCTGGGCGTGAGCGGATCGAGATTCTTGCAGACATCCATTCAGGTAAGGTGCAGGTGGTGGTGGGTACACATGCTTTATTACAGACTGATGTTCAATTTGCCAAATTAGGTTTAGTCATTGTGGATGAGCAACATAAGTTTGGTGTATTGCAACGGGCTACCCTAAAAGAAAAAGCTCCGTGGCAACCAGACGTCTTAGTGATGACGGCGACCCCTATTCCCCGAACCTTGGCCATGACGTGGTACGGCGATTTGGATGTCTCTGTCATTGATGAATTTCCTCCTGGGAAAAAACCCGTGAAGACGAAGTTATTTGAGGCAAAAAATCGAACGCAAGCCTATCATGTCTTACAGAAGGAACTAGAGTCAGGGCGGCAAGCCTACGTGGTCTATCCTCTGGTGGAGCCTTCTGAAAAAGTGGACTTGCAAGCCGCCATTGAAGCGGCGGATCTTTTGCGGGAGCAATTTTCCCCGTTTCGAGTTGGGTTATTGCACGGCCGTCTTTCATCTCGCGAAAAACGGGCCGTGATGGCTAAATTCCAAGAGAAAGAAATTGATGTCTTGGTGGCGACAACAGTCGTCGAGGTTGGGTTAGATGTTCACAACGCCACGGTAATGCTTATTGAACATGCAGAACGCTTTGGTTTGGCACAGCTTCACCAATTACGCGGCAGAGTAGGGCGAGGGCAGTATCAAGGCCATTGCTTGTTGATTCATTCATTAGGAAGGATACCCTCTCATATGCAACAAATGCCCTTGACTGTTGAAACGCCCCCAGGCGTTCGTCAGAGGGTGGGAAGTATTTCTCCTCCGGCTGAGTTATCTCAAGCTACAGCTAAAAGACGGATGGCTGTATTTGCCCATTGTGAGGATGGGTTTGCATTGGCAGAAGAAGATTTGAAGATTCGCGGGCCAGGGCAGGTTTTGGGAGTCAAGCAATGGGGGGAAATTGTCTTCCGGGTGGCGGATTTGGGGAGGGATGTGTCCCTTTTAACGAAGGCTCGCCAAGTAGCAGCGGACTTACTGCAGCGTGATCCGGAATTATGCTTTCCTGAGCATCAGGGGCTTAAAGAGACACTTTTGCGAAAGTGGGGTAAAAAATTAGCATTGGGGTCAATTGGGTAACACAGAAATAAACCGATCGTTGTTCCTCATTACTTCATTATTTCTTGTTTGACCTACTTAGAGGTTCGTGGTAGAAATCGCTTCAATAAGGTTGCTGTGAGGTTGGATAATCGCCCGGATGGCGGAACTGGCAGACGCGCCGGACTCAAAATCCGGTTCTTTAACGAGAGTGGGAGTTCGACCCTCCCTCCGGGCACCATAAAAATATCGGAAACTCTAGGAAATAAGTTTTTTCACTTACGTATTATTTCGCCATTTCATGTGACGGCTTCAAGCGCAAAATTGACTTGACAGGGCCCTTCACCTTGACTATAGTCTGTGCCCCGATCAAGAAAGAAAAAGTCAATATATTTCAGTTCGTTTTTTTTGATTATTAACTCACAGTTTCCAAGGAGGAGCCACATGCAGAAGGTAGGGATTATTGGAGCAGCTATCATTCTTGCAAGCTCGATTGGTGTTGCGTTCGCACAAGAGCGTTTGCCTCAGCACGTCGGTTTTGGTACGGGTGTCGGGGAATCACAAGGTTCTGGCACGAGAGCTCGTGTTATGGATCAAGGGGACTTTTTGCGATATCTCTCAGCCCCTGAAACGATTATGGGTGAGATCGTTGCCATTGATTACCCCGCGGGAAAGTTGTACATCGATATGGGTGGCAGTTCACATGATGAGCGTCAGTCATTGACCGGTTCTTTGAATATGAAAGAACTTTGGTTTGATTCAAAAACCAACATGCAAAATCTCAAAGCCGTGCACAAAGGGGATTATGTTTCTATCCAAGCGGTGAATGAAACGACTGAGTCCCAACAATTTGGGACTGGTAAAAAAATGGTTCGAACTGTCTATATCTTAGATAAGTCCCAGCTATTAGGCGGAGCGGACAATGAAGACTTTGGTGGTGGCCTAGGCCAACGTCCAAATCCTTATAAGTATCGAGGAATTCACACCAGAACAGCCGGTTACACCGGCGTTCCTGAGGGTGGCATTCAACAGGGTGCGGTGACGTCAGGTATCACGAGTACAGTTGGTCAGACGACTGGCGCTGCTCCTTGCTGGCAATGTGCGCCTCAACCAGACACCGTTAATGAACGGACTGATAAAACGATTGCCACTGATTACGGTGATGATCGCGCGAATTTCAATAAGGGTACCGTTCAGTAAGCAAATTCGGTAAAAGTGAGTGACCAAAAAGAGCGTGCTGGTTGAAAAGCCAGCACGCTCTTTTGTTATGGGCGTCAGGTGTTTCCATGTAGGGGTATTGTTTACTAAATAAAACGATAGTGGCGTTCAAATAGAAGTCGGTCAAATAGAAATGGAAGAGTTGGATCTACGGGGGGTTATCTGTCCTTATAATTTTGTCAAAACGAAACTTAAATTAGATACTTTGGCGATTGGTGCACAGTTATCTGTTTTATTAGATGAGGGCGATCCTATTCACAACGTTCCAAAGAGCATTATCAATGAAGGGCACCAAGTGCTGACCCAAGAAAAAGTTGAAGCCTATTATCGAATTGTCATTCAAAAGGAAGATTCGTAATGGGATGGGATTCGGGGAGAGAGATCTGCTTGCTTTTCCTTTGAGGTTGCCCCTGAATTAATAGGGTAATTTCCCCTTTAATGGTTTTTCCCTCTAGTGTTTGGCACATATCTTCAACAAACCCACGAAAAATTTCCTCATTGAGTTTTGTGAGTTCTCGAGTAAGCACGATCTGACGGTTTCCCATAATCTTGTTGATGACCCGTAAGGTTTTTAAAATTCGATGCTGGGTCTCAAAGACAATAATCGTCCCTACTTCTTGTTGAAGTTTTTCAAAAAACTTTTCTCTGAGGCCTGGTTTTCTGGGCACAAAACCTTCAAAGATAAATCGATCGGTCGGGAGGCCAGATACGCACAAAGCGGTTAATACGGACGAGGGGCCAGGAATAGGAACAAGGGGAATGTTGGCTTGTACGGCTCGACTGACAAGATAGTACCCCGGATCTGAAACAAGGGGTGTTCCGGCGTCGCACACCAAGGCGATATGATTGCCTTCCTGTAGCCGATGTAACAGAATGGCGGTCTTTTCTTCTTTGTTGAAATCATGGTAACTCGTGAGGGGGGTTTTGATTTGATAATAGGTACAGAGTTTTTGCGTTCGGCGAGTGTCTTCCGCCGCGATGACGGCTGCCTCTTTGAGGATTCGTATTGCCCGGAAGGACATGTCTTCCAGGTTTCCAATTGGGGTGCTGACGATATAGAGGGTGCCACTCATGGAGAGACTTAAGAGAATTGGTCAGGCCAAAATTTCAGTAAGCCTGGCATGGTACTGAGTGAGTGGAAGATTGTCTAGGAGATTTGTTTGCTGTCGGTAACGTGCTGAAGGTAGTAACCCGTTGATTTTCTTGACCTTCTTCAGGCGCATATCTATACTCGAAAGTGGGTAGTATTACCTCTAAGAAGGAAGAGCGTGGACTATGGCTGAAACATTGTCCTTTTTGACAATGGGTCTGTATTTTGGGGGTACTCTCCTTTTTCTGGCATTTCTTCTCCATCGTTCAGAAGTGTTGGTTAAAGTGGCAGTGTTTGTGACGGGTGCGGGGTTCCTTGCCCATACAGCAGCATTGGGTATGACCATCATACCTGTAGGGCAAACTCCGATCACGACGTTTCGGGATGCCATGTCGTTTTTTGCCTGGGGTTTAGTCTTAGTTTTTTTGGTTGTTGGATTAAAACGAGGCTTACAGGTGTTAGGGGCCTTTATTTTGCCACTCGCCTTTCTTTCTATGGTGTCTGCAACGTTGGCGCCGGTCGAGGCAGGTACCATTGCCCCGGTCTTTCAAACGGTGTGGGTCCATGTCACGTTGAGCATCTTAGGAACCATCGGCTTTGCCGTGGCGTTTGTGGCCGGATTGATGTACCTGATGCAGGAACGGTTGTTGAAGTCCAAGCAATTTAATGTTTTAAATTTTAAGCTTCCTCCCTTGGATTTTTTGGATGCGTTAAATCAACGATCCATTCTCTTTGGTTTTCCCCTACTAACGCTAGGTATTCTTACCGGAGCGGTTTCGGCACAGTTGACGATTGGTTCATATCTGAGTTGGAACCCTGAACAGGTATGGGCCTTGATTACCTGGGTGTTTTATTTTGTGGTTCTCATGGGAAGAGTGACCGTGGGGTGGCGAGCCAAACGCGCAGCGTATCTGACGATTGTGGGATTTGCGGGAGTCATCTTGACCTTTATCGGGATACTGATGAAAAGCCCTCAGGCGATTGCCCATTTATGAACATTATTGTGTTAGGACTCAATCACCGGACCGCTCCGGTGGAACTTCGGGAGTTATTGGCCATCTCTGATAGCCGCATGGGCGAAGCCTTGGGGCGGCTTATGGCTTATCCGGGTATAAAGGAGTCCATGTATCTCGGAACGTGCAACCGAGTTGAAGTCTATGCGGTGGTAGAGGAGGGGGATTGGGGATTTCGAAAGCTGGAAGACTTTTTAGTCGCGACGCATTTTTCCCTTTCGTCTGAAGATTTGCTGCCGCATTTGTACCGCTATAGTGATGAAAAAGCCATTGCGCATCTGTTTCGAGTCTCAGCCAGCCTGGATTCCATGGTCGTTGGTGAACCACAAATTCTTGGGCAAGTGAAGGGGGCCTATGAGTTGGCCCTCACCCATCGTTCGTCAGGAGTCATCCTGAATAAAGTCGTCAAAAAAGCCATTTCGGTCGGGAAAAGTGTTCGCACGAATACGCGAATTGGGGAATATGCGGTATCCGTCAGTTACGCGGCTGTCGAATTGGCCAAAAAAGTTTTTTCTAATCTTAACCAACAAGTGGTGTTGTTGGTCGGGGCAGGTGACATGGGGAAATTGGCGGCTCAACATTTGGTAAACCATGGTGTCAAAGAGGTGTTATTGGCCACGCGCAATCAACATCGAGCCTTAATGCTTGCCCAACGTTTTCATGGGCATGCGGTCCCGTATGAGCAGCTTCGCAGTACGTTACCTAAAGCCGATATTGTCATTTGCGCCACGGGAGCTCCCCACTTTGTGATTTCCAAAGATGATATCGAGGGGGCAGTTCACCAACGTATGAACCGGCCCATTTTTTTGATTGATATTTCGGTGCCTCGCAATATTGATCCCGCAGTCAAGGATGTGGATAACGCCTTTGTCTTTGACATTGATGATCTCAAGGCTCACGTGGGGCACAATCAAGATGAGCGATTGAAAGAGGCGGAAACGGCAGAAAGATTAGTCAAAGGAGAAGTTGAGTGTATGATGGCATGGGTTCGTGGTCTTGAGGCTACGCCGACGATTGTGGCTCTGAGGAAAAAAGCGGAAGATATAAAAAAGACCGAATTGGAAAAAGTCTTTCATCGGTTAGGTGAACTCTCGGAAAAAGAGCGAATCACTATCGAAGGGTTAGCGTCGGCCATTGTGAATAAGTTACTTCATGGCCCGTTGGTAACATTAAAGGCCGAAGCCCAGTCGCAAAATGGGTTTGCGTTCATTGAAGCCGCACGACGGTTTTTCGAACTTCGAGAACGGGAGATCCACTCATTAGAGTCTCAGTCATTAGAACCCGAAGTGGGAGATGAGGCTTCGGAGGAATCACTTTCCCAGAAAGAGAGTCTGTGAGTTTCGCCAGCCAAGAACGTTCTACTCTTATCATTGGAACCCGAGGCAGCCAACTCGCTCTATGGCAAGCAGAATGGGTCCAACGACAGCTTAAGCAGATCGCCCCCGATCTCGACGTTGTTCTCAAGCGGATCCAAACGAGTGGGGATAAAATTCAGGACGTGCCTTTGGCCAAAGTGGGAGGCAAAGGGTTGTTTGTGAAGGAAATTGAAGAAGCCCTTTTGAGAAAAGACATAGATCTTGCGGTACATAGTATGAAAGATCTGCCTGCGGTATTGCCCGCGGGTTTGTATATTATTTGTGTTCCGGAGCGCGAGGATCCACGGGATGCCTTGCTTGCACGTGATGAAAAAAAATTGGATACGTTACCTTTGCACGCGCGAGTGGGAACGAGCAGTTTGCGTCGACAGGCCCAATTGTTACATGCTCGTTCCGATCTTCAAATTGAGATGTTACGAGGCAATGTGGATACACGACTCCGCAAGCTTCAGGAGAACCACTTTGATGCAATTGTGCTGGCAGCTTCGGGGTTGAAGCGTTTAGGGTGGGATGCTCATATTACGGAATGTCTTCCCGTCGATGTCAGTCTCCCGGCGATTGGACAGGGTGCTCTAGGTATTGAAGGTCGTGAAGATGATGACTTTGTGCGTAATCTTGTCTGTAAGCTTGAGCATCCGCCCACGCGGGTGACGGTGGCTGCCGAGCGAGCCTTCTTGAAGCGATTAGAAGGCGGTTGCCAAGTGCCAATTGCCGGGCATGCAGTCCTTCAGGGGGAAAGTCTTACGTTGGATGGCTTAGTCATATCTCTTGATGGGAAACGATATGTACGGCATTCGTTGTCTGGAGCGATGTCCGAGGCGGAATCCATTGGAAGAAAAGTGGCCGAAGAATTATTAGATCGTGGCGCGCAACCGATTCTGCAAGAAATCTATGGGGCCGCATAACAAATGAGGAATGCCCGAAAAAGAGCGCATGTGTATCTTGTTGGTGCCGGTCCAGGTGATCCCAAGTTGCTGACATTGCGTGGGAAAGAATGCCTGGAGGTCGCCGATGTTGTACTTTACGATCATTTAGCCAACTCCGAGTTGTTAAGGCACGTGCCTGTAAATGCTGAGCGGATTTATGTCGGTCGAAAAGGTCGTGGATCGTATCGGGATCAAAAAGAAATCAACGCGCTGTTAGTTAATAAGGCCCAGGAAGGAAAATGTGTCGTACGCCTGAAGGGCGGTGATCCTTTCGTATTCGGGCGTGGGGGAGAAGAGGCCGAAACCATCGCTGAAGCAGGAATCCCATTTACGGTTATTCCTGGAGTCACAGCCGCAGTGGCCGTGACGGCGTATGCAGGGATTCCTGTAACACACCGAACCCTGGCTTCGACCGTCGCCTTGGTGACCGGGCACGAAGATCCAACGAAGTCCTCTAGCGTCATGGAATGGCCTCGCTTGGCTTCTTCCGAAGGGACTCTTGTCTTTTTAATGGGGACAAAAAATCTTCCACAAATTGTTAATCGTTTGATACAGGAAGGGAAATCTTCGACAACGCCAGTTGCGGCCATTCGATGGGGGACGTATGCGCGGCAACAAACCGTTGTGGGGACCTTAGCGGATATTGTGGGTAAGGTCACCAAAGCCGATTTCAGTCCGCCAACTGTTATCGTCGTGGGAGAGGTGGTTCGATTGCGTGACCGTCTGAATTGGTGTGAAACTCGACCGTTGTTTGGAAAAGGGATTTTAGTGACCCGACCGCGTGAACAAGCGCCGGCGTTGTCCAATTTATTGGCCGAACTGGGGGCTGAACCCATTGAATGTCCGACATTGGAAATTCGTCCTCCCGAGAGTTGGGGACCTGTTGATGAGGCTATTCAGGAGCTTTCCACCTATGATTGGGTCATCTTTACGAGCGTAAACGGCGTGAAGGCCTTTATGGGGCGGTTGTGGTTTCAGAAAAAAGATGCTCGCAGTTTTGGGAATGCACGAGTCTGTTGTATTGGCCCTCAGACCAAAGCAGAAGCGAATCGCTGGGGAATTGTGGCCGACCTGGTCCCTAAAGAATTTCAGGCTGAAGGGATTTTGGAAGCCCTAGGAGGATTAGAAATGAAAGGCCAAAAAGTGTTGATCCCTCGTGCGAAAGTGGCTCGGGAGCTTCTACCTCAACAATTGGCGGAGATGGGAGCATCTGTTCGGGTTGTCCATGGCTATCAAGCGGTTCCACCCCAAACGGAACGAGAGCCCATCGCCAATCGTTTTCATAATCAAGACATTCAGTATTTGACGTTTACAAGTTCCTCGACGGTCAAAAATTTTTGCCAGTTATTTGCTGATCGTCAGGAGATGCACAAGCTGATACAACATACCACCGTGGCATGCATTGGTCCGATCACCGCACAAACGGTTCAAGCTGAAGGGTTGTCGGTGGATATTGTGGCTGAGGAAAATACGGTACCTGCACTAGTCGATGCGATTGTGGCCCATGCGAATCAGATTCACGCCAACGTGTCCCTATAAGGAAAATGGAAATGATGGCAGATTACGCTGTCGGCATTCAAATGAGGACAGACCACGCTGTCAACATATTATGTTAACCGATTGATTGGAGGAGTAGAGCCATGGTTCCTGTTAAGTCGTGTATGGTTCCCTTAGAAAAAATTGTCAAAGTTGACCGGGATGTTTCGGTTAAGACTGCTGCGGAAATGATGCGCGATAACGGAATTGGCAGTATCTTTATCACGAGTGGGGAAGAAATCATTGGGATTTTGACTGACACGGATTTAGTGCGAAGAGTCGTTGCGGCGGGAGCTGATCCTCTCACCACGACGGTCGAAAAAATTATGTCCGCCCCCATTGCGTCGATTGAAGGCAATCGTACCTTGTTAGATGCCAATGATGTGATGGCCAAACAACATATCCGGCATTTGGGTATTACCAAGGACGGGCAAATGGTTGGGATGATTTCTGTACGGGATCTTGTCGTTTTTTTAACCAATCTTCCTCGAAAATAGAATGAAGAGTTTTGGATGAGATATTGGCGAAATATTCCATGCCGACATGATGTCATCGTGCTCGTAACCAAAGATGTATCAATCAAAAACTATTAGGACATAAATAGGAACAAAGATGGGATTTCCCGTTCACCGATTGCGGCGACTCCGTCAGCATGCTTCATTAAGACGTATGGTGCGTGAGACACAGTTAACTCCTGCGGATTTGATTTATCCCCTGTTTGTCACATTTGGAGAGAACAAACAGGAGCCAATCAATTCTATGCCGGGCCAATTTCGTTGGTCGGTTGATCGTCTTGTGCCAGAGGCATCTGAGGCTTGGGAGCTAGGGATCCCGGCGGTTATTCTCTTTGGAATTCCGGAACAGAAGGATGAACGAGGGTCTGCGGCCTTTGAAAAAGATGGTGTCGTGCAATGTGCCGTTCGGACGCTGAAAGCGAAACTTCCCCAATTGATGGTTATTACCGATGTGTGCATTGATGAATATACTTCCCACGGGCACTGCGGCATTGTCCGGGACGGCCGGATTATTAATGATGAAACGTTGAATTGTCTTCAGAGGATGGCGCTCAGCCATGCTGAAGCGGGTGTGGATATGGTGGCCCCGTCGGATATGATGGATGGACGTGTCAAAGCCATTCGTGAGGCACTAGACCAACAAGGCTATACCGAAATGCCGATTATGTCCTATTCGGCGAAATATGCCTCTGCCTTATATGCCCCATTTCGAGATGCGGCCTTTTCCAGTCCGTCCTTCGGTGATCGACGCTCGTATCAAATGGATTCAGCCAATGCGCGAGAAGCCTTGCGGGAAGTCGAACTCGATCTTGAGGAAGGGGCCGATATTGTTATGGTCAAGCCGGCGTTACCCTATTTGGATATTCTCGGGCAAGTACGCGACATGGCCAGGGTCCCTGTTGCGGCGTATCAGGTAAGTGGCGAATACAGCATGATCAAAGCCGCAGCCCAGCAAGAATGGATTGATGAAACCTCCGTCATGATGGAAAGTCTCGTCTCGATTAAACGTGCAGGAGCTGACCTCATCCTGACATATTTTGCCAAAGATGCCGCCAAATTCCTCAATGCAAATGGCTTATGAATATCACCAGAGGTTTGCCGCCAGCTCCTCTCGCCTCTTTTCCTGTTCTGACTATTGGTAACTTTGATGGCCAGCATTTAGGCCACCGTGCCTTAATTGAGGCTGTCGTTGAAAGCGCCCGACGCCTCAAAGGGGTTCCAATGGTGTTGTCTTTCGATCCCCATCCTATCGAAGTGTTGCGGCCGGGTACCGTTCCAAAATTTTTATCCGATGCTCACGAAAAATGTGATTTTTTCGAAGGTCTGGGTATAGCGGAGCTCATTATCCTCCCCTTTACTCATGACTTGGCTGCGCTGGCGCCGGATCAATTTGTGCGGCAGGTATTACATGAAGGGTTGGGGGTTCGACAGGTATTGGTAGGAGAAAATTTTTTCTTTGGGAAAGGACGCAGTGGCACTATTCAGGATCTTCAACGGTTGGGAGAACAGGCAAATTTTCTGGTTCAGCCGGTAAAGCCTGTGGTGTTGGGTGGAGAGGTTGTGAGTTCCACGCGCATTAGGAAGGGTTTGACAACCGGCAATGTTGTGGAAGGGAGAGAATGTTTAGGTCGGCCTTATCGGTTGACAGGGAGAGTAATCGAGGGGGAAAAACGCGGGCGGCAATTGGGGTGGCCGACGGCCAACATTCGGATTCCCTCTCACCGTGTGCTTCCTGCGGATGGGATCTATGCCACCTTGGCAGAAGTAGATGGCGCTTGTTTTTCTTCTGTTGCCTATATTGGTAGGCGTCAGACGTTTCAGGAAGGTGAACGACTTTTGGAAGTTCATATTTTTGATCAGATGCTGAAACTGTATGGCAAGGACATTTCCGTCTCCTTTATTGAACGAGTGAGAGAAGATAGGATTTTCCCCAATGTCGATGATCTTTTGAAACAAATGGATCATGATGGTGCTCAGGCTAGAGAAATTTTAGAGAAGTATAAAGATAGCCATTCAAATCTTTTTCTGGCTAACAAGGGAAATGGCTAGATGGGAAATCAACCAGAGGTTCTAAAAATAGAGGAAAAAGTCCATCAAGCCATTCGGGCTCGGGATTTATTGAGTCCAGGAGAGCGCATTGTGGTTGCTATTTCTGGTGGCCCCGACTCCGTGGCCTTGTTGTCGTGTTTGGTGGCATTGTCCTCACGATGGAATTGGGACCTGAATATTGGACATGTGAATCATGGTCTCCGTGGGGCTGAAAGTGAAGGGGATGTGGATTTTGTCGAAAAATTAGGGAAACACTTTGGT
>CP070628.1:1213959-1228115 GCA_020355985.1 Nitrospirota bacterium | reverse complement strand
GGAACAATTGTGGACTCTATATCTGAAGAAATGCCCGTTCCCCGGGTTCGAAACAACGCGTCCATCTCATCAAAGAACACGATGACGGGATGGCCATGTGAGGCTTTTTCTTTGGCTTTTGCAAAGACTTCTCGAATCTGACGTTCTGATTCTCCGACATACTTATTCAGCAGCTCTGGCCCCTTGATGTGCAGAAAATAACTGCGAATGTCTTTGCCTTTAAGATGCCCAAGTTTTTTCGCGATAGAATTCGCGACGGCCTTGGCAATTAAGGTTTTTCCGCACCCTGGCGGTCCGTAGAGGAGCAAGCCTTTGGGGGGGGATAATTGATGTTCGGTAAAAAGGTCGGGATGGAGAAAGGGTAGCTCGACAGCATCTTTCACTTGTTCCAATTCCTTTTCGAGTCCGCCGATGTGGTCATAATTAATATCGGGAACCTCTTCGATGACGAGTTCTTCCATTTCACTTTTTGGCAGTTTTTCGGTGAGATAGCCAGAACGAGGTTCGAATAGGAGATGGTCGCCCACACTCAGCCTCTGTTGCTTGAGCGCGTCGGAAATTTCAACCACACGTTCATCATCTAAGTGTAGGCTCACGACAGCGCGTCCATCCTCAAGCAGTTGCTTGAGGTGCACAATTTCACCCTGTGGGTCATATCCCCGTGCTTCGATGACATTGAGACCTTCATTCAAAATGACTTCTTGGCCTTTTTTGAGAGAGTCCGAAGGAATGGAAGGATGGAGGTTGACTCGCAACTTGCGCCCACCAAGAGATACATTGATGGTTCCATCTGAATTTGTTCCGTAAAAAATGGCAAAGGTCGAGGGTGGAGCTGTCAACTTCTCGACTTCCTTCCGGAGTGCTTCGATTTGTGTTTTAGCTTCTTGAAGACTTGAAACCAAACGCTCATTTTTCTGTTGTGTTTGATCAAGTTGGTGGCGAGATTCATGATGCTGCTGTCTTTCCAATTCTAAAGACTCCAGCGCGGACCGCAGCTTTTGAATCTCGCGGGTAGGGTCGTCGGCTTTTCTCATTCCCATAAGTGTCTCAGTCCGTTTCTACCGCTCCCCCAATGATGAAGGCAATAACCCCTTTGAGGGAGATCCCGCATTGAGAGGTGTTAGCGCTGTGAACAGGAATTCAGCAAGATAACTACTCCAAGTCTACCACTCAAAAAAAAATAGGGTCAACCAAAAGGGCGGTGTGGGATATGTGGGAGTTGTATTGACAAATTATGGAAGCTGTGAAAGAAATTTATGGGTGCTGTCAATAATATTGGGCGTTTGAAGAATTGCTGAGATGACGGCGATTCCGTAAGCCCCAGATGATAGAACCGAAGGAACATGAATCGGATTGATGCCGCCGATAGCAAAGATAGGCAGATGACTCACTCGACAGGCCGCTTCCAAAGTCTGGAGACCTAAGGGATGTCCATAGATTTGCTTTGAAGGTGTATCAAAAATCGGACCCAGCACGACAAAATCAGCACCTTCGTTTTCTGCATATTGGACTTCTTGGACGGAATGAGTAGAGATCCCTATTAGTTTTTCACTTCCCAATAAACGGCGAGCAAGAGGGAGAGGTAAGCTGTCTGAACGAAGATGAACGCCATCTGCATTGAGGGCTAACGTGAGATCGATTCGATCATTCAATAACACCTTGCCGAAGTGTTGCTTGATGACCGGAATGAGCTGCTGAGTCAGGTTGATCAGCTCTGGAGTATCTAAATCTTTTTCACGAATTTGGACCATGCGTACTCCGGCCTCGAGTGCCTGACGTAAGACCGATGTAAGAGGGCGTTGATGCGTTTGGTGACGATCGCTAAGAAGATATAGTCGGGGAAGGGGTTGGGAAACCATTCCCAGGTTCTTTACAGCATGCCTTCGATCGGGCTGCTGGCGGTGGCATACAGTTTACGCGGAATTCTCCCTGCTTTGTAGGCTAAACGTCCGGCGTCAACAGCATATCGCATGGCCGTAGCCATCATAAGAGGGTCTTTGGCTCCGGCGATGGCGGTATTCATGAGAACGGCGTCAGCGCCATATTCCATGGCTAAAGCTGCATCAGAGGCGGTACCAACGCCTGCATCCACAATGACGGGTACTTTCACGGTTTCCATGATGATTTTCAAGTTGTAAGGATTGCGGATTCCTAATCCCGAACCTATAGGAGCAGCCAAAGGCATGACAGCTGGGCATCCAATGTCCATCAATTTTTTGGCAACAATGGGGTCGTCGTTGGTATAGGGGAGGACGATGAAACCTTCCGCAAGCAGAATTTTTGCCGCTTCAATGAGACCGGCGGTATCCGGAAACAACGTGTGTTCATCACCGATTACTTCCAGTTTTACTAAGTCCGAGACACCTGCTGCGCGGGCCAGCCGAGAATAACGCACGGCATCCTCGACGGTATAACAACCTGCAGTATTGGGGAGGATGGTGTATTTCTTTGGGTCGATATAGTCCAGTAAATTTTCTGAATTCTTATCCGTAATATTGACTCGGCGAACGGCGACAGTGACCACATCGGCCCCCGAGGCTTCAATGGCTTGTCGTGTTTCTTCGAAGTTTTTATACTTTCCGGTTCCAACCCAGAGGCGAGAACGGAATTCACGCCCGGCGATGATTAACGGGTCGTGTGCAGGATGGTCACTCATATCTTGTTCTACCTCGTCTGTGTTTTGATTGCTGAGAGCCCCCGCCGATAAAACTTAAGATCTCAATCTTATCGCCTTCTTCAAGATTCCGGGTTTTAAAGTCCGAACGATCAAGAATTTTGAGATTGACTTCCACCGCGACGCGTTCGGAACGGAGATCTAATGACTCAAGAAGGTTGGTCACGGTCAGCGGGTAGTCCCGCTCTTGAGATTCTCCATTGACGATAATTCGCATGGTTAATGAGAGGTTTTACCTTTTGAAAAGGAGAAAATCATTGAATGTCATCCTACGGGACTCTCGAAATTCTTGTCAATAAAACCGCCTCTTGTGAGCATGAAGTCTCTGTGGGCAAGGTGCGAAAGACTTTTGGTTGGCAACTAGTTTTGTCTCCATAATATGGAATACAATATATGGAAAGCCTGCATTTCTTGTCCTCTTTTTAACACGAGCCTCCTGCGTTTATTATGAATAACGCCAACCAGGAATTAGCCGCTTTGTTTGCTTCCATGGCCGGGTTGTTGGCATCACGCGCTGAAAATCCTTATAAAGTGAAAGCCTATCATCGAGCAGCCGATTCCCTTCGGCATCTCCCAGAGGCGGTTGGGCATGTGGCTGAACGTGGGGAACTGCGGACAATCCCTGGTATTGGCAAGGAGTTAGAAAATAAAATTCAGGAGTTTCTTTCAACGGGCCGCATTCGAGCCTATGAAGAACTCAAAACGCCCCTTCCCGATGCGGTTCGCGAGTGGCTCATTCTCCCTGGTTTTTCAGAACCGATCGTTCACGACTTGTTTTTTCGATTGGGCATGACCACATGGGATGATTTGGAAGCGCTGGCGCAATCGCATCTTCTGCAGACGCTTCCAGGCTTAGGCGCACGAAGTGAAGAGATTCTGAAAGCGATTCGGAATAAACGAGAGGTTTGTCATAAATCATCATGAGAGAACGGAACGTATGGCAAAGCAATTATTCCATCATGGAATTGAATGTTCTGATAAGAATGAGCATGGAATCAGCTAATAGCGCACAGACCTTTTATTGGGAGGATTCAATATCGTATGGCTATCTCGGCATTTGTGCTAATTGATACGACGGGCAATCATACTAAAAGTGCCTATAAGACGTTGACGCGGATTCAAGGGGTGAAAGCTGTTTGCCCTGTGACGGGTCCTCATGATTTGATTGCGCAGGTTGAAGCGGAAACGTTAGAGGAATTGAATGACTTAGTCATGGCCCGTATTCGCGGAGTGGATGGGATTACGAAAACGAATACGGCAATTGTACTCAAACTCTAGCGAGAAATAATTTGTGAAAAGGAAAAAGCAAGAGAGTTCAATCTTT
Organism: Nitrospirota bacterium; assembly: GCA_020355985.1. Next base: position 1,224,117 of record CP070628.1, on the reverse strand, counting down.
CTGCTTCTCGACTTCGAACATTTTCATTTTCTCTTCTCTCTGGTCAAGCTGCCGGTTGAAGTTTCTTGAACACTTTCCAGGATTTCAACATTTCCACAGCCTTAAGTAATTGCACGTCTTCCGGTGGGACTGGTTGAGGTGTATTAGGGTCTGCCGGAGTCGCGGGTTCCTTTGGCTCGTCTTTCGAGGTTTTTGCTGTGGTCGAGTTGGATCCCTTCTCACCTTTTTTCCCTTCAGCCGTATCTTTATTGGCCGCTTGGATTGCCTTAGGATCAATGATGATGTCCGGTTGAACCCCAATGGAATGGATCGATTTATCTTTTGGCGTATAATATTTGGCTGTCGTGAGGCGCAGCCCTGAGCCGTCAGAAAGTGGGAGGATGGTTTGTACGGAACCTTTTCCAAAACTGGTAGTGCCGATGACGACGGCTTTTCCCCAGTCTTGCATGGCGGCGGCCACGATTTCTGATGCACTGGCAGAGCCATGGTTAATGAGCACGATCATGGGATATTGATAAAGTTTGCTGTTGGCGCCAGCTCGGTATTCAATCTTTTTTTCATTACGACCTTGAATCGAGACAACCAAGCGGCCAGCTTCCAAAAATTGTTCGGAGACTCCGACGGCGGCGGTTAGCAAGCCACCAGGATTGTTCCGTAGATCTAGGATCAAGCCTTGAAGATTTTTCTCGGAAAAATTTTCTAATTCTTTGGTTAAATCTTCAGCCGAAGCTTCCTGAAATTGACTGAGTCGCACATAGCCGACATTTCCTTCCAAGAGTTTCGACCGCACACTTTGAATTTTGATGATATCCCGGGTAATGGTGAAGACTAAGGGTTCTTCTAGACCTTCACGGATGACCGTCAATTTCACGGATGTCCCTCGTGGACCCCGCATATGCTGAACGGCTTCCATCAAAGTTAAATCCTTGGTTGGGGTCTCATCGACTTTGATAATGGTGTCTCCCGACTGAATGCCAGCGGCAAAGGCGGGCGTATCTTCAATGGGGGCAATCACTGTGAGTCGGTGATCCTTAATGCCAATTTGGATGCCGAGTCCCCCAAATTCTCCTCTGGTTTCCACCTGCATTTCCTTAAACATATCCGTGGTCATAAAGGAGGAATGGGGATCAAGACCGGCCAACATGCCTCGCAGGGCGCCTTGCACCAAATCCTTAGTTTTGGTTTCCTCGACATAATGTTTTTTGACTTGAGAGAGTACTTCAGCAAACACCTGTAATTCTTCATACGATTCACTGGCATATCCTGGCCGGTCGCCTCCTTTCCCGATGAAAATTCCGACAAAGAGGATGGCGGTCAATGTGAGACCAGAAATCAGGATAGTCGAAACTCGTTCTTTGGCCATATGTGTTCCTTCTTTCAGTTAATCGATTATCGCTTCGCCAGCCATTTGAGTGGATCGATAGGCGTAGTGCCTTTTCGTAATTCAAAATACAGAGTATCGTCCTCGGTCACACCCGTTTCACCAGTATGCCCGATCATTTGCCCCATGGTCACCCCATTGCCCTCAGTCACTAACAGTTTTGAGGCATGTGCGTAGAGTGAATAAAATCCATTAGTATGGTCCACGATGACGACCAATCCATAGCCTTTCAGCCAATCCGCATACACGACCTTGCCAGCCGAGATCGAACGGATGGGGCTCCCTTCCCGTGCTTTAATTTCAATGCCCTTTTTGTTGACATAAGTGTCAAACGTTGGATGCTTTTGCCGCCCAAAAAACGACACGACCTTCCCTTTTGCTGGCCATAGGAAAGAGCCAAGAGAAGGGAGTTTGCCCGGCTTTGTTCGTAATTTGGACTGGGCTAATCGAAATCGTTGGTCTAAGGCCTTGAGAAGGCTGTCGACTTGTTCTGCCGATCGTTTGAGATCTTCCACTGTGCGTTCATGCGTATTCTTTTCTTTAGAGAGACTGACGAGCACCGTGCGTTTCTTTCGTTTCAGCCCGGAAATTTCTTTGATGGTATTATGGGTTTCCCCTTGTAAGGCAAGCAAGGTCTCGCGAGCATGAGCTTGTTGATCCCTAAGAAGTTGAAGCTCAGTCAGATCTTCTTGAAATTCTCGGACAAGTGTATGTTCTTGTTGAGCGATCCAACCGATATAATCCATACGATTGGTGGCTTCAGCGAATGATTCTGCTCTAAATAGTGTTTTGAGGTAACCTATGCGTCCCTCCATATATAATAACCGAAGTCGGGCAGTGACGGCATCCCTATGAGTCTGAACGTTTCTCTCAAGATCCACAATGTTGCTGCTGAGATTGGCTAATTCCTGGTCTTTCTCCTTAATTTGCGCGTCAATGCGGGTGCGTTCCTTCTTTTTGCGGTAGAGCTGCTTATCAAGTTGCTCAATATTTTTTAGAACGGATCCATGCTTTTTTTTGGCTTGGGTGGCTTTTTTTTTGGTTTCGGCGATTTTCTTCTTTAATTGTTCCAGACGTACGCGTTCCTGCGACATTTCGTCTTTGATAGTAGAGGGTTCAGCACCAAATCCCAGCTGGACGGTGAATATTAGACTCAGTATAGGAAGCCACTGGGCCGTCATGAGGATTTTTCGCAAGCCGGTCATAATCGAAATCGCATCCATCCGTACATACTGGTGAAGGTTCCTAAGCATCCTAATATGATTCCCCCGAGAATGATGAGAAGGGAGAGAGAAAATGGGAAAAATTCAAACACAGAAGAAAATCCTCCAATCACATTTAGCATATGTGTTTTATGTTTGAAAAATTCGAATCCTGCACGCAGGAAGCCTAACGCGATCCCTCCTCCTAGACCTCCAATAATAGCGCCTTCAATCAGATAGGGGATACTGATGAAGAGATTGGTTCCTCCAATTAACCGCAAGATTTCAATTTCTTCTTGACGGGTGTAAAAGGCGAGCTGCACGGTGTTGGCGATAATAGTGATAGAGGCCAAGGCTAAGACTCCGCCAACGATCAATGCCCCAATTTTCATATAGGTGATGACGAGAGTCAAACGTTCGATCCAATCTCGATTATACCGGACTCGCTCGACATTGGGGTTCTGTCGGAGGCGATTGACAAGTTTGGATATCGCATCAGTGGAAGGGATTGTTTCAGCCAAATTCAGAATGAGTGAGGCAGGAAACGGGTTTTTTCCTAACCCATCCAACAGATAGGCTTCATCTGGAAATTGGTGTTTAAAGTCCTTCAAGGCATCTGTTTTGGACACCAAGGTGAGGGAGTCGATCGCTACGTCGGCTTGAATGGATTTTTTTAGTTCCTGAAGCATGTGGGGTTCGATGGCATCGTCGGGATAGACAATGATTTGAATGTTATGTTGGACTTGTCCGATCAAATTGTGCACATTGTGATAAAGAAGTAGAAATGTTCCGAAGCTGGTGAGAGTGAAAGCTGTGGTGATGATGCCAATCAACGTGCTGGCTCGATGTGTCCGGAGACTCATAAACGCTTCTCTGAGAAAATACCATACGCGTTTCACGCATAGGCTCCTTGATCGGATATCAGATGCCCACAGTCAAGCCGCAAAATCCTTCCATTCAATTGTTCCACGACCTGTCGATTATGTGTGGCCATGAGCACCGTGGTGCCGCGTGCATTGATTTTTTTGAATAATTCAGCAATTTCCGTGGTGAGTTGAGGATCTAAGTTTCCTGTTGGTTCGTCGGCCAGCAAGATGATGGGGCTATTCACAATAGCTCGGGCGATACAGGCACGTTGTTGTTCCCCAGCCGAGAGCACGGAGGCATGCGTCGTTTGTTTATGTTCCATCCCCACGGCCCGCAGCGCTTCAATCACTTTTCGCTTGGCTTCAAAAGAAGATAAGCCCCTAATGATAAGGGGGAGGGATACATTTTCAAAGACGGTTCGGTGTGGCAGCAGTTTAAAGTTTTGAAGGACAAAGCCCATTGTGCGACGGTGATAAGGCACGTCGGCGCGACGAAGTCTTGCAATATTTCGATTCTGGACAAGGATTTGTCCATCATCAGGGTGCTCGGATCCAAAGATAAGTTTGAGTAACGTGGTTTTGCCAGCTCCACTTGATCCTGTGAGTAAGACGCATTCGCCTTTTTCGATTCGAAGCGAGATATCGGAAAGAGCGAGGCAGCCCTCAAAATATTTCGTGACATGAAATAACTGAATCATACGATTCCGTAGGTGTTGAAGAGGAATTGACTATCTGCTTATGGGTAATTTCAACGAAAACGAGCAGTCGTTGACCCAACAGATCAGACTTGTGGTCTGATCCTGAAGCACATTCTATTAATTTACCATTGCCAGGCGGAGCTGGATACCTCAAATGCCTGTTCGATGTGAGTTAATTGACGAGAATGTTCCTTGCTGCCAATAACGAGGATTGCGTCAAACCGGCAATGTTGGTTGGTTAAATCATGTTGAGAAAGATAGCAGGAGGCCAATTTGATGATCTGCTGTTTTTTCCGAGTGGTGATGGCGTAAGGCGCTCCCCCCAAATACTGGCTACGTCGGGCTTTGACTTCAACGAAGACCAGAATGCCTTGGTCGTCAGCTATCAGATCCAATTCTCCACCGGCTACGCGAAAGTTCCTCTCTAGAATACGATACCCTTTTTTTCGAAGCATGTGTTCAGCCATGTCCTCGGCTGATTGCCCAAAGGCTTGTGATGGCGAGAGCATGGAGTGTTTTAGGAATCGAGGCAGGCCTGAACAGGACGAAAACTTCGCCGATGCCCAGGACAGGGGCCAAATTGTTGTAATCGGTTCAGATGCTCGGGGGTTGGATAGCCTTTATGGATATGAAAATGATAATCAGGATATTGTTCATGATAGGTCTGCATAATGCGATCACGAGAGACTTTGGCCAGAATGGAGGCTGCGGCAATCGAGATGGAGAGTTGATCCCCTTTGATCACAGAACGTTGACGAACCCGTACGTTAGGCAGATGGAGAGCATCAAGAAGCAGATAATCCGGTGGCGAGCCGATATTGTTGAAAGCTCGATAGCCTGCCAAGCGCGTAGCACCTAAAATATTCAACTGGTCAATTTCTTGCTCAGAGGCTGCTCCAATGCCCCAAGCCCGAGCTTGGTTGGTGATGGTAGAAAAGAGAATATTGCGTTGGTTTTCTGAAAGGCGTTTGGAGTCATCCAGGCCGTCAAAAAACACACGTCGAGGAAGAATAACGGCAGCAGCGATTACTGGCCCGGCTAATGGCCCGCGGCCAGCTTCATCAAGCCCGGCGATTCGCCGGAACCCACATGCCCAGGCAGATGTCTCGAAAAAATCCGTTGGTCCCATACTGGTCTCTGGTGATGGGAATGCCAAAGACTGGATAGCAAGGGAGCCTTTTCGATTTCGGCCCCTGCGTTATTCTGAAGTTTCAGAATTGCTGGTGTCTTCAGCTGATGGTTCTTCGACAGCGGTCGAAGTCGCTGCTTTTTTGGCCTTGGGAGTTCGTGAAAAGTCCCGCTCGGAAATTTTTGCCGCCTTGCCTTTTTTATCCCGAAGGTAAAACAGTTTGGCGCGCCTGACTTTTCCTTTTCTGACAACGTCGATTCCGGCAATGTTCGGGGAATGCACAGGAAAGATTCGTTCAACGCCGATTCCGAAGGATATTTTTCGAACGGTAAAGGTTTCAGCTTCTTTACGCCCTTTTCGAGCAATCACCAAGCCTTCAAAGACCTGGATTCGTTCTTTTTCCTCTTCCTGACTTTTCTTTTTGGCGGAGGCCCTTGCTTCAACTACTCGGACTTTCACCCGGACGGTATCACCAATTTCAAAAAATGGTACTGCCTCTGTTGCAAGCGATTGTTCTAAGCGTTCTAACTGATTCATGCGTGCCTTCCTCCTTCAAGGTCTCTGCGGATCGCACCCCGCCGAGGTATAGTCGTGTTCAATTTCTTCTAAAAGCTGATGATCTTCGGTATTGAGCGGATGATGATCCAATAAATCAGGACGTTTGAGTAAAGTCTGGCGAAGCGATTCTTTCCGTCGCCATCGACGAATCGCTTCGTGGTTGCCAGAAATTAACACATCTGGGACGGAATGGCCTCGGAGGTTAGCCGGTCGCGTAAAATGAGGATAATCCAACAACGATTCGACGAAAGATTCTTGTTGGGCAGAATGGGGATCCCCTAAGACGCCTGGAATGTGTCGCATCGCCGAGTCGATCATCATCAGGGCGGGGAGTTCTCCTCCTGTCACCACATAATCTCCTAGAGAGATTTCTTCCACCGACAAATGGGTGTGCACTCGTTCATCAATGCCCTCATAGTGCCCGCAAATAAAGACCAATGGTCGAGTTTCCCGACTCAGTTCTAAGGCCAATCCGTGCGAAAAGCGAATACCTTGGGGCGAGGGAAGAAGAATGCGGATTTCGCCCTCGGTCTGTTGGATGGCATCTATGGCCCGAAAAATGGGTTCGGCCTTCATGACCATTCCACCGCCGCCGCCATAAGGAGTATCGTCAGTAGAGCGATGTGGGTCATCCGTATAGTCACGAAGATTATGCGATCGAATCGTGAGCAGGCCCTTTTCCTGGGCACGTTTCATCATGCTCTGGGTGCCGACCGCCTGAATCAGCTCTGGAAAGACCGTGAGAAGATCACAATGCATGACTAATGTCCCACCATTCTTTTGATGCGATGTGCAAACACTGATTGTCTAAATCAACCTTCTTAATGGTTTTTCGATTGGCCGGGATGAGAAATTCTGCCTCTTGACTACGAATCACCAGCACATGATGCTGTGGATATTCTAAAATTTCTTCTACTTTTCCCATCGTCTGTCCATCAGGGTCTTCAACACGAAGTCCGATCAATTCAAATTGGTAAAAGGTCCCAGGGTCGCGGGGGAGATCGGTACTCGTGGGGATCTGAATCCATGCCCCACGAAAATGAGCGGCTTCCTCCGGTGTTGAAAATGCGGAACATTTTATAAGATAGCCAGCAGGTACGTTTCGTACTTGAGTCACGGCGGTTTCCCGAGGAGTGGCACCTTCATACGGGAGGGTGAGGTATACGATCTGTAATCCCTCAAATCGTCCTGGCACATCGGACAATGACTCCACTTTTACCTCGCCTCGGACTCCAAAGGGCTTCAGGATTCGCCCTATGGTCACCAGAGAATCAGTCGGTGGTGGCGAAGAAGTTAATCCGGGAGCCAACATGGTGTAAACTTTTCATCCTACAAAGGAAATCGTGGCGCATGTGCCTCGACTCTTGGGTAACCCAGTATTAAGCCCTCGCGAGTTTTTTTGATTCCGCTAAGGCTTTGTATACACCAGTTCGTCGTAATAACGCTCGAACCGAATCCGTGGGTTGGGCGCCTTTCTGAAGCCAATCCAACACGCGATCTTCCTTGAATGAAGCTTTGTCACTTTCCTTCAAGGGATCATAGGTGCCGATGATTTCAAGAAACCGTCCGTCTCTCTTCATGTGAGAATCGGCGGCTACCACCCGATAAAATGGCCGTTTATGCCGGCCCATCCGTGTCAAACGTAAATGAACTGCCACTGGTATTCTCCTCTAGTAATAAATGAACGAATAGGAAACGATGAGCTGTGGTGAATCCTATCGAGCATGAATGGCTCGGATTAACTTCCCTCGCTTTTTCCTCTTTCCCATGCCCCCTGGCCCACCAACTAACGATTTCATCATACGGCGAGCATCTAAAAATTGTTTGATCAACCGGTTGATTTCAGGAACGGATGTTCCGCTCCCTTTCGCGATACGTTTTTTGCGATTCCCGTTTAGAATCGTATGATCCCGCCGTTCTTTAGGCGTCATAGAATCAATAATGGCTACCACCCGTTTCATCTCCTTTTCGGGGACGACGGCATTGCCGGCACCAGCAGAGCCCATCATATTTTTGATTTTTTGGCTGCCAGGCAGCATGTCTAGAATTTGGTCGAAGGATCCCAGTTTATTGACTTGCTGAATTTGATCCCGAAAATCCTCCAACGTCAGGGTATTACTGGAAACCTTTTTTTGCAATGCCTGCGCTTGTTCTTGCGAGAAATTCTCCTGGGCTTTCTCGATCAAGGTCAAGACATCGCCCATGCCCAAAATGCGGGACGCCATGCGATCCGGAAAAAAGGGCTCTAGGGCATCCAGCTTTTCGCCCACACCCAAAAACTTAATAGGCTTACCCGTCGCAGCACGAATGGACAGGACCGCCCCACCACGGGCATCCCCTTCAACTTTGGTCAAAATTACGCCGGTCAGCCCTAATGATTCATTAAAGCGTTCTGCGACGGAAACGGCTTCCTGGCCAGTCATGGAATCAGCGACCAACAGCATTTCCTGCGGTTGGACACTCGTTTGGATATCGACCAATTCCTGCATTAATTCTTCATCGATATGCAAACGACCGCCCGTATCCAATAACACCACATCATAGCCATGCTCACGGGCACGGGCGACGCCATCCTTACAAGTTTGCACCGCGTGCGCGCCAGGTTGTCCCTCGTTTGTCCCACGATGGACGGGGACATCCAAGTCGATCCCTAGTGAGGCTAATTGATCGCCTGCAGCCGGGCGTCGGGGATCGGCCGCCACAAGCAGGACACGTTTCCCGTCCGTTTTAAAATAGTTGGCGAGTTTGCCGGTGGTCGTTGTTTTACCGGACCCTTGAAGTCCTACCATCATAATGACGGTAGGCGGTTGGGAAGACAGATGAAGAGCACTTTGTTCATGCCCTAAGAGGTCGCGAAGTTCCTCCCATACCACCTTCACCACCTGATTAGCTGGCGTCAGGCTTTTCAGCACTTCCTGGCCAACGGCTTTTTCCCGAACCTTCTCAATAAAGTCTTTAACGATTTTAAAGTTGACGTCAGCTTCTAGCAGTGCCAACCGCACCTCTTTCAAGGCGTCGGAAATGTTTTGTTCAGTTAAAACGGCTTGGCCGCGTAACTGCTTGAAAACATTCTCGATTTTTTCTGTCAGTGTTGTAAACACGGAAGGCGGTCCTATAGTAAAGAAGCTATTTTAAGCAAACTCAAGACAATAGAGAAGGGTCTTGTCCTCTGTCAAGCAAGATAAGGGAAACATTAAGGAGGAGCCTATAGGTTTCAGAAGTCGAAATTCTTCCTTTTTTTCAAGTAAAGACGTCATCCTGGGTGCTTTATGAGGATCTGGCAACCCATATAAAGCGAGAGTGAGACTGCAAGCTCACAGAGTAACCCCTTTGACTACTGGAGTGGCATACTCGGCATCTTTATGGATCTTGTCCCCTGTTTGCCAAACGAGGTTGGTTAGGTCAGATTTTCCCTTGAATCTGGCCAAGTAAGGATTTCCAATGCTTTCCCAAAAATCATAGGGAAGGAAATTTGAACATATTATATGCACACACCAATAGATTGTTAGGTCGATTCCCTTTCGTAGGGCTAGCTCTGGTTGTGGTGGAGCGGTATGATAAATATGCCTCACCGTGCTTCTTGAGCAGTGCTTGTGTACAGTCAACAGTCTATCCCCTCTGAAACTGGCTTCTTCTGCTCTTATTTCGCATGTCTAAAAGTCTGAAGATTGTTCTTATTGTTGTCGTTGGGCTGGTTCTTCTCTACACGATTCTTGGATTTTGGGCTGTGCCGTGGGCCATCACCAATAAACTTCCTCCCATTCTCACTCAAGAATTGAATCGTCCCGTGTCCATTCAGGAGGCTGCGTTTAATCCTTTTCTTTTTAAGCTGAAGGTCAAAGGCTTTGCTATTCAGGAGGCCGATGGTTCGCCGTTGGCGGGGTTTGATGAATTGTTTGTGGATTTTGAAGCGTTGTCTTCCGTGAGTAAGCAGACCTATACCTTTGAACAGATTCGGCTCTGGTTGCCGTATGGGCTGGCGATAGTCCGTCCCGATGGGTCACTGAATCTGGCTGACCTGGGCAAGTTCAATGAGGGGAATAGTTCTGGCGCTGAGGATCCGATTTCCGATGCCACCTCTGAGGAATCCGCTGGTTTGCCACCAGTCTATGTTGAGAATTTCGAGATCCACCAGGGAATGGTTGAATTTCGTGATATTTCTCGACCGACCCCATTTGTCGCACATATTGTGCCCATTAATTATACGTTCGAATACTTGAGCACCGAGAAAGGTCATGCCAATCCCTATTCCTTGTCTGCTGAGCGAGGTGAAGGTGAGAAAATAACCTGGGAAGGCACCTTGACGCTTGAACCTTTCGAATCA
>CP070628.1:1199474-1213859 GCA_020355985.1 Nitrospirota bacterium | reverse complement strand
TTCCCTTCGTCGAAGACCACCAAGACTGTTTTTTTTAACAGATGAAATGCCTCACGGGGAATTCAATCATGCCGGCGCCCATGGTTGACGGGTTACCATCGAAGGCTCACTCCCCCGTCCCAGATCCCCAAATGCTATTCATGTCTTATAAGGGGGAGGGGGTGCATGAAACGAATTTTCACCCCCTCCCGGCCTTTGAATTTGTGGAGACGGTCGAAGAGGAGGCGGTCGATTGGCTCCTGGAGGGATATCTTGCCAAAGGCTCGTTAGTCCTCTGGGTGGCCAAACCCAAAACCGGAAAAACCACGATCATCTATCAAGCGGCTCGTGCAGTAGCTCAGGCAAGGATTTTTCTTGGCCGGGAGACCTCGAAAGGTGGCGTTCTCATCCTTGCCGTGGAAGAGCATCCGCGAGATGTGAAGTTGCGACTCCAAGATTTGGGGTGTGATAGCGCCACCAATCTCTTTATACACTGTCAGGCCTCAGATCCCACTCCAGAATTTTTTCACCACCTTAAAGCCTTTATCACTGCACACCACATCTCATTAGTGGTCATTGATACCCTTGCTAGCTTCTGGAAGCTCAATGATGAGAACGATGCCTCGGCCATGACTCAGGCTGTAAAACCTCTCTTACAATTGGCTCATGAGTGCAATATCTGCACTTTACTTGTTCATCATAGCCGAAAGGCTGAAGGAGCTTATGGTGATGAAATTCGGGGCTCTTCAGCCCTATTTGGTTTAGTGGATGTGGCCGTGATGATGAGGAATTCAGAGGTCGAGACGCAAAGGAAGCTAGTTGCCCGCAGCCGATACCCTGAAACGCCCACGGAGTTAATCGTGGAGCTCCGTGATGGGGAATATGTTTCCCTTGGGGACCCAGATGAGGTCGGGCGAAAGGCTCGTCTCGAGAAGATGCGAGTAGCTTTATCTGATACCCCAGAGGAGGCTGCCGTGATTATTAAACGAGCTGGGCTCAAACATCGAGCCGGGCAACGGCTCCTCAAATGGCTCACAGACCATGAAGAGGCAATTAGAACGGGGTCGGGGAGGAAAGGTTCACCATATTTATATGCCAAACCAAATGCTATTCATGCACCCCCCCTCTCTTATAAGACACGCAACGAATTAGAAAGCCCCGATTCGATTCATGCAGGGGGTACGGGGGGGTGCATGAAAGACAAACAGGAAAATGCGCATCCAGAACCTAATTCATCCATAGAGGAGGAACTTCCCCTTGACGTTTGAAGTCTTGCAACCTCTCAGGCTTAAAACGAAAACCTGGGGTTCCGTCGCCTTCGAGCCAGGCCAGCGGGTGACCTGGCCAGAGAAGGCTGTACGCCTACTCCTTCAAAAAGCCCCAGAAAAAATTCGGGTAGTGGAAGACTTCCCTGTTCGTTGTGGCCAACGGGTGCGGTATCGCATCCCTATCAATATCAGGAATGCCACAGACTATTCCTGGAAAGAATGTGAGGGGGTGGTGGAAATGATTGACCACCAATCGCATTTAGCTCTGATTATTCCGGAAGCTGGGGATGTTCCCTGGCTCTGGGTCAACATGGTTTACGTCCACCCCATAGCAACACCGAAGGAGGATGTATGAAAAACGGGACGACGAAAAACAAGAGGAGGTGGCGGTGAACGAAGAACTTATTCAAGACATAGAACAGACCATGTCTGCGGTAGTCAGCCGTGTGTTGCTCCTGGAAATGAGGTGCAAAATGCCTGTGATTCAAACAGAAGCCGACCAGAGAGTCACCCACTTGGTTGTTCCAGGGAAATGCAACAGTCAATCTTTGAAGAGGCTTATTGGGATGAGGTTCTTGGATAAAAAGAACGCCGCAAGAGTAGCCCTATTGAGGGGATGTTTAGGGGGAAAATTCAGAAGATTTCAGAGTCTCAAGGTTTTGGAAGATAAAAAATGGAGCAGGGGTCCTTGGAAATGGGTGAGCCAGGTGCACTTGGGTCACTCCTCAGGACCCCTCCCGCCATCCGTGTTTTATTTTGGCTGGGAAGGAAATAGTGCATGAAAAGCCAGACGAGGGCCATAAAACCATCCAAAAAGCCGACCAAGCTTTCTTCACCTCGTAAGCGTGCCGTCAATGCGAAAACCCTTCAACCGAAGCAAGCCCCAATTTATGCCTTCACGTTCAAGGATGCGTCTCGGTTATCCGGTGTTCGACTAACAACCTTACGGCGATGGCTCTTGGAGAAAAAAATCATGCGAAGAAAGGATGGAGCCTTCAATGTTACAGAACTACTGCAACTTGGAGCACGGGAGAATGAAACATGTGGTGGGTCAATGCGTAGTTCCAAGGCCGAACGGGCCCGTGATCTCTATTGGGAAAGGAAGGCCCTAGAAAAAAGCCTGGATGTCAAAATCAAACAAGGGGAACTCATTGACCGGGAAACGGTTGTGCAAGAACTCGTTCTCAGAGAGACCGTGTTCAAAAACCGGTTGCTAGGCCTAGCAGATATTTTGGCTTCCCGGCTGGTGGGATTGGGAGCCGATAGGTGCCTGGCTGGTGAGGTTACGGCATCGAGGAATTACCGTCTTGCTTGTGCACCATTCGGGGAAGGGTGGCCAACAGAGAGGTACCTCCGGGAGAGAAGATGCTCTTGATACCGTGATTCAGCTGCATCGCCCGCCTACCTATTCCTCACAGGAAGGATGTCACTTTGAAATTTCCTTTAGTAAGTGCCGGTCAGCCAAAGGTGCTCAACTCGAACCCCTCGATGTGAGATTAGAAGAGTTGAACGGGCGGCTCGAATGGACGTGGACCACCCTGGAGGTATCTAAACATGAACAGGCTATTGCTCTCTTTGAGGAAGGCGTGACGAGCCCCAGTGAGATGGCAGAAGAGTTAGGTATTACAAAAGGGTATGCCTCCAAACTCATTCGAAAGATAAAGGCGACTAACTAAGATGAGAGTCCCCCCCACGGTTTCCAGGAGTTTCTTAGTGAAATGGGGAAGGAATAAGGGCATTTGGTGTGATTATGCCAGCAAATTCATCAGAACGATTTCAGGAAGCCAATCAGATGGTTTCCTACGGGTTTCCTAAAAAGTTTCCTCGAAATCGGGAAGGTTTCCTAAATCCTGTGCGGGGTTTGCCGCAGAGGAAACAGGAAACTTTATGAGGTTTACCCTCATGAACATTGAACAAAAATTGTTTCCTCCTATGGAAACAAGTTTCACCCCAGGAAACCAAAAAGTTTCCATCGGGGTTTCTTAGAGGGGTTGCACGGTATGTCATTACCAGGTGTCTCAACATGTCGGCAGTGTGGGGCTGTGGTGAATATACAGTGGGAAAATTGTGCGGTATGTTTCCTCCCCCTAAAAATTTCCCCCCCAGAAATAAATATTGGTGATTGGGTGCGATATCGCATCCCGACTCATATTAAATCTCCCACCGACTATTCTTGGGATGAATGTGTGGGCAAGGTTGAGATGATTGACCTTGACCAGCAGCTTGCCCTGATTATCCCTGAGGGTCAACCGCCGGACTGGCTTTGGGTGTCACTTACTTATGTGAAGGGGGTTCCAGATGCCCCGGTTCAAGATGGGAAGTCACCATGAGAAGGGTTCCACCTAATCCGCAAAATCCGCAAAACCCATATGTTTATCTGTCAATCTTTTTAGAAAAGTATATAGGGAGAGGGTAAGAGGGTAGCTGTGTAAAAGATTTATAGTGGAACCAATGGTTTTTGCGGATTCTGCGGATTTAGCGTCAATACACAAAAAGAAGGGACACCATGACCATTAAAGAACGATTGAGAGCCGGGTACTCGATATTATTGAGCCTCATAGGCTTGTGGTATCCACGAACCATAGGACGGTTTCAACCAAAAGCACCTCGACCCCACGAGGGGTATTCATCCTCATTCACCGAAAGGACCGACCATGAAAAACCAATTGCGAAAACCCCAACTGACTGACATGTGCACTCACCGGAAATATTTGGCGTGGAAGGCTGACAATGGCAATGTGTTTGCACTCATTAAAGGCGCCGCCCTGAAGCTAGTAGCAGGGCGGCAGCGTTTCTCAATCAATGCCGTAGTGGATTATGTCCGCTCCAAGGAATTCTTTGAGGGGCACAGGGATGAGCCCTATCGAATTGACCATAACCATGTGGCCTACATTTCCCGTGACTTACTGAAGGAATGTCCCGAGATTGACGAATACATTCAAATGCGGGTGGTGCATGGAGAGAAGGAAAAAATGTAGCGGGTCCTTCCTGACCGGGTGCCGGTATTGCGGGGACGCACAGCGCAGGTCTTGACCCGACTCATAATTTTTTTTGGGGTCTGTCCGCCGGCCCCTTCTTAATGTCTAGACAAGAGGACAGATGAGCAAACTCGAATTTGGTCTAACCCTGGTCGACACCTTAGCCGCCGTTGACATTCAGGAGCTTGCGGAGATTCTTCAAACCTCTGAAAGAAGCATCCGGCGTTGGACGTCTGAGGGCACTCTATTTCGAAGAGACGACGGCCGATTCCCAATTTGTACAACAGCCGCCTGGTGGCTTGCGGATCATCAACGCCGAGTTGCTCCTGGTGGCAATCCAGATATCGACCTTGCGCTCTTGGTGATTAAATTTTTGGGGTGGCTGGAGTTTCATACGTTTAATGAAGCCATGCTGAGCACGGCAGAATATCTCATCCGCGTCCCAGTTACTGAAAATGACTTTAAGGTTGCAAAACGCTTTTTACGGCAAGAAGCCCGCAAGGCCGGATGAGTTTTTTGGCCGTACGGGATCGGGATGGGAGTGATCAGAAGGTTGGTTAGTTGATTGACCATACTGGCAAGGGTCACACCTTCCTCTTTTTTGTTTGCATACCGCCTCTAAACGTTTCCCTAAATTAAAACCCAGCCACTTTTATGAGAAAGGCTAATATTTTCGCAAATACCACTTGACACAATAGTTTTTCAACTTGTATAAATTTTGGCAGCTATTTTTGAGAGGACGATGATGTTCCTCTCCCATAGTCAAAAAATAAGTAAGTATGGACAACGAGGTCCTTTTGGTTTGCGGTTTTAACCAAAAGGATTTTTTTTGTTGCAACCAAATTTGTGGATTCTTGCACAATACAACTTGTTTCAAATGGGCATCTCAATCACTAGCTCTAAAGCCCTGACAAGCCATTCCAGGGCAATGGGTCTTATTAAGGAGTAGGGAACAAGAGGAGCGTAATCATTATGAGGCAACAAAGAAAACAGGATGCTGCGTACACCGGCTCTTTGGCTGAACAGCTTGCGCAGCACAAATTTGGGACCACGAAGCAAGCCCAAACTTTTTATAAAAAACAATGGGGGGAGCAGTTGAATGAAGAAATGAAAGGTTTCATTCAACAACAGGAAATGGTCTTTATTGCGACAGCGGATGAACAGGGAAAACCTGATTGTTCATTGAGGGCGGGAAAGGCGGGCTTTGTTCAGGTATTAGATTCGACACGGCTCATTTATCCTGAATTTGAGGGAAATGGGGTCATGGCCAGTGTCGGCAATATGTTGAACAATCCTAATATTGGGATGGTATTTTTTGATTTTTTTGAGAAAACTGTTGGTCTGCATGTCAATGGCAAGGTGCAAGTTTTAGAAAATCATGAGCTGGCCCAATTGCCAAACGTCTCCTCAGTAATGCTGCGAGAGATCAAGGTAGAGGGGGGGCGTCAATCCGTCTGTTGGGTCCTTGTGGAAGTTGAAGAAGCCTATATTCATTGCTCCAAACATATCCCTCTTCTGGCCAGATTAGATAAACAATTGCATCGGGAGATGGCAGGAACGCTTTAAAGGAGGTGACTTTTTTCAAATTGAGTCCTGAAGGAACCTTTCTCCATTAATTGCCCAAATGCTTGAAAAACTTTAACCCTGATGATGAAACTCAGGAAAACGAACCCCGTGTGATCAAACAACTCATGCGGCCTCGCGGGAGTAATATTTCAGCAACGCACCCAGTCTTTCTCGAGGATGTATCAAGTTACTCTCTGAGTGCCCTGCACGGGCCAGTGGCACCAAGAGCCTATTTCTTTTTCCTTGATGGTTGCGTTCCTGATGATAATGGGTACTCGTATAGTCAAAAAACTTCAACCCTGCTGACGAAATACCGCTAAACGCAGCCGCCCGATTTCCAGAAACAGATCTAAAACAGGTTTTATGGCAAACAGGGTCTAGGTAGGAACGACCTAAGCCGTTGAATGTATTGGTGGGACGTACAGAGATCGAACCTGTGGACCGCTGATTAAGAAGAGCCTTCAGGTTGCAAATTAAAACTTTAGAAAAAGTGTGTTTGTGCTTCCTTCAGCGCAACCGGTCTGGATAAAGTAGATGTCGTGGATATCTTCACGTGGCTTTCACGTGACATCCAAACAAAAACAATAGCTTGCGGCCTCGTTCAGGATATGAGATGTCAGACCGCAACAGTGGTTATCAGTTTTCACCATATATAGAGATGAAAACTGGAAGCCAAATCCTTCTTGCTTCCGGTGGACTGACTCGAGGGTTTCTCGCCGCCACATCTCAGACCAAATGGGTGTGGTGCTCAATGAGGCGGTTGGATGTCAGATTTCATGTATATAGGTCGTGAAATCTGAAAACCAATTGTTGATGAACCAAATGAAACCGTTTACGAACTGAGGTGGAGAGACCCACTGATCTACAGTCAGTGAGCCGGTGGGAGAAAAGCCCTTCCCGGCGAAGGACTTACAGAAGTTTCGGATTAAAAAAACCTGTTTTGAGATCTATTTAGACGGATCGGGATGGGACTGATCAGAAGGTCAGATGAGTTGTTTGACCATACGAGGACGAATTTCCGCGAGCAGATACAAGCCCAACCAGGATTGGATATTCTTTAAGTAAACGGACGAGCCAACAATTTTCAGGCGGTCATCAGACTGTGCCTGATTAATTGAGATGTCTCCCATCCACACTTCGGTCATCGTTCGCAAGTCGCAGGTGAAATAGACATCGACTTCATTCCCAGGATTCTCCGTACACAGGTCCACTTCTTTGTTCTGTATCTTAATCCACCACTCGTTGTAGTGTTGAAGGTCCGTAAACAAAAATCGAAGGACCGTCTGCCCACCGGGAAGTTTGTCTGGGTTGATACGGCGCTGGATATCCGACATCAGTAACTGCACGTCGAGTTCCTTGTCGGTCATCTGTCCACGAGCCCAGCGCATCCCCCACTCTGCTGTTTTCAAAACAATAGGGTAGAGTTCCCGACCCGCTTCTGTCAGTTGATATTCATACCCTCGCTGCTCCGGTATCCGTTTCTGAACAATGAGGCCTTGCTTCCGGAGGGTATTCAGGCGTTTGTTTAATATTGTGGGAGATATTTTCGACATCCCTCGCTGGATTTGATTAAAGCGGGTCGCCCCCAGCAGCAGTTCTCGGATAATGAGCAACGTCCATTTCTCACCAAGAATCTCCGTAGCCTTAGAAACTGGGCAGAATTGACCGTATTCAAGCATGCTCTCCTCCCTACTACACAAAACGTAGTTCAATACTACAGATCGCGCACTTTTTCTTTCAACCTTTCCAGATTATCGTGACCTCAGCAGTTAGGAAATCGGGTTGACGAGGTCGTCACAACTTTTACCCATTGTAAAGAAGGAGCAGAGATGATGGAAAATCTAGACATTGCAACAGTCAAGGCAACCATGAAGGGCACTTGGATAGAGGGTGATTATGCAGAGTTTTCCACATATATGGAACCAGGGGCTCTTGAAATCTTACGGGAATGGAACATTGCTCCAGGGTCGCGCTTCTTGGATGTCGGCTGTGGTGCTGGACAGCTGGTGATTCCTGCGGCCCGTGCCGGAATCACGAGTACCGGAGTGGATATTGCGACCAATCTGATTGAGCATGCCAGAGACAGGGCCACCAGAGAAAGCCTGGCTGCGCAGTTTGATGAAGGCGATGCCGAACAGCTGCCGTATGCCGATGGCACCTTCGATGTCGTGGGGAGTCTTTTCGGAGCGATGTTTGCGCCACGCCCTGAAAAGGTTGCTTCGGAGATGGCTCGTGTGTGCCGACCGGGGGGACGTCTCCTTATGGCTAACTGGACACGGAGCGGGATGTCGGGACAAGTATTCAAACACATTGCCAAGCATGTTCCTCCACCGCCTGAGGTTGCACCGCCACCGTTATGGGGTGATGAAGCAACCGTTCGAGATCGATTAGCCGAAGGGTTTACCGACATCAGGTTGACTCGAAAAATATATCCGCGTTGGAAATACCCGTTCCCCGTTCAGGATGTCGTCCAGTTTT
This sequence comes from Nitrospirota bacterium, assembly GCA_020355985.1. The sequence continues at coordinate 1,205,590 of CP070628.1, read as the reverse complement.
TCGCTCGATTCTTTGGCCCTATCAAGGGGGCATTAGCCAAATTAGATGAATCGGGACAACAGTCCTTCGTGAGCGGGCTAGAAGATATCTTTTCGGCACACAATCAGGCACAGGACGGCACCACCGAATTGAAAGGGGAGTATTTAGAAGTCTCGGCAACTTGTCGCTGAAACACTTTTTTCTGACAACCTGTTATCTATACACAAACCAGACAACAAGGAGGACAAATCATGTTACCTACCAAACTAAGAAATTCTGTTTTCGATAAGATTTCCGGCGTCACGATGCGGAAATTCTTTCATCCGTCATCCTTAACGGGGGCACAAGGTCTCATTAAAGAGGTTATGCTTCAGTCACAACGAGATTTCTTTATCAATGGGACGATTACGAGTCATGCAGCATGCCCACCCCTCATGGCCGGCATGTGGATGGGCGGAAGAGAAATAGCGCTCACCAACTACCATCTTCCTGCCTGGCTCAAGAAAGCGATGGGAGCCGCGCTTTCTGAAGTGAACAAATGTCCCTATTGTGAGGATTTTTTACTAAGTCTCACCCACGGAGCCAAGAAGAATAACGTGGCTAATTCCCTCCGAAAAAACGAGATGGACTCAATTAACGATGAAGCCACGCTTCAACGATTGCAATGGACCAAAGCCAGTATCACCCGAAACGCAGCCGAACTGGACGATCCGCCCTTTCGTCCGGAAGAACTGCCTGAAGCGCTCGGCACACTCATCGTGTTTAATTACACGAACAAGATTTCTGACTTTACCCTTAACGGTTCTCCCGTTCCCTCTTCACTTCGGAGTGGGGCCTTAAAATTCTTTGGGATGGAACTCCAGGAATCTTCGGCTCTAGAGTTAGAGCATGGGGCGTCACTTGACCTGTTGCCAAAGGCCACATTACCGGAAGAGTTTCATTGGGCCGCGTCCAATACACTCGTCGCGGAGAGTCTCTCTCGTTGGAATCATGTGGTCGAAGAAGAAATTGACCATGCGCTTTCAGAGGAAGCTCAGCAAATCATCAGAAATAATCTTAGCCGGTGGCAAGGCGGCCAAACTCCGTTGTCTCGAAAGTGGGTGGAGGAGGAAGTACAAGACCTTCAGGGTGAAGAGCGTGACAAAGCCCGATTAGTTCTGTTGATTGCGAAGGCGTCTTACCAAATAGATGACGGGGTCATTGAGCAAGTGGTGCACCACCGAGTGAATGAGGCGGACCTCGTGCGATTGGGAGCCTGGGGTGCGTTTCTGGGAGCCAAGACGATTGCCAATTGGTGTTGGGAGGCCTCTGAATTCCTATTTGCCCGTCAGACCTCGTTTGTAAAAAAACCAAGTTTGGTTGGCTAAATAGCTATGACGGGCTTGTCTATCGGTGCTTGTCTAGCGAGGAAGAAGTGATGGAGCCGATTGTGAGCCCTGATCCTGAAATTGGCCTGGTTTAATTTTTTCCTTGACTAAACCGACTAGTTGGTATAACATTGTTTTATGCCTAAGAAAACGACCAAAGACCTGCTGGTCCAGACGGCCCTTCACCAAATGCTTGATAAGGGGTATGCGGGCACCACCGTGGATGAAATCTGTGACACAGCGGGGGTAAGCAAAGGGAGTTTCTATCATTACTTTGATTCGAAAGAAGCCATTGGGCTTGCCGCGCTGGAATCCTTCATTCTGAACGCCGCCCACTTGATGCAGCAGGGCGCCTACCAGGAGATAAAGGACCCGGTAGAACGGGTGTTTGGATATTTGGCCCATGCAGAAACGGTCGCCAAAAAAATTTGGGGTGAAGGGTGCTTATTAGGGACCTTTGCGACGGACTTGGCCCGTCAGCACCCTGCGATTCAAGGGAAGGTACGGACATTGTTCGACCAAGTCGAGAACACTATGACGGAACTCTTCCTCCCGATTGCCTCGTTTCGAACATCCAATCCGACAGCCCGGGAATTGGCCAGGCAGTATTTGGCAATGTTGGAGGGGGCGATTGTCTTGGCCAAGGCGTATGGGGATTGGAAGCGGATTCCCCAAGCCCTGAAAGGATTTGGGCAGTATGTGAAGCTGTTGGTTAAATAAAAAAAATTTTGGAAACAAAATAAACCAACCGGTCGGTATAGTATGGAAAAATTTAGGTTGAACGGCCTGCAGGGAAAGGAGGAAAGGTATTTTGGCCGGACATTATGTTGACAATCACAAGTTGATTTTACCTGATGAAAGGAGAGCCAGTATGTCCACGCAAACTATCCAAGAATCAACCACCGTCAACGGGGTGAATGTCGATCAGCAGGAAGAAACGATTCAGGCGGTGAAAACACATCCTGAGTTCGCACAATTCCAGTTTCGGGCCCACAATCAATGGCACAGTGGGGCCCACAATCGGATTCAAATTGATAATTATTATGGGACGTGCAAAGAGTTGCCACGCGGTCAGACCTTCACATTGACTGCCGATCAACCATCAACCCTGCTAGGCACAAATAAGGGCCCGACTCCGTTTGAATATCTGTTAACGGCCTTGTCCTCTTGCATGACGACGTCCCTGGTATATCAAGCCGCTGCAGAGGGCATAGCCATTGAGGCATTAGAATCCGACTACGAAGGGGATATCAATTTGCAGGGAATTCTGGGGTTGAATCCGAATGTACGGAAGGGATATGAGGAAATCCGTGTGAAGATAAAAGTCCGCTCTAATAGGGATAAGGCCAGGCTCCATGAATTGGTGCAAAATTCCCCCATCCTTGACGTGATACGAAATCCTACGCCCGTGACCATTGAGTTTGTTGGCCCATAACCCTTTTCAGGGGAGCATGGAGTAATGAAGGAATCAATCAGGGACGGTAGGTCCCCTCAGAAATAAGAAAGGAGCAAAGACGATGGACGATATGATTGGCATTTTAGGAACCGGCAGAATGGGCCTTCGACTGGCCAAAGCCTACGGAGAAAAGGGTGTGAACGTGATGTTGGCCTCCAGAAACAAAGAAAAGGGTCAGGCCCTTGTCAAAGCCTTGGATCTTCCAACAGTGTCGGTGGGGACGTATGAAGAGGCGGTCCAACAACCCTTCGTCCTCCCCGCTATCTTTCATCGAGATGGGTTACTCGATCTTCTAGAGCCATTTCGCTCGGAGTTAGAGGGGAAAATTTTCATCGATATTACCAACCCTTTCAATGACGATTATACGGATTTTATTTATCCCTGGAACACCAGCGCGGCGGAGCAACTCCATGCGCGGTTTCCCAGAGTTCGCCTCATTGGGGCGTTTAAGAATGTGTGGTGGGAGGTCTTTGATGCTCCCTACTTCGAGGGTCAACCAAGTGACGTCTACGTGGTGGGGGATGACGAAGAAGCCAAGTCGAGATTTTTGGCCCTCTCTACATCCCTGCCCTTTCGCTTTATTGACGCCGGCTGTCTGAGGAATGCGCGCACCGTGGAACGCATGACCCTGCTCTGTGGAGAACTGGGGCTGCGCTATCAGTACTTTCCCCGGATGAGTTATCGCCTGCTGGGGGAAGCATGGACGCCTGGCCAAGCTGACACCTTACCCACCCTAAGCCAAGCCATTTATGCCTGAGAGGGTGACTGAATGTCAGTTTTGAGCGTATATATACCCGAAACCTGAAAACCAGAATTCTTCATGCGGTCCGTTTGGAGTGGAAGACCTAAACAGAGAGGGAAATTGTGGTTAAAATGATCTTCTTTCTAGTCATGCTAACCTGAAGAGGGAACATTAAAAAATCAAGAGAGGAGTGTGTCCGATGAAAAAGAGGTATCAATTCACGAACGTGCTTTGCCTGGCCTCAGTATTGTTTATTACCAGTGGCTTTGTCTCAACAGGACTGGCTCATGAGCAAGAAGAGGTTATGCTTCAGGAGAACTTGGGTCCCCACACGTATCCGATATCGACCTCTGTGCCACGAGCCCAGCAGTATTTTGATCAAGGTCTGATTTTAACCTACGGCTTTAATCATGCGGAGGCCGCGAGGTCGTTTCGAGAGGCGGCGCGGCTCGACCCCACCTGTGCGATGTGTTTCTGGGGGGAAGCCTTAGTCTTGGGTCCGAATATTAACGCTCCCATGGATTCCTCGGTTATCCCGAAAGCCTATGGGGCCGTGCAGAAAGCCTTGGCCTTGACGGAAAAGGTGGCCCCCAAGGAGGAAGCCCTGATACAAGCTCTTGCCACGCGGTATGCCAAAGATGTGGGTGAAGATCGAAGTCACCTCGATCAGGCCTACGCCGAGGCGATGCGAAACGTGTTCAGGAAGTTTCCTGATGATGCGGTGGTCGGTGCGCTTTTTGCCGAAGCCCTGATGGATCTCCATCCTTGGGATTTTTGGACAAAGAAAGGGGAGGCCAAACCGTGGACGGCTGAGATTACATCCACGCTGGAGACGGTTCTGAAATTTGCCCCGAATCATCCTTTGGCCAATCACCTCTACATCCATGCGGTAGAAGCGTCACCCTATCCGGAAAAAGGCCTTCCCAGTGCCAAACGATTGGAAACTTTGGTGCCGGGCTCAGGACATTTGGTGCACATGCCCGCTCATATTTATATTCGAGTCGGACAGTACCGGGATGCCGCGTTAGCGAATAAACGGGCGGTCAAAATTGACCAACATTATTTGAGTCATTCACATACGGAAAGTATTTACACGGCGGCCTATGTGCCTCATAACTACCATTTCTTGTGGGCTGCCACGGTGAAAACAGGGCAAAAATCCGTGGCCACTCAGGCCGCGAAAGAGACCGCCGCTAAAGTCAATCCAGAAGCAATGCGGGATCCTGGATTTGCAGGCACACTGCAACATTTTTGGTTGATGCCGCTGTATACCAAAACGCTATTTGGTCAATGGGCGGAAGTCCTCCGTGAGCCGATCCCTCCGGCGGACCTGGTCTATCCCGCGGCGATTCGTCATTACGCTCGCGGTCTGGCCTTGGTCAGGCAAGGAAACTTGGAGCAAGCTCAGCAAGAACTCCAGGAACTGAAAAAGATTGCGAAAGATCCAGAAATGGCCAAGCTCACCATCTTTGACCTCAATTCCATTTCAACAATTGTCAACATAGCAGAGGCGATCTTAGGAGGAGAACTTGCCGCGGCACATGAGGACACGAGGTCGGCCGTGGCCTTGCTAAAGAAAGCGATTGAATTGGAAGATGGGTTGAACTATACCGAGCCCAAGGATTGGTATCTTCCCCCACGGCAAGTCTTGGGAGCCGTATTAATACAAGCTGGGAGAGCAAAGGAGGCCGAGTCGGTCTATCGAAAGGATTTGGAGTACCACCCACAGAATGGGTGGTCATTGTTTGGGCTCGTGCAAAGCTTGAACAGACAAGGAAGAACGGAAGAAGCCCAAGCCGTCCAGCAGCAATTTGACCTGGCATGGGCCGATGCCGATGTGACACTGACCAGTTCTCGGTTTTAAACCTGGGTGTCTGAGAGAGGAGTGGGTTATGACTTATGAGCTATGAGGTATTGCGGGTTATGATATGAGAAGTTGATGAAGGTGGTAATAATTTATGAAGGTGAAACGGGGCAGAGACCGTAACTCCATTAACCATAAAATTAACATAGGAGATGACCAATAAAGGTCGCCAATTTCAGCCAAAGTATAAACTGCTAAGCTGTGTTATCCAAGCCTGATGGTTTACAATAAAGTCATATTAGGATGTAACTCCACTTTTTGATAAGGAGGGAGAATTGGTACACGTAAGTGGGTTATATATAGGTAAACCCCAAAAAGCTCTCTCCTGGCTCCAACGAGCTTTAACGATCATCTGTAGTGGGATTTTCGTTGGGGCTGTTCCGCTGGTATTGGCCGGGCAGGAGAACTTCCCTCTCGAAATACCTTTGGGCCTTGACGAGGACTCCGTCGTGATTCCCCAAGACAATTCATTGACGACGAGCAAGGTCCACCTGGGGAAGCTTTTATTCTTTGATAAACGATTATCTCCGACTAACACGATCGCCTGTGCCAACTGTCACAAGCCCGAATTGGCCTTTACCGATGGGCAACCCGTGTCAATGGGCATCCATCGTCGGCAGGAAATCCGGAATGCTCCGGCATCGATAAACCGGATCTTCGGCACCACGCATTTATGGGATGGCCTGGCCGCCACTTTGGAGGAGCAGT
>CP070628.1:1191745-1199374 GCA_020355985.1 Nitrospirota bacterium | reverse complement strand
CCAGTCAAGACCAAGAAACCGATGACATGCAGGAAAAAGGACTTCAACAAAGCCATCGTCAGAGATTAAAAAGACTACTTATCAATCATAGAGATGAACATTAAATCAGGTAAAAACCTGAACCCTATCATCAGGCTTTAACGAAAACGAGTCCTACTTTTTTGTGGCGAAGAAGAAGAAGAAGATGGAGGAGGGGTGGCAGTGATGGAAGGCAATGTGCTGTCAGAAGCTTTCGGTGCACGTTGATACATGGCCAATGCCTCAGGCATCCATTTGTTGAGGTTCGCAATTCGTGTTTCATTCGCCGGATGGGTAGATAAAAATTCAGGTTGAGCTCCACCATTAGAAGCGGCAGCCATACGCTCCCAAATCCGCACAGCTTCTCGAGGATCGTATCCGGCATCAGCGGCTAACAAGACGCCGATATAATCCGCTTCGGATTCATGCTCTCTACTGAATGGCAACAACACACCGGCTTGAAGCCCCAGTCCCATAGCCTGCATTCCTAATTGGTTTAAAGCTGGATTGCCCCCCTGAGTCGATAAAAGAATGGCCGCTGCAGACATGCCCACTTGAGCCATCAACCCCTGACTCATACGCTCTCCCCCATGTTGGGCCAAGGCATGAACCACTTCATGCCCCATAATGGCCGCCAAGCCTGCTTCGGTTTTCGCCATCGGAAAAATTCCTGTATAGACCGCAATTTTCCCACCGGGCAACGCCCAAGCATTTTTGGTGTTGTCATCTTTAATAACAGTCACTTCCCAGTCAAACGATTTAGCAGCTTCGGCATATTTGGAACGCTTAGCGGCCTCAATAATACGAGCGGTCACTCGTTTCACCGGCTCAATTTCACGGGGATCTTTTGACAGAATGACCTTGGGATCTTGCAACGTTTCCCCATATTGCGCCGCTCCCATTTCGTTCATGTATCCCGATGGCATTAATAAAAATTGCGAACGATCGGTATAAGGATTTGTTTGGCACCCCCCAAGCAACACACACAACAAGAGCATCCCTAGAAGTGGAGCACGAAATTGCATGAAGGATCTTGATTTGACCATAATCTTTCCCAAGAAGAACTAGGGCATATATTCCTATTTCCTACCAGTTTTTCTCCTCATGCATAAATGATCTTCCAGCGGTTAAGCCCCGGCGGGTGGATCTGGGATACGAATATCTAATTCCCGAATGTTCTCATACCGAGTTAATGCAGGTTTGGTTCCCTCCCTTGGACCCACAACCAAAATCGCAAAATCCTGAGGACGCAGATGACGTTCCGCTGCTTGCCGAACCTGTGCCACAGTGACCTGCTCAATCCCCCGTCGGAATTTTTTTAACCATGTGGCAGGATAGCCATAGTATTCATACGTTAAATATTTGCCCAACACCTTCGAAGGCGAATCCACTGAAAAAACAAATGAATTAAGAATGCTGTCCTTGGCTTTCGCCACTTCATCTTCCGTCGGCGGATTCGACACCATCTTTCGGGATTCTGCAATGAGCGCATCAATCCCTTTCGCCGTTGTTTGGGTTTTCGTGGACATAGAAAGAATTGCCATCCCTGGATAATCCCATTGAAATCCAACTCCACCATGAACATCATAAGCTAAACCCTGCTTAGAACGAATGTTGGAAAAAAGACGAGCCCCAAAGGATCCAGAAAGAATTTGATTGACGATGACCAAGGAATAATAGTCCGGGTGGTCACGTCGAATCCCCTGGTGCCCCATTGCAATTTTCGCTTGGGTCATATCGTTTTTTTCAACATAAAACATTCCGGCAGGAACCTGTTCCTGAATAAAGGCCTCAGGATCATTGACCTCTGGCCCCTTCTGCCAATCCCCAAAGACCTTATTCAGTAACGTTACAGCCTTATCTTTCTGGAAATCGCCAACAAGACCTAGAATGATGCGATTGGGATGAACATAGGTTTTATGCCAACCCATGACATCTTTTTGTGTGATAGAAAGTATGGTGGCATAGGTAGGGACCCAGGTATAGGGCGACGCCTCCCCAAAGACCAACTTTTTAAATTCTCGCGAAACGATTCCGCCGGGATCGTCGTTTTGTCGGGCAATGCCCGCCATCATTTGATTCTTGGCAATCTTGAGTTTTTCCGGCGCAAAGGCAGGAATCCTTAAAATATCGCCAAAGACCTCTAATACCGCAGGAAAATCTTCCGTTAAACAACTCATTGAAGCCGTTCCAGCGGTTCCGCCAATAGATGTTTCAATTACAGCGGCTTTACCTTCTAAAAATTCGTCAAGTTCATCCCCAGATTGCTTCGTTGTCCCGCCTGTCCGTAACACGGTACCTGTGAGAGAAGCGATCCCAATTTTATCCTGAGGCTCTAATCGTGCCCCTGTTCGGATATACGCGGAAAGACTGATCAACGGCAACTCATGATCTTCCATCAACAAAACCACCATCCCATTCTCCAAGACCACTCGCTCTGGTTCCGGAATAACTAATTCCGGCAATGGGGGGTATTGCAATTCCTCTACATGTTCTACTTGGGCCTGTAGAGGCAATGCCACAATTAAGAGAAGCAGTGTCATGAAGAATTGGGTCCACAAGGTCTTATTGAGCAAATATCTCACAGATACATTCCTCGCCATCATGATTGCCCCTCCCCTACCGGTGCCAATGCAGGTATTGCGACTTCTGGAGGTGGTACGGTTTCGATCATCCCGACGACACGATTGGTGGGTTGGAACAAGGCCTTGGCCACGCGTCGGATGTCGTCTTTGGTCACATGGTCGAAGCGACGAATATAGCGGAAGAGTTCACGCCAATCCCCAAATAACATGTGGTAATCCGTCATATGCATGGCCAATCCTAAATTATTATTTAACGCGCGCAAGAGACCGGCTTTCGCACGAGTTCGAAATCGTGCTAATTCCTCATCCGACACCTCCTGAGTTTTGAGCTTGTCGAATTCTTCACGAAGAGCCTGCTGAATCGTTTGATTAGACACACCACGACCAGGCACCCCGTATGCCAACCACACGTGGGGATATTTATCACCGGGATAGGCTCCATACGCCCCAACCGATACAGCAATCTGCTTATCTCTTACCAGCGAACGAAACAACCGCGAAGTTCGTCCATTAGTTAAAATGTCATCGATGGCATCATACACCGGTTGATCGTCATGTGTGGCTGCTGGCTTATGATAGCCTTCTATATAGAGGGGCTGCGACGGATCTTGTAAGATCACAGTTTTTTCTGCGATTGATACCGGCTCCACCGTACGAATGGGTGGAGGAGGAGAACCAGCCGGAATCCGCCCAAAATATTTTTCTAAGAGAGGAATAACCGCCTTGGCCTCAATATCCCCAACAATCGCCGTCACCATATTCGTTGGCACATAGTGAGTCTCGTAAAACCGCTTCGCATCTGTCATCGTATACGTTTGAATATCGCTGGCATATCCGATAACCGGATGGTGATAAGGATGCGCCATAAACGCCGTGGCCACGAATTGTTCAAGCAGCCGGCCAAAAGGCTGACTCTCTGTTCGCAAACGGCGTTCTTCCATCACCACATCTCGTTCTTCATAAAATTCACGAAATACCGGTTGCAAGAATCGTTCAGATTCTAAATAGGCGAACAGTTCAACCTTGTTCGCCGGCAATGAATAAAAATATCCCGTCACATCCGCGCCGGTAAACGCATTCAACGCGACCCCACCTTCTCGCTCAATAATATCGCCAAATTCATTTTTTATGACATATTGAGAGGCCTCTTGTTGCCGTTGCTTGAACGATTCATATAACGTTTTCACTTTTTCGGGATCGGCGTTTCTGGATAGTTTTTCCTTTTGATAGGCTTGATAGGATTCTTCCAATGCCTCCATCGCAACCTTTTCTGCTTGATAATTGTTTGTCCCTATTCGTGGTGTCCCCTTAAATGCCATATGCTCAAACATATGGGCCAAGCCTGTTTGTCCCGCTCCTTCCTGCGCAGATCCCACATTCACACGCGTGATAAAGGAAAAAACCGGAGCCACCGGACGTTCAACCAGAATAAATGTCCATCCATTTTTTAACGTGTGCTGAGTGACATGCTGTTCAAATGAATCCAAATCTTGGGCAAGCGCCCCAGGCAGAGACAACAGGGATGCCATTATCATGATGACAATGGGTCTCACCGAAAACCAGATTCGACAACCTATTCGCATTCAGCACCATCCTGGTTCAGAGTTTATTAAAATCCAACGGTTCATTTATCCTACCCAGTAATGAAGAATCGTGGCAAGCAAGTGGCAAACCGAGGCTGGTTCTTTCTGTTCATTTATTCAATGGACAGCATTAACGAACTTTCAGCATTGATGAACATGCCTAGTCCGGGTTCATAATAAGGGTGGAGAGAAGATCCTGTATATTGATATCCGCCATGAATAGGATCAACCGACAAAAGAAGCGGCATGTCTAAATCTAAAAGCTCAAACCCACCTAACCCTAGCACCATACTCCAGGAACAACCCATAGCCACTCGACTTTCCACCATTCCGCCAATCATCAAGCGAACCCCCGAAGCCTGTGCTAACTCCACGATGCGAACCGACTCCATCACTCCACATTTGGTGATTTTCACATTAAACATATCGACAGCCTTCTGTTCGATAAGCTGGCGAGCATCTTGTATGGAACGAAGAGATTCATCGGCGGCAAGAGGGATGGAACTTTGATCCTTGAGCATGGCCATTTGTTCGATATCATCCCGATGAATCGGTTGTTCAAAAACTTGTACGGGAATGCGTAATTGCTCCATCGTCAATATAAACGCTCGTGCCTGTTCCAATGTATAGCCCTGATTGGCATCAATCACAAAAGAAGCCTGTTGACAGACCGCCGCAACGGCTTCGACCCGTCGAATATCTTCCTCAACATCCTGTCCTACTTTCATTTTTAATATCTGAAATCCCTTCTGATACCAGTCTAGTGCAGTAGCCACCACCACATTGGTCGCTCCGATGGGTAGGGTGACAGCTGTTTCTCGTATTCGAACGTCGGCTCCACCCCAAAGACCCCAAAGGGGGATACCCGTTGCTCTGCAGAAAGCATCAAGCAAGGCGGTTTCCAGGCCACAACGCAGTGATGGGAAAGACTGAGTGACATCCAGGAGCTGTTTCGACAAGAGGCGAAATTGCATAGCAGACTTTCCCAGTAAAACCTGAGCAGCAGCAGGGAAAGCGGCAAGACATGCCGTTTGATCTTCTCCAGAAATATCAGGAAACGGGGCAATTTCCCCGTAGCCCACTGCTCCGTCCTGAAGAGTCACACGCACAAAAACATTCTTGGCAACATCCATGGCTCCTGTGGCAACGACGAAAGAAGCCTTCAGAGGCAAAGCTACCGGCCAAGCTTCAATTTTTTTGACAGAAAACGGATTCACAAGGTGCGATGAAAATAATAAGAAGGGAATATTGTGAGGCAATTAAAGACAGCGGAATGGCCAGAATCTAGGCATAGCGATCATTCTCCCAAGGCAAGGCGGTATTGGAATATCCACGCACTTCCCAGAAACCCTTTTGATCGCGATCTAAGAACGTAATTTTTTTCACCCACTTCGCACCTTTCCATGCATAACGCTTGGGAACAATCACCCGCACAGGTGCGCCATGATCTTTAGTCAACGGCCGGTCCTTCCAATGCGTGGCCAATAACACATCATCATCGTCACAGACGTCCAACGGCAAATTGGTCGTGTAATCATCATAGGATTCAAATAACACAAATTTAGCAGAGGAAAGTGGCCGCACGATCTCTAGGACATGTTGAAATTTCACTCCCATCCAATCATTGTCCAACATGCTCCACGTCGTCACGCAGTGAAAATCCGCATGAACCTGAGAGGCCGGTTGAGCCTGAAAGTCTTCCCATGTCCACGTTACCGGTTGGGCCACGAAGCCATCAATCGTTAAGGTCCAATCCGCCAAGTCAATCGTCGGTTTGTATCCTAAATCCAAAACCGGGAAATTATTCACCAAATGTTGCCCTTCTGGAAGACGATCATCTTGGACATCGTCAACCTCCCGGCACGAAAACTCTCGCCGATGTTGCGCCATTTGCTGTTTGGCTTTCACAATTTTTTCATTCGGTTCCATACTATACCCATCAATGAGAACAGGGGCTCTCAACGCCGTTTTGCAAGCAAAAGTCAAAAAAGGTCATACCAAGAGTACCATAGGGAATCCCTAAATGAGCAATATGAGCGACCCCATAGTCAGGATCTCAAAAATTTGATACATTGTAGGAATTCGTTCATTGTTAGCCTGGAACCGCTGGGCTCTTGGTCCCCCTAGCTTCGCGCCATCTTTTCCAGCCTACCTTTCCCTTACCATTTTTTTCGGAGGATCAGTTTTATGACCGTACCGCTACTAGCCAGAGTTGTGTGTTGCTCCGTGCTTTTCCTGGCAACCTCTTATTCCGTAATACTTGCCGAGACTCAGGAAGGGGCTTTACCAGCAACCATCTCTGATGGAAAAACCATTTCCATAGAGTACACCTTGACCTTGGAAGACAAAAAAGTATTGGACTCCAACGTGGGAGGCAAGCCCCTGAATTTCACACAGGGATCCCACCAGATCATACCTGGACTGGAAACAGCGCTTGAGGGGATGAAAGTTGGGGAAAGCAAACATGTCACGGTAGCACCAGAACAAGGATATGGTGCCATTAACCCCAAAGCAATACAAGAAGTACCGTTGGAAAAAATCCCAGAAGAGGCACGAAAAGTTGGAGCTCAATTACAAGGCAAGGATGCGCAAGGTCGAATGGTACAGGCTCGAGTATCCGAAGTGAAAGAACAAGTGGTTATGTTAGATTACAATCACCCATTGGCAGGAAAAAAACTCTTTTTTGATATCAAGATTTTAGACATCCAATCCGCCAGCACACCTGAACCAATAAAGAAATAACCCTGTGAGAACCTCGCTTGAAGGCGAGGTTCTCATCACCGAGGCATTCAAGTCCACATTTCCCCCTAAAATAAAACAGGCTCCCATCAAATAGACATCTTTTTCATCTCCTTCCAATGCCTAAATGACTTTTCCATGGCAGTCGCTTCACCTAGCTCCACAATCCCAGCACCCTGTTTTCTCGTCATTTTTTCATTATATAAAACGTTGACACTAGGAATGTGATGAGGAAAAGACTTGCACATTCCTGATGGTGGTGCCCAACCATTGCAGACCTCAAGCAAGGTGAGCTTTCGCAAGAGCAACCACTTGGGTTGGATTATTTACGCCCTAGGGGGATTTGTTTGAGGATAGGAAGACGGTAGAGGGCATAGAATAACATGGCAATCGCAAGCAGCATTTCCTTGTGTTCATTCAGACCCCAAAAGAATTCCCTGTATAAACGATCCTTGTATTCAAGAGGCGTGAACCACAAGTAAACGCCCTTAAGCTCACGGTAGATTGCGGGAAATGCAATGGTGAAAATGACAGGCCCTTCAGCGATGGCTGGTTCTTTCAACCGGCAACCGTAAGGAAGGCCGAAACCTCCACGCTAAAGTTAACAGAAAAAACATCGCCAAAAAAAATGGCTGCCAATTGGCTAACAGGTAACTTGGTACTATGAAGTTCAGTCGATCCACCAAAATTTCCTCTCCACCAGG
>CP070628.1:1183099-1191645 GCA_020355985.1 Nitrospirota bacterium | reverse complement strand
TTCTCGACCTGTACTATGGTAATTGACACTTGACGTCCTACTCTTGATTGCTGCTGACGTGTGCAGCTCAGGTATGTTTTCCCAGGCCAGGACATCCATCCTTCACCTCGCCAAATCCCCACTGCCAAAGCAGCGGATCCGGACGGTTGGATCGACCTTCCCCGGGAAGGCTTCTATTATGCTTAAAACGTTGGCATACTCGCCTTCTCAGTAATGGCTCAGAGCCTGGTTAACTGACCATACGGGTAAGATCCCTTGACTAAATTCCTATGCCCCGTCTTCAAGGTTCCATACGCCCACACTCAATTTAGTAAAGAACCCCCCAGCAAGCTGGGAGGCATTCAAGATTTAGAAATTCAATTAGAGTTGTTTCGGATCGTGTTGATGCTTGGCTTGATGTATTTGGGGACCCACACCACATGATATTTGAGATCGTAGACAGCCCCTCGTTTTCGCTTGAGACTCATGCATCGAAGAATACCAAATTCAGCCCGCTCCGCGGGCTTGCTCCTTTCCTCCCCCCAGCAAGCTGGGGGGTATCCAGGAGCAGTTTTTTATGAAGCCAGCACCAGATGAAACACGGTTGGTAACGTCGCACCAAACCAATAATGGTCAGGTGCTATCGTCAACCCGATCATCAAACGGGCACACATGCCTAACAGATAAATGAGGCCCAGGGCGAATAGGATTTTCCCTTTTTGCACAGAAGGGACTACCCTTCCCTTGAATATTCCCCAGACAATGCGCAGACAGGCAGCAAGGATCACCCCTTGAACTCCAACCAACAAGCCATAGGGCAACGCGCCACTGTGCCAAACCGAATACGGTGGGAGAAAATCAACCGGAGACCAAGCCTGAACTAATTGGGCCAATACTCGAAAACCAAAAAGGCTGCTCAAGATTAAAAGAACAAAAGCATACTGGCGTGGCGCCATTTGGTAATCAACGCCATGAGCACTGACATTCTCTGTAAAATTATTGATTTTCAAGGGCGTCAAGATGAATCCCACGGAGGGTGCCACAACATCAATATGGTACCAACACCTCATAGTAAGTACAGAATGGTTCAGAACGCTCCCCCCCTTTCCATAGAGAGCAATCCATGTCAGGATTTTAAAAGAGAAAAAACCGATTGGTATCTAGATGATGAATCGAAACATTCTCATCATAGGAAATTCGGACGGCATTGGGGCCGCTGTCACCCGGGCACTCGTTGCTCAAGGGAATCTGGTCGTCGGCATTTCCCGAAGCCCTAGTCCTCTGGGGCCTGAAGGGCCCAAACATGTCGTACAGGATATTTCCGCACCAGACTATCCCAAAATATTACGTCGCATCATCGAAGAAGAAGGGCCCTTTGATGCGTGTATTTTTTGTGCAGCTATCGGTTCGGAGTTAACGCTACCGAATCTATCGCAAGAAGCTCATGTGATTGAGGTCAACTTCACCGCCATGGTTCACACACTGGCAGCCCTAACCCCAGGTTGGCTGGAACAGGGACGGGGACACTTCATTGGCCTCTCCAGTTTAGCGGATGATTTTTATAACAAAGATGCACCTTCTTACACCGCCTCCAAAGCAGGATTCAGCAACTACCTTGTTTCCATGGCCTTCAAACTCCAATCTCAGGGCGTACATGTCACCAATATTCGTTTTGGCTTTGTCGATACCAAGCTACCCAAAGCTTCGTGGAAACCCCTCATGATGACCACAGATCAAGCCGCAAACCATGTCATACGCTGCATGAAATCCAAACCCATACAACTCAGTGTCCCTAAATTTGCAGGTCTGGTTATTCATAGTATCCGCTGGGTTCAATCTCTTCGCGTCTGGACCTCATAAATTATTTTGGAAAATACAGACCCATTTGCTATGGTTCTCTTTAGGAACAGTACTCTTCAGTTCAATTTTCCGCGGCTTACCCTCAGCAAAGGAGTCCTCAATGTCAGAGGTTACCGATTCCCCTTCACCGAATCCTGAAATGCTGGCCCACCTTGGCCCCCTCGCAGCTTTAGTAGGAATATGGGAAGGCGCTGAGGGTGTTGACATCTCCCCAGCAAAAGACGGTTCAAAAGAAACGCATTTCCGGGAACGCATAACGTTTGAACCGATTGGTCCAGTCGTCAATGGTCCACAAACCTTATATGGCCTAAGATATTCCACCATCGCATGGCCACTGATTCAGGAACAGCCATTTCACGAAGAAGTGGGTTATTGGTTGTGGGATGCGGAACGCACACAGGTCATGCGATGCTTCATCGTTCCACGAGGAGTCGTTGTAAACGCAGGGGGGATATCCGAACCGAACGCCAAAGAATTTTGTATGGCAGCTGACGCCGGATCCGAGGTGTATGGCATTCTCTCCAATCCGTTTTTGGAGGAAAATGCAAAAACGGTCCGATATGAATTATCAGTCACAATTCATGAACCCTGGAAATTTAGCTACAAAGAAGATACCCAATTGCAAATTTCTGGTCGCTCTGAAGTGTTCCATCACACGGACCAAAACACCCTGAAGCGTTCCTAACTCCAAGAGGAGATAGAAAGAGAATCACGATCGCGCTTTCTGTCTCTTCTTGCTGGGATTCACAAAATCTTTTTTCTCAAAATCATAGACCCAGACCTCGCCCGTCCCGATAGAATAGACCCACCCATGCAAGCGCAAATCTCCTCGGCGCAAGCGAGTCGCAACAGCCGGATGCGTTCTGAGATGATCCAATTGCACCATGACATTTTCCCGTATAGTCGCAGCAAATAATTCCTCTCCCTTCAAATGAGCGCAATGATCTTTCACCATTCGCACCGTCGTCTCCGCATGTTTCAGCCAGGCTTTGACAGCTGGAAGTTCCTGAAGTTTTTCTGGATGCAACAAGCCCTTCATTGCCCCACAATCCATATGTCCGCAAACAATAACATCTCTAACTTGAAGAACCGAAACGCCATACTCAATGGTCGCCGTCACTCCGCCGATGGCGGCACCATATGTGGGTATCAAATTCCCGGCATTGCGAATAATAAACAAGTCTCCTGGATCTGTCTGCGTCAATAAGGATGGATCAATCCGTGAGTCAGAACAGGTAACAAACAATACATTGGGCTTCTGCTGTTTAGTTAAGGTCGCAAATAACTTTTTCTTTTTGGCAAACACCTCTTTTTGAAACGTGACTAATCCTTTCAACACTTTTTCCATAGTCTCTCCTTATTGTGCGGCTTCTCGAGTCACTTCAGAATGAGCCATTGGCCTTTCGTGCTCTGGTAGGGTACATTGCCCCAATCGTCTCATCAAGTCCACGTGCATGACCGACTTTTTCTATGTTAAACGATCTTGAAAATCAGCACTTTAAACAGGCCTTACTCAAGCTACAGACGGATCTCCTTGCGGTTGAACAATCAGGGGAGGAGGCAGCCCAAACCGTGGATCTGGATCAGACGGCCATCGGACGCGTCTCTCGCATGGATGCCCTGCAAGGACAGGCCATGGCCAAAGATGCCCAACAACGGCGAACGATTCTGCTACAACGAATCAAAGCAAGCCTTCAACGGATTGAAAAAGGGATTTTCGGACTCTGTCTTCGGTGCGGCGAAGATATTCAGGTAAAACGATTAGAGTTCGATCCTACCGCGCCGTTGTGCATTGACTGTGCCAATCAAACAAAAAAATGATAACGGGTTATCATGAAATGCTTTCATCTTTCGCATGGTGTTGCGAATATTGTTGTTCCTTGTCACAGCCCTCCGCCTAATCTCTGTCCAACAACCACTCAACGATCAACAATACGTTTCATGAAACTTCAGGATGAAAAGTGAACGCCTAAATCACCCCTGCCCTCTGTGCCGGGAGGACCGCAATGAAAATTTTTATCAGGACCAACGCCGAAAATTTCTTGTGTGCGGCCATTGCCACTTAGTCTTTGTGCCCCCTGAACAATATCTATCGGAAGCTGATGAAAAATCGGCGTATGACCATCACCAAAACTCCCCAACTGACCCCGGATATCGTCGATTTCTTAGCCGGCTCTTTCTTCCTATGCAAGATCGCTTAGCTCCCAAAAGTCATGGTCTGGATTTTGGGTCCGGCCCCGGCCCGACCCTCTCAATCATGTTTGAAGAAATGGGCCACGCCGTTACCATCTACGACTATTTTTATGCCAGGAATCCTGTCGCGTTACAGCAAACCTACGATTTTATTACCGCCACAGAAGTGGTAGAACATCTGCATGATCCAGCAACCATTCTCCCGCAATTATGGACGCTATTGAACCCAGGCGGTTATCTTGGGCTGATGACCAAACTGGTGCGAGACCAGGAAGCGTTTGCCACATGGCATTACAAAAATGATTTGACCCATGTGTGTTTTTTCTCCAGAGCCACATTTGAATGGTTGGCTGATCAATGGCAAGCTGAGCTGGAATTTTTCCATAGCGATGTCATGGTGTTTCACAAACGAGTTTCACCATCAACGCAATTCTGACTTCCATTAATTTTCAACCCTATCCATGCCTCAGCATGCCGACATTGCCATCATAGGCGCTGGTGCAGCAGGCCTTGCAGCAGGCATCTTCGCCGCGGAAACCAATCCCTCCCTTCGCATTATTCTTCTCGACGGCGCAAAAACCATTGGGGCAAAAATTCTGGTCTCCGGGGGTGGACGCTGTAATGTCACCAATCAACGTGTGACCGCGTCCGACTTTCATGGAAACCGGAGGGTCATCGACCGGATCCTTCGCCGATTCGATGAACAAGACACCATCCGATGGTTTGACTCTCTTGGAGTTCCGCTGAAAACAGAAGACACTGGAAAATTGTTCCCCGTCAGCAATAACGCTCGAACCGTTCTGGATGCACTCTTAGCCCGTTGCAAAGAATTGGGTCTGACTCTTCTGCCACAACACCATGTTCAATCCATCACGTATCAAGAAAAAGGGTTTTTGATTCAGCATTCACAGGGCGTACTTCAGACTCAACACCTAATTTTAGCAACGGGCGGACGCTCCCTTCCCAAAACTGGGTCGGATGGATCGGGATGGGATCTGGCTCGACATTTAGGCCATACCGTAACCCCAACGTATCCTGCGTTGGTCCCTCTATTACTTGATCCCACTTTTTTTCATGCCGCTCTTTCTGGAATTTCCCATGAGGTGATGCTCACCACTCGAGTGAATAATCAAATCATAGATCGTCGGACTGGTAGTGTATTATGGACACATTTTGGTGTGAGCGGACCAGTGGTGCTAGATGCCAGCCGGTTTTGGGTTCTGGCTACTGAACAAGGTCAACACGTCACACTTCATCTCAATTGCTTTCCTCAAGCCACACCTAAAGAAGTCGAGAATTGGCTCATTCAGGCCGCGGCTCTCCCTGGTCGCAAAACCATTCAAACACTGTTGGCCGAACGATTACCAACCCGTGTGGCCTCACGACTTGCGCAATTCCTGGAACCCCATATGGCACTCACCCCCATCAATGTTCTTCAAAAAGAGACTCGTCGCACTCTTGTCCACACCCTCACCGACCTTTCTCTTCCTGTCATCGGATCACGTGGCTGGAATTTTGCCGAAGTCACGGCAGGCGGAATTCCCCTCAAAGAAATTAAACCCAACTCCATGGCCTCTCAAATTATGCCTGGGCTCTATGTGATTGGAGAAATGTTGGATTGTGACGGCCGTATCGGTGGCTATAATTTTCAATGGGCCTGGTCGACAGGATATCTCGCTGGGCATCATGCCGCGTTGCAACCTCCTCCTACCGTTTAGCATAATCTGTGTAGGTGGCTAAGATATTCGAAATCAATCAGTCCCTCACTTTGGCTACCGTCCCAAGTATATCGAGGTTAAAAATAAGGGGTAGATTATTTTCGGAGACACCTGTGGCTGCCATATTTCCATGAAATATTTACGTGACTTCTACTTTTTTGTGAAGATTGTGTTGAATTTCCATCCTCTCCGATTTTCTCCAAAAGGCGCTCAGCGCCGACCCCATTCCTATAAATTTCAAAGCCAAGAGGACAATCAACAATATACATATATCTCACCTCAAAAAACCTCATTTTTAAAGGCGATTCTAGTGAGTCTGGTATGTGGGTTTGCCCTTCATCTCACCCTGGCGCCACTTGCGAGGGCCGATTGGATCAATCTCACCGGTGCCGAAACTGCACCCAATATTGCTGAAATCTATATTCTGGATGACCATATTAAGTTGGTTTTGGAAATCTACATTAGAGATTTGGTTCTATTCGATGACTTAGTCCCAGATGACTGGGTAAAGACTCCTGACAGCCAGCGTCCTTCACTTCCAAAGCGACTCCGGCATTTTGCCTCCCACACGTTTCAATTTGTGACTGAAACCGGAGAACGGCTTCAAGCGCAATTGGAACTGGTCGAGCCACGGGAACGCAAAGATCGTCAATCTCCGTTTGCAGGGATGATCAACCCTTCAACTCGACAACGCGTCCCCGAGCCTCCAAGCGACAAACGAGTGCTCTATGCAGAATTGAAGTATCCTTTCAACAGCAAACCAGAGACGATAACCATGAGCCCCCCTCTTGATGACGAGGGACGAGCTAAAGCCACCATCGGATTTATTACCTACCACAAGAGTGTCCCCATTATTGATTTTCGGTACCTTGGCAACCCTGCCCGTCTTACCCTTAACTGGGAAGATCCGTGGTATTCCAAATTCGACAATCCCAATCTCAAGCGCCATCATAAATCGGCCCTCATGTCCTTCCTCTATGTGGAACCATATGAGGTACGGCATGAGATACTGACACGCGTCAAAGATTTAGAAGCCTGGATGGATTTGGGTCTGCGGGGTTCAGAATATATTGAAGCCGATGAGCTCGATCCGCTGAAGCAACGCATTGGGGAATTTCTTCGACAAAAAAATCCTGTGTTGGTTGATGGCCGATCACTTTCGCCAATTCTTGACCGAACGAATTATGTCAAAGTGGGATTAACCGGCATTCAATTACTTGAACAACCCAAGCGCCTTGAAATCGCCACAACCATTGTTGGGGTCATTCTCGCGTATGTAACGGAGGGGATGCCTCAAGAAGTCACCGTGGATTGGGAGCTCTTTACCGATCAGGTCCAACAGGTCCCTACCACGGCCACAGACCCTGCGGGGCCCTTCCCGTCCTTTGTCACTCCTGAGGACCCCGTCTTGAAATGGACCAATTATTTGAAAAACTACACCATTCCAACGGTCCATACGGTCTCTCTCTCCGAAACGGTGGCACCTTTTCACCTACCCCTTGGCACCGCTCTGTGTGTGGTCGCGTTGTTCCCATTGGGTTGGTATATGTATCGGCGAATCCAAACTTCTCAATCTATTCGGTTACCCTTAGGAATCGCCGTGGGATTGCTCGCCGGAGGTGTGATGCTTGTACCCATGTACCAGATACCACTAGCCAGACCTGCAGCTCTTGTGAAGAATCTTAGTGATGAAGAAGCATCAAAAATTCTTCATGCCTTATTCAAGAACGTCTATCGCGCTTTTGATTTTCGACAAGAAGAAGATGTCTATGACAAGTTGGCGTTGAGTGTGGAAGGTGATTTATTGGCTGATATGTATCTACAAAACAGAAAATCCTTTGCGGTAAAAAAAGCTGGAGGGGCCCAGGCTACAGTCAATGAAGTGGAAGTTCTTGAAACCCATGCGGAAGCGGTGGGTGATCGCCCAGGGGCATTTGCGCTCAAAGGGCAATGGACCGCTATGGGCACGGTTGGCCACTGGGGACATGTGCATACACGAAAGAATCATTATGAAGCCATTGTGACAGTTGAACCGATAGCGGGTAATTGGAAAATTATCGATTTGGAACTCTTAGAAGAAAAACGAGTCGACCCCTATACCCCATCAAACTCTCCAAAGACGAGCGCACAATAAATGATTCGCATTCACTCTCTTGAATTTCAACACCAGCGTAGCGAGTTTCGCTTAGCCATTCCTGAGCTAACAGTCGCCAAATCGGAAAAAGTGGCTCTCATCGGGCCGAGTGGGTCAGGGAAAACCACTCTATTGCATCTGATCGCGGGAATCCTTTCGCCACTCCATGGCGGCATTCAAGTTGAGGGGAAGCATGTGCAACAACTCAGTGATGCGGAACGACGAGAATTTCGCATTACGAATATTGGGTTCATATTTCAAGATTTTGAGTTACTGGATTATCTCAGCGTGCGGGACAATATCCTCCATCCGTACCGGATTACCCCTGCCCTGAAACTCAATCAACTCATTCGTGACCGTGCAGTAGATCTCGCGAGGAACATGGGCATCAAGGATCTACTGGATCGATTTCCCAATGACTTGTCCCAAGGTGAAAAGCAACGCGCCGCCATCTGTCGAGCCTTGCTGCCCCAACCCAAACTTATCCTTGCGGATGAAGCGACCGGAAATCTCGACCCGGAGAATAAACGCCTCATTTTGGATCTCCTCTTTGAGAACGTCAGGGAGCACGATGCCACCTTGCTAGCCGTGACACACGACCACGAACTCCTTGCGCGGTTCGACCGCGTGATTGATTTCCAGACTTTTCGAAATGGAGTCCC
>CP070628.1:1171636-1182999 GCA_020355985.1 Nitrospirota bacterium | reverse complement strand
TTTGCACCCTCAATCATGCCCGACATTTTTTATAAGGCATTCAGTTTTCACTTCATCTGTCAATACCGGACCTATATCAGCCACACCATGTTCGAGACATGCTGAAGGATGAATCAATGAAACACGTCCTGAGAGAAGTCGTCATCCTGAGGCACCCCAAGAACCTCGGTAAGCTACGGCACCCTCAACCTGAGTACAGATCCTTCACTGGGGGCTTAGGATGACATTTGGGGAGATTCCTGGTGACGGCCTGTAGGGATGACGAAAACGGTTCCGGTTATTGGATGAAGCGATATGATGAGGGAGAGAACTGATTTTTTTTCGTGGTGTTGGTTTAATTCACGGCTTGGAGGGTTATTTTGACGGTGCGTTCTTTGTTGTTGCGGCGGAGGCCTAATGTAATGCGATCTCCGACATTGTGGCGGTCTAGGATGGTCGCCAGGTCATCAAAGCTTTGAACTTGGTCGCCATCAATTGAGGTTATGACATCTCCTAGGCGAATTTTTCCTGAACGAAGTTCTTCGAGACTTTTCAAGCCGGCTTTTTCTGCGGCACTGCCCGGTTGAACGCGGGCAATGACGACCCCAGTGATGCCCCATCGATTGGCTATGGAATCGGGGACGAGGGAAATGCCTAACCCTGGGCGAATGACTTTTCCATATTGAATGAGTTGCGGCACGATACGTTTCACAATATTTACGGGTACGGCAAAGCCAATACCTGCAAATGTTCCACTGGGGCTGATTATTTGGGTATTCACTCCGATGAGTTGTCCTGAACTGTTGAGGAGTGGACCCCCGGAATTCCCTGGATTGATGGCGGCGTCTGTTTGAATCACACCTTCAATGGTACGATCATTGATCGATTTAATCGCACGTCCTAAAGCGCTGACGACTCCCGTCGTGAGCGTATGATCCAGACCAAAGGGATTGCCAATAGCCAGGACATGTTGCCCCACTCGAAGATTTTGTGAATTTCCAAGCCCGAGCGGATGGAGTTGTTTTTTAGAAGCATTTATTTGTAGGACAGCTAAATCGTGGTCTGGGTCTACACCGATTACTCGCGCGTCGTGTGTGGATTGGTCGTCTAAGACTACTTGAATCGAATCCGCTCCATACACTACATGGAAATTCGTGACAATGTGCCCTTGGGTGTTCCAGATAAATCCTGAACCGGATCCTTGTGGCACTTCAAACGTATTGAGAGACCAGAAGTCGCGTCGAACAGCTGTATTGGTGATATACACCACTGATTTTGCAGCTTTCTCAAACACGGCGATGGTCTTAAGCTCTTCCGCGCTGAGCGGTTGCTCAGCGACAAAGTGCATAAATGTTGAGCGTGGCTTCCCGTTGGCAGCATCTATTTGAGTGGCGATGGCTAGGCCCTGATGGCCGCTTAGAAGCGCTAGGATGAAGAGAGTCAAGAGGGAAAAACTTGGCAAATGCATAACTCTTCCCTGTGAAAGCCATATTTGGGACATGTGTTGAATCATCCTTGAGGAGGGTAGGCAGTCCTCATTATTCACCCATGACTTGTACGATGAGTTCACGGGTTCGCGCGCGGGTGTCAAAATCTATCAGCACGATCTGTTGCCAGGTGCCAAGCGTGAGTGTTCCTTGGACTATGGGGATAGTGAGCGATGGTCCTTGCAACTGCCCGCGTAAATGGGAATGCCCATTGTCTTCGCCAGGATTTTTGGTGTTGTGTTCCCAATCGGTTTTGGCCGGAATGGTAGCATTCCAGAAGGATTGTGTGTCGGCTCGAATGCCTGGTTCGTCTTCGATGATCATGACACTGGCTGTGGTATGTTTCACGAACAGCGTCAATGTGCCATTTGCCACTCCTGATATGCTAAGGATGTCTTGCATCGACTGCGTGAGATTCTCCATCTGAGAATCTCCCTGCATGGAGACTTGTAAGGAATGTGTTGAAACGGTCATGGGTCGATTATGCCGCGACTGAAGTGAGGAATCGTTGCTCGGCTGCCGATAGCTTTCCCCCACGTGCTTGCTGGAGGATGGTGGTAAACCGGCCTTCACGCGTCAAACGACAAATCGTCTGAAAGACTTCTTGACTGACAATCTTTTGCTTGGTGAGTTTGCGGAGATAGGAGAACGCCGATTGGAAACTTTCTTCTGAACGGGCGTAATAATCTTGTCCACGCCGATGATTGCTATAGGCCTCGAGTTGTTCGCAGGCTACCAGAATTTCTCCCAGTTGATGCGTCCACCTTGGTGCGGTGTCTAATTTTTCCGGGTAATAATAATACAGCATGATTCGTTCCATCCACGGTGCCCATGGAATGCTGTAGTGTTGTAATGTGGCCTTGACTGGACGGAGATACTTTTTGAGGCGTCGAGCAAACCCTAATCGCATCGCTATATGGTCTTTAACCGATGGTGTGAGTTTCAGCCCTTGCTTCTGAAGTTCGCTTTTGTATCGCTTCATAAAGGCTTGCGCTTCTTGTCCGTACGGCGTCTGGGGATGTTTTGCTCGCCATTCTCGCGGTCGAGTGGGAACGCCATGTTGCTTGGCCCATGACCAGATTTTCCCGAATAACTTTTGATCCAGGCCAGCTCGCCCCATATCATGAAGTAAACAGGCTGCCTCAAATTGTTTTAGTCGTGGGAGTGGGTGTCCCAACTCTACTGCGACGGAGACGCACATACGTGCGGTGCGATGGGCATGCGCCTTATCATAACCTTGAAGCATTTTTTGAGGATTGTCTGGATGTGGGACATCATACGCTTTTAGAAGGGAAGAAACTTGAAGCCTGGTAAGGAATGTGTATGAGGGCTTCAAAACGGGCTCGGAGATGATTTCGGTCTGGTCTCTGAGAGTATGAGTGGATGTGTATTTGTCAAGAAGGCTTTTTTACGACGTTGCAGAATATCTTACATGTGTTGAAAGGGTCAAGAAAGGTTTGTAGGATTTCATTGCTTGCCGCTGGCTATTCCATTCCCTCACCTCATTCTTTTTGTACAATACTCCTAGGCAACCTTCTTAACATGAAAATTCATGCCCTATTTTCTTACAATGTTGTGAAATTCCAGTAAGATGACACACTTAGAAGATCCTACCCGTTTAGGCATCGATTTCAGGTAATGTATGGGCCATACATCTGTTCCGTGGAGCTATTGACGTGCGTTTTTCTGTGAAAAAGACCATGCTATGGGGAGGACTGGTTTTCCTTGTCCTCTCGGCTTTGTTAATTATTCTACCGTTGTTTTTGAATCCTGATTACTTGGAGAACCTCGTCTTACGACAAATTCAACAGACGTTTGGGTCGCACGTGCGTGTCGGACGAACGTCGTTTGCCTTGTTCCCGTCTCCTCATTTTCTCGTCTCCGATATTGTCATCAATGAGCGGCTAGATTCTCATGCGGTCTTTCGAGCTGAATCGATGAGTTTAACGTTAGGTGTCGGTCAATTGTTACAAAAAAAACTTGTAGTCAGGGAATTTTTTCTTGACCATCCGGAAATTGAAGTGCGTCGTGACAAGTCGGGGATATGGAGTTTTCTCGGACATTCTACTGATGATTCGTCTCTTTCATTTCTGGGATCGTTTTTGGTGTTGGGTAAGATTGAGATGAGGAATGGAAAAGTTATTGTGATTGATGAATCACCATCTGATAGCGTGAGAGGTATGGTTTTGGAAGATGTAGATTTTTTATCGGAAACGTCATATGAAGATGTCGCCATTCTTTCAGGACTAACCTTGTCCGGAAATCTTCGGCAGGTGCATGATACTGCTTCCTTTCGCCTATCCGGCACACTTAAGGCGACGTCGAATGTGCCCTTGTCCTCTCTCAAAAGTCGGAACATCTTTTTTGAGCAGATAACGCTTGCCGGGCATATGGAAACGGACAATTTCGCCGTCAACCAATTAGCCGAGTATGTTCCCTATGGCGATGTTCTTTCCAAATTTCCTGGAGCCCTGCGAGCAGAATCTGAATTTAAATGGGTCAAAAAAGAGAAGACGTCTCAATTGCAATTCTCCAAGATGGCTTTTGCCAACTCTGCCATTACCCTTGGGGGTAATGCCACGATAGAAGGCTTGGAGGATGGTCATCACATGACCGCTGTTTCTTGGCGCTCTTCAAGTCTTGATCTTGGCATGATTCGAGAGATAATTCCCCCCTCATGGCTTTCTGCTCCTGTGGTGGGTTTGTGGAAAAATGGGGAATGGGGTGGAGAGATAGAGGTCCTTGAAGCACGGGTCACTAGTTCAACCCTGGCAGATGTGGACACTTCGATCACAGGCACCTTTCGAGTGAAGAATGGATTTCTGACCTTGCCGGAATGGCCCAAAACCGATCATGTGGAGGGCACGGTCGTGGTTGAACCCGATCGGATACATGTATCCGAGGCCCATGGGGTGTATGACGGGATTCCAGTTGATGTGAACCAAGGTATCTTGTTGTTTAAAGAAACGGGCCCTTGGGGTGATGTGGAAATTCAGGGGAATGTACCTGCAAAGAAAGTATGGGATTTCGTTAGTCATATTGGGGGGCCTTCTTCTCGCTTCAATGGCTTGCAACGATGGAATGTCTCACAGGGCAATGGAATGCTGCGCTTACGGTTTTCCGGGGATGTATTCGATGATCAGAACCTAACCTTTCAACAAGGAGACTATCAGCCCAGGAATGTCGTGCTGAGTATTCCTGGCTTGCCACATTCCTTGTCCAATGCTCATGGCAAGATTCAATTTTCCCCTGATAGTACCGTCTTAGATGGGATTCAAGGGGATATGGGCACCTATCCTTTGACCATGAACGGCACGATTGTTCATCAAGACCTTCTACGATTGGAGCCCTTGAATATGACCGCAGGGTTTGATGGACAGGATATTTTCGCACATTCGGATCAAAGAATATCTGAATCCGGTCTTCAAATTACCGGCCCTCTTTATACAACAGTGACCATGCGAGGCCCATTGAGTCGTCTCAATCTCAAAGGGAAAATCGATGGGAAAGATGCAACATTTTCCATTCCATCTGTTTTGGAAAAAGAAGCAGGACAAGCGGGTATCTTAGACTTTGATGGACAATTTCATTCTGGTGGAACGGTACGATTTAAACGAATTGAGTTGGCCATGATGCCACTTCGTCTGAGTGGCCAAGGTATTGTGCGGTTTAGTCCGATATGGGGTTGGGAAGGGCGACTCGATTCCGGTCCAATTTCCATTGGGTTACTCCCTAAAAAGATTCGAATGCTTGGAAATGCTATTCAATCAGGAATATTGGATGTTCAATTAGGGGGGAAAGGTGTAGGACGCGATTGGAGAAAATGGATTGTAAAAGGATGGGTGGCGTTAACGGATGGTGTCGTGAGCCTTCCTGGCAGACAAGAATCCGTTGATAATTTATTTGTTCGACTACGAGTTGATAGGGATTTCCTGGATTTAAAGCGAATGGAATTTCGTATCAATGATAGTGAAGCCGTGGTGACTGGGTTTATCAATCATTGGAATAGTAGTCCACAGGTCAGTATGATGTGGGATGCCCCACGATTCGATATCGATTTGCTGATTCCTAAAAAAGAGCGGACACCATTGCGAGATGGGATCGAATGGCTGGCGAATCATGGAAAACTGAAAGGATCTATTCTCATCAAGGATCCCATTTATAAAGCCCTTGCCGGAAAAAATTTATCCGCCGTTGTAAGCATCCATGATAACTTGGTTTCAGTGGATAGGATTCAAGCGATGGTTGAGGAAAAAGGAAGTGTCAAAGGGCGGGTATTTGTTCATCTCCCTCCAGGAAAACCAGCTGCTGTACGGGCCTCATTTGAGGCTGACAATCTGCCGGTTGAGAAAATTCTAACGGTTTTAGGTGATGAAAATCGTATTGTGTTAGGAAATATGAATATTCGGGGAAAGGTTCAAGGTCATGGGCGCCATGCAAGAGGGATCGTGCCTACTTTGCACGGGGGGCTAGAGCTATCTCTAGGAAATGGATATGTTCGAAAAGGAACTGTTCTACCAAAAATTCTGAAAATTCTAAATTTTCCTCATGTTCTGAGAGGAAAAGTCAACTTTGAAAAGACCGGGTTTCCATATGAAACGGTAAGCACGACATTGAATATTGAAAAAGGAAAATTCTCAACCAGGGATTTTCTCTTACGGAGTCCGATCATGAATGCCACGGCAGCAGGAACCTATGATCTAGGACGAGATCATTTGGATGGGGTTGCCGTCGTGAGTCCATTTGGAGCGTATTCCGATGCCTTGGAAACCATACCACTGTTTGGAAAGATTTTTGCGGGAGATCGGGCAGGCATTACCACAGCTATGTTTAGTATGATTGGGCCGTTGGCCGATCCTCAAATTGTCTATATGCCCAATGAATCACTCAAGAATGGCTTGACCGGGCTTGCACAACTTGCTTTTGATGTGTTGAAAAATATTGTGCTTATGCCTGTTGATGCCTTGAGTGAATCTTCCAACAATTCCGCATCTTCTTTGCCAGAGCTCCCTCGTTCCCATTCTCAAGGCCGGGTTGGGACTACAGAGGGCAGGAAGTGACAGTACCAATAAGAAGAATGAAATAAAGCTGTCTGGAAGGCTGCAACTTCCGAGTAAACCCTGAGAATGTGAGAAAGGCTGGTGAAATGATTCCGACGGTTGAATGGAAAGATAATCAAGTTCGCATCTTAGATCAGAGTGTTTTACCTGAGGAGGTTCGCATTCTGGACTGTACGGACTATATCAAGGTTGCTGGGGCGATCCGGGACCTGAAAGTGCGTGGGGCCCCGGCTATTGGGGTGACGGCTGCCCTAGGGGTTGCCTTGGGTGCGAGGCAATTTACACAACAGGATGTTGAGGGTTTTTATCGCCATATGGATGAAGTCTGTTCGGTTCTTTCAGCTACACGGCCGACGGCCGTTAATCTCTTCTGGGCAGTAAATCGGATGAAACGGGTTTTTGCAGACTCGCTCCAGAAAAGTGTGAAGGAATACCAAGAAGATTTATTGAACGAAGCCTTGGCGATTCTTGAAGAAGATGTGCGAGTCAATCAGTCTTTGGGGAAATACGGTGCGGTCATCATTCAGGATGGCGCTAATATTCTCACTCATTGTAATGCGGGTGCGTTGGCGACAGCCGGTTACGGGACAGCATTAGGTGTGGTGAGAGCAGCCTGGGCAGAAGGCAAACGTCTCCGGGTGTTTGCCGATGAAACCCGTCCTGTCCTTCAAGGAGCACGGTTAACGGCGTGGGAGCTTCAACAGGATGGGATTCCTGTGACGCTTATTACGGACAATATGGCCGGAGCTCTTATGCAGAAGCAGGGGATTCACTGTTGCGTTGTTGGTGCCGATCGTATTGCCGCCAATGGTGATGTGGCCAATAAAATCGGCACGTATTCAGTCGCCGTTTTGGCCAAGGCCCATGGAATTCCTTTTTATGTCGCTGCGCCGGTTTCGACGATTGATTTAGCGACGCCAAATGGGAATGGGATTCCTATTGAAGAACGACAGGCTTCAGAGGTGACTCAGTTACATGGAGGGCAAATGATCGCTCCTGTCGGGGTGACGGTTTGGAATCCTGCATTTGATGTCACGCCGGCAAATTTAATCAAGGGAATTATCACGGAACGAGGTATTTTGTCTCCCCATGAATTGCCAAAGCAGTTGGAGGCATAGGAAATGAACGCTGCCCGTGTTTAGAGAACTTGGCTGAGGACTTTTGAAAGATCCAAAAGATTATAGGGTTTGGCAATAACGCCAGAAAATCCAAATTGCTGGAAGCGAGCCATCACCGGATCATTTGAATACCCACTTGAGACGATAACCGTGGCCTCTGGATGCAAGTTTTTAATCTGTTGAAGGGTCTCTTTTCCACCCATCCCTCCGGGAATTGTGAGATCCAGAATTGTTGCCCGGTAGGGAGCGTTTTGTTCTAACGCTTGAGCATAATAACTCAACGCTTTCCCCCCTTCATTGGCAAAATCCACTTCAAAGCCAAGATGTTGGAGCATTTTTCCCAATATGTCTTGGATTTCTTCTTCGTCATCCATGACGAGAATTCGACCTTTTCCACAAATGAGATCATTCGGAGTTTCATCCTGTGTGGTTTTTCCCATCGATGACGCTGGGAGATAGAATGTGAAACAGGCGCCTTTCCCAAGTGCAGAAGAAACGATAATGTGGCCTTCGTGGCGCTTGATAATCGAATAGGTGGTGGCAAGGCCCAGTCCACTGCCTTTTTGTTTTGTTGTAAAGTAGGGATCAAAAATTTTGCTGAGATGATCGAGGGGGATACCAATGCCTTGATCGGCGACGGTCACTCGAACATAGTTCCCGGCTTTGAGGGGAAGATCGGAAGGGGAGGGGACCGAAACATTATCAACATTGACTTCCATCTCGCCACCTTCCGGCATGGCTTGTTCGCCATTAATCACAAGGTTTTGTAAGACCTGACTGATTTGTCCCTCATCGACGACGACGGCCCAAAGGTCTTCCGGAATATTCAGGTGACAACGCACACTCGATCCCCGCAGTGCAAATTCAACCGTGTCACTGATAATGGAACCGATAGAAGTCGTGCTTTTAACTGGTGCGCCGCCCTTCGCAAAGGTCAGGAGTTGCTTGGTTAAATCACGAGCTCTCAGGCAAGCTTTTTCCGCTGCACTTAAGCGCTCAACCACCGAGGTATTCGATGAAGCATTTTTGGCCGTGATCATTTTCGCTAATCCGATATTGGCAAAGATCGACGTTAAAATATTATTGAAGTCATGGGCAATTCCTCCGGCCAACAATCCCACCGATTCTAATTTGGTTGCTCGCAAGCGTTCTTCTTCTACTTGCTTTTGTTCCGTGATATCTCGTGCGACAATCACACCTCTCACCGTTCCCACACTTGTGCGAAACGGATGGATGTGACTTTCAAGCCATCGCCATTCTCCTTGCTTGGTTTGCACACGGCCCACCATGTCGATTTCTTGAAGCGATCCGATTTGTGAATGAAATGATTCCGATAAGGTCTGGCGTTCTTCAGGATGCACGAAGTCAAAAAAGCTTTTCCCTACCATGTCTGCCGACGCATATCCCAGAACGGCCTGGCAGTTTGGGCTTGCGTATTTACATTCACCGTGGTTGCTGATTTCAATGATTAAATCATATGCATTTTCCATGATCGCTCGATAGCGCTGTTCACTGTCTCGTAAGGCATCTTCGCTTTTTTTTCGTTGGAGTTCGCTCCCGGCTCTGGCAGCAAATAATTGAACAATAGATTTGGCAACATGAGGATTCGCAATCGGTTCCGGGCTCAGGACCAAAAGAATCCCAATAACCTGGCCCGCCTGTCCCCGAAGGGCATTGCCCATATAACTCGTGACCTGCCATGAGGACAACGCAGAAGTTGGGGGAAAGAGGGGAGTCGAAACAGCATTCCAGGTACATCCTTTTACATTCAAAAGATCTTCAAAAAGAAGTTGCGGTGGAGTCCATATAAAGTTTTCTAAATAGATTCCATTGGCCAAAATTGCGACAGTTTGAGATGTTGGTTGGGCGGGGTTCTCCAAGTCAGCAAGAATGGCGTAGGGTACATTGATGGCTTGGCATAGATCTTTGACCAACGCGCGTAAAAAGGCAATGCTTCCTGGAGCGGGATCGCTCTGTGCAATTTTTCGCAAGGCTTCATCGATTCGCTTGCGATCGGTGATGTCTTTCACTACGGAAATCGCGCCCCATTGTTTTCCTTGAGCATCCAAGAGTGGATAGCAGGACAGGAGGAAATACCCAGGCATGGCCGGAAAGGATGTCTCGACGACTGCTGAAAGCGCACCGGCTAGAACGGTTTCCCATGGTGGAGGAGTTTTGGGAAGGACCGTTCCATAATAGGGTAGTCGGTAATGATGACCAACGATTGGGCCAAGAAGAGGTTCCACCTGTTCTCGTAAAGCCCGATTAGCCCAAACAATGTTCCCAGAATGATCTAAGATCATGACGTGATCGGTTAACGCGTCAAAGGCCTGCTCCCATTTTTCTGAGGTATGAGGGTTGGTCAATTGAGCCATAGGTAGTATGGTTTTATTCATGATTGTGACGGGTGCGTAATTTCTTTACTTGCTATGTCTTGTGACGGTCGTGGCTACCAGACGACATTGGCAAACAGGTCTGCCAACTCCGGGTCGAGACTCTTTCCAGCATCTTGCCGAATATTTTCGCGCGCCTCAGGCACGGGCATGGCCTTTTGTTTGCCTTGACCGGTCACATAATTGTCAAAGACATTGGCCAAACCTACAATCCTGGCAGGAAATGGGATGTGGTCTCCTGCTAATCCTTCGGGGAAACCTGACCCATCAAATTTTTCGTGATGATAGCGGATAATCTGTTCAATGGAAGGATGAAAGGGAATACTATGGATGAATTGGGCTCCGATCGTGGGATGGCATTTCATGAGTTCTTGATCCTGGTGAGATAGAGAATGGTGACCGGCAATGAGTCGATCATGAATGCCGATCTTTCCAATGTCGTGCAAATAGGCACCCAGTTGGATGGCTTCCCGATCATCTTGCGCTAATTGTAGGTGTTCCGTGAGTAAAGAGGAATAAAAATTGACACGGCTAGCATGTTGTACAAGTTCCGGATGTTTGGCACCGAGGAGTGTTTCAATATTTGCCATAGCTGTTTTCACATCGATTCCTGAGGTCCAAAGGTTTCCTATCGCTTGCAGAGCTCCCTGGAGCGATGAAAATCGTTTTCGTCTCTCGAGTGACTTCTTGATGACTTCTAATAATTCCGAAACATTAAACGGTTTAAGAATATACGCTGCAACACCATGCCTAATGGCGTCAATGGCTGATTGCAGGGAGCCATAGCCGGTAATGATTACGACATCCACATCGTGCCCATTCTCACGGATCTGCGAAAGAAAATCTGTACCTGGTTGATCAGGAAGCTTTAAATCAAGGGTGACTAAATCGATAGGATGTGTGGCTAGAATTTGTTGCGCAACTTCTGCGCGATCAACGGTATAGAGATTGTAATAAGGGGATAGGATAACTTTTAAGGCTTCACGCGGACCTTCTTCATCCTCAACAATTAAAATATTGGCTTGAGGAACAGAAGGTTCAACAGTCTCTTGATCCATTCACCACTCCTTTTCCAGTTATTGCGCTCCATGAAGACAGAAAAATAATGAATTATTTAAGAGCGGGAAAGGAATGCGCATCCTGGAGAAGTTGGCAAAGACTGCCTCTATTCAGGAGTTACGAACGAGATTTAGGAAAACACCTCCGGGTTCTGTGCATCAAAGCACTGCCCACCATTACTGGCCTGTGGTCAGGTGGCCAGATTTGTGGAAATGGGCTATGAAAGGTTAAGGCTATGATTGATTCCCCTGTCGTATGTGAAAGGAT
>CP070628.1:1168425-1171536 GCA_020355985.1 Nitrospirota bacterium | reverse complement strand
CTTCCCCTAAATTTTCCGGTAATTCCCAGGTGTCCACGAGAGCTTTGCCAAGTTGGGTGTAATCGAAGCCCAGCAAATTTTTTTCGGTCGTATGAATAGGTTCCCCTGTGTTGGCGGATGTTTTTATGGCCTCTTCGGCCTGTTCCGGGAGGTGTTGGTAGAGCAAAAGATGGCCCAGGTCTCGAAGCAACCCTTCCACGAACATTCGTTCGCTATCAACCAAAAAACACTTTCTTGCCAATTCCCTGGCGGCTAAACCGCTAAAAAAACTGTTTGCCCAAAATATGTTCATATTCATGACTTGTTGGGACAGACCAGAAAACGCTTTGGTGACGGATACGGCTAACACCAAGTCATGTAAGGGCTGCATGCCTAAAATTCCTACTGCTCGGGAGATCGTTTCTACTTTTCTTGGCATAGCATAAAAGGCGCTATTGACGAGCTTCAATACCATGGCGGTCATACCGGGATCGATGCTGATGGCTCTTGCGAGATCAGCCATCGTGGATTCCGGATCGTCGATTACTTTTTTGACTTCTAAATAGACCTGGGGTAATGACACCAGTGAGGAGCAATGTTCTACTAGTTCTTCGGCGCTTTTCATAGGCGGCCTTTTTCGAGCAAAAGGTGAGAGTCGGGTATGGATTTTATGTTGATGTTCTTTTCGGTCAATGATTGTTTGACCTTGACTCCGAAGTTTTTTGTCGCAGAAATAAGAAGAAACACTTAGGCCGTCAAGGGCGGCGGTCGACCTTCCTGGCTGGCTGTAAGTTTTAAGTGATAGGGGATGAAGAATTACGAGGATTTTGATGAATCAGAGTTGGCCTTAGGCTTTGTATCAGGATAGTTTTTCTGTATGCGATTTTTCCCCCACTTGATGAGCCCAAAGGAAAGGGCCAGCGCAATGGGAACAAAAATTCCTGATGCAAGGATGTCGTTGGGAAGCCAACCCAACTCATGAAGTGTTTTGAAGAGATAATGGGCCAAGCCACTGAGGTAATAGGCGATGACGATTACTGATAACCCTTCGACGGTATGTTGCAGAATGGCCTGGCTTTTGGTGGTTTGATCGACGCTGGCTAGAAGCTTGGTGTTTTGATCTTGAAGGAGGAGATTTTGTTCTTGCCGTGCAAGTTCGACCTGTGTGCGAAGTACCGCAATCGTTCCTTCAAAATCCTGTTCCAGGGCATGAATTCGGTCAACTAATTGCTGGTACCCATCTGCCACTCCTGTAATTTTCCAGTCGATATAATCTGTGAGGGTGCGACAACAGGGGAGGGCTTGCTCCTGAAGAGCTCGAGTATTGCTGTGCACGATTCGGTCGTAGGGAATCGACGCTGATAGGCGAAATCGCATGGAGTCTGCGAGACGTCCCACCTCTAAAAAATCCTGCGTGAGCCCCCCAAGCCATTGCTGTAATCTGGCATGTTTCGCATCTTTAAGTTCTTTCGTGATCACACTCCGTTGGTACAGATGGCGTTGTTCATAGATTTGGACTTGATCCACCGACCGAGCAAATGCTTTGTAGGGCAAGAGAATGAGGTGAGTATAGTTTTCCAGTGTAATGAGGATATCAATCAGGCGTGGGAGTTTCGGGAGAAGTTGTGATGAGTCTGGTGCCCAAATAAGGTACCGTTCTCGTCCATGTTCATCGGGGGTAAAGCTTGTCGCGACGGAAATGTCCTCTTCTAGCACTTGGCTGGCATAGATTTGTGGGCCTGGCAAGAGTGTGCCCAGTGCTTCTTGATCGTAGGCTTGTGACGGGGTCACGACGATATCCAGTGCATTGACCTCAAGACCCAAGGGCGAAAATGGGAAGACATACTGAGGAAAGGTCAATGGACCAAATCCTAACGGGGCATTTGAGGCTTGTGGAATATGCCAAATCTGATAACTGTAATATTCGGTGTGAGCTTCCCATTTGGCAATTAAGCGATCTCCATTGGATGCTGTTTTCACGCCGAATCCTACTTTTTCCTCAAGAACGGCTTGTGACGGATCAATCCCCAGGCATGACAGGAGTTGCTGGAATTCTTTTCGACTTTGTGGTCGTTCTATGGGCGGATTGGCCATCCGCCGTGCCGTATGATGAATATGGGCTGGAGCTCCCAGCCATCCTTCCAAATATTGTTCCTGGGCCTTGTGAAGGTGCCGGAGAATACCTTTTCCTGGTGCTGTGGGTTTGAGACTCATAGGAATGCGCCAAATTGTGGAATGATCTCTGTGCTCTTTTAAAACGATGTCTCGGATTCAGGTTCTACCGTAGATGCCTGTGGGGTCGCAAGAGGAGTCATGGCAATTGTGTGTGGTGAGAAAGGTGAGAGTGACTTGGAGTGCCTAGTTGATGATCTAAGCCGTGGGGGTGGTTTTTATTTGATGCTCAATCCAGTCCACGATACGATTTTCAGCCCAAAACGGATCCTCCTGGGGTTGGCGATGCTGGAAAAATCCGCAATGCCCACCTTGTGTTGGTGCGAGTAATTGAATGAAAGTGTTGTGAGTTAGTGAAGGATTGTCAAAAATGTCAAAGGGAATAAAAGGATCATCTTGTGCGGTGATAATGAGGGCAGGAATAGCAATGGAGTCGAGAGTATTTTCGGCTGCGCTTTTTGCATAATAGTCTTTTGCATCATGAAATCCCCCGTCGAGCGCGGTGTAGACATCATCAAATTCCCACATGTTTTGGATCTTTGGAAGTTGCGAAAGATCCCATTTCCCAGGATAGAGTTGACCTTTGCGTTGTAGTTTGGCCTTGAGGCTTTCTAGAAAATGTCGATGATAGATCCAATTTGAGGGACGTTGCAGTGCACGGACGCAAGATGCAGGCTGAATGTTTGGAGAGACCGCTGCTACGCCTCGAAGTGAAGGGAGGGTGCTGCCCATTTCGCCAGCCAATTTGAGTGTAAGATTCCCACCCATGGAATAGCCGATCAGCCAGATATGTCGGCACTGGTCTTGTTCCGTGATTTCTTGAATAATTTGGCCATAATCCTGACTTAAACCGTTATGGTACAGCGTGGGCGTAAGATGCTCGGATCCTCCACAATTGCGTTGATTGATGCGGATACAGTTCCAGCCCTTGCCCCAGACTTTCTGAGCCAAACCAATCAT
>CP070628.1:1165544-1168325 GCA_020355985.1 Nitrospirota bacterium | reverse complement strand
ATTCGGAAGTTCGTCGGATGATTTTGGAAAAGAAAACTCGCGCCGATGGGCGAGGGTTGGCCGATATTCGCCCCATTACCTGTGAAGTGGGTCTATTGCCTCGTACGCATGGCTCGGCCCTGTTTACGAGAGGGGAAACCCAAAGTTTGGGGGTGGTGACGCTAGGGACGGGTGATGATGAACAGCGAATTGATGCCCTGGAAGGCGAATATTCTCGCACTTTCATGCTGCATTATAATTTTCCTCCGTTTAGCGTGGGTGAAGCAAAATTTCTGCGTGGCCCCGGGCGACGGGAAGTCGGCCACGGGAAATTGGCTGAACGGGCTTTGAGTGCCGTGTTACCTACGAAAGAAGAGTTTCCATACACGATTCGGATTGTCTCCGAGGTGTTGGAATCGAACGGATCCTCCTCGATGGCCACCATTTGTAGTGGAACCTTGGCCCTTATGGATTCGTCGGCTCCCATCAAAGCGCCGGTAGCTGGGATTGCCATGGGATTAATTTTAGAGGGTGATCAGGTGGCCATTCTGTCCGATATTTTAGGCCTGGAAGATCATTTAGGCGATATGGATTTCAAGGTGGCGGGGACCAAAGATGGTGTAACAGCCTTGCAGATGGATATTAAAATAGGCGGGGTCACGTCAGCCCTCATGCGGCAAGCCCTGGCACAGGCACGTGAGGGACGGCTCACGATTCTCGGGAAAATGAATGAATGTCTCGCCACGCATCGAACGGAATTAGCTCCCTATGCCCCTCGGATCAGCACCATTCAAATTAAGCAGGATAAGATTCGGGATATCATTGGCCCAGGAGGAAAAGTTATTCGCGGGATTATTGCGGAATGTGGCGTAAAAATGAATGTTGAAGATACTGGAATTGTGACAATTGCTGCAGTAGATGAGAGTTCGGCCAAAAAAGCTATGGACATGGTGCTCAGCTTGATTGAAGAAGCCGAGATAGGAAAAATTTACTTGGGAACAGTTAGGAAAATTGTAGATTTTGGAGCGTTTGTGGAAATCCTGCCGGGCATGGATGGTCTCGTCCATATCTCACAATTGGCGCCTCATAGGGTCGAATCTGTGGCTAATGAAATATCTGAAGGTGAAAAAATCTTGGTCAAAGTGTTGGAGATTGATCGACAAGGCAAGATTCGTCTCAGTCGGAAAGAAGCTATGGCGGAACAAGCTGAGAACGAGCAATCCTCTGCCTAAGCCTTCCTGGTTGTAATTACCGTGTATAAAAAAGTCGTGCTGGATAATGGAGTTCGGGTCGTGCTCGAGCGGATGTCTTCCTTGAGATCCGTCGCTCTGGGTGTGTGGGCGAATGTGGGTAGTCGCTACGAAGTTAAGGGCGAGGAAGGCCTCTCTCATTTTATTGAACATATGATGTTCAAAGGCACGCGAAACCGAACCGCTTCCCAAATTTCAAATGAGATTGATGCCCTGGGTGGAGAAATGAATGCTTTTACCACCCACGAAGCCACAGCGTTTTATGTCAAGGTTTTAGACCAACAAGTGGGGGCGGCATTTGATCTTTTATCCGACCTCTTTCATCATTCCCGTTTTGGGGTCAGAGATATTGAAAAAGAAAAGCAAATTGTGCTTGAAGAAATCCGAACAGTTCAGGATGATCCGGAGGATTATATTCATGAGTTACATGCCAAGGATGTCTTGGGCAACCATCCTATTGGACGCCCAATTTTAGGGACCTCACGAGCCATGCGGCAGTTGGATCGCCGTGGGCTGCTCCACTATAAACGCAAACATTACCGACCGGAAAACACGATTGTGGCTGTGGCCGGGAATTTCCCCTTTTCCCAGTTGCTCGATCAGGCCAACCAATATTTTGGGCAATGGCAAGGTGAGGGAGCTCTGAGGTCTTCTACGAACATTGAAAGCGACCGTTGGCCTGACCAATTAAAAGCCCGCCATAGTTTTCATCAAAAACCATTGGAACAAGTTCATCTGTGTGTAGGGTTTAAAGGGCTCGCCACCGGGCATCCCGATCGCTATGCGGCTCATATTCTCAATACCATTTTGGGAGGTGGGGTGAGTTCACGGTTGTTTCAAGAAGTTCGGGAAAAGCGGGGATTGGCCTATACCATTTATTCGCACCTTTCTAGCTTCCTCGATGGAGGGACGTTAACAGTCTATGCCGCCACACGACCGATGGAAGTGGATGCCGTCATTGATCAGATTTGCAAAGAAACGAAGAAATTGTGTCGTCGTGGGCTGGCAGTAAAAGAATTAGAGCGGACCAAAACCCAACTCAAAGGAAGTTTGATGCTGGGCTTAGAAGGAACATATGGCCGCATGAATAAACTGGCTAAAGACGAGCTCTATCAAGGCCGTCATGTGACCTTACAGGAAATGGTGAAAGCCATAGACCGAATTTCACCTGATCAAATTCGTCAACTCAGTCAGAAATTACTGGATATTAAGGAGTTGGTTGTGACAGCCTTAGGTCCAATACCTAGAAAAATGGCTGTCAAGTGGGGATAATCCTAAAAAAAATCACCTGGAATTCGCTTGACAACGTTGCTCTGGATGAGTAGCATTGTCCCTCCCCAGACCAAGGGAGTTTTTTTAAAAGGGTAGCAGAGGTGATGATAGTCAAAATTTCGGAAATACAGTTTGTGTTTGAAGGTTAGAGAAATAAAAAGGTCAAGTTGTTTTTTCATTTTTGTCATTCTAACACTGTAAGGAGGGAGCAGATGAAGAAGTCATCTCTACGTCGGGCGATGGTAGCTCTCTGTGCGTTTGGATTGCTCAGCATGGGAAT
>CP070628.1:1160586-1165444 GCA_020355985.1 Nitrospirota bacterium | reverse complement strand
GCAGCTGAGATGCGTGCAGTGGGAGATTTTGGCGAAAACTTTCTCATATAAGTAAGTATTTACTAACCATTGTATGACCCCGATCGATAACCGTCAAGTCGGCAGCCGGACACTGTTGATGATTGGTTGACTCAAGGTGATTAATGTCTATCTTAGTGAAGTAGACATATAACCATCACTCATTTTTTGCAATTTTGTAAACCTACGTCGGAACCCCCATGGATACCCTTACACACGAAACCGAACTTATTGTTTCTATACCCCTCGTACCCGTGAAACGGACGGTGTTGTTTCCTGAAACCCTAGTCCCATTCACCATAGGACGTACACGATCCATGGCCGCCGTGGAAGCGGCCATGAACACCGAAGAAAAAGCCCTATTGATGGTCACACAGCGTGATTCGGAAAAAGAAGAACCTGGCTTTGACGATCTCTTTCTTATTGGCACAAAAGCCGTCTTGAAACAAATGGGGAAAACTGCTGAAGGGCACCTACAGGTGCTAGCTCAGGGCATCGAGCGCATGGTGTTATTGAAATTAGAGCAAGCCGAACCTCACATGATTGTTCGAGCCAGACGGTTGCCCATTACGATAGAGTCCGACCCCGAGCTTGAAGCCCTTCATCGTGAGTTGCTCAATCTCATCGGACAGTTACCAGAATTGTTGACTACCCAAGGTGTGACAGAACTTGTGTCGGTGCTGCGGGCCGAAAAAGATCCACTATTGGTCGCATATCGCCTCGTTTCACTCCTCAATCTCAACGTAGATCGCCTGCAAGGGCTCTTAGAACAATCTGATCCGAAAGAAGTCTTACGAAAGGTGTACGGTGCATTAGCACACGAACTCCATATCCTGAAGTTACGCCACGAAATTGCCAGTCAGGCTCAAGCCGAAATCGGCAAATCCCAACGGGAATACTTTCTTCGGCAACAACTCAAAGAAATTCAACAGGAATTAGGGGAATTAGAAAGTGAGGCTCTCGATGGAGACGTGGGTGAGCTAAAAACACGCATCGAAGAAGCGGACCTCCCTGAAATTGTTCTGAAAGAAGCCACCCGCGAATTAAAGCGCCTCGTCAAATTGCCTCCAGCTTCTCCCGATCATCAAGTCATTCGAAGTTATCTTGAATTGATATTGGAATTACCCTGGAACACGGTCACGGAAGATCATTTAGACCTCACACATGTTCGATCGATTTTGGATAAAGATCACTACGGGATTCAAGACGTCAAAGAACGCATCCTGGAACATTTAGCTGTCTTGAAATTAAATCCGACAGCCAAATCCCCCATCCTCTGTTTAGTCGGACCACCAGGCGTGGGGAAAACCAGCTTGGGACAATCCATCGCCTGCGCGTTGGAACGAAAGTTTGAACGATTAAGTCTAGGGGGGCTACATGATGAAGCGGAGCTTCGTGGGCACCGACGGACTTATGTCGGGGCCATGCCCGGCCGTCTTATCCAAGCCCTTCGTCGAGCAGGAGCCAAAAATCCTATCTTGATGTTAGACGAAGTGGATAAAGTCGGTCAGGATTTTCGTGGTGATCCCGCATCGGCACTTTTAGAAATTCTCGACCCTGAACAAAACCATACGTTTCGCGACAATTATTTGGATCTACCATTTGATCTCTCCAAGGTCATGTTTATCACAACAGCCAATTCTTTAGAGAACATTTCACGTCCCCTTCTGGATCGGATGGAAATCCTTCGTTTGGCCGGATACAGCCATCAGGAGAAATTGGA
Source organism: Nitrospirota bacterium (assembly GCA_020355985.1). Next base: position 1,163,703 of record CP070628.1, on the reverse strand, counting down.
AATCGCAAAACGATATTTGTGGCCTCGCCGCCTTGAGGAAGCGGGACTTCAAGACAAACCTCTGACTTTAGATGAAGACGTCATTCCCCATATCATTAAACGCTACACACGCGAAGCCGGTGTACGTCAACTGGAACAAATGTTGGGGAAACTTACGAGAAAAGTCGCATTGCGTATGGCTGATACATCTCAGGATGATCAGGATACTCCACTCACCATTCAACAAGCCGAACTTTCAGATTGGTTGGGAATAGAGAAATTCATGCCGGAAGAAGCGAGAAAGACGTTACCCCTAGGTGTGGCCACAGGCTTAGCATGGACAGAGGCAGGAGGCGACGTACTTTATGTGGAAAGCACGTTACTACCTGGAGGGAGCGATCTGACCATTACCGGACAACTAGGTGAAGTCATGCAAGAGTCGGCACATGCGGCACGGAGCTATTTGTGGTCACGAGCCGAAAATTTCGGGTTGGACATCGCCACATTTAAACGGAATGGGATACATGTCCATGTTCCAGAAGGTGCGATCCCCAAGGATGGGCCTTCGGCTGGCGTGACTATGGCCACTGCGATGGCCTCACTCCTTCTAAGAATTCCAGTACGAAAAGATACGGCGATGACAGGTGAAATCAGCTTAAGTGGACTCGTGCTGCCGGTCGGCGGCATTAAAGAAAAGCTCTTGGCTGCCCATCGAATTGGCCTCAGGCGAATTATGCTACCAAAAGCGAATGAGAAAGATCTTAAAGATGTTCCAGAAGCCGTTCGGAATGAATTGTCTCTGATATTTGTGGAAACGATAGAAGAGGCGCTTGAGGCAGCGCTCACGCAGCCCATCCCGACTAACAAAGAACCGAAGTCAGTGAGATCAACCCAACCTATCCCGCAAACCAAAAATCCAGTCATGCATTAGACTGGATTCAGAAAAAAGACGAAAAAGTTTTCGCCCTCCTCATTTGGCGGGAGAAATAGCAGAAGGTCCAGCAATCCAGAAGGATCCGCCGGATTGAAGCGGTTCATGATTATTCTCAATTCGAGTATACCACCACTTACCTTGAGCAACGGGTGAGTCCTTTGAAAACTTCAGCTCAAAACCCCCTTCGCGATCATTTCCGTCCTGAACCCAAATACCTATCCATTGATCTTCCTTGAGAGACACCGTTTCAAACCGACCCTCCTCCCAATCATATTCACCTTTTCCCAACTCATTGAGATTGATCGTTCCCTTACCAGCAGCAGCATCTTTGTATTCCCAGGGTCCTGCCAAATCCTTAATCTGCAGTGGGATCGAAAACGTCGTGGACCTAGATCGAGTCTCTTGAGATACGGGCGGGCTCACCTCTGCACAACCCATCAACCCTTTAAAAACGCCAACAAGAACGGCTTGATTCCATTGATAGTTGTCCAATAATTTTCCCTTGAATGCAGACAAAGCCACAACCTACAACGACGTCATCTTTAATGCCCGCCATGTAGGTAGACCCAATCAATCCATATTTCCTAGGATTGCAACAAATCCGACCGAAAGGGCTAGAGGGTTCTACGGCTTAGTGGGATGCTACAATTATTAGAAGCCAAACAATCTTAGACCATTTAGGGAATTCTTGATAAATCCCCATATGTGCCTTGGCTTCATTCCGAATGGAATCGCTTTCTACTTCTTTCGAAACGAAATATGATCTTTATATTCCTCGATCGCCGCACCTAAGGCCTTAGCCCCTAAAGGAATATTGGCCTCTAAGGCGTCTTCGATTTCAGGATCATCAATCATCACCTCAAAACACTCATGTTGATTGGTCAGCACCATACCCTTCTCGATTTGCCGGGGCATATAAATCTCGGTCCACACTTCCTTTTCAACTAAACACACATCCCGAAACCGTTCATAAAGAAGCGCCAAGCGTTCTTGATCAGAAATTATCAACGGATTATTTTCCATATCACCAGCTCCCTTTCAAACGAATAATGTTTTGTTTTTTCTACTCTGCTCTTCGCCACGCGGTCAAGTGGAGAAAAGCAAAATTGCTATTTCCCGAAGACCGAAACCCAGGGATCTTTACCAAGCACCCACAAATAAAAAAACGTGCCTAGCCACCCATGATATAAACCCAATGGCCAAAGATTTTGCTCACGGAGATAGCAGGGAATAAACAAGCCAGCCATTACACCGGTCGCGATCATTAGCAATCCATTGGGAAAATGAATGATAGCAAACAGTACAATCCCGACGGGCATCGCCACCATCCAGCCCTGCCTTGGAAAGAGTGTCATAAGATTAGCCACTCCCAGTGCTTGGACAAGAAACTGCTGAAGGACACCCCATAACGGATAGAGCAGCAGTAAATAAAGAATGTGGCCTTGCCAAAGTACGCGACGGTTGGCCAGGCCATACCAGGCCATCAGGGTAACCCCGACTACAAATATCATGGTGGGCCAGAAAAAGGCAGACGAAAGATTCTTCGTTTGAAAACCCCACTTCACCCACAAACTTGAATCCCGTCGTACCCGCCACACGATATAGCCAATCCAACCGACGCTGGTCAGGACAATGAAGAGTCCCTTTGCCCCGACGCTTTTGAATACCAGATGCAGGATGCCAGTCATCATCACCGCCAAAACTTCAAGCCACTTGGAGATCTGAATGTGAGAAGACTTATTCACTAACATTGGTTTTGAGTTTCAAAATTGCCGCAGATTGCTCTTAAATAGAAACCACAGAGAAAAGATACTCCAAGGGAGGATATAACCTGCGAAAACTCCTTAGGATTTTCGGAATCCCCCTCCGCCGGGAGTTTCGATGGTGAGGGCATCCTCCGCTGCAACCGGGAACGAACATTTTCCTGGGACATTTTTTTTAATCCCCTTTTGCCTCACCCGATTACTGCCAGGTTCTCCTGGCTCCCCACCCTCCAAACCATAGGGTCTGGTCACTCGCCGATCAGACAATAACGTGATCTCAGCAGACTGAAGAAATTCATACGTTCGTACAAGCCCATCTCCTCCTCGATGCTGGCCGATCCCTCCTGATTCTTTCCGCAAGGCATACTGTGCAACTCGAAAAGGATACGCATACTCCAATGCTTCAATGGGCGTGTTAAGGGTATTGGTCATGTGTGAGTG
>CP070628.1:1157594-1160486 GCA_020355985.1 Nitrospirota bacterium | reverse complement strand
GGATTCTATTTTTGGATCGGTGAGACAAGAATCTGCAATTGGGGAAAAACAATTAGGAGTTGCACCATTGTCGTTCTCAAAGGCACCTGAGAGAGGAATAATTCTTTCTCAGGCTTCTCAGCCTGAGGAGGCGTTGTCGGTACGTACGGTCGTCGCATCGGGCAAGGATGGTCCCAGTGGTTCTCAACAGGCGGGACGATCCATCTTGGAAAACGAATCGCTACAAAATTCGATTCTTCCCAAAGTTTCAAGCCCGCTGGCACGGTCTCATAATGTGCAGCCCAATTATATTGCTCCGGTACCAGCCATACAGACGGAAGGTCCCGCTGGATTTACCGGAACAAGCCTGTTGACTCAGATTTCAGAGAAAACAATCACTGGCCATTCATCCGTATTGAGTGATATATCCGGTTCGGGAATCGAACATCGTACGACTGTCACGACTGATCTGGCAGGAGAAGCTGGGTTAAATGCCAAAGGAGAACGTGGGCAAACCATGATTGATACATCCAAAAGCGTGGGCTTGGATCCAAGTGGTGGCCCAGGGCTGGGAAATGGGATGAATTCTTTCTCGAATTCTCAGTCGGGATCTCAGCAACCGTCTTTATTCCAGGGGCAAGGAGTGGGTTTCCGGGTCCTTGAAGAACGCGCCCAAGAATTTCCAGCGCCTGCCATTCAACGCCTACAAATGGATGTGCAATTATCTGAAAGCCAGCGAGTGCATATTGATGTTGGAGTGCACAACAGACAGGTCTATACAGGGCTGGTCATGGATCATTCGGTCTTGCGAAACCTTGCCACACAATTTGTACCACAATTGGAAAATCAATTAGCCGAAGTTGATTTAGAATTACAAGAATTTTCTGCCGAAGTTCGTGAAGAGCAAGAGCAAGAGCAAGAGGCAAAGAGCCTGTTTGATGATTCTCGATCTCACGAGGCGCATGAATCTAAAAGAAGTGCACAAGGTGAAATGCTTTCGACGCAAAACCCTGTGGGGCGACAGGCGGAGGCCGGGTTGCACTTTGTGGTATGAGACGATGGGAACGATTAAGAATGAAGGAAGAAGGAGTATGAGAATATGGATCCGATAACACCCACGCAGTCTATTTCTTCTCTTACGGGAGAATCGAATGTGCAACAAGCTGTTTCGGAGCTGGGTGCCGATGTCTTCCTTCGATTGCTGGTGACACAATTGCAAAGTCAGGACCCGACGAATCCGACAGAAAACGAAGATTTTGTCGCGCAGTTAGCCCAATTCACGACTTTGGAAGAAACAACGAATACGAATACACTCTTAGAACAACTGATCGGGCAGGATGTACAACGCACACAATTTGATCTCGTCAATTTTCTCGGCCGAACCGTCATGACGGAAGGTGACACGATCAGTCTTGGAGAGGCGAATCAGCCAATTTTGACCTATGCCCTCAATGATACGGCGACGAGTGTCACCATCGAAATTCTAGGAGAGGATGGCCAAGTCCTCCGAACTCTTCCGTCAGAAGCGCCCGCCAGTGCTGGTGCGCATAATGTGCAATGGGATGGATTGGATGAAGACGGAGACAGAGTGCTGGAAGGAGTGTATCAATTCAGGGTGAATGCCAGGAATGCGAATCGAGAACCTGTGTCGAATTTTACATTTGCACGTGAACAGGTCTCGAATATCGTGTTAGGGGCCGAAAATCCCATTGTCGTCCAAAGTGGGAAAACACTGAATACTCAAGACATTATTTCAATTGAATAAACCCAGTAGCATGCCGAACATGGATGTGCGAGATGCTCGTAACAAAGGAGTGACTACCGATGGGAATTACATCAGCGTTCTTTTCTGCAACGAGCGGTATCAATGCCACGAGTCGAGCTCTCAGTGAAATCGGAAATAATATCGCCAATGCTCAGACCGTTGGATTCAAGAGTCGAACGATCTCCTTTGGGGATTTATTTGGCGCCACAATTGGTGGTGGAGGCATCACGAATGGCTTAACGGAAGGTCGTGGGGTGCGAGTGCTGGGGGTGGACCCCAGTTTTACCCAAGGGTCGCTCCAAACGACTTCCAATGCGTTGGATTTGGCAATTGATGGAGATGGATTTTTTCAGGTAACTGATGGGGTAGGGAACTCGTCGTATTCCCGAGCAGGTCAGTTCAATCTTGATGCAAACGGCAATATTGTGAGTCCTGTAGGTTTGCGGCTTCAAGGCTACCAAGCTGATACTGCGGGAAATATTATTACAGGAGCCCTGGGAGATTTGGTTCTTCCGACAACACAAGTGCTTGGGACTGATACCACAGAAGTAGATATGAGTGGGAATCTCAAAGCCGATGAACCTATCATTGCTCCAACGATTGCACAAATATTAGCTGACCCGTCCAATCCTTCTCATTCTCAATTTAGTACAGGGGTTCGAGTATTTGACACACTTGGAGCGGGGCATGATTTGACCGTGTATTTTGCTAAGACGGCCAATAGTACTTGGCAGTATAGTGTGATCGCGCCCAATACGGAAGTCACCGTTCCTCCAGCGAATGAAAATACGACGACCGGCAATGCCTTAGTCGCTCAGGGAACACTAACCTTTAACTCGAGTGGTTTATTATTGACAGAAAGTAATCCCGCTGGGCATGCGATTTCATTTAACAATGGATCCACTGCACCGCAGACAATGGTTTTTGATTTTGGAACGAGTATTACCACTGACGGTGGAACGGGAACCGATGGGATGTTGCAGCAAGGATCGCCATCAGTGCTCTTAACGTTGTCTCAAGATGGCTATGCAAATGGGAACTTAACCGGCACTTCCATTGGGGAAGATGGGATTATTGTTGGAAATTTTTCCAATGGGGTCACTCAGAATCTTGGGCAAGTGGCCCTGACCCGTTTTACCAATCCTGAT
>CP070628.1:1147560-1157494 GCA_020355985.1 Nitrospirota bacterium | reverse complement strand
CATCACCATGCTAAAGGATCCCGATCGAGCAGTCCGAGAGGATGCGACGATTGCCTTAGGCAATATTGGCGACCCCCTGGCCGTCGATGCCCTCATGGAAGCCATGAAAGACGGAACCGTCAAACGGCATGCTATCGCCTCGTTAGGGATGATTGGGGACCCACGCGCCTTTCCGCCAGTTCTAGCTGCTTTGAAAGGAAAAGGGATTCATCAAGACGGAAAGCCTATGCCAGGCTGCATTATCAGTGAAGACCTGTTAATCAAAGAAGCCGCGGCTACAGCCCTAGGCCACTTTCGTCATCCCAAAGTCATACCAGATCTTGTGCTGTTGCTGAAAGATCTGGTACTTCGTGACTATGCTGCCAATTCACTGGTTCTCATTGGTGATGCTGCCATTGAACCATTGGTTTCCTTTCTCCATGATCCAGACCTTTCCAAAGTCGAAAAGGAGAGCGAGCGGGTGCTAGCTTTCGCCACAACTCGCATGACCGCTTCCGGAGCACTAAAAAAAGTTATTCTAGACACACTGGATACGTTGGGATGGCAACCCCAAGACAGTCAGAGCAAAGAAACGAGAGAAATTGAGTACACGGATACCGGGAACGTTCTTGGCGAAGGCGGGGAAGGCCGATTTGGGAAGAGCGGTGATATTGCTCAGCCGGCCAAACTCCCAAAAATCGAACGGTAGCCTCAGAAACCTTCAGATCTTTTTCGCAATTGAGTTAAAACCTGAATTTGACCCAGACCAAGAAGGTCACACGGTTCAATTAACGTGGCGCGAGCCGAAGCAAGACCTCGGATAGGGGAATGTTTCGAAGAATGTCTGAGCCACGAGGTGCAGACAAATCGGCTGAACTAGTCCAACGGCCTGCTAGTTTTTTTGGAAGTGTAAGATTCCCCAAGTCAATTGTCCGGCCATTCCGGCATCAACCCAGTGCTGTAATCCCACTTTCATATTGTCCAGATATTCCTCGGTGCACACACGAATAAGCGTATGGTGTTGCGCCACGAGTTCTTGGAGAACTCGCGCATAGTGGGCTGGCAAATTCTTTGATAAATCCACAATCCCCACTTCTTTCAATCCAAAATCTTTGGCCAATTGTTGATAATACTCTATCGAACCCAATGAATCTAAATGGATTCGGTCAAGAATCGGTTTCAACACTTCAGGTGGACATTTGGCACTTTGCATGGGATCCGTGAAAATAAATTGTCCTCCCTTAGCCAAAACCCGCCAAACTTCTTCAAAAACTTTCTTGCGATCTCCGCTATGCAGAATGGCATCTTGAGACCACACTAAATCAACACTCCCATCCGGGAGCGGAATATCTTCAAAACTGCCATCAATGACATTAATAGCCAAACTAATACTTTCTTTTTGATTGAGCTCTCGATTACGTTTATTTTGAATTTCACTCAAATTCAGGCAACCCACCTGACACCCAAATTGTTTATTTAGAAAACGGGCCGAGCCTCCATACCCTGATCCGATGTCCAGCACACGGGTTTTCGAATCAAGATTCTTGACGGAAGACGCCATCTTTTCCACCGTCCGTCGGCTGGCATCAACAATCGAATCATTGTCAGATTGGTAGAGTCCAATGTGGATATCTTCACCTCCCCAAATCGTGGCATAAAATCGATCCGCATCCGAACTGTTGTAGTATTCTCGAGCCGTATCGACTGTATGTGAATAGGCTTGATTCCCAAAATTGCCTAAGATTGTCGAAGGGCGTTCCTCATTTTTATAAAGCTTTTCAGCGACATGAACGTAAAAATCTGGATCCTCCACCTTATGCGTTTCTTGGAAATCACCATAGGTTTTCACTTGCTGAAAGCCGACTTCATTCATGAGCCGGCGAGTATATTCTTTTCGTAGTGGGAACATGTTCAAATGAAAGACTTCCTTATCCGGAAACGTATATCTAAATCTGGCCAGCCCTTCATCGACATATTCAGGCTCTGCACTGACGTTATCCCCGCAATAGTAATAGACATGCTTCGAGGTAAACCCACTGTCTAGAATGCCGTCATAATTGCGTTGATCCAGTATGAGGACTCCGTCATGCCTAAGTGCCGTATAAAATTCGGCCAAGGCTTTTCGCCGATCTTGCTCGGCAAAGAGATGGGTCAGAGAATTCCCCAGACAAATCACCGCATCGTATTTGTTGTGAATATCCCGACTCAGCCAGCGCCAATCGGCATGAATCGTCCGCATAATAAAGCCGGCTCGCCGAGCATTTTCAAAAGCTCTCGCTAACATTTCCGGGCTCCCATCGGCACTGGTGACATCGAATCCAGCCCGCAAAAGCCGAATGGAATGAAACCCCGTTCCGGTTGCGACATCCAAAACGCGTTGAACGCCCCGCTCTTTTAAAAGCCGGATAAAAAAGTCCCCTTCACTCGAGGCCCGAGCGTCCCAATCGATCAGGTCATCCCATTTTTGCACAAAACTATGGACATACTCTTCCTTATATAAATCCGTTTTTCGTTTGGCGATTGGATTATCGCCATAAGCTTGTTTCTTACCCATGAGACCTACCTCCTAAAGGGCCGCTGCCCTCACCTCACCTCCTGAAAGGCATGGGGCAAAGTGATAAAAAGGCAATTGTTTTATATTGGGAAAGGCGAAAGGAAGGGGGACTCTTGCCCGGAATCCCTTTACCCACCCTTATTATACAGGAAATAAAAAAAGGCCTCCGAACTTCTCTTGCGAGCGTTTGGAAGGCCCGATTTTTTGCCAAAGACCCCTAGAATCTAACCATTTAAGCCCTTGAGAGCAACCCTTTCGTGTAATTAATCCTTTGATTTACTCAGGGAAACTTCACCAAAGGCGATAGTTACTTAGCAATTTATTGCTATTCACCATCACTGTCTCCTACCAAATGGTTGCCTGGTAGTCTCCATCAAGGGACTTCTAAAGTATTTTCCTTGTTCACCAGTTCCAATTATGGTAGGGCTAGGCTTTCTGTGTAGATCCCGTCTCTCCATGAATCAGTTAAAATCCAACACTTTGGTCTTCAACATCTCCTGCGCCCTGGCGGTTCTTTTCCTTTTGTGGGGAGCCGTCGCACCGGAACATTTGGCCAAAATCACCGGGGGCCTTCAGACATCACTTCTGGATTCATTTGGCTGGCTCTATGTTTTAGCTGCAACCAGCTTTCTTATTTGCGCCTTCTGTCTCATTTTTTCACGATGGGGGGATATCCCGCTCGGGCCAGATGGAGCCAAGCCAGAATTCAACCTCTTTACCTGGTTTGCCATGCTCTTTTGCGCAGGCATGGGAATCGGGCTCGTATTTTGGGGAGTCGCAGAACCAACATCCCATTTTCATGACCCACCTATCGGAGAAGGGGGCACATCTCAGGCTGCTCGTTTGGCTCTCCAATATTCATTCTTTCATTGGGGCCTCCACCCATGGGGCATCTACACGATCGTCGCCTTGGCACTAGCCTATTTCCAATTTCGAAAAGGCATGCCTGGGCTGTTTAGCCTCGCCTGCCAACCCGTGTTGGGCAAGAATTCTACCGGACATTTGGGCACAGCCGTGGATGTTGTTGCAGTATTTGCTACCGTCTTTGGGGTGGCCACCTCATTGGGATTTGGCGCAGTTCAAATAAGCGGTGGGCTTTCCTATGTCTTTGGCATCCCCAATACGCTAGGTACTCAATTGACGTTGATTGCCATTGTGACCATCTTATTCATGCTCTCGGCCCAAACAGGCTTACATCGAGGCATCAAATATCTCAGCAATCTCAATATGATTCTAGCATTGTCCTTATTGTTCTTTCTGTTGTTCCTAGGCCCCACGCACCTGATCATGTCGGTCTTTCCCACAACCCTGGGTCACTACATTAAAAACCTTCCGACCATGAGCTTGAATCTTGCCCCATTTGGAAACTCGTCTTGGATTCACGATTGGACGCTCTTTTACTGGGCCTGGTGGATTGCCTGGGCCCCGTTTGTGGGTACCTTTATCGCCAGAATTTCTAAAGGTCGGACGGTGCGCCAATTCGTGCTTGGCGTATTGCTTGTCCCATCCCTTTTTTGTGCCTTTTGGTTTACGATCTTCGGTGGAACTGGGATTGCGTTAGAACTTTTTCAAGACATACCCCTGAAATCCGTCATGGAAAAGCAAGGCATGGAAGTCTTGCTCTTCACAGTATTGGAGCAATACCCCTTAGGCACAATCATGTCGCTCATAGCCATCTTTTTAATTGGCACATTTTTCATCACCTCTGCCGATTCCGCCACATTCGTGCTGGGAACGCTCACCACCAAAGGCAATCTCAACCCACCCAACCACATTAAATTCACATGGGGCGTCATTCAATCCCTCTCCGCCGCCATTCTACTCTGGTCCGGTGGACTCAAAGGTCTGCAAACCGGCGCCATCCTAGCCGCCTTCCCCTTCGTCTTTGTGATTATTATCCTTATCATTTCTCTCCTCAAATCATTTAAGGAAGAAACTCTCAGATAGGCTCCAGGCAACAACGACTCACACATTTTTTTAATTTCCCTATAGATTTTATTCACTTTTCCCGCTAACCTTGTTCAACCTACTATGTCCCCTATCCATACTTTTAACAAACCTCAATTAGGTTTAGGCTGGCCGGGCAAGGCGTTGATATGGATAGTGCGTTACACTTGAACCCATAATGATAACTGTTGAGATTGTGGAGGTCGCTCTGGCCTTACCGCCATGGCAGCTTATCTCGGAAAAGAGTTCCGATGTCTGAAGAAAATTTGAACCCGCCCCACATTACCATGACCGAAACGGTGCTCCGATTTTATGTGTTTCTCGGCCAATATATTGATCGATGCTTAGATGAGGAACACCGACTCTCCCTTCCCGAACAGGAATTTCAAAAACATTTAGCGACGACTCATGACCAAGTAGTTGAATTATTAACCACTAACCGTGTGGTGAAGGCCAAGGCCGAAGCCGAATTTCAACGCGTAACTGCCATGTGTCAGAATTTTCTGAAAAATCCTGACAGTGCCGACCAGTCCCGCATACTTCATGAGGAACGGGAAATTTTGCGAGTTAAAATGTTGACGCTGAGTGACCTTTTGGCCGTTTTTCGATCTATTTAACTTGTCCAACCTCCTTCCTTCCGACATCCCCCTTCTGGCAGATTGACCGCAAAAAAAATCGTGTGCTAACGTCGACATTCGGGTTTTCCCTAAGGGGGAAAATGCTCTTCCGGAATTAGAAAAGGACCTTGAACCATTTCTCAGGCCTTCACCTATATGGCTGATTCAGTAGCTGAACATATTGCGGCGTTGGATGATGAGGATTGGGGTATCCGGGAAGATGCGGCGGCGGCTCTCGGCCAATTTCAAGATCCTCGAAGCGTTCAGCCATTGATCCGATCTCTCCGAGATTCAGACCGGGCCGTTCGGGAAGCCGCGGCAGCCTCTTTAACCACTTTGGGTCAACCGGCAATCCTGTCTTTGGGTTTTTGTCTCAATGACCCCAACCTTCAAGTTCAAGAAACTGCAGCCTCTATTCTCGCGACTATTGCGGATGAGCAAGTCTTGGAACCGTTACTCTCGGCCCTATTGAATCCCAATTGGATTGTACGCATGTCCGCCGCAAAAGGACTTATCCGAATTAAAGACCCGCGTTCGGTAAATACCCTGATCCTTCTCCTTCAAGATAAAGTTCCGGCTGTACGAGAAGAAGCCTGTCGCACTATTCAGGCCATTGGTGAAGCCAGTATTCCCCCACTCCTCAACGGATTACAGGAACCCAATTGGAGAGTTCGGTTGCGCGCCGTTGAGGCCTTGTCACTCTTAAAGCCTCAGGTTGCTGTGGCCCCCTTGATGAATCTTGTGGCAAACGATCCTGACACTGCCGTCAGGCAGGATGCCGTTCGTGCCTTGGGGCAGGTTGGTGATGCCCATGCTCTTCCCTTGTTGTTGGATTGCCTCACTACACCTTCTTTGCAGATTAAAGCCATTGAAGCCCTAGGAAATTTGCGCGCTGTGGAAGCCCTTCCGCATTTAATTGCCCTTGTCAAATCTCTTCCAGCAGATGCGTACGAAGACCGCATGGAAGGCTGTACCGACCCAAAATACAAAGAAGAGCTTCCACCCTTAGAGGCTGCCGTCAAGGCTCTGGCCCAAATTGGGGATCCTCAGGCAATTCCAGTTCTTATCCAGGCCTTGCACAGCACATTGCTTCGCCAAGAGGCCGCAGAAGCCTTGACGCACTTTGGTTCTCCCGCTAAGACGCCCCTATTACAACTGTTGAAAACCACAAAGAATGACAATCTGCGTCGGCATGTGTTGGAATCCCTCTCCCATCTTGGATGGCGCCCGGGACAAATTCGCCTCTAACTAACTGAAATTCAATGCCAAAAGAAACATTCGAAACCATCATTTCTGAGCTGGACCACGAGGAAGATTGGCGACGAATGCGAGCCACATCCACCTGTATGAAGGGTGGACCTAAAGCGGTTGAAGCCATTATTCAAGCTATTGGTCAGGGAACAACTCATTATAAAATCGAAGCAATCAGAATGTTGGCACGATTGGGGGATCCTCGAGCTGGTCTAGCCCTGGCGGGCCTTATGAAAGACGAGGACGACCAGGTTCGTCAGACCACCATGGAAGCGCTTGAACACTTGGCTGGTGTTTTAGACGAGCCCACGGCAGCCGCGCTGTTGGAGCATTTAGGTGATGACCGGATTAAAGAACGCGTCACCGCACTATTAGGGGTCATTCCAACATCCATAGGACCGCTTTCTGAACGACTCCGTGACCCTGATGAAGCCATTCGCCAACGAGCCGCCGAAATTTTGGCCCAATTACTGGACCCCCGTTCGGCTGATGCATTCGTGGATGCCATGGCAGACCCTAATCTCCGTGATCTCGCAACGGATACCTTGCGCAAACTCGGTGCAATCCGGGATCGCATTGAACAACTCCTCGATGATTTACGAGACGTGGATGAGTCTGAATTAAAGGAAGGTGTGCGGCAAGAAACTGTCATCCAAATGCACCGCATTGGTCGACCCGCAGTCGAAATTTTGCTGGAATATTTGGAAGATGATGACTGGATCGTGCGAGAAGCTGCGGCAGATACCTTAGGTAAAATTGGTGATGTGAGAGCAGTAGAACCTCTGATGGAGCGCCTGCGGTCCGATAAAGATACGGGTGTCAAAGAACATGCTTTGAAATCCTTGGGACTCATTGGTGATCCACGGCCAGTCGAATTGTTTATTGAGGTCATTCCCATTCGTCCTCTTCGCATTTTGGCCGTGGAAGCGCTAGAAAAAGTCAAAGATGTCGAAGTCTTGAGACCACATGCCGACCTGTTTAAACGATTAAAAACCGACCGGGATGGCCTGATTTCCTATAATTCTGGGGTGATCCTTGACAAACTGGAAGCCGCCACTGCACAAATGGAGATGGATGAAGAAGCTTGGGCTGGAAAGGAGTAAGACAGTATGACGAAACAAAATCAAGTAGATCCTTTGTTATCAGCTCTTCGGGATGACAATGAATCACTACGGGATCATGCCGCCTCTCGCTTAGGAGAAGTTGGGGCGGAGGCGATCCCGAAGCTGATTGATATGTTTTTAGAAGACGACTGTGTGATTCGCGAGGCTGCCACCAGCGCATTGGTACAAATTGGAGAACCTGCCATTGATCCGCTTCTCGAAGCCCTCAAGGATGATGAAGAATGGTCGGTCCGAGAACAGGCCGCTAATGCCCTTGGTAAGCTTCGTGCGCATAAGTCTGTGGAACCACTTATTCATGCCCTGCGTCATGATAAGGACGGTGGAGTGCGAACTGCAGCCATTTGGGCCCTCGAACGCATCGGACACCCTGACGCGGTCCCTGGGTTAATCGATGCCTTGATGGATGCGACACTACGGGAAGATGCGGCAAGAGTGTTAAAAAAACTTGGGGATTCACGAGCCACCACGGCTTTAGTCGAAGGGCTGCATGCCTCAAACTGGATTGTCAGGCGGCATGCCGCCGAAGCGTTGGGGAAAATTGGCGACCCTCAATCATTGGATCCACTGATTGAGTCATTGGCCGATGAAGACTGGTTAGTTCGTCGCAATGCCGCAGAATCACTGGCACGTTTAAAAGATACCCGAGCCATCGATCCTTTAGTGCCCTTGCTGGAAGATGAGAATGAAATGGTGCGTGATACGGTAGAGGGCGCCCTCTCGAGTTTGGGCTGGACCCCGAGTTCTTCAAAGTAGAAATCATTCGTTAAGTCTTTTTGTTCTGTTCACTTTATACTTAAGGATACACCATTATTATGGCAAATGAAGCACCAGCAAAACTCATTTCCATCGGCCCGAAATCGGGCACGAAGAAAGATGGATTTAATCTTGTGACCGAAAAAGTCTCGATGATCAATCTCGAGACCAACCAAATCGAAGTTGAGTTGTTGGCCTACGACGGGAAAACTGTCCTCTTGGACGTCGGGGAAGAAGCTGTTGAGGATTTACACAAAATCAAAATTGGCGACGGCGCCACACTTCGAGTCGTTGAAGAAGACGGAAAACGTATTGTCAAAAGTTTTCGTATTCGCTCCAAAGATCCGAATGTCGCAGCGGCAGATGCTGCCCTGCTGGACTTAGCCGATACACATTGGCTCAACCGAAAACATGCTATTGAAGTTCTTGGGGAACTTCGGGTCGAAGCGGCCGTGAAGCCCCTAGTGGAAATGCTGAGTGATGAAGTCGGTGATGTCCGTCAGCGCGCCTATGAAGCGCTCATTAAGATTGGTGCACCATGCGTTCTTGACGTCGTGCCGCTGTTGGTAGAAGAAGAAGATGACCTTCGGCAATCCGCAACGGAAATTTTGCGAAAAATCGGGAAACCTGCCGTGGAACCTTTAGCCCAAGCCTTAGGTGAAGCCGACGAGCGCTTGCAAAAGCGCATTATGAAAGTGCTCGATCGAATGGGGTATAAGCGGAAGTAGAGGAGTATGGAAACCCTGCTTGCTTATCCCTGTTTTAAGGGGTTGGTTCCAGCAGATTTTCGCCCTACCGACACATAATAAAATCCCTGTTCGGCCATTCGCTGTGGTTCATAGACATTCCGAAGGTCGATAAAGATTGGGGATTTGACCTTTGATCGAATCTGTTCGAAATCAAGATTTCGAAATTGGTTCCACTCCGTGACCAAGACAATGGCATCAACTCCCTCAACAGTCTGATAAGCATCTTGACAGGGAATCATATCCGGCAACACCTTCATAGACTCTTCTAACGCTTCTGGGTCATACGTCCGCACCGTGGCCCCTGCCTTAATAAGTTCCCCCGCAATGGATAGAGCTGGAGAATCCCGGATATCGTCGGTATTGGGTTTGAACGCTAAGCCTAACAATCCAATTGTTTTTCCCTTCAAATCCCCCAGGGCCATCTGAATTTTTTTGACTATCCTGGACTTTTGGTCTTCATTAACCTGCTTCGTCGCCTTCGCCACCTTCATTTCATAACCAGCTTCGGTCCCGATGTTGATCAGTGCTGCAGTATCTTTTCCAAAACAAGACCCTCCGTAGCCTGGTCCAGCATGCAAAAATTTTGAGCCAATGCGCTTATCCAACCCCATTCCTTTGGATACCATCTGGACATCGGCACCAACCAACTCGCACAAATTGGCCATTTCATTGATGAAGGATATTTTGGTGGCCAAAAACACGTTTGACGCGTATTTAATGACCTCCGCTGTTGGAATATCGGTAATAACCACCGGAGCATCCAACAGATATAAGGGGCGATACAGATCCTTCATAATCGCCACCGATGCCTGGCTATCGGCACCAATCACGACTCGATTGGGCCGCATAAAGTCTTCAATTGCGGATCCTTCGCGAAGAAACTCCGGATTAGATACCACACCAAAATTACAGGGCTCGGTTTGATTTTCTTCAATTAATTTTTTAACCCGAACGGCCGTT
>CP070628.1:1143477-1147460 GCA_020355985.1 Nitrospirota bacterium | reverse complement strand
GGTCCTTGCCTTTGCGGTTGCCGGTGTCGTCTTACTGGGAATCTTTCCCGGTCCATTAGTCTCCATCGCCGATCTTTCCGTCCTCGCCATGCCCCCCGTTCGCTAGTTTTTCTACTTTCTCCCTAGTCCTCCTCTCCTGAACCTTCTCACATTGACAGTATGATGAATTTTGTCACATTCCTAGTATTCCTATACCGATGACCATTAAAGCTGCCCCAGCAAGGCGCTCTTTTCCGCGTTCCTCTCGTAAGAACATGATGCCCCAGATCACCGTGAACAGGATACTGGTTCGTTTCACGGCGATGACGGAGGGAACCGGCCCTAAGCTGAGGGCCGTATTGTGAAAGAAAAGCCCCACGGCCTGAAAAAGTCCGATGACGATGAGGATTCCTAAGGAGTTGGTGGGTGGGGTGGGAATGATCTGGCGACGTAAAAGATACAGCATTATTAAAAATCCAACAGTCATCATACTGGTAATCGAAAGACTCCAAAAGAGTGGCGAAGAATTCTGAACTCCGATCTTGTCAAAGTTTGAGGTAAAGCTGTAGATCAGGGCAACGGATAACATGCGTCTTGGTCCGGGTTGCTGGATGATAGCTTTGAAAGGAGCAAGCCACCCTTGAGCGGTCAATTGAATCTGAAGCAGGTAGGCGCCGGCTACGATACAAAGAATTCCGCCCATATCTTGAACATTCGGCATGTCGCCCACCAGCAGGGGGGATGTGAGAAGTAAAAAAAATGGTGTGAAGGAGACAAATGGAACTGCCAGCGACATGTTGGAGGCTTGCAGGGCACGCATGAATTGGAATAAGGCCAACACATTCAATGTTCCACCCAGCAAAAGAGCGGGAAGGTATTGAGGGCCCAGTGAGGGGATTGAATCGGTGAACAGCAAAATACCCAATAATAAGGGAATGGGTGTGGCGGAAGCGGCGAGGGCAGCCAGTTGTGGTGATACCGCGTGCAACCCATGTTTGCTGCACAGATTCTTCAACGATTCGCAGACGGCCGCTAGCAGCGCAAAATAGAACCAATGCATGGGTGAAGACTTTGTAGGGGTCGTGAAAAATGAAACTTTTACTGAATGTCAGAATGTGAACTGGCGTTCTAAAAAAGAAGATGCTTTGTCGATCTTACAAGGATTGACGGAATTCATCCAATTATTGTCGATTTGAGTTGATTCAAGCAGCGAATGGTGTTGAAGGAAAACTTGAAGAAGGGAAACTTTCGATATGGGCTTATGAGGTTAGGGGAATGGGGCAATGTTGTAGGATTTCTTGAAGGGCCGCGACGACCATTTTGATCGTCTTCGTCTCAATATGTTGAACGGATTGTGTAGGGATTGAGCAGGTGGCTCCACGGGAAAGAAGATATTCGGTGACATCTACCTGACCCGACAAGGCGGCAGAATGGAGTGGGGTCATGCCGATGGCATTGGTAGCATCGATAGGTGCGCCAGCATCAAGGAGCAGCCGAGTCAGATCTGTGTCTCCGGCTTGTGCGGCAATATGGAGGGCCGTCCAGCCTTCTTTGAATGGAGTATGAACGGTCGCTCCGTTGGCTAATAAAAAGAATACCATGCGTTGATGGCCTTCTTGTACAGCAATGTGGAGAGGGGTGGTCGTGCCCTTCATGTCATTCACGTTTGCCCCATATTTGAATAGGAGTTTGGCCACATCCACATGGCCTCCCTTGGCTGCCAAATGTAATGGTGTCCAGGTGGATCGATAGGTGGCGTGGACATCAGCACCCTCTTCAAGTAACAGTTGTGTCAGCGGAATTTGTCCGAATCGAGTAGAAAAATGTAAGGGCGTTGCCCCTTGTGAAGTGCGCTGGTTGACATCTGCGCCCTGGGAGATCAGTTGACGGGCAAGTGTGACATTACGTGCGTTGATGGCCTGAAATAAATCTTGAGAAGAAGAACTATTCCATCCGGAAGTGAGGCTATATGTGAGAAGGATACCAATACCCAGTCCCACATATTTGACGATTGTGAATCCTCGTGCCTGTGACATGATGGTTGGGCAGTCTAGAGGGCAATGGCGCAAAACCAGTGACGATGACCTGCATTAATGAGATGGTCTGGAGTGTAGAAAACATGATTCTGTATTTGGAGGCAATTCCCCGTTTGGAGGGGCAAGAGAGAGGTGATGTTAAAGGGAGATGGAGGTAAACGGGCCTAGATGGTGGTTTTAACAGGCAAAGGGAGTCTTATAAGATGGTAGGTTTGTGATGAAACAGAACGACTCAGAAAATGGTTGCGTGGGAAGATCTTGTACTGCGAGAAAGATTACGGTGCGGCTTTCGCCATTTCTTGTTCTTGGCTAATTTCAGATTGAAACCTGGCAAGTTGATCGGCTTGAAGAATGAGTCCCTCAAGAACGTTTTGCCAATGCTTTGCGGCGCTTATGGCTTTCTCGAAGAGAATACCTCCCTCTTTGGTTTCCATGTCGATAAAATTCACGGTATGGATTGGGTTATCTTGATCATGAACGAGTACGACCAAATCAATCCTCTGGGTTGGTCCCTGAGACGATTCTATGTGGAAACGCTTAATTAGATCTTCTGTTTGGCCCTGAATCTCGTTCAAAAACGTCAGGATCTCTTCGGGGTAGCTGCGTTTCCCTTCGCCCAAAACCTCCCCATTCTTGATCAAATGGGAGCCGATTAAATCTGTGATGGGAAACAGGCGTGGTGGGGCGGAGGGGTTTGTGAAAAGGCAAATTTGGTGTGTGTGTTCGTTGACAGCCAATCCACCGAGGTTGTCCTTCCCCATAAACATTTGAGATGGGATGAAGTCGGTCCCTTCGATTTTCTCGGCAGAAGATGTCTTTGACCCGCGGGAGGTGAGGCTGAGGGAAAAAATGATACCTCCAATGATTAGGATAACGACCAGAACCCAAAAAAGAGTTATCGCGTCCATAAGCGGTAGAAAGACTCCTACTGCGTGTTCACGCACAAAATGAATGTGAATAATGGCTGCAATGACTGAGACGAAAAGTGTAAAGAATTAACCCGTTTGTCTTCGTCTACGCGTTTCATTTTTGTAATCATGGAGGAATGCTGTGCCCCTTTCCCCTGTCGCCAGAGTTTTCTCACTTCATTCTTCATGAAATCGATTCACTGAGATGGTAGTAATTGAGAATAAGAAGCAGAATATTCTTAATGGTTCATCCGAGAGTACCTATATATTTCGGTTTGGGTGGAGAGACCCTTTATGCCTTTTTTGAAAAATATTTTCCCCAAGAAAATATGAGCTTAGAGAGAACATGTGGTGTCTCATTAAGGGTTTCTCTGAGTTCATTAAGTGTGAATTTGGAAAAAGCTCCGGCCATGGAACTGCAGGAAAATATGAAAGGTACGAATCTGGTTTTTCGGCCAGGTCTTAGGAGATTCGTTGAAGTTCCCATGACTGTTTGGTAAGCTGCATTTCCTGTTTTTCATCTTTAATTACACATCACAGCGATAGGGGAGATCATGGCACAGTTGGGAAAAGCGCTGATTAGCGTCTCGGATAAGACTGGGGTAGAAACGATGGCTAAAGGCTTGGTTGGGCTTGGGGCCGCTATTCTCTCAACTGGTGGTACGGCTAAAATGCTTCAAGATGCGGGTGTCGAGGTCATGGAAGTGGCCGATTATACGGGGTTCCCTGAAATTATGAATGGGCGGGTAAAGACATTACATCCCAAAATTCATGGAGGGCTCTTGGGGCGGCGTTCCATCGAGGCACACATGCAACAAATGAAAGAACAGGACATCCAGCCCATTGATGTTGTGGTCGTGAATCTGTATCCCTTTGAGTCGACAATTGCCAAGCCAGGCTGCACATTTGAGGAAGCCATTGAAAATATTGATATTGGAGGCCCTTCGATGCTCCGATCGGCGGCGAAAAACCACGAGGATGTGCTAGTCGTCGTGGATCCTCAGGATTATGCCCGGGTACTGGAAGCCTTGCAATCCGGGACGGTGTCCTTGAGTTTGCG
>CP070628.1:1139287-1143377 GCA_020355985.1 Nitrospirota bacterium | reverse complement strand
CTGTATCGATCAAGGTGATACGTTGGATATTCGCAAGGATTCAAGCCGTGGCGAGATCGCGTATTGTGAGTTTGATGACGGCACCGAATGTGAAGAATGACCCTTCTTTCGATGTGAGTGTACGCTTGGCGATTAATTGGAAACGGTATGCCTGAAATCTTGCTCATTGGCACGCTCCGGAATATTATAAGAATGGGCAAGGTAGTATCATTGTTGTTGACTGTGACATCAGAGTCAACTCCGTGACCTGAAGGAACGTGAACTAGTCGCAATTCTACTCCCAGTATCCGTTGGACCGCGATCGATCTGCCCGCTTTTCAGAGTTGCGCCCGAGCAATACAATTTTTTTACAGAAAATGATTTTGCATAATCGTTGCACATTGAAAACGGCGGGTTCTGACGCATACGTGTCCTCTTGTGAGACGGACCGGATTTTATCCGCAGAAGTCTTTTTTTCCTGGAATTGTGTGATAACTTTGAAAAAAATGAATCGGAGGAATATATATGGATCAACCAATCGGTGATTTTGAGGATAGCATTGATGCCCTGGGATATCGGCCCGAACGACATCATGCTTTTACATCAGGGCTTCTTGCTGAAGCGGAAGACGAAATGTTGCAATCGATTGTTAAGGAGGCCGCGGAGGAACTCTCAACACCGATTGCCCTTGTAAATCTCGTGTTAGAAGAGATCCAGTTTTTCAAAGCACATTATGGTCTTCCCGAGGATCTGGCAGCCGCTCGAGGAACGGAACGTGATGTGTCGTTTTGTCAGTTTGTTGTTCGTGATGGCGTAGCTTTCGAGGTTACGAATGCCAAGCAAGATACCCGGGTGCCGCAGCACCTAGTCAAAAATCATGACATTCAAGCTTACCTAGGACTTCCAGTGGTGTTCGATGACGTAATCGTGGGCTCGCTATGCGTGATTGATACCAAGCCTCGTGAGTTTTCGGATGCAGAGCGCGTAGCTCTAAGAGATCTAGCCGATCGGGTAAATCAACGGCTGGCGGAAATAGGCCAGGCCCAACGAGCAACACACGCGGAAATGTTGAGTGAGGCGGCGATCCCTGCTCTGACGGAGCTTGGTGAGATGCTGTCAGTCATTCGGGAGAGAGCAACAGCAGGAAACTTAACCACGTCAGCGCTCGCCTCTTTTTTTCGCCTAGTAGAGTATACTGTCTCGGGCGGATATACACCGCCTGAACACTTGCAACGCTCCCTAAAAGCAGCTAGAGAAGCACTGGATGAATGTGAAAATAACTATTATGAAATTGAAGCTAATGTCGGCGATGCCCAAGACATCCGGATCGCTTTGGAGCATGGAGTTTTACCTTCATCGACAACGCAACTCTCTGAAGTGGCCGCTTCCGGCTGGGAGTTGGCACGTCAGAACACCGCAAAGATTGGGGGAGCAACCTGGCCAGAACTGTCGTTTGATCCGGTCATTGCTGCGCCGCGTCCCTTGGCGGTAGTTCTTGTTTCAACCTGTCTATCAACGATTGCTGCTCACATGTCCAGACTTGAGTTGCGGGGCCGAGTAACTATGGAGGCCGAAGATCTTGGCGCACAGGCTGCGATCCGCGTCGGAGCCAGCGAAATCCCCGATGATACCTATCAAGAGATTGTCTTGGAGTTGGACCCTCTCACCAAAAGTAATCCCGCTATCGCGATTCAAGCAACAAATGATGCTATTCGGTTATTGTTTGCTGTAGGGAATTAGCGTGGTTATTTGGTGATTGCAGATAGAATGCTGTGACAGCAAACTTCAGGTCGTCTTAGCGCCAATTAAAGAAGCGTTGGCCTTCAGGCATTGGCTACCTCATTCATCCCAAGTTATCTTGTAGTTTTTAGGCTTCGGGCTATCGATCATAGGTGAAAATTTATGGATACAAACATTGAAAGCCCTGGATAAGACGTGGATTGCTTCAGATCGTACAATCATGCTTCTCAAATCGGCTGAATGTAGGGTCAAACGTGCGTGAAAGAACTGGAAAACTGATATCACAGATGAGAATCGTGATCAAGGCCCCAGTCGATTTTGGAAATACCACATTGGTAAACGAATGGTTAGCTGTCTCTCCTTCGGAAGTCCGGACCTTCTTGCTGTAATAGCCACTACGGCTGTTGCCGCTGTTGCTCACTTTTGGCTTTGTATGGCTCATATCCCAGAGGGTCACTGAGCTCTTCCTCCATAATCTGCTCGAGAGCATTACCGAACGGCTTGGCAAAGATGCCGTCCTTGCCCAGGAAGTCATCCATCGACTCCGCTTTGGCCAGCTCGGCGGCAACGCGTTTCGCGTCCGACATGTGGTCCTGTGATCTGGCTGGTTTTCAGCCTTTTCTCTGTGTCAATTTGTGTTCTAACTTTCAAGCATTGCACATTAGCTTGATCTCGGGTTTGCACTGTTTTATGGACACTCTCAACCAATGATATACCTGTTCTTGCCAAGCTACTTCTCTCTGTAAATTGTAGATAAAGGAATCTAGTCGTAATAATAAAGACTCAAACTCTTTCTACCCAGCTTCGCTGTCAGCACCCTCCAAGATGTTTATATTGGCGTCCACTGCGACAATCGTGTCGACTTCTAGCGAAAATTCGCCCTGCTGCCTCTCAGAAAGCATTAGCCCAAAGGACCGTATAGAAGCTGGATCTAAGGCTTCTACTCCATTGACGACCACACCCCTATAAATGGGAATCATCTCCGAAAATGGGATGTAGATTTCCTGCCAGGAGTCATTCTTTGTCTTAAACAATGCTGTGTAGGCTATCTCGGGCCCTGTTTCCTCTGTTCTTATCCTAAAACGATATATTTTCCCATCTCCGCGCACACGCAAAGCAATCCCTTCGTATGCGCTTAAATCGTAAGTACCTTCCTGTGATCGAATAGATGCAAATCCGCCATTATTCTCGAGTGATAGGATTCCAGAAAATGACAATCGCTTTTTTTCGGGATCAATGTTCGCTGAGCTCCTAGAGACCCCACCCATTACAACATCGTTGACCGAATACCAAGCGGGACCATTGCCATCGAAATCAAACAGATTGACTCCCAAGATATTGTTTGAGAAGCCTGATTGATTTGGTGGTTTATCAATTTCACTCATTGCAGATTCTCCCTCCGCAGCACCTGTTCTTTCACTGCCGGTTGATTGAAAACTTGAGTTTGCCACGGCACCTTCAGAAAACTCGGGGGTTGCGGATACAACTGAAGGCTCTGGTAATCGGAAGGCTACTTCTTTCGCAATAACTAGGGCCACCGCGATACCACATAATAAGAAAACTGCAACAAGGAAGACTCACCAATTGGCTTTCAATGCGCTACCTTGGCAAGTTGAATTAGAACCATCTCAACAATCATAAAAATGCGTCCAGTAATTCTCATTTTACAGTCTTCAAAACCGGAGTCAATTTTATCTTCAGTCAAACAACTGGACTGCGCCTTGTAATCCGTCAGAAATGTAGTCAGAAATCAAAATTAGTATTGAGATAGGCAAATTAGGCTCTCATGTGAATGAGAGAGTGAAGCTTTTGTAGACTTATTTCTGTACGAGTCATGAATGGCAAGCAGATCATTATGTATCCGAGGGTTCAACCCACCCTAAAGAGAAGCAAAAAAGGCCCACAAATCGGAATACACCCATCAAGACGAATAAAATGACCGGATGGCCGACCAGGGCTAAAATGCCCTGCACGGACGAGCGGGAAACAAAACGTACATACTTGCGTTTGGCTAAGGTCGAGTCTTTCAAGAATGAGTGATTAGAGGATTTTTCTTTACAAGTGTAGTTTGCTTCATCGATTTTTCACGACCAATATGCTCCGTATTCGGTCAAATGTGTCTTGACAAGTGCGATGCTTTTGAGGTGAGCGATATATGCGTCCAAAAGTTGTGATAATTCTACTCGTTATAGCCTTTATTATCTCAGTCATTGCTGGATGTTCATCGCCGGAAGAACCGGGGCAAATTGCCAATCCAGCATCGGAATTCTGTGTTGATCAAGGCGGCACATTGGATATTCGCAAGGATGAAGGTGGTGGAGAGGTCGGGTATTGTCAGTTTGATGACGGCAGCGAATGTGAAGAATGGGCT
>CP070628.1:1135041-1139187 GCA_020355985.1 Nitrospirota bacterium | reverse complement strand
GCTCTCCCACCTGTTGCACCAGCAACCAAATTCAAAATGGACGTAGGGGGATACCAGACTTTCTTTCCACCAATGTTGATGGCATTCAACTCAAGATCCACATCCAGAGCTTTAAATGGCTGACCCACAACAGAACCGGTTTCAAGATCACCGATTTCCACCCCACCTGATTGTAACGCCCATACTGTTGAAGAACCCGCTGCAATTAACACCGCACTTAAAAGGACGGATAGAAGCACTTTGTGCATCGCTTACCTCCTCATGAGAAACTTGTTGATAATGAAGAATTTACTTAACAACGCAAGTCAATTTTATTATTGGAAACACTAGACCCATTCAAAATGAGGAAAGGTTTATAGCATATGACATTCTGTGACGCAAGAAGGTTTTTGGCGGAAAAATGACGGCCACAATGAAATTCTAGGATTTCCTCATTAATTCAGATCATTCCTGGCGATAAAGAGTAGTTAACCTAGGTTATTCTAACTAGTTCGGATCTTGTATCTTCTTGAAAAAAAGAGCCCAACCATTCGATAAAACGAGTTCTCATATTTGCCTCCTCTATTTGACCCTGGTGTCTAAATCAATTGTCATAAGGCATTCACAAACATATTGTGCTCCCGTTCCCAACCAATCGACGACTCACCACCATGACCCGGAATCACCAGCGTGTCTTCATTCAAAGAATACAACCGTTCCCTTATGGATTGAATGATCGCTCGGCTATCTCCACCCCATAAGTCCGTTCGGCCAATCCCTCCACGAAAAAGTGTATCTCCAGAAAAAAGCAGCTTTTGATCTTCAAAATAAAAACCGACCGACCCTGGTGTATGCCCTGGCGTATGGATCACTGCCGCAGAATACGGGCCAACCGTAAGTTCTTCACCATCAGCAATCCACTGGTCTGGAGGAGGAGCAGGCGAATACGGAACCCCAAACATCTGGCATTGGATCTCCAGCATGCTCCAAAGATCTCGATCATGGGGATGCAAGCAAAGCGGCGCGCCAGTGGCTTTTTTGATATGCCCTGATGCTAAAAAATGATCGAAATGGGCATGAGTATGCAAAATGGCGCAGACAGTGAGACCTAGGAACTCAATTTCATCAAGAATGCGTTCTGAATTTCCACCAGGGTCAACCACCACCGCTTGCTTCGTATCGACATCGCCAACAATTGAACAATTACAAGAAAGCGGAGGGACAGGAAAAGTTTTTCGTATCAATGACGGCATGAATCACCCCTTCTTATATTTCTGATCTGGCTCAATCGCGAAACATACCATGACCCAACAATATTTCTGATCAACTTCTTTACCCCTTACGATACTTCCACCTTTGCGCATCTTTCTATCCGACATGATCACTCAACATCAATATGAGACTTTCATAAAAAGATCTACGTATTTATCAACGCTGTCATTCCATTTCACTAATTGAAATAACAGACGATTAAGCATAGACTACCTAATAAAAGGTACCCATTGTCATACTCATCACTCGGTGAATCCTCTTTTACAATGCCGATTCAGTGAAAATGCCAGTTTTACGGCCGCTCTTAACATCCCAACCTATTTTCAAGATGAAGGCATTTTTGACTCGAGCGTCCACGACCCTCGGATCGGTCTTTTGCCTTCTGGCCCTCACCGCATGCCCTCAAGATCAAACTGCACTCCAAGGCGAAGCCATTCAATTAAAAAAACAAACCGCTAAATTGGAGTCAGTGATTCAATCTCTACAGGAAGGCAACAAAGTCCTGCAACAACAAATCGACCGTTTGAACCAAGATGCCAGGGAGACCGAAGCTGCTTACAAAACAAAATTACAAGAGGCACAAAGCCATATTGCACAACTGACCAATGCCCCTAAAGAGGACCTGGATACCATACACGCATTGGAACAGAAAAATAAAAAGCTCTTAGGAGACGCCAAATGGTTACGCAGCCAACGAGAGCAGATGCGAAAATCTCTGGTTATGAAACAAATTGGCGGCCAAACTCAGGAGCTGCCATTTAAGTTTGCCACCGTCTCAACCATTATGGAGGATGCCCTTACAAAAAATGGTTATACGATTTTGACCACCATGCAGACGGACCAAAAGGCCGTGTATATAACGGATCGAAAGACCTCACTCCCACCATCCCTTGAATTATCGGGGTTCCGGAACCAATATCTTGCCATGATCGAGAAAGGTCCCGCCGACCATACAACTCTGTGGGTCCGAGCGGAATTTGAAAAAATATCTAGAAACGGGAATATCTATACGGCCCCGCAAGCAGAACTTGCCGACATTGAAATGCGCCTTATCCAAGAAATCCACCAAACGCTTGCCAAAGACAGCGTAGCTCACGCGAAGAACTTCTAGAGTCCGCAACAAAGTCTGTTGAATTTTTAAAACTTTGAAAAAGGAAAGAGGACGGGTAAAGCCTCTTTTTTCAGAAAAGACGGGATCAGGGAACCCGAAGGGATTGCCCCGCTTGCAAATAGTGGTGAATGCCTTGGGCGGCTTTTCGACCTTCTGCAATAGCCCAGACAATGAGAGATGCCCCACGTTTCGTATCACCTGAAGCAAACAGTCCATTAATATTGGTCATGAAGTGGTCATCGACTACCACATTGCCTCGGGCATCATAATCAAGCCCTAGAGAATCCAAGAGGCCGTTTTTCACAGGTCCCACGAAACCCATCGCCAACAGCACCAGATCAGCTTCCAGCTCCATTTCCGATCCAGGAACCGGAACGATTTTTCCTTCATCAAATTCCACCCGGTTCGTATGCAGCTTTGTGACATGTCCATTCTCACCGGAGAATTTAGTCGTGGAGATGCTCCACTCACGGTCACACCCTTCCTCATGTGCGTGAGATGTCCGCAATCTCATAGGCCATAATGGCCAGGGCGTGGATCCAGCTCTTGTAGGTGGGGGTTCCGGAAGCAACTCAAATTGATGCACTTCCAAACAGCCCTGACGGTGCGCAGTCCCCACACAATCTGAGCCTGTATCGCCTCCCCCAATGACGACCACACGTTTCCCCTTAGCAGAAATTTCTTCGCCGAGTACGGTATCCCCAGCGACACGCTTATTTTGTTGTGTGAGATAATCCATGGCCAGATGAATTCCCTTGAACTCCCGACCAGGAATTGGAAGCTCTCGAGGCTGTTCGGCTCCCATGGCCAGCAAGACCGCATCAAAATCACGACGCAGTTTCGCTAAATCCGTATCGACACCCACACAAACACTGGTTTCAAACGTAACGCCTTCTTTCCGCATCTGCTCCAACCGCCGGTCCAACACCCACTTTTCCATTTTGAAATCTGGAATGCCATAGCGGAGAAGCCCACCGATTCGGTCAGATTTTTCAAATACCGTAACTTGATGCCCTGCCCGCGCTAATTGTTGTGCTGCCGCTAACCCAGCAGGGCCAGAACCTACGACGGCCACAGATTTCCCCGTCGACACCACGGGCAACACAGGCTCAACCCAGCCTTCTTCGAATCCCTTGTCAATGATATTCCATTCAATGACGCGAATCGAAACGGGATCGCTATTAATACCTAAGACACAGGCCGACTCACAGGGAGCAGGGCACAAGCGCCCCGTAAACTCTGGAAAGTTGTTCGTCGTATGCAGAGCTTTGAGCGCATCTTTCCATCGGCCACGATGAACCAAATCATTCCATTCCGGAATCAAATTGACTACCGGACAGCCGGTCGAGCTTTGACAAAACGGAACCCCGCAATCCATACATCGAGCTCCCTGCCGTTTAAGTTTCTCATCCTCAAAGGGATTATAGAGTTCTTTGTAATCTTTGACGCGAAGCTCCACAGGCCGCCGTTGTGGGCCTTCACGGGTATATTTCAAAAACCCACGAGGATCAGCCACGGTTCACCACCTCACGTTCGCGTTTGGCATGTTCTTTAGCCAACGCCGCCTTCCGCTCTTGGAGCACCCGCTTGTAGTCCATGGGCATGACCTTGACAAATTTTGGCAACATGGCCTCCCAGGCTTCCAACACTCGTTTGGCATTCACGCTTTTGGTATAACGAAAATGGGCTTCAATCATGGTGCGAAGCATCTGAATGTCTTCAGATGTCTCAACCTTTTCCCGTTCCACCATTCCCATATTGCATCGCTCGGGAAATGTTCCTTC
>CP070628.1:1130543-1134941 GCA_020355985.1 Nitrospirota bacterium | reverse complement strand
CGCCAAAGGAATGTAACGATTTCCCGACAATCCCTTCCATGACAGAACTGAGTCATAAAAAAAACGAGCATTGATTAAATAAAAAGCTTCAAACACAACCAAGGTATTCACCGCAACCGTCCTAGCGGTTTCAATCGACTCACCCTGATTTCGTTCCCACACAAACAAAGCGAATGTTCCGGCCACAGCCAACAAGCCCACAAAGGCGATGCGCCACAGAAAAAATCGAGAGATGATAGGTTCACCCGGTGGCCGAGGTTGCCGTCGCATGGTATCTGTTTCTGATGGCTCAAAGGTTAGCGCTAACGCTAATGTTACAGCCGTAATCATATTGACCCACAGAATCTGGACTGGGGTGATTGGTAAATTTTTTCCTACAAGAATGGCTATAATGAGCACTCCAGCTTCAGCTACATTGGTGGGAAGAATAAAAAGAACCGATTTTTTAATGTTGTCATAGACCCGACGACCTTCCTCGACAGCACTGGCAATAGAAGCGAAATTGTCATCAGCCAAAACCACTTCTGCGGCTTCCTTCGCCACTTCGGTCCCCTTCACACCCATAGCCACTCCAACGTCAGCTCTTTTGAGGGCCGGTGCATCATTCACCCCATCCCCAGTCATGGCCACGACCTCACCTCGAGCTTGGAGAGCTTGCACAAGCTGGAGTTTATGTTCAGGGCTGGTGCGGGCAAACACATCCATTTGTTGCGCTGAGACCTGAAGTTGAGCATCGTTCATCGTTTCAAGTGATTGCCCGGAAATGGCACACTCTCCGTTACCGATGCCGATTTGGGCTCCGATGGTTCGAGCGGTGATCACATGATCCCCAGTGATCATCTTGACTCGAATGCCCGCAGCCTGGCATTGCCTGACCGCCTCAATCGCCTCGGTTCTTGGAGGGTCGATAATTCCCAAAAGCCCCAACATCGTCAGGCCCTGTTCCACATGGTGGAAGTTCAATTCCCTGTGGGCATGATTCGCGACACCACACGCAAGTGCGAGCACACGTTGTTCTCGATTCGCCATATCATGGATTCGCTCCTGCCAATAGGAAACCTCAAAAGGATGGTCTTCTCCTGAACGGCGTTGGAAGCGACACATCTCCATAATTCGTTCCGGAGCTCCCTTAACATAAATAAAACCATGCCCGGCATGATTATGATGTAAGGTCGCCATGAAACGATGTTCAGACTCAAAAGGAATAACATCTGTCCGGGGCCACATCTCTTGCTCAAAGCGGGAGTCCAATCCGGCTTTTTCTCCAAGGATCAGGAGAGCGCCTTCGGTCGGATCTCCATGAATACGCCAACCCTCCTCTATTTGCTCAAGGCTGGCATCGTTACATAACAATGCTCCTCGGGCGAGTTCGGTGAAAACTGGGTAATCGGTTAGGGCAATCTCTTTCTCATTTAATGAAAATCCTCCATGAGGATCATAGCCGACTCCACTAACTTCAACGGAGCATTCTGAAGTAGCCAGTGTTTGGACCATCATTTCGTTTCGGGTTAAGGTCCCCGTTTTATCAGAACAAATAACCGTCACCGAACCCAACGTTTCCACAGCCGGAAGTCGTCGAATGATCGCATTACGCTTAGCCATGGCTTGAACCCCAATTGCCAAAGTAATGGTCATAATCGCGGGAAGCCCCTCGGGGATAGCCGCCACGGCCAAACCGACAGTGGCAAGAAACATTTCATTGAGGGAATACTCTCGGATCAGCACTCCGAACCCAAAGACCACTACCGCACCGCTGAGTATCGCAATACTCAACCGACGACCAAATTCCTCAATTTTTCGAAGAAGGGGAGTCGTCAGGGTCTGAACCTGAGCCAGCATGGTAACGATACGCCCGATTTCGGTAGCATCCCCCGTTCCGATGACCACTCCCATCCCTGTTCCGAATGTCACGAGTGTTCCCGAATAGGCCATGCCCTTTCGATCGCCGATCGGAGCCGCCTCAGGAACGGCTTCTTTGGTTTTTTCAACTGGAACGGATTCTCCAGTCAGAGCCGCTTCTTCGATTCGGAGATCTTTGACCTTTATAAGCCGGATATCGGCAGGAACTTTGTCACCGGACTGAAGAAAGACAATGTCTCCAGGGACCAGAGATTCGGCCGGAATGGAAGAACGAACCCCGTTACGAAGCACGGTTGCATGAACCGACAGCATTCGGCGTATCGCATCCATAGCCCTTTCAGCTTTTCCTTCTTGCAAAAAACCAATAAAGGCATTGATCACCACAACCCCAAAAATAACGCCTGTGTCCACCCAATGGCCTAAAAAGGCCGTCACCAGGCCGGCCCCTATTAGGATATAAATGAGAATGTTTTGAAATTGGCTCAGGAACCGCCGCCAGGTTCCATGCTTTTGGGAAGGACGCAAACGATTGGCTCCATAATTCTCTAATCGGTGCGTAGCTTCATCCCTGGATAATCCTTCAACTTGGCTTGCCACCTCTTTTAATACCGCTTCAGTCCCCAATGCATGCCAAATCACTGTCATGTGTTGGGAAGGGAATTGCTTCGTCATTGCACTTCTGCGACTTTTAGTGAATGGAGGTCTTCTTTACCAAACATCTCATCCCTTTTAGGAAAGGGCACATAATCGGACATTGGGAGCCAAGTGATGGTCAAAAACCTGGACAAATGAGCCGGTTCCCATTTATCTGATAAATAATAAGGTATAATTTGCACAAAAAGGGGAAAAAGCCCATCATTTGTGAGAGGAGAGGACCCAAGAATTTTTAACTCTGGCTTTAGAAGCCCTAAAAAAGTCGTTTGTGCCTTACCCACAAATTTTGTGCACTTTCCTGATAGGCATTGAAAAAGAAAAGTACGTGTGAAAATGGAGTATAAACCACATTCCCACGAATCAAAATCACGTCTCCCAGCTTTGATAAATGCTGAGAGACGATTAGGTCATCAAAGGTCAAGGAACAATGAAATGGCGTGGATCATTGCAAGCAAAGGCATAAAAGATTGACGAACAATCTTTTTGTTTCCGACCCATGGGCCAGAGGAATCCATTCGTTATGAGGCTCGGCGTACTTTTCCTTTTTTGGCCTTCTTTGTGGATGGCGATGCTTTGATGTCAACTTGTGTTGCCAAATTTTTGAAGGGATAGGGAACAGTTAACACCGGACAGGGCACGGTCCGAACAATTTTTTCTGCGGTGCTGCCAAAGAAAATGTGGGTAATATCCCCGGTTTGTCCTCCATAACTGCCCATGACAACTAGATCAATCTTTTCCTCCCGAACGGTTCTTGCAATTTCCACAAAGGGCTTCCCCTCCCTGAGTAATCGGGTAATCTTTAATCCCTTGGTCTCCGGTAGAGACAAGAGTCCTCTGGCCAATAAGCGTGCCTGGTGATTCAGGCGTTTCTTTTGGGCTTTTTCTTCGCTCGGAAGGGCCAGGCCTAGCGCATTCAAGGCATCCAATGATTTGGTATCAATGACATGGAGCAAAAACACTTGGGCATCAAACTGATGGGCGAGTCGAAGCCCAAGCAGAAAGGCTTCCCGGGAAACCGGAGCAAAATCGACAGGAAGTAAAATACGTTGAAAAATTTCAGGCATAATGGTGTCCCTCCTATGAATGTTTGTCTATAAAACCAGCAAGGGAGATGCCAGGGGCTCCGTTGTCACAACCCTCATGACCAATGGGACAAATCGTTTAAATTTCCAATCAACTCTGAGAGCTTTCTTTCAACACGTTAGACCAAAAAGGGGTAAAACGCTACACTGGGAAGATAGACGATAGGCCCAAAAAAGGGCAGATATTTAAGTGGTTGCGGGAATAAAAATTATTTCAGAAATATTTTCGTTGATTATAGAGACAATTATAGGTAGTAATCCTCATGCATAGCAGGATTCCTGGGTAAACAAAAGAAGTATCTGTTAGTGAAAAGAAATTATCTGAAAGATTATTGTTATTTAATTTGGAGTCTTTGAAACATGAAAATTTTATGTCCCGTGGATGGATCAGACTTTTCCCGTCTTTTAATACAGGGTGTTGGAACCGTGTTTCGTAGCAGGATAAAAGAGATTGTCCTCATGCATGTGCTGCCTGCGGGGCACATGGGAAAACAGCGCATTCCCAAAGATGGAAAATCCGATTCGTGGCCCAGCCTTTCTGAAAAGATGACTCAAGCGAGTAATAAGCTCTTACATGGGCATGCGGAAAGGCTCAAATTGGTCCTGAATCAAGCGGGCACCAGCCGGTTGGTTTCTCTGAAGACGAAGGTGATGAAAGGAGATGTTTCGGATGCCATTCTGCGAGCGAGTGAGAGTATGGACGCTGATTGCATTGCCGTGGGTTCCAGAGGGATGACCGATGTTCCGGGATATTTGTTGGGGAGTGTTTCCAGAAAGATTGTCACTCATGCGTCTTGTTCTG
>CP070628.1:1124106-1130443 GCA_020355985.1 Nitrospirota bacterium | reverse complement strand
TCACTCAATGATTAAAAAAGTCCTCTGCCCCGTTTACCAAAGGAAAACGCATCGACCCCGGAAAAAATGGCCAGCTGAATATAAAACAACCACCCCATAGGCCAGAAAAACTTTGACACCACAAGCATCACCAGGCCACAGATCAGAAAGACGGGCCCGCGTTTGACGTCTAAGTATAAATGGCCCATTCCTGGCAAAATTGACAGGAAAGCTGCTCCAATTCCATTGAGGGTTTTTTCGCGTTCATTCATCGGAACCCACCTCTTGCTTGTTGCGCCCCATAGGGCGCGACCGTGGAAAACAATACCATGCCCTCAAGTGGAGTGCTAGAGATGATACGAGTCCCTCGCAATACCGACCTGAGATACCTTTAGAATACGGGCAACGATGAACCTATGCGGCAGGAAAAGAATTACCCAAGCTTTCGCTTACGCAATTCTTCTTCATAGGTTTTACGATAGAGAATATCCCATTCCTGCGAACCTTCGGGAACAGGACGAGAATAGGATTCCAAACGGCTGCGAACCTTTTTTTCTAACTCTTCCTCGACTTTCATATGTTCAGCAAGGACGCGTTTGACCTCGCGAAGCGCCTGGGCCTGATCCCCCTTTAAAGTGGCTTGCGACATGCCTTGTACACTTTTTACGATGACATGCGCTAAATGCATCTGCTTTTCATCACTGAGGAGTGGGGCCATAGGAAGTCTTTCCTTTAAGGACGTCGGTTGATTCTCACCACCATACTATAAAATTATTCCACGTTCTTTAATAAGTTTTTGCTTCACCATTGAAAACATTCTTTGATAGTCGGCCCGCCCGGAGGCGAACTCTTGGTCAAATTGCTTGAGCAGTTCCCGAACATCCGCGTTGAGCCGGTCTTCCACTTGCAATTCTGTAGTAATGGCTTTCTCCAGCTGCTGAACGACAAGATCGGTCTTCCCCTGAATCTGCAAAAGTCCCTGAGCTTCCAAACGCTCTATTACCGTTGCGGCCATTTGATGAATACGGATGGGATTCAGTCGCATCAGGTTCCTTCAGGAATTAATTCTACCTGCATAGTCGATGCTCCCACAGCCTGCTGTAGGACTTTTACATCGCCCTCTACTTTTCCAATCACGTTCACCCGATCAGCCGGAACGGGATCCTCCCCCAAACTCATGGGCGTTCGTCCAAAAAATACGGCGAGCATTTCCCCCATGCCCCAAAAGGCCACGTCTCCCACTTTCACTTGGTTTTTGGCTGTTTCTCGATAATCTTTGACACCCG
Source organism: Nitrospirota bacterium (assembly GCA_020355985.1). The sequence goes on along the minus strand of CP070628.1, from coordinate 1,129,178 downwards.
GTACATTGCAATAAAACTCTTCTCCCCATTGATTCACTGGGGCATTGATGGGAAGAGCATCTAGAATCGCTTGAGCCGTACGGTTTGCCTTTAATTCAGCTATGACCTGAATGCCCCCAATAGTAATTTTGATTTTTTGTGCACGAAATTCCATAAATCCTCTATTCCGATTGGCCAGACAAGATATGATGAAGGACAGCCGAATGTAGCTTGTCCTCTTGATGAAATCAAGGATAGAATGCTTTCCTCTCCGCTTAGCATCTTTATGTTGCATTCGACCTTCATCTTTCTACAAGGCATAGGGGAAGCCACCGAACGCCTTCTCTGGAAGGCTGGTATTACCAGTTGGGAAATCTTTCTTCAGAATGCCACGATTCCTCATATTTCCGCTTCTCGTAAAACTCTGTATGATACGTTCCTGAAAGAAGCCAGCGCCGAATGGGACCAACAGAACTCTCGATATTTTGCCAAAACATTAAAGGCCAGAGACCACTGGCGACTGTACCCCCACTTCCGCCCCAATACGGCATTTTTAGACATTGAAACCAATGGGCTCCCTGCCCCCCATGGTGAAATTACGGTTGTAGGAATTTACGGTCGAGGACACATGACCACCCTTATTCAGGGAGAGAGTCTTTCAGAACGGCGATTACAAAATGAACTGGCTTCATACGATTTATTGGTGACATTCTTTGGATCAGGGTTTGATCTGCCATTTCTGAAAGCCACCTACCCGCACCTCATGCTTGATCACCCTCATGTAGACTTGTGTTTTGCTGCCAGAAGACTCGGGCTCAAAGGTGGATTAAAATCCATTGAACAGGAAATAGGATGTACTCGTACTGCATCGCTAGAAGGTTTAACCGGATGGGATGCGGTTCGCCTATGGGAAGAATGGCAGGGCGGGAGTACAGCATCCCGAGAGTTATTAATTGAGTACAACGAAGCCGACTGTAAAAACTTAGAGCCGTTGGCAGATTTGATCTGTGATCGGATGGTTCGGGAATATGGTCCACCTGAACAGGTCGCGATTGCATACTAATGCGGAATCCGCCACCACAAAAATGGATGGGGGTGGGACTCACGGATATTGGGCGAGTCCGCGAACTGAACCAAGACGCCTATTCTCTTGATAACGATCATCAACTTTGGGTGTTGGCTGATGGAATGGGTGGGCATGCAGGGGGCGAGATTGCCAGCCAAATTGCAGTCGACACCATTCCCCAGGAATTCCAGCGGCTATTGGCTGCCGAACCTTCCACAGCCCCGACCGCCGCTACCGTTGAAACATTGCTAACACAGACCATCGAAACGGCCAACCAACGTATCCGCGAACAAGGCAGCCAAAACGCCGAAATTAAAGGGATGGGAACCACGATTGTGGCCGTGGCCATTCCCCCAACTCACGACACAAGCCAAGCTGTGATCGCCCATTCCGGGGATAGCCGGGCCTATGTTTTGAGAAATGGAAGCTTAAACCTTTGGACGAGAGACCATACCCTTATGGAAGAGCGGCTGGCCCTTAACCTGATTACCCCTGAACAAGTGCGCACCCACCCGCTTCGTCATGTATTAACCAAAGCACTGGGCATCGATCCGCAAGCCTTTCCTACCGTACAGACCTATTCATTACAATCAACCGACCTTCTCTTGCTGTGCTCGGATGGGCTCACGAAAATGCTCGACGATCAAGAGATTCAGACCCTCATACTCAAGGAATCTCCAAACCTGGACCGGATTACAAACACCCTTGTCTCGACAGCAAACCGATTGGGGGGTGAGGATAATACAACGGTGGTGGTGATCGGGTCGGACTTTGACGCAACGTTGGTGGATCTGTCATCCGCTACCGCGTAGGCCTTCGAAACAGGGCTGGCCAACCAAAATATCCAACCGCATCTTTCATATTCGAAAACCAGCGATGGGTGAAACTCATAGCAGGATCAGTCACATATTGCAGGGTCAACACAATGCGTTCTTCACCTTCTGCAAGCGGGCTCACGGCATGGTACAATTTGTCGCCGTTAAAAAGAATAAAGGTCCCAGGCTTGGTGGCCATGGACAGCTCTTCTTCCTCCCGGCCTGATTCTTTCGTATGCAATCGACACAGCAATTGGCTGCTCGATTGGTCACGCAAACCAATCAACACCGTATAGCGAGCCCCTTTATAGTAAGAGGTATCGTAATGATAGCCAATATGATCACCCGGTTCGGTATAAAAATAGAGCGCACAGGCATGCGGGTCTTCATCAGGACACAATAATAACGGCGCTCCCACTATATGACTTAACAGTCTCATCCACTCTGCGTTTCGATAGAGCGCCAAAATCGCGGGGGCTGATTCTTGAAGTAGGTAATAACTGACGCTGCCACCTTTTTTATGTTTAGGAATAAAATTTCGATTAATCTTCTGACGGACGCCGTCAACTTCGCCCATAAACTCCTCGATCAAGGACTTTGGCATCAAACATTCCCACGCTAAAAACTCCCCCTGTTCCCAATACCGCCGTGACCACTCGTCCCTATTGACACCTGACACAAGGTCCGTCACCTGCTGATCAACGCTTTTCACGGAAGCTAGCGACATTCACAATCTCCTGCCTTCTTGTTGCTTTTAAAAGAAAATCCCATAAATATTTGCCACTTTATCATGCCTCAAAAAAAATCGCACCGTCCATGTGAATGACTGAATTCACTTGACCGCCAGCCACCCTAGCTTTTATCGTCGCCTGATAATTCATAATTCCCAACACATTTCTCCCTATTGTAAGGATAAGAAAAACTCATGAGTCTCCTTCCGTATCGCGACCTGATCCTTGGAACAGATTACTGGATTCAAGATAATGTGCTCCCCAATGCCCTCGAAATCGCTCAACGGTGCATGGGTTTCAGCACTTGGACCTTAGGTTCTCCATGGCGACCGGAACCCTGGCCCGGCATGCGTGCCCCGGAAGCCTTAACCCCAGATGAAGCCAGCACCATTGAAGACTGCGTCAAACAACACCTGAAGGTCCCCCACTTAATTCCACAAACCGATTCTGAAGCAGGGCTATCGGGGCATAATCATATTCAAATTTGCGGGGGATCGGAAGGCGTCGCACGCCCACATGTTGACTCGGCCAGAATTTGCGATTACGCAGCAGTTCTCTATCTTCATCCCAGTGCACCAACAATGCATTCCGGCACCTCATTTTACCGACTCCATCTTCCTGGAGAATCACCTGATGGTAATTATTGCCCGAAAGATTATGAAAGTTTAAGCGAAGTACCCGGAATTTCTCGGGAAATGGACCCTACAATGTTCGAAGAAATTCTTGAAGCCCCTTACAGGTTTAATCGACTCGTAGCTTATAAGTCCGACCTGATCCATTCTGCTTCAGGATATTTTGGCTGGGATCATGTTCTTGCCTCAAAACGCATGGCCGTCGTCTTTTTTTGGAAAGCCGGATCGTAGCGAAGCATTATTGGCAGCATGAATTTGTTTGTGACACCATTAGCATACAGATCGTTGTCTTGAAATTACCTCTGTTCGGAGGTGAAAGACCAAGTCAAGAACGGTTAGATTTTTGAGGCTGCACTCCTCGATGTCTTACTCGAACGCCTGCTCCTTTCAACCTTATTTCCGTCTTTTAGCATTTCCACCGCAACCTGTTTGATCGTAGAAGTAATCGTCCCACCCCCAAGCATACGAGCGATTTCGGTTTCTCGTTGAACGCCAGTGACTTCTTGTATATTCGTCAAGGTCCGGTCATCCAAGGTTGATTTCTCCACCACGAATTGCGCATGTGCCTGTGAAGCAATCTGTGGGAGATGGGTAATGCAACACACCTGATGAAATTGGGCCAATTGACGCAAACGAGCACCCATCACCGTCCCAGCTTCTCCTCCGACCCCACTATCAATTTCATCGAAGATCACCACAGGCGTTTGATCATTGCCGGCAAACACTGTTTTCAAGGCAAGCATAATGCGGGACAATTCCCCACCTGAGACAATCCGGCTTAAAGGCATCGGCGGTTCCCCAGGGTTAGGAGCGAGCAAGAGTTCCAGACGATCCATGCCGGTCGGACCAAATAGACCCTTGTCATTATTGGGGTTAATGTTCAGCTGAAGCTGCATAGTCCCCATCTTGAGGGCCTCGAATTCTTGCTGAATCTGTTTGACTAATTGTTTTGCTACCTTCTGTCTTTTGGCGGATAAATCATTTGCCAAGATCTCCATTGCTTTAAAGCTGTTTGTCAATTCTGTTTGGAGTTTGGCTAATTGTTCGTCCTTCTCTTGCAGTAGTGCCAAATCCTGCTCTAGGCGCTGAACCATCGCCACTAACTCTTCTATTGTTTTGCCATATTTCTTTTTTAGTCGCTGCAAGCCGGCTAAACGACTGTCAATAACCTCCATACGCTCCGGATCGGATTCTGTCTGTGAACGAAAATCTCGAAGATATTGAGTAACTTCTTGCAGGGCAATGGCGGAGGATTCTAAATGCGACAACCAAGCCTGACATTGGGTATCAATCTGGCCAAGTTCCTGAACCCAGTTCGTGACATCCTGGAGTTGCACCAACACCGAACGCTCACCGTCATATAAGACCTCAAACGACTGATTGGCCAATTCTCCCAGCCGCCCACTGTGCTTCAATCGATGATACTCCTGACTCAGAGCTTCTTCTTCACCAACCTGCAATTGTATTTTGGTCAATTCCTCGTATTGAAATTGAAGAATATCTTGACGAGCCACTTGCTCTTGAAGCCGTTGCTGCAAAGCCTCCAATGCCAACTGTTTCTCTTTCCATTCTTCGTAGGATTTTTGAAATTTTTCAACTAGACTATTTAAGCCTCCATACGCATCCAAGAGTTCAAGCTGGGTTTTCGGAGACAAGAGAGACTGCTGATCATGTTGGCCATGAATGTCAACTAATTGCCGGCCAACATCTTGAATGGTTTGTAACGGTGCTAATTGCCCATTCAGGTAACTCCGATTTTTCCCCGAGCGTGACAAGATACGTCGGATATAGATCTCGTGTTGATCGGAGAGCAAAAATCCATCCTGGCGCAATTGCGAAACCAACGGAT
>CP070628.1:1121273-1124006 GCA_020355985.1 Nitrospirota bacterium | reverse complement strand
GGGCAGGTATTTGGAAAATTGAATGAATCCTAGCCCTGGGTTGGGTTGTTGTCTTATATTTTCCTCCGTCCGGATTTTTAATCCCCACCTCGCCATTTCCTAAAGTAGATTTTCTTGACCAGGGAAATGCCGCGTCCTTTCTTCTTCGTTCTCTGTTATTTAAGTATTAGGATCCTTTTTTTGTAGGTCCCCAAATCACTCAGGAATTCAGTATGCCCGTTTTGGTTATTTCTAGACAGAGTGCGTAGCATGCGGTATTCTCACACTTCTCATTTGTCTATGGCATCTTCTGAACACCATCCCCCAGTCGATTTTATTCGGGCTTTGATCATTGCTGATCAAGAAACGCGACGATTTGATCAACGCGTACATACCCGGTTTCCCCCTGAGCCAAATGGGCACTTGCACATTGGCCATGCCAAATCCATCTGTTTGAATTTTGGCATTGCCCAGGAATTTGGCGGCCTCTGTAATTTGCGGTTGGATGATACCAACCCTACCAAGGAACATATGGATTACGTCCAGTCGATTCAGGAAGATGTTCGATGGTTAGGGTTTGATTGGGGCGCTCGTCTGTATTATGCCTCGGATTATTTTGAATCGTTGTACGAATATGCGGTAAAGCTTATTCGGAAAGGCAAAGCCTATGTGGATAGTTTGACGGCCGAGGAAATTCGAGATTATCGAGGGACCTTGACTGAGCCGGGAAAGGAAAGCCCTGATCGGCAACGAAGTCCTGAAGAAAATCTGGATTTATTTACCAAGATGCGGTCAGGGAAATTTGAGGAAGGAGCCTATGTGTTGCGTGCCAAAATCGATATGGCCTCCCCCAATATCAATTTGCGGGATCCTGCTTTATATCGCATACGCAAAGCGACGCACTATCGAACGGGAGACGCATGGTGTATCTATCCTACTTATGATTTTGCTCATCCCCTTTCTGATGCGAAAGAAGGTATCACGCATTCCCTGTGTACATTGGAGTTTGAAGACCATCGTCCCTTATATGACTGGGTGCTACGTGAATGTGAAGTCTCCTGTCATTCCCAGCAAATTGAGTTTGCTCGGTTGAATCTTGCACAGACTGTGATGAGTAAGCGCAAGCTCCTTCAATTGGTCGAAGAAGGGCAAGTGAAAGGATGGGATGATCCTCGAATGCCCACCCTTAAGGGACTTCGGCGTCGTGGGTACACTCCAGGGGCTATTCGGAATTTTTGTGAACGAGTAGGCGTAGCCAAGCGAGATAGTGTGATTGAAATGGGGCTTTTAGAGCATGCCATCCGAGAAGATTTGAATCGTTCAGCGCCGCGTGTCATGACGGTGCTCCATCCTCTGAAGGTGATCATTGAAAATTATCCGGTTGGACAAACTGAGGAAGTTGAGGCAGTGAATAACCCCGAAGATGTGAGTCAGGGGACCAGGCAACTTTCGTTTTCACGTGAGATCTACATTGAGGTTGATGATTTTCGTGAAGATCCTCCCAAAAAGTTTTTTCGCCTCTCTCCTGGGCAAGAGGTTCGTCTCCGATATGCATATATCATTCGTTGCGTCGGGGTAGAAAAGGACGAAGAAACCGGGAAAATCACAGCGATTCGATGCACATTTGATCCGGATACTAAACGGGGAGGTCCTCAAGCTGGGCGAAAGGTGAAGGGAACCATCCATTGGGTCTCTGCTCAGCATGCTCTGCCGGTAGAGGTCCGTTTGTATGAGGCATTATTACTCGAATCGTCTTCTGATGCAGAAGATGCGTCACAGGATGGTCCTCCCATACTTAACCCACGTTCCTTACAGATTCTTGGAGATTGTCGGGCTGAGCCTAGCGTGCAACACGCCACGGTTGGTAGTCGATTCCAGTTTGAGCGTCAAGGATATTTCTGCTTGGACTCTGATTCGAGTGATCAGAAACTTGTGTTTAATCGAACGGTGCCCCTTCGTGATTCTTGGGCGAAGATTGAGAAGAAGTAAGAGGTTGAAGCAAATGGCCCGACTATTTCTCTCGGGGATTATGATTTATGTGCTATGATTTGCCCCTGTTCATTTAGGGGATCTTTTTGTAGATACAGTTTGGTTCATGCTTGTTAGTTGACAAAGCGTGCCCAGCCTTCCTATTGTCACCCTCAACATATACGGAACAGATGAAGGGAAGCGGGTGCAATTCCCGCGCGGTCCCGCCGCTGTAACTGGGGGCGACCCCCGCAAAGCCACTGTTCAATGAAGTAAGGTGTCAGTAGTTAGGAGTCAGGGACAAAAGAACCCTCTAATGACTGCCTTGTACTCCTTGCTGGATTTTGGATGGGAAGGCGCGGGCAGTAGGTTGGCTTAAGAGTAGCTGATCCCCAGGAGCCAGAATACCTCCTTTGCTCCAAGACCAACGTTCCCTCGAGGGCTGGGGAAGTGGGGAGGATGAAGAAACGGGTGCAATCCTCAAGGTTGATCAAGCCTTGGGGATTTTTTATTTTGGCACGATTTTGGGGCTATTGGGGTAAGGTTAATGGGCAAGTTCGATCTGGGCACCCATACCTTCTTTCTTATAGGGAGAGGGGTCATAATCGTTGTTTCACCGTTCGGCTCTTCCTCTCTGTTATAGTGACGTGTTTGTTGGCAACCTCCTATCTTATTTCTCAGGTGCATTCTGAAGAGAACGATCCTATGAAACGTCGGCAGCAAGGTATTTTGACCGGTATGCCGTTCATGGCCAATATTGCGCCGCGCACGTTTGTTGATGATCTT
>CP070628.1:1113266-1121173 GCA_020355985.1 Nitrospirota bacterium | reverse complement strand
CAGGCCCCTGAGCTCACTAAATTCACGATTTATCCATTAAACCTCTGCAAACTAAAATCTATTTTTTAACAGATAAGAACCGTTAACTTGTTAAGTTAGCGGTTAACGATTTATGTTATCCATTTACCTTACTAATAAATTACTTCGTCACACCTAGCACAAATAAAAATATATAAATATATGTTTTTATTTTAAATTTTAAATTTTATTTTAATAACGCAACATGGCATAGGCATTGCTTTATTGCTTTAATTAAGGAATAAAAATACCCAGGGACGAGATATAGCCCGAAAGGAGTCGTGCCATGATTGTGAAACAGTTTTACTTACAATGTTTAGCCCATGCCTCCTACATGATTGCTGATGAAGGCACAAAAACAGCCGTCGTTGTCGACCCTCAACGCGATGTCGATCAATATCTTCAGGAAGCCCGTGCCCACCGGTGGCATATTCGTTCTGTCTTCCTCACTCATTTTCACGCTGATTTTCTAGCCGGGCACCTGGAACTGCAAAAACACACCGGGGCGGAAATCTGCATGGGATCCAAAGCCCAGGCTGATTTTCCTATGACACCTTTCAAGGATGGAGAAGTTCTGGAGTTTGGGAAGGTCAGAATCCAGGTGCTGGAAACTCCTGGCCATACACCGGAAAGTATTTCATTGGCCGTCTATGACCTGGGCACCAGTTACAAGCGTCCGCATAGTATCCTGACCGGCGATACCTTGTTCATCGGTGATGTAGGTCGTCCGGATTTGATGGCTTCGATGGGAACCACTGCCGAAGAGTTGGGCGGTCAATTGTTTGATTCCCTCCGAAACAAATTGATGCCCCTCCCTGATGAAACCCTAGTCTATCCCGCGCATGGAGCAGGCTCCATGTGCGGCAAAAACCTGAGTAGTGAGACGGTCTCAACATTAGGAAGACAACGATGGGAAAACTACGCACTGCAACCCATGACGAAAAAGGAATTTGTCGGGTTGGTCACGGCCGATCAGCAGGAGGCCCCTGCCTACTTTGGATACGACGCACAGATGAATCGAGAAGCCCGCTTAACATTGGAAGTGGTGGTGAGGAAAAGCGCAAACCCTCTCTCTTTGGAGGTGGTGATGGAGCATCAACAACACGATGTCCAGATCCTTGATGTGAGAAAAGCCGTGGACTATGCCCGGGGGCACCTGAAAGGCAGTCTCAATATTGGATTAGCGGGTAAGTTTGCCACATGGGCAGGCACTTTGTTGGACCCAAAACGCCCCATGGTTCTTATCACAGAGCCTGGCAGTGAAGAAGAGGCGATCCTGCGTTTAGGCCGCATCGGCTTTGATCAAGTTGTGGGATATCTTGATGGCGGAATGCAGGCCCTTCGGCAAAGGCCCGATTTGCTTGAAAAAGGCCAACGAGTCTCAGCGCAAATGCTGGCCGAACTGTTGACCACGACCCATCCGCCCACAGTCGTCGATGTGCGCTCGGAAAAAGAATGGGAAGCAGGCCACATTGACCAGAGTCTCAACATCCCTTTGCCACACCTTGCTGAACAACTCCATAAAATTCCTGTGAATACCCCTGTGGTTGTTTATTGCGCAAGCGGCTATCGATCTTCAGCGGCCCTTGGAATTTTGGAGCAGGCTGGACGACCACAGCCCATGGATTTAATTGGAGGCTATGACGCTTGGATCACCACATGGGGACATCCCCAACACAAGCTTCAATCTGAATACACCGTCAGTTGTACAAGATAATTTGGTGAAGGGAGAATAATATATGAGCACTGTGCTACGAGAGCAAGAACAGAAATCAGAAAAGACAAATGGCAAGCAGGAGCTCTCGAATCCCAGGAAAGAATTTTTATATATCGATGTCAGAACACCTCAAGAATTTGAGGGGGTGCATATTTCTGGAGCTCGAAACATACCCTTGCCCGATTTACATACCTATGTGGACGAACTGAAGACCCTCTCACAGGAACGCTCCATCATGTTGGTGTGTCGAACACAAAACCGTGTGAAAATAGCCTATGAATATTTAACCAACAATGGCCTGACGAATTGTGAAATTCTGGAAGGCGGTATCACAGCTTGGATTGACGAAGGCAAACCCGTGATCAAAGGGCAACAACGAATTTCGTTGGAGGGTCAGGTTCGAGCCATCGCAGGGGGAGTGATCTTGATAGGGATCGGCTTGGGCTTCACCGTCCATAGTGGATTCTTTCTCCTTCCTGCAATCGTAGGGGCGGGGCTTCTTCACGCCGGGTTAACCGATTCCTGTTTAATGGGCATGCTGTTATCCAGACTTCCCATGAACCGAATCGGGAATTCCCGCTCAGTAAGCGGGAAGAAAGGAGATTCATTATGAATTGTCCACGGTGCGAGGGTTTGTTGATGAGCGATCAAGTTTATAATCAGGATGAAGCCTTATATGTCTTATCCATATGGCGCTGTCTCAACTGTGGCGAAAATTTCGACTCCATGGTTCTACAAAACCGAACAAGGCAAAAAGAGGAAGGGACAATGGAACGTCCAAAGTCAACGAATTGGGCAGACAAAAGAAGCCCATTGGCTATCACACCATAGAACGCCTATAATTTTTATCAATTCCTTGCCAAGGAATTCTGAGCAGTCCATCACACATTTATAACAAGGAGGTCGCGATGCATCGTTCAATCCGTTCACTTTTATTTTTTGGGGCTATGAGTTTTCTGGCGATGTGGTGTATGACCACCCCCGCGATGAGCGAAGGGGGAGGTCCGGCGCAGGGATATGATATCCATGTGCAAGCTCCCCACATGATGCCTGACGGCACGCCAGGGGGCCCATTCCATCATTATTGTAAAGGGATTAATGACAAAATCTTACAATGTCTCCTGTTTGAAACCACGGACGCCAATGCGCCGCTGGTTGCCATCGAATATTTCGTAGCCAAAGACCTTGCACGAAAATTGCCCTTAATTCAATGGCATCGGTATTTCCACGATCATAAGGTAGAAATTGCAACAGGACGAGTACAAATTTTGGACATCGATGATCCCGAAAAGGTTAAAGCCATTGCTGAAGCAGCGGGTAAAACTGATGGGGTCATTTATCATCTGTGGCAAAAGGGTCAAGAATTTCCGGATGGTACGGTAACCTTCCCGCAATCTCTCGGCCATTCTTTTCCTCAACCTGAATAAGCAAACATCTTTGAACGGGAGATCCGACAGATCTCCCGTTCCTCTCAAGGAATAGGAATCATGCGTAACCACCCAACAACCCTGAAGATGATGTGGGGACTGGCCCTCTTGTGGGTCTGTAATATGACCAACGCCTTGGCAGCAGATCAATCCGTTTTAAAGCCCCGAGTCCCCGCTAATGAAATTGAAAAAGCCCGGACCTGGGCGAATCCTTATCCTTCAACTCCTGAAAATATTGAAAAGGGCAAACACATTTTTCAGGGAAAAGCTTTTTGCGTCACCTGCCATGGGCGAGACGGAAAAGGCCTTGGAAATATTCCAGGACTTCGTGGCAAACTACCACGAAATTTCACGGACAAAACCTGGCAGGCTGCCAGAACGGATGGGGAGTTGTTCTGGATCATGAAAAACGGGAGTCCCGGAACAGATATGGCTTCGTTTGTCCCTCTCGTCCTGAGTGAAGAGGAGGCCTGGTATGTGTTACTATACGTGAGAGCATTTGGCAACCAGTAACTCAAGGGGGGGGCATGACTCATGACAAGTTTGGCCTTATTCGCATTTTCAAGCTGGCTTGTGTTCGGTTCTGTCCAAATTTCTAACCCTGCCTTGCAATCCTTACCCCCAGAGCCCGATGAGGGAAAACGTATCGATGAAATCTACGATCAAGAATCTCGTCTGTTTCTGTCGCTATATTCTTTATCCGGCAACGGAGAAGTGGATTACGTCACAGGGCGCACTGTCGAGGGACACATTCGCAGCAACTATGGCAATCCGGTTTACTATCTGCCCGAACACCCGATCTTTTATTGGTGGAACCATACCATGTGGAATGACCCTTTATTAGATGGGGTCAACGGAAACGAATTGGTGTACAAAGAAGAAACGGACTTTGATACTTCCCGTTATAAACCCTGCCTCTTCAACGGCCAGCCTTGCTAAGACATGAAGTCTTCATGCAATGGTACAAGAAGTGCCCTTTACTATCTTTCTTAAACACAACGCTGCCCTTTATGGTAGCCATGGAAAGTCCCTATCACATATTCCAGCCAATCTGACTAGCGCCCTCTTACTCGTTTCCCTTCCGCTCTACTTTTCCTCATAGGCTTTAGATGCGCCAGGTTAAAATCGTCTCCACGATCGGCCCCGCAACATGTTCCTCAGAAAAACTAGAATCTCTCCTGGACACTGGCATCAATGTCGCCAGGTTCAATATGTCTCATGGGACTCCAGATTGGCACAGAGCTACGATTCAACGCCTTCGACACCTCTCTCTGAAGAAAAAAAATCCACTTGCCATCCTGGTAGATCTAGCCGGCCCAAAAATCCGCGTAGGAGATCTTCCTAAAGAAGGGAGACTATTCATTCGAGATCAGAAGGTGTCGCTGATTCCACGGATTTCTTCGGCACCGGGATTCAAGCCCTCGCACAACATCGCCCATGAACTTTCGATTGACTTGCCATCTTTCCCCAAAGACCTAAAGGCTGGACAAATCGTGTTGATCGATGACGGGAATATTTCACTCAAAATACACACCTTAGAGAATAATCGACTGGTCTGTACCGTTTTCATTGGAGGAACGGTGACTTCACGAAAAGGGGTAAATTTTCCCGGCATTCCACTTGAAATGCCAGGTTTTACTGAAAAAGATGCCGAAGATCTTCAGGTGGCAGTTAAGGAACATGTGGATTACGTAGCCCTTTCTTTTGTGCGAAGTCCAGAAGATATCAGAATCGTCCAAACGGCTCTTGCTGAACGAGGTTCGATTATTCCCGTCATTGCCAAAATCGAAAGGCCTGAAGCCCTGACATGTCTCGATGAAATACTTGATGTTGCGGATGGGATAATGATCGCCAGAGGAGACCTGGCTTTGGAGTTAAGTCCGGAAGAAGTCCCGCTTCTGCAAAAGCAGATCATCGCACAGTGCAATCGTATGGGAAAGCCTGTCATCACAGCCACACAAATGCTGGAATCCATGACTCAAAATTCTTCTCCCACTCGCGCAGAAGCTTCAGATGTGGCGAACGCCGTGCTGGACGGAACGGATGCCGTCATGTTGTCAGCCGAGACCTCGACCGGAAACTTTCCTCTCGAATCGGTCCAGGTCATGGATCGGATTATTCGACAAACAGAAAAGGGAAATTCTCGCCAAAGCCAAAACACCGATTTGCCAAAGAGGACCGTGCGTTCTACTCCTGAAGCGATCTGTGAAGCTGCCGTCTCACTTTCAAAATCAGTTGGCGCCCAAGCCATCATGGTTTTCACCGAATCTGGCCATACGGCCCTGTTATTGGCCCGCCATCGCCCATCTGTCTCAATTTTGGCTCTCACACCAACCGAATCCGTCACCCGTCAATTGGCTTTAGTGTGGGGCGTGGTCTCATATGTATTTTCTCAAATTGATGACACCGATGAACGAATCAATGCCGCCCAGGATCACCTGAAAAAACTAGGACGACTTCATGAAGGCCAGCTCATGGTTATCGTCACTGGGGAACGACTAGGACATTCTCTTGGGACAAATTTAATCAAAGTCCATTTGGTGATTTGAATTCATGAAAGGAACAGCCTCAAGAGCATGTCCATAAAAATTGTCATCGTTGGAGGAGTAGCGGGTGGAGCCAGCGCAGCGGCAAAAGCACGCCGAACGAATGAATCGGCGAAAATTACCATTTTCGAAAAAGGGCCCTACGTCTCTTTTGCCAATTGCGGACTTCCTTATTATGTCGGAGAGACAATCCAGGATCGCGATGAACTCTTGCTTCAAACCCCTGAGCGGTTTTGGAAACGCTTTCGAGTCCAGGTTTACGTTCTACACGAAGTTCTACAGATTGACCGAGCCGCAAGTTGTGTCCACGTCAAAAACGTGATCTCGGGAGAAGTGACTTCTCATTCATATGACAAATTGGTTCTAGCGCCAGGAGCCGGGGCCATCGTACCAAACATTCCTGGCATTCAAGCCAAGAATATTTTTTCGGTTAAAACCGTTCCCGATTCCGATGCGATCAAGACTTTTCTCACACAAAACCTCTCTCATCAGGCTCTGGTCATTGGAGCTGGGTTTATCGGACTGGAAACAGCTGAAGCTCTGAAAAATCGTGGTCTGAAAGTAACCATCGTAGAAAAGACCCCACAAATTCTTCCTCCTTTTGATCCTGATATGGCAAGACTTGTAGCTTATCACCTACAAGAGAAGGATGTGGAAGTTATCGTAGGGGATGGGATAAAAAGTTTTCATCAAACTGGAGAGTTGGCCCAAGAAGCTGAGCTGGAAAGTGGAACACGACTTCCCATGGATCTTGCGATACTCTCTATTGGGGTCCGTCCGGAACTAAAGCTTGCACGAGAGGCAGGTCTGAAAATCAGTGCCTCAGGAGGAATTTCCGTCAATGAATGCCAACAAACCTCCGATCCACATATCTACGCCGCTGGCGATGCAGTTGAGACCACGCACTTAGTCACCGGCAAACAAGCCCGGATACCCCTCGCTGGACCAGCGAATAAACAGGGGAGAGTGGCTGGAGCGAATGCCGCCGGGGGGGATTTACAGTTCCATGGAGCTCTGGGTACCGCTATTGTTGAAAGTATGGGAATTACCGCTGCCAAAACAGGTTTGACCGAACATGAGGCTAAGACCCATGGCTTGAAATATTTCGTCTCCGTAACCCATCCACTGGATCACGCGGGATACTATCCGGGCGCAGAAGCCCTCCATATGAAATTGGTGGTGGAACAGGAAACGGGAAAACTTTTGGGGGCTCAAATCGTGGGCGAGCAGGGAGTAGATAAACGGATTGACGTCCTAGCAACGGCGTTACATGCCAACATGAAAGTCCAGGATTTGGAACAATTGGATTTAGCCTATGCACCCCAATTTAATTCTGCTAAGGGACCGGTCATCATGGCAGGCTTTGTGGCTGCTAATACCCTACGTGGAGAAGTGAGGACGATCACGGGTGAAGAATTGAAAAAGAAACTGGAGACAAACACCTCTCTTCAATTATTAGATGTTCGAACCACAGATGAATATCAAGAAGCTCATCTTCCTCAGGCCCATCTGGTACCCGTGGATGAGCTCAGAGACTATCTACAAGAATTTGATCCCTCACAAGAAACCGTTGTGTATTGCCGAGTAGGCTTACGCGGCTACTTAGCGGCACGCATTCTCCTCCAACATGGTTTCACTAACGTCTCCAATCTCACCGGCGGCTTTCTAAGTCTTCCCCACTAATTCGTCATTCACGTCACATTCAGACAGCCTCAATCTTAAAAAACGGATTTTGAGTGTTATCTGTTAACGATGCTCGTTAACTCTGGCTTAACACTACCACCTCAGTTCGAGTTTTTTATTTAATCTCAACTGTATAAGACATTGAATTTTATAAATATTATTTATTTTTCTTTCTTACAAAACATGGCACTTCCCTTGCTCAACAAGAGGGGAAACAAGTGGAGAAAGTTTTGCACCTTTATTCATAAAAAGGAGGGGGAGTATGTCACAAGCAATCAATAATGAAACGTCCACTGCAGCCATGTTCAGCCAAAAAAATCCGAGGGCCGGGTCTTGGTTGTAGATGATGAGCCAGATGTTCGGAAAGTCGTGAAATTGGCTCTGGAAAAAGCCGGATACGATGTGATTGAAGCCGAAGACGGAGCACAGGCTGTCCAAGAAGTGAAAAGTGGAGAGAACCCTTTGATGTTAGATGTGATACTGACTGACATTCGAATGCCAAAAATGAATGGCTTG
>CP070628.1:1107931-1113166 GCA_020355985.1 Nitrospirota bacterium | reverse complement strand
CATTAGAAGAGGAAATCATTCAAACGGAGGAATTGGTCAAGCCCAGCGAGGCTTTAACTGATTCTGCCCATAGGCCAACAACCCTCGCAGCGCTGAAAGCACGACGGGAATCTAGGAATCATGATGTCCAACCAGGAATTCCATTACATCCTTCGACAGCCAATCAACTAGGACACGCCCAAGAATTGATTCGTTTGGGAAAATACGAAGATGCTGTGGCATTACTATCTCCACTATTTCACGACCCACCTGTGAAGTGGCAACCCTGGTTCTGGATGGGAACCGCGCTACTGGGCAAAGGCGATATAGAACAAGCTGATCAATTTTTTTTAAGCGGTCTGGCCAGAAATGACAAAGTTTCACAACTTTGGATTCAACGTGCACTTGTGGCTCAACAGCGTGGTGACTATCAACTCGCTATCCATGAATTGCGGCAAGCGGAATCCCTAGAAGCGGATATTCCACACATTCATTTGAATATGGGCTATGCATATGAACAGTTAGGAAATGACCGATTGGCCAATCAATATTATGGGAAATTCCTCAAACTGTCAGAAGGCAACCCAACATTCTTCTCAACCAGGAAAAAGCTGTTTGCGCGGTTAACCCGACAAACGCCGACGAAGAACCCCTCACCCCCTTCCCCATCCGGGCCCTGATCCAACCGAGTGGTTGGTCCATTCTGAATACAGGCCGTTGCCCATCTCGGCTGTTCCTCTCATTCCAGATTCCCGTTCAGATTCCTCCTCAAGAAACCGAAAAATATATCAAATTCTCCTTCTAGGAGTCTGTTGAAAAAGTGTATGTATTTCACGAGCGGCCATATCAGTAGCATGATACAAAACAGTATAGAGTGACTATTTAACCCAGACCCTTTAGCCACCACATGAGACACCCACCAGATGGTAGTGCTGAACCCCCATTCTTACTGATTGATCCGCCATAGAACATGCATACGTTGAATCCGCGATTCTTTTTTCTCCTCCTTATGGCCCTTTTCAGTCTCATCTGGAACCCTGACACCAGTCGGTCTGAGGCACTCGACGAATATCACGTCAAAGCGACGTTCCTTTATCATTTTTCCTACTTTGTGGATTGGCCGGAATCGACCTTCAAGGCCACGAATGGACACCTTCAAATTTGTGTGTTGGGCAAAGATCCCTTTGGGCAATCATTAGATGCCGCTTTGGCCAACAAGTCAGTTCGAGAACATCCGTTTGAGATTCGCCGTAATCCTCCCACAACCGAACTCCAACACTGCCATCTCCTATTTCTCCCGGCTTCCGTCTCTTCACGAATACGTGCAATTCGTCATCAGGTGGGGAAAGAGAATGTGCTGACTGTAGGAGAAACCTTTGATTTCATGATGCAAGGCGGCATGATCCATTTATTTGTCGACAATGAGAAAATGCAGTTCGCCGTTAACACCGATGTCGTCAACCAAACCAATCTAAAAATCAGCTCTAAATTACTTCGCTTAGCCAAGATCTATACCCCATGAAACGAATATCCATTAAGAAATTCTTCCAAGTTTTTCAACCAATGTCCCTCAAAGGGAAATTCTTCTTGATCTTGATCCTTACGTCTGCCTTAAGCCTTCTGTTCGCATGCTCCATATTGGTCTTCAACGACCTATGGCAAATACGGGAATCCCTCGTAGATGGGTTGGCTGACCAAGCCGGGTTAATAGGCGAGAACAGTTCGGCAGCCCTCGTATTTCATGACGAAGACGCTGCACAAGAGATTCTCTCTGCCTTCCGGCACCAATCCAACATTCTGCAAGCCGCCTTGTTTACGACAAAGGGAAATATCCTCTCACAATATCAACCGGGCACTCCTCCCGATTTCGTGAACTCTTTTGAGAAAGTGATTTACGATTTGTCCTGGCAGTCGATAGAAATCTATCGAAAGGTCTACATAAACAATGAACATGTGGGAACAATTTATCTCCTTTCGAATTTACAGCCTGTCTATCAACGGTTCCATGACCTTCTCCTTATCACAATTGTGGCCATGGTTCTCTCTTGTCTGCTGGCGCTAGTTATAACTGCTCGTCTCCAAAAATCTATATTAGATCCCTTAGTCAATCTCACGAGCATGGCCACGCGAATCTCTCAAAGCCAGGATTATTCCGTGCGCGCCCCAAACAAATCCTCGAATGAAATCGGAACCTTGATCGATGGGTTCAATAGCATGCTTCAAGAAATTCAGGATCGGGAGCGAGAGTTGGAAGAACATCGAACTCAATTAGCCCAGAGGATTGCCGAGCGTACAACCGAATTGTCGGATACCAATGCCCACCTACAAAATGAAATCGCAGACCGAGAACGTATTAGACAAGAAATCTCGGATATGGCTGTCAACCTGCAGAAGAAGAACCAAGAATTGGCCGTTTCACGCGACGCAGCCCTCCAAGCCGCCAGGGCCAAGGCTGATTTCTTGGCTACCATGAGCCATGAAATTCGTACTCCTATGAACGGTGTGATCGGCATGACCGGATTATTATTGGAAACCTCTCTGACCGCCAAACAGCGGTCGATGGCAAATACCGTGAGCACTTCTGCCGAAGCGCTCTTGGACATCTTAAACGACATTCTCGATTTCTCGAAAATGGAGGCTGGAAAACTAGAATTGGAGTCCATTGCATTCAACCTAAACAGCACGTTGGAAGATACGTTAGATTTAATGGCTGAACGAGCTTCACAAAAGCAGGTGGAACTAACGGGATTGGTCTTTCCCGATGTGCCGACGGCACTAAAAGGCGATCCAGGGAGGATTCGCCAGATTCTCTTGAATTTGGTCGGGAACGCGATCAAATTTACCGACCAAGGTGAAGTCAGTGTTCAAGTATTATTTATGGGGGCATCAGAGTCGCAAGTGGAACTCCGATTTCACGTGTGGGATACCGGGATTGGCATTGCCCCAGAAGCGAAAGACAAACTCTTCGACTCCTTTACCCAAGCCGACAGTTCCACGACCAGGAAATATGGAGGCACGGGTTTGGGATTGACGATTTGTAAACAATTGGTGGAACGAATGGATGGGACCATTGGCGTGGAAAGCCAACAGGGCAAATGGAGCCTATTTTGGTTTTCCGTGAAGTTGGATATCGCCTCCCCAACGGTTCAAACTGAATGGCTTCCTCGGCTGGATCTTCGAGGCCAACGTGTCCTCTGCGTCGATGATAATCCCACTAATTTATTCCTGTTGGCATCCTATGCTAAATCTTGGGGCATGGAACCCACGACCACATCGATCGCCCAACAATGTATTCCCATCCTTCAAGAAGCCGCTGAGTCGGGGCATCCCTTTGATCTTGCTATTCTAGACCGTAGCATGCCTGGGCTAGATGGCATTCAGTTAGGTCAACTCATCCGAGATGAGCCGGACCTGGCCCATACCAAACTTCTGCTCCTCACTTCGATTGGGCAACGAGGCGAAGCGGCCGCCGCCCATCAGGCAGGTTTTGCAGGCTACCTCACCAAACCTCTCCGTAAGGTTCAACTGCATGATGGGTTGGCCGCGGTGATGGGATACTGTTGGAACGAAGAATCTGAAAAGATCCGTCCTTTGGTCACTCGTCATACCTTGAAGGAAACACAACGACTATCCCGAGATAAAATTCTGGTCGCCGACGATCATGCCATTAATCAGCAACTGATTGTCTTACTCCTGGAACGCTTGGGGTATGGATCTGATGTGGTAACTAATGGTCGAGAAGCCGTCAAAGCCGTAGCCACAGGATCCTATGCTCTGGTACTCATGGACTGCCAAATGCCAGAAATGGACGGGTTTGAAGCCACGAGAATGATTCGTGAAGCAGAAAGTGAAAATAGCAAGGAGTTAGGAGGGAAAAATAATGAGCAAGAGACAAATCTCTCTGACACTTCTGACTCTTCACGAGATACCCCTCACGGTTCCCGAATTCCCATTGTTGCGTTGACTGCCAATGCCCTGCCTGGCGACAGAAAAAAATGTTTAGCGGCCGGGATGGACGAGTATATCTCTAAACCAATCCGCCTAGAAGAATTGGCCCTCACGCTTGAACGCTTACTTCCAGTACACCCTGAGTATAACTATACACTTGAACCGCCCATAGCCCTTGAGAGTGATTTCAACGAGTCAAACGTAAGCGCCAACCACATGAACAACGACAATTCCCCCATCTCTGCAAATGGGGCTTCCCATTCGGAAGACGAGAATCCTTCTCCCATGAATCACGCTCTTTTTCAAGAATGGCAAGAACATAAAGGGCCAGAATTTGTTGCCAAAATGGCGGAACAATTTGTTTCGGATGTCATGACCTGTGTTCGTGCAATCGAACAAGCACTCGATCAAAAAGACAATCATGGATTAGGAGAAGCCGCTCACGGCCTAAAAGGGATTTGTGCCAATATGGGCGCCACACAGCTTCACCACATGGCTATCAAGATCGAGCAAGCCAATCGTGAGGGAAAGACGCTGGATGGCGCACAAACCATGGAAATGCTACAGACTGCGGTGGCTCACATCACGAACTTTCTTGCCACTGTCCAATCGCCCCGCCTCTAGAAATCTCGATCTGATCTTTCAGACACCGTGAGAACCTGTCATGCTTTAGGCGAAGAATGAGTCGCCGTTTATTTTATTCTAAGGTCAATCCTGCTCCAAAGGTTAAGAGAAGCCGCCAATACGACAACAAGGGAATTTAGGCCTCCAACCTCTACTCCTGGATACCTGCTGCCAATAGCGTGCATAACAGACAAAGAGGAAACGTTGCAACATGGGTTACGATCATTGCGCACTGTCTATTAGATTACAATCCAGTTTTCACCCCTCACTTTTTACCTTTCCTTTTTCACTAACTCTCGCCATTCTTCAAAATTTTCACACAACAGACTAGGGCCGATATTGAGCATGAAGAATGTTCGCTATCTGTCGTCAAGTTTCTGGAAGGCCATCCGAAAATGAAACAGGATGCAAAAAATTTAACCCCCGTAATCGGTTAGCGTTTATCCTGCGGAATCTACCAACAGGGGCGAAACTAAAGGGAAGAATACCGCACCACATATTCAAGTCAAAGAAATCCCGCAATCCTCCAACACGCATAACTTATATGATCTCACAACAACAATGCCAAAACGCCACGATCCTTATCGTGGATGATCAAATGACCAACATTTTGTTGTTGGAGAGTATTTTACAAAACGCCGGCTATATGAAAGTTTATTCTACCCAAGACCCCACCCAAGTCGT
>CP070628.1:1099527-1107831 GCA_020355985.1 Nitrospirota bacterium | reverse complement strand
CGCCAAATTCAACAGCGGCAACAAGGCTGACCGCTTTACCGGATAACGTGAAAGTATTTCTTCAACGTCCTCTTTGAACTTTTCTAAAAGCATCGATGTTCACACATCAATTCCCCCCCTTTGCAAAAGGGGGATAACGGTGGGGCAGCATTATCAAAGACCCTCACCACACCAGATTATTCCCTATATTCTCTTTCTACCTTCTCACTCCTTATTTCGGACAACCCTCCTATCGATCACATTCTCCCATTACAATATCGTAGGTCCCAAAAATGGTAACAATATCGGAAATCAAATAGCCGCGCGCCATATAATCAAACGCTCCCATATGGACAAACGAAGGAGATCGAATTTTCAACCGATAGGGTCGTGAACTGCCATCGCTAATAATAAAAAATCCCAATTCGCCCTTGGGCACTTCAGTGCCGCAGTATGTTTCCCCTTTGGGTGGCTTAAAGCCCTGGGTAAAAATGATGAAATGATGAATCAGGCTTTGCATATCCCGCATGACTTCAGGTTTCGGGGGAGGAATAACTTGAGCATCTTCAGCGAGGATCGGACCCTCCGGTAACTGATCCAAGCACTGCTCAATGATGCGGGCACTCTGCCACATTTCTTCCATCCGCACCCAATATCGGTCATAGGTATCACCATCCTTGCCAACGGGCACTTCCCATTCCACGCGATCATACACCCCATATGGTTCGAGTTTACGAATATCATACGCGACACCCGAACCACGAAGCACCGGCCCGGTGAGACCAAAGTTGATCGCATCTTCCCCTGAAATCACCGCCACCCCTTTGGTTCGCGCCACCCAAATACGGTTTTTTTGTAAAAGGGCGTCATACTCTCGAATATGATCAGGAAAGGTTTTCAAAAACTCCCGTAGGGAGGAAAGAATTTCTGGCGTGAGATCTGCGTCGACACCACCAATCCGATAATAATTAAGTGTCAATCGAGCCCCACAGAGTTTTTCAAAAAGATCCAGCAAGACTTCTCGCTCACGGAATGTCCAAAAAAATACGGTCATGGCACCGATGTCTAAAGCCTGGGTCCCTAACCAAAACAAATGGCCCACGATCCGTTGCACTTCGGCAATAATCGTTCGCACATACTCAGCCCGCTCAGGAACGGTCATCCCAATCAATTTTTCCACTGCCCGCACATAGGCATAGTTATTCGTCATGGCGCACACATAATCGAGACGATCGGTATGCGGCAACACTTGCATATAGGTCAGGCCCTCAGCTAATTTTTCCACGCCCCGATGCAGATATCCCAAATCTGGCATGGCCTTACTGACTCGCTCACCATCCAACTCCAACACGACTCGTAACACTCCATGCGTACTGGGATGTTGGGGACCCATATTTAAGAGCATTTCCGTTGTGCGTTTTTTGTCCTCTGGCCGATCATCCGCCATAAATTGATGTCGCTGGTCATCCGGCAATTCGGCCTCGGACCATTCGCCAATGGGCTCATCGAGTTTTGGCAAAAATTCAAACCGACTGCGCCACCCGCGACCTTCTGCCGGAAAATCTTTGCGTAACGGATGCCCCTCATCATAATCCTCAGGCATTAAGATTCGCCGCAAATCTGGATGGCCAATGAATCGAATGCCCATCAGGTCATAGACTTCTCGCTCCAAAAAATTTGCGCCGCGCCAAATATCGCTGATCGTTGCGATTTCCGGAGCCTCTTCCGATACTCGTACTTTAATCCGAAGGCGCGCCCCATGAGGCAAGGAAAGAAATTGATAAATCACTTCAAATCGTTCGGCATCATCCGGAAAATCAGCTGAGCAGATATCCGTGATATGGTCTAACGCCAATCGAGGATCATCATGAAGAAATTGTGCGACATGCCGCCATTGGTCCACTTTCACCTGCGCCCACAAATCCCCTCGAACCGGATCCTGTTCTGCAGAAATCACGGCCTCAGGAAACTTGGCAACAATGGATTCAAGGAACGGATGCATATACCACGCTTGTTTGGGAATTCGTGAAATTCAGGAAAGGAACACCAATACGAAAAACAACCTATTTCACAAAATATTTTTCTTGCTGAATTTTCTCTTGTAATTTAATGAGTCCATCCATCAGGGCTTCCGGTCTGGGTGGGCACCCTGCAATGTAGACATCGACTGGCACAATCTGATCCACCCCCTGAACGACACTATAACTATTGTAATGATTGCCCGACGTCGCACATGAGCCCATGGAAATGACATAGCGCGGCTCAGCCATTTGGTCATAAATTCGTCGAATGACGGGAGCCATCTTTCGGCAAACCGTGCCGGCCACGATCATCAAATCAGATTGCCGTGGAGAAGCCCGAAATACCCCTGCCCCAAACCGATCGATGTCGTACTTCGACGAAACCGACGCAATCATTTCAATCGCACAACAAGCCAATCCAAAGGTCATCGGCCATAACGCTGATTTCCGACACCAGGCGATGAAGTAATCCAAATTAGTCGTAACAATGTTAGGTTCAAGTTGCCGTTCTAAAAAGCTCATTTTATTCCATCCAAATGCCGGGCAGGCATTGTACTGTCTATCCGCCCAATTTTGCTAGGCCTAAAGACCTATAATCGATCAATCCCAATCCAAGGCACCTTTTTTCCAGGCATACCAAAATCCCACAATTAAGATGGCCAAGAATAGTCCCATCTCAATCAGCCCGAGTAACCCAAGCTTTTTAAAAACCACGGCCCAGGGAAATAGGAACACCACCTCAATATCAAAAATCACAAAAAGCATGGCAATGATGTAGTACCGCATGGGGAATTGGACCCTGGCATCCATAAACAACGGGCTTCCACTCTCATACGGCAAAAGCTTTTCCCTATAAGGCCTGCTCGGACGGAGAAGCCATCCCGCCACAATCGAACCAATCCCAAAAATAGTTCCTAACACCATGAAAATGATGATAGGAAGATAATTAAACGGAACGGGTTCACTTCCCATTTAATACGGGCTCCATACGGATTTTTTTGTCAATCTTCATCCATGCACCTTGTTGACTCGTTTCCACGATACACATTAGAGAACATCATCAAAAAACGCTCGATACCGTAATCCTTGAAGAGGCATCGGCTCAATTCCTTTGCATTGAACCAATACCTTGAAAGTCGTGCCCATTCCATGAGGGCGTAATAAATGAGTCAAGGCTTGAACATCTTGCGATTCCTGCTCCTGCCCTTCCACCATTTCCTCGACTCCTAGACCCATGAGCCAATTGGCCAAAGTCGTAAAACCTATAGGCAGTACCCCACATTCTTTTCCGGCTTTAGCCAACGCCGAAAAATTCACGTGGGCCGTCATATCCTGTTCCCCCACCCGAGTATAAGGATTCGAGGAAGCCGTATGCTGGTGGTAACAAACAAGCGTGCCATCTTTCCTGTCAGTAGCGTAATAGTCACTACCAGTGTGGCCATAATCGACGGTGACCAGCATGCCTTGATGTAAAACATGAGCCACCTGAGCCATCCACTGCTCAGCTGCCAAATGAAGTTCTGAGGTCTGGTCTTCTTTTAGAACCACACCATGTCGATGAACATATTCGGCTAACTTCGGAGAAGACAGAGGGCCTAGGCGTTCCACAAACTTCCCCTCAACATAATCAATAAATATTTCCTGAAGGTGATGGTTATGAAAACGAACACGATGAACAGGGAAAGCATCCACTAATTCATTGGAAAACATCACCCCCATTACAGAGTCCACCCCCAGCTGTTCAACTGTAGCTACCCATGTAAGCTGTTCCTCTCCCCAGTTATCCATAGCCTCTCGAATACAGGACTGTTGAAGGGATTGAAGATTCGGACTCCGCTCGACAATGGCATAATGCAAACGGTCTAGAAAATCAGGGGCGATTCTCTGACATTGTTGAAGAAAATCACGGGCAAAGGTCCCGTTTCCTCCACCCATTTCAACGAAGGTAAAGGGATCCGGGCGACCTAACTGGACATCAATTTCTAATATCTGACGCACAAAGGTTTTTGCCAGAATTGGTGATAATTCTGGCGCCGTATAAAAGTCTCCCTGCCACCCGATTCGTTCTCTGGAAGACTGGTCCTGTGCAACCGCCTGCGTCATGTAATATCCATAGGACGGATCATATAAGGCCAACTCCATAAAACGGGCAAAACTCAGAGGCCCCGCTTGGGAAATCTCCAAAACAATTTTTTTGATCAGTTCGGGATTACCCTGACGGTCTGGAGAGTTTTTTGGCACAAATGGACTACACGCACTCCTTCAATAGGCCTATAAGCAATCGCGTAAGTTACCCACCTCATGAAGCCCAAGTCAAGTAAAATGGGTTGAAAGAAAATATGAAATTACAATAGATTCAAGCAGTTAGAAGGTAAAATTCCTGGAGAAAGGTGGATCGCTTATGTAAAGAAAAAAAAAGAGGATTGTGAATGTAGCCAATTGAGAGGCGGCTAAAACCAACCGGCATATACTTCATGTAGCTGCCAAAATGAGGAGGCACAACATTATCCTCCAGCTCTTTAACGGCTCACTTTCCTCATGATGCCGGCCTTCTCCACAAAAAATCCCTCAGACAAATAGGGGTCAGACTCGAATTAAGTTACTAAAAACTCTTCTCTTTCCTAATACCCGCCTCAAGGAACTATTCGTAAAGGAAAATCAGCAACTATGCCCCATGGCACTTTTTGTATTTTTTGCCGCTGCCGCAGGGACAGGGATCATTGCGGCCGACTTTTTCCTCTGTGCGTTGCACAGGTTGTTTCGGGGCATCAGTTGTCTCTCCCCGGTTAAGACTCATTTGCTGCGGTCGCGGCGTTTCCACCTCGGCTTCCGGACGTTCACCACGTACCAATTGAAACTTAAAGAGACGCTCGAGCGTATCGCCTTTTATGCGGTCCATCATGCCGGCAAACATGTCATAACCTTCACGCTTGTATTCCGCCAGCGGATCTTTTTGGCCATACCCTCGCAGACCAATTCCGTCTTTTAATTGATCCATCCCCCACAGATGATCCTTCCAATGCTGATCAATCATCTGTAACAGAATTGTACGCTCGATATAATGGATCAAATCTTCAGTAGCACCATGTTCCTGAATCAACGATTGCACTTTATCGCGATAGGCCTGCCTCAATTTCTCCGGGACATCTTCTATCAGAGCGTCGCGCCCCAACTCTTTCAATTCTTCCGCTTTGAGGACATCCAAGCCAAATTGACCGTGAACCGACTCAACGAGTCCATCCAAGTCCCATTCCTCAGAATATTGTTCCTCCGGACAGTACGTCTCAACCAGGCCTGAGCCAATCCCTTCGACCATGTCCAAAATCTCTTCGGTGACATCGGTGGCTCTGAGAACGCTTTGTCGATGTTTGTAAATCACCTCCCGTTGTTTATTCATGACATCATCATATTCCAGCAGATGTTTTCGAATCTCAAAGTTATGGCCTTCCACTTTCTTCTGGGCATTTTCGATCGACTTCGTAACCATACGATGTTCGATAGGCACCCCTTCCTCCATACCTAATTTGAGCATGAGATTGGACACTCGCTCAGAAGCAAAAATGCGTAGGAGATCATCTTCTAATGACAGAAAAAAGCGTGAAGACCCAGGATCGCCCTGCCGACCGGACCGACCTCGCAACTGATTGTCGATTCGCCGACTTTCATGGCGTTCCGTCCCCACGATATGCAATCCACCTGCAGCTAAAACTTCCTCCTTATTGGCATCACAAGACGTCTTAATTGTCTCGAAGGCTTTGGCCTGTTCTTCTTCACTCAGCTCTTCCCCTTTATAGATCACTTGCTGTTTAAAAAGTGCTTCGGCATTGCCGCCCAATACAATATCGGTACCCCGACCAGCCATATTCGTGGCAATGGTGACCGCACCCTTCTGCCCGGCTTGCGCGACGATTTCAGCTTCCTTCTCATGAAACTTGGCATTCAATACATGGTGTTTTACACCCCGTTGTTTGAGCAAGGCCGACAACCGTTCAGATTTTTCAATGGAAATGGTGCCAATCAACACAGGCTGGCCCTTTTCATAATGCTCTTTTATATCATCAGCAATGGCCACGAATTTTTCTTTTTCCGTGCGGTAGACCACATCCGAATGATCCTTGCGAATCATTGACCGATTGGTCGGGATGACATTCACCTCCAAATTGTAGATCTTGGCAAACTCTGCAGCCTCGGTGTCGGCGGTCCCGGTCATACCACCAAGCTTCTTATACATTCGAAAGTAATTTTGGAATGTTACCGATGCTAGGGTTTGATTTTCGTTGGCAATTTTCACGCCTTCTTTAGCTTCAACCGCTTGATGGAGGCCATCACTCCAGCGACGGCCTGGCATCATTCGCCCCGTAAACTCATCGACAATAACCACCTCTCCATCCTTCACCACATATTCCACATCCCGTTTATACAACGCATGGGCTTGGAGTGCTTTGACCACATGATGCACCAGGTTGAGATGTTTCAAATCATAGAGGTTATCCACGCCAAGTAACTTTTCAACCTTGACATTCCCCTCATCCGTCAACGAAACGGTTTTAGTTTTTTCTTCGATGGTGAAATCTTCTTCCCGCTTCAGCTTGGGAATGATGTGATCGATTTGGTAGTACAGATCAGTGCTTTGTTCGGTCGGCCCTGAGATAATGAGGGGTGTCCGCGCTTCATCAATGAGGATACTGTCGACTTCATCCACAATGGCATAATTGGGTTCTCGCTGGACCCCTTGTTCCGCATCGGTGACAACCAAATTATCTCGCAGATAATCAAAACCAAATTCATTATTGGTGCCATAGGTAATATCAGCACCATACCCTTCTTGACGCGAACACGGACGAAGATATTGCAAACGCTTATCGGGAGCATCGTAGGTTGGATCAAAGAGAAACGAGGCTTCGTGCTGAATGATGCCGACGGATAAGCCCAAGCCATGATACAGAGGACCCATCCATTGAGCATCGCGCTTAGCAAGATAATCATTCACCGTCACCAAGTGCGCGCCTTTTCCTTCCAGCGCATTGAGATAAATAGGCAGCGTAGCCACCAAGGTTTTCCCTTCACCCGTTCGCATCTCCGCAATGCGCCCTTGATGTAACACCATACCGCCCAGTAACTGAACATCGAAGTGCCGCATGCCCAACTTTCGCCTGGACATCTCCCGACATACAGCAAATGCCTCAGGGAGGAGATCATCCAGCGTTTCTCCAGCTTCCAGACGTTTTTTAAAGGTTTGCGTTTTTTCGGACAGCCCTTGGTCATCCAACGGCTGAAGAGAGGCTTCAAAGGCGTTGGCCTGGTCGACTTGAGGCTTAAGCCGCTTCAGCTCTCGATCGTTGTTACTGCCAAACAGGATATTCAGAAGACGTACAAACATAGGCCTAGACTACCTCGAGAAAAAAATGATGTGGAACGACGCAATAAGAGATAGGGATTTTGGGCTGGAAAGCCTTCTGCTCTCTTGAGTTTCTTTAGTATACCGAAATACAGATGGGAATCAACTCGCCCCCCCTAATAAAATTAGGGAATTATGACAATTTCGTCGCTACAAGCCGGCCCGAACTTAGGATTTGTACCTTGACAGGATATTGAAGAGTTTCATGCGATTTTTTACCAATTTTTTCAAAAAATTCGTTTCGAGTCTTGTTGAATTCCAGTGACCTTCAAAAAGATGCGAATCTCGCAGCTTATAACTGTCTCGCTCCTCACTGTCCTAATACTCATAATGGGTTCGGTGCCATTCAGCATGGCTTCCCATTCGGTTAATCACCAACACTCAGCACATACACCCACGATAGGTATTTATGCTTGGATGTGCACGGCCGCCCAAACGACATCCACAGACACGTAAATCCTCTCGCTAAACATTTCCCTTAGAGAAATACTACAATCCTCACCAATTCCTTCGATGCCAGCTCGTCCTCAGTTTTTCCGACTCAGCAGAACACCTCCGATCTGCTGTTTTAAGGGCTGGCCTTATCCCTACCCTTGGCTCAACTTCTCAGACTGCCCCCTGTGCACAAAGTTGAACGGGGTGGCTCAGACCAGAGCATCTTAATGCTTATCGTCATCAACAATCTCTTGCCCAATTGAGATTTTTCATCCCAATGAGTTTTCCGAGTGTTGCTGTAATATTCTGAATTCTGGACTAACGATACCCTATTGATTGACACAGAAAGATAGAGTGCATTTAATAACCATTCAAGTTTAGGAAGTGAGCATTGCAAGCCTCATCTCCAATTGGCAATCATTCAAGTACCGCTTAGGATTGTGAGTTCAATTGATCAACGCAACACTTTAT
>CP070628.1:1076055-1099427 GCA_020355985.1 Nitrospirota bacterium | reverse complement strand
GTGTCATTAAAGGCATAGGACGTAGTCGCATAGATCGGGACCGCACGCGCATTCGTCGTCGGATCAGGTGTCTGCCCCGCATGGACTGCCATCGTTCCGAGACCTGGAAGCTTGCTGTCGCTCATTTCTTTTCTCCTGTCATTATGGGGTTAGAAAGATCAAAGAGGCTGTATTGAGTGGGCAAAAAAGTAGCAAAGGATCCACAGGAGGGTCAATGAGCCATTCCGAAGTTAGAATACCTTTGAGACAAGCGAACCTAGGTTCGACTCGTAATTCACTAATTTGGGAAGAAGTAAAAGGGAGAATGCTGAATTTTCTGGTAACGGGAAAGAGGACCGAGCTGCATTCCTGATCGTTTGATGAGACTTGGGTTCTCTAATCTGCATTCGCCTTCATGGACAGGGAGATGCGTTTTCGGGGGATATCTACCTCTAGCACTGTGACTATGACTTGTTGGTTCACTTGAACGACCATGTTGGGATCGGTGACAAATCGGTTGGCAAGCTGGCTAATATGAACCAGCCCATCTTGATGGACACCGATATCCACGAAGGCGCCAAAAGCCGTCACATTGGTGACCACACCCGGTAGGATCATACCGGATGCAACCTGTTCTATGGATTGCACGTTTTCATCAAATCGTACGGCCTCAAATTGTTGACGGGGATCACGGCCAGGCTTGGCCAATTCGGTCAGAATATCATTGAGTGTGGGCTTGCCAACTTCTTCTGTAATATATCGATTGAGGTCAATGGCTCGTTGTCGATCAGGGTCCGTCATCAGATCTTTCACCGTACAGCCTAAGTCTTTGGCCATCGTGTTGACCACGGCGTACCGCTCAGGGTGTACAGCGCTCGCATCCAACGGATGTTCCCCATCAGTGATGCGCAAAAATCCAGCTGCTTGTTCAAACGCTTTGTCTCCCAAGCGCGGGACTTTTTTTAATGCCGTCCGGCTTTTGAAAGGCCCATTCTGCTGTCGATAGGCTACGATATTGGTGGCCAATTGCGGCCCTACTCCCGAAACGGCCGTGAGTAATTGTGGACTCGCCATATTGACGTTCACTCCCACCCGATTCACGCAACTAATGACGATATCCTGCAAACGCTGTTTTAAAATCCCTTGATCAACGTCATGTTGATACTGCCCGACCCCAATCGCCTTGGGGTCGATCTTTACTAGTTCAGCTAAGGGATCCATGAGTCGTCTGCCAATTGAAACAGCCCCACGCACCGTAATGTCCTGATCGGGAAATTCTTCACGGGCCACAGGAGATGCAGAATAGACTGATGCCCCACTTTCATTCACCATCACAAGTGGAATGGCCGGTGAGAGGTTCAACGTATGGAGAAACGCTTCGGTCTCCCTCCCTGCGGTTCCATTGCCAATCGCAATGGCTTCAATCTGAAACCGCTCAACCAAACCTACGATCGTCTCCCCTGCTTTGACGGCACCTCCCGAGCCTTGATGTGGAAAGATCGTTTCCGTATGTCGAAAATTACCTTGCCGGTCGAGACAGACAACTTTGCATCCTGTGCGAAATCCTGGATCAATAGCGAGCACTGCCTTTTGGCCCAAGGGTGAAGCCATGAGCAATTGCTGCACGTTTTGCGCAAACACGTCGATAGCCGTTTGGTCGGCTTTAGTTTTGGTCTGTATACGCGTTTCCGTTTCCATCGAAAGAGACAGGAGTCGAGAAAAGCTATCCTGCACCGCTAATGACACCTGATCTGATGCCGGCCCGCTCCCTTTCAGGAAAAGGCGTTGCAGAAGTGTCAGGGCTGCCTGTTCAGGCACAATGACCCGAAAAGTTAGGAGGCCTTCCTGCTCCCCACGGCGCATGGCTAGCACACGATGGGAGGGCGCCGTCGCCACTGGTTCTTCCCATTCGGCATAATCTCGATACTTACTGCCTTGAACGTCTTTCCCGCGTATGCCAGTAGTCTTAAAGAGGCCATGTTCCAAATACAGCGCGCGCATGGAGACCCGAGCCTGCTGATCTTCGTTTATCCATTCGGCCATGATATCCCGCGCACCAGCCAAAGCGTCCTCCACCGACTCCACACCCTGCTCGGGATTAAGGTATTTCCCGGCTTCGGCCATGACATCTAATTGGGCCTCTTGAGCCCAGAGTCTCTGGGCCAATGCTTCCAGGCCCCGTTCTTTGGCAATCATGGCCCTCGTACGGCGTTTGGGCCGATACGGTAGATAGAGATCTTCGAGTTCTGTCATGGTCGTGGCCGCTTGAATTTGATCTTGCAGGACATCGGTGAGTTTGCCTTGTCCCTCCAGTGAAGCCAGAATGGCAGTCCGACGTTTATCTAATTCTCGCAATTGGGCCACTCGATCCCGAATAGACGTGATGAGGACCTCATCTAACCCACCAGTCACCTCCTTGCGATAACGTGCGAGAAAGGGCACCGTGGCACCGTCATCCAAAAGCTCCACCGTGGCCGTCACCAGCTTGACCGCAATACCCAATTCCAACGCCATGATTTTGTTATGAAGTTCGGATTTCATTGGCTGACAATATTCAAGGCAAAAGGTTCTGCTACGTTCCTCCTCTACACAACACCAACTTTTACGGCACAATCTCTAGAACATTTCACCTAATCAAGAAGAAACTCAAAATCTTTCTGGGTGAGCGAAGTGCCCGTTCCAGCTTGAGAAGCTCCCTCCAAGACCGCATGGTACAATTCCAACTTTTGTTTTTTCAGTTCCATCATCTTTTCTTCAATGGTATGTCGCATGAGTAAGCGCATGATGGAAACTTTCTGCTTCTGCCCAATGCGGTGGGCGCGGTCAGAGGCCTGATTCTCGACGGCTGGATTCCACCAAGGATCTAAATGAAAGACATAGGAGGCCTTGGTCAGATTTAATCCTTGCCCACCTGCTTTAAGGCTGAGTAAAAAGACTAACGGCTGTTTCCCATCTTGAAATTCCTTCACGATTTTTTTCCGTGTAGCCGTGGGGGTCGACCCATCCAGTCGGACATAGGGAATATGTTGCGCGTGAAATTCCTGTTCGACGAGATCCAAATATGACGTAAATTGCGAAAAGACTAGGGCACTATGCCCTTCGTCCATGAGCTCCTGAAGCCGGTCAACGACACACACTAATTTGGGGGACGTGTCCGCACTTTCTTTTTGAATAAGCTGCGGCGAGAGACAGATTTGTCTCAATTTCAAAATAGCCGTCAGTGCAATGATCCGCGCTTGCGCAGAGGTTTTACTTCGATAGGCGGTTGCAATCGTAGACCGAATACTCGCCACGGTCTGTTGGTAGAGAGTTTTCTGGCGATCGGTGAGTTCCAGGTAGATATCGGTTTCTGTTTTCGCTGGTAATTCCTTAAGAATTTGCGCTTTCGTTCGACGCAAGACAAAAGGCTTGGTTCGCTGCATGATGGTATGTAACACATCGGGTGACGGCGTTTTGAGTTTCCCCTTTATATTGTCGTACTCGCCCAGGAGCCCTGGCACACAGAGATCCATAAGAGAATAATATTCCCCTACATGATTTTCCAACGGAGTCCCCGTCATGACACATTTGAAATAGCCTTTGAGTCGTCGAGCCGCTCCCGTCGTACCCGCGGCAATATTTTTGACTGCCTGCGCTTCATCAAACAAAATGACATGAAACGTCATCTTTTCAAGGATGGCAATGTCCCGCCGCACCAACCCATAGGTGGTGAGCACCACATCAGCATGCGCTAAGTCCATCTGACGTTCTTTGCCTATATAACTGTGTACCTTTAGATCGGGATAGAATCGACTAATCTCCTGTTCCCAATTAAAAAGCAAGCTCGGTGGCAACACCACCAAATGCGGGCCATGATTCGAGGCTGAGGATTGAATGATGCCTTCATGAATGCCAGCCAACAGACTAATGGCTTGGATGGTTTTTCCCAAGCCCATATCATCCGCCAAACAAGCTCCTAATCGATGCTGATATAAAAACCCCAACCATCGATAGCCTTCTTGCTGATAGGTCCGCAACTTGGCCTTCAGCTGTTTGGGCAAAGGCCTAGGTTCGATACGTTCAAAATTCAGCAACCGTTCAACTAAGGCTTCATCTTCAGGCGGGAGCATGACTCTGACTCCCCGCTTGCGCAAGGCGACCCAATCCAAAATCTGCAACTTTGGCACATGCACCACATCCGGCTTGTTTTGATCAGATTTATTAGATTGCTTCGAGGGAGATAGCGCAGTCAGCGCACGCAAGATTTCCTGCGTATTCTGATCCACCATACGCATGCACCCCTCTACCTCCATAAGGCCACCTCGCTCCAGAATGCTCTGGACTTCCTGGGCTTCAAGGCGTACCCCCTCACACCGTATTTCCGGACGAAGTTCGAACCAATCGATCGTCGGGGGTCGGCGCGCATCAACCGAACAATCCCATTGGGCGGTTGCAATAGGCTTGTCCTGAAAGAACAGCTCAATCCCCGCCTCGGAGGCCTTGGCGTAACATTCCGGCAATCCGGCATACAGCAATTCCTGCGAGAGGAGCATGGCCTCGTGCCCGATCATTTTTTCAAATATTTGAATCCCCCAAATTTCATAGGGAATGGCATACAGCAAGGCTTCCTTGGCCCAATCATTCGGGACGGCGCACCATTGGCCTTCATGCACGAGTAACCGTACACTGGGTTCCAAAAGGGGTGCAGAAAATAAATTCAGGACATCTTCAGCTTCCGCCTTGATCCGAAAAGGACGAAATTCCTCTCGTCGCAAACAGGCTTTAATCAGGTTTTTCCCTTCAGTCGGTTTGGACATGCGACAAAGTTTGAAGAACGTCTCATACAGCACTGCTCGTCGTTTTTTTGTTCGCAGGCCACTTGAGATCGAACGACCATGCTCGAGAAAGGGGAAGATACTAAAAATCTGTTCGCTGGTCCCACCCCAATGCTCACTTTGCAAACATTCCGCGACGAGGGCACAAGTATTGGCCTCTACTAGCGGTGTATCAAGCGACCACGCTTCCGGCATCACTTTGAGACGATATCGTTTTGGGGGAGCATGACCGGCCTGTTTACATTGCACCAGAGCCACATCTTGACCTTCTATTTTGAACTGAGTGGAGCGCAACATATGCGAGATATCTTTTGTAGGAAGATCAATTTGCAAACGGGCAAACTCATTCACCGGGAGTGACAACATGGGACGATTATCCAATCGCCGTCCCCCTGCTGCACGTCCCAAAGATGGGCTGCCTAGGATCCGCACCCCTCTATCTATGGAAGTTAGCCGGGACCTACCATCTTTCTCATCCTCATCATTGAGATGATCGGCCAAGACATCGTAGAAGGCCCAACCCAGGTCATTATCCAAAGGCGCAAGCTTGAAGGCACCAAGATCGACCACCAATCCCATAAACAGCCGCGCATGCTCCTGTACCACCCCAAAACGAAAACAGCGGGCGGCTACGGTGACCTCTTCTCCTCGAACATCTAACTCCGTTTTAATGGTATACGTGAGCGACGGTCCCCATTCCACCAAATACCGCTCCTGATTATTTTCAAAATAAATGGGGAATGCCTGCCCATGATGCTTCAAAAAATCCCGAAGGGCATCTTGTACGGACCAGGCAGGATCCTGCGTGGCACGGAGCAAAATGGCCAACTCCGTCGGCATACCCAAAAAAGTCTGACAGACCTTTCCATGATTGGTGATAGCAATAGAACCCTGGCCCTGGCGATCGACCAAATTCACTTCAAACCGTGGAGGAAGCGTGACCGGCTTTACGTCGGCTTGGGGGTCAGTAAAACCGCTTAATAATTGTTGGGATAGACGTTCTCGATTTGTTGCACGCATGGTTGAAACTTGAAACGTATCGGGAACTAATAAGTTGACAGTCGTGAGTAAGGCACAGATCACATGCTTGCACTGCGAAGAGGCGGTCCATGCTGGGCATCGACATGAATAGACGAGTTGTCCCTTCTCAACAGAAAAGGTCACGGCATAGTATTTCGACCCTCTCACCGATGCGGCAAGAATCGTACGGGAGTGATTCCAGCTATACGATTCCAACCGACCTTGCGAATGATATTCATACCCACGCAAGACAAATGCTTTAGGAGCCAGAAAGTAAATGTGATTGGGAGAGAGGGCTTTGAGATGTTCGAGGATACCGAATGTTTCTATGGCCATAGATGCCTTAACACAGGTCTGCTATCAAATATTGCTCATCACACATGTCACGACAAAGAATAGGCTGGGTTTTTATGGGACCGCACACAGAGGCGTTATGAGATTGGTACCGTCGAGGGAAATTTTGCATGTATTTTCTTAATCTTTTCAACGACAACTTATACAGCAATCGAGGCTGCTTTGCCGGAACGAGATATCTTATCACCTTGGCTACTTGCCCTAGCGATTCTGAAAGAACCTTGTCTCCTGAAGCATTCCCTATCGATCTTAAAATCCAATCCCAATACCAACCCCGCCGCCAACAGGACCTCCAGTACTGCCTCCTCCGAATATTCCATAACTAATACCCGAATCCCCTGGGTAATCCGGTTCCATTGCTGGCCAGACAGTTAGATGTTTAATGGTCACGATCGGATAACGGTATTCCATCTCATCAAGATTTGCACGCCTCGCACCCGTTATTTCGCCGACTAATGTTACACGCGTATTGGGGGGAAGGGTGGCGGGATCGAGGAAAGAAGACTCAAAAGCGAAAAACCTGCCTTGAGAGGTGGTCCGGTCAAAAACCGGTTCTTCCGAACCGTCCAAAGGAAGTTGCAAGATCTCAAGATGCGTCCCTTCCCTTAGGCGTTTTGCGGTAAGGACTTCGCCACCCAGAAGCACCACTGCTCCTTGATGAACCGTAGGCTCCTCAATGATTTTGGGGAAAGTTAATGATGAATCTATATTCGCCCTGAAGGCCTCAGGCACCACTTCCGGCCTTGACATACAACCAGAGCCACCCATCAGTAAGACACCTAACAAGACGCCGAATGCATGCATTCTCATGATAGAGTTCTTTCTATCGGATCAAACGCTTCAAGTGACTGAGCGCCACTCCATGGCGGCCACTGAAAACCTTGTAAGACTAGCGAAATTCGGAAAAGGAAGGAATGCTGACCCTAGACAAAAGCGGCTAGTACAGAGGAGGTTGAGGACCAGGCCGTAAACCAATCAAATCGGGATCTTCTCCCTCAAGAACAGGACGGAGTTCTTCATTTTCTATTTTGCGTTGCTCTCTGCGAATTTCTTTGTCTTGTTGTTTCATTCTTTTTTGCATCTCGCGATTACGCTTTGCCTGAGTTACCTTGGCTGGCCGTCCCATATATAGTCTCCTTTCATTTCAAGCCTAACTACGCATAGGCAAATTTCTCGAATTCAGAAACCAATAACTGGATGAAAAAGCACGAAAGGCTTAAGCGCCATTTTTCCCAGAAGAGGTAGCAACCCTAACACCCCGTTGGAAGGGAGTCAAATCAGAGAAAAATGATTTGAAGAGGTGCCCGAAATACAGTTTTCAAGACAGAAGCCCAAACAAATTTCCCCAAAATTTACAGTTCCACTTCTTCGCCTTTAGGAGTCCATTCCCTGGCCAACCGCTTGGCTTCTCGAATCTGATCGGGCCTTAACTGTTGCTCCAAAAACTCTAGGGCTAAAATAGCCTGTTCCACCCCTTGCTCAGCCGACAGGTAGGCCCACTTATAGGCTTCGATCTCGTTTTTCGCGATCCCTTCGCCTTCGAAATACATCAGGCCCAGATGGTTTTGCGCGCCACCATTTCCTTGTTCTGCCGCACGCCGAAACCATCTCAACGCTTCTTCATAATCTTGAGGCACACCCAAGCCTTGGCGATACATCGCTCCGAGATTATTTTGAGCCCGGGCATGTCCCCGATCTGCTGCTAAACGGTACCAATGGCGGGCTTGCTCAAAGTCCTGGGGCACACCCTGTCCATACCGGTACATGTAGCCCAACATATTTTGAGCCTCGGTATTTCCTCGTTTCGCCAATGGACGCCATTCTTCCAGGGCCCTTTCATAATCTTCCCGTAAGTAGGCATCTTCACCCGCAAGAAAACTTGCCCAGACCGGAACGCCCGCAACAACGACCATCAATAAAAGAAAGACGATCTTCCCCACAAGGATCTTCTTCATGAATATCCGCCCCCCTTCGTCCCTCATTGGAAAGGTTCATTCATCCAACGTTGAAACATTTTTTTCGAATTTTATTAGCTGATCCGTAACCTGAACGATTCGTCCCGATGCAAAAAGCACAATTTCTAATTATATCATATATTACAACATCCAAACCGTGTTCATATTCACTCCCAACACAATCGCAACCCGACCACACATTCCATCACCCTACTGAGCATGCTTGCCGTTTAGCCTCCAAATCGGCCCACCTGGCATACAGCTTCGCCACCTCCTGCTCTGCTTCTTTCAGCACTTCATAGGCTTCTTGAAGACGAAGGTGATCGGTGGCCACCGTTGGGTCCTCAACCTGCCCACGACACGTATCGCGGACCGTCTCAGCTTGGAGAATTCGAGCTTCCATTTGATCATATTCTATTTGTTCTTTATATGAGAGTTTTTTCGGCTTTACCTCTCGCAATGCTCTCTTTTGCGTTGATGAAGATTCGAGTTCCTGATTGCTTCCCTGCAATTGACGACGGAGCCATGATTCCCATTGTTCATAGGCCGCAAAGTGCCCATAAGCGCCATTGCCGTCCAACCCCACAAATTCCGTACATACTTCTTCTAGCATGTAACGATCATGGGTCACCAAGATCAAGGCACCAGGAAACTCCTTGAAGCTTTCCTCTAACGTTTCTCTGGTTGGAATATCGAGATCGTTAGTCGGTTCATCTACGACAAGAACATCTGCTGGCTGCAACATGAGCCGAGCCATCACCGCTCGTGCCTGCTCCCCCCCTGATAACAATTCGACGGGAAGCTCTAGTTGCTCTGGCTGAAAGCGAAAGCGCTTGACCCATCCAGCTAAATGGATCGTCTGACCGCGATATGTGACGGAATCTCCCGTATCTGACAACGTGCGTCGCAAGGTCATCTTGGGATCCAATTGGGCTCGGTTCTGATCAAAATAAACCATCTGTAAATTATCCGCATACTTGACAGTACCTTGATCAGGCTCTAATTCTTTGGCTAAGAGCTTCAAAAGGGTGGATTTTCCTGAGCCATTGTGACCAACTATTCCGACCGCTTTGCCTGGAGAGACCATCATCTCCAGATCCTGAATGATCGTACGAGAACTAAAGGCTTTACGGAGACCTGTGACTTCAATCAATTGTTTGGTTTTTCGTCCCGATCCGACGAAATCAATGGATACGTCTTGCTGACGTAAACGCGTCGTCGTTTCGGCTAATTCTACCTGCAGAGCCTTAGCAGTCCCCACGCGATACTTCGCTTTTGTGGTTCGCGCCTTCGGTCCTCGTCGAAGCCAGGCTTCCTCACGTCGCACCTTACCTGCTAAGACTTGAACCTGTTGTTCCTGCGCCTCCTGAAACGCATCCCGCTTTTCAAGAAACTTCGAGTAAGTCCCTGGGAATGCCAATATTCCGTCTGGATACCGGCTATGCAATTCAGCCATTTTGTTGGTGGCTTGCTCTAAAAACCATCGATCATGGCTCACGAGCACCCACGCCCAAGGCGCCTGCACCATTAGTTGCACTAACCATCGCAGTCCTTCTACATCCATATGGTTTGTAGGTTCATCAAGTAACATCACATCGGGCTCTTGAACCATGGCACAGGCAATCGCCAGGCGTTTTTTCCAACCACCAGATAGAACATCAACCC
The DNA here is from genome assembly GCA_020355985.1 of Nitrospirota bacterium. Next base: position 1,089,640 of record CP070628.1, on the reverse strand, counting down.
GCTGAGACCCATCGGGAAAACCCACTCTCCCCAAGACCTCATAGACACGGATTTCCCCCTCTCCTTTGGGCAATCCTGCCTGATGGGCCGATTCATGTAAAATTTCTGCAACCGTCATGTCAGATAAAAACTGAGTATCCTGCGGAACATAGGCTATTCGTAGATGTTGACGCCGGGTGACCGTCCCTTCATCCGGAGTCTCTAAACCCGCTAAAATTTTCAGAAACGTAGATTTTCCAGACCCATTCGGGCCTATTATTCCCACTCGGTCCTTTTCAGAGATACCAAACGACACTCCCTCAAATAACCGTTTAGCCCCGAACGACTTTTGGATTTTTTGTGAATAAATCAACGCAGACATAATCGACTCAACCCCTTGCACTATCCCTCAAGACATGGCAACTATTTTCTTGGCCCTCTTCCCTTTTCTCACTACTCTTCCAGTACAATAGAACCACCGTTTTTAGAAAATTACGTAAATATCATGGGTATTCTGCTTTCCGAAAGTTCCACATATTTTCATGTTCCTTACGGCCCAGACATCACCTATGGCTCGCTGGAAGCTCGCTTTATTGACTTAAAAGCCGACCCACAGATGATTCCTGTTCTGCCACCCTGTGTCGGATGGCCGGAAACACAGGAACTCTTAACACAAATCAATAGGGCTCAGTCACCCTATATGACCCTTGCAGCTGATCAAAGTTATGCCAATGGACCCGATACCAATCGACCAGTCATTCTCGTTTCTTTCGTGAGCCTCTGCTTTGCAGAGATTTCTCACAACACCAAAGACTTCTTGTCCGATCTCGTCCTCTATCTCCAGCACCAAATGGATGTGTTACTCCAAGACGTCAGCACAATTCTTGACCATACGCTCGATCTAGAAATTATTTTAGAAATTCAATCCACGGATTTTCATCACCATCACATTCAGGGGTGGAGCCTCACGGTCATGATGGTCGCCTCGGGCGAAAAACATCATACAGTTCGTGAAACCTGGAGCTACGGCATTCATGCCCTCATTGATGGTTTAAACGCCTATGCGCCTCACGAGGCCTAGCGTAACCTTTTCTCAAGACACATTCGGTACGTATGCCTTCCCTCTCACTTTATACACCGGACCTCTGTACAAATGGCCAATGAAGTCGTTGAAGAATTCGATTCCAGAGGCTTTGGTACGTTTCCTTCCCTTGCAACAATTCACAATATCGATGGAGCACACGTTGATAGGCATCTGGAAATCGTTGGCCAGCCCAATGATGGATCGATCGGGGCAGCCCATAAATAATCTTTCCCAATCTACCCGCAACTCGAAATTCCGGACCAAACTCCGCCGCGACCAACGCTTCATAGTCGCTCAAGTGATGGATAGCTGAGTTCCCCAGCATAGCGGTAACGCTCTTCGCCGCCAATTGCCCAGAGCGGACGGCATAATAGATACCTTCCCCCAATAACGGGTCAACGAAATGCCCTGCATCCCCCACCAACATGGCTCGTCCACACACTAAACGCCCGATCGACGAAGGTCTGTTCCGAGAAGGATGGGCAATCGGAAGTAGATGACCCAAAGGCGCAGGAATCTTCAGCCCACTTAAGGTTGGCTCACGGTCAATAAAATCACGAAAACTTTGCTTCGGGCGCTTTGCTCCCTTGACAAATTCACCGACGCCTAACGATAGACCTTGTTGCTTCGGAAAGATCCAGCCATAACCTTTTTTAGCAGCTTGCAAGCTTATGAGGGCCGTCGGAGTCTCTTGAAAGGCATGTAAGGGGCCTCCTTGTACTTCACTTTCTAAAGCCGGGATACTTCGTGGCGATCGTCCTGGGAAACATTGTTGCGCCACTACACTCATCACCCCATCGGCTCCAATAACGACACGACTGCGATAACGTCCATTTTTTGTGAAAACGTCGACTCCTTCTTTCCCATCTCGAATATCAACAACCGCCTCCCCCTCACAAATCTCTGTCCCAACTTCTCGCGCTTTTTCAACCAACCATTGGTCAAAATGCTGTCGCATCACCATATAGGCAATGGGCTCCGGTGATTCAATCAGAAAGGATTCATTCGCCCCGTAATTGAATTGCACCCTATGAACGGCTTTTTCTATAACGATTGAAAAATCTACAGGCAATATCCTCGCAATTCGAGCGGAGAGCCCACCACCACAAACCTTGTACCGAGGATGCACCTGTTTATCAAAAGCCAGAACGGATAGCCCTCGCTTACTCAGCTCATAAGCAGCAGACGCTCCAGCTGGCCCCATACCCACAACAATCACATCATACTTGGGTGAAGAAAGTGAAATACTCACAGGGGAAAACCGTCGGTAAGAGAAAGTCGACAGAGATCTGTATCCGAATCAAGAACCGTAGACAACCTGAAAGTTGCCAACTACAGGTTCATTTTAGGATATGGCACTGTACTGGAATCTATGCTTTCTTGACTACTGAAAAAGGATCCCATTTCGGAAGAACGGGTAGGAGAGAAATGGGTGAGGCAGAACTATATTTCAGAAAACTGCGAATAGTTCTCGTCGGTTTTATACATGGGAATGATTTCCCCAACATTCATTTTCAGAAATAGGGATTTAACCGGCTCTTGAGGATTGACAAGTATGACTCGCCCCTTCAGTTTTTGAAAGATCTTTCCCACAAAGGTTAACGTTCCGAGGCCAATACTATCAACAAACGTGATTCCTTCAAAATCCAAGATTAAGCCCTTGGTTCCGTCTCCTTGGTATTTTTCGGCCATTTCCTTAAAGTTATTTTTAGAAAAAACGTCGAGTTTTCCGTTAAGACAAAGAATAGGTAACCCGTTGACTGTTTTTTCTTTAATAATCATGAAACGTGATCCATAATCGTACCCATGTTTTTAGGCCTTGTAGGCTTTTGTTGATCATCTCGGAAGGTTCTTAACCAATCTTAAGGTTTTTCGACTTGAGAGCCCTGACATCAGGGCGACTCACTTCCTCCTAAGAAATTCTTAAATAGGGCCAGAGACTGCCCAACGGGAGGGAAAGAAAAGGATGGGTCTGTGCCAATACGAAAAATACCCTTCATTTAGCAATAAAATTTTGGCGAATGAGTATACTAAGGAGCCATCATGATTGCCCCAACTGCACGGAAATCGTACGTTGGTTTTTCCCACGCAGCACACGTATGACGACCTTCTGCCCGGGCTCCGTCGTTTCAATGAGATAATTTTTCAATTGGGCTGGTGTCGTTATTTCTAACTCATCAATGGCAAGTAAGATATCCCCTTTTCGAAACCCCGCATGACGAGATGGCCCGGTGGCTTTGGCAACACCTAGGACCCAACGGTTTCCTTCTTTAATCGTTTCAAGGTGAATGCCAAGCACGGAAAATCCCGGAGCCTTTCCGGCTAGCACTGCATTGACCACCCGTTTGACCAACAGTCCGGGATGGGCAAAACCAAATCGACTACACCCTCGTTCAGCTGGAGAAGTTTCGGTTTGAATTATCGCATGGATCAGACCGACCAATTGTCCCTCACCATTGAGAAGACCGCCACCTGAGTTTCCCCGACAGGCGGAAAGGTCGACCTGCACTAACCGACTTTGAATTGTCGGCAAAAAGGTATTGGGGTTTCCCACTTTGCCATAGGAAAGGGCCGGACCTCTGCCCATGGGATATCCCACCGTAAAAACGTTATCTCCATAAGTCACATCATGCTCGGCAAATTTGACACGTGAGATTGGCCAGTCGGATTGGTCGCCTTGAAGTTTGTACACGGCAACATCCAAATAGGCATTGGCTCCCTGACGTGTGGCAGGTAACTCTCGCAAATTATCCGACAATACATGAATCAGCTCGGGGACAACCAACTTCCCGCCTTCCGATCGTTCAACGGCATGCCGGGCAGTCAAAATCACTCCTTCACCTAAATGAATCCCAGATCCTCGAATTTTTAATGGGGCACCATAATCAGGACCATCTGTTGGCATGACATCAGATTGAAGAATGCCGACAGTTGCCAATTTGGCTTGTTCAATAGCACGAGCCGGACTGGTAGAACCCAGTTCATTAGCAACCACGAGAGATGGGGCCGAACAAAGTCCAAGAATAAAACTCAAAAGGATCGACAACGAATAAAACATCTTGCTCCTTAGAAAGTTACCACGTTCTGATGGTGCCATTCCCCTTCAAAATTACCTGCTCAGTCATCTAATCCTCAAGTTAGATCAATTCATGACTGGCAATGACGTTTGACGCGAGACGCTCTTTAATTGATTGAATAGGTCTTTCATTTTTTGATAGGAATAATGAGCATTTCGTCCACTAGGGTTGGGCAACACAAAAACACGGACCCCTGCAAGGGCAACAGGCAGAAGCCCTGTCTGGACAGAAAAACCCGCCAACCCTTTCCCAGAAACCTTTGATAGCATGAAGGGGAATAATACTCGAGCCACGCTGACTCCTAGGACGGCAACAATAGCTGGTTGATATTTTTTAATTTTTCTGACTAAAGTCTGGCGACCTTGCAAGAAATCTTGCTTCACTAAATCCTGAATGCCCGCGGTAGGTTTGGCAATCAGATTGGTGAGTCCGTACCCATAATCCAACAATCGCCAATCATCTTGACATGTCATTCGATCGGGAACCAGGCCAGCATCAAACAATAATTTCCAAAATCGATTCGAGTGCCCTGCATAATGATGACCAACTTCAGATGAGCGAAGTCCAGGGTTAATCCCCACAAAGAGAATAGAAAGGCCCGGTGCAAGATAGTCAGGAAGTCCGGGACGAATAGGAGACATCACGGCCAGAGAAAACAATTGGAGTGGTGAAAAGATGAAAAAAAACGAGCCGAAAGGACTGGAAAGGTGTGTCGATTTAGCGAGCCATCAGTTGAGTTTGAATCCCAGAAAACGTTTCTTCGGCCTCGGGAAGGAGATCATCCCTTTGTTGTTGTTTGGCTAATTCCAAAGCCCGCTTGGAAAGTTCATAGGCTTCTTGATGTTCACCTCGTTCTGCACACTGACGGGCAACAACCATCCGGGCATTAATCGATTCAGGCTCCTCTTTGATCACCTGCCGCAACATGACCTCACCCTCCTCATCATCTCCGCCAAGAAATCCAGGAACCTCAATGAGAATCGTACCCTTTGAAGACAACGCATCCAGATGATTTGGATTTAATGCCAAGGTTTGATCCAGGGCATCCATCATCCGTCCATATTCAAAAACCGAGAAAAGGACTTCTCCATTAGCCCGCATACGTTCTCCAATGCTACAAAATAAGGCAAAATGCGCATCAGCCGATTGACTATCTAAAGCAACGGCTTTTTCCGCGAGGGCTCGCCCACGATCAAAATGGGCACTACGAATGTCTGCATCCTTTGCTCTCCGTCCTTTCTGGCATTCTTCCATGGCTTGACTCGTTAGGGCTTGCGCCGATTCCTCTGCCCACAGACTTGGTACGCCTAACAGGCAACAGGTCAACACCATGCAGACAATCTTTATCCCGCTGATCTCTCGTCGCATAAACTTCCCTTTAACTTATGTGGCAGTGATAATCTTATCCTTTTCGGATAATTTCTAAAAATTCTGAGCCCACAATAAAGAAATAATTTTTACATTATATTCGTTTTAATTTCTCAATGCTACAAAATATGTCATATTCTTATACATTTTTTATAGCATATTCAAGCTGCCAATACCTTTCTATTCTGACAGGCACATCCTATTTTCCTATTTCAAAATTTTGATACGTTCCTCCTTCAGTTTATCAATCGTTCAGACGAAACTAAGGTTATATAAACCTATTGACGGAAATCTTTAGCCTAACGAGGGAATTAGGTGGAAAACCTTCCCGTCAACAGGTAAACCTCAATTCTCGAATAATCCTCGGGTAAAGGAGCCAGACAGAATGGAACAAGAAGAAATTCGCCAATTATGGGCGGAAGGAGAAGATTGGATCCTTAAACGTTCCAATAATGAATACTTTTATCGCCCGGATGGGAAATATGGGGAATGGCAGCCAGGCCTTCCTCCTGGGGTGTTTGATATGGATGTCACAACCCTCTTCGATAAGGAATGACTCACCTTTGTCACTTATTAGCAGAACCGCATCAACCAAACAGCCTCTCTATCCCAAACGCTCTTAACAAGGGCGTACCCAGCCAGTTACTCTTCCTCATGCGTTTGCCCGGAAGAATCATCGGCCTTCTCAAGGAATATATGCATGACCTTGTCGAGCAGGCTAAGCAGGAAGCAGCAGCCCACGCCACCTTTGGATTTACCACTCACCCCTATCGACCAGATCAAGCGATTTCTGATCTGCTTGCCATCTTGGATGACCGTATTGAGTCAGAGGGGGTGCAGGTCGGTCTTTCCGTTGAATTTCTTCATCAAATGTGGACATTGTGCAATGCGGCGAACGCACAAATTTCTGAGACCGTATGGCTGCAAAAAAATATCGATGGAGGGAATAGTTCAAAAGCGGAAGTGCGACAACAGACCTATCAGGCTCTCATAATATTTCTAGAATCACAGCCGGAAGACGATCATGCAGAAAATGACCCACGAAATTGAAGAGCGATCCACCCTTCACGTTCCCGAATGGCTTCTTGAGTCCATCCCTGGCTCGTGAACTCTTTGACAATATCAGACGCATCTTCTTCTAAAAGTCCCGAAAGAAATAGTTGGGTAGCGGAAGACCTCAATCTCGAAAATTCAGGCGAGATCTCAAGAATCGTCTTCCGATCGATATTCGCGACAATAACCTCAAATACTTGATCGGCAATGTCATCCACCTGGCAACATTGTAATTCTAATTCGTTCCCAAACCCATTACCCGCGGCATAGGCCCTTGCACAATCAATTGCTACAGCATCATGATCAATCCCCAGCGCAGACATTGCCCCCATCCGTAATGCGACCATACTTAGAATTCCACTCCCCGTACCAACATCCAGGACCCGCCAATCTGACAACCAAGACACCTCCTCCAACCATTCAATAAGGAGGTGGGTCGTGGCATGATGACCAGTTCCGAATGCTTGCTTGGGATCAAGAACAATTTCAATCCCATCCTCTGGCAACTGCATAGTCATCCAACTCGGACGAATACCAATGCGCCGTCCAATCCGAATCGGTTTCACCGAAGCGGCCCATTGGGCATTCCAATCTTGATGCCTAACGAGTTGAAGATGAATTGAGGCATTCGAAATCGTAGCATTGAGTTTGCTCAAAGCCTCTTTGAGCTCTCGACGTATGCTTCCCTCACTCCCCTGCCAGTAGATCGTCAACGCTCCACCTTCTTCCCATAGCCCCAAAAACTCGGAAGAGTTTAACAAGCCGGACAGTTCCGCCCCATCAACACATGCAGGAATCTTGATTTGAAAAATGGGTTGAGACATGGCCATGAAAATAATTGACGGAGGTATGAAGAGCGGCTAAGGTTTCAAGCTGTATGAATATTTCTCGTACCGATCAACGACAGGACGCCTTGACTCGCCTTCTACGTCGTGGAGATCGACTCGCCGCACAAGGAAATGCCGCCAGTCAACGCTTTAGTCGATGGCGGCTCAGCATCTTTCTGATGGGCGCCGTTACCTGTGTGACCTTATATCAGCATGCTTGGTTTCACAGTGGCAATATCGTTCTCCTGATTTTTCTTGCAGGCTTCTTGACGACGACATGGTTTCATCAACAATTGAAATCCCGGTTGCATCGATTGAGTCTATGGATAGGGATCAAAAAGGATCTTCTTGCACGGCTCCAACTGGATTGGTCACACATGCACGTCCAGACTCATCATCCCCCACCACAACATCCTTATGCCCTGGATCTGGACCTCACCGGCCCCCATTCGCTATTAGCCTTACTTGATACGACATTTTCTTTAAATGGGCGTACCCGACTCCAAAGCTGGATGTTTCAGGCTAACGATCCTGAGTCCGACAAATTACCCTGGCACATTCGACAAGCCTTGATCAGAGAACTCACACCACTCTCCCGGTTAAGAGATCGATGTCTCCTGGCCACGCAGCTTATCAGTCCCAATCCACTGGATGGCACCCGCATCCTTTCTCTCCTCAACCTCCCCATTTCCATTCCGAACCTCCCCTTGCTGATCATCGCGGCTTCCAGCCTCTGTGCTCTCACAATCATGTTAGGGTTCTGGACACTCTTCACCGGAGCATCGAATTTTTGGGTGCTGTCATTAATTATGTATGTCGTGCTGTATTTCTCTCAATCCGGATCTATCGCCCCGCTGTTCGGCCGGGTACTCGCCCTTCATGTAGAACTCGAAAAACTGGTTACGGTAATTTCCACACTTGAACGATCAACATTTTCTAATCAGCCGACCATCCGTCAACAATGCAAAGCGCTACTCACCAATGATAACCGCCCAACATCTTCACTCAAACAGCTCGGCCGTATCTGCCATGGTCTCAGCGTCAAAGCCCACCCTCTCATCCATTTGGCATTGAACGCGTTGATCCCTTGGGACTTGATCTATGTGGGAAAATTACACCGCCTCATTACCACCTTGCATGAAACACTTCCCAAATGGTTAGAGGCCATCGGCCAGCTTGATGCAGCAAGTGCCATGGCTCGTTTTGCCTATGTGAATCCGGACTACCAATGGCCCCATTTGGAAACAACCCATGGTCCTGAACATCCACCTGGAATCACAGCACGGGATATCGGCCATCCGCTCATTTCGCGTTCCCATCGTATCACGAATGACCTCGACCTCAGGGGAGAAGGGCATATGCTGCTGGTGACCGGTTCGAACATGTCGGGAAAAAGTACATATCTTCGGACCGTTGGCATTAACCTCTGCCTCGCTCAAGCGGGTGGGCCAGTCTGTGCCACAGCCTTTTCGTGGTCTTGGCTTCGGCTCTATTGCTGCATTCGAGTGACCGATGCCCTAGACGAAGGCCTCTCGTATTTCTACGCCGAAGTCAAACGACTCAAAGTCATTTTGGATGCCGTGCAAACCAGCAACTCTCGGCCGGTACTTTTTTTAATTGATGAAATTTACCGAGGAACCAACAACCGTGAACGCTTAGCAGGCAGTGAAGCCTTTGTACAAGTGCTTCAAAAAAGTCGAGGGTTGGGCATGATTTCCACCCACGATTTAGAACTCACTCAACTGGCAGGTACGAACGGACAAATTCGCAATGCACATTTTCAAGAATCAGTAGAAGACGGTGCCCTGCATTTCGACTATCAGCTGCGCCCTGGCCCCTGTCCCACCACAAATGCCCTCCGCATCATGGCCCAAGAAGGGTTACCCGTTCCCGAAAAACAGTAGATCCTTAATGAATAGTGAGAAGAAAATAGGTTAAAACAGGGAAGGGAAGAACGCTAAAAACTGCGCGAAGATTTGAGAACTTCTCACATTTCACTTCTCACTTTTTCCCTCTTACGGAGTAATCAGCCCTCCACCCTGGGCTTGGTCGGTTTTAGAACCGGTAGACGTCCCACATTGGGCACACATGTACTCGTACAGATTTCCCGTCGGGAGCACTAAGAGAAGCCGCTCACGAGCCGGCGTCGCTGTCTGACACTTAGGACAAAACAATAAGGACGCACGAAGCGATTCAAATTGCTTGGGATCTTCTTGAGGAACAGGGGGACGGCGAGGCCGCATCCCGTGAGTAGGGCGAGGTCCGCCAGGAAACGGTGGCATCGGCATAGACCGATCTTATCCAAGCAAACGAATTCGGTCAAGAAAAGTTATAGAATGAACAATGTCAATCTATGTAGTACTCTAAAAAATCAGGCCTCAGGATCATGTAAGTTAGGCTAGGCTCATGGCATGGATGGAATCAGGGACTTGCACCCCGTCTCGAAACAGAATGGGTTGGGAGGTATGCGAGGAAATGCGGTCGCCGGGAAGAATGATGCCCACAAGATTGAGCGGGTCGGCCGGTGAAAGACGGATGTCTTGGGCTCCGGCTTGTGAATCTCGACGGACCGCCCGTAGGGCTTCGACGGCTTCAGGCAAGGCGAATTGTTCTCCAGTAAATCCCTCCACAAAACGGCCACCACGCATTTCCCCACGCCATTCCAGCTTTCGATACTGGACCAGCAACTCACGCCAGGTCACCGGCAGGGATTCACGTTTTAACAAATCTCTGAAGATGACCCCATAACGGCGCGCCAATTGTTTGGCCCACTGCTCATGAGGAGGAATCGAGGAAGTCGCGTCTGTCTCTGGATCCTCAGCATGCGCTTCCAGTAACGCCCAGCGTCCAATACTATGCCGCGGTCGACGGGCACGATCTTTTCCTTCCGCTCGTCGCCGGCGAGGATCCAATAAGGCACGCAAAGGATCAAACCCATCCGCCGTGACCAACCCGGCCGCCACTAATTCCCACAAGGCTTGCTCCACCTCAGCCGCCAAATGTCGGGTCCGCATTGCAAGATCTGGGAAAAAACACGCCCCTCGATTATCCAAGCATTCATAGATAGCTTGTGCGACACCACTCAAGCTCAACCGAATACTCAGTGGCCCAGTCGCTTTCCCGGGTCGAGCCATCGCTAACATCCACACGAGGTCATCTCGCCGAACAAAACTGATGGGTGCCGTGCTGGTGGGTGTAATGCGACGGAACGACTCGCCCTCCACAACCGGCCTCAAGTTCGGTTTCATCTCCGGTGGAGTGAGTCGCCCCCACACCACTTCCCCTCGCAAGCAGAGATTGTCCAACCATTCTGGCTTGTAATTGGCCACACGTCCCTTGAGAAGAGAGGCCTCCCAAGCAGAAGAAGAGGTTTCATACCCGGTTAACTGTGCAATGACTTCACGAAGTCCGGCTTCACCATGCAGTTGCGATCCTGGCGCACAATGCTGCCACCGAAACAAGAACCGCATGAAATCTGAGGCGGCCACCGGTTCAATTTCTCGACGTAAGGCCGTCACGGTTCGCCGGTGGATGCGAGCCAAGAGACTGCGATCACACCATTCTTCTTCAACTGAAGAGTGACGGAAATGACCACGCAGCACTTGGCCCTGGCCTTCCAACTGCAGTAACGCTTGATGAACCTGTGAGGGAACCATCCCTAAGCGCTCTGCTAATTCCTTCACGGTGATGGGACCGATATGGGGCATCCACCCTTGCACCAAAAATAGGGCTGCCGATTCAGGTGAATGTGTTTCTTCTTCAACATTGATGCCAGAGTCCTCCTGTCCTCCGGTGAGAATTTCCACCTGAGGAAACAATGATTGAATGCGGGTAAAATGATCTCTGGTAGTCCATCCCTCGCTGAAATTGGTATTCGGAAGTTCTTCAGATTTCACGCGAAGAAACAGGGCTCGCCCTTTTGCCGCAAGACCATCCAATTCATCACGCCACGTCTCCCCGTCCCTCGTTGGCATCCACCCCATGACCTGCAAGACATCAAAGACCTCGTCCTCGTCCCGCACTCGCGGCCAGGCTTCCTCACAAACGGCCTCAATGGCTGCCACATCCAATGTTCCGGTCTTTCCATCGAACTCGGCGGGTAAAGTGCGGCGAAGATTCACAGCCCTCGCACGTCGTTCCTCTAGTGGCGCGTCATCTAAGAACGCATAGGGATTAGCATTCAGGATTTCATGCGCGAACGGGGACGGCATTGGCGATTCTACGACCTGCACCTGAATGCCCGTCGAGTCAATGTTCTCCAATACATGGCGTAGACCTTCCACGTCCATGGCTTCAGTCAAACAATCTCGAATAGTTTCCTGTACCAGGGCATGCTCCGGCACCGGAATATCACCGACATGGTTATCACCACAGGCAGCCGCCATTGGAAATGCGGCAGCAAGTAAATCCTCGGCCCGCATCCGTTGGAGATGAATCGGAATCCGCTTACCGTTCTGAAACCGCAACAAGGCAAGTGAGCGACTGACATTCCAGCGCCAGCGTGTCACAAATAACGGAGTAGCGAGAGTCGCTTGAATTAACACGTCACGTATCGTTTTGGGTTGCAGGAATTGAAAGATCGTCTCTAGAGGAAAGCTATGTTGTTCGCCAAGAGAAAGGACTAAACCATCATCGGTCGCCGCCGCTTGCAATTCAAAATCAAAATTCAGACAAAACCGTTTGCGCAAAGCCAGGCCCCATGCGCGATTGAGTCGTCCTCCAAACGGCGCATGTAACACCAATTGCATGCCTCCGGCCTCATCAAAAAAGCGTTCAGCAATGACACAGTTCTGTGTCGGCACTCCACCCAAAATTTGTACACCACCAGCCACATAGGCCAACAGTTGATCGGCCCCTGCCCCATCAACGCCACATTCCTCAAACAGCCACTTCCGTGCCGAAGCATTCCCAGGGGTCGCACCCTCCAGCAGCAGCCCCTGAATAGCCTCCCGCACCTCCCCCACAGCATGTGAGAGTTCCTTGGATCGTGAGGGGGCTTCGCCTCGCCAAAAGGGAATATTCGGTGGCTGCCCATGGGCATCTTCCACTCGCACTTTTCCCGTCTCAATAGCCCTGATGCGCCAGGACGTCGTCCCAAGCAACATAATGTCACCCGCCAAACTCTCAATCGCAAAGTCTTCGTCAACCGTGCCGACGACAGTGCCCTCAGGTTCAGCTACAACAGAATAGGTAGCAGTTTCAGGAATGGCGCCACCAGAGGTTAAGGCGGCTAATCGGCCACCACGCCGAGGCCGAAGTCGACCTTCACGCCGGTCATAACTCAAGAAGGCATACAAACGCCGTCGTCCAGGCACAAATCCTTCGGCAATAAGTTCAATCAGTGATTCAAATGTTTCCCAGGTGATTCCTCGATAAGGATAGGCTGACCGGCATAAATCAAATAACGCTCGCACATCCCATTCCTGCGCAGCCACTTCCGCTATCAGATGTTGAATCAGGATATCGACCGGAGCCAAAGGGATCTCAATGGTTTCCAACTGCCCTTGTCGAATAGCTCGCACCACCGCCGCACATTCCACTAACTCATCCCGGGTCGTACAAAACACCCGGCCTTTCGGAATCGCTCCGACCCAGTGTCCTGCCCGTCCCACACGCTGGAGACAGGTAGCAATAGCCCGAGGCGATCCAATCTGACACACCACATCAATAAACCCAATATCAATACCCAACTCCAACGAGGCCGTCGCCACCATCACCTTAATTTTCCCGGTCTTTAAACGTTCTTCCGCCGCCAGCCGCAACTTACGAGACAAACTGCCGTGATGCGAGGCCACTTGATCCTCACCCAACCGCTCACTCAAGTGATGAGCAATCCGTTCGGCTAAACGACGCGTGTTTACGAAAACCAAGGTGGAACGGTGTTCCTGGGCAATCGCCGCAATGCGGTCGTAGACTTCAGACCAAATCGCATTCGTCGCAATCGCCCCCAACTCATCGTTGGGCACCTCGACTTGCAGATCCAAGGTTCGCCGATGCCCCACATCAACAATATGACAATCTGCCGGTTCAAAGAGAGCCGTTTGCTGATTCTTCTTCCGATGAGAAGGTTCCCCGACAAGAAATTGCGCCACTTGCTCCAACGGTCGTTGTGTCGCCGATAAACCGATGCGAACCAATCGCCGTGTCGTCACCGCATCTAGCCGTTCTAAAGACAACGCCAGATGCGAGCCCCGTTT
>CP070628.1:1073360-1075955 GCA_020355985.1 Nitrospirota bacterium | reverse complement strand
TTCCCGCCTCCGCGGGAATGACGGCGAAAAGTGACGGGAATGCCAGTAAAAGCGGACTGAGGCTTTCGTCTAGGTGTGGTGGTCATCCCCGCGGTTGGTGGCGGGGATCCATCTGAAAAAAAGAAAACCTGGTTTCCTGCCTCCGCAGGAATGACAGAAAAATGAGGCAATTGACCACAGAGGGCTTAAGGATTCATTGGGAACAAGCATGAAGCGTTCGCGTATCGTATTAGCCGATGATCATTCGTTAGTTCTCGAGGGCTTACACAAGATCCTGGAGGACGAGTATGACATTGTCGGCATGGCTGAAGATGGCCGGACCCTTCTGAAGGTGGCGCAGCAGCACAATCCCGATGTCGTGGTATTGGATATTTCCATGCCGCAACTCAATGGCCTCGATGCAGCCCGCCAATTACGTAAACTGCTGCCGACCTGCAAAATAATTTTTCTCACCATGCATGCTGATCCCACCTATGCGAAAGAGGCGTTTCAAGCCGGAGCTGCAGCATTCCTGCTCAAACGTTCGGCGGCCTCGGAATTGATCTTGGCCATTCACGCGGTCTTGAAGGATCAGTTCTATGTGACTCCGGAAATTACGAAGGACGTGTTGTTGCCTCTTTTTGGCGAGTCGGAACGATCGTTGAATGAGGAACGCTCTTTGACTTCGCGCCAGCGAGAGGTATTGCAACTGGTGGTAGAAGGGAAGTCGGTGAAAGAGATTGCCGACATTCTCAATATTTCCAGCAAGACCGTGGAGTATCATAAGACGAAGCTTATGCGGGAATTAAATTTGTACACTACCGTCGAGTTGACCAAATACGCGGTCGCCAAAGGTCTCATTTCTTCGGAATGATGGGTCTTTCGAACTGAAGAAGTGCGCGCCCCAATCTCTCTGCCAAAACCCTAGGGATGATAGAGGCAGGACCGATACCGGTAGCCGGAAATCTGCCGTGAAGATGAAGGTAGAATGGTCTGACGATGGCACAACCTAGGGATTTTTTCTTCTCAAACTAGGGATCTCTCCAGTACCAAATTGCTTATGAATCCTTTATGCTTGGTTGTATGCTTGGAAAGCGATTGATCTGGTTGAGATTGGTCGTACCCCCTCTTTAACATTAATCCAGGGCGGAGGATTAGTATGAACCGAATTCGCATTTTGTTGGCGGATGATCATCCCATGGTGCTGGAAGGGATCGCGAGAATCTTGGAAGAAGAATTCGATGTTGTTGGGAAAGTGGAAGACGGGCGTGCTTTGGTGGCTGCGGCTCAGCGGCTGAATCCGGATGTCATCGTGACTGATATGTCGATGCCTTTGTTGCATGGTCTTGAAGCATGTCGGCAGCTTAAGCGATTGGTTGGCACGAAAGTCATTTTTCTCACCATGCATGCTGATGTGGCCTATGCCAAAGAGGCCTTCCAGGCAGGGGCTTCCGGCTATCTGCTGAAGCGTAATGCAGCTTCCGAACTGATTGACGCCATTCATACAGTGCTTCAAGGCCAATCGTATGTCACCCCCCTGATGTTTCAAGATAATCAGATGCCTTTTGAGTCTGCGCCCCATAACCAGGTGCCCATTCTCAAAGACCTGACTCCTCGCCAGCGAGAGGTGTTGCAACTGATTGCCGAGGGGAAGTCCATCAAGGAAATCGCTGTCATCCTCTCTCTTTCCGTGAAAACCGTTGAGTTTCATAGAGCCAAACTGATGGAAAACTTACACCTGAAGTCCGATGCCGATCTCACCAAGTTTGCTTTTTCACATGGCCTTGTTGAACACGTCTCAACCCTGATTCCTTCTCCTTGCTGATTGAGGAATTTTTTTTAAAAAAACTAGGGATTTTCCTAGTTCTCCTTTTGCTCCTTATTCTGTATTCTTGGAGCATGCCCTCTAACCAATTCAATCAATTTTTGAATTGATGCAAGAAATTCAGTAAGGAGTTTACACATGGCAGCACCATCCTCACCTAACAAGTCGCCAGCTTCTCCTACCAGTATGATGAATCGTGGGTTTGAAAGTGACCCGCAGCCTCAGGTTATGAGTGAGTCGGCTACGACCACACTTCTACCTTCCATACTCGTCGTGGATGATGATCCCTCGGTATTAGAGATGGTGCATGACGCTCTTGACCTTTGGGGTTTTGATGTCTTTCTGGCGAAAAACGGACGCGAAGGTTTAAATGTTTTAGCCAGACAAAAGGTCGATGGGATTCTGTTGGATATGGATATGCCGGTGATGGACGGACTGACGATGCTGGATGAGTTACGGTGGTTGGGGTATCCGATGCCGGTTGTGATTATGTCCGGTGCTGTGAAGGTACCGTCCCAGCATCAACGGGTGGAGGCAGGTGCGCAAGGTTTTATGAGTAAGCCGTTTTCCCTGTCGTTTCTCCGAGATGTGTGTGCAACGATTTTTGAAAATAATGGCGTCGAGGGCTGTTCTGCCGATCGGTCCCATGTAGCTTGATCATGGGTCTCAAGTATCAATGGGCGAACGACGAACTCATGCCGGTATCGTTCTTGTTCAATAAGAGAAGAATCGAAAGGAGAAATGACCATGAATGCAGTTATGGCCAGACGTGTAAATGGAACAAAGAATAC
>CP070628.1:1068437-1073260 GCA_020355985.1 Nitrospirota bacterium | reverse complement strand
TTGGGATCTATCCCTTTTCCCGAATCTTCAACTTTTAGTCGCAAACCTTGATGATGCTCATACAGTTCTTCAACTATAGACAGATGAAGCATGCCGTTGGGAGGCATGGCTTCAATAGCATTCTGAAGAATATTCAACAGGACCTGTTTGAGCTGGTCGCGATCCGCGTGAAGGGAACTCAAATGCGTAGGCCGATGATGGTGGACCTGAATGGCTCGCTGTTCTATCGGTTCCGACAAGACCTGCAAGGATTCCTCT
Organism: Nitrospirota bacterium; assembly: GCA_020355985.1. Next base: position 1,073,002 of record CP070628.1, on the reverse strand, counting down.
AACAATTCTTCCAATAGAAACCTAACAGGGAGGAGATCGCGCGGGCGCGCATAATCGACGATTTGATTGACAATTCGATCCAAACGCCGTGTTTCTTTCAGGATGGTTTTCAAATCATTGCGTCGTAAATCCCCTTCTGTAAACTCCTCTAACAACAAGGACGCCGTGGACCCAATGCCCACTAAGGGATTCCGAATTTCATGCGCGATGCCCGCTGCAACTTGCCCCAACGTCGCCAACCGTTCCGACCGACTCAATTGCGCCCGCATGAGTTCCAGTGCGGTAATATCAACATTAAACCCTTGATACACGATGGTCTGCCCTGATTCATCTTTGATCGGAACCGCCCGGCTTAATACCCGTCTGGTTGTTCCATCTTCATGAAGAAATCGGAACACACGCTCGAACGTCTCGCTTTGCATCCGCGCCTCGTGAAAGGCCTGGCGAACATCTTCCCGGTCATCAGGGTGGATCGCGTCCCACATCAGTTCCGGCTCTAAGGACTCATCGGGGTTCCGCCCAGCTAACACCCAGTTTTGACGATTACTAAAGATGACCTGATTCTGCTCCACCGTAAAAATACCGATTGGCGCATGATCTACGATTCCACGATATTTGGCTTCCGAAGACGTGATCTCTTGGTTCAGACTCCGCAGCTCCTGCTCAGAGTGCTGAATCTGCTGAATATGCTGTTGGATCTGCGTGCCCATCCTATTCATCACTCTGGTCAAATTCCCAATTTCATCTTGTCGGTCGAGGACGGACACCTTCGGCATCGTTCCTCCGGAAAAATTTTCGACCGTTTTGACCAACGTCGTTAACGGAGCAGTAATGGATCGCGCAATGAGCTGCAAGGGAAGCAGCATGAGAATCAGGGCAAACCCCCCGCCGCCCACAATCACTGCCATAAGAACAGAACGATCTTCTGAACTGCTGGCAAGCGCCTGTTGCAACTGCTCAACCTCCCGCCGATCGAAACGCGCCATTTCTTCCCGAATCGCCAACATTAACAACCGGCCTTTTTCCGCTTCAATATAGTCCTCGGCCTCTTCAGGATGTCCCACTTTCACTCGCTCAATAAGACGATCTTTATCCGACATCAAGAGGTGGATATTATTTTGAACAGATTCGACCAGCAAACGTTGCTCAGTATCATTCTGTACCATTTGACGAAGAGAATTTCCCAAAGCCAATACGCGCTGTTTGGCCGCTTGATAGGGTTGCAGAAACTGAGGTTGCTGAGTCAGCACATAGCCGCGAAACCCAGTCTCAAGATCTACGACTAAGCGCATGAACTCAGCCGAAGCACTTTGGACGTGGTACACCTCATTTAAGTGGTCTTCATCCAACGAAAATGTTTCCACGCTTCGATAGGTCAACAAACTTAATACCAACACCGCCAGCATGGGAACAGCAGAAACCAACAGCAGTTTCTTGGCAAGAGGAAGATTCAAAAAAAGGGACGCCAATTTCATAATGAGCGAAGGAGCATTCTATCGAGACACAAGCGGTGTTCCTGTTCACAGGGAAGCATTACATAACAAAAGGAGCCTACGAAATTCATTTGCCACCTGTCCATGGCCTCATGGCAGATCTTGAGACAAATCCTTCCTCCCACCACCAGAAAATTCAACTGTCCCAATCTTCAAAACGATGAATCTCCAAAAATGTGGTAGTAGAGAACAAGGCAGTATTGCTATCATATGAATGAGCCATGCTCTCCAACACTTTGTCACAGGGCTTGAATTCAATCTTTCTTCCTGCCTTCCCAATCGAGGAGATATGAGCGGAAAAACTATCCTTATCGCATTGAGTACAGGACTTATAGGCCTTATGCTTGGATGGGGTATTGGCACCAAGACGGCCCCCACTACAGGTCTCCCGATTCGAGTGGTCGCTGATTATCTCCATGCTGTTCTTCAAGCTGATCGGACTTTTTATGCCCAGCACGTCGTAGAGCGAATGGAAGCCATGTTGATTGTGAATGCCACTGAGAAGTGGCGAGAAGACCGCACATTGCCACTCCCCGCACAATTTTTCAAAGAATCCTCACGGGGATTGCAGGTGCGCGGAAAACCATTTCGATACCGGCTTGTCAGCTTGTGGCCCATTAATCAAGAAAACGCCCCAGAATCAGAGAAGGAACGTCAGGCGCTGGAGCAAGTCATGACGTATGGAGAAGTAGCCGAACAGGAAATTGAATTGGAGCAGCGGAAATACTATCAAGCGATTTTCCCTGATCGCGCGGTGAGCCGGGCATGCATCAATTGTCATAACGCCCATGAAAAAAGCCCTAAACGCGATTTCAAACTTAATGACATTATGGGCGGGCTCGAAATATTACTTCCCTTAGAATAAGAAAATTCTGCCCATCAGACCTTCGAACAACGCCTGCCACACGCCACCACAAATTAGGATCCTTTCAACATCATCTAGCAAGCCTGAAACTCTGTTCTCGAAAGCCCAAAATCCATGGATTCCCATCATACAGACTTAGGACCTAAGGGTCCTGAATGTGCTAATGCGCCATATTGATCGAGTATCCGAATTTATGGCTGAAACGTGGAAGAAGCCCCAAGAGAGCATAAAGAGGATAACAGAAGAAACCGATAAGAAAGAACGAAAGGAATAAACATTCTAATAAAACAAACTCGACTGGCGATCATCGGAGAAAGAAAACCTACTGTGCGCGATATTCAAGAGACGACCAGGCCAGGAATCACATTTACCGACCGATTACGATCAAGTTACCACCGCATCTGGTACGAAGCCACTCAGGCCTTGCGTTGGTCAAGAGGCAGGTATCGAGAAACACCAATTGGCACTGGCCTCAATCTTACGCCACGACAACACGATCGCATCGGGGAACTCGGGGAAATCTATGGGGAGCGGTTTGAATTGCGTTACCCTCCAGAAACCACACTGCTCAACTATGGATATTTGGATTTGCTGGATCGTGCCCGACAAACTCTGAAATGGACGATTTCTGAAAACCGACAAATCTGCGATGTGGGCAGCGCTAATTTCGCCTATGCGGCTGCGCTGCAGACCTTTTTTCACCCATCCCACCTCACTGGGACTGAAGTAGACGGGCATCGCCTCTATTGCAACGGGCGAAGCCGTATCGACTACGCACATGGCCATATTCAGGACCTGCCGAACACACACTATGTAGTCAAGGATTACCGGCAGTACAACAAGCCCGCAGAAATCATCACCGCATGGTTTCCGTTCGTCACACCCAAACCTCTCTTAGCTTGGCGCCTGCCGTTGAGCTTATTTGATCCAGGTGCCCTGTTCGCCCAAATTGCTAACAACCTGGTTATTGGGGGAACGTTTGTTATGATCAACCACAGTCCAACGGAAGCTGAGGTTGCCAGAAACTTTGCCGAAGCGATTGGGCTCGTTTGTCGGGGCCAATATGTACACAACACTCCACTCCGCCCTCGAACCCAACCTGCCGTCCTTTCCCTCTGGCATCATTCCTAGTTTTTATCATTTCTCCTACCTTAAACAGTGAAGGAAACGTTACCCCAGCTGTTGAAGTAACGCGCGCATTTCCGGAACCAGATCTCCCCCTCCATTTGATCGGCCTGACAAAGCCGCATTAATGCCAGCATTCAACACAGTTTTAGCCTCATCATTTCGTTTCACGCCGACCAACGCACGGCCCAAAGCAAAGTGCGACGCCACATGGACAGGATCAAGTTCGACGGCCACACGCAAATGTTCAACTGCTTCTTCTAAATTCTCCCCTGTCTGAAGAATCTTATCGCCCAACCCATATCGCCCCAAAAACCCATCAGGCTTCTTGGCCACCATTTGCCTAAAAACTTCAATATCCATGATCTCACCGACCTCCAAGAAATTATGTTTAATAATGACCAGAATCGTACCATCGCTCCTAAGAATTGGGCCAAATTGGCGGATAGTCTTTAAAATGATAAGTATTAATTCAACGTTCTTAAAACAACCATTGAAATAAGGAGTTTTGGCCCCTAGTGAGCTTTCCAGTAGTTGCTTAAAATTATTTCGCAAATCACGAAAGGATTGAGCCCGCTCACTATGCTTCCCGCACAGCATGCCCTCAGGTCTTCGTTTTTTCGAGTTTGTGCGGATGTCGATTGGGACAAGATCGATCGCTGCACCTGGTGGGAATCGTTTTGGTCCCCTCTACCCGTAAGGCCCCGCAACGCTGCCCATTTCGCAGGAAGGTACATTTCTTCCCCGTTGGCCGGGCATCTAGCCAAAACGCACAGCCTTTGGTCGTACATTTATAGACTGGCCCAAACCGGCCACGCGAAGGATCTAATACACCTTTTCGACATTGCGGACACTTCACCCCAGTTGAAGTCAGTTCTCTAAAATTACAACCTTCTTTTTTTGTTGGCATATCTTACTCTTTTCCATTCACCTCATGTTTGTCGACGGAAGTCCCCTAAAAATACGGTTATGCCCTTTTATGGCACTCACCTATCTTCAATGGCTATTTTTGTTTGTCCCGTCCTCGAAAATATTCCTGGGCAATGTCATATGAATCATCACCGTTTTTTGTCCAGCAAAGT
>CP070628.1:1061064-1068337 GCA_020355985.1 Nitrospirota bacterium | reverse complement strand
GTCACCACATCCAACACGTTTCGCCAGGGGAACTGTTCTTCCCGAAGCCCTGCAAGAATCCACCAGACCTTAGCCAATGGTTCTTCCAACAATGATTTGGTTGCTGTCGTCCAAAAAGGAATCCGATGCGCAACAAAGATTCTCTGCAGAAAAAGAAGATAGGGGTCGAGGTTTTGGGCCACCACTCCAACCTCATGCCAGGCATAGCCAGTCTGCTCCACATGGTGCAGAATCGCCTTACAGGTGAAGGTAAGTTCTCCTTCCGGCCCCAAGGCATTCACTACTTGTATTAGAGGGACCCAGGATTTGACCTTCCCTTGTGGTGATGATTTAGGACTGTCTGGCACCGATAGATGCAAGACACCGGCCTTCAACAGGTGACGGTTAAAGAATCGTTGTGCAAACTGAGACGCTTGTCCCTTGACGAGAGGGAAAAAGACCGTCACGGCTGTCGCCCGCGCCACTTCTTCTAAAAAGGACAACTGCACCTGAGTAATGTCGTAAAATCCGTAATAGAGGACCGAAGAAAGCTTTGAAATGAAGGGGGATTGAGTAATCCAAGGAATGACAGAATTGCTTAAATCATCAGGCAACCCTACCCCAAGCTGGTCACTCCACGTGCGAAGCACAGCATGCAATCCCAAAATCCCCTGCAAGCGTTCTGTGGCAATCTCATCGAACAGGCCTTCTTGCAATCCCCTCAGGACCACACTCGGTTCGACTTGGGCTTCTTGTAAATCCTGAATCGTGCGCCATAGGGCCGGGCAGAGCCCTGACGATTCGGCACGCAATGCAAAGGGATTGGCCCCAGACCGCTCCTGCTGCAAGATGATGGACAGGGAATATTCGTAAAAAAGGTCTCCCACAAGTTCAAGTGGGGGGCCCGGTACTTCAGACGGATTCACCGCCCGCCGTTCAGCATCTAGACAAAGCGCAAATTGATGGAAGGTTAAAAAATGAACATTGAAAAGGGCACATTCATTTTCAACGCATAATAACCACTGAAGACGTCGCCGTAACGACTCGGATGGGACGATGAGAGCGAAGGGGCTACGAGGATCAGCGGCTTTCATCCGCTGAACAGTTTCAACAAGGGTAGATTCTAAATGAGGGTGAAAGGGACCAGTGAGAAGTGTATACATCTAGGCTGTGACCATATCAAATTGGCCACAGTGGGGGGCAATGGCAGGCTGAAAGGGGAAATTATCCAGTTTCGGGGCCGATTAATTCACCATTACAATCCGGGCATGCCCAATCCCCATCAACGAGAGACATCGGATCACCACAAAACGAACATTCCGGCGGAGGACCGGAATCCATCTTCGGCAGGACCGGCAATTCAATATCTAATTCGATTTCATCGTTATCATCATCATACATAGAAAGTATTTCCTAATCTTCCTCATCAGTCTTTTTGGGTTTTGGCTTCGCTTTGGCTTGAATCGCTTTTTCCGCACTTTCCCGAGGGGGCACCCCAATAAAGGTCAGGCGCCCATTAATAATCGTAGCCGGCACAGCCCGTATTGAATGCCGTTCGGCCAATTCTTGCCCGGGTTCAGAAGAAATATCGATTTCTCGATACGTAAAACTATATTTCACTTTCATCCCCTTCCACAGCGTCTTCGCCGAAGGACAGGCTGAACAAGATTTAGAAACTAACAACGTCACATTCGCCATAACTTCTCACTCCCTTTCACGTAATAAGATAGAAAGTTATGTTAGCATCCACGAAAACAGGCGAGCAAGGTATCCCTTGGGATTGGGGTCGGTTTCAAAATAAAAAGATAATGAAAAATACTTTATTTGATCCTTTAAATTCGAGTCTGACCCCTAAATATATTTTTGAATAGCGAAAAGGTAAATAAACAGCCTCATCAATCCCGTTTACCGGGATCGAGTTCGATGATACCTTTCCGAATGGCGAGAATAGCGGCTTGCGTACGATCATAGGCATGGAGTTTATGGAAAATATTGCGAACATGATTTTTGACCGTTTTCTCACTCAGGTCCAACACATTGGCAATTTCCTTGTTGGTTTTACCATCGGCGACTAACTGCAGGACAGTAATTTCCCGTTCCGTGAGATCGTGCTCCAAAATCCCTCGTTTTTTCCCTTTCCCTTCAGAGAGCAAAGAAAACTCCGCTAAAATCTTACTTGCGACGGATGGATGGATGAGCGACTCTCCTCTTGCAATGGTTCGAATCGCGGCAATAATTTGAGCTGAATCACAATCTTTGAGGAGATAACCCGTTGCCCCAGCTCGCACGAGGTCAAAAATATATTGCTGCTCCTCATACATGGTAAGCGCCACCACCCCAATATGCGGAAACTCGCGCTTGATAATGCGTGTGGCTTCAATCCCCGTCATCCCAGGCATACTCACATCCATGAGAATGACATCCGGTAACAAGATTCGAGTCTGTTCGACCGCCTCACCGCCATCTTTGGCTTCCCCGACAACTTGGATATCATCTTTCGTTTCGAGAATCGCCGAGAGCCCTTCTCGCACCACGCGATGATCATCGACAATCAGGACTTTAGTCTTTTTTGGCATAACCGATTTTCTCCTTGGTAGGGAGTGGGACAGTAATTCCTACTGTCGTTCCAGTTCGAGGCTTCGACACCCACCGCACGTCACCCCCCAACATCCTTGCACGCTCCTTCATACCTCTCACCCCAAAATGATCCCATTTCTCTGGATTTTGACTTTCCTTTTGCACATCAAACCCTTGCCCATTATCTGATACCTTTGCTTCTAGCAGATCCTTTGTGAGATTAACGTTGACCGTCACTTTCGTGGCTTTGGCATGTTTAGCCACATTACTCAAGGCTTCCTGCACTATGCGAAAGACAAACACTTTAGTTTTTGGATCAAGCTGCGATTCATCTCCGTTTCCCTCAAAGGTTGTCCCAATCCGATGTTCCCGTTCATACGACGTCAGATAATTTGATAAGGCCGGGATGAACGCCAAGTGATCATATTGCCCCGGACGGAGATTATACACCACCTCTCGCGCTTCTTGAATGGCATGTTTTAATTGTAGGGTGGTTTGGTTCAGCATGGTCAACCCTTTGCTGGGATCCTCCGAGACCAGTTCACGCACGCGTTCCATCTTAAGATTCACCCCTACTAAGGTTTGCACTAACCCATCGTGGATTTCACAGGCAATGCGCGTACGCTCTTCATCTACAGCCCCTTCGGCTTCTTCCTTCACATACAATCGAAAGAGCGATTGATACCGAGTCAACGTACTCTCGATTTCTGCTGAGGCACGAATACGTGCCTCAATGAGTTGCCACATAAACTTGGCACTTGCCCCGCCCGCAATGGCTAAATGCGGCGCTTGCACCTCTAAGAGCTTCTGCTCCACCTCAGGATTGCCAGTGACGTCAATCACTAAATCCACATCTTTCCTTTTCAAAAGATCTTGATAGCGGCGAACAACAGGAATGCCAAATTTTTTGGCAAGGCGGACTCCCCTCGTCAGTGGTCGGATTTCCGCAACACCCACGACAGTGACTAATGGGTCTTCTGCAAAAATTTCCATAAGGGCGGTGCCTCCATTTCCAGCCCCAATGATGGCCACCCGGCTTGCAGTGACACCTTTGGACGTTCGACTAGCCGTCTGCTTGGAAATACGTGCTGGGCGTTTGGCAGGCTTTGACGATTTGAGAGTTGGCATGAATGCACACGCGCAATGTTGAAACCGATTGGAGAATCTTCTGGAGGAAGAAGCCAATCTCTCTGTTTTTCAGAAGAGAATGGAATGGATCATCCCACACATGAGACAGTAATCCGGGCCACGAATTAGCCCATATTTCAGAGCGGGGGACGCCAACCCTTGTTACGAACGCCCTTTATCATGGGTTAAGGCACGGATCGTATCCATGAATTGGTCAATATCCTTAAATTCACGATACACCGAAGCAAACCTGACATATGCCACCGGATCAAGCTCCTGCAAGGCCCGCATGACTTCTTCACCAACTGTTCGGCTGGGCACTTCGTTTTCCCCCAAGTCTTGAAGCCGCTTTTCTATTCGATCCACCGCCGCACCCAACGCCCCGATACTTACAGGTCGTTTCTCACAAGCCTTCTTGAGTCCGGCTAAAATCTTGGCCCGGTCAAACGGCTCACGCCGGTTATCTTTTTTGACCACCATGGGCAGATTTTCTTCGATGCGTTCATAGGTCGTAAATCGCCGCTTACAGCCTAAACATTCACGACGACGACGAATGACTTCCCCTTCGCGCGCGGTCCGTGAGTCAATCACTTTATCTTCGAGCTTGTCACAGAACGGACATTTCACAGAGGAGCGTCCTTAGGTTGGAGGAGTCGTGGAGGAGGATTAGTATGGATGAAAGATGGGAAAGCGTGCGCACAAGTTTTTGACTTCTCGTAGAATGCGTTTGTGAAGCGCAGTATCTTGTGCATGTTGGATGATTTCATCCATCCAGGACACAATCTGTTCCATCTCAGACTGCTGCATCCCACGAGTTGAAACCGTTGGCGTGCCAATTCGAACCCCACTCGCCACTGCGGGTGGCTTCTCATCAAATGGCACGGCATTTTTATTCACGACAATGCCGGAAGAATTTAGGGCGGCTTCGGCCTCTTTTCCCGTGACATTCTTGGATGTCAAATTCAAAAGAAAGAGGTGATTCTCGGTCCCACCCGAAACCACCTGGTAACCCCGCTTTAAGAAGCCTTCTGCCAAGACTTTGGCATTGGCCAGTACCTGCTTTTGATAGGTAGTAAATCCAGGAGCCAGCGCTTCCTTAAATGCCACGGCCTTGGCGGCAATCACATGCATCAACGGCCCCCCTTGAATCCCTGGAAAAATCATTTTATCGACGGCCTTTGCATGTTCTTCCTTACACATGATCATGCCCGATCGTGGTCCCCGTAATGTTTTGTGTGTCGTCGTGGTCACAAAATCGGCGTAGGGAATCGGACTGGGATGAAGACCAGCCGCCACTAATCCTGCGATATGGGCAATATCTACTAACAAATACGCTCCAACCGATTTGGCAATGTCTTGAAAACGAGGAAAATCTAAAATTTTCGCATAGGCACTCGCCCCGACAACCAGCATTCGAGGCCTAACTTCCTTTACTTGGCGTTCAACGGCATCATAATCAATGGCTTCAGTTTCTCGATCAACACCATAACTAAAAGACTGAAAGATTTTTCCCGAAAAATTGACTCGGCTGCCATGAGTCAAATGACCACCATGCGCGAGGTCCATCCCCATAATCGTGTCCCCAGCCTTGAGGACTGCCAGATAGACAGCCATATTGGCCTGCGATCCAGAGTGTGGCTGAACATTGACGTGCTCACAACCAAAGAGCTCTTTGGCCCTGGCAATGGCCAATTCTTCAACCGTATCCACATGCTGACACCCACCGTAATAACGTTTCCTCGGATACCCTTCGGCATATTTATTAGTCATCAAACAGCCTTGAGCACCTAAGACTGCGGGACTTGCATAATTTTCTGACGCGATCAATACCAAATTTTCCCGCTGCCGTTTCTCCTCAGAACGAATGGCGGCATACACCTCATAATCGGTGTCGCGAATGGCTTTAAGAGTCCCGACTGAATGACGCATCGTTTTATTCGGTTTCCGTGATTTCAACGGGCGTTTCTGCTGTGACGGCTGGCTCTTCCGCCACCGGCTCTTCACCGGCCTTTTTTACCAGCGTCACAGTGATTTTTGTCACCACATCCCGATGAAGCTTAATCGGCACGGGGAATGTACCCAATTCTTTCAACGGTTGGGGCAATTGTATTTTGCGACGGTCCACTGTCATACCCTGAGAGGCTAATTGCTCGGCGATATCCTTAGAAGTCACTGAGCCAAACAACTTATCGTCTTTCCCAGTTTGGACTTCAAACGTCAGAGAAACATCTGACATTTGCTTGCCAATATCACCTAACGCCTCTAATTCTTTCTTGGCCTTTTGGTCTATTTGGCGCTTGAGATGCTGCAACAATTTAACCTGCCGCTCTTCTGCCAGCACGGCTTTTTTACGCGGCAACAAAAAATTCCTGGCATACCCATCTGCCACGGTTAACACATCGCCCAAATACCCTAAGCCCTCGACATTTTCCTGCAAAATCACCTTCATAGATAGCTCTCCTTAGCCTAGCGAATAAGGGAAACATCTTAAGACCGAGGGTGGAAAAAGTCAATTGAATAGCCCAGTTGCTTCAATAATATAATAGCTTTAACCACAGATAAGAACTGATGAAACCACAAACGAGCACTCAAAAAATTTTGGGAATTTCCAGGTAGGTCCCAAGATAAAGTATACTTGGAAGGCTACAAGGGAAATGTACTTATTTTTACGTAAAAATACACATCTTTAAGCATTATGGCTTCATCAAGAATTGCAAGACTGGTCTTCTGTATCCTGGTGATCATGATGCTTACCTCGACTCTCACCAATGCGGGGAATTTTGAAAATATACCCTCGTCGGAACCATTTACCGACCTGAATCTTCGGTTTAGTAATCGCCCGCTCACACCACCTGATAACCTTATTGCCCAAACCATCCAGCTAACCGAACTCTCAGTTGCTCGACCGTTTGTGGCCCCATCACCCCAAGCGGTCATTTTTGAAGACGACCAACGCCAACGCCTCGCGATTCTTTCTACCAACGATACGGGGCACCTCACCCTCTTTCTGCTTGAATCGCTTCCTCTTGCTCCCAAGCTACCCAGCCTGGTTCAATGTGCAAATAATCGCGGCTGTCAGACCGACCGAACACCCCTAACCGGCGGGCTTGGATGCTTAGCTCTTTGCCTGAAAGAACTTCTGGAGACAATTGCCAGCAGCCCCTCACCTTGATGAAAACGTGAAACTCGACGAACTCCTGACACAATCGGCAAACCAACTCATTGGCGAACGAGAAATCGCGATAAGCCAAGGGTTAGATGCCCCATTGGACATTCCACATGCCCACCATATAGGCAAAGTGGGGTCACTACATCTCTATAGCTGCGAAGTCTTGCCAGGAAGCAAAATCATCGCTGATGTTCCAATAACGCTTTTGCCAGGAAACGACATGGAAGCCACGGAAGGATATCTGCTTGGTTGGCTGAATGGATCACTCATTATTCAAACCTTCGATCACGTCGGACCCACATTAGAGCATTGCACTCTCATTCCCGACACCTCAGGGTTTTTAGAGACCGGCGCTGAAAGACTCTCAGACATGGCCACCAAACCCGATTCGTTTACGCTCGGACCAGCAGAACGCTTGGT
>CP070628.1:1057155-1060964 GCA_020355985.1 Nitrospirota bacterium | reverse complement strand
TAATTCTTTTCCTGCCGCATAGGTTCATCGTTGCCCGTATTCTAAAGGTATCTCCGGTCGGTATTGTCGGTGATTCGTATCATCTCTAGCACTCCACTTGAGGGCATGGTATTGTTTTCAACGGTCGCGCCCTAGGGGACCAAGCAAGCAAGAGGTGGGTTCCGATGAATGAACGCGAAAAAACCCTTAATGGAATTGGAGCAGCTTTCCTGTCAATTTTGCCAGGAATGGGCCATTTATACTTAGGCATAAAACGTGGGCCCGTCTTTCTGATCTGTGGCCTGGTGATGCTTGTGGTGTCAAAGTTTTTCTGGCCAATGGGGTGGTTGTTTTATATTCAGCTGGCCATTTTTTCCGGGGTCGATGCGTTTTCCTTTGGTAAACGGGGCAGAGGACTTTTTTAATCATTGAGTGAAGGAAGAGGAAATGTAGAGCGTGATGAAGCGAATAGGTCAATGGGTTCTCGTTTTTAGTGCTCTTGCTGGGCTATGTGTGTTGCTTTCAGCAGTGGCCAGTTCTGAGGAACGATCTATTGCACTGTATGTCACCGATGCGCTGACGTTTCCAAGTAGGTCCGTGCAATTGCAAGCACGCCTGACTGAGCATCGGCCAGAAGGTGATCAAGGAATACCTGAAGAACCGGTGGAATTCTTTCTTCAAGGTCGTGCCCTAGGAAAGGTCACGACCGATTCCCAGGGTTGGGCGCGGTTGGAGTTTGAGCCGAAAATGCGAGGGAATTTGGAATTGCGCGTGAGGTGGGCGACAGCAGCCAAGGCAGAGGTGGTTGAGGGACGTGGTGTTGTCTTGTCTTGGGAGCGTCGGCGTCCCATTTTACTAATTGATTTGGCCGTGCTGGTAGAAGGGGAGCTTGAAACCGAGCCCCCCCCGCCTGAGCTCTTTCCAGATCCTGGGTTGATCCTTGGTGAACCCCAGGCTGCCGCACCTGCTGAACTAAGCAAGTTGTCGAAGTTCTATTATAATCTTGTGTATGTGGATCAAACGGGTAGAGGGCGGCTTGAGGCCATTCAGTCCTGGCTTCGTAAGCAGAAGTTTCCTCCAGGCATGATTAAGATTCTTCCTCAAACCGAAACATCTTTGCCAGATTTGTTATTAGCCTTAAAGGAAGAAGGGTGGGAAAACATTAGTGGCGGAATTGGGCAAACGGCGGACTTTGCGGAGACGTTGGTCAAAAATCGTTTGCAAACCATCATTTTACCCCGTCCAGATTCGGATGAACGGTTTCCACGGCGAGCCATAATTCTGAATGATTGGTCCCGAGTTCGACGACATCTGTAAGCACAGAGATTCTTAAGACACAGAAACCATATATGAAGGCAGCACGACCAAAAACACGATTTGTGTGTCAGGAATGTGGCTTCCAGGGTGTTCGCTGGAGCGGCCGATGTCCGGAATGTGCCCAATGGAACTCCTTGCGGGAGGAAGTTGAACGAAATGACTCAGTTATAAAGCAACGCACCGTGTCGGAGGGGACACCTGAGGCCATGCCTATTGGGGCGATTACTCAGACACAGGAATTTCGTCTTCAGTCTGGGATTGAAGAATTAAACCGAGTGCTGGGCGGAGGCCTTGTACCTGGGTCGGTGGTGTTAATCGGTGGAGATCCAGGTATTGGGAAGACCACGTTATTGCTGCAAACCCTCAATTCGTTAGAAAAAACCGGGGAAGTGGGATTGTATGTCTCGGGTGAAGAATCGCCACAACAAATTAAAATGCGAGCCGACCGTTTAGGCATTCATTCTCCTAATCTCTATGTTGTAGCGGCCACATCACTTGAAGAAATTTTTCGTGTGGCTGAGGCGGTGAACCCTCGCGTCATGGTCGTGGATTCCATTCAAACAGTTTTTACCAGTGAACTGACTTCGGCCCCTGGCAGTGTCAGCCAGGTTCAGGAAGTTGGCTGTCGCCTCATGTGGTATGCCAAACGGACAAATGTGCCGGTTTTTATAATTGGGCATGTGACCAAAGAAGGGGTGATTGCGGGCCCACGTTTATTGGAGCATATTGTGGATACCGTCCTGTATTTTGAAGGCGATAAAGGACAAAGCTATCGCATCTTACGAGCGGTCAAAAATCGATTTGGTCCAACCAATGAGATTGGTGTGTTTGAAATGAAGGATGAAGGTCTCCTAGAGGTCGACAATCCTTCAGCCATGTTTTTGACAGGGCGAATCGGAACAAGTACCGGATCTGTCGTCGTCTCAAGTGTGGAGGGGTCACGTCCATTATTAGTCGAATTACAAGCCCTCGTATCTGAAACCAGCTACCCCATGCCAAAACGGATGGCCAAAGGTGTGGAGGGGAATCGTGTATCCTTATTATTAGCCGTGATGGAAAAGCGGTTAGGACTACATTTCACCGGGCATGATGTTTATGTCAATGTGGTCGGGGGCTTGCGGATTGATGAACCGACAGTGGATATGGGAATTGTTTGTGCCGTATTGTCCAGTTTTCGCGAGACAGGATTGGATTCTCGGCTTGTTGTCATGGGGGAGATCGGGTTAGGTGGAGAGGTTCGACCCGTACAACAAGCCGATCTTCGAATTCGAGAAGCCATGAAATTGGGGTTTACGCGGTGTGTTGTGCCGGAAGCGAATTTTGAGCAATGGAAGCCCATTGAAGGCTTAGATGTTTTGGGTATTCGAGAAATTAGGGACTTGTGGGAAGTGGTTTCTTCTCCTGTGGGATAACATGATGGCTTGGCATAACCCTACAAGAAGTTCATGTTTTCTCAAAGGCTTGTGTCTAGCATTGTTGCTATTGATACCAGGATGTGCGGGTTTTCTGCCCGGCTCCTACACAGCGGTTTCTGAAGATCAAAGTCGCTATGTGCTTGAATCGTTACGCCAAAAGGAAGCCACGATTCGTACGCTTCGTGGTTTATTCCAGGCATCCGTTTCCGGTTCTGGAATTCCAATTTCTCAACGGTTTAATGGGATGATGTCCTATGCCAGCCCTGATCAAGTGCATTTACGAGGTTTTTTACGGTTTGGTGTGCCCATGATGGATTTTCATCGGGAAGGGAACGCTTACAAACTGTATTTTCCGGCCGAGAACCAAATGATTAGAGGGCAAGTAGATGGCGGACCCGATCAAACGGAATGGGATCAAACGGTTCAATTGAGTATTCGAGCGCTTGATGCCGTATTAGGAAAAATTGCCGGGTTAGCAAGCAGAGAGATTCGTGTCCTGAAAGATCCCACCCACTATCGTCTTGATATGGCAGCCGTTGGCTCTGATGATAGTGGGACTCAAGAGGATTTTATCGTTAGCACCTGGGTTGATGCTGAAACCTTAGAATTAACCTTAATTGAATATAGCCGTTCGTATGATGGGGTGGTGGTTTCCGTGGAATGTGAGGATTATCGGGATGTGGATGCGGTGACGGCCTCAGCACAAGGTCCGATTCGATTGCCCTTTGTGGTCAAAGCCACGGACCATCGATCAAGCGGTGGCTCGATTACACTGAATTTTCAAGAGTTTATTCTTAACGCGGTTTAGTGGAAGCCTGCCTTGTTTGACGATGTAAAGTGAGGCCTATGGGATATATCTTATCAATAACTCATAGATGCCCCAGCCGAAATCGATAGCAGCAACTGGCGGGAATGGTCAAAAAAATCCGTTCAGCAAGGACGCAGCGAGTTTGATGCGTGGAACGTACTCCCAGTACGGGAATACGGCAAAGTGGCGAGAACGCCGCTGGAGGCTTTTTTCAATAATCCCAAGTGTTAAAAAGCAAAGGAGTCAGATTGGCCAATGATTGTTTTAGCACTTGAAGCGGCGACCTCGCG
>CP070628.1:1052743-1057055 GCA_020355985.1 Nitrospirota bacterium | reverse complement strand
GGTCTTCACGGTCACGGTCTTCGATGCGGAGCCTTCCTGATCCTTGTCCTGTAACCCAAGGCGTTCATACAATGCAGGATTCTGAGTCTTTGGTTCATGAATACGCAGGTCCGCCAGGCCAACAATAGCTTGTTTCACTTTTTCCACATCGGCACGATAGCTCGCTTTTTCTTTAACTCCCCAGTTCTTTTCACCCCTTACCAATGTTATCGTCTGGTCTTTGGTTTCAATCACAACTTCATTGACATCATTGACCACACTCATTAATTCGGGAAACAACAACTGTCCACTTTGGGGAAGATTGCTAGAGGGTTCACGGTTGGCAAATATCGCCAATAAAATTCCCACGATGGTGATACCAGCCAACAAGCCTATCGTTTTCGACTTCATAGCGTTCCTTTGAATATCTGATTCATAATCAACTTGTTTCTAAATTTTTATTAAAAAAAAGATTCGTTCTATGTCGATTTTTTCCTGAGGCGCGAAGAACTCATCCAAACCCCCACCATGCCGATGAGAATCGGGACGAGACCAATGTTGATGAATTTCACCCAGCTTTCGACACTTTCAATATTTTTCCCCAGTTCATGCTGCACGCTCCGTAATTCTTTCCGCACTTGGACCAAGTCCTGTCGAAAGGTTGCCATAGCTTTCTGCTGCTCGGCACTCATGAGCATCGTGTTGCCTTCAGACTTTTGACCTTGCAATTCCTGAAGCTTACCTTCAGTGGCTTTCAGCCTTTCTTGCAGGGCTTGTTCTTTTTGTCGGAATTGCCGCTCTGCGTCTTGTTTCAGCGCGCGTAAGAACGTAAACGGCCGAGAGTAGCCCGCCCGGCTTCTGACACTAATGAGGTCATTACTTCCTGTAAGATTATCCAGGGCATTGGTCACGAAAGTCCCATTCCCTGCTGTCGGAATGCCAATTCGTTGGCCAAAGAAATTTTGCACCTGTGCCCAAAACTTATCCTGCAAAATATCGGTATCCGCCACGACTATCACATTGATGGGTTCTTTCGACTCTGAAAGATGTGGTTTGGACGATTTTTCGTCCGATTCGATTGAAGGTGCGGATTTGACTTCTCCCTCTTTTGCGGGCTCTTGGGGTTTTCCATCAGGAAAGGCTGTCTTGACATTTCCGGTCACCCGAGCGGCCACAATCATTTTTTCATTTTCTGGTTTGTAACTGCTCAAAATAGCCCCAAGATCCGGCATAAAGGACAAGCGCGAAGCGTCGATTTTCATCGCAGCTTCATCGGATTGAATTAAGGGAGTGAGTTCCGTTCCCACGTCTCCCTTTTTTTGAAGAATCCCGGCCGACGCCATCGTGATCGAGGGCACTTGCGCCGTCACCATATCATCTTGACTGAAATGTTCCTGCCGAAAATCCACCCACACCGGGTAGTCCACCACTTGCATGCGCGCCTGTTGCTGAATTTGCACCTTTTTGGCCAAAGGCAAATCGCCTAACACTTTGCCCTTCACCATTTCTAATCCCCATGCCTCAAATAACTTGGGAAGATCCGAATTCCGTGGGCCGCCGCCACCCATGGGATTCATAGGATTGCCTCCCCCACTGTCGGACTCTGCCAGCGGATCCACAAAAATCATGGCATGCCCACCATGTAGGACAAACTGATCAATGGCATAGAGGGTGGGATCACCTAATGTTTTAGGATGCACGACCATTAAGACACTGACCTCATCAGGTATCGTGCTGGCGGTTGCTTCAATCTTTTGAATTTCAAACATCTGTTCAATATGCGTCACAATCAACCAGGGTTGACTACCCCCCCGTTGCTGCATAAGGGCCATAGCTCCCACTCCATCAATCGGCAGGGAGCTCATCAATCCCAGAACTTTTTTCTTGGGATTCGCCAGAGTATGAATCATCTTTGTTAAATCATATTCCAAAAACTCTTCCCGCTCCGGCTGGAAAAATGGAATCACTTCTAACTCGTCGGTTGAACTAGTTCCTGCCAAGCCAAAGTAAAATTGCGTGCTGCCATTATCTAAGGGAATGCCCTGCAGGCCATAGGCGACCGCCCGATCTTCTTCTTCAGAAAACGGTTCAGGGTCCATCACTTGCAACACGATTTGGTTTCCTGCAACTTGCGAATATTCCTCTAACATCTCTTGGACTCGGGTGGCATACCCTTTGATGCCCGGAAGTCCAGTCGCAAGTTTCTTGGACAGGTAAAACCTCAACGTGATGGGTTCCGCTAAATTACTTAGCACGTTATTTGTGCCTTCTGACAGCGTATACAGCTTATGATCCGTTAAATCAAAACGGGCAGAACGCAAGGCAGCACTACTAATCATATTAAACGCCCCAAATAAAACCGCCGCCAAGGCAATACCGGTTCCTGTCAACAATCGTTTATTCATAGATTCCTCTTAAATTGACCAATACTGTGTACTAGGATGAATGACTATTACTCGGCTTTTTTCATATCGATAACAGTGGCCGTCGCAAACAGCCAAAAAGCAATCAATGAGAGAAAATACAAAATGTCTCGTAAGTCCAACACCCCTTTGCTAATGGATTGAAAATGTGTCAAAAAACTAAAGGAGCTGATCGCGCTGAGGAGAAATTGCGGGGCCCATCCGCTAAAGAGTTCCAGAACCAGAGGGAATCCGCTTAAGATGAATCCCAAACAAATCACCACACTCACCACAAATGCAATGACTTGATTTTTCGTCAGGGCAGAAATGCAGGAACCAATAGCTAAAAATCCGCCAGCCATTAACAAGCTTCCTAGATAGCTAGCGAGAATCACGCCATTATCCGGCTCTCCTAGTATATTCACCGTAATCCACATGGGGAAGGTCAAAGCTAACGCCACCCCGGTAAAACACCATGCGGCCAAAAATTTTCCGACTACCGCCTCCCACATCGTCACCGGCAAGGTGAGCAGGAGTTCTATAGTGCCCGAGCGCCGCTCTTCAGCCCAGAGACGCATGGCCAACGCCGGAATGAGCACCAGATAGAGCCACGGATGAAAATCAAAAAACGGCGCCAGATCGGCTTGTCCGCGAACAAAAAAGTTACCCAAGTAAAACGTAAAGGCCCCACTGAGCATGAGAAAGATGACGATAAAAACCGCTGCAATCGGGGTTGCAAAATATCCCGCCAACTCCCGTTGAAATATGACCCGTATGCGTTCCACAAAGCCTCCTTGCTGACTTAATTCGGTCTGATCCTATTTACGAAAGAGCCTGTTTCTGTGTCGTTAAGAGACGAAAGACATCATCCAACTGCCCACGATCCTGATAGAGTTCCTGAACATCCCATCCCTGCTCTCGCGCATATTGTCCAACGTCAGGTAGAATCCATTGCCCATTGTCCGGATAAATTCTAAAACGTACGAGATCTCCATCCTTGCCCTGGTCTTCAACTTTTTTGACCCCTTTCACTGTCATGAAACGTTCGTGAGCCATGGTTGGCTCTACCCCGCTAACGGTGACCAAAACCGTATTATGTGTCGGCGCTTGCCCCTCTAATTCCGCCGGCGTGCCATCAGAGACGACTTTGCCTTTGGCAATGATCATCGCACGTGAACAGACGGCATGAACTTCTTCCAAAATGTGCGTAGACAGGATAATGGCTTTTTCCTGCGCCATGGCACGAATTAGCGTGCGGACTTCGTGCTTTTGATTGGGATCCAAACCATCTGTCGGCTCGTCTAACACCAATACATCAGGATCATGCAAAATAGCTTGTGCAAGACCAACTCGACGCTTAAATCCCTTTGAAAGCGTGTCAATGGGTTGGTTCAATACTGATTGCAGATTCACTTTTTCTACAGTCTCAGATACGGTCCGTTTAAGGGTATCTCCATGAAGGCCCCGCATCTCTCCGATGAATGACAAAAAGGAAGCCGGGGTCATATCTTGATACGCCGGCGCACCTTCGGGTAAATACCCAATACGTTTTTTGGCAGCAAGGGCCTCGTCCTGCACATCATGGCCACAGACGCGCACGGTTCCGTTTGTCGGTGTAAGAAACCCGGTAATCATTTTCATCGTCGTCGATTTCCCAGCCCCATTCGGCCCCAAAAAACCGAGTACTTCCCCTTTGCCAATGGTGAACGACACTCCATCGACCGCAACGATCAAGCCAAATGTTTTACGTAAGTTTTCAATCTCAACCATAATTGTCATTGGTACCCTCTTTCACGGATGTTTCCTTGATTCAATGGAGATACAACTCCGGTAAAGCGTCTTGTTTGTTCTTCAATTTTGGGGGTGTCGCGGTCAGGCCTGGCTGGATGGTTTCCCAGAAACGCTGGCCATCCCATGGCTGTTGCTCTGTT
>CP070628.1:1046174-1052643 GCA_020355985.1 Nitrospirota bacterium | reverse complement strand
CAGCATTCATGAGGATGTGTGAGGGGGGGTCTCTGGAACCTCCCCTTTTTTCATGGCAGAGCACATGCAGGCTCACCTGCCTTTTCCACATCGTTGATCAAGACGCATCCTCTTTGATAATGGGCCAACAATCCTGCCTTCACACAATTTCAATTTTCCTATTCACCATATTTGTCGTGAGAGAGAGATGAAGGATCAACTTCGTATAGCCGTGATTGGCGCGAGCGGATATACCGGTGGAGAATTACTCCGCTTACTCAGTCTTCACCCTCAGGTGAAGATTGAGCAGGTCATCGCCTCGGGTCGATCAGAAGGACTTTCTGTCTCTTCCCTACTTCCGAATCTGACTCACATTATTGATTGCCAGCTATCGCCACTCGATATCCCCGCTCTTGCCAAAAAGGTGGATCTGGTTTTTCTCGCATTGCCTCATACCCAGTCACTTCAACCGGTGGCGGATTTCCTGCGCCACAAAAAACTGGTTATTGATTTGAGTGCGGATTATCGCCTCAAGGACCCCCAAGTGTATGAACAATGGTATCAAACGACTCACCCGTATCCTGATTTATTACAAGAAGCCGTGTACGGGTTACCCGAACTACAACGCGCTGAAATTTGCAAGAGTCGGTTAATCGCCGTGCCTGGCTGCTACCCGACTGTCGCCATATTGCAATTAGCCCCCTTCCTGTCCCAGCACTTCATCGAACCCAATTCCATCATTATTGATGCGAAATCAGGAGTTTCAGGTGCAGGGCGTTCTCCAGGCACAAGCTTTCATTACCCGGAAGCCAATGAAGCCATTCATGCCTATAAAATAACCACTCACCGCCATCTCCCGGAAATCGAGCAAGGACTCAGCCACCTCGTCCCCACTTCTGACAAGACAAAAACTTCTCCCTGCTCTCTCATGTTCACCCCTCATTTAATCCCAATCAATCGGGGAATTCTCAGTACGGCATATGCCAAACTCAAATCTGACATTGGGCCTTCTGACCTTGAAAATATTTACCGCCATTTCTATAAAGACGAACCGTTTATTCGGATCTTTCCACAGGCTGAATCGGTCAATCCACGAAATCTTCGAGGCGCAAATTTTTGCGACTTGAGCAGCAGCTATGATCCGCGAACGGGCCATATCATTAGTAGCGGAGCCATCGACAATCTGGTCAAAGGGGCGGCGGGGCAAGCCATTCAATGCATGAATCTCATGGTAGGATTTCCAGAAACCCTGGGATTAACCGCTCCAGGCCTCTTTCCATAATATCTTTATCACCTGCCTATTCAGTAGAACAGAGCGAAACGATGTCCAGACGATTACATGGTGGAATCACTGCTCCAAAAGGATTCCTCGCAGCAGTGATCCATTCGGGAATAAAAAAAACAGCACAGCCAGACTTGGCTCTGGTGACTTCAGAAATCCCTGGTCCTATCGCCGGGGTATTCACTAACAATACCCTCCCGGCTGCCCCCGTCATTCTCGACCGACAGCACCTGAAAAAAGGAGTTGGGCAAGCCATCATCATTAATAGTGGCAACGCTAATGCGTTTACAGGAACTGCCGGGCTTAATCATGCCAGGGAAATGGCTCAACTAGTAGCAGGGCAATTGGGCATACCGAAGCATCGTGTGTTTGTATGCTCGACTGGTGTGATCGGAATCCCGCTTTCAATGCCACCTATAAGAAAAGGAATTCCTGTTCTGGCTTCCAGGCTAAAAAAAACTGGGCATCGAGACGCCGCTCAAGCCATTATGACCACGGACACGCGACCCAAAGCCATTGCAGTCCAACAACGTATCGGTGGAAAACTGGTGACCATCGGCGGTATGGCTAAGGGATCCGGAATGATCCATCCTGATATGGCCACGATGTTAGCCTATCTCACGACAGATGCCGTCATCGACAAACAAACATTACAAAAAACGTTACAGACGGTCGCGGACCAAACCTTCAATTGCATTTCAGTCGACGGTGAAACGAGCACGAATGATACCGTTCTTTGCCTCGCGAATGGCATAGCAGGCAATCAAACGATTCGTCCTACGGGTTCAGCTCACCAACAATTTCAGAAACTCTTGCATGAGGCCTGCCACTATTTGGCTATGGAAATTTGCCGGGATGGAGAAGGCGCGACCAAAACCATTGAGATCCAAATTACCGAAGCCGCCAGTCATGTAGCAGCTAGAAAGTTTGCCCACACACTGGCCACCTCTCCGTTGGTGAAAACCGCCATCTTTGGAGCCGATCCTAATTGGGGTCGTATCATTGCCGCATTAGGGCGTTCCGGCTATCCTCTTCGCCCCGATCGCATCGTGATCGCCTTTAATCAGCTCACCATTGTGAAAGATGGACAAGGATTAGGGCCACGTATTGAACGACAGGTTCAAAAAATCATGCAACGGCCATCGTTCACCCTTACAGTGTCGTTGGGAATGGGAAAAGGAACGGCCACGCAATGGACGACGGATTTGACCTACGATTACGTCAAGATTAACGCCTCGTACCGGTCCTAAATCCGGCCCGTTTCCTAACACAACTTAGAGAAAAGCCCTCTTCTTATTTTTTAATACTGTGGCGAGAGATCAGATCATGGAGGGTAGGGCGGCTCACGCCCAAAATGACAGCCGCTTTGGTAATGTTTTGACCTGTTTTAGCGAGTGTTTGCTCAATGATACGTTTTTCTACTACTTCACGCGCCTCTTTTAACGTAGGACCAGCCTGAACATCTTTCGGCTCTTCTAAATCTAAATCCTCTGGTACAATTCGAGGATTATCTGCGAGCGTCACCGCTCGACGAATTCGATTTTCCAACTCACGAACATTCCCGGGCCAACGATACTGCTCAAGGGACAACAGGGCTTCTCGAGAAAATCCGGCAATTTTCTTTTTGGCTTCGTCTCCAAAGCGCTGAAGTAGCACTTTGGCCAGCATCACAATATCGGCTCCGCGTTCACGCAAGGGCGGGACGGGAATCGTCACCGTATTCAACCGATAATAGAGATCTTCACGGAAACGACCCTCTTTCATCGCAAGTGGAAGGTCACTATTGGTAGCCGCCAAGATCCGTGTATCAACAGGGATTTCAACTCTTCCACCCACCCGTTCGATGGTTCGCTCCTGTAAGACCCGAAGTAATTTAACTTGTAATGCAGGAGAAATTTCCCCAATTTCATCGAGAAAGAGTGTCCCTCCTTCGGCCGACTCAATTCTCCCAGGACGCTGCATATGCGCACCGGTAAATGCACCTTTTTCATGGCCAAACAGCTCGCTTTCCAAGAGCGTCTCAGGAATGGCTCCGCAATTGATTGCGATAAAGGGCCCGTCTTTCCGATGGCTTTGCTGGTGAATTGCCTTGGCCACCAATTCTTTTCCCGTCCCGCTTTCGCCGACAATCAACACAGAAATATCAGATCCGGCAACGCGTCGAATCGTATCGAAAACTTTGGCCATTACAGGACTGACCCCAATAATATCAGGCAATCCGCGCTTTTCCTCACGCTCCAAGAGTTTTTTGTTTTCTTGCTCTAGCCCGGCTAGATACCCGGCCCGCTGAAGCACAGTCTTCAAGACGTCCAAATCCACAGGCTTTTCCATAAAATCGTATGCGCCCAATTGGATAGCCTTTAAGGCATTCGCTCGATCTTGATTCCCGGTGCTCACGACAACCTTTACAAGGGGATTCGCCCCAATTAACTGCTCTAGGGCACCTAGACCCTCCGAGGCCCCATTAGGATCCGGCGGCAATCCTAAATCCAAGGTAACCAAAACCATTTTTTCCTGCTGAAGAATTTCCACTGCCTTGTCACGATTATCGGCCTCAAAGACCGTGTAAAAAGATTTCAAACCCCATTTCATTTGATCCCGAATTTCCTGGCTATCCTCTACCAGGAGAAGTGACGGAAGTGGCTCAAAATCCTGTGTATTGTCTGTTTTTGACATTTCTTTACGTAAAAAAAATTCCATGAAACTTACAACAACGAAACCCAACCATTCCTCATTTCCTTATGTATCGGGAAATTCAACTGGAAATGTAAGGATAACTTTTGTTCCCTGCCCTTCTTGGCTTTCAATACGAATCTTCCCATGATTATCTTCCACCATTTGCTTGCATTGAAAAAGACCGACTCCTAATCCATTTTCCTTGGAACTTTTAAAGGGTTGAAACAAATATTCCAAACGAGCTGTAGGAATCCCCGGACCCGTATCCATAATTTCAACGCAGACCTGGCGGCCATCATAGGTCGTGATGATTTCGATCGTTCCCTTTCCATTCATTGCCTGACGCGCATTGAGGATGACATTTAACAACACCTGTTTTATCGGCTCTACTTTTAATTGAAGGCTCGGAATGTTTTTCCCTGAATGAAACGTTATTCTACACTCTGTCCCTTTCAAGGCTTTCAGCGTATCCTTGATCAAAGCATTCATATCTATGGCTTGAGCCTTCCGCCCCCTATCTTTATCAAGATCTTTGGATTCATCAGCTAACTTCGCCATGAGGTCAATAATACGTTGAGATGTATTTCGAACCGTTCGCATCGCCGACGCTTGAAAGTCCGGATCATTGCTGTATAGTTCTGCATTCTGGGCCACCATGGATAAACTTGACGCCAAGTTTTTTAAATCGTGGAGATAAAACCCTGAAAACTTGTGCACCGCCTCCCACTTGGCTCTCACACTCCATTCTTCAACCAATTGAAATTGCAAGATTAACATAGTGACATGATGGGCAATCACACGAAGCAAATCAAAATCATCGTCATCGTAAATTTGAGCATGTTGTTCATTGCTTAACGTGCAAAATCCAAGGAGACCTTCCTGAGTAGTAATCAGAGGAACACAGATATGCGCCTGCGTATTTTCACAAATTTCTTTAAGGCCGTCGTCTTCGTCACCTTCTTCATCAATAATAAATGGGCCTTTGTGGGCAAGAATTCTTTGAACCAAAGAATGTGTTCCAGCAATCGGTGGAGGTTGATCTTCAGAATTAATGGTTCGAATCTGATGGAAACGCCCATCTACATTAAACCTCTTCCAAATGGTGATTTGAGGAGATTCAAATGTTTGACGTAGCCACTCAAGATATCGATCAAAAATTTCTTGACTATCATGACAGGCTGAAAAAACCTCCGTAATTTCTAGCCATTTTTGTCGATAATCATATTTTGTGCCAAAAAACGGCAGCGCCATCGCTTTCGACCCAAGTAAACTCGACTCAGTATTCACGGGTAAATCCTTATCCAGAGTCCTGGCTCAAGTACACAATTCACAGCTTTACAAGTCCCTTTAGATATACGGTTACAGGCGTGTCGTAACCAGCGTCTGCCAGAACAGACGCAGGCATACTAGACGAAGTAGAGTTTTTCGTTGTTCGGCCCACTTTTTGTGTGTTCACAAGTCTGTGTTTTTCGTCTCCCTTAAAGCTCTTTACACCAGCCTGAAGCATTTGAAAGAAAATCGATTATCGCTTCGATCACACAACGGAGAATCTGTTCAAACGAAAGTTACAGATCTATTTTTGTTGGGTCCTGCCCTAATTAGATAGATTTGGCAAGGTATTTAGGGGAATCCTCGCCCGACCTTGTATGGTAAGAGTAATATAACCCCACTTCTAACCTACTGGACCAAAAGGCCTAGACGGATAACACTTGGATTTTGAGATACCTCTAAACAAATTTCCCAGATTCGTGAAAAACAGAAACGGGATATTTTTAATTCATTCAATATTTGATGAAATACGACCAGTATCTATCCAATTGTATTCGGAAAATTACCCTAGGAACTAAAGGGAAATACCCCTTTCCTATGACAAACCTAGTTCTACACAAAAAAGCAGGTTTCAGGGTAAAAAAAAAGAAGGCCTGGAGCTTTAAACTCTAACCTCATTGAAAGTCGTGAAACAAAAAACAGTGGACCCCGATAGCTTCTCTTTCCCAGGGCATAAGGGGATTAAGCAATATCCCTCCAAATGAACTTTTCTGTATACCGGGCTTCCTTTGGAACGGGGCTTTATAGACTGGATGAGGTAAAATTCTCGTTCTAGTCAGAACGAGGAAAAGAGGGAGGGCTGTCAGAAGATTTATCGGACGGATGAAGACCGTATTTTTTCAATAATTTGTAAAAATCTGCTCGATACCGGCCAGCAATCTGGGAAGCCCGTGAGATATTCCCTTGTGTGGCTCCTAAGAGGTCCTTAAGATAACCACGCTCAAAGGCTTCCTTCGCTTCAGTTAAAGGCTGCAAGCTACCTGGTTGCGTTGCTTCTTGAGGAGAAAGCGCAAGAAATTCTGCCGTTATCATTTCCTGGGGAGACATAACAACCGCACGTTCAATTAAATTTTCCAATTCTCGAACATTTCCAGGCCAGGCATAGGTCAACAGGCTTTGCATAGCCTCTGGAGAAAACCCTTTGACCACTTTGTGATGATGTTCCCCATGACGTTTCAAAAAAAACTGTGACAGAGATGGAAT
>CP070628.1:1037632-1046074 GCA_020355985.1 Nitrospirota bacterium | reverse complement strand
AAGGCAGGGATGTCCACCGTTTTGTTAGAAGGGGGTAGTAGACTCAATGCCTCGGCTCTTCATGAAGGCTTGGTGAATCAGGTACGATTATATGTGGCGCCGCAACTGCTGGGGGGGCAAGATGCAATGAGCCTGGTTGGTGGAGTTTCCCCCAAGGCAATTGAACAAGCGTGGCGTCTCGTTAACCCAGAATTCAAAAAAATTGGTCAAGATTGGTTGGTGATGGGAAACCTTCATATCCGAAAATAGGAAGATCTTTCAGATCATTCTTGGTGATTGGCCATTTTTGGTAAAAGAAGCATACAATGACACTTGACATACCCAATAACAAAGCCAACTGTGAGGTCAACAATCTATGACCACTCTCAATCCCGTTGATCACCAAGATTTAGGGCGCGCTGTTAATCTCCTTGAGAATCCATCATTTGCGGCGAAAGTCACGAATCTTATTGGAGGACCGGTTGAAAAAGCGATTATGATGCTACCCGATGGTATGTCTGAAAAGTTGGTTGGCACAACACAAAAAGCCCTGTCCAAAGCCATGGATTTAGCCGTCTCAACATTGGAGGAACGATACCAAGGTGAATCGGCAGATGGCGCGCATCGGTTTTTGACTTCCGTCAGCGGGGCAGTAGGAGGGGCGTTTGGGTTGTTGGCCTTGACGGTGGAGTTGCCCATCTCGACGACCATCATGTTGCGATCTATTGCCGATATTGCCAGAAGTGAGGGCGCGCCACTTTCGGATGCTGCCACCAAACTGGCCTGTTTAGAAGTGTTTGCTCTGGGGGGAGCAAAGGAAGATGATGATGGAGTCGATACGGGGTATTTTGCGGTTCGGGCTGCCTTGGCAGGAGCAATGACGGAAGCTAGCAAATATTTAGCCGAACAGGGGCTGGCTAGCTCAGGGGCACCCGTCCTAGTGCGATTTTTGGCCAAAATTGCCTCTCGGTATAGTATTCAGGTTTCCGAGAAAGCGGCTGCCCAAGCCATTCCTTTACTAGGGGCGGCTGGTGGAGCGACGATTAACATCCTCTTTATGGATCATTTCCAAAATATGGCAAGAGGGCATTTTATTGTGCGTCGGTTGGAACGGACCTACGGCAAAGAACTGATCCGCGAAACATATCAACGGCTGGCCTTAAGAAATTAGGGAAACATTTCCTATGGCTCATAAATTCTGGATCATTGGATTTCTCCTTCTGACTGGATGTACACAGGAAACGCAAAATAAGTTCAGTCGTGCCGTGCAAAATTGGACGGGTACCGATGGTGTTTTGGAAGTGTATGCGGGAGAGAAACTCGTCAAGCGCTTCATGAAAATCGACAAATTGTCTACAGCAATGGGAACAAATGACAGTCAGCCTCGTCCCTACCGCTTTGGCTATGGCGTTTTGGATGCCAACCTCAACGGCACTAAAGATCCCGGTGAACAAAAAGTGTATTTCGAATTCAGCGATTACTCCACACCTTACATCTTCTACGAAAATCCCACTTAATCCATATCGAGACATATTGGCCATTTTCTGTCTTTTATTTTCAACGGGTTTATGGAAAACTTCCAATGGTGAACTCTAGAAAAGACAGGGGATTGATGAATCCTCAGTCCGTTCGCTTTTATGTCCTTTTCGCGTGCTTATTGTGTGGCGTAATTTTTTTGTGCCAAAAATCTTTTGCCGCTATTGAGTCTCCATCCTTGGTTTCTTTAGTTCGAGGGTATGTACAAGAACAATCAGCGAGTTCATCACAAAAGATTCTCCAGACAATTCTTCAATATCCGGATGCCAATCTTCAAACCGTCAAAGCGGCGATTCAGGACATTCCTATATATGGAACAGCACCCGTTGGGGCGCAACCGCAACGGTCAGTGAAGGTGAAGGGCCAGAACGCCTCGTATGCCTTGTATGTGCCACCTTCTTATACACCTGATCAAGCCTATCCCTTGATTGTATGTTTGCATGGAGCTGGGTTTACTGGCCAGGCGTATTTAGATCGATGGGTGCCGCGCTTAGAGAATCGATATATTTTGGCTTGTCCGACGATTGCGATGGGTGCCTGGTGGACTCGGTTTGGCGAGGAATTGACGCTGGAAATTTTGAAAAGGGTTTCGGAGGAATATCATATCGATCCAGATCGAACCTTTTTAACGGGAATGTCGAATGGTGGGATTGGCACGTGGATTATTGGGATGCATCACGCCGATCTGTTTGCGGGCATTGCTCCTATGGCCAGTGGAATTGACAAAGTCTTGTTTGCTTTTGTGGAAAATTTGACGCATACGCCGGTTTACGTGATTCATGGGGCAAAAGATCAGGTGATGCCGGTCCATCTCAGTCAGGATCTAGTGCGAGAAATGAAGCGGCAAGGTGTGCCTCATCTCTATCGGGAACATGCATGGACTCATCCCCATGCCGGCGGCCATTTTTTCCCTCGACAAGAATTACCCTCGCTGATAGCGTGGTTTGACCAGCAATATCGATCTTCGTTGCCCCGACAAGTCTCGGTGGTGAGGGATGCGACGCATTTGACGCCTTTTTCCTGGGTACGAATTGATTCGACTGAACATATTGCGGCTTTCACAGAAAATCTTATTGACAGCCGCGATCAATATATTACCGGGAGCATTTACGCCAAACTTCATGCAGAAATAATGGACCCAAACACGATTGTCGTAAACACAGTGCGGGTCAAAGGGTATACGATTTTTTTGAACAAAAAACTTGTGGACTTTTCTCAGCCGATTGTTGTGAAGACGAACGGGATGACATCCTTTGAAGGCATGGTGGAACCCAATATTGAAACTTTGCTCCAAGAAGCCCGCCAACGTGCGGACACGAATCTTCTTTTTTCGGCCAAACTGACGATTAATTTGCCATCATTTCCGTGAACGGCTTCCTTTGGAGGAAAGGCGAATATCGCTAAGGCAAGAGTCAGGATGATAGAGTTGATTGATTGGGACAATGTTGTTCACGAATGGCGAGGGCTTCGGGCATCCATTCTTCGAATTGTTTGATGCGGGTTTCGTGGCTTGGGTGGGTGGACATGAATTCTGCGGGTTGATTGCCTTGACTCATTTGTCCCATCCGTTCCCATAACTTCGGTGCCTCCGTTGGATCAAAGCAGGCCCGGGCCATAAACAGGAGTCCCATATAATCGGCTTCCGATTCATGATCTCGTGAAAAAGGAAGAAGGACACCATATTGAGTACCCACTCCTAAGGCGCCCATAACGGCCCGTTGGGTTTGGTAATCCATATCTCCCAAAGCCACGCTTGCGGCCATTGAGCCGATTTGCACCAACTTCTGATAGGCCATTCGTTCCGCGCCATGACGTGCGATGGCATGAGCGATCTCATGCCCCATGACCACCGCCAAACCGTTGGCATTTTCTGCCACGGGAAATAAGCCGGTATAGACAGCCGTTTTTCCTCCTGGTAAGGCAAAGGCATTGGCCTGTTCTGATTGGATCACATTAAATTCCCAATTAAAGCCAGGATCAACATCATTAGTAGCATTGGCCAATTTCTGGCCAATTGTTCGGGTCATATCAACGGCTTCCCCTTGCCGTATGACTTGGGATTGACTGAGAATCTCTTGATAAGACTGCAAACCTAACGACATTTCCTGTTCCCTGGTTATATCCACCAATTGGGATCGACCGGTAAGAGGAACCGTTTCCTGATTAGAGACGTAGTAGTACAGACCATACACAGCAAACAGGACGATAGGGATCAGACGGACTTTCCAACTCATGCGTCGGCGTGGCTGGCCGCCCATCACTCTGTTCCGTCCAAATTGACCTATTCGCATGCCATCATATCTCCATACGAGAGCAGGGAGTTGAAAAGAGTTATCCGAATAGTATTATCCGAAAAATTTCTTTGAGGCGATTCCCAATAAATCATCCGCAATGGAACCGTCTCCATCTAAATCCAAAAAGGATGCCAAGCCCCCTAAGCCAGAAGGTTCGGCTTGGGTTTGAGCATCTAGCATTCCCGAACCGGCTGCCTTTTGGCTGAGGGCACCCATGGCCACCGAAGCCACCATTGGCAACATTTTTTTGAGAATTTCCGTATCCGCACCGATGTTCGCTGACGCATAGGTCGCGAGGTTCCGGTTCAGGTCTTTGCCTCCGAAAAGATGTCCTAGGATGTTATTTCCATCCTTTACTGTGTAGGTCTGCCCGAACAATTCGGGATGGTCCAAATACCGCTGATGGTTTCCTTTTCCCAACGCCCCTAACAACGAAATTAAGCCATCGCCTGAAGAGCCGTTATTACCGATGGATCACGCCACAGCTGGTAAAAACTGACCTAGGGCACTTTGTGTTTGTGCTTCCACCAAACCCAATGATTTTGAGATGTTTTGGACAACAGCACCGCCGCCCGTATTAAGAATGGTGTCTAAGAGATTCATCAGAGAAACTCCTTTCGCACAAAGGAAAAATTGAAGTTAAACTCCTACTGGCGTACAAGAAATGCAGAGGGAGTGAAAGTTTACTGGAAGAATTAAAATAGTACCATACGTGATTTACTTGATGAAAATATGGCATGAAATGGCCAGAATAACCGGCAATTCCAATTTAGTAAGTGAGTGGCTTATTGAATCGAATCATGTGGTCGGAGGAAAGAACCAATAAAGCAAAAGCTTCCGGAGAGTGCTCCCGAAAAGCTTTCGCTGACTGGAAAAGAAGAAGAGAAAAATTTTGTGAGATTATCAAAGGGGAATAAGGATTTTTTGACTGGGATAAATTAAGTTGGCATCTTTAATCACTTCTCGGGTAGCTTCAAAAATCTTAGGATAGGCCATTGCATCTCCCAAATACTGCTTAGCAATTTTTGAAAGGGTATCCCCAGATTGGATAACATTGTATTCTACTTTGGCTTTCTGTTCTGGGACTTGAATCTTCTCTGCTGTGACATCGCCTACTCCTTGTACATTTCCTGCTAAGAGAACCGCCTTTTCCATAGCTTCAGCATTATTCGCATTTCCTGAGAGACTAACCTGACCGTCTGTAAAGTCTACATTAAGATCCTTGATGCCTGGATTGCGTGATTTGATGTGTTCCTTAATTTTTTGAGCCGGATCATCTTCCCTCCCAAACACCTTTTCTCCAACGCTTTTGACAAAATCAAATAATCCCATAAGAAGCCTCCTGAAAATAGTATTGGTTATGGGAGGGGTGATTATGATTTTAACCATATCGAGGCTGGTGTGATTAGTAAAGACTTAAGAGATATTCTGTAAGGTCTAGCTCACGAAGGGATTAGGCGAAACTCAGTCAAGCTTGAGAAATGCGGACAAACATGATTGGATAAAGAGTTCGAGGGAAAATGAGGCTTTTCTTACGCGGCTCCATGGCTGTTGTTTGTCTCCTCAAACCAGCAAATCTATAACGAGGCCTATTAGGCGAGTTATCAGAGATACAGGGGAACAATGAAAACAAAAATGACACACCCGGAAAGTTCACCACATCAATTTAGTGGCAAGCAAGTTTTGCTCTTTGTGGGGCTTGCTGTTTTGGCCACGGGATTGGTGACAGCATGGTGGGTCAATCAGTATCTGTATGCCGCGACCTTTGAGCCGACGCAGTTGACCGAGTCTGAGCAACGTTCCTTAGATCGTAAAATGGCTCAATTGCCCCAAGTTGATAAATATGACTTTTCATCTTCAAAGCCAAATGGCTCTTCTTCAGATGGTACTCTAGAACCTGAACCTTATACTGAAGAGGGAGCTTCAAGAGAAATTCAGTTGACCGAACGAGAAGTCAATTCGCTGATTGCGAAGGATGCGGAAATGGCTAAACACGTGGCTCTAGATCTCGCCGATAATCTTGTGAGCGTCAAATTGGTCGTGCCTGTTACTGAAGAGATGCCCATCGTTGGGGGGAAAACGCTGAAGCTGAATTTTGGAGTCGAATTGAGTTATGCCAATGGCAAGCCAGTGGTGGTCATGCAAGGAATCAGCTTAGGTGGCGTGCCGCTACCTAGTGCGTGGTGGGGCGATATCAAGAATATCAATTTGGTTGAAGAGTTTGGTGGTTCTGGAGGATTTTGGGATCAATTTGCCAAAGGCGTCCAAGATCTCAAAATTCAGGATGGCCAACTTCGGATCACCTTAAAAGAATAAAGCACCCTGTGCTTTGCAGAATTAATTTTTTTTGTCTATGTGGAAGTCGAATTTTGAGTCATGACGGTAGGAATTCATGTGGAGTGTTGAGTCACTTCTTGTTCAAGAGCTTTTTGAACTTGAACCAATTCCTTTTCCAGGGTGGAAAATTGGTTTCCTAATTTATCAAAAGAGTCATGTTGTCCATTTTTTTCCATTGCAAAAGCCAACTCGGCTAATTGTTGCACTCCGATGTTGCGACAAATCCCCTTGAGCCCATGGGCAGTCTTGGCTAACTCCGCACGATTTTCGGTCTCTATGGCATTTTGCAACTGCATGACACATTGCGCGACATCCTGAGCAAATTGTTTAATAATTTTGACTAGAAAGTCGTTTCCCCCCAACGCTCGCAACTCTGCCATCTTCTCGAAGTCTATTGTTTTATTCGCTGAAGAAACGATCTCCTCAGGATTGGTCTCTGAAACACTTTTTTGAGGATCTGATGGGCTCTCATTGTTTGGCGGTGACATCTCGTTTTCCTTTGGGTGGGGCAACCACCGCAGAAATGCGTCCCGCAAATTTTCCGGCTGGATCGGTTTTGTCAGATAATCATCCATGCCAGCGTCTAGACATTTCTCGCGGTCCCCAGTCATGGCAGCAGCGGTTAAGGCAATAATGGGGGTATGTCGTTCCTGGCCTTCCCATTCTCGAATTGCTCTTGTGGCCTCATATCCATCCATTTCCGGCATTTGACAGTCCATGAGCACGAGGGCAAAGTTTTTGCGTTGGAGAGCCTTAAGGGCTTCCTTTCCATTGGAAACAAGTTCCACCTGATGGCCAAGCTTTTTCACCAAGAGCGAAACGAGCTCTTGATTCACAGGATGATCATCTGCAGCCAAAATATTTTGAGATGCGCCTAAATTATTCCGCTCAGTTAACACCTGGCTTGTAATAGAGGCCTCGCGATCGTCTCCTGAAATCTGATGGTCGGTAGACATCACTGCGATGAGACTTTGTTCCAACTGCCCTTTGCGAACAGGCTTGGTTAAATAGGCTTGATAGCCCGCCTTACGCGCTTCTGAAGCGTCGCCCCGTCTTCCAAGCGATGTGAGAAGGACCAGGCGAACCGCTTGAATGGTGGGGTCGGCTTTGATCGCTGTGGCGAGTTGTAACCCATCCATCCCTGGCATTTGCATATCAAGGATAGCCAGGTCAAATGGTTTCCCTCGGGCAAGTCCGGCACGAAGCACAGCTAAAGCTTCGATCCCCGA
Organism: Nitrospirota bacterium; assembly: GCA_020355985.1. The sequence continues at coordinate 1,038,699 of CP070628.1, read as the reverse complement.
TGAAGCTGAAGTAGGATTCATGCCCCAGTCCTCAACATAGCGGGCTAATAAATGGCGGTTGGTGTCGTTGTCATCTACGCAGCAAACTCGAAGCCCTTCCAGCACAGAATTGTCGGTGTCAGGACTAACGCTAACAGGCAGTTCTTCCCAATGTTTTTGGAGGTCAAGCGTAAACCAGAATACGCTTCCTTCTCCCATCTGACTTTCAACCCCTATTTCGCCACCCATTAATTTCACAATGCGTCTACAAATGGCCAGTCCCAGTCCTGTTCCTCCATATTTTCGGGTGGTGGAATTATCCGCCTGACTGAAGGATTCAAAAATTTTCTCTTGGGCCTCAGGGGCAATGCCAATTCCCGTGTCTGAAACCTGGACTCGAATTGTAATGTTATGATCTGTCTCGTTTATACGCAGAACTTGCACCCCGATCTCACCATCTCGTGTAAATTTGATGGCGTTGCTCAGAAGATTGAGTAAAACCTGACGAAATCTTCCTGGATCTCCCAGGACCCTGGTGTGGACATCGGGGAAGATCCACCCAGTCAATTCCAACCCTTTCTTCCCGGCCCTCTCGGCTACCAGCTCAAGTGTTTCTTCAATGGCATGCTGCAAATTAAATGGGATGGTTTCGATGTCAAATTTCCCAGCTTCGATTTTTGAAAAATCTAAAATATCATTCAGAATAGTGAGTAGGGCTTCGCCCGAATTGCGAACCGTTTCAGTGTAGTACCGTTGATCACCAGTCAGTTCTGTTTCAAGAAGAAGACCTGTCATCCCTATGACCCCATTCATGGGTGTACGAATTTCGTGACTCATTGTTGCCAAAAATTCACTCTTGGCTTGGCTAGCCGACTTGGCTTCTTCTGCCAAGCGGAGGGCGCCTTCGGTCACATGGCGGAGTTCTTGTGTTCGCCCCTCAACTTTGGTTTCCAATGAATGTTGATACGTTTCGACCTCTTGCTGATATCCTCGTAACCAGTCAATCATTTTCGTGAATGCATCAGCTAGGTCATGAATTTCATCCCGGGTGTCGACATTTAGTTGAATATCATGGTCCAGTTTTCCTT
>CP070628.1:1034949-1037532 GCA_020355985.1 Nitrospirota bacterium | reverse complement strand
ATACTGCGGCTTTTACGAAATCAATTTGTTCACCCACATACCATCGAAAATTTGAAACATCACTGGCATATTCTTTTCTTTTGCCTTACCCTATAAACGTGTATTAGATGAAAGAATTTTTTGCGAAATAAAAATTAGACTTTCTATTGTTATCGAGAAAATGGCCAATCCTTTAGGGCCGTCTAGGTTTTCACAAAAGACCATATCAGGGAGGGAAGCGATGTCCTATCGTTTCTGGTTCATTGTATTTTTTATACTTGTTGGAATTCCGCCTTTGGTCGAGGCCAAAATACAGAGTAAGGCTGTGCCCTATACGTATGGGGAAAGCTCTTTTCAAGGTTTCCTGGCTTGGGATGATTCAGTCAGGGGTCAGAGGCCTGGGATATTGGTCGTCCATGAATGGTGGGGGCTCAATGCATATGCCCGTTCCCGTGCTGAGCAATTAGCTGGCTTGGGATATGTGGCTTTTGCCGTGGATATGTATGGGAAGGGCAAGGTAACCACCCACCCGGAAAAAGCGGGTGAATGGGCGAAACTAACGACAGGCAATGTGGATGAATGGCTAGGCAGGGCCAATAAAGGCCTGAAGCTCCTTCAGGCAGATCCGAAAGTTGATCCCACCCGCTTAGCGGCTATTGGCTATTGCTTTGGTGGGGCGACCGTGATGCAATTGGTTTATGGAGGTGCCCCGGTGAAAGGGGTGGTCAGTTTCCACGGGTCGTTACCTCTTCCTCCTCATGCCAACCCCATCAACAATTCAGCCAAAGTCCTCATTGCCCATGGTGCATCAGACCCGTTCCTTACTTCAGATCACATTGGGCGGTTTAAGATAGCTTTGGATAATGCCGAAATTGATTGGCAGATGATTCAGTATGGCGGAGCCCAACACAGTTTTTCCAATCCGGCAGCCGATCAATATGGAGTAAAAGGCGTCCGGTATCATGCTCAAGCAGATGAACGATCCTGGATGCACATGAGACAATTTTTTGAAGAATTGTTTCGGTAACATTTCATGGTAATATGTTTTAGCGAATGGATAGGTTTGATGGACCGATGTTTGAATTTTTCATTGGGAGCGTTGGCGTCTGGATTTCGGTAAGATGAAGAGGAAATTATTTTGAAATCTATTTTAGGAATTTCCGCATATTATCATGATAGCGCAGCCTGTTTAGTGCAGGACGGGCAGATTGTCGCGGCAGCCCAGGAGGAGCGCTTTACTCGAAAGAAGCACGATGCGGGGTTTCCGTCTCACGCGGTTGAGTATTGTTTGAGTCAGGGAGGAGTTGCTATTGGCGAGGTCGATTATCTGGTGTTTTATGACAAACCCCTGATTAAGTTTGAACGACTGTTGGAGACCTACCTGTCTTACGCTCCCCAAGGGATACGGTCGTTTCTCACTGCGATTCCGGTATGGATCAAAGAAAAACTCTTCTTACGAAATCTGCTCGACAAGGCCCTTCGCGAAGTCGGGGGTCTGGAGAAAACGGATGCTCTCCCTCCCCTGCTTTTTGGTGAACATCACGAATCCCATGCGGCCTCGGCATTTTTCCCTTCGCCCTTTCAGGAGGCCGTCGTACTCTGTATGGATGGAGTTGGGGAATGGGCGACCACATCTGCGTGGGTCGGACGTGATAACAAACTGACGCCCTTGTGGGAAATTCCCTTTCCGCATTCCATAGGGCTACTCTATTCGGCCTTTACCTATTACACAGGTTTCAAAGTGAATTCAGGTGAATACAAAGTCATGGGCTTGGCTCCCTACGGTGAACCCACCTATGTCAAAACCATATTGGAGAACCTCGTTGATGTGAAACCCGATGGCACGTTCCGTCTCAATATGGACTATTTTGCGTATTGCACAGGTCTTCGCATGACCAACGAAAAATTTGACAAATTATTTGGTGCGCCTCCTCGCGAATCGGAAAGTAAATTAACCCAACGAGAAATGGATCTGGCCAGATCGATACAGGAAGTCACCGAGATCGTCATGCTTCGGCTGGCCAACAGTCTTCAGAAGGAAACGGGTATCAAGAATCTGTGTTTATCGGGTGGGGTAGCCCTCAACTGTGTGGGCAATGGCCGCGTGTTGCGGGAAGGGCCATTTGAGAAACTCTGGATACAACCGGCTGCCGGTGATGCTGGGAGTGCACTGGGTGCGGCTTTGAATGTCCATTATCAGTATTTTGACCAACCTCGTCACTGTGAAGGATCTCAGGATGCGATGCAAGGCAGTTATCTGGGACCATCGTTTACCAATGATGAAATAGAGCAGACCTTGCAAAAACTAGAAGCCAACTACGAGCGCCTTGACGATTCAGTATTATTCGATCGGGTGGCGGGGCATTTGGCAGACGAGAAAGTCATTGGCTGGTTACAGGGGCGGATGGAGTTTGGCCCCCGCTCTTTAGGTGGGCGGAGTATTTTAGGTGATCCACGTAGTGAGAAAATGCAATCCGTCATGAATCTGAAAATCAAATATCGAGAATCCTTTAGGCCCTTTGCACCGTCGGTGCTGCGCGAACGAGTCTCGGACTATTTCGACTTGGAAACCGACAGTCCCTATATGCTCTTAGTGGCGCCAGT
>CP070628.1:1031476-1034849 GCA_020355985.1 Nitrospirota bacterium | reverse complement strand
AGCGAGCGACCATTGACCATTGAATATGTTTTACTAGCCGGAGTCAATGATACCTCTGAGGATGCCAATCGATTAGTTTCCTTGTTGCGTGGAATTCGAAGTAAGATCAACTTAATCCCCTTTAATGAGTTTCCTGGCAATCCTTTTCGACGTCCGGCATCATATGTTATTGATACGTTTCAGAAGATTATCCGGAATCGTGGACTTGATGTGTTTCTTCGCAAAAGCCGTGGGGGTGATGTGTTGGGAGCATGTGGCCAATTGGGTCGCTCAGCTTCGGAGGTGCTAGAAACATTGCCGACTTCTACCAAAAGAACCCTTCCCATTTATGCAGAGTCTTGAACCAGCCCTCTATAAGAAATATAACCATTTGCAGAAGATTGTAGAAGGTCTGGAGTCCGTGGTCGTGGCCTTTTCCGGCGGTGTGGATAGTACCTTGGTGTTGAAATTGGCTGTTGATACACTTGGGCCATTGGCCAAAGCGGTGATTGCAGCTTCGCCCACCTTGCCAGCTAGCGAATTGGAAGATGCCCATCGACTGTGTGAGTCCCTTGGTGTCGATCTGCAAGTGGTTGAAACTGATCAGTTGCAAATTGCGGCCTTTGTCAAAAATGATGCTGCACGGTGTTTTCATTGCAAAACCGATCTCTATCAGTTGTTAGCTCGAATTCAGGAGGTCGTTGGTTTCCAGGCCATTGTTGATGGGACGAATGTCGATGATATGTGTGAGGACCGACCTGGGATTCAAGCAGGTCGCCAGTTGGGTGTGCGAAGCCCCTTGTTAGAGGCGGAATGTGACAAAGCTGATATCCGCCAATTGGCTCATGCTTTGGGCTTAGCGAACTGGAATAAACCCGCTGCCGCCTGTTTATCGTCTCGAATTTCACGAGGGATTCCTATTACCCAAATGGCTCTTTCCCGCGTGGAACAGGCTGAAGCGTTTTTGTTAGCAGAGGGTTTGACTCAGGTGCGGGTTCGCCTTCATGGAGAAATGGCTCGGATTGAGGTAGGGCTTTCAGAGATTGAGATGCTGACTAGAGAGCCTCGACGGTCTCGTTTAGTTGCCACATTGAAGGATTTGGGGTTTCAAACCGTAACTATCGATTTGGAAGGGTATCGCCCTGGTGGGGCAAACTAGGGAAGAATTCTTAGACGGTGTAGACAAAAAAAGAGGGAAGTGACACTTCCCTCTTTTTTGATATGTTGGAAATTGCGGGACTTCGGTTTCCCAGGCAACTGAAAGATGAGATACAGATTTTCACTGGTGTGAAAATCTGAAAAGGCTAGTTCTTGGAATTGGCGGCGACTTCTGCTAGCGCTTCTTGAGCAAATCGACGATGGTCTTCATCTGATAAACTCCGGCCAATGACTTTCTCCGCCACCAAAATAGCTAGATCAGCCGTTTGATCTTTGATGTCCTGAACGGCTTTTCGCCGTTCTCGCTCAATGTCCTGGGCGGCCTCTTCTTTGATACGTTCCGTGTCTGTACGAAGCCGTTGCTCGTTTTCATCGAGCAACCGTTGAGCTTTTTGTTTCGCTTCTGACATGATGGTTTCTACCTCTGTGGCAGCAACCTGTAGTTTTGCTTCGTATTCCTTCAGCTTTTGCTCTGCGGTTGATCGATTCTCCTCTGCCTGATCTAAGCTCTCACGAATTTTTTGTTCTCGATTCTCAAGTGTTTTCAGAATCGGTGGGAAAGAAAATTTGTAGAGTATCCAGAACAGGATGCTAAACGAAAGTACCTCCCAAAAAATCAGAGACGAAAAAAAATGTGAATCAAATTGTGGCATGGTTCAGTCGCCTTTTACCCTTTGCCCATGATGATGAAGGCAATAACAAGTCCGTAGAGTGCGATGGCTTCCACTAGTGCGAACCCAATCCACATATACTTACCGACCCGGGCTTCCGACTCCGGCTGACGAGCGACGGCTTCAATCATCTTCCCGAAAATATACCCGATGCCAATACCGGCACCTGCAAAACCTGCGGCCGCTAGGCCCATTCCCAAAAGTGCTGCTGCTGCAGAATCCATTGTGGTGTGGTCCTCCCAGTTTAAAAGGGACTAATAGTAATAACTGACTTTCATGGCTCGAACGTGATTAGTGCAGATGAATGGCATCGCCAATATACACACATGTTAAGACGGTAAAAATATAGGCCTGGATAAACGCGATACCCACTTCTAGGCCATATAAGACGACGGTGAACGAAAAGGGTAACCATCCAATGAGGAGTCCTCCTGCAATCGTTAGTCCGAATAGCACCCCAAGAATGACATGTCCAGCGGTCATATTAGCAAATAATCGCACAGCGAGAGAGATTGGTCTAGCTAATTGACTGATCAATTCAATCGGAATCATTAAAGGAAGTAGCCACCCTGGTGTCCCCGGAGGTACGAGAATGCCTAAAAACTTTGTTCCATGTAATTGAAATCCAATGACCAAGCTGAGGGTATACACCCCAAGGGCGAAGACGCCTGTTACGACGATTTGACTGGTAACGGTATAGGTGCCTGGAATCAACCCTAGAAGATTACAAAATAAGATGAAGAGAAAAAGGGCACTGATGAGTGGGAAATAACGCATTCCCGAGGGCCCCATGGTGTCTTGTATGATGCCTCGAATAAATTCAACGAGTAACTCCGCGAGACTTTGGATTTTGGATGGTACGAGTGACTTGCCTGCTCCCGCCTTTAACAGAAAGAGGGAAGCTACCCCGACCACAACCCACATCATCAAAACGGCCTTATTGACTGAAATGTCGAAAAGACCGAAAAGAGAAAGCGGGATGAAATTATGAAGTTCGAAGGGATGTAACGGATCTTCCAAAACTGAACCCTGTGTCTTACTGCTAATTTACCCACCGCTGGGCTGCGCGATAGGCGTTGCGAATTCCAGCGATCAATCCCAAAACTAACCCTATCGCCACACCCCACGGTGTGGAATCAAGCACATAGGAGTCAATTAACCATCCGGGGATTCCACCGACAATAAGGGCGGCCAGCAAGTCCGTCCCCACTCGCATTGCCTGCCCAAGCCCCGCAAACATTGGATCCTGAGAAGGTGCCATTTGTTAGACCTGCAAGGCGAGTTGTTGGAAGGGGCTGCATTCAAACAAAAAATCCTAAATCTTGTCAAGCAAGGGCGTCCCATAATTCATGTAATATGTTACAGTATGTCCAAGTTCGCGCCTTTTAGTTAACCAAAATGGTTTTCAGGTCATGATTTATTTTCGTATTCCGATTTTACCCAACAAGACGTCGATTTTGGTGGAAGGCATTGTGGTGTTCCTCACGCTTGGTATTGGGGTGAGTGGAACCCTAGCTTTGGCCAACCCTTCGGTGGATGAGCTCCCTGACTTAACCGAAGGGGTT
>CP070628.1:1027678-1031376 GCA_020355985.1 Nitrospirota bacterium | reverse complement strand
TCATGGTCAAACGGATTTTGGGGCTCGAGTGCGAATATGGACTCACCTTTTCTCCGAGTGGGCGCGTCTACCTCCCTATCGAAAAAATTCTCGGCTACATCTTTGAAGGTCTCATTCCCAATAGCTGGCCCTCTAATGCCTTTCTTACCAACGGCGCGAGATTTTATCAAGATACGGGATGCCACCCAGAATATTCGACACCCGAATGCGACGACTTGATTGATTTAGTCATTCATGACAAAGCCGGAGAGCGAATTCTGGAAAGTTGCCTTCCGATTGCTGAAGAACGGTTACGGGAAGAAGGTCTCTCTGGTGATATCTTCATTTTCAAAAATAATACGGATTCGCTGGGGAATACTTACGGTTCGCATGAAAACTTTCTCATGCGTCGGGACGTGGACTTTTGGAAAGTCAGTGAACAACTCATCCCGTTTTTCGTCACTCGCCAAATTTATTCAGGGGCAGGGAAAATCCTCAAGGTTTCGGGCAAATCGCAATTTTTCATTTCTCAACGGGCGCAACATATTCATGAAAAGACATCTTCTTCCACCACGTCATCACGAAGCATTATCAATACACGCGACGAACCCCATTCTGATGCGGAAAAATTCCGCCGTCTGCATATCATTCTTGGTGATTCCAACATGTCGGAATTCGCAACCTATTTAAAAGTGGGCACGGCAATGATCGTATTGTCCATGATTGAAGACGGATACACCATCCCCAACATTGATTTGGAAGAACCCGTCAAAGCGATCCGAGATATTTCTCGTGACCCAACATTGAAAAAAACGGTTAAACTCGAAAACGGCCGTGACTTCACAGCTCTGGAAATTCAACAGATATTTTGGGAACGAGCAGGAGAGTACTTACAGTCTCAACCTCCCAACAAAATTTTTTCCGAAATTCATGAGGAATGGGGCAGGGTCTTACAAACCCTTGGACATTCTCCCATGCAATTGGTCAGAGAAATCGACTGGATTACAAAAAAATGGCTGCTGGAAAATTACATGGCAAACAAGTCCTGCGGTTGGGACGACCCAAGACTAAGCATGATGGACTTGCAATATCATGACATCAACAGAAAACGGGGGCTTTTTTACCTATTAGCCGAACGGCAAGGCGTCAGAAAACTCGTCGATGAGGAAGCCATTGAACAAGCCAAAACGACCCCACCACAAACTACGCGAGCCAAAGTTCGCGGAGACTTCATCCGATTTGCCCGTGCAAAAAATCGGTCGTATACTGTGGATTGGACCTATCTCAAACTCAACGGCTATTGGGAGGAGACGATCCTTTGTATGGACCCTTTCTGTCCATTTAACTCCAGGGTCGATGAACTATTGAGCCAAGTTCCCTATAATCGCCTCTACCCATGAGCAACCAGGCAAATTCACAGCCAACAGCATTTACTCAGCACTCAGGGCCATGGCTGGGTCTTCTCTGCTTTCTTCTTGCCAGCATTTTTCCTTTTCAAATTGTCTCCGGCGTTGAACGCCATCTTCCAAGTGCAGAGGATCGATTCAGCGGCAAACAAGGTGAAATCCTATGGATCGAAGTCCCTGTTAACAGTCCACAGGCTAGCGTTAGCGGCACTTTATTAAAACGCAAGATCCCCTTTTTTCGTATAACAGATACCCGTTTTGCAGCAATCGTCGGCATTGATATGCAAGATCCTCCTGGCGTACAGGAACTGAGAATCACGGTTCAGACTACGGACCAAACGGATCATCTCATCTATTCCGTAAAAATCGCAAAAGAAGAATATGCTGTCCAACACCTCAAATTACCAAAGAATAAAGTGGACCTTGATTCCAAGACCTTGAAACGTGTCCGACTCGAACAAAAAGAAATGGCAAACGCCTTTCACCACGTTGGCACACACCCACTATGGGATGGAGCCTTTCTTGAGCCGACAAAGGGCAGGGTAACCGGGAGATTTGGCAGTCGTCGGGTCATAAATGGACAAACCAAACGCCCACATTCTGGAGAAGACATCGCCGCACCAGAAGGCACGCTCGTCCATGCGATTAACCAGGGTACGGTCGTGGCAACCGTGGATCATTTCTTCTCAGGAAAAGGCGTGATCATCGATCATGGGGTCGGATTGTTTTCCATGTATTTTCATTTATCAGAAATTGACGTTCAACCAGGCCAATCTCTCAAAAAAGGAGACCCGCTGGGAAAAGTCGGTTCCACCGGAAGAGCCACCGGACCTCATCTTCACTGGGGCATTCGTCTAAACGGCGCTCGAGTAAACCCTTACGCTCTCACGGCCTTGCCACTGGAAAATTAGGGAAGCCTTGCCCACATTTTTCTCATAATGCCTCACTCCACTATGCAGTATATTTGCGTCTTCTGTGGATCAAGCCCAGGCAACTCACCAGGTTTTACGACCATCGCGCAACAATTGGGAAAGGTCCTCGTTCAGCATGGGTTAGGCGTCGTCTACGGAGGTGGGAACATTGGATTGATGGGAATCGTGGCCTCAACAGTCCTGGAAGCAGGAGGAGAGGTTATTGGAGTAATGCCAAGACAATTAGCAGAACAAGAGTTGTTGCACACTCAACTCACAACCACGCATATCGTCGAGACGATGCACGAACGGAAGGCCCTCATGGCCAAGCTATCTTCGGGTTTTATGACCTTACCCGGAGGATTTGGAACATTGGAGGAATGCTGTGAGATGCTCACATGGGCGCAGCTCAGAATCCATGAAAAACCTTGCGGAATACTGAATTCTTTTGGGTTTTTTGATGGTCTGCTCGGATTCCTGGACTATCAAGTCAAACAGGGATTTGTCACACCAAGAAACCGGGCCCTTGTTATCGAAGCGGCCGATCCTGAGACATTACTCAGCTTGATGAAGCCTCAGCTCAACCCCGGCAATTCCTACCATAAGACGTGAGCTAGTAGGCAGCAGGTCGCGAGAGTGGGCGATTCGTCATTAACTCCATGGCACGAAGATTATCAAACGAAAAGGCGCCATCTCCCATTGCGACCAAGCCAACTTTTCCTATTTTGAAGGATTGATCATAGACATCGATCAGCAAATGATGATCAAAGAAAATTTCGGTAAATTCCTTACTCACAATGGTATTACGCTGAATTCGAAGAAAATGCCATTCGGTCGGTTCGAGAATCAGAGTCTCACGAGCTAATTCCTTGGGCTTTCCCTCTTTCACAACATAGGCCACAATCTCGTTGGTTTTTGGTTCAACCACAACCGCATAAAAATTTTGGGCGTCTTGTACTCCATAGGCCAAGCCTGCTTTACCTGAAGAAGTTCGCATTTTCATTCGGACCGACAGGTCTACATATTCTACCGTCGAATCTTCAGCCGTTAACAACTGATAACACAAACCTTCCCCGCAAGTAAGTTCTTGTTCTACCGTCTTCGGTCGGCTAGGGGCCAAGCTATCCTCGTTGACCAACCATCCTCCCCCACTCGGAGTACCGCTCACTTCAAGGGAAAACCCTTCGGGGATTTCGTTCAGCGGAGATTTATCAAATTGCCATTCTTGAAATAACGGTGGAGTGGTTTTATGAATTGGCTTTGGAAGTTCCTGCGGTTGATCTTTGGCAAAGACTTCCAAAGAGGGGGCCAAAATACCATAGCCAAGGACGAGCCCCACCACCAGGCCGACACTCGAAAAGGAGATAGAACGAGACCGATAACCTTCCAAAAATTTTTGGCC
>CP070628.1:1022897-1027578 GCA_020355985.1 Nitrospirota bacterium | reverse complement strand
GCATTGCCCTGGCCGTTTCAAGCAGTGACTTGCGCAGCGGAAGCTTGCCCGAAGCCCCTATAATTAAGCAGATCCGACGGAATTTTCATCCCAAACGCTCCGGAGACATCTATTTGGTTCAGGAGCCTTATTGGTTTTTGTACAGCGACGAGTCTGTTCCTTTATGCACCATTCACGGATCACCTTGGCGCTACGACACCTATGTGCCCATCATATTTGCCGGCGCCGGTGTTCCCGCCCAACAAATAAACCGACTTGTGCATCCTGTGGACATCGCCTCGACCCTTTCTGCATACGTGGGGATCAAGCCCTCTTCAAATGCCGCTGGCGAACCTCTGCTGGAAGTAATAAATTGGTAGCCTGCATTGGGGTTTAGGGTATTGGTGTGAAATCGGTGATATCTCCTACTGATCTGCTAAAATCGGATGTTCAGAAAATCTGTAGTATCATCTTCTATAGTTCATAGGGGTGAATGGCAAGTTTTTGCTATGGAGCGCAGCAGCCTAAGTTTGTTTGATATTAAAATGGTATCTTAGCAAAAATTCCATTTTTTCCGCCAATGAAATTATGGGCAAGCACCCCAATATCTTGTGTAGGTGCCAATTTTAATTTTCCCACCCAGAACTCAAGGTTTCTCCCTTCACTGTTGAATATTTGAAGGCCAAAAAATTAGAGGTTTAGGTTTGTAGTCAATACCTTCTATTAATTTTGTGATATCCTTTTTCAATAAGGGCAAATCCTTTTTCGGGAGTTTGCCCTTTTCGTTTTTATGATATATGTAAAACCATTAGAGTTGATTCAGGTTGTTGTTTTGGTAAGAAATCTGTAATCAACCACATCACTTAATTCCATTAATAAGGGAATTAAACCCAAAGATATTAAAAACTTTGCGATACCATACGATCTCATCCATCCTGGCGATACGTTTTCAAAATAAATTGCACAGGTGAAATTGATAACATGAGCAGAGCAAAAGCCATTATACTTGCCTCAGTTGCTGCAATCGTTCTTTGCGCGGCAGTACTGACCATTTTTGTGCTTACGTCCATTGATGATCGCCATTATGGAAAGATCGTCACCTGGGCGTCCAAACACTTTGCTGGATTGCAAGTGACAATGGAAGGCCCCTTTTTAGTGGAGTTGTCGTCAGAGCCTTTCATTACAGCATCAAAGATACGGATTCGTGATATCTCCCGCCCTGTTGCTCATACCACCGTCGAGATAGGCCGCCTTGAGATTAAGGTGGCAATCCTGCCGCTTTTATCTAGAACTGTATTGATAAGACATCTGTTGATTGACGATGCCGCCGTTTCGATCGTTCACCGTAAAAGGGCTCGGCCAGGCGCTTCTGAGCCTGACAAAATATCTTCTCACCTTCTCATTCCGGTTTTTGAAAGTGTTTCACTGCGAAACGTGCATTTAACTATGGGAGATGAGAATGCAACTGAGTTTGTCCGCTTGGTATTGGAAGACTATAGCTTAAAGGATGAAGGTGACGGGGGCCCCTTGTATGTGGAAGGAGAAGGGGCGCTGAACGATAGAGAATTCGAGATCGAGGGTCAACTCGGATCACTGGCAGACATGCTCAAGGGTGACGAACCTTATCCGGTGGATCTTAGGGCGAATACGGCAGGGCTCGCCCTGACCGTGTCCGGCACCATAGACGACCCTACGCATGGCCAAGGCTTAAATATGCGTATGGTTGCTGAAGCAGGTGAAATGGCGAACCTACTGCGTATCTTCAAGGCCGACTTCCCGAACCTTGGTCAGCTGAGCCTTGATACAAAGATCATTGGAGATGCTTCCTCCCCCGGTCTGGCAGACATACAATTAGCCGTCTCCAGAGGCTCCGATTTTAACCTGGCAGCAAGGGGTTCCATAGGAGACATGCTGACAGGAAAGGGTACCTCCTTGCAAGTGTCTGGATCGTGCACCATCAAAGATATCCTTGAGATGCTGTTGCCTGAGGGTCTGCCTGAAATACACAGGCTCGAAGGGGAGGGACGCATACGTGACGGAGACAGCGTCTATGTGGTTGAGGCCCTCAAGCTAAGCGGTTCCAATGAACAGGGGACAACCATGAAGGCTGAGGGTACCATGGGTTTCAGTCGAACCATTGGCAAGATGCCCGCGTTCAGAGAACTGGACCTACACTATCAACTGTCATCCCCCACGACCACATCGGCGAAGTTCCCAGCGGTTGATTTCCTGCCTGAGCTGGGCGCCATGTCAGCCAAGGGGCGGGTGCGCCTCTCCGAGGATCTGCTCCGATTTGAAGATCTTGCCGTTCACTCATCCCACGCTCAAGGGCTTCAGGTTGAGACGGCCGGGGCCGTGCAAGTGCCCTTGGACGAGACGGAAGACAGACCCGTTCAGATCGATCTTCAGGCCCGAGTGACCGCGCCTAACATTGGCGCTGCCAAACCACTTATAGGCAGACAATATCTATCCAGTTCAGGACCGTTGCTAGGTAAGGGGCGAATCACCGGAACGAGTGAGGCTCTATCCATTGAAGATCTTTCCATAACGGTTGGCGAATCCGGGCCAGTGCGCGCGAGGTGGCAAGGACGTATAGGCCATGTCCCCCTGTCGAGTGGTGAGCTTCCTTCCGATGTTGACATCGTCGGGTCCATTGATGCAGATGAGGCCTCAGCGTTGGCCTATCTCGCAGCAGTCAGTTTGCCCAACCTTGGCCCCCTGAAAACAACCTTCCACTTCGTCGAACAAGAGGGCGTATATACTTTAAAAGATATTCAACTCTCCATGGGCTCCCAAGAAGGCCTTTGGCTGAAAGGGGGAGGCTCTGTAGATTTCATAATGAAGGGTGGTGCGATCTCCCTGCGTGGATTTGATGCTGAAGTGACCGCTTCGGCTCCGAACCTTGCCGCTATACCGATGGCAACAGACTTTGACCTTCCTGACCTGCAACCTCTGGCATTAGAGGCCCGTATTATTGACCGCGACGGACGTGTGGACATTCTGGACATTGAAGCGTTCGAATTAGATGCTGGGACAGAGAAGGGGGCATTCCTTCAGATTCACGGGCAAGCCAGCGGTCTCCGGGGCGGTGACCAGAAGGTGGTTGAGGCGTCGTTCAAGACGGCCAGCAAGCCCTGGGTTATGAAGATATTAGAGGATTCAGCGCCAGAAAACCATGTGGTTGAGGGCAAAGTGAGACTTGTGGGCACGCCGAAGAACATGCGCGTCGAAGAGCTGAAAGTGGAAACCAACGGCCCAAAACGCATCTTTGTGGAGGCGCGCGGTGTGGTCAAAGAAGTAGAAAAAACCTATGGATTTGAAGGTCACATCTCTGCGGGTGCGGCGGATACATCAAGTGTTCAGTCTTTTTTAGGGATAGAACTCCCGAATTTTGGTGCTCCGCTGCTGGAAGGTGAAATTTCAGGTAACATGACAAAGGACGTCTTTGAAGGCACCCTCCGCTTCGGAAGCTCGCAGTTTAGCACAACCATCAGCAATTCACGCACCAAACAACGGCCCAGCATTGTGGCAAAGATCGTTGCACCGACTGTGCATCTGGCGGACCTGGGTTTTTATCCCGGGCGAGCGGAGGACTTGCCTTCTGAAAGCAAATCTAAGTCAAAACCTGATAAGCGCTTGTTCAGTGACATGCCTTTACCATTTCATGCACTGAAAGCCATCGATTTGTCTGCGAGCATCGATGTCGACAAATTAAAGGGAGGGGACTTCATTCTAGATAAGCTCGACTTTGATATGTCACTAAGGGACGGGAAGCTTCAGGTTGCCCCCGCACAGGTTACCTACAAAAGCGGCTTCGCTTCCATTGACTTCACCATTGATGCGGTTGACTCAAAGCCTAAGATGGCCTTGAAAGTGACTGCAGAGGATGTTGACATTGGGGCACTGCTTACCCATATTTACGAACCCCCTTCTCTTAAAGGCCAGCTCAATCTTGTTGTTGATCTGCAAAGCGCCGGCAATTCTCCTCGAGAAATTGCTACAGTTCTTGGGGGAGAGATTGGCCTGGCAGTCGAAAAAGGAAAGATTAAGCGGAATGTCGAGTTCATGGGTGCAGACGCTGTAGACTTCTTAAGTGCAATCCGTTCACGGGAAGAATACAAGGATCTAAATTGTATGGCACTTCGTTTTATATTTGAAGAGGGCATTGGAAAGAGTGAAATCGTCTACATCGACACCCCCGATATGTTTGCCAGGGGTGGTGCACACATCGACCTCCATACAGAGACCATGAAGATGGTTCTCCAGCCGAAACCCAAGAAAGGGTTGCGGGGTATGACCTCGGCTGTGACGATTGAAGGTCCGATTACCGACCCTAAAGTAAGAAAGCTCCCATTTCAGGAGGCTGCAAAACTGTATGGAGAGATATTCATGCCGGTCGTGTTTTTGCCGCTACGTGCTCTTGGGTACCTGTGGTACCTCACCAGCAAAGACAAGGGAGAAGAGAGTCCCTGTTTGTATGTGATACCTAATGACAATGAGTAATCCATTTATTACGACAAATGGATTATGGCGGCACATACTATATATTGTATATCCGCCAATTTTAATTTTCCCAACGAAAATTCAAGGTTTCTCCCTTTAGGGTTAATAAATAACAGCTTAAAATATTTAAGGTTTAGGTTTGCAATCAATGCCGCTAATCCTTCAATAACTGCTTCCATATGTGATAGCTTCGAAACCG
>CP070628.1:1019165-1022797 GCA_020355985.1 Nitrospirota bacterium | reverse complement strand
GTGCAAAAAATGTAACCTCGAATGTAAAAACTAGGGTTACGAAGGATTTGCCAACTTAAGTAAATTTGAAGAAATATTAGGCGATACCGGAAATCAAAATTCATTGATTGTTCAGTATTTTGATTGCTGGTCGTTTACCTGTCTTTAATATTTTTATAATCTTTAGAATCTTTCGGACAACCATCTTGGATCACTTTGATTTCCGTATGTTTTTGGAACATGATGGTATAAATAAGATTTCCATACTTGGTGTCGCACACGGCCGTGATAATATGCTCATCTCCGCTATAGTAGACAGCGCCATATTCGCCATTTTTGTACCATGAAGGTTTTATGTCCTTTTGGGCGAGAAGGGCTTGCTGCTCTCCTGCCCAGCTGGAAACAATAAAAATTAAACTTTCGATCAGAATCAACGTCAGAATGATTTTTTGTTTGTTAACTTTCATAGTGAGGCCCATCATGTTTCTCCTGGTGAGAATGATTAATAGAGGATCGTCAAGTGAAGTTCGTTTGAACAAACATAAGGCGATTTACGAATTTAACGCTCATTGTTTTTGAGTATGCAGGGTATTGGCGCAAGGTAAAAAATTAGCTCAATTTGACCGAAATTGCCAATTCCCCTGGATGGCAAGAGTGTCATTGCGATGGCCTTTTCCAAGTTGAGTGCTGGCGGGTCAAATGAAAAATAATCGGGCTCAAGGCCAAAAGCGCAATGAGGTTGGGGATCGCCATGAGCCCGTTCAGAATATCGGCGATCGTCCATATCATGCCTAGATTCCCCATGGCCCCGATGGGAATTGCGATGACCCAAAATATTCTAAACGGTTGAATCACTCGCACTCCAAACAAATACTCCGCGCATCGTTCGCCATAATAACTCCATCCTAAGAGTGTGGTGAAGGCAAACAAGATCAAGGCTATGGTGACGACCACACCACCACCTTGGGCTAATCCTATATTAAAGGCGTCAGAGGTGAGAGCTGCTCCCGTTTGGCCGCTGGTCCAAGACCCAGTCAGTATGATGACCAGGGCGGTCATGGTGCAGACCACAATGGTGTCAATAAAGGTCCCGAGCATGGCGATGAGACCTTGATGAACGGGGTCCTTAGTTTTTGCTGCCGCATGAGCAATGGGGGCGCTTCCCAGGCCAGCTTCGTTGGAAAAGAGGCCACGGGCCACTCCAAAATGTATAGCCATAAGGACCGTGGCTCCAGCAAAGCCTCCGGTAGCAGCGGTTCCGGTAAAGGCATGGTGAACAATCGTCATCAACGCCGTTGGGACTTGTTCCACGTTGAGCAGAATGATGATCAGGGCTCCGGTAATATAGGAAATAGCCATGAAGGGCACCAATGTCGCGGCGACCGCACCCAGACGGCGAACGCCGCCAATAATGACAGCGCCTGTGAAAATGGCCATCACAAGTCCGGAAACCCACATGGGGAGATGAAGGGAAGACCTCACCGCAGCGGCGACGGTATTAGCCTGAACAGTATTGCCAATGCCAAAAGCTGCCAAGGCCCCAAACATACTAAACAGGACGGCGAGCCAACGCCAGCGTGGCCCTAAGCCATTTTTAATATAATACATGGGCCCTCCCACGTGATTTCCTAACTCATCGACCTCGCGGAAATGGACCGCCAGGACCGCCTCGCCATACTTGGAGGCCATCCCAAATAAGGCCGTGACCCACATCCAGAAAACTGCTCCAGGCCCACCCAAATAAATCGCGGTTGCCACACCGGCGATATTGCCGCTGCCCACGGTGGCGGAAAGGGCCGTCATGAGTGCTTGAAAGGGAGTAATGTCACCTTTGTCATCAGAGGCTGAAGAGCGACTCTGCCAAAGTAACCGTAAGCTATAACCCAGCCTTCGCCATGTGATCGCCCGCAAACCCACGGTCAAATAGATTCCGACCCCCACTAATAAAGTCAGCATCATAGGGCCCCAGATGACTCCGCTTGTGGCATTCAGAAAATTTTCAAATGTCTCCATACGACCTGTCCCCAGACGATGCGTTAAGTGGAATCTCGCTCAAATGTACCAAGACCTTTCATGAAGATCGGTGACCATCGTGAATATATTCTTCCTAGCTGTTGAGAGCAAAACGCGCTGGTGGGAAAAACAAAACTCAGGAGGAGGGAGCCGACCAATGATGAGAGATACACAGCGATATGATTTCAGAGACCATTTTTTTCACCTTCCTTTAAGGGCTAGGCGTCGGTCTCCATTCGCGCGCTAGTTGTTGGGCGGTTTCCACCTGGGTAGGGGACATGAGGCTCGACACATGATCTCTGAGTTTTCGCGCATTTTCCACACCTTGAGCTGCGGCTAAGTTGTACCACATATGAGCTTGGACGAAATCTTGCGGCCGTCCTCCCTGGCCTACATGGTACAGATAACCCAGGTTGTGCTGAGCGTCGGCATGGCCTTGCTGCGCCGCAAGCGAATACCAACTACCAGCTTCGGTATAACTCTGTGGCACACCCACACCAGTGGCGTACAGGAACCCCAAATTAAATTGGGCCGCCGCGTAGCCTTGCTCTGCCGCGAGCCCATACCAATAGAGGGCTTGGGGGTAATCCTGGGGCACCCCCTGCCCGTATTCATACAACATTCCCAGAACATTCTGCGTTGAGGCATCCCCCTGGGCCGCGGCCAGGTAGTACCAACGAAAGGCTTCCTGGAAATCCTGTGGAACACCCTGACCCTTCTCATACAGAATGCCCATATTAAACTGAGCCTTGACGTCCCCCTGCTGGGCAAGTGGAAGAAATTCATTGAGGGCCGTCGCGTAGTCGCCTTGATCATAGGCCGCTAACCCAGCTTGAAAATCCCCATGGGCGGGAATGGGCACGATAAGAAGGAGGAGCGTGGGAACGATGGGGATCAGAATTCGTGTGACGCGCATGCGAATGATCCAACAAAACATATTCAGAAATATTCTAGCTCAGTCTAAAACGGATGCAGGGTTATCGCCAGACCAATAGTAGGAAATAAAGGAAAGTTTTTGAAAAGAAGCCCAAATTAAGGCTTTGTTATCAATGAGATAAACCAGTAGCAGTTGATACGGAATTAGTTGGCCAAGGTAGAGAGCCGTAAATGTTTCAAAGAGGACCGGTGGGTGTGAGTTTGAGGCTTTTTTGCCGAACGGTTCAAAACCGCGAGTTATTGAGGAAGGGCGAGATGTTCGAGGAGAAGGTCCTTCCGAATCTTAAAGATCGAAAGGATCGTCTTTACGGCCAATGGAGGCAACGTCATCATGCACGGCAGGGGGTACTTGAATTGGTTAAACAACCCAGGATTTCAATGTGGATGAATGAATAGAAAGGACAAGTCTCTATCTCATTACATTTGATCGTCGTCACCCGTGGGTTTGAGTTCGGTAATTTTTGTGATGAGGGTAGAGCCAGTAATTTGTTGCCCGAGGGCAGGTTGCTCGGTTGCTTGCAATTCTTCCTCAAGAACCTTTTGGATGTGCGCCGAATCAATTGAAACCAACTCAGACAGGATGCGTTCTTTGTTCACCGAGACAGGTTTCCCATCCTCTCCCGTAAGCGTCACCATATATTCCACACGAACGGTTTTCATTTTTTTCGTATCCTCTTCTTTTTGTTGTCTTTCATCATAACTCT
>CP070628.1:1016401-1019065 GCA_020355985.1 Nitrospirota bacterium | reverse complement strand
TGATCTAAAAGCCGATGAATTAAAAAAGGTCAGGGGCCACCGCATGCGCTATTTTCTTCCCAACCGCCGGCCCGAATTGTATTGATTGAAAAGCCCTAAGCTCCCTGCACCTGCAATCAACCGGCGCCCTGGTTTAGTACCCATCTCAAATAAAAGTTTGTTTGTTGTCGAAAAGCAGATAGCGTAAAATCATTCCGGTACCCCCGCCTTACGCAATCCATCAAGATAATGTTCAATCTGAGCAGCACTCTTGATGTAAAAAAGCTGTGTTCTGGCGAAGCTACATGAAAATTCAGGTTTTTGCCGCAGCAATTCTTTCACCGCGGTGCGCGCTTCATTAATTTGATCCAGATGGCCTAGAGCTGCTACCAGGTGAGAGTTCGCCCAATATTGGCAGTTGGGATCACGCAACGCTTTTTGGGCCCATTCTACAGCCGCCTCATGCTGTTTCATGAACAGATGAGCCAACGATCGATACGCAAAAAAACCCCATCTCCACGGATCGTGTGGGCTCAGGCGAATGGCCTCCTCAAACCGAGGAATGGCTTCTTCCATCCTGTCCATGTATGCTAGCGAGTCACCCAGAGCACAGTGGGCTTGCGCAAGGTATGGATTAAGCTTGATCGAGGTCTCACACTCGGCTATGCAAAAATCGTATTCGCCTCTGGCCAAATGGACACGACCAACTGCAAGATGCGCCCACGCATCCTTGTCGTCTATCTCAACGGCTTTCTTTGCCGTTTCGAGGGCCTCATCAAGCCTCTCAGTAGATGGTTCGGCCTCGAAGTAAACCATGCTAAGAATCATGCAATACGCCAGTCTCGAGTAGACTGATCCGAACTTTGGATCCAATTCAATCGCACGGCTGAACAGCCGTTGAGCCTCAATATTGCTGTCCTTGTTAAACTTGAAGAATTGCGACAGCCCAAGATAGTAACAGTCCCAGGCGTCAAGATTTCGTGTTGGTTTGCGTTCAGCCCGTTGGCGCTCGAGTGAATCAACTTCAGCTCCGAGCCTCCCGGCAATGGTTTCCACAATTTCATCCTGCACCGCAAAAATATCCTTCAGATCGCGGTCATAGCGCTCCGCCCAAATGTGATTGCCAGAATTAGCATCAATCAGCTGAGCGGTGATTCGCACACGATTACCAGCCTTGCGGATACTGCCCTCGACTACATATCTCGCATTCAGTTCGCCCGCCACCTGCCGCACATCTACTGACCGATCTTTGTAAAAAAAAGTTGAATTACGGGCAATAATGGAGAATGACCGAAAGCAGGTCAAAGCTGTGATAATATCTTCGGTAATTCCATCACTGAAATACTCTTGCTCAGAATCACCGCTCATGTTGGTGAAAGGGAGTACCGCAATCGAAGGTTTTGCAGAAAATGGCCCAAGATCTGAACTCTGTGTTTCCAGGCTTAACTTAATCGCCCCAATCTTCACACGATATACTCGAATCGGCTCAGGAATATTCTTGACGGTTTGCTCCCCTATATCCTCGTAATCTAATCCTAACTTATTCTTGACTTGATCATAAACGCCACGCGAAATACAAATGTTTCCCCCTTCCGCCAAACCCTCGAGCCGGGCTGCTATATTGACACCATCTCCATAAATGCACCCCTCCTTTTCGATCACATCCCCAACGTTGATACCGATCCGAAACACCATTTGGCGGGCGGGGGGTAGTTCAGTATTCCTCTCAGATAGCTCTTTTTGAATCTCAACAGCGCAGCTCACCGAATCGACCACGCTACCAAACTCAGCTAAAATGTTGTCTCCAGGGGAATCCACCACTCGTCCGTTGTAGTTCTGGATGAATTTTATCATGGCCCTTTTAAAAGTGGTCAATGTACGGATGGTGCCTCTTTCATCTTGGCTCATCAAACGACTGTAATCCTTTACGTCCGCACTGAGGATGGCAACGAGTTTACGTTTAAGACCTTCTTGCACCATGGAATTATCCTTCTCTTTTGTATGGATCAAAAAAATTCTCGATAGTAAATGGCAACCAAGATATTTGAAAAGAGATTTCAGAACGGGCTCGATTTTACAAATAAAACACGCTTCGGGTCAGACGGTAAAAGAAATCTCTAGATCTAAAATAAGCAAATACCACATTGTGTCAATCTATATCAATTCTTATTGCAGGTGGATTTGGGGTTGAAATGTTTGTGGATATATCAATTTCTTCAATTATAGGATTTGTACATTCATTGAGAATACCTGAGAAATACCGAGAGTGCAGATATGCAAATATATCTCAAGAATTTCAAGGCGTTCAAAAATACTGATATGTTGTAGATATCTTGATGGCTCAGTGGCCTGCAGGCAAAGTTCGCCGCAATCGCTTGCTTGGCATGAATCGAGTTTCCTCAGCCGGGGCCGCTCGGCCAAACATGGGTCATGCCGAGAATCGGCTCACCGCGTCTTCGTTCCATTCCACGCCTGTTCCGAAGGCGTCGTCTATGATCGCCATGCCTTTCTCAATTCGTAACGGCTCGGCCAGAATGGGATTCCACCAGTCAGCATACTCCAGCCAATGCGCTGTCGGCGTGCAGCACAAGAGTCGCGCACTGATTTCCGGCCAAAGATGGTTGGACACACGAATATTCTTTGCGTGTGCGAGTGTCGCAGCTCTGAGCCAACCGCTCACTCCAC
>CP070628.1:1013722-1016301 GCA_020355985.1 Nitrospirota bacterium | reverse complement strand
CATGATCTCCTGTGTCCACATTTGGGGTGAAAATAGGCTTATGTTTTCCCCGGAGAATGGATGCAACCTGAGTGGCAAGACGGCCAACAGTCTTTCCTTTGGCGTCAACAACAAACCATTTTCGTTCAACCTCTAGGGGTTTTGCTTGAAACGATCGCATGAGAGTTACATTTCCTTTCCGACTGCGGCTACAGGCTAGGTTTCAGGTTGTTCTGATCCCTTTTGATCCAGTTTTGAAAGCCAAGTATCAAGGTCTTCCCCTCCTCGTCTTTCGAGAACTTCGTGGGTGACAAAGATGGGGCATTGGCAGCGAACCGCTAAGGCAATGGCATCGCTGGGTCGTGAGTCAACAGATTTTTCCAAGCCATCTTTTTCCAAGAATATGGTTGAAAAATAGGTATTGTTTTTCACTTCAGTAATCACGACTTTATCTACAGAAAACCCTAGATAGGAGGTAAAGCTACAGATTAGATCGTGGCTCATAGGGCGTGGTGGAACCACATTCTCCAGCGCGAGGCGAATGGAAGTGCCTTCAGCCGTTCCTACCCATATAGGAAGGACTTCAGAATTTTGTTCATCCCGTAACACGACAATTTGAGTGTCGGTGTTGGGGTCAACTAACACCCCATGAACTTTTAAAGGAATAAGCGTATTGGTTTCGGTCATGCTAGGTAAGCCCGTTGTTAAAACGAAAAGAGAAAACAGTGAAAAAAAGGCCTATTATGTATCAGATTTTCCAAAATCTTCAGGTTTGAGATTTTCTAGCCATCGCTCCAATTCTTCAGAGTTCTGTTTGTGTAGGACTTCACCAGAGGCAAATATGGGAGCTTCCGTCCGTAAGGCGACGGCAATGGCATCGCTGGGCCGTGAGTCAACGGTGAATTCCGAGTCCCCAAACAGCAAATGAATCTTAGCAAAATACGTATTGTCTTTCAGGTCAGTAATCACTGTACTAATGACTTTCGCATCCATATTATCCAACATGGTTTTCATTAAGTCGTGAGTCATGGGCCGAGGAGGAGCAATGTTTTCGAGAGCGAAGCTAATGGCACTTGCCTCCGACTTTCCCACCCAAATAGGAAGCATATCTGAATGCTGTTCATCTCGAAGGATGACGATGTAGGCGTTGTTATAGGGGTCAAAAAGCAGACCCCTTACATTCAATTGATTTAACATGGATCGCCTGGGTTCTAAATGACTGAATTTCCTATGAAATTCAACCTTGAAAAATACCACCGACATCGATGATTAGTCAATAAAACGAGAGGTTATCTCATCAAAAAAGTATGTATTTTGATGAAATAACACCTCCACTTAAATTTATTATACACGATAGAGGGATACAAGAGGGGCCAAAATTAGAGAGAGAGTGCAGCCCAGCATTTTCCTTATACTCTAAGGCCAGTCTATTAATGGGTGGTGGAAAATCTGGATCTACTTGTGCCTAGGATTATATACCTAATTTGTGTGTTACGGTCTCCTTGATCCAGGCTTTGACTTGACTGGGCGAAAGGTGGATTTTTTCTCCAGTTTTGCGATCTTTAATTTCAATGGTGTTTTTAGCCAACCCTTTATCTCCAATAATTATGTGATAGGGCGTACCAATCATATCAGCATCGTTGAATTTGACGCCGCCTCGCTCGTTCCGATCATCCAATAAGACTTCTACGTTCTCTTGGCCTAACTCGTGATAGAGTTTTTCAGATGCTTGGTGGACAACCTCTGAACTGGTTACTGGCAGAATTTGGGCCTGAAAAGGAGCAATGGGCATGGGCCAGCAGATACCCTTTTCATCATGATTTTGCTCAATGGCTGCCGCAGCCGTTCGGCCAATGCCAATCCCGTAACAGCCCATGATGGCTGGATGACTGAGACCTTCTGCATCAAGGAATGTTGCACCCATTTTTTCACTATATTTTGTTCCCAACATAAAGACATGGCCGACTTCAATGCCCCGTGTGGTCTGAAGGGGGCTATTACTTTGAGGTGACGGGTCTCCGGCTTGGGCTTGTCGAAAATCTCCCATATCATGAATAGAAAAATCTCTTGGAGAATTTACGTTAGTGAAATGGAAGTCTTCTTCATTCGCACCCACGATAAAGTTCGTAAGCGCACCGACAGCATGGTCTGCTAATATGCGAACGCCGGAAAGCCCAACAGGCCCTACAAAACCAACTGGACCTGTAGTCACTTTTGCTACAAGCTCTGGAGAAGCCAAGGTGAGTTCATGAAGACCTAAGTGCCGTTGAATTTTAATTTCGTTGGCCTGGTGATCGCCGCGGATCAAGACGGCTGTGATCTCATTGCTGCCCGTTTGGTACAACAGGGTTTTGACCACGCAACATGAGGAAATATTTAGTAACGCACTGACTTCTTCGACCGATTTAGCTTGAGGAGTAGAAACTTTTTCTAGGGGTTGTTGAGCCTCTGAACTCTCGAGTGGGGGAGTGACGACCTCCGCACGTTCGACATTCGCGGCATAGGAGCTATCGGGATCAAAGACAATCAATTCTTCTCCGGTATTGGCCAATACCATAAACTCATGTGAGGAGATCCCTCCGATGAGTCCGGTGTCCGCT
>CP070628.1:1011007-1013622 GCA_020355985.1 Nitrospirota bacterium | reverse complement strand
GTACAGAATCCATAGATTTTCAAAGCTTACCGGGCTGACGACTCATGTAATTCGGGCATGGGAGCGTCGGTATGGGCTGGTGACCCCGGTCAGAGGGGCTAATCGTTATCGCCTGTATAATGATGAGGATGTGCGGCTCTTCAGGTATTTGAAGGCAAAGGGTGATGAAGGGATGAGTATTGGGGAATTGGCAGAAATTGGGAGAGAAAAACTCCTGGAGCAGGCTGAGCAAGAACTCATAACTGCTCCGGTTGAACCGCCTCCTTCAGAACGATTGATTTCAGACTTAACCCAGGCCCTTCAGGAGAATGATCGGGTGGGGTTTGAACGTAAGCTAAATGGTGCATTAGCTGTTATCCCATTTGAGGAAGCACTGCATCGCTTTTTGCTTCCTTTACAAGAACATATTGGCCAACTTTGGCATGATGGAAAACTTGGTATTGCGCAAGAGCATTACGCGAGCAACCAAATAAAGCAGAAAATTTTTTCAGCGATAAATCAACTTCGGGTGGTTGAAGAGGGGCCGCGAGTGGTTGTTGCCTGTCCTTCTCAAGAGTGGCATGAGATATCGGCGATGACCGCAGGCTATTTGTGCGCTGTCCGAGGATGTCGTGTTCATTACTTGGGAGCTAATCTTCCTATTCCGGATTTGGCCAAATATTGCGAAGAGATCAGGCCATCCTATGTTCTTCTTTCCATGACTGTGCATCGATCAGTGGATGAAATCAAATATATTATTCATGAATTAGTGACACAGGTGAGTCCGATTGCCCAGGTAGGAGTCGGAGGCTATTGCGCTCAAACCTATGCTGAGTTATTTTCCGACGGAAATATTATGGTCTTTCCGGATTTAAAGGCTCTTGATGCTTTCGTGTTTTCCCTCACTCATTAACTACCTCATATTCCCCACCCCCCTAGTATCTTCATTTGAGGAGTTAAAAACTTCCTCAGGTTTTATCCATTCACACCTACCATGTTACCGAGCCTTTAGGAAATTATCCGCTAAACCTCTCAAAATTGTTTTTCCATAAAAACCTGAAAATTATTGACCACTTTTCAACGTCAACATGTAGTCAGTGAGATCATTAAGTTCCTGATCTGTGAAGGGAAACTTAGGCATGAAAGACCCTGGAGAGACTGAGGAGGGGTTGCGAAAATGTTGGATGTGCCATTCACGCTCAGGGCGCCGGTCGGCCACATAGGACAAGTCTGGGCCAATGGCCATGCCATCACCGTGAATGCGATGGCAAGTTTTGCATTCGTATTTGGCCACTAACTTTTGGCCACGTAAAACGGATGGATCGGTTTTGGGAACCGCATAAAGATCCCTTAAGGAAATTCCCAGAAGTACAAACACACCAATTAAGAAAACGAAACCAGCTCCGAGCGTTACGGGGCGTCTGGAAATTCGTCGTTCCGGATGACGGTCAAGGAATGGCAGAAAAAACAACCCGAGAAAAAATAGACTGGGTAGGATCCATGTTGCCAAAGGGGCAAAGGGCCCATGGAAGTACTTGAGGAGTTGGTAGTAGAAAAGGAAATACCACTCCGGAACCGGGATAAAGGAGGTGTCACTTGGATCGGCTTTATCAGTGAGTGGGAACTCGACCGTTGCGGCTAAAATCGATACGACCAGAAAAATTCCCAGCATGATCACTGCATCCATGTAAACCTGGCGGGGATAAAACGTTTCGCTACCTTGTTTGGCACGGGCTTCATCCCAGGGACCAGCCGGCCCTACACGCCGTAATATGAACAAGTGCAACATGATGCCCAGGATAATGATCGCGGGGAGCATCAGGACATGAATGGCAAAAAATCGAGAGAGCGTGAGCGCTCCTAAGGTTTCTCCACCTCGCAGGACAGGCATAATAAAGTCGCCAATGAGCGGCACGGTTCCCACCATATTAATGCCGATCTGGGTCGCCCAATAAGCATTTTGATCCCATGGAAGAAGATACCCGGTAAATCCGAAGGCCATCATAATGAGAAATAACACCACACCTACCATCCACATGAGTTCACGAGGCGGCTTGTAGGCACCATCAAAAAATACCTGGAGCATATGGAGACCGATTGCAGTCATAACCGCCGAGGCTCCCCAGTGATGCAGCCCACGCACAAACCATCCAAACCAAACTTCCTGTTGAATGTATTGCACGGAGTCGTAGGCATAGTCAGGTGAGGGCACATAGTACACAGCCAGGAAAATACCGGTAACGGTCTGAAGGAAAAACAGAAAGAGTGTGGCTGAGCCAAAAACGTAGCTCCAACTTGCTCCACCAGGAATGGGTTCATCTAACAAAGTTTTTTCGATTGTCTTGAGCCGAAGCCGACTATCAAGCCAGGTATACAGTCGATTAGCCATAGATAAATTACAGCTCCACCGGCTTAGTCAGACCAGATTTAAATTCTTTATAGATCACTTTCAATACCCCATCTTCAATTTTTGATGGCAGTTCATCCAGAGGTCGAGGTGCCGGTCCGCCTACAACCTTCCCGCTAAGGGCAAAGACACTGCCATGGCAGGGGCATTGGAATTGACGGTCTTTTTGTCTCCAACGAAACCCACAACCCAGATGCGGGCAAATTGGTGAAAACACTTTCGCCTGATC
>CP070628.1:1005464-1010907 GCA_020355985.1 Nitrospirota bacterium | reverse complement strand
CTGCAGATGGTATTTCAAAATCCGTTTGACACCTTGAATCCAAGCCATAGTATTGGCGGTCAGATAACACGCGTTATCAAAAAATTCGGCGTGGAAGCGGACAAGAAAAAAGTGTTCGATCGGGTGATGAGGCTTCTGGACACGGTCAAGCTGCCAAGGGATTTTTATTTTCGAAAACCCCGGCAGCTGTCGGGCGGACAGAAACAGCGTATCGGTATCGCCCGGGCATTTGCCGGAAACCCGAGTATGGTCATTGCGGATGAACCGGTTTCCGCACTGGATGTCTCTGTCGCGGCGGCGGTGACAGAGCTGCTAATGGATATTCAGCGCGAGCATAAAACCACGCTGCTTTTCATAAGCCATGATCTGAGTGTGGTGCGCTACCTGTCGGATCGCATTGTCGTCATGTATCTCGGTCATATTCTTGAAAGGGGAACTACGGAGGAAATCTTCTCCCCACCTTATCACCCCTATACGGAGGCACTGTTGTCAGCAGTACCGATCGCCGACCCTGAAGTGAGCAAGCGTGAAATTGTGCTTGAAGGAAACCTGCCAAGTGCAATGGAACCGCCCAAGGGCTGTCCGTTTTGCACCCGGTGCCACAGGCGAATTGGCGATATTTGTGATGATAATCCGCCGCCGGATCAAGCCGTGGTTGATCGGCACATCATCAAGTGTCACATACCCCTGGATGAACTGCACAAAGTGCCGCCGGTAATCATGGTGCCCGATGAATCAGAGCGCCTTCACGTCAAGCAGAGGGAAGCATTTTGAGGATAGCGCTAAAGGGAGCGGATCTCAAAGGTCTTGCTTTGGCGTAAAGAGACCGAGAAGCGTGTGTTGTCTCCTAACGTGTAACGCTATGCAAATTCACCTAACAGGTATTCACTCACCCTTGAATCGATCCATCAGGTCCCGGATAGCTTGCGCTTTTTCAGGTGGAATCAACAGGGGCCGATGGCTTTCAAGAATTTCCAAGAGTCGCTGCCGGGCACGGTCCATCAGGCTTCGGCTTCCCGATTTTTTCCATTTTTCATAACCCTCTCGACAAATGAGTCTGGGGCGCCACTGGGTAGAGTGAAAGTGTGTATAGGTATGATCGTGTGTAATGAAATGTCCTCCCGACCCCACTTCTTTAATAACCTCTAGTCCCAGCATCTCATCGTCAACGGGAATTCCTCGTTGAAACCGGCGCAACTGGTCGATTACCTCGTCCATAATTACGATCATTTCCAGATTGCCCGTCCGTCCGAAATCAATGTATCCGATATCATGATTGAGATTCGCCCCCGACAGTATTGAAAGAAAGGTGATGAAGCCGGCTTCAAGGGTGGCTTGGCCGTCAGGAATCTGGGAATCACTGGTCCCGGCATAACCCCAACTGGGGAGATCATAATAATGGCTCATTTCAATCGCGGCTACATAGGCGAGATAGTACTCGGGAGCGTTGTAGGAACTCTGGCTTGAGGCCATATCCAATACCGCGGGTCCCATGCCCATGAGAAAAGGTGCCCCTGTTGCTTTTAATTGATGAATGACCAGTCCGCAGAAACATTCTGCCAAACCTTGGACAACATGACCGGCGATGGTCATCGGCGCGGTGGCTCCAGCCATAGGAGCAGGGGAGTAGATAACAGGAATGCTGTTTTCAGCACAGAAGAGAAGCTTATCCAGACTGGTGAAAGGATGCTTCAGGGGGCTGATTGGTTCCACGTAGTGGATCATGAAAGGCGAGGAACGCAACGCCTGTTCGCCACCTCGGATAATTACTGCGATTTTCCAAATCTCTCTCAAGTCATTACGGTTTTCTGCGGTTGTAACAGATGGTTTCGAGGAATGTTCTATCATGGCTTTAAAGCCTGCGAGATAGGCACATTGTGGGATTACGTCCGAGGGATGAGCGCAGGACATGATGAAATCGATGTTGGGGAGTGCATCACAAAGGTGAGCAGCTCGTCCCACATCTTCTAGTACACTCGGGCGTCGTTCCATCTCATTCGCCTCAAGGGTGTACAGCAGGTCCGAGCCGGTGCCAAAGTAACTACGATGACCGCCAAGATCCATGGACAGCTTGCCTTCACGATCATAGATCAGAATGTTGCGCGGAGCGTTCTGTATCGACTTCTCCACCAGCGAGATAGGGATCTTGACATTACCATTTTCTTCTACTTTACAACCGGCTTTTCTCAGAAGGTTCAGAGCTTCATCATGGAGAATCTGCATTCCGATTGTTTCCAGAATTTCCATCAAGGCCTGGTGAATCCGGTCTTTATCCTCTTTCGTAAGCAAAACCAGCCTGGGTCTTTGCGCGAATTCTTTCATTGTTCAGTTCCATTCCATTTAAGTAGTGGACGAATCGGATAGGTGAAAACGATACAGGTCCAGCTCCTTCAGTTTTTCTTCCGAAGGAATTCCATTCTCGTTCCAGCCCATGACCTTATAGAATTCCTGCTTCATCGGCTCCATCCATTCAACAGATTTGGACGGCTCGCCGCCAGGATTGTATTCTTTATCAAAAAACATCTCGGGCAGACAATCCTCTCCGCTGCTAACTCCATGCCGTGCATTGAAAAGTCTCTCTAGATTGACGAGTCTTTCTCCGACGCTGAACAGCATTTTGGCATCTACAGTCTTGCCGGTTATGGCACTAGCAAGCTTAGCTTCATACTCCAGATCGAAAGCTCGAATTAACGACAAGGCCGGCACTTTGCAAAGGCCCAAACAATCCAGGGCCAGATTAACGATCATGGAACGTCTCACCAATTGGGCTTTTCCATGAATAGACTTGAGGTTGACGGCCTCCGCCGTTCCAAACTCTTTGACAGCTCTTTCCGGTGACCATCCGTATTCCAGGGTGGCGAAGACATCGTTGAAGTCTGAGCCGCGGTTGGAGACCGTGTATCCCAATGCTGTCCCCATGATGTGGCAGGGATGAAACCCTGAAAGTTCTAATCCCTTGACGTGCGGAGCAAAACGTTCCGCACCTTGCCCGATGATACTCGCTGCTCTCGCGACCCCCTTGGCAAGAATGGCACCAAGTCCGTTTCTGCCAACTATTTGCCGGATGAGAGTTTCCATGGTTTCCGCATTTCCCCAGGATAGGTCCAAACCCCCTGTGAGTCCGGGTGTAAGGATTCCTCTTTCGTAAAGGTCCATGGCAAAAGCAATGGTACTGCCCGCGGAAATATTGTCGATCCCCA
Organism: Nitrospirota bacterium; assembly: GCA_020355985.1. Next base: position 1,007,707 of record CP070628.1, on the reverse strand, counting down.
TTCGGGAACAGAGGTTATCCAGCCGGACGACTGCCTCCAGATCGCTCAACCCGCATTTGGAGCCCAAAGATATCATCGGTTCGAATTCGGGACGTGCTGCTTTTACACCACTATCCCGAAATTGCAACTCTGCCTTACATTGAATCGGGCATTTGTTGCAGCCTCGAGATTGAGTGACATACCGTCGCAGCTGCTTTCCATCCAAGAAATCCACCATTTCAAAGCGGTTTTGTCGGTAATTGCGCGTCGCCAATATACCCATGTCGTTGGCCCATTTCACATATCCGGCGCCGCCGTAAGTGGACAAGGTTTCAAATTCGGGAGAATTCCTCATCTGCTTAACGTAGTTTCTGATTGCTTTTTGTTTATTGGTCGATGTCTTATTTTTATGCCGTTTCTGTCCCCGTACGACAATTGCTTTGAGGTTTTTGGAGCCCATGACTGCGCCCATGCCCGTGCGTCCGGCGGCATGATCGATATCAGACATGATACAGGCAAAAAGGCAGCCGTTTTCTCCCCCGGGCCCGATGGCCAGAATCTTCAAGTCATCGTCTCCCAACTTTTCTTTTAAACACCTATCCGTATCCCACGTATCCAGACCCCAGAGGGTTTGCGCATCGCGCACCTCTATCGTATCTCCATCGATCCAAAGGTAGGCTGGCTTCTGAGCCCATCCTCGAATTGTCAAGTTTTGAACGTCGCAGGACCGCAACTTAGCACCAAAATCCCCGCCTACATTGGAGCTGCCTAGTATGCCTGTTAGAGGTGAAAGGGCGTTGATATGTAATCTGGAAGAAACAGGCGCTTCGGTTCCGGTGAGCAACCCGCAGGAAAGAGTGATAATATTCTCCGGGCCCAAAGGATGGGTACCGGGGTGAATATGTTGATGGAGATACCACACATTGAAACCCCGCCCTCCTAGAAAATTGCGGTAGATAGACTCCGGGAATGGTGAGGCCTGTAAGGCTCCACTGCCCAGATCCACATCAACAATTTGTCCCATGAACTCGCCCATAGCAAAATCATCCACCATTAACCTTAACCAATCGAGGAAAATGCCTCAGCTCGTTGAAAAAGTAAAGAAAAAACATGCAAGATGATCTGAAAATCTGTAGCAATGATTTTTCTAACGTGAAGTTTGTCAACTTATGCACTTTCGCTCTAAAAAATGATATTGCCTTTGGAAAAAATCAACATCTGGCCTCGCTTAACCCTTTTCCAATTCTCATTGCTCAAAGGTTCACTAGTCAAGGTATATCCTTGTTCCTTTGGATCAACAACCTCTTCCCTTTACACACAATCTTATTAACTCGCGTATATCACGACAATCATCGAGATTCCATATGAGAGCACAGAGCTGACGGGTTTGTTGAACGCCCAAAACGGGCTCCACCAACCAGTGAAACTTCTCTTCTATTTCGTTATCTGAGGGAAGATTGTCCGGTGGTTCCCATGGTGCTTCCATAGGGCCGGAGGAATGCATGCCACTATATTTTGTATGAACAATCACCTCGGCGCAAGTTTTCTCCGGGAATAATTGGTCAAACCTATCTGAAACTTCGGTGTCCACTTTATCAGCCAATTCAAGGATTTGACTGCTAAATATCCTATCTGGCAGCACCTGTTCAGGTCCTACCTCACCATCAATTAATGCGGTAGCCAATGGAAAAGCCAAATTATATTGGGCTTCTTCTGTATTTTGAGGATGAATATTACTGAGCGATGTTGCTTCCTTGAACGTCCGGATTTGGATACGGATGATCTCCTCGGGAATAATCTCATTCTCTTTGCTGACTTTCAGGGCGCCTGCAATGGCCGGTTGGGCCCACCGACAAGCGGCATACGGCTTAAAATAGAGGTTTAATATTCCGTTAATTGAGATAGCTACTGATGCTGATATAAAGAACCCGTTACATGCAAAAGAGACAGCTGAGCGTATCGGATTATTGCTTCGAGCTACAGGTAAAGTCAAACGTGGTCTTGGAACTATTAGACAGGATTTAAATGTTTCAATTTCTAAGGGAGCTAGAATTGAGATAAAAGGTATTCAATCACTTAGTTCTATATCAAAGGTTGCAGAAAATGAAGCGTTTAGACAAATGGAAGTACTTAAAATAAAGGATATTTTAAATAGAAGAGTTAGAAAATGTGATTTGGATAAGATTAAGACTGTAGATTTAACATCGGTTTTAAAAAATTGTAATTCCAAAATTGTAAACAAACAATTAAAAAATAATGGATGT
>CP070628.1:1000575-1005364 GCA_020355985.1 Nitrospirota bacterium | reverse complement strand
GTGTGAGGGATCCGGCTTGAACCCATAGTGTCAGACCTTCTACCCGCACAATCTTCGCGATGGTATTCTTCTCGAGGATATTTTCTCCCGTATTCCGTGCATTCCAGGTGGACCCACGAAGTTCAACTTTTCCTAGGGCCTGTGGCTCTAGAGTCTCAATCACTGTTGCCATTTCTCCCACCATGGAATCCACGACGGGATCGTCTTTTCCATTCATGCTCTTTTTATTCCACAATGACTTTTTCATCACAAGGAGAGAAATCATTCCTAGAATGGCGAACAGAAACCATTGGAGCCAGGCTGCCTCAATAAGCCCGGCCCAGGTTAGCCCGCTTACCATCAAGGCGGCCACTCCGAAAAAAAGGAAATAAAAATTTCCGAGCCCACCTAAGGTGAGGATTTCAACTCCAATTAGACTTAACCCTAAAATTGACCAATGCCACCAGAGCATGGTGGGTACACTCCTTTGTGATATAGATTGTCCATGTGGTTAGGGGTCGTAGTTTGTCGTATCGGTTGTTGGGCCGCGGGAACTAAAGAGAAAATTCCCAGAATCAAAAAGGTCTCAATTGACACAGTGTATTTAAGAAATAATAACATATACCATTGTGACGGTCTTGGCTGAAGAGATAAAAGCAATGGAACGGGGGCCAGTATGAGGGGATTGATGGCTTCTCTTAGGTAGGGTAGATGTCCGGCTTTCGACTTGCTGCTAGTTCGAATAACATTAAACGGTTAAAACTTTGGGACATGAGTGGCAGACACCATTTACTGCATAACGCGTTTCCTGAATTTTCATGGGAGGGCCAGCAAAACTGCGGCGTAAAGCTGTTCGCTGAGGGGGAAAAATATCTTAGTCGGGAAGGGGTCTAGGTTAAAATGTGGATAAGAGAGATTTGGTTTGATGGTTTAGGCACCGGTTTTTTTGACGTAGGCCTTGTAGATGGTTTTGTCCCCTGCGGGCTCTTCTTCTAGGCCGACCCATTCGTGGCCGGTGGTTTCGCACCATGCCGGCATATCTTTCTTGATGCCTTCATCATCTGAGGCCACCTCAAGTACTTGGCCGGGAACGAGTTCTTTGATTTTCTTAGAGGTCAAGATAATCGGCATGGGGCAAAAATACCCGAGGGTATCGAGTTTGACATCGGCTGGTATCATGGTGAGTCCTTCTCTAATTTCTTGGATCTCTATTAAATAAATAAGTTGACTGATCCCTGCCTGGCTTCAGCGAGATAGGTGCTGACTCCAGCCAGTTGGTCGACCCCATCTATCAGGGTATCTTTGGAAATGCCCATCATTCCTAATGTTGTGGTGCAGGCGATCATTTGCACGCCCAGGTCTTGAGCGGTTTCTAACAGTTCAGCAATTCCCGGCATACGATTGTTTTTCATGACCTTTTTCATCATATTGGTGCCGAGGCCACCAAAGTGGAACCGAGACAAAGGCAAGTTGTCTGTCCCGCCCTTGTTGATCCACCCAAAGGCTCGACGCATCCAGTCTTTAGCCGAGCTTGTCGATCCAGGTTTGCGGATAATATTCAAACCCCAAAAGGTGAAAAACATGGTCACTTTCATACCCATGGCCGCAGCTCCCGTGGCAATGATGAAGGCGGCCATGGCTTTATCCATGTCGCCACTTAGAACGACGAGGGTCACACTGTCCGGTTTGGTTTCTTTTAATTCGGCAAGGGCGGTAGCGGGCTCAAGTTTTGTGGCATCCATGGAAGTCACCTTTGTCTATAAGCGAATGGTTTGAATCTGTTGTTATGGTCTCTATGACACTGAATTTGTGACAGGATTATACCAGGTTAGGGGTTCCTTTTTTGGCTGTTTTCCTAGGACTATGTAGAAAACCCTTGGAAATCAGTTAGTTCGACTATAATATGCGTTTTTTAAGGGTGTCAAGAAAATGTGGCTGTTACAGAGACTGATGAATAGGAGAAGGTCGTGCGTCGATTAGTCGAGAGCGTGCCTAATGTCAGTGAAGGCCGGGATCAGGATGTGATCTCCATGTTAGCAGCCGGCATTCAATCGATTCCAAGCGTGGCGTTGCTTGATGTGCATGTTGATCCGGACCATCACCGCTCGGTGTTCACGATTGTAGGCGAGCCGGAAGCCATGGGCATTGCCCTTTTTCGTTTAGTCCAAAATTCTCAGCGGTTTATTGATATTCGGCAACATCAGGGGGAACATCCACGAATTGGTGTGGTAGACGTGGTACCGTGGATTCCACTCCAAGGGGTGACCATGGAAGATTGTGTCACGTATGCCCAAGATCTAGGAGAGCGAATTGGACGGGAGCTTGAGATTCCAGTATTTTTGTATGAACAGGCTGGTAAAGTTTTCTCACGAGTGAGGTTGGAAGCCATCAGAAAGGGAGGGTTGCCGGCTTTGGGCGCTCGGATGAAAACCGATAGTAGATGGCAGCCGGACTATGGCCCTCCTATAGCCCATTCGACTGCTGGGGCAATGGCCGTGGGGGCGCGGTTCTTCCTGATTGCCTTTAATGTGGTGCTGAAGAGTAATGACTTCGCCGTGGCAAGTCAGATAGCCAAAGCCATTCGGACTTCTAGCGGTGGGTTACCATCACTTAAAGCCATGGGTGTGTCTTTAACCTCACGACGATTAGTGCAAGTATCCATGAATCTCACCGATTATCGGGAAACGTCAATGCGGATGGTTTTTGAAGCCGTCGAGAGAGAAACAAGCCGCTATCATATAGAAATTCTTGAAAGTGAGATTGTGGGATTGGTCCCTCGTGCAGCGTGGGATGAAAATTTTTGGCACGATCTTAAGATAAGACCTATGGAGTCCGATCCCGTAATAGAATATCGTCTGGAACAATCTTCTGTTTTTTGATATATTTAATGTTAGATTTTACGTGAGCTGAGAGGAAGGTCTCACACACTATTCATGAGGTAAAATATGAATGAAACAGCTGAAGGACGTGCGGCGATTCGAGAGAGCAAGTTTGGACATTTAACCGTTGGCACGATTATGGAGACGCAGGTGCAAAGTGCCACGAAAGACACCAAAGCGGAGATGTTAGCGTCCTATATGATGGAAGGGTTCGGGTCCGTACCTATTGTAGATGACAACAATAAACTTCTAGGAATTGTGTCAGAGTTTGATCTACTCGCATCGCTTCGCCGGGGAAAAGTTTTAGAAGATGTGACCGCTGGAGATATTCTAACCGCGAATCCTATTTCCGTGACCAAGGATACCGACGTGATGACGTTGGTTGACGTCTTGCAAAACAACCATCTCATTCGCGTTCCCGTGTTGGATAATGTTGGCAAACTCATTGGCATTGTGGCTCGCCGGGATTTACTGCGAGGTTATTTGCAAAGCTCGGGGAGTTAAAGCTCCCCAAGGGTTTTGCTACCGGTTTTCCTTACCCTGTTCGTTCCTCCCATTTTCTAACAATATTGAAGCTGGGTACGTTCTCGTCCTCATTCCAGGATGAGCGTGTGATCATTGCCTTCATCCTCGTCAACGGGGTCATTTTGGACATGGAAACGTCACTGTCTCTGGTGGGACACTATGGAAAACTCATGCATTTTTGGGAATCACCTCATTCTTGAAATTTTTATTCTTGAGGCGCTACTCAAAATGATCGCAGTCGCTCCTCAGGTTGATCGGTAATTCCGTGATGGATGGAACATCTTTGATTTTTCCGTACTCGTGTTTTCTTTGATCCCCGCCACAGGGGATTTTGCCATGATTGCACGTTTAGCGCGGACTACTTAATTGAATGTTCCAACATAGGACTCATATTTTTAGAGGATAGGGTCTGAAGGTGTGGGAAGGAATGGAAGCGGAGAGAGATTTTCTGAATGAAAGGCACCCAGCAACTAGGCGGGAGGCCTAGTTGCTGGGTGCCATACGAAACTACTGCCGAATACCTTTCGTCCAGGCTATTGTCGGAGTGACGTTCGTCGCTTGAGGTTTTGTACATTTTTTCCCGCGGTTTCCGTAACTAATCTTGGATGTTTTGATAGGACAGGTTCCAAAGGCCGTTCCAAATTCTACAATACCGTTGATGACCGTCAAGGTTGATTGTCCATCCGGGGTGACGAGAAGATCAAATTCCGTTCCTTTGACTGCTGCCGTTGCGACGGGAGTTTCAATCTCCAGGGGTTTCGGCCCGCCCTGGGTATCAACCCACACCTCTCCATGTTTGAGTCGAAGAACGCGAGTAAACCCCTTGCTTTTTTCCCATCTGGAGAGAATGGTAAACATCGTATTCTCATTGAGTGCGACTTTAATGCCATTATTGAATTCGATCAAAGCCTGACTAGATCCTTCGGTTCTTAACACATCGCCTTCAAAAAGGGGCAACGCACCCTTTCCTTCTAACTGTACTTCAATTCCATCGGATCGAACAACCGTAAACCCACCGATGGCATTTTTTGCTGCCCCGACGGCTTCTCCAGCAGCGAATGCCCGATCCACGGAATTGAAAGGAAGCCAAAACAGGCTTAATACACACAAGAGCATGAATGTTTGTGCATTCCAGGTATGGTACACAACTTCACGTGGTTTCTTAACGGTCATGAGTCTCTCCTCTCAGTCTAATTTTAGAATCTGTCTGATACTTGGATCATTAAGATGTCGTATTCCCATTTACTGGTCCAAGAAAAAAAATAAAGGTTAGGTTCTTCTCAATCTCTTTACTTTGAGGCCACCACTCGAATGGGTTTCCGACCAACTGGTACGGTCGCCAGAGTTTGATTGGTTCCCGTATCGATGACTTTTAAATCATTGGATTTTGTATGACCGACATAAAG
>CP070628.1:997251-1000475 GCA_020355985.1 Nitrospirota bacterium | reverse complement strand
TTGAGGTTTTGGAAGGTTTAGCGGTGACATTGGGAATGGATGCCTCACAGTTTCGTCAAACCTTTCAAGACCCGCAGACGAAGTCAGTGGTCTGGGAAGAATTTGATCAAGCGCGGCAATTAGGCGTGAGTGGCTTTCCGGCCCTGTTAGGTCGACAGGGGAAATCGGTTCGCATGCTTATGCATGGGTATCAGGATTTTGAAAGCCTGACACCGTCCGTAGAACAATTTCTTCAGAAAGAGGTTTGAATAAAACTGTTCAAGTTCAGCAATGTGAATCAGGTATTGATTAGAATACAATCTGATTTGGTTCTTACTTTATTGGCATAGGAGGTATTGTGATGAGAATGATGATGAAATGGTCAGCGTTTATTGGGTTGCTGGTCTGTCTGAGTGGTGGTGTGGCTATTAATGCAGAGGCAGAAATGGCCAAATGGAATTTGGACAAAGACCATACGAGCCTTGGGTTTGAAGTGGCCCATATGGTGGTATCCAAGACTCAGGGCAAGTTTACAGAGTATTCTGGTACGGTGGAGATGGATGCTGAAAAACAGGAATTTAAAACGTTCGAAGCCGTGATTCAAACGGCTTCCGTCACAACCGATCATCAAAAACGTGATGACCACTTGAGAAGTGCCGACTTTTTCGATGTGAAAACTTTTCCGACCATGACATACAAAATGAAAAGCTATACCAAGTCTGGTGATCAATATACGGCGATTGGTGATTTCACCTTGTTGGGAGTCACGAAGGAGATTACATTAGTCGGGACCTTTAATGGTATGGCTCAGGATCCGTGGGGCAATACGCGAGCAGGGTTCACTGCTGCAGGGACTCTTAATCGCAAAGATTTTGGCATGAAATTCAGCAAACTTTTAGACAGCGGAGGTCTGATGGTGGGTGATGAGGTAAAGTTGAAATTAGAAATTGAAGTCATCAAAGTAAAGAAAGCCGAAAAAGTGAAGCATTAAGTGTGAACACTTCTGTGGTCTGCGAGAACAACCATATTTCTGTCATTTCCCCCTCCGCCTTTATATGCTCTTGGAAATACCCCTGCCACATGTGGCAGGGGTAGGCACTCGTATTCTCTTCCAGGAATGACTTTGAGGAAGCTTCCTGAGTCGTTTGATTATCTGCGAATGGTACTCAAGAGGCTATGCATGTTTTTGGCATTCCTGCGGTTTTAGGTAGGAATCTATTCAAAACTACCGAGGAGAAAGGTTTTGGGCATGCATTGTTGGGGGGTAATCTGGATTCCCAATGAAAAATGTTGGGATGACGAAAAAAGTGGAAGATTCCCCGAGAGAGGTATATGAGAAAGGTTTTGGTTGGTTATGAAGAGTTAGCGAGTAGGTTGATCAGGGCAAGGACATACTGGGAAGCCATGGTGACAATCTCCGAATCAATTTCTTTAGTAGTATCAGAGGGTTGGTGAAAATGGGGATGGATACCGGCACTGACGATTGTGATTGTTGGGACTCCCACTTCGTAAAACGGTACATGATCTCCCCCTGGAAAATATCCATACAATTTGATCTTTTTGGTTATTCCCGTATGTGTGGCTGCTTGTTGGGCTATGGAATTGTCTAATCGTGTGACTCCCACCGTCAATGTTCCGTTCCCTACCCCCACATGATCCAGGTTGAGCATCGCAATCGTTCGGTCTAAGGGAAAGCCTGGATTCGCTACATAGCGTCTTGACCCTAGTAACCCTCGCTCTTCTCCATCGAATGAGGCAAAGAGGATACTACGTTTAAGTTTCTTCCCCTCTTCTGTTAAACGCCTGGCCACTTCTAACATCACCGCAGTTCCTGACGCATTGTCATCGGCTCCGGGAAAACGTAGGCCTGCCTGTTCTCCAAAGTGGTCACGATGGGCACCAATCAGAATAATTTCATCACGTAGAATTGGATCTTGCCCGGGCAATAGGCCTAAGACATTAATCAATGCTCCAGGTATTTGGCGTGTGTTCCATGAGAGATGGGCCACAAGTGGAAGCGGGCGACTGACTTTCCCAGGATTTGCATTGGCCTGGCGTTGAAGCGAATCTAATGATTCGTAGATGGTTGCCAAGTGTTGATCAATGACTATCCCACTGAGCCACGCGCCCGCGATCGGACGGTTTTCAGGTGTTGTGGAATATACGGCCAATGGAGTTTGCCCTAAGCCCTTTCGGGCTTCGTAGCGATTGAGCAGCGGGCCTGTGACTGTCAGAAATCCTGCTGCGCCTTTTTCCTGAGCCATCTGAGCTTTTTCTTCATGGGTGATCCATGGGGAATAGGTTGGCGGCTTCCCACGAAAAAACAGGACTATCCGATTACGAACGTTCACGTCCTGATAGTCATCGATGCCTCGAGCGGAATCATTAATCCCATATCCTACGAAGACGACAGGGGAAGTGAGATTAACGGCAGGAGAGTCTAAGACAGGGATATAGTCCTTCCCGATTTGTAGGCTCCTGCTTAGTGAGTTCCCTTGATTCTGGGTTGGAAAAAGATAGACAAAAGCTGGTGCAAGAAGTTGAGTGGCAGTCAAAGGGGTCGATTGATACCACTGTTGAACAGAAGGTTGGTTGGTTTCCTGAATGACCGGTGTTAAGCCTAGTGCCTTGAAGCGTTTAGCGACAAAATGGGCTGATTTTTCCCCACCGGGTGTTCCGGCTTGTCGTCCTTGAAATTTTGGGCTACTGAATTCCCTAATGTCTTGGAGGATATGATCAGGGGGAATGGCCTTCTCTTTCTTGAGGTTTATTAAGGAGTCTATTCCCCATGCTGGCGAGTTACTCCAAGATAACAAAAAGATCATCACATAAAAAAAATGAAACATGGGTGCATTATTTCCGATTAGGTAGGAATGAAAAACGTAAGGTGAAAATGTTGCCGAACCAATCTGTAGGGTGAGCCACTCTGCTTTAGCGTGCCAGACTTTCCTGTAATTCTCTAAATGTACCCATTTGATAAGAATCCACTGAACCTTTTTTGCCTTGGGAGTTCCTATGCGTCGAAATATGGTTCAACGGATGGTCTTCACCTAGGCGTGGGAAGAAGGTGAAGTCTGTGGAGGAAAAGCTGAGAGTCCGATGCCCAAGACTGTCCTAACCGTATAGTTTCGTCAGAACAAAGGAGGAACGGATTCGCACATCTGACTTTCATTTTTCCAAAGGAATGGTAATTACAATGGCTCCCATGACATCTCCAACTTTGAAATCCCGTTTTGGGCTTAAGG
>CP070628.1:987424-997151 GCA_020355985.1 Nitrospirota bacterium | reverse complement strand
GTCGCCAGCCACAATGACCCCGTTCATTCCCGACAACATGAGCAGCAACAAGGTATAAAACATCGCCTGCGACGTAAAACGCTCCATATAATCCGTGGCATACACAGCAATGACAAAGGCCACCATGTTGACCGTCACCAACATAAAAGCGGTTAGTCCGTCTAAGACCATGGCGATTCCGATGGACGGCTTCCATCCCCCCACGTGGTAGACCAACGTGGTATTGATGCGCACAAATTGCGTCGCGACTAGGGACAGCCCAAGAAGCGAGAATGTAGTCAGGCATGCCACCACAGCAGACAACCCTGAAATCCTTCGCCCTATTAGGGAGTTCACAAATGCTGCAGCCAGAGGGACCACGACAAACCAGGGAATTAAAAAAGCGCTCTGGTTCAACCTCGTAACTCCCGTATCTTGGCTATGTCATAGGTTCCATACTTTCCGTAGAGCCGCATGGCCAAAGCAATCAATAAGGCGGTGGTGCCCAGACCGATCACGATGGCCGTTAAGACCAAGGCCTGCGGTAAGGGATCGACCATGTTGGTGATTGGGGCATCTGGAGAGAGAATTGGGGCTCGCCCATTCAGGCGATAGCCCACAAGAATGAAAAACAATAGGACCGCATGTTCGGCAATAATGATTCCCAGAATCATCTTGATGAGATTGCGCTGTCTCAGTACCCCATAGATCCCCACACCAAACAACACCAAGGTTAAGAGATAAATCATCATAATCGGATCTTTCCTCTACCCTTGTTCCTTATCAATTCGCAGGAGTACCAGCGCGACGAATATGGCAAACAACCCGGCCCAGACCTTCAAGCTAATCGCGATATAACTCAGCGGGATCGTTCCAGCGCTGAACAAATGAAAGGGTTCACCAGCGGGAAGAAAGTTCTTGAAAAAGAATCCTGCGGTCATCCCAATCAAGGCAATGCCAAGAAAGACCAAAGCTCCAGTACTTTCGAATACACCAACGAGCCCCTCCGATATCTTCTTGAGGACCATCTCCTTGCCATAGGCCAGTACCAAGTGAATAAAGGATAAGGCGATGATGACACCACCAGCGAACCCCCCACCTGGAGAGACATGCCCGTGAAGAACAATATTGATCCCATAGAGCATAATCAGCCAGGCCGTCAGACGCGTCACAGTCTTGACGATGACAGACATCCCTGGAGTGCGTTCTTTACTCATCGACAATGGTCCCAGGTTGTTCCAGTTTCTTCCTCCCCACTGTCCTCACCACAGCCAAAACCCCTAACGCTGCGGCAAACAACACGGTCACTTCTCCCAAAGTATCAAAGGCCCGATAGTCCAGGATCACCGAGGTCACCAGATTCGTCGCTCCGGTCTGTTTCAATCCTTCATCTAAATACTGTTGTGAAACCCGTAACATTGGTTCCCCAAATTTTGGGAGATCAGGAAAACATTGGATGGCGACCAGTAATAAGACCACGCCAAAGCCCGCCCCAATCACCGAGGGAAATTTCCACCCTCCGGTTGCGACCATCGGCAATCCCTTCTTGAGTGTTGCACGAATGAGAATGATGATGGATAAGATCTCCACCACCAACTGGGTTATGGCCACATCAGGGGCCTTCAGGACCAAGAACGTCAAGCAAAGCCCCAAACCCACTGCACCTAAAGCCACCACCGAGGAGAGCAAGTCTTTTACTTCCAATGCCACAACCGAACCAATGATCATGAGGAGAAGTAAAATATAAAGTTCAACCATAACCGCTTACCGAAATAGGACAACAAAAAATAAGATCCCCATCCCCAAGAGACACCAGGATAAATAGGTTGAGAGAATTCCGCTATGAAGACCTCCTAAAAAACGGTACATGCCAAAAGTGAGCTTGCCTCCAATCTCATAGGGATCAACCATTTTCCCCTCGACCAAGATAAAGAATGATCGAAACCCAGGCAGCTCTTGGATGGTGTTATAAAATGCCCCGCCCGAGACCCTCATCCCTGGCACGGCATCCAATGTTTCCCCGCCGATAAAGACATCGGTCTGTCGCATGGTCTTGGCCAAGCGTCCCACCACATACAAAAGCATACCGAAGCCAATGCCTACCAGGATCAAGACCGTGGCCAGAGTGGGCTGCCACATCCCTGGGAACAAAAGCTCTTGTCCAAGAATGGGGAATATTAATTGCTTCAGCGGTAATGCATAGGCCCATATCCCAAAAACAAGACAGAGCAAGGCCAAGAAAACCGAAGGGATGAGCATGCTCAAGGAGGTGTTCTGGTTTTGAGCGACGATATTTCGTCGCTCGGATGAGGCTTGTCCTAAGAATATGGCATGCACGAGTTTCATCATACCGGCCAGGGTGAGAGCACTCCCAAACATCGCCACAACCAACCATATGATCCAAGCCGACCCACCTTCTTTACCGGACTCAATTATGCCTTGATACACCATCCATTTGGAGGCAAACCCATTCAAGGGAGGAACGCCTGACACCGAAAGCGCAGCAATCAAGAAACTCACAAAGATCACAGGCATCTGCCTAGCCATGCCACCCAGTTGTTCGACATCCGTGGTCTGAGCCTTTTGCTCAACGGCCCCACCGGAGAAGAATAAACATGATTTATAGATGGCATGGTTCACCATATGGAACAGGCCACCCGCAATTCCAAGTGGATGACCAGTTCCGATTCCTAAGAGGACATACCCAACCTGGCTGACGGCACAATATCCCAAGAGCCGCTTAAAATCGCTTTGGATCAACATCATCATGCCAGCACCAACAATGGTCAGGGCCCCAATGATTAGCAGTACCGTATACATCGCTGGGGTCATAGCAAACATATCCAATGCCATCCGAGCCAAGAGATAGATCCCTAAGAGCTTGTCCACGGAGGCAGGTAAAAAGGCGGTGACGGGGGTAGGGGCATCCTCTGCGGTATCCACGAGCCAGCTATGTAAGGGAATGGCCCCAACCTTGGCGAGGATCCCGAGCAACAGACAGAGAAACGCGAAGACGGCTTGAGGTTCTTGAAGGGTGAGTTGGATATCTTGAATAAAGAATGTGCCACTCAGTTGCCCGATGAGGACTACCCCGAGCATCATGAAGGCATCCGTTCCACCAATAATGATGAAAGCCTTTTTTGCCGTCGAGGGGGTACGTTCTTTCGTGCCATACCCAATCAATACATACAGAAGAATGCCGGTCACACCCCAACACATCAAGAATATAATCAGGTTACTCGTCAAAACCGCACCCAAGGCAGTGGCAAGAGTCAGGAGGATATACACATCATAAAAAATCCTTCCCTTGCCTCTAGGCACATAACCCCAGGAATACAACAGGGCAAGAACCGTAAAGAAGGTGATACACACTCCCACCGAGATGGCTAACGAATCGATATATAAAAATTCCTCCTCAAGCCCCATCATGTTTATCCCATTTGCGTTTTAATCTGCGCGGTTTTCTCTTGAGAGAGCCTAATTAAATCTTCGCCGGACCACAGTGTTTGGCCTTTGGTGTTACGAACAGCCATCCTTTCCGTACAACAATAACAAGGGTCAATCGCCGCCAAGACGATAGCAGCATCAGATATCGTGCCTCCCACCACAGTTTCCTTGTAGGTGGGCAGGTTCATAAAAGTAGGGGCCCTGATCTTATGCCGAACCGGTCGATTCGTTCCGTCGCTACGCACATAATGAAAACATTCTCCGCGGGGAGCCTCGATGTGGCCGATCCCCTCTCCAGGCGGAATATCTTTAACCACACAATCGATTGGTCCTTGGGGTAGCTGAGACAAACATTGTTGGATGATCTTGATCGACTCAAACATCTCATTGATCCTAACCACGACCTTATCAAAGACATCACCATTTTGAGTCACAATCATATCCCAGTCGATTTGATCGTACGCCCCGTAGGGACAATTCTTTCTGATATCCCGGTCGACTCCCGAGGCCCTGGCCGTTGGGCCCACGGCACAATAATCGATGGCCGCTTCCTTGGACAGAATGCCAATACCCCTAGTACGGGCATGCAGAACGGGGTCATCAATAACGGCCTTCTTTAATTTTTCTAGAGTGGGAATTATCGATTCGATCTTTTTTAAAACTGGAGGTATATCGTGTGCCTGAATATCTCGCCACACCCCACCAACCTTAAACATGGCATAATTATTACGGTTGCCAGATAAGATCTCCATGACATCGAGGATTTCCTCTCTAAGTTTCCAGGCCCACATAAAGACGGTGTTATAGCCTAAAAAGTGCCCCGCCAAGCCAAGCCACAAGAGATGAGAATGAAGCCGTTCACCCTCGGCGATGATGGTCCGGATAAACTGGGCCCTAGGCGGAGCCTCAACCGAGATGAGATCTTCAACGGATTGGGTATAGGCAAAGGGATGACTTGTCGAGCAGATCCCACAGATCCGCTCCACCACAAAGGTCACCTGATCGTAGGCTTTTCGTTCAGAAAGTTTCTCGATGCCACGATGGTTGTATCCGATCTGCAAATCGATATCCACCACCATCTCTCCTTCCACAGTCAGGATAAAGAATTCCGGCTCTTCCTGTAACGGATGATACGGCCCTATGGGAACGATGGTCCTTGGCACTATACCCCCCTATCTCTGATCGCAGTTGGATCCCACTCTTGATAATCCTTGCGCAGGGGATGCACGCCTTCGGGCCAGTCCTCAGGAAGTAGCAACCGCTTTAATTTCGGATGACCGACAAAGTTGATACCCAACAACTCGTAAATTTCACGTTCAATCCATTGAGCGGCGGTAAAGACGGACGTCAAGGAAGCGACTTCCAACTTTGTCTTCGGTAAAATCACCCTCAGCGAGATTACGAGATTCATTTCCTCCACGGTAAAATGGTAAAGGATCTCCATCTGGTTTCGACCATCAACGCCAGAGGCAATATTGAATCTCGCCCTCATTTCTTTAAACAGATATTGCGCAAGGCTGACAATCGCCTCGGGCTGAATCTGGATGTAGACCCGCTTCGGTGATTTTTCAAAAACACCCAGAATCTCATCAGGGAATCGTTCTCTTAACGTTTGCAATAACTCTTGGCGAGTCATATTTTCTCTTTACGCCTTTGCCTGACCGGTTTGAGCTTTCCGCTGTGCGATTAATTTTATAAGACCGGCAATGATGGCCTCCGGTCTAGGGGGACATCCCGGGATATATACATCTACGGGGATCACGTGATCCAAAGGCAATGGACAGTTATAACTATGAATGAATACGCCGCGCGAGAGCGCGCATTCCCCTATGGCCACTACTAGACGCGGTTGAGGCATCTGTTCATAGATCCGTTTTATTCGAGGAATACATTGCCGATTCACCGCTCCCGTCACTAACAGGACGTCAGCATGTTTGATACTTCCGGTGAGCAACATCCCAAAGCGTTCAATATCATGGCGTGGTGTCAGACAATCCAAAATCTCAATGTCACAGTTATTACAACTGCCTGTCGCTAAATGAAAGACCCATAGTGATTTGAGAAAGGCATCATCCAAGATTCCCATGTTAATAACTCCCCAAGGCTAACAGTACGGCGATAATCGCCAGGATGGTCATCGGTCCCCAGAAAAACCTCAACACCTGATCCATCCTCAACCGGGGATTGGTATTGCGAATGACGCTGACCAATGCCACCAATCCCACATACTCCAATGTTCCATACAAAATGTGGAGACCATTTCCCCTTACACCACCCAAATACAGCATGATGATAAAAAACGGCAGGGCAAATAAGAGCATGTGTTTCGTCAGCCGATACACAGCCAGGAGTGTGCCCGAATATTCAATCAACACACCATGAGCGATTTCGGTTTCGGCTTCGGGCATATCAAACGGAACTAATGCCAGTTTGGCCTGCATACATAACACCGCAACGACCAGAGCCAACCCTCCCGACAAGCTGAAGGCGATAATGCCATTCTGAGCCTGGGTCGTCATGATATCTCCCAGTCGGATCGAAAGATCTGCATGTATCACCGGAACAAGTATGGCCAAGATAAAGGGGAGTTCATAGCTTAGGATCAATTTCATCTCTCTCGAGGCCCCTAAACTGGCCAGGGGATTTCCCGAAGCGAAGCCACCGATGATGACAGAGAGCGAGGGTACCAACAAGAGATAGACGAGGACGATCAAATCCCCAACAAACGTTTGCTGAGGATTCATAGTATTGACCCATAAGATCGTCGAGACGACCATGACGCTGACCAAACCAATCAGGGGGGCAGCAAGGAACGTGTATTGCGCGGCTCCGAAGGGAATCAGCGTCTCTTTGCCCAAGAGTTTCAGGAGATCATTCAAGGGCTGTAAGAGCGGCGGGCCGACTCGATATTGGACTCGGGCGGTGAGCTTCCTATCAATCCAACTCGCGAACAGCCCAACAATGCCGCTGAAAAAAAATCCGAAGATGAAGAGATAAAGGAGGTATATCAATCACGCCTTCTCCCGTTTCCAATGGGTTGAATGGACAATGAGATGATCACCAACCAAAAAGGTATTTTCATCCAGTTCACTATCACCTGGCTTCAATCGTAGAGCCCCATTTGGACAGGTCTTGACGCAAAGTGGCTCATCATTCTCACTCCGTCGATCAAGGCAAAAGTCGCAATTATGAATTAATAAAGGGACATGTTCCGGATAGATAGTGCCGTAGGGGCAAGCATGCGAACATGATTGACAGCTTATGCACAGCATATTGTGTCGAATCAGCATAGAGCCTTGCTCCTTTTGCTGTTCCAAAGCATTGACAGGACAGGCCTTCACACAATGAGGGTCTTCACAACGTCTGCAGACCAGAGCATAGGTGGCTAGCTCGGCCACAGAGTGAATCCCATTATTTTTGGAAAGGTCATAATAACTACATTGAACAGGACAGTCTGAACATTGATGGGTTGAACAGATATCAAGGTCGATGAATAACCGCTCATCACTCCTGATTGTTGGCACTGGATTAAGTTGCCCATGATGCATCTGCTCAGCACTCGTTCTCATCTTGAGTTCCTTGTTGAACATGAAAAGGACGGAACGTTAAGCCCAAACATCCCGGAAAGGCTTGATCTTGTCATAGGACAACACCGGTCCATCGTGACAAGCATAGTAGAGTCCAATCCGACAATGGCCGCATTTACCAATCGCGCATGACATGTTTCTTTCCATGGAGAGATAGATATTACCGTCTTGAAAACCCATCTCTGACAATTTCGTGGTTGCGAATTTCATCATCATGGCCGGACCGCAGACGATCGCGATCCCATTCTGACAATCCATATCAATAGGATCTAAGATACCTGTCACCACACCCACGTGCCCCTTCCAAGAGGGATCACCCACATCCACCGTCAGCCGAATATCCAAGTCCTGCCGCTCTCTCCACTGCTCAAGTTCCTGTTTATAGAGCAGATCCTTGGCTGTTTTGCATCCACCGCGAAAGAGCAATTTTTTAAATTCTCCGGATCTCTCAAATAGGGTATACATCAGACTTCGTAACGGAGCAAAACCACACCCGCCGCCAACGACCAGAATTTCTTTGTCCTTAAATAACTCGATCGGGTAGCCGGTTCCCAACGGCCCTCTCAGTCCAACCGTATCTCCTTTTTCCAAGCAATGGACTGCCTCTGTGACCGCTCCCACCTTCATAATGGTTAAATACAGCATATCGTTGACCGATGGCCGTGAGGAGGGCGTAAACGGAGCCTCACCAACTCCAGGGATTGTTAATTCAACAAATTGACCCGCTGCAAAGGCGATGGGCTCTTGAGGCTTTAGCTTCAGGGTTTTGATCTTCGGGGTTTCAACAATCGTGTCGATAACCTCTGTTTTAACCGGATTATAGGGGTTGTGCCCGTTACTCATTGTGAACCAGCCTTTTCAAGACCCGTCGGATATCAATGTTTGCGGGGCAAGCCGTAATACAACGCCCGCATCCGGTGCAAGCATTGAGACCGGCGACCTGTGGGAAAAAGTCAAATTTCTTTTCAAACCGATTCCGTAATCTCATCCATAATTGCGGCCGGGGTTGCCTCCACCGGCGACCCGGGCATAATCCTTCAGCATGCACGAATCCCACTGCCGGTAACGAGCGAACTGGCCTCCCTCCTTCTGATCAACCAACGTAAAACAATGACAGGTCGGACAAATCGTCGTACAGGCACCACATTCAGTGCAGGTCTTGGCCTCGTCCTCCCAGATTGTTGAATCGTAGTTTCGCTCAATCATCCCCTGATATTCATCCTGATGGGGGACTCCATGCTTGGCGATGTTGCGTTCGACCTCGCCAACCACCTGTTTCCGGCCTTCCTTCCTCTGGCTGACGTGCGTGGGTTCCACATCTTGAAACAGTGCCTTGTGGTTATCGAAGACCTGCTGACCCTTGGGGGAGCCCACCTCAACAATAAAGCCGCCTGTCACTTCGGAAAGATTGATATCAAAATGACTTTCGGGGTAGGGCTTCACGTCAAGGGAAAGGCAGAAACAGGTATCGATGACCTGGGTGCAATCGGCGGAGATTATTATATTATCCTCGCGGGCCCGGTCATAAAATGGATTTTGGCAACCCTTGCAAAAGACTTGATCTTGTACAAGAAATCCTTTGAGATCACAGGCCTTCACTCCGACAATGGCCATTGGTTTTTGGTTTTTTTTGATGGGCTCGGGGTTAAAAAGTTCAGCGACTTTTTCTTTAACGGGGGTAAAAAACCCCTTGAGCGGCTCAGTGGCTCTAACCTCCCCGATTACGATATCTGGGGAAGGAGATGTGTATCGTTGGTAGAAACGAAATGGACCCTTTTTAAAAGGGACATACACCTCATAATCCGTCTTCAATCCATCGAGCCAAGAAAAAAGATTGTCGGAAGATATGAATTGCATAGCCCCTCTCAAAAACCTAAAAAGGCATTCCATTTTATCTTATTTTTACCATATACCCTGGGTCTAAAACCGCAACAACCATGCCATGAAATGCAGAGATTTAAGTAGGAAATGGGATAGGCTTTGCACCACTGAATAGGCCGTTTCAGAACTCTCAGGGGTAGGAGAGATTGTGAATAGGTTGTGGCATTACACCTGGCTTGTTTGCAGCCGTCTGGTTTTCCTGACGTTATGGAGAACCAAAATACACGAAATTTGCTTTGAGGCACAGCGATGAGGTGTTTTTTCCCTCCTTAACGGATATTTCCAAAAGGCAACGGCTGTTTCAGTCACAAATCAAGATTGGGTATTCCTTAGGAACAAAGTCCTTTCGAATTTCCTTAAATTATTAGTTAGAGAAGAAATCCATTTCTCCTACATTCGTTCCTTTCTGAGGAAGCTAGATGGACAAAAACACTAAGAAAATAAGTTTTTCGGGGTTTAATCAATGCCCTGCTATTGTGAAAGTGGGTATTTTTGCTACATGGGCCAGGGAAATGAGTGCCCCTAACTGGGACTTATTTCGAGTTCAAAGCGCTCCCAACCTAGCATTTCTCTCAACAGATAAAGAAAACTCCCTCAAAAAATTTTCACCCAAGATCGCATACCCGTGACCGGTTCTGTTCAAGTCTTAAAGTCCTTAAAAGTACATCTCATTGCCTGGGCTCAATCTTGGCAACTACATTCTGTTTACCCGCCATTTTTCTTAAAGAACATGAAAATTTGGTTGGCTCGGTATCCTTGACGTTGTTATGCCCAACCTCAGATTTCTGAGGATCGTTCTCTTGCCTTTCCTCAACCCTGCTTAATGTGACACC
>CP070628.1:983422-987324 GCA_020355985.1 Nitrospirota bacterium | reverse complement strand
AGACGAAAATAGAATTTGCCATTTTTCCCTGCAAAGACTTCAAACCGACTTGTGCTGCTCGCCATGTAGAACCTCCTTGTGTGTGGTGAAAAAAGTGGGAACTTCCCAATTTCCCTAATTAAAAGTCCAATGGTGAACGCATCATTTCCATGGATTTATTGGACAAAGTACAAAATTCTTCTTCTAAGCTAGACTCCTTTGTTTCATCATTTATATAGTCCTGATTGGTTCATTGGCAGGTGAAATAACTCTTATTAATACTTTTTAGGAATAGTCTTGCAGGAGGGTTGTTCCTAGAAATTGTAGGTGACGGAAATATTCGGTGGCGGTTTCTGAAACACCCTCCACCACCTCGTCGAGTTCCGCAATACAGTCCCGTAAAATCTCTACGCGTTGTTCATCTAAATGATGTTCTTCAAAAAAATAGGTCACACAGCCTCCAATGACGGTATCTAAGGTCATCAGTTGACCCTCGTCACTTCCGAGATCGTCCGGCCAATCCGCAGCTTGATGCCCCTGCCACACTTTGTCAAATTTTTCTCTTTCGGAATCCGTCATTCTGAAACAGAAGGCCTTGAATAATAAAAATGCAAAAGTTTGGAAGCTATATGTTGAAAGAAGAACTTACTATATCCGCCAGGAGCAAAGCGTAAGCCGCATGAAATCCCTCTCGTCCACCTTTTACCTCCTCACGCCTTTTGAGAATCTTCCTATCTTTGCACTTTTCACCTTGTCTTTACACCTATTCCATACCCCAATTCATTGCGTCTAATAAGAGAATCGAGAGCGTACATAATCCCAAACCCCATATCCTATAGTCGACAGGCTCGCGCTCCAAGCACCATTTCACAATACGTAAACGCCATAAATCCGATCCTGCATACAAAAAAATACCCTTGGCCACCATACTGAAACCCACCAATATCCAGAGCGGCTGATAGGCTATGTCTCGCGTGCCCACCAAGAGTACCAGACCTAATAATCCGGCTAAGCCACCCCATTTCAGAAACCCTGGTGCGACAATGAGAGATTGGCGCAACGTGGCAATCATGCGTTCTGGGGCCACAATGAGTGCTATACCATCCGCCATCCACAAGCCGGCAATAAAAAACAGGACGATGATGCCCATTGCGGACTCCAGGGTTACAAATATCGATGTGCGGTAACCGCGCCGTTGTCCTCCATATCATAGAACAACGGGGCACCTGTCGGAATATTCAGCTCAAGCACAGCTTCTCGAGATAAGTCCTCTAAATGCATGACCAACGACCGTAAACTGTTGCCATGCGCCACAACGAGGACGGTTTTCTTGGCTAATAACTCTGGGAGAATCTGGCTCTCGTAATAAGGAAGTACCCGCTCCGCAGTGTCTTTGAGACTTTCTCCACCAGGGGGAGGCACATCAAAACTCCGGCGCCAAATCTTGACTTGTTCATCTCCAAATTTTTTGGCGGTTTCAGCTTTGTTCAAACCTTGGAGGTCGCCATACATCCGCTCATTTAACGCTTTGTCTTCTTTAATAGGAATGGCGGTTTGCCCAATTTCTTCCAACACAATTCGCAAGGTGTTCTGCGCACGCACCAGCGCGGAGGTAAACGCACAATCAAACTGAAACGTCTTGAGCTTTTGTCCTGCAGCACGGGCTTCTTCCTCGCCTTTCGGCGTGAGGGGAACATCCACCCATCCCGTAAATCGATTTTCCAGATTCCATTGAGATTCCCCATGACGGATCAACACCAATTGCGGCATCGCTTCTCCTCCTTTCCCCTACTGAAGATCTTCAACCCCTCATTTTTTCAAGACTTACAATAGGCATACTTGCTTTGGCATTCAACGAATCGTACCATGGCCACAGGTTATTGACTTGATCCATACATCATGACTTCCGATTCCATCAAATGGCAACAATTCGCCGACTGGTGGACGACTTTGGCCCAGCGTCACCACGTCGCCGATCGCATTGAACAATTGTTTCAGCATGGCCTCGGCCCAGACCGGGCCCTGGATCGCGCCGCGCAGGAAGGTGGTGACCTGGATTATATTCTTTTTACTCTTATTCGACATTGGATTCCTCCAGTTCTTCCTCCCGAAGGGAAAGAACGGACGGCAAAGCACGACTCCGATTATTGGTTGGAATCGGAACGCATTTTAAAAGCGGCGGTGGTACGCCTTCGGGAACTCAAACCCGTAATTGATATGCTGACCACCCCTAATCCACTCGACCCCTCGCCCCCCTCCCAATCCTCAAGTGAGGCACATGTCGAGGTAGAACTGGCAAACATGGTGCAAGGTATTGCGGAAGTAGTCGGCAGCTATGGTGGACCCGACTATACCTCTTTAGTAAAGAACTTTGACCCCATCCCACTTCGCCAAACCCAACCGTTTAAACATAACAAAAAACATAGCGCAGAATTATGGGTGGTCTTTTTATTGCGAGAACATTTCCGAAATCTGGGTTTGGGGAAAGACCGAACATGGAAATTGATTATCGACTTAGTTGCCGCCGCGAATATCTTTCATGCAGAGGAACAACTCTCAACTCCGGAATCACTGAAGTCATGGTGGACAAAAAACTGGCCCCGAACCTATACGCGCCTAACGGAAAAGGGCGAACACGGCAATGCTAAGCACACGGCCTACCAATCCGACTATGAATGGTTTCAAGCCTGGTTCAATTGGCAAACCAGTACGGCCGCACATCCCACTTCATCGTCAAACTAAAGAATCCGCGATCGCCTTTAAAAAAACTTAGGGGTTGGGCGCTCTTCAGCACCCTCAAGGAGATCTCCCTCAGGAGGCCCTTGCGAAACCGCCATCACCAACAGGCCGAACATAAACACATGCAGGGCTGCCCCGAGCCACAGCACATAGGGTTGAACCCCGCCTTCCTCGTGGACCAAACGCGCGCGCGCGGTTTCGTCCATATTGGGGATAGACATGATTCGCTGAAGTTTGTCTTTGACATGCCAAAAATAGAGGTAGTTGGCACTTCCACCCGCTAACACCCTAGAGACAATCCCTACCGTCATATCCCCAGTGATAAAAATCGCCAGAGCCGGAGCTACAGCATAGAGCAATGCAAACATATACATCTTCCTATAGAGAAACCACAGGAAGGAATCAAAGAAGGCTGCAGGCCAGTTCCAACTTAAGGCAAAGCGTGGACCATCCGGAGTTTCAAGTTTGGAAAATTTTTCCTTGTAATATAAGAAAGCGGGACGCCACGTCCACCCCGTTTTCAATGAGAACTGAAGCGATTTACTCGGCCCAATAAAGGTTTCCCATAATTGAAGCGACGTCGGAGCTGACTGAGATTGGGAGGGTTCTGGGTCTGGGGAGTTTTGGACAAGAGCTTGTCCGCATTGGGAACAAAAATTAGCATCACTGGGATTATCCTGTGAGCAGGAAGGGCACGAAGGCATGGTACTGGGTTATAGCATCCCCGCTATATTCAAACAAGATCAGTGGCTATTCCGACCATAGGAAATGGCTTAGGCAAGCAGATGGTTTATTAATAATCATATGGCCGAATGGTTCCACCAGCTCGATATTCTTCATCCAGTTTTTCATAAACCCTTCGCTTCAACTGGACTAATGAAATAGGCAAGCCTACCGTTCCCTGACGATCCCAAGAGAAGCCACAATGTCGACATTGACCAGGAACCTCCATTGCATTCTTGGACCGATCCCGTCCAACCCACCGTTTCAAACAAACAGGACAAAAGGGACCTTGAAGCAAAGAATCAATTAAGAAATCCTCGATATCTTCAACCCTGCTGTTCCCCAGATGGGCCCAAAGCGTGTCACTAAGTGTTAAGCGAAGACCGAAACGGACAATAGATCGTGGCCGTTGAAAGCCATCGGTTTTTGAATACGCTTTAGAACCTTCAGCCATTTCCAGT
>CP070628.1:979928-983322 GCA_020355985.1 Nitrospirota bacterium | reverse complement strand
TACAAGTTGAATTCAAGCATTGCTGTGGGATACGTTGTTTCTTCAGGCTAGGAGATTAGGTTGCCGCCTGCTCCTTGGTCAATTCCAGGAAACTTTTTTTCGACTTGGAGATGCCGTCAATGTCTATTCGCTATTTCCTTGATAGAGATAAACTCAGTAGATTCGACCGACTGAAGAAACGTTGGCATGGGGAACGGCCGGTCCCCCTATTTCCCCAAACCGTACAGATCCAAACCATTTCTGGTTGCAACGCCCGCTGTCAGTTCTGTCCCAATGGACATACGATTAACCGCTTGACCATGGGAAGTATGGATGAAGACCATTTTCGAAAGATCGTCGATGAAGTTGTGCAACACCCCGTACGGCGAATCAGTCCGTATCTCATGAATGAACCCTTAGCAGATCCCCGCCTTCCAGATCTCATACGGTACATCACGGACCATAAGCAGAGCGCAACAAGTACCACCATAAGCACCAATGCAACGTATCTCACCGATGAAATGGGAGAACGATTGATGGAGAGTGGTCTTGACAGTTTACTCATCAGTTTTCACGGAATTCGCAAGGAAACCTATGAAGCTAGCATGGGAAATCTTGATTGGGAAACGCACCTGAACAACGTGAACCGTTTCATTGAACGAAAAAGACAGCGTAAGGCCAAGAAACCCGAGATCACCGTGACGATGGTCCATACCTCAACCATTGATGGGGAGCTTGATGAAATCCGTGATTATTGGAATTCGCAAGGGATTGTAGTCAGAATTCATACATTGGAAAACCGGTCACATCCCTATGTTAATAGCAAGTCTATCAACCTCAAACCTATGAAACCGTATTCCAATTGCGATCGCCTCATGGGCCAAGCCTATATACTCTGGAATGGCGATGCCGTACTCTGTTGTGTGGACTGGGAGAGAACGACCATTTTTGGCAATGTTGTGAAGCACTCGTTGGAAAGTGTCTGGCAAAATGAAGCCTATACCCAATATCGGCGCAATTATTTAGCCGGGGAAGTATCGGGAACTCTTTGCGAGGGCTGCAAGGTACAAGAAGAATGTGATTTTAAGTTTAAACCCTCGTGGTCGATTTTGGGTGTTTTAGGTGGACAACCCTATCGCTATAATCCGATTCCGCCTCCCTCTTCTCCTGAAATACCTAAAAAACCGTTGGCTGTTATTACAGACTAGCCATCCCCACCGTTGGTGGGGCATGAGCAAGAAAAAGGGATGTTACCCTTTTCTCTATGGGAAAGTACCTTTCCGATCCCTCCACCCATAGACCTCGTCCAGCGATTCCGCTCAAATGGTTCAATCCTGCTCTTGCGTTACGAAGGTTTAACGGGATTGTCCATAGGGTTCACGTTGGGCGATCTTAACGAGTTGCGCAGCGCGGAGGCGGCTGTCGGGTTGTAATGCATTAGCGACGGCTGCTTGTTCTATATTCCAGATACTCCCAGTGCGGGCAAGAAGTTCTTGGAGTGTTTCTCCATCCTTTGCGGTGGCGATCCGTAATTTTGTAATAGTTATGCTGGTATGCTCAGAGACGGTCATTGGCCTAAAACTCTGGATAGTTGCATCAAGGAGCGTGTGGGACTGTTCAAACTGCTTTTTTGGAAGAACGCCAGTGATCTGATAGACAAGTCCTTTGTGCGCGATCCATGTGATTTCGACAATTGTGGGACCTTGCTTGGTTTGTGTTTCGATTTGAATACGTGCGGCTGGAAGATCTCCGACTGTGAAATGTTCCACCTTTTCCAAAATTTTGCCTTCGGCTTTTTTATCAAGTTCACGTGGGACAATCATCGGATCACTCCCCTTGGCGGCGGCTTGAATGAAAATAAAGGCCGATTGGTCTTCCTTGGCCGCTAAGACGGCTTGGCGCGCATTGTGGGTTTTCCATCCGGGTGGGAATCGAAGGGCAAAGTCCAAATCTGGCTGGAGAAAAAGGCCTTTTACAAAGACTCCCTCTGCCGGATGAGGGCCAATGACAAGCCCATCTAACTTGCGGAGAAAGGCCGCACGATCAGCGGCAATCGGCCTGGCTACGGCCTGCACCACCTTTTTAGCATAGGCAGCAGTATTCTCTATGCGCTCAGGGGTTGCAGGGTGTGAGTCGAAAAAATCTTGCTGGCGGCTTTGTCCTAACTGCAGTTCATCTTCACGTTGGAGAGTCTGCAAGAACCTAGAGAGCCCAGAAGGGTCCCACCCGGCCTTGGCCATAATGTCCACACCTACATCATCGGCTTCCCGTTCTTGTTGGCGGCTATAGGGTGCAAGGAAGGCCTTGCCTGCCAACGAAGGAATGGCCCCAACGACGTCACCAAGGTCATTGCTAACCAGACCAACGACCCCTCCAGTAATCCCGGCTACAAGGGCAAAGGGTGCTGCTGCTGACATTCGCCTGACCGAATGGCGAGCAGCAACATGTCCGATTTCGTGCCCAATCACCCCCGCCAGCTCATCCTCCGAGTTTGACAAGGCCAAGAGGCCGCGAGAGACATACACAAACCCACCTGGCAGGGCAAAGGCATTCGGTTCCATCATTTCCACCACATAAAAATGGCATTCCACATCTTTCCTGGGTGATTGTTCAGCAAGCTGATTCCCAATCGCTTCGACATATACGGCAAGGGCTGGATCCTGAATCAAACCCATGGATTGCTCCACTTCTCGTGCCGCGTCCTTCCCCATTTTCCGTTCTCCTTCGGTAGTGGTTAGGACAAAGTCAGGCCGGCCGGTTACGGGATTCATCGCACACCCCTGAAACACCAGAGCTATCAGCAGCCCTACAAAGATTCCATGCCCAAAAAACCAATGTGTTCCTTTTCTGGATTTATTCATTAGCCATCCCTCCGGTATTACCACCTTATCAAGACTTGGACATCGAACAGACAATTCACCACATTATAATCTATTGTTTTCCGGTATTAAGTTGGCATCTCAATACCTAGACGGATCCAAACTTAGCTCAAATTGACATAATCATACAAATACCTATCGCATAGTATCTTTAGAGTAACGGCGACTGACCGTTGGTGAAGGTTTGACCATGGGAATGGTTATTCTTAATAAAGGAGGTACACAAATAGCTCTATGGTCATAAGGGAGACAAGTGAACCATTAATGTGAAATCTAAAGGTTGGACAAATTTTTCGCATTTCGTACAATACGCCTGCATTTTCCCTTTCCACTTAAGAAAAATGAAGAATTCCATTGGTGTTTGAAAGTGGAGAGGGAAAATACCAGGGCAAAATCTTTGATGATGATAGTCTGCATCTCATTGCTTCTTCGCATGACTGAATGGGCGACATTCCCGGGTACCCCCAAAATTATGAATTCGAGTAACGCATAATTTATATTCAAAACCACATAATAAGACAATACCAGTACAGGAC
>CP070628.1:976345-979828 GCA_020355985.1 Nitrospirota bacterium | reverse complement strand
TCCGGAGGCTGGTCAAATCCATTAAGCCTGGTGGCCGGGTGGTGATTATCGACTTTAAGTCGGATTCCCGGGTTTTAGCGGGGATCCGGAAAAATAGCGCCACATTCGTGACAGCCCACCTTCCCGGTGGACTGCCCATCTTGTGCAATGAGGGGATCTATTATCCGAGTATGTTGGCAGGGTTTGTCACCATGTTTTTTTTCCATTCTTCTTGTAGACGACCGGCCTCGTCTAAATCCATGAAAATCCTACTCCTTACTGTTTGAATAACTTGATTTGAAATGATTGTAAATATTCTTGTTAGGAAATGAAAGAAAATATTGGTGTGGGGGGTCTCCATTTCCCCTAAACCGAAATTTCAAGAGGATTCTCTACAGATATTTACAACCTCTCCCCCCGTCTTGCCACTAATGCTTTCCGGGGTTCAGCTATTCTGTGTGAAGCACAAATTGCATCACAGTCCTACCCATGTGTTGCGATGCCTCCAGTCGAAGTACTCCTTACTGTGGGACTTTCACCTAAAAACCTAAGGCCTCAAGCATATGAGAAGATGGTATCAAATTTGTTATATTTCGTAAGAAGGACAATTTTCTGAACATCTCTACATGCCTGAGGGAAGATGTGACTGATCAAGGTGAATCTGAACGTATTCTGTGGAAGGGATATCCTTCCTGGAGGCAGTTCAGTTGGCTGTATTTTTTTAGTCTCTGGACAGCCTCAAGAGGAATAATCTTTTTGTATGCGGAGGTCCCTGGTTGGGAAATATGGTTAGTGGGCGCAGGCTTCCTGCTCGGAGTGGCTGTGGGCCTTCGGCATTGGGCCAAATTTCTTATCACCTCACGGCAAGTCATCATTCGGAATGGATATTCTGGAAAAACGATTCGATGCGCCAGCCATGATATGATCCATGCCATTGAAGTCATGCAAGGGCCTCTGGCCAAATTTTTGGGAATAGGCACAGTGGTGATTCAGTGTGATGATGCCAATCGGACCCTGCGGCTTCGCGGGATCAAGGATCCCGAAATAGTCGGAACAAAACTACGGGCGCTCCTGCCAGCTTCTTCTTCAGTCTTCACACAGGTTCCTTGATTTCATGATGTGTGTATGGTCAAAAGGCTAAACGATCATTCAACATGATGCCGACTCTTACCCGTCGCACGGCTCTCGTCTTTGGGCTTGTATCCTTGACCATAATTGGTGCTTTCCTTCTTGAATATTTCCTTAGTACGACTCCTAGTCGGCCATTCGGCCATACTCAAATGGCCCATCTTGTTGGATGGATTGGTTTGGGCATCATTGGTTTGACGTTTGTGTATCCATTGAAACGGTGGTGGTATCCCAACCAGGTTTGGCCGAAGCGTTGGCTCCACGTTCATATGGTGTCTGGCGTTCTAGGCCCTCTGGTGATTTTTGTTCATGCGGGTGCACATTTTCATGCCTGGGTGCCAATCCTGGCTTTAGTCGCCATGGTTTTAGTGGAGATGAGTGGAATTGTCGGACAGGCGTTGCATTACTTGGCCTTTCGAATGTTGTACGAACGTCGTCATCAACTGGCTTTTGAGGGTATGACGGAAGACGCTATCGAGGCACGTCTGCATGATCTGGTGTTAGAAGAAGAGGCCCTGCGATGGTGGAGGTGTCTCCATAATCCTTTAGCGTGGTCGTTTGTCGCATTGGTTCTTTTGCATATTGGTGGAGCAGTGTTTTTCGGAGGGCTTTGATTCATGGGGTGTTTACGATCATGGGTAGCCCCTCTCATTTGGGGTCTCACGGCATTGATGATTGGAGTGGTGATGTGGTTGTCCCCGCAATACACTGAAGCTCTCTGGGCCCCGGGGCATCTCAGCCGGTCTCATGCGGATGTCACTTCCTGCCGCTCTTGTCATGAACCTTTTCGGGGACCGACTCCTCAGAAATGCCTGGCTTGTCATTCCAGCGCAAATTTTGCTGCGCGATCTGAACCTGCTGTGACCGGTTTCCATGCGGACATTATTCAAAAGGCCCAACCCTGTCTTACCTGTCATGTGGAGCATCAAGGTGCCCTGGCGTCGATTACGATAGGGGCGTTGAACAGTCCTCATGGAGAATTTATTTTTCGTGTCACGGGTGCGGCATCGTGTTCGGATTGTCATATACTGGAACCAGGCGAAGGAAAAACGAGAATGATTCTGCTCTCCAACTCGCGGGTCAATCATATCATTGAAGAAGGTGAAGGGGCTCATCGCATTGGACATTTTGCCAAGTGTCTCAACTGTCATCGTGGCGGGCAGTTGGATATTGATGATAATGGACATGGGGAGGATTAGTTTGGGGAGAGATGAGGTCGTCAAAATCGCTGGGTCTGCCCGTGGGGTTCATGCTGGATGTCTTATTGGAAAAATATTGGCATCGCCTTGGGCTCGATTGAGATGGGACGAATCAAAGAACTGACCGAACCGGCGGATGTGTTAGAAACTCCACTCCACTGAAACATTTAAAATTTCAGTGGAGTGTTGTTGTGAGACATTATTTATGGTGTAGTTGTTAAAAGGCACTTTGTCACTGGATCTCCAAAAAACCGAAGGAATCATTATATGCGAATTTTATTGCCGATTGATCAATCCAAAGATTCAAAAGTTGCGATTAGTTTGTTGCAAAAAATGAAGTGGCCAGCCGGGTCAACCTTGATAATTCTGCATGTCACGACTATGCACGACGAGATGACCGCAGGGGGTTCAAGTCGATCGCAGAAAAAGACATTGGACGATTCGGGAAAACTTCCACTGTCAGTTCGTTCAGAACTTCGCCGCCTGGAAAAACAGTTTGCGTCGAAAGCCTTGCAGGTTCAATCTATGGTTGTGAGTGGTGTTCCAGGACAAGAAATTTTGAGCGTCATTCGGAAGGAGAAGATTGATATAGCGGTCCTTGGCTCAAGAGGGCTATCCCGAATTTCCGGCCTTCTGCTAGGAAGCGTGAGTGAATGGGTGTTGAAGGATGCCTCATGTTCCGTCCTCATTGGACGACCAACCGCACGGAAAGCTAAATCATCGTCGAACCTCAATATCCTCCTGCCAACCGATGGTTCTCGTGATTCCTGGAAAGCGGTGGATGTCTTGAAGTCGATTGAATTTTCTGTTGATACTACCCTGACGCTGATTCATGTGATCAAAAAGAAGATTTATGAAACAGGACAGGTCCTGGGAAGTGTGGGAAAGAGTCGCACTGAATTTGCCAGGTTGGCTAAGGATCTGTGTGGGGATCGTGGCTCCGCTGGTGTGGATCTTTTGAAAGACACGAGAGATGCCCTCTCTTCCACCGGGCTAAAAATTCGGGAACGTCTCGCTTTCGGACACGAAGCCCAGGAGATCTTAAAAGCCGCTAAGCTTCAGAAAGCCGACTTGGTGATCGTGGGTTCAAAGGGGTTGACTGGACTGAGACGGCTTCTCATGGGAAGCGTGGCGCATACTGTCAGTCAACATGCTCCATGCTCGGTGCTGGTTGTGC
>CP070628.1:963239-976245 GCA_020355985.1 Nitrospirota bacterium | reverse complement strand
CTGCCCGGACCACTGGTTGAATCGTTGAGGATGTCGAGAAACGTCTCTCCACCATAGGTATTGAGCAAATTCAAGTTGTTAAGAGTGCCTTCCGCATCAAGGAGCCCGAGAAATCTTTTACGATGTGCATCCGTGAGCGAGAAGGTCGTCATGTCCAACTGCTCCCGCATCAACGTAAAAGAAAACTCGTTGGCATCCGCTACTGCCAAACGAGGCAGATATGCCCCGTCGACAGTAACAGCACCTGCCGGCGCCACTGCAAAGGTGATACGACCAAACAAATAGTCGATCGTATAGTCTGTAGTAGCAACCGGGACACCCCCATCATTCACCACAAACGTAGTGAAAGGATCGAAAATCTCTTTGGCACTGTCTGTGATTTGGAAGACCGTAGCCGTCTCCGACGTACAAGCCTCTCCAGTCATCGCAGTCGAGGTGCCCGTGATATGTATCTCGCAATTATACCCTGCAATAGGCATCTCGATCCTCCGTGCTAATTAGAATCCTGAAATTGCTGCCGGAACGCCCGTGAAGTTGGCTTCGATCGAAATCTCGACCTTGCCATCCACAGATGCAGAAATTTCAAAGGATGCAATTGTGCATTCAACATGATGTCCTGCTGCGCCATCCCAAACAATGGCAATCCAGCAAGTAGCGTTTGAAGCGCCATTGAATGCTGTCTCAATCTCCTGCCAACCAAGATCCGCAGACTCATAGTCGCCAGAAAGCGAAATGGTACCGTCTTTGAGGCCCATAAACCGCTCCCGAGCCCCGGTAGTAGAGCAGAAATCGGTCATGTCCAACTGCTCTCGAGTAGGACCAAACGAAAGATCGTTGATCCCATCAATGCACAGATTGGGCGGACCAACGTAGTCCGCAGGAGCAGTCGGTGCTGCTGTACCAAAAGTGCTCGACTTGGCGTAAATTTCTAATTCGTGTCCGGCCAGTGCCATTTTTCTCTCCTATAACGTCTCTTTGATTCCCAATTCCAAGCGGAAGTTCCATTCATGGTTCTCCCGCTTGTCCTGCCCGATGTAACGTGGTTCACTCCGTAAAGCCTTACACCAAACATAGTCTGGCAATCTGGCTAGATGCAAAGCTCTAAAAGCACTCTTAGCAAAAGCTCTCCCTGCTTCAAACTCAAAGAACTCGCTTCTGACGTAACATTCCACGAATATTCGCTGAAATGATACACGATTCGTAATGCCTCGCATATAGGGAGACGGCAAAAACCCGTCCGACGCGAAAACAAATATCGACTTAACCGGGATACCCTCGACGGGCTCCCGAACAAACGATGTGTACAAATTCGTACCCATCGTAGCAACACCAGCAGTCTGGAGTTGTGTCGCTACTGCGAGTGCCGGCTCATCAGCCACGACGGCGAATCCCCATCAAAAAGCCCTTTTTGTTGTTCCTGACAATCCTCGAAAGCATTTCAGGAGCAATCTCGTCCACGGCGGATTTGAGATAATACCTTTCGCCCTTCGCACCAGAATACGTTTGGTGAACTACACCAGCATACTTGGCCAAATAGCCAAAAACAACGTCTGTGCGACCCGAACGCTTCGACGGGCGATCAATAACAGCAGAACGGTACAAGAAGCCTGTTTCAATAGGCACTCGAGACCTCGACAGCTCCATGATGTCCACCGCTGTTTGCACCATAGTGCGTTCAGTCTCACTTTCAACCATAGCCTGCAACTTTTTGATACGATTGCGCATAATGACATCGCCTTCAATCGTATAAGGTGTTCTCTTCCTTGCCACTACAACCTCACCACATAGTGTACCAAGTCACCTGCCAAATCCTCGATACGGTCAACCCGATGCACTGTGCGGGAATTCTCCGTGTCGGAAGTATCTGTGTCCGGCAACCAGATACGATCTGACGTTGTGATTCTTGTAATTGTACTGATTCGGTCGTAATCGTCCAATTCTCGCGAGTTA
Source organism: Nitrospirota bacterium (assembly GCA_020355985.1). The sequence continues at coordinate 974,295 of CP070628.1, read as the reverse complement.
AAAAGCTCTTTTGTCCAAACAGAATACTCGATCCTGCACTTGAAAGTCCGTTTAGGACCGTACACAGGGTCTCCGTTGACATCGCGAGACAACACAGACTGCACAGTGGCCGTATGCGTATGTGTATGCGTAATATCCATTACGACCCCGGCAAATACACGTATGGATCGAGCAATTCAGAAATCAGGCTCTTAAAACCCTCGTCCTGGTACCAAACAGCAGCCTCGAGCACATGCTCTCGCTTAATCTGCGGGTTCCTGGTGCGGTTTCTGAACAAATTGGTAGTCAGGATGATAGCAGCCTGCTCGACGTCCGCAGGGAGGTCGTACGGGCCTGCTGTCTGCTCCGGGGTGTTGTATCCACCCTCGTAGGTCACACGATACCGCTTGCGGGCCGTCGTATACTGACGATCCTGGCTAATGCCCCGGTTTAGAAACCCGGCAAAAGCAAACGTGTTCGTGTTGTAAATGATGCCGGTCTCCGAATCCTCCAAAGAATACGAATCGCTCGACACCACCTGATTGAGGATGATGTCGTAAATCTCAGTAATAGAGATGACCGGAGTGCGGCGAAGAGAAATCGTTACGTTGTCGTAACCCCGAAACGTCTCAATCTGCGCTGCATTGTAGTAGAAACTGCGGTTGCAGTACTTATCAATATGACGAGAAGCAGTCCGAATCATACGGACCAAAGTGTCGTCGTGCGATCTGACCGAGATGTCTAGCACCTCTTTGACCGCCGGCAAGCTGGTATACTCTTCGATGCCTAGCGTAAGACTCATTCCGCATCCTGCATAGCCTCAAGAATCCGCTTAACAAGTCGGCTTTTGGTACCTGAACTAGAGATACCCAACTCCTCGGCAATTTCTTGCAATTCCCGAAGTTTCATCTTCATCAGATCATCTTTCGCAGAATCCTCCTCCTCGACGGGCTCCGGTGCTGGGGGAACACTTTCCTCCACCGGGGCAGGAGGTTTCTGCGAAATCGCTTCGTCGCTATAAGGAATCGCGATGCCCTTGCGAACCAAATTGTCTGCCAACCTGCTCTGAAAGCCGGCGATATCACCCTGAAAGTAGTGATTGTACGACCGAATGAATTTGATTCGCTTACGCATAGCTCACCTCATTAAACGATAAACTCGAAGTACCCGTCTTTGTCATACTCGCTTTGAGGAGCGTTGAGCATGAATCCGCCCACCTGCAACTCGCAGCCAGCAGTAGCGTTGGAAAGGGTACCCGTAGCACCTGCCGCCATCTGAACGATGACAGAAGCACGAACGTACTGGTCTGCTGCCAACAATTTGACAGGGAGGACCACTGTGAATTGGTGCGCTCCGTCGTTTGCATCGACCACCAAAGAGGCAGTGTATGTCTTGAACGTTGCGAACCCAGAACCCGAAGTGTCGGAATCCTGCACTGTAATGATGCACTCCACGGCATCCCCGAGAGCACCCGTTGCCGTGGTGCACTCTCCCGTGACGAGTACTTGCATCGCTTGAGGTCGCCCCTCTTCGATGTCTGTTCTATCCACTTCTGCCGAATTAACAGCGCCCGTAACGTCCTGCGGTTCAAAACCGTGCTTTACGAGGCTAAGGCTGAATGGATCGTATGCGTGAGCCAAGCCCATGATTATCTCCTTATATCCTTAGATCTGCCAATCGACCTGTTCCAAAAGTGCTGCGCCATCTCGGTACTGGTAGTAGAAGTCAGTTCGCGTAATCAAACGATACGCAACTTCGTCCCGGCTCCAAGCCGATACCAGTGTACCAACCTCATCCTTGTAAGATGCGTCTCGACTAGCGTCCAAGCGAATCTCGTCACTGTCTGCGATGGTCATGTAATCGCGGGTAACAAGATACAGTTCGCTCTGGTTGGACGATCCACCCAAGTTGTCAGGAATCTGGTTGGTTTCCGCGAACGGAATACCCATCAGACGGCCCGAGAGCATTTCGGGAAGGAAGATCCGAGTGTCTTGGGTGGTCGACAGCTTGTTGGCAAGACCGCTCCAAGTGGTCGAGTTGATAATCCAACTCGAAACACTGGGACCAACTTCGTGGTTTGCAACTTTGAGAAGTCGCATCATCTCCACCAAGTCCGAGAAAATCTCGTCAACCGTCGCCGATGCACCAGCTTTGGTACGGTTGAAAGTGTTTCCAGCGTCGATGAAACTCTTCAGACCAGCAGGACGCTTGAGCGTACCCGGCGATCGGAGGAAAGTTGCATCTTCGTTGAGCCGAATGGCCCGAGACATCTGCCGCTGAATGTACGACTCAACGTTGGTTGCATCGTTGAGCAACTCGTTGGTGGCAACCATCAGGCAGGTCAGCTTTTTCGGGACCAATCGGTCCTGATCAAGCGAAGTCGAAGTAAGCGTCAAGTCTTCCGACTCGTCTGCCCAAAATGCCTGCGCCCGAGACGCTTCTCGAGGAAGAGTCCGAGTGCCGCGAAGGCGAATCGGAGCAGGAGCAAGCTGCCGCATCACGGTAGCGTTGTCCCGAAGCTCAATGATCTGTGCTGCCATTTCTTCCGGCACCAACATGCCGACTGAATCCATGGTCGAAGCATTAAGAGCACGAACAACGTGGTCGTTGCCCATCTCTTTGGCCATGTGGATCGCTTGACCCAAATCGCCTTTCGACTGACCAAGACACTTGAGGTAGTCGTGAAGACCAGCCTTCTGCTCCTTGGCAATCTCGTTCGTGCCAGAAATCAAACCGTTCGCGAATTTGCGACTGATCGGAGCGTTGCTCTCCATCTTCTTCGCAAGATCCTCGAAAGATTGCTCCATCCCATCTCGAATGGTTTGGCCAGCCGCCTCGCCCAACACATCCCGAAGCTGGGGCATAAGCGCCTTAATAACGCTGTCCACCGCTTGCTTCGTGACTTGCGGGACGTCAACGGTCTCCACCGCGCCATCCTTAGACTCAATCGTGACGTCACTCATTTGTCTTCTCCGTTTAGTTCCCGTCGTGCGACTGCTGCTAATTCATCAGCCCAATTCTGTAGGTTGATTTTTACCGTAGTAGTTGTATTAGTAGCCTTTTTTAAGGGCTCCCGCAAGGGAGGGGTCGAAATAATTATTTCTTTCTCCCTATGTGCAAAGTAAAGTTTTTCTAGCTGGGATTTGGACATGCCCAAAGCATCCGCGTGCTTTTGCATGTACTCATCAAGATATTCGGCTACAGGCGTTGTGTCAATTCCTGCTTCTTTTGCGAAATCAAAAGCACTTTTCTGAATCTTCGCGTTTCGATTCGCTCCGACCGTAACTGCGCTATATTCAAGAAGTTCTTGGCGTTTGAAGTTGATCGCGGGGGAAAGCGGACTGCCTCCACGAGCTTCCTGCTCTACCGCAGGTGCAGCCTCGTAGTCCAACGCCTTAAAGCCCACCGACACATCCGTCAAAAACCCTGCCGCGAACATCTGACCGATCAAATCTCCAAAGGCGTACATGTCTTTGGGAGTAAATGCGGCCACAGATTTTAATGCCTTGCGGTGCTTCCACAGCTTTTGCGACTTGGCCACAGGAGGCTGCGCTTGGTTGTGAGCCCACAAAACCACCCCGTTGTAGTGGTCTGTCACCCAGCCAGAAGCAGAAACGACGTCTCCATGCCGGTCCACCGTCTCATCGGAGATGGAAAAAGCATGTACCTGCTGCTCCGAAGCGATAGAAGACCCGTCGACCTCCATCTCCTCGAAAAACTTGGCACGGACATCCGGGTCATTGAGATTCGTAATCTGAGGAGCAAATCGGCGCTTTACACAGAAAGGCTCTAGCTCCGGTACCTGCTTTTCTTCGTCACTCATCTTCTTCCTCAGTTGTTTCTTGCGCTTCTTCTTCAGCCTCTGCCGTTTCATCCTCATCTTCACCACTCCCTGCTGCGGAAGAGTAGGTAATCGGCACATAGAACTCATCGCCACCCTCGACAGGAGGCAGGTTCTGCAAGTCCCGCCACTCGTTGATCGTACGAGTCTGCGGCACCTCCCTTGCGACACTCAAAATATAGTCCTTGTCTTCCGGCACAGGACTATCACAACCCAACATCAGGTTCATAGAACCAGGGAATTGGGGCAGCAAATCCTGCTGCAACTTCGCCTTGATACGCTTCAGACGCGGCCAAAGCACACGCTTGGTAAAGATGTAGTCGGCTGCGTCGATCGTCGACCGGTTGGCATTCTCGATAATGCCCAAAATTTCCGGCGGCACCCCGAAAATCTGCACCACAGTGTCCCGCTCGAATTGACGGAGCTGGATAAGCTGCAACTCTTGAAAAGTCGGGGAAAGCTGGTGGACCGACAGCTTGCCAGAATGCCAATGCGTCTGGAAAGCCTTCCGGGCACCCTGGAGCTTCGTCTCCCAGTGCATCTTCGCTTGCTCTAGCTGCTCTTTTCTCGCACCCTCGACACCGACCAACAATTCCGGCACCGCCGAGTTGTAAAACCTCGCCGCCGTATGGATCGCTGCCTGCTCATCCGTGTCGATCTCGTGCGCCAAACTCCAACCAGGACTACGCCCTCGACCGTACGGGTCTTTCGGGTTGGGGTTCTTAAACCAAACGATCTCCGTCTCCGGTACCTTGCCGTTAAACAAGTTGTGCCGAATCTCAAAAGTCGGGTCGTCCGGTGTCGGAGTCTTCATCACCCAATGCGGCGGGACAGGGTACGCCTCGACCGGGATGCCGTTCTGCCGCTCCAAAATCCAAAACGCATCGCCCACCAAGTCCAAATACACCTGCGTCAAATACATCAGGTGGTAGCCGTCCATCACAGGATTCGGATTGTAGAGCAAATCCAAAAGTGGATGCGTCTCGACCTCGACCAGCTTGTACTCGTCCTCAGCGTAGGAGACGCCCTTGATACGGAAATCCGCCGCACTCGGTTTGCGGTACATTCGCCAACCCGTGCCCGCGACCTCCCCCGCTATCCGACTCGTCACCGCGTGAATCCAAGGAGTCGACGCATAGGCGTCCAACAAGTCGGCGGTACCTCTGATCGGCGGAGTCCTCGCATAAGACGACTTCGAGGTTACACCAAAAGCCTTCCCCTTCGTCTCCGCATACCCCGCCTCCCGAAAGCCAGCGAGTTGTCTCAGATTTGCCAGTAATCCCATGCTTCATACCAAGTAAAATTCGTTGTAGACCGCCAACTCGTTAAAACAGCCGGCACAAGCATCCGTTTGGTCCTTGTAGCCCAAAGGATACATCTCTATCTCTTCAAGGAAAGCCAAATTCCACGGAGCATAACGCATCTTCACATTGCCCTGAGCAGCAGAAGTAACCAACGGCTTCGCTCGTGTCTCCTTCTTACCAGTCGGACGATCACCACGAAATACATACCCCATCAATAGACGGCAGTACGAATCAATTACCTGCTTGCCAGATGCACCAGGCTCCTGCTCCATGACTATCTCCGTGTCTTTGCCATCCGTCTTGGCTGTCTGACGGACCAAGGCTTCGACGTCTATAGCGCGGGAACGTGTACGAACTACGTCCAAAATGTAGACGATACGAGTCTCCTCGTCAATGCCAGCCAAAACTCCCGCAGTATAACAAGCACGCTTGTCCTCGTACTTCGTCGTAGCTGCCAAGTCCCAATAACGCACCTTGTGCGTAATACGGTCATACGGAATCTCGTGGTCGTGCAAAACCTCGAACCATTCCTTCTTAAAAAGCTGGTCGCCCTCTTTAATGTCCCAATCACCATAAAGAAGCCTGCGCTTCTCGACCAAAGGCAGACTCTCCAAGTTCCCCAGATACTCCGGGTTGGTCTCGAGCAAAATCTTGTTGTCGTAAATCGTCGAAGAAATGAAAGTCACAGTCTTCATCCGATTCGGGTACTTTGCCTTCGCCTCGAGCAACGTCATCTGATTCGGGTCGTCGAACATCGTCGCCTTCAAATCATTCCGCCACCAGTAGAAAGAAGAAGAGTCACGGTACATCCACAAGATCTCGTTCGACGCTGCACGGAACTTCGACCGAGAATCAATCCAAGGAGCCAAAAACTTCTTCACCCAAGAACCAGCATCCGGGTTGCACGTCGCCCGCACGTACGGCTTTACACCAGACAACGACCGGCCACGGGACAACAGGTAGAAAAATTGGCCCTCGGTAAAGTGCGTTAACTCGTCCCAACCAGTAAACGCAATCTGTGATCCTTGAAACTCCAACTTGTTCTTCTCATGCTGGAGATGGCGCATCGCAATCTTACAGCCACTCGGAAATATCCACTCGTAGTACGACTCCTTCGCCGTACCACCAAATAGCGGATACATCTTGTACGCCTCATCCCATAAACCACCCTCGTTCTTGATTTGAGGAAAGGTTCGACGAAAGATTACTGCACCGAAGCGGGAGTTGTGGATGTGGCGCAAGGGCTCCATCAACAATGCCCACGTCTTACCACCACCAGCAGCACCGCCATACACCGCGATGTCTGCCGACGTAGAAAGAAAATCCGTCTGCGGACCAGGCTGCGGAGCAAACTCGTGAGACTCCTGCTCCTCCTGCTCCGACTCCTCAATCAGACTTAACATCGATGATACGGACATTTTTATCCTTACGCTGATTGTCAGGCAACCTCGCGACAGCCTCTACCTGAACCTTCCCAGAAACTTGGTGGTTGACATCGACCCTTTTCGTCTTGCCAAACTCTTCCCTGTTCGCTCGCTCCAAAATCCAAGCCAACGCCTTCCAATCCTTCTCACCATGACGCTCGATCCCAGAAAGCAAACGAGCAGTCTTACGAGCATCCGCAGCAGCCAACATACGCACGAAACTCATAAAAGGCTCCTCGCCAGCCTTCGCACGCTTTAACCACCCAGTATAAGAATGACGACTGAGGTGCAACAACTCGCAACAACGATTGATCGGCATACCCGCCTCAATCAAAGAACAAAACGCCATTGCCAAATCATGGTTCAAAATGCAATTCTTCTCGACACCGAAGTTGCGCTTCTTACTACACATCTCCCGAGAATAACGTATCGCATCCTCGATCGCCCAATTCCCATCGCTGTCGACAAAACGATCAAAGGTCAATGCGTAATCCTCGTCCGTCACCTTCTTCTTATGCGGCATACAATACCTCCATCGTAGACTCCCGGCCCACATAACTGTACCACAACGCTCAAGCAATTGGCAAACACGTTGCGCCAAGCCGAAAAAGCAAGAAAAATAAAAAAAAAAAAAAAAAAATAAAAAAATAAAATTGAAAAAAATAAAAAATTTTTCGGTATGTGGCAACACCCGGCTGGCACGGTCCTTGCTAGGCGATCCCCCCAGGAAAATTGGCACGATCCTTGCTTGCACAAAATAGTTGATTTTTTTGCTTGACAAACCTCTTTTTTTGGCGCAAGCGCCGACCCTGTTTTTGGGGATTTAATTATAAACCTATGGCTTACAATCGACACGGCATTATAACGGCAACGATGTCTTCCCCGTAGTCAATCCGACACGGGCCGTACTTGTCTTCTGAAAACTGAAAACGACTTGCCGAGGGAACGTCGCTCCCGTCCATCTTGCCAATGGCTACAGACTCTAGACACTTCATTAGTCTGTGAAATAGTCTGGGGTCGTAACATTGCACAATGTCACCTTGTGAATTCTCAGAATGGGCAGGAATTACCTGGTCGATATTTGGTGATTCCTTCTCATGCTCAATAGGTAACAGTCCACGATCGTCCCTAATGCCTTCTGGACCGATTGTGAGAACGTCTCTTACTTTGTACCCTGTAAGAGCATTCAGGGGGTACAGCATGGGCTTGTCGGGGCCCTTGACAGTAGTCGGTGGACTGTAAAGGACTGCTGCGTGACCGTCAGTACACCAAAGACGCACGCCACCGTTGTATCCACCGTTGTCCAGCACTACATAGCTAGTATGGCACCATTCGCCCTTGCTACTCGTTTTGACGTACGTTGCCAATGCCTTAATTTGTCGTCCTGAAATTTCCATTTTCTTCTCCTGTTGTTGTGTGTCTGTTACTGAAGCAATCCGAATTCTTGGAACATATCCCTCAACCACTGCGCCCATTCTTCCCGTTCTACCCTACGACAAGCGCAGTCAAACCAATCCTTGAACCAATACTCGACTCTGCCGCTGGGGTAAAATCGCAATTCATCGGAAGGACCGCCCCAAGAGAGTAAGAAGCACAGATAACCGTCTTCGTGCATATCGAGGGAAAGTCCATACTCGTGGAACGGGGGTTGTTCGTCGTTCCCGTTCTCATAGACGTACCAGTCCGTCATGTAGGACGTGAAAACCTGTCTCTCGTATTCTAGGTGTTCCTCGATTCGTTCCTCGCAAGATTCGTTCCGCATGGTGATACCTCCTGTTGTGTGTCTGTGCTAAAGATTGAAATTTTGAGCGAATTCAATGGCTTTTTCCCTGTACCCTGAACCAAAGTCGACTTTGTTGAATTGAAACGACAGATAATGCGATAGGAACACGTCGCAACCAAGCAAAATCGGGTCAATCAGTTCTTTTGCGTAGATCAAAACAAGAGAACCTCCACCATAATGCTCAATTGACGTTTTGTACCTTGGGGCGGGAATCTCCGATAGCAAATCTGCTAATTTTTGAAACTGGCTAGACTCCTCAGGAAGACAATCAAAAACCCTGTCAGCGTACCCTGTCAATTGAACAATCGCGCATTGCAAGGTCTCATAAGAGACTCGGTCGTTTTTGAACTGTTCACCCAAGTCTGTGACGTCATAGAATCTTGCGTCTTTGGGGTCTATCCAGGTTTCAATCCAAGAGACGATATTATCCTTTTGAGTTGCCATGGTGATACCTCCTTCTGTGTTTCTGTGTTAGCGTGCGACGAATTCGTAAACCAAGTCCGTGCAATCTACCGCGTATGACGTCCGTAGAGGACTGTAGACGGACATCTTGCCTATTTTGTGGACTTGGAGTGCTGGCAAGACTTCAACGGGCTGTGCGTGGACTGTAGGCGCTGGAATAAAGGAACAACCGACACAAGCCCCGTTCGCATCGATGCGACAAGTCCACTCCAACCAGGAACCGTTTCTGGCACGAAACCTATCGACACAGACACGGGGCAACCCACTAGTCGGCAGACGGTCAAATTCGGACAGTGCGGCCATCGTGAGAAGCGCGACGAAAAGCGAAACGAAGAGAGTGTAGATTGCGAATGCCATGATATGTCCTTTTGTGTTTCTGTGTGTTTCAATTTCTGGCGTCGGAGTCGAACCGACCGTGTTACCACGTACCACCACGGTACCAGAATTTTTTTGAGCCTGTCAAGATTTTTTTTCGAACATTTCGTACATACTCCATTCTTCGTCGAAAAGTTCATGAGCCATATTCCAGACCATGGCCGCTATCATAGTAGCCTCGCTTGGGTTCTTGCACCGTGTAATGATTTCTTCCAGTTCCTCGTCATCGGGCGTTGCGAAAAATTCGTTTTTGTAAAATGGGTTGTCCATGGTGCTCTCCTGTGTTGTTGTGTTCTTTTGCTAGTCTAGCAGATTTTTTGGCCGTGTCAAGAATTTTTTTCGTAGCACCTAAAATATTCTGAGCGGAAAAATTCCTGGATTGCTTGACTGTATGCCCATCCTTCACGACCTGACATATCCTCAGTCAAGTGTCGCACAAGGCAAGACAAAACTACGCTTCTACATTCTCGCACGGAACGCGGGGACAGTGTTTCGTCGTGCTCTTTTGCGTACCGTTCCTCCTGCGCAAGACCTTCAGCCAATTCAGAAATGAAATTTTTCGTTTTTTCGTCAAGTCGAATGTTAGCCATGGTGTCGTCTCCTTGTGTTGTTGTGTTCCCTCAACTTCTGAACCCAGTATAGCAAGCCCAAAAGAAAAATCAAGGATTTTTTTAAATTTTTTTTTCGCCTTATTTTTCAATGACTTACGAATTTTTCTGGACTCATGGCGCTTCGTGCCTACGTTTTTTTGTGTCGGGGCCACGGGCCCGGGCAGGATTTTTTCGTAGTATAAGGAAACGCGCGTAGCAAGGAGTGTGCCAAAAAATTGTATGCAAAGCACGTGCCAAGCAAATTTGTGCATGCAAGGCACGTGCCAAAAAAGTTAGGCTTGCCTAATTAAAAAGTTAGGCTTACCTAATTAAAAAGTTAGGCTTGCCTAATTAAAAAGTTAGGCTTGCCTAATTAAAAAGTTAGGTGTGACAAATTGTCACAGGGTAGGGGCGAGTGGGAGGGTGTAGGACAACTCAAAAGTGGCACGCAGCTTGCAGGAAGGAGGGCTCTGCCCTACACACACTAATAATTTCTAGCGGCGGGACGAATTGGAAATAATTTATCCGGCGCACGGGCGACGGAATAATCCACCGACACCTACGACAACACCACAGATTTTAGAGTTAGTGTAGCTTCGTCGCGCCAAGCTACATCGCCTCTCAGCCGCATTCCATGCGGGCGAGAGGGCGTTTTGAACGAATCTCCAGCCCAATTAGTGTAGCTTCGTTTTCCCCAAACTACACTACTTTTCCTCTTATATTCCATATACTTATACACTTTAGTGTAGGGTGTGTAGGGTGATATACATCTATGCACACAAGGTATTAGAATATTTATATTTTTTTATAAAATAAAATAAAAATATGTAGGTCGTTATATTGTATAATGTTCCAGCAACCATCCTACATCCTACACTCGCTCGAAAGCCTTTTCTTTTCAAACACTTGACTTTTCGCTCAGTGTAGGATTGGCTTATTGTGGTCCAGGTTTGGCACACTTATTGCAAAATCTCCCCCCAAATCGCACGCCAAAATTCCTGCGATTCGCCACCCAATTCCACCCCAATTCCTACAATTTCCTGCCACCAACACAAAAAAGTTCTGCTCGTAAGTCCCTAAATATGAAAAGGAAAATCGATTTTCCTACAGGGAAAACAAAAAAATAATTTGCCCCCAGAAAAACGGTGTCTACAATCCTAACTGTCAACGAGGCAAGCTACACAAGCTACACAAACACAGGAGCACACAATGAACATCGAAGTCGTATTCGCAATTGAAATCCCAGATACTGACGCATCTGCGGCGTTAAAATCTCACGACTACTACGATGAGATGCT
>CP070628.1:956557-963139 GCA_020355985.1 Nitrospirota bacterium | reverse complement strand
ATGCCCAAGATCCCCATCGCTGTTGCCGCCACCTCAATACCGATGGCAGCCCCACCTTCATGATGCCCACCGCCTTCACCACCAGGAAAGGCTGGCGCCAAAAATTCAGGAATCCCGACGTATCCTGCCAGAATGCTCAACACCGCAAGAATCAATAGCGGAACGGTCATCGTTTTGGATGGTTCATGGACGTGGCTTGCATGGTGAGGATCAACGCGGGATTCCCCCCAAAACGTTACAAACACCAGACGAAAACTGTAAAACGCCGTCATCAAGGCCGTCAGTAAACCTAAAACGGTGAGTACTTGGCCTAGCCCACCTGACATCCACGAGGACAACAGCAAAGCATCCTTACTGAAAAATCCTGCCGTCAACGGAAACCCTGCCAGAGCCAAAGAACCAATCACAAAAGTCCAGTAGGTCACCGGCAATTTGCCTTTAAGACCGCCCATCTTGCGCATATCCTGTTCATGATGCAAAGCAATAATCACCGCACCACAGCCCAGGAACATCAATGCCTTAAACGCACCGTGAGTGAGCAAATGATACATACCGGAGACATAGGCCCCCAGCCCACAGGCCATCATCATGTATCCCAGTTGGCTCAACGTGGAATAAGCCACCACACGCTTGATATCTGTTTGAGTCAAGGCAATAGTGGCTCCGAGAAACATCGTCACTCCCCCGACAATAGCCACTACATCCATGGCTACCGGCGAAAGGTTATAGAGTGGGGCCAACCGCGCCACCATAAAAACACCAGCAGTCACCATCGTCGCTGCATGGATGAGGGCAGAAATCGGCGTCGGCCCTTCCATCGCATCCGGCAACCATACGTGCAACGGAACTTGCGCAGACTTGCCGACCGCACCCACAAATAAAAACAAGCAAATCATGGTCATGACCGAGATTTCCCAATTGCCGCCTATGGCGCCTAACAGGTTCACGGTTCCTCCAGCCACCTGGTCGAGTTGGGAAAAGACATCCTGATATTGCAAACTGCCAAAGGTCACAAACACCAACAAGATGCCCACCATGAATCCAAAATCCCCAACCCGGTTCACGAGAAAGGCTTTTGTTGCAGCGGCTCGAGCAGATTGCCGTTCATACCAATGCCCAATGAGCAGATAAGAGCACAGGCCCACGGCTTCCCAAAAAACAAACAGTTGAAGAAAATTATCAGACATCACCAACATCAACATCGAAAAGGTAAACAAAGCAATATTACTAAAAAAACGAGCATAGCCCGGTTCGCCATGCATATACCCAATGGTGTAAACATGCACGAGGGAACTCACAATGGTCACCAACATCAGCATAGCCACCGTCAACTGATCAATAAACAAACCTAATGTGATGGTGAGATCGCCTGAATTTGCCCAGGTATAAAGAGGAATTCGCAGAACCGTTCCGCCAACCACATCACTCAAGGCCATCAGAGAGAGGAGAAAGGAACCAACCACAGCAGGAACGGCAATCAAATGTGCCCGTTCCTTGATCACGTGACCACCGAGACCAAGGACCACAAAGGCCAGAAGTGGAAGTAGGGGAATTAAGGCGTAAACCATCGCCTTACCATTTCAGCAACCGGAAGTCGTCAATGTTGATACTCGCCGAATGACGGTACAGCGCAATAATAATCGCCAATCCGACGGCAACCTCTGCGGCAGCCACGGTAAGTGCAAAAAACACGAAGACCTGACCAGACAGATTCCCTAGATAGGAAGAAAATGCCACAAAATTAATGTTCGTGGCATTCAACATTAACTCAACAGATAAAAGAATAATAATGATATTGCGCCGGATGAGAACGCCAATTAATCCGATAGAAAAAACAATGCCGCTTAATACGACATAGTAGCTCACAGGAACATCCATCTAGCTCTTGACCTCCAAAATACCTTTTTTCGTCAGGATCACCGCACCCACCATGGCCACCAACAAAATAAGCGAGGCCACTTCAAAGGGAAACAGATAGGTCGAATAGAGCAACTCTCCAATGGATTCCGTATTCCCGCGCGTGAGTTCAACTGAGGCATCAGCAGCCGCAAGATTTTGTCCAAGCGTCGTTTCACCTTTCAGAACCAGCAGAACCGCTTCGGCAAACAAGACACATCCAAGAAATAAACCGACGATGAGCTGACCATGGAAATGTTCTTCTCGTTTTAAATTCAGCAGCATGACCACAAAGAGGTAGAGCACCAAAATGGCTCCCGCATAGACCAGTATTTGAATGACCGCTAAAAATTCCGCATGTAAGGTCACGAATAGCCCGGCCACATGAAAAAACATCACCAACAGCGCCAATGCGCTATAGATAGGATTTTTAAGCGCCACAACTAATCCAGCAGTCACGACAATAATGCTTGCAAAATAAAAAAAGACAAATGTTTCCATGAGCCCACGCAGCCGAAATAAATTAGGAAGAACGTGTCGTCACTCGTTTACAAAACCGTGTAGAATCAGAGGCTGCCAAAACATCCACTAGGTTTCCTTTTGCGGGATTTCTTTAAAACCCACATTAAAATACGCCACATTGGGATGCTGGAATTCCAAGCGTTTTTCCCGAACAGGGAAATTGCGATCCCCGATAGCCAAAAGCTGCTGTTTGTTTAAATGGAGTTGCCGTTTATCGTACACAGCCCATTCATATTCCTGCGTCATGCCCAAGGCATCTACTGGGCAGGCTTTCACACAGAGGCCACAAAACAAACAGCGGGTCATATCCATGTAATATTCCTTGGAAAAGCGTTTCGTGGGTTCTCCGGGCACCTCGGCACTCACCACGCGTATGACCCGAGAAGGGCAGGCCGCTTCACACAGATCACACCCCACACATTTCTCTGTCCCGTCATCATAGCGCAATAGTGCTAACATGCCCCGGTAATTCGACGACAAGGGTTTCTTCTCATGTGGATATTGCAACGTGATCGGCTTATAACGCAGGAGATGGGACAACGTGGCTTTCATGCCCAGAAGAATCTCATAAAACGTGAGGGTCTTTATCCAGCTTTTCAGATTCATTGATCCCATTCCCGAAAAATTTCTCAGGGGAATATATAGGCAAAAATAGATGTCAACACAATATTGCCCAGCGTAATCGGCAATAACACCTTCCACCCAAACCGCATCAATTGGTCATATCTCAATCGAGGCAAGGTAGCCCGAATCCAGAAAAACAAGAAAAGAAACCCATACACCTTAAAGGTGAACCAGAACATTCCCGTCAACCAATGAAGAGATTCAGGTCCCTGTAAGATTTCTAAAGGGGCATGCCACCCACCAAAAAACAACACAGTGGCGACGCACGACACTAAAATCATGTTGCCGTATTCTGCCAAGAAAAAGAATGCGAACCGCATGCCACTATATTCGGTAAAGAACCCAGCGACCAATTCACTTTCCGCCTCCGGCAAATCAAAGGGCGTTCGGTTTGTTTCCGCGACGGAGGAAATAATGAACACCACAAACGCCACGGCTTGGGGAAAAGGAAATGCAAAGAAATACCAATTCCAAAAACCACCGGCTTGCGCATTCGTAATTGTGACCAGACTCAAAGAGCTTGAGAGAAGCAATACACCAACAATCGAGAGTCCTACATTCAATTCATAACTGATCAATTGAGCAGCCGATCGTAACCCGCCAAGCAAAGAATATTTACTATTCGAAGACCAGCCTCCAAGGATGATGCCATAGGCCCCAATCGAGGCAAACGCGAGAATATACAACACCCCAATGTTGATATCGGTAATCACAAATGGCTTAAAGTCGACCCCACCGACATCTACCGTCCAGTCAGGGCCAAAAGGAATCACCGCGAATCCAATTAGGGCAGGAACTAAAGACAAGACCGGCGCCATGCTGAACATAAACTTATTGGCTCCGGCTGGAATAATGTCTTCCTTAAAAAAGAGTTTTAATCCATCCGCCACTGGTTGCAACACCCCATAGGGTCCGACTTCCATCGGCCCCATCCGATCTTGCATCCAACCCAAGACTTTACGTTCCAGCAAGGTCAATAAGGCCACAGTCAACAGCACCGCAACCATAACCGCGCCAATTTGGCCTAACGTTAGGGCTAATCGAATTCCCGTTTCCATAACGGATTCACTCCTCTTCTCAATGAATCAACATGCAAAATGAGCATTGTTTCATTCTTCGACTATTTTTTCGAGACGTACCCGAGCGACCTTGCAATACGGCACCTGCGTTTCAGGGTCGACGTTATACGGCATTAACTTCTGGATCTCTTCATCAAAATGCTCGGGGAACACGGCAACACCTTGTGGAATACGCTCACGAATTCCCACCGACACCTTAACTTCTCCTAAGCTATTGCTCACCTTCACCCTGTCTCCTTCATCAATACTGCGTCGAGCCGCCTCTTCCGGATGTAGATAAAGCTTCCCTGAAGCTTCAACTTGCAACAAGCCCTTGGCTTTCCTCGAAAATTTCCCAGAATGAAATAAGGACTGAGTCACCTGTAAGATGAGGTGATCAGCCTCCATTGCGTTGGCCGGCAATTCATACCGCGTGGCAATATCCCGTTGAAAATCACCAGTAACATATCGGGCAATGGCCGAGGAATCGGGTTGTGCCGGCAACGGAGCAGGCCCTAACGTACGCGTACCAGGGAGGAGATTACGTATTTCTTTGCCAATTTCTTTGACGTCTCCATACTCCATCGGATCATTCATCACTACCGAAAGCGCGGAAAACACTTCCCAATCCGGACGACTTTCACCAACCAGATCAATGGCTTTTCGCACAGGTTGGATATGCCCCTCTGTATTAGTAAAAGTCCCGTCTTTTTCAGCATAGGAACAGGCTGGAAGAACGACATGGGCCTGTTGAGCCGTCTCGGTAAGAAACAATTCCTGACACGCTAAAAACTCGAGCTTCTTTAATGCCGAATGAATACCGGATGACGGAGGCAAAGAGCTCAGGGGATTTTCACCCACGATAAATAAGGCTTTTAACTTGCCCTGCTGCGCATCTTCAATCATCTGGGGTAGGGAGGAACCAGGGGCATCAGGAATTGGGCGACCCCAGGCTTGGGATAAGTGGTTCCGTATTTCGGGATCACCAAGAGATGTACCGCCAGGCAAGACCCCTCCAATCCCACCCATTTCAAACGTCCCTTGATCATTATTTTCTTCGGCTAAGGGAGCAAGCCCGCAACCAGGCTTCGTCAATTTGCCGGTTATCAGCAAGAGGTCCAACAGATTCATCGTCATTCCGAATCCACCAGTAGACCTCAGGATACCTGGTCCGACCAAAATCACTACCTTCTTCCCTTCACCAAACACCTGAGCAGCCTGAGAAAATATATCCGAGGCTAGACCCGTTTTAGCATGAATCGCCTCCCAGGAAAGCTCCTGGAGACGAGCGGAGATGTCGTTGAAGTAGGCCGGTACCCTGTCTTGGAATTCGCCATCAAAAATTTGCTGATCCACTACAGCTTTCAACAGTCCCAAAATTGCTGCTGAGTAATCTGTTGGCTTCACACCCAAATGATGATGGGCTAGATTCACAATACTGCTGATGCTCCCAATAGCTGGTTCCAACGATTCAATCGTGATCAGTTTTCCGCCTCGTCGTTTGACTGCTTCTTTGACCTTTAGTCCTGTAATCGGGTTTGTTTCCGTAATGTTGGTTCCAACAAGCAAAAGAGTATCGGCCGAGACAATATCGTCAAAACTCACAGCCCAACGATGCGTACCTTGCACTCGTTGCATGGCATGCACGCCATTCAAATGCCCATATCGCACACTGCTATCAATTCGGTTGGTCCCAACTACGCCGCGCATAAACTTCTGAAACACATAAACGTCTTCATTGGTACAGCGTCCAGAGATCAATCCGCCAATCGCATCGGCGCCATACTTTGCCTTGATGTCTAGCAACCGCTGGGCGACCAACTCCAAGGCTTCTTCCCATTGCACTGATTGAAATTCGTCGCCTTTACGGATAAGAGGCAAGGTTAATCGATCGGGATGCTCACTCACGTGATATCCAAAATATCCTCGCGCACAGAGATCTCCATTATTCCGTCCAGAACCTTGGGTGGAATTAATTTCGATGAGAGCATTCCCTTTGGTTTGGAAGGTAATCTGGCATCCATCGCCGCAATACCCACAGACCGAGTCCGTCCGTTTGAGCATCCAGGGGCGAAATTCATACATGGAAAGCCGGCTGGTAATAGCACCGACCGGGCAAATCTGGATACACCCTCCACAAAACTCGCAATCCAATTCATGCGCACCAAAGGATTTGATTTCCGTCAACGTGCCCCGACCCACCGGCGCCAAGGCTTTCACATCCATGACTTGATCGCAATAGCGCACACAACGTAAGCATTGCACGCAACGATTCATCTGCGTTTCAATGAGCGGGCTAAAGTATTCTTTTTGAAAGACCCGTTTCAGTTCTTTAAAGCGACTGGTGGTCGCCGTATATTCGTGAGAAAAATCCTGAAGATCACAACGCCCGCCTTGATCACATACCGGACAATCCAAAGGATGATTGGCCAGAATAAAATCTAAGACTGATTTTCGGGCTTCCCGTGCTTGAGTCGAAGAT
>CP070628.1:953361-956457 GCA_020355985.1 Nitrospirota bacterium | reverse complement strand
AAGAATTTAATGACTTGGGAGACGAGGACTTCAGGAGCTGATGCCCCTGCCGCAATGCCTACAGCATTCGCTCCTTCAAGCCACGAAATCTGAATGTCTTGAAAGGAATCAATCAAATACGAGGTGATACCACATCGCTCACCCAATTCCCTTAATCGATTGGAATTAGAACTATTCGGAGAGCCTATCACGAGAATCACATCAACAAAGCGGGACAACTCTTTGACCGCATTTTGACGGTTTTGCGTGGCGTAACAAATATCTTCTTGGTGGGGGCCTTTAATACCGGGGAACCGTTGATGGAGGGCTGCAACAATATCCCGGCATTCATCTACACTTAAGGTCGTTTGTGTCACATACGATAAATGAAGAGGATTTTCTACTTCCAGCGTTTCCACATCTTCCACAGAAGATACCAAGTGAAACTTATCCGGCACTTGCCCAAGTGTCCCCACAACTTCTGGGTGTCCCGCATGACCAATGAGAATCAACTCATACGTATTTGCATAATCCCGATTGACCTCATTATGGACTTTAATGACTAAGGGACAGGTTGCATCTATGACCTTAAGATTTCTTCGTTTGGATTCTTCCCAAACAGCTTTGGCTACTCCATGGGCACTGAAGATGACGATGGACCCATCCGGAACTTCATTCAGTTCTTCAACAAAGATCGCCCCTTTTCCACGAAGAGATTCCACAACATGCCGACTATGCACAATTTCGTGCCTGACATAAATGGGTGCCCCATAAGTTTTTAGGGATAAATCGACAATTTCTATAGCCCGGTCTACACCGGCACAAAAACCTCTCGGATTGGCCAAATATATTTTCAAGGCAGACTCCTTCCCAGGTTAATTTCGTTGCCCGAAACATTTTACCATGGCATGAAATGGCAATCTATCATTCATACACACTCTCAAATCAGAAGACTATACTACTGATGCGATTTCCGCTATCTGTTTTTTTAGAATAAAATCCATACACCAATGCTCAACCCCATCGAATTAAGGCCGTTCCCCAGGTCAACCCGCCCCCAAAAGCACCTAGCAGAATTTGACTCCCATCCTTCAAACGCTGATGCCGATTGGCAAAATCCAGGGCCATTGGCAATGATGCCGAGGAAGTATTGCCCACATCTTCCATGATGGCCACACATCGGTCAGAGGAAATCTTAAGAGTTCGGCACAAATGTGTGATCATTCGAGCATTGGCTTGATGAAAGATAACCTGATCCAAATCAGGAATTTCCCACTTTTCTTCTTTTACATGCTCACGTATGGCTTGGCGTAATTGTCTGATGGCAATCCGGAATAACTTCGACCCTTGAATTCGCAGGGTATGCGACCGATTGTCCAGAACAGCTTGAGATAACGGTTGACGAGAGCCACCACCCGCAACCTTGACTAAATCATGATATTGCCCAGCGGCATTGAGCCGAATGCTCAGGATACCATGTTCAGGGTTAGTTGATCGCTCCAGAATAGCAGCGCCTGCCCCATCTCCAAATAAGATAGCCGTGCTGAGATCATGACGATCCAACGTGCGTGATTTTACTTCGGAAGCCACAATTAAACATCGCTTGAATTGCCCTGCCCGAAGAAAACAATCTGCCATCGACAACCCATAGAGAAAGCCCGAACAGGAGGCCGAACAGTCAAATGCAGGGATCCCTGAAATTCCTAAGCGAGCCTGAAGTAAACAGGCGGTAGAAGGAAACGCCATATCCGGCGAGGTGGTGGAGACAATAATTAGGTCAAGGTCATTGGGCGTTAATTTAGCCCGATCTAACGCTTGACGAGAAGCCTGTTCAGCTAACAAAGAACACTCTTCCTGCGATTCAGCCCAGTACCGTGTCCGAATCCCTGACACCCGAAGAATATACGCTGGGTCCTTTCCCAAAAGACTGGCCACTTCCTGATTCTCAACCCGTCGAGCGGGAAGAGCTGAACCGGTTCCGCTAATTCTGGATAATGGTTGAGACATGGCTATGCGGTTCCCGCGTATAGAATTGGACAATCGAATGATTGTCCCATAAGCTACAAGAGAAAGTGTGGCAAAGATGAGACTATCTTGGGTTGACAGAATGATGCAAATTTATGAAAATTAAGACTTTCCACACTTGGTCCAAATCTTGTATATGTGTAATTGATCTTAGTAACATGCAAGTTTAAGCCTCAAGCCAATCCCTAATCAATTAGATCCAAATTCCACACACATACTGGAATATGTCTTACCAGCTAAACATTACACATAGCGTATGTTCTCTCTGGCTCCTCGTTCTGAGCGTGATCCTATTCTTAGCTGGATGTTCCTCCACTCCTGATTCAAGGGATACTTCTAGGCAAGACCCCTCGTCTACCGACGAACAAGTTTTTGTCTCGTCCACCGACGAACAAATTTTTGTTGGCGATTCTATCGAAATGAGTTACGACCCCAATGTGATTATGAAACGGGCCGAATCATTTTTTGAAAAAGAATCCTATGCTGAGGCCATCGTTGAATACAAACACTTTCTGGACCTCCATCAGAATCATACCCTAGCCCCTTACGCCCAATACAAAATCGGCGTGAGCCATTACAAACAATTTCGAACCGTCGACCGAGACCCTGAGCCATTGATCAAAGCCATCTCAGGGTTTGAAAGATTGCTTAAAGAATTCCCGGGGAGTCGCTATGAAGCCGAAGCGAAAGAAACCATTCTGACCTGCAAAGGACAGCTCGTTCAGCGACATCTGATGGTTGGGGAATTTTATTACAAGCGAGGATCATATCTTGCTGCCGCCCATCGATATGAAAAAGTCATCAATGAATTTCCGGAATTGGAGACAACCGGGGACGCCATGTTTCACTTGGCGAAAACCTACCAGGAATTGGGGATAGAAGAATGGACTCAAGAATGGCTTGTCGCACTCCTTAGGCAATACCCCAAGAGTCCTTACCACTCCCCGGCTCAATCACTCTTGGCATCGATTCACAAGGAGCATCCCACTCTGTTGGCTTCGCTTCCCCAAAATCCCTTGCTAGAGGAGAACTCCTCTATTATTTCTGCCTCTGCGGATACGACACTTCCCTTAGCACCAGACAATTCTGTTT
>CP070628.1:945807-953261 GCA_020355985.1 Nitrospirota bacterium | reverse complement strand
GTGGCTAAACCTGCTCCAACGACAGCTTCCACGAATGCGACATCCACCGCTCCAATCCAAGCCCACACGAGGGCTAAGAAAAAACTATAGGATCCCAGAAGTAGGATCGCACTCATCAGATCTTTAACGAGAATGGCACCAGCCGCTGCAACCAGGAGGAGAATCAGGAGAGGAATTTCAAATGAGAAGGTCATGGGGTTTCTCTTTTCCACGGTTTGAGTCCAGCCCGAAGAGCCGCACGAATAGTAGCATGCTCTATAACTGGATTTTGGATATAGAGTAAGGCCAACACGGCAAGGATTTTCAGCGCGTTCCCGCTAAGTCCTTCATGGAGCGCAATACCGACTAACATTAGGAATGCTCCTAACGAATCCGTTAACGACACCGCATGGGAACGACTAAAGACATCGGGAAGTCGTATGACTCCAATAGCCGCAACAATCAGAAAAAATAATCCTGCAAGAATACACATGATGGAAATTAATCCCATGTTACGGAAGCCCCTTTTGTTCCAGATATTTTGCCACAGCGAGCGCCCCCACCAAATTCAGTAACGCATAGCCAGTTGAGATATCGACGAACATGTCGACTCGTTCAAAGAAGACTCCAATGACAATGAGCAAAATAATCGCCTTGGTGGATATACCAGCCAGGCCTAACACACGATCAAATATCGTGGGTCCTTGAAGGACACGATACAGATACGCACCAATAAGAAAAGCCAATGCCACTAGAACGCAAAGAAGAAAAATTTTCATAAATCCGGCTCTTCATCCTTAAACATTTCAGCAATTTTAGATTCGATCCGCTTGCTTGTGACATCGTCCGCTGAAACTTCATCCATGGCATGAATGGTGAGTGCATTACGATCAACCTCAGCGGTAATCGTTCCGGGAGTCAAGGTAATGGAATTACCAAGGAGCACAACGGCAGCATGATGACCCAATTTCGTCTCAACATGGATTAACCGGGGATTGATAGGAAGCGCAGGGTGAAGAATGAGCTTTGATAGATGAAGACCACTTTTGACGATTTTGACAAAAAGCCAGGGAAGATACAGGAGGATGTTGCCCCACAATCGAAACTTAGGAACAAAGGGGGAATGGCCAGAGTTAATCCATGCCACCGTGAAGGAAAGAACTAATCCCAATCCAAGATGGATCCAATCAAAACTGGCAGATAACATGATCCATAACACAAAGAGTGCTGTGGCCTTTAAGATCAAGAATTGTGATGAAATCGGCCTAGGACGAGATCCAGCAGGAAAAACATTCTTTCTCATCTAAGTAGCACCATTATATTCCCCTACTCCGAAAGACTCCGGAAATTGAAAGGCATTCATAACAAAAGCATCTAGTTAGATTGTACAGCTACCCACCCATTAGCACGGATAAAAATTAACCCACCATTTTCTAAATAATTCCAGTTCTTGTATCAGGGTGGCTTTTCTTCCTCAACACATATCGACTGAGGATTTTCAGTTATGAGAAACAGCCTCCCACAACCCATCAGAGTTATAGCGATGAAACTCAAATGCATGAGGGTCCAATGCCACAAGATTGAGCCACTGGTTATGAAACAACTGCTGAAGGATTC
The DNA here is from genome assembly GCA_020355985.1 of Nitrospirota bacterium. The sequence goes on along the minus strand of CP070628.1, from coordinate 951,665 downwards.
CATGTTTTTCAATGATCGACGAAATTACACTCGGTGTGTGTTCAATGATGGCAAGGAGCCGCATGGGCTCATGATAATGACGATCACCATCGTTAACCGTCTGTAAAGGAAATCCCATTTGCAAATCACTTTGGCTTCCCAACATCATTCCCACGCCCCCTACCACGTTGTGAAATACCTTACTGCCACTTCCATACTTCCACGGGTCCGCTCCCGAAAAGTAATATCCCGTATTTATCCATTCTCCTACAATCAATGGAGCCGTCATAATTTTTTCAAGGATGCCACCAGCAGGGTCAGCAATGGGGTCGTACGAATGTAAGAACACCCGCCCGCCTAAATCCAGACCTTTCGTGAGGCTTCGTCGTCCGATTAAAAATGCTGCATTGCCAGCTAAACCCCATTCTGGTCGGGTGTTCGCCCAATCGCAACTGCGCTCGTCGACATGAGCAAGGGCCTGTTTTGGAGAAATTTCAGTCGGAGCACGTGGAATGCGATGACACCGCTCAAGGGCTTGATTCGCACCAGCTTCTTCGAGATCTTTTTTCAACACACGCAAATCTTCTTTATGACTTTCAGGCAATTCTTCTAGATCGTAAAATTTCACGCGATCCGTCGTGGTGTTATGTTTCCCTGGAAGAAACCACGTGTCATCGGGAATGGACAACCCTTTTTCTTTGAGAATGCGACGAACTTCTGGGGCGTTCGCCATAGTAGCGAAGACTCGCGCATTCGCGTCCCCCGGTGCTCCCCCACAAGCCCCACAATCCAGCGCACCATAATAGGGATTGTTGTCCGTCTCACTGCCGTGGCCACAGAGGCAGACTAACCGCGCATAATTTTGAGTGAGCCCCATGGCCCGCAATCCGTTTTCGATAAAGGTCGCCCGTTCCGTCAAAGAAAACCCCTGTGCCAGGCCATTAGGAATCCCCTCTGCATTCACTTCTCCGACTTTTGGCTTTTGCGGATCCGAAGGGGCAGAAATCGAGATCTGTGTGGGTACCCTATGAGTGAACCAACGCTCGATGGTTGAGGTGATCCTACGAAATGTTTTTTGGAGTAAGGTTTTGCCTACTAAACCCAAACTAAAAAAGAAGCCCAACACATCAATCACCATCATCGACCCAATAGGATTGTGCTTCAGATCGTGAAAGAGATGATGACCGAGTTGACGCCATCGAGTGCCAGAAGCATATTTCTGTAAAGAGCCTTCTTCTCCAGAGCGAGGCACTTCCCTCACGGCATGATTGGGCGTCAACAACACCGGGCATAAATCGGACCGCTGTTCGCTATCAAAGGCCTGGTGACTGATCGGAATACCAAAAAATCCCGCAAACCCAAACGTTTCATAGGGCCCTTGCGCCTCGATATGGCGTCGGAACGACTCCGATCGGACATCGATACAAAATACCAATTGTGCTTGCGGGCGAATGTCTAAGTCCTTAACAACCCCACGATGCGCTGAGAGTTTTCCTAAAATGTCTTCTTGAAAGGAATCTTCAAAAGCCTTGAGCCAAACCGGACCATGAAGGTCAGAGGGAAAGGCATCAAGCCACTTCAACAAGGCCTGAGCCTCTGTGCTTGAAAGGTCGTGCATCTCAATGGGTGACACCTCTAAACATTGTGCAAGATGAAACAAGCGCCAGGCGTCTCGACATATGGCCTGAGTTGTGGGATCTACAGGATGACCACCTAGCCCCATGCCATTCTCGTATTCCACACGGCGTTCTTGCCAGTATGATTTCAGTGCGGAAACGGTTCCATCAATGCCCCATTCTCGTTGACAGACCACCTGACTCAGCTCTACCTCATAAAACAGCCGAACAGCCAGATATTGTTGTGTATCAATCGGGTATTTCAGTTGAGCATGATACAGAGGATGTTCTCCCAGCCAGCGAATGTATCTGGTCCAACCAGGCAATTGGGATAATTCTCTTGAAAGATACGATTTCCACTGGGATTGAGGGATACCGAGACGATCTAAACACCAGACGATGGTTACTTCAGGCTCATCAGATAATTCTTGAATTTTTTGGCGAAAATCATGAATTCCCAAGAGATTCCCAGATCGATCCCATTGCGCCAGGTCCTTCCAAGCCCTGAAAAATCCTTTGTTCCTGAGGGGCATTTCCCACCCGGCCAACCCTTCGTCAACAAAGGCTGCAATCCATTTAATCATTTGGTTATTGATTTGCTCGACTAAGGAAACACCGCTCAAGCTTTCGACCCAATCACAGATCGTTCGTTGAGCTGGCAAATCAATATTCACCTGAAGTCTTTCTCCAGCTTCGCCGGAGAGTCGTATTTGATCATGGTCTTCAGAAGCCTTCGCTTCTGGAACGGAATCATCTAAACCCAATGCCGATAATGTGGCCTTCCACAGATTTGTCAGGTACGCCTCTTCCGGGCAATCTCTGCACTTCTCGCATTCACTGATCGTTCGCTCAATAATCCGATGTTTTGATTCCTGGGGTAGATCAGAACGAAATTCCCGAATAGCTCCGCCCCCACTCAGTTCCCATTGCAAAAGAACCGGCTCCAACTCCTCAAACCCAACAACTAAATGCCATTGCCATATATCGCGCGCAGACAAAAGAAGGTTCCCAAATTTTATTGGATCTTGCGATTTTGAAGGAGGGCCGATACGGACCAACGCCCGCTTAACGTTTTCGGTGGTTATACGTCCCTCTCGATAAAACAGACGATACTCTTCATTCGGCAGATACCCATTGCCTCCCAGGAGATCTTTGCCTTTTCGCACGGCCTGATCAAAGGGTAAGTACTCCAATCCGTGGATCGGGTTTTGCGCAACCATGGTTCGCATAGGCCAGAATGGGGCAATGGGTTCATTGGCCTCTTGAATGACTTGCCGAAGCTGTTGCCGCTCTTCCGACGTCAGGTTCTTCTGTTTGCTTGTGGTCGATTCAGTAGACATTATGATCCCAGTGCTTGAGAATTTTTTCCTTACCATTGAACACTTTATAATCTCGCGTTTGATTCATCCTCTACGTTTTCACAAGTTTTCATGAAAAATGGACGAACGACAAAAGGCGAGGCTGAGGCTTCCATCCGAAATGCCGTGATTACATTCGAGCAGAAATTTATGGGGCGAGGCCCTATGGATGTCAAAGCCTTCATCTTTCGTGATCTGGTTCTGGTTCGCCTTTAGGGTGTACTCACCCAAGCTGAACGACAGTTGGCCAAGAGTGAAGATGGAATTGAGATGGTGAAAGCCTTGCGTCAGAATCTGATTTCCCAAGGTCGCGAAAAACTCTGTTCACAAGTTAGCCAGATTACCGAAGCGAGGGTTTCAGGGTTGTTTACCGATATTGATGTGACCATCGGAGAACGCATCATAGTATTCTCGTTAGCCCAAGATCTCGAAGCAAATTTTCCCTTGGCTTCATAAGAGATCCCCTCTTGGATTAATTGACTCTCACATAATCTCCACGACATTCGAAACCCTTTTCTAAAAAAACAACTGCACAACCGTCCTTAGACTTTTGTAAATCTCGTCACTTCCTAGGCTTCTTTCTTCCTGCTTCTGGATGATTTGATAAAGGTTGATGGTGGTCTAAACCAATTATCTCCAGATTACATTTCCCTTCTTGAAAGTCTTTTTGCAGTTCATGAAGTTTTGACATCGTCGTGTGATCCACTAAAAACGTGCCTGACAAATCCAAAACCACATAGGGTTCACTCGCAAGACTATCTAGCGTTTTCTTCAACGCTATCCATGTACTGAAAATGGCTGAATCTTTCACTTTCACCATTACCCCACGATCGTTATCCCGCTCTACCTGAATTTGCGGTTTAAACAGCGATTGCATAGGAGCACCATTTATGAGATGCAACACAATATTGACAAAGATCCCAATAGCAATGCCCATTAACAAATCTGTCCCCAACACTCCAATAATGGTAGACACGAAAATTATAAATTGTTCTTTCCCCACGTGGTACATGCGGATGAATTCTTGCGGCGAAGCTAATCGGAATCCGGTAAAAACCAGCATCGCTCCGAGAGCAGCAAGAGGAATTTGATTGATTAACCCAGGGAGGAGCGCAACAAACAAGAGCAAAAACAATCCATGAAACATATTAGCGAATCGAGTTCTTGCGCCATTATCAATGTTAGCCTTGCTGCGGACAATTTCTGAAATCATGGGAAGTCCACCGACAAAGGCGGCCAACGTATTTCCAACTCCAACAGCCAACATATCCCGATCATGATCTGTCTTTCGCTTCCAAGGATCTATGCCATCGATAGCCTTGGCGCTCAATAAGGATTCAATACTGCCAATCAGGGCAAACATGATCACATATTTCCACCCTGTGGTAGTCAACAGTCCGGAAAAATCTGGAAAGGTAATCGCATGAAACAGGTTCTCCGGCACCGCCACGAGAAAGCGCTCTCCCAGAGGATATTCCTGCCCATTGAAGGCATACGTCTGCTCTTGGCCGAGATTCAAATACATCGCTAGCGGCACGGTGACAAGCAACACGACCATGGGGGCGGGAACCACTTTGAATTTGGGATTGGAAATAAATAAATAGCCAAACATGATGAGGAGACTAATAATTCCAATCAGACCTACGAGAGGATTCATCTCCATCACAAACTGAGGGATCTTGGCAATGAGCTCTAGCGGCTTGCCATCCGGTCTGACTCCGAGGGCAATGGGAAACTGCTTAGCCATAATGATGACGCCAATCGCAGTCAGTAAGCCATGGATCGCTGAATTGGGGAAGAACTCTCCTAAGATCCCAGCTCGGAACACTCCTAAGAAAATCTGGATGACTCCCGCGACAACTCCAACACCCAGTGCAAGACGATATGCCTGAAGATCTAAGGCTGGATCTTCCCCTCCGGTAAACCCAAACTCGGTGACGCAGCCGATGGCAATCACAATGAGTCCAGCCGCAGGTCCTTTGATGGTGAGTTCGGAGTTACTGAAAAATGTGGCCAGCATTCCGCCAATAATTGCTGTAAAAATGCCGGAAATAGCAGGATAGCCGCAGGCCAATGAAATTCCCAGGCACAAAGGGAGAGCAATCAAAAACACCAAAAAGCCAGACAGTATGTCTGCGTGCCAGTTTTTAGGGAAATCGGAAATTTGCCCTTTTGGAATTTCTGTCATATCGAATTTTTGGCCAGGAGAGAATTAATTAACGTCGCGAGCCAAATCATACATTCATGAAGATACAATGATAATTGTAGAAAGCTGGATAAGGCTTCGAAAGATTCGTGTCCCAAGCAGTTGATACAAAGAAGCCGGCCAGGGTTTCGGACGTGCTATCCAGAACCTCAGACCGGCTTGTACTGAAACTGACCCTGCATAACTTTCCAAGTCAGCCGCCCTACAAATTGGTCAATACTATTTTTAATGAGAAAGGAAATTCGTTAAAGCCTTCAATCATATGCTGTTGGCTCTACACACATCCAAGAAATGGTCAAGGAGATATAACAAGACGGAAAGGGTGACCTCAAGGAAATTTCGAAAAATTCCCTTATAAATCTAAAACTTATGAATTTTCAATTACGTATAAATACGTTGTTGAATTTGTGGAGATAAAATTTTGAAGAAAAGGGGGGAAACAGGTAAGGAAGGCTTGTTACGGATTCGTCCCCTGCACAAAGAGGGAAAGAATGGGAGGTGTTATCCGTAAATATTAAAAGCGACCATTATGGCTACTACCGCAATCATCGCTAAGTCAAAAATGGGGTCCATCGTTTTCTCCTTAAAAAGTACCTTTGATGAACCTAAAGAAATGCAAACAATATTCCTCAACGAGGTTTATCGTAGTGGAATATTATAAGTTATTGAAATAAAACATTATTATAATTAATAACTATG
>CP070628.1:942858-945707 GCA_020355985.1 Nitrospirota bacterium | reverse complement strand
GCCACTTCCGATCACAATGAGGTCGTAGGAGGTAGCGGAACTCATGCCAGAAAGGATTCCACGCTTTGTTGAATGGTGTTTTTGAGTCCCAAAAGGGCATCCATATCTTCAGGATAAAAGTTTAAGTCTTGTACGACTGGGTGTGCGCGCAAGGCTTCCTCGTCAAGGGAAGATGGATCGATAATGCCTGTGGCTAAATGATCGGCCAGACAGGTAATCATGGCTCCCTTGGTTGGCGAAGTGGCGTGTTGATAGGCTTCGTCGGGATAGAAACGGATAGCCTCTTGAACGGGTTCGGGTAATTGCCAAGCTTCCGCCAGTTTCGTTCCAGCCAGAATAGAGAATTCTTGGATGACGGTATCCATGATGGCCCAGGAAGGTTGAGAAGAAAAATCGTCCCTGTCCTGAAGGATCAAGTGGATGAGAAGGGGCTTGCCAATTGTATGAAGGATCCCACATAAAAAGGCATTTTCCACATTGTGCCGATTGCGCCGGGCGATTTCTTTTCCGTAGAGCCCTGTGGCTAATGCCTGACGCCATAAGGCTTGCACCTCTTTTTCGTATCCTTTGACCTTGAACACGCCGCTTTGGATCGACACGGAAAAAGCGAGACCGGCCAGTATCGTCATCCCTAACCAAGCAATGGCCTGTTGCAAGGAGACAATTGGTGATCGGGAAGCATAGGCTGGAGAATTGGCAATACGCAGGATTTGTGCAGCGAGAGCTTGATCTTGCTGAATGAGCGTTGAAAGCTTAGTGGCGTCGGCATTTGGATCCCCAGAGAGTTGAAGCACTTGGGTCGCGACCACCGGTAGCAATGGGAGGTCCAATTCGTCCTGTTCTAATTTGGTCGTGAGACGAAGACGGAGAGCTTCACTCTCTGCTTGTTGTGTTGAAACAGTCGAAGTGGGGGGCATGTCGTATCTTGTCGGTTTCTAGGTGTTAACCTTTAAACTTGCGTGTTGGGCCAAAAGAATATGGAATTGATGGGGCAAGGGGAAATACTGTCCTGTGGCAGGCCTATCACTAGACGGCTGTTAGACAAAAACCTTGATGGAGTATACTCAGCAGGACAAAATTCCATATTAAATTAACGGATAAGAAAAATTTCGCACTGATCTGGAGAGGAAAGGAAGGGAGCTCTGTATGAACCGTTTGGAGGGGAAAGTAGCGATCGTGACGGGGAGCAGTAGCGGGATTGGGAAGGCCATAGCCCTGCGTTTTGGGGAAGAGGGTGCAAAGGTGGTTCTTGCAGCTAGGCGTCTTCATCTATGCGAACAAACGGCTGCGCGTATTCAAACAAAGGGTGGGGAGGCCCATGCCATTCAAACGGATATATCCGATGAGCACCAAGTGAACGCTCTCATCCAGCAAACCGTTACCCGGTATGGCCAATTAGATATTCTCGTAAACAATGCCGGGATTTTTGGCGGAGGGCGATTGGTCGACGCAGACACCAAGACCTTTGATGACGTGATAGCCACTAATCTAAGAGGAACCTTTTTATGTTGTCGTGCCGGGTTTCAACAGATGAAACAACAGAGGGGCGGCTTCATTATAAATATGTCGAGTGTGGCTGGAGTGCAAGCGTGGAAGGGAACCGGGACTTACAGTGCTTCTAAACACGGAATTATGGCGCTGACAAAATCACTGGCTGATGAAGGCCGAGCCTTCAATATTAAAGCCAGTGCCATCTGTCCGGCTGGGGTGGCGAATGAACTTGTCGATGCTTCGCCTGAAGATATCCTTCGGAATGAAAAGATCGATCCCTTTGATATTGCTGAAACGGCTATCTACCTGGTTGGGTTAGGGCCTCAGGCCGTTGTTCATCAAATCGTTGTGGATCGTTTAGGGGCCGATTGGTAAAGACCAGGACCGAGCCTTTAATAGAAACCCATTCCTGGAAAAAAAGAGCAACCCTTGGAAACCTTCACTCCTTGAATTTTCCCAAGGGCCGCTCATGTTTCAGACAAGAAAAGGGTTCAAAAAGTGAAAATTACTTTTGGTCCTTATCGTCGCCTGCGCCTTCTTCATCGCCTTTCTTATCGTCCATTTTCGCTTCGTCACCCTTCTTTTCGCCATCTGTGGCATCGTCACCCTTAGTGTCACCACCTTGGGGAACTTGGATGGTGATTTGATCGCTGGAAGCACCCAACGACTTGGCGAAGGTCATTCCGCTGAAGCTCAGCCCGATAAGTAAAGCCAAAAGAATTGTAAAAGCTTTAACCATGGTACTACCCTCCTAAGAATAATAATGTTGAATGTTGAAGTTCCTCCGAGGAGTTTTCCGCGGGGGTGAACTTGGAGGGTGAGCAAAACCTATTCCAGGTTTCATCGTTTAAAACCAATCAAATTTATCTCATTGATTTTATGATGATTTCGGTCTGAGTTTGCTCCACGAAATGGAACAATACCTTTAGCGCCTAATGTATTCGCTTAATAATTTGTATGAAAAGCCATTCAGGGGAGCGCAGGGAATAGCCTGCACTAGCTAGGGTTGGCCAGCATGATGCCGGTTTAAGATTGGATCCTAAGATTGATGGCGTTATTGGCAGTTTTAAGGCCCGGAGCTGTGAGTTTCCAGATACCTTTGGTTAGGTTGCTAGAATCTGGAGAAAATTCAAAAAGAAGGGCAACTCATTCTCAGGGAACTACAAAGACGTAAGAAAATATTTATTTACAATATTTTTATGGAGATTTCAGGGGAAATACGAGGGCCCATCCCATTAAGTGGGGTGAGTGGAAGGAAACGTGGGCGAATTTCAAACCTGTAAACGGGGAAGCCGTTTTCCCAAAAGAAGTGGAAGCGATGAACTTGCCCCTGGAATGATTAGGAGCCTTTACAAGTG
>CP070628.1:933297-942758 GCA_020355985.1 Nitrospirota bacterium | reverse complement strand
GTGCGCAAAAGGATGTTCATGATATGTATGTGATTGATCGCAACCAGAAGCTGGTTGGGAATTTTTCTATTCGCGACTTGTTGCTCGTGGACCCCGAAGAAAAATTGCAAGCTGTAATGAGTCGCGATTTACCGACTATTCACCCATTAGAATCCCGAGAAGAAATTGTCGAATTATTTAAGGAACGACATTTTTTTACTATTCCCGTTGTAGATTTGGATGATCGTCTTTTAGGGGTCATTCGAAATGAAGACATCATCAAAGCGAGTCAAGAAGATGCCACGGCGGATCTTCAAACAATGGTAGGGGCCAACAAGGACGAACGAGCCCTTTCGCCGGTATGGTTTTCCGTTCGAAAGCGATTACCTTGGCTTCAGTTAAATTTGGTAACAGCCTTTTTAGCGGCGTTCGTTGTAGGAATGTTTGAAGGAACGATTGCTAAATTTACGGCCCTGGCGGTCTTGCTCCCCGTGGTGGCGGGGCAATCCGGGAATACGGGCGCACAATCGTTGGCTGTCGTGATTCGGGGTTTGGCCTTGCGAGATATTCGACCTTCTCAATGGTTGCGTGTTAGTGGAAAGGAAGTCTACGTGGCTTTTTTGAATGGATTGGCGGTCTCTGCGATGGCCTGTTTGGCTGTGGCACTCTGGAGCCAGTCCTTGGGCTTAACCCTCATCATTGGTTTATCGATGGTGATTTCAATGGTGATTGCTGGATTATCTGGAGCCATAATTCCCATTGGCTTAAAAGCCATGAAGCAAGACCCTGCTCAATCCTCTTCTATAGTTCTTACCACGGTCACCGATGTTGTAGGATTTTTTAGCTTCCTTGGTCTTGCCACTCTTCTCTCTGGTTTGTTGGAAACCTAATTAAACACCGGTTCACGTATTTTTCTCTAATAATATCCTAGATCCAGCTCGGGTCATTTCACAGGGGTTCAACTGTATTTTTTATGTTCATTTGGGTTGCCTACGTTCAAGGTGTCGGGTAGGATCAAAGTCCTTTTTATCTCTCTAGCAGAGGAGGCTTTATGGAATCTCCGTCGGTGACCAAAACAGATCGAGCTCAGTCGTTAGATCAGGATATCCACCGACTGCGCCAGCAGTTGGATGTCCTGAAAAAACATTTGATGACCGAACCATCAGCAGAAACCTTAAACGAGTTCGATGCCGTGACCGAAGACCTGTTGGCTGAAGCCTTTGGAAGTTCTTCGCATTTATTGGATACCTATGAATATGCCGAAGTTGGTGAAGCAGCTGGCCTGATGAATCTCCCTGATGAAGCTCCAGAAGGTACCGATTCCCAATCTCAACGAGAAACCATTCGTCAACGACTCCGTGTTCTGGAAAGCGCCATTGCAGATTTAGAAGGGCGTCGAGCTTCATTAGCTCAAGCAACTAGGAAGCGGACAAATACTGGACCACGTGTCTCCGATTTTATGGCCGGCACGGTTCGTTCGATTTCTTTGGATGCCACCCTCCGTGAGGCTGGGCAATGTTTACAAAAGTGGAAGATTGGCTCCTTGTTGGTTCAAAGCGGAGATGAATATATTGGCTCCATTTCGGAAACTGAATTGACGAGTGAGGTGGTGGCCTCTGGGACCGATGCCACTACGACGACGGTCAAAACCTGTATGCGAGAACCCCTTGTAACCATTGAGACTAGCGATCCGATTGTTGAAGCCGTCCGCCTCATGAAAGAACGCGGTACTCGACATTTGGCTGTGATAGAAAGTGGCCGAATTGTCGGTGTCGTATCCGTCTCCGACGTCCTTCGCTACTATTCTGGCGTCGTGTAATCGTCAACGAAGATAAAGGCCACCAGAAAACTAGCAGATTGTTCTCTGGTGGCTGTGCTTCCCCCAGTCAGATTCAATAGTTTCCAAAGAATCCTGGTATTCGTAGTTTCTTGTTTTTTTAATACTACTCCCTCCTGTTCGATCCTTCTAAATCTTAAGCAATTCTAATCTGTGTTTAATTTTCACTTTAGAGTTGAGGTGTATCCTTCGTGTATGAATAAACGGTGATGTGATTGACTTTCAACAAGGAGGAAGACACATGGGTACGAATGGGAAAAAAGAGGTGTTTCAATGGAGCTTGGGAGACACCTGGCAAAAAGGTCTGGGGTTGGCAGGAATAAGCATCCTGGTCGGAGCCCTCTTGTTCGGGTCCTGGAATAATCCTGTACAATCGTTGGCACATAACGTGGAATCTGACAAAGTGCAGGCAATCGATTCGCCGAATGATCAAAAAGCAGGATTTGCGAATATTGCCCAGAGTGTTACTCCGGCGGTCGTGAACATTACCGTAAGCAAGCAAGCGGCAGTTCCTATGGAAGGAATACCGTTTGATCCTATGAAAGAGTTCTTTGGGTTGCCTGGCACCCCTGGGTTTCCCCCACGTCTTGACCAAGCCCCGAGGCCGAACCAGCAGGGCGCCGGTTCTGGCGTGATCGTCTCATCCGATGGGTATGTTTTGACCAACAATCATGTGGTGGAGGGCGCCAAGGAGATTATGGTGACTCTTCCCGATAAACGGGAATTTTCAGGAACGGTGGTTGGCCTTGATCCCCAAACCGACTTGGCTGTGATTAAAGTGGAGGCATCGGATCTTCCTTTTGTGCAATGGGGCGATTCATCACGCCTGCAAGTGGGTGAATATGTGTTGGCGGTAGGAAATCCCTTTGGGTTGAATTCCACGGTGACTTTGGGAATTGTCAGTGCATTAGGGCGTGGTGGAATGGGCATTACCCAATATGAGGATTTCATTCAAACAGACGCGGCCATCAATCCGGGCAATTCAGGCGGTGCCCTGGTTAATACTCAAGGAGAGTTGGTCGGCATCAACACGGCCATCTTCTCTCGAAGTGGGGGCTATCAGGGTGTGGGCTTTGCTGTTCCCACCAAGTTAGCCAAACCCATCTATGCTAGTTTGGTGAAGACGGGTTCGGTGGTCCGAGGGTTTTTGGGTGTAGGGATACAAGCGGTGACACAGGATTTAGCTCGTTCCTTCAAATTAGACCAAGCCCAGGGGGCCTTAGTGACCAATGTGGTGCCCGGGAGCCCTGCCGAGCAAGCCGGCATTCAACGAGGAGATGTGATTGTAGAATATGACGGACAAACAGTAATGGATCCGCGCATGTTGCAGGGCCAAGTGGTGAGTACGGTTGTGGGAAATCAAATTTCCCTGGTGGTGGTGCGAGAAGGGGAAAAAGTGACTCTGCGGCCTGTGATTCGTGAACAGAATGAAACCACAAAAGTCGCTCGTATTAATCCGATGAAGCAAGATGGGCCGTTTGAGGGAGTAGCCGTTCAAGATTTAGATAGTCGAATGGCGCAGCAGTTAGGGATAGCCGAAGAGGTGAACGGTGTCGTGGTGATGGAGGTGACACCAGGCAGTTACGCTGACAAAGCCGGTTTGGCTCAGGGCGATGTCATTTCTGAGATTAACCGAAAGCCGGTTCACTCAGAGAAGGACTTTGTTCAGGTTGTTTCTCTCCTAGAAAAGCAAAAAGATGCCCTGATTTTTATCCACCGTGGAAAAGGGGCCTTATATCTGACTGTGAAGGTTTAGTCTGAGGTAATGCGCTATTCATTGGGGCGGATATCTTTTTAAGGAAAGAGAATGTCCCGCTCTTTTTCTAGTTAGCTGTGGATAACAAAAATAGCTGCTGGTTCGTGGTTGGGATCGAGGCGGATGATGTATTCTCGACCTACTACGTCATGGTGGAAGCCTTGAAGAAGTTCATGCAGTTGATATGTAATGGTTTCGTCAATGCCGAATTCTTCAAGGGGAATGATGAGGCGGGCTTCCTGCGTATGATAGGGGTCCATGTTGACCGCGAATAGGAGAATGTTGCGTTTATCTGGAGTTATCTTGCCATAGAATAGAACATGTTCATTGTTTGATTCGTAAAATTTGAGATTCGTAAAGGACTGTAGGGCCGGATTGTCGCGGCGGATTTGATTGATACGGGTAATATAATCTCGTATGTTTCCTGGGCGGTCCCAGTCCCAATGGCGAATTTCATATTTTTCTGAATCCTGGTATTCCTCGGTTCCTGGAATGGCGTGGTTTTCACAGAGTTCATAGCTATTATAAATGCCATAGGTCGGTGACAACGTGGCGGCGAGAAAAAATCGAAATTTAAAAGCCGGACGTCCGGCTTCTTGGAGTATCGGTGGGAGGATGTCAGGTGTGTTGGGGAAAAAGTTTGGTCGAAAATATTCTTTCATCTCGCTCGTTGTGAGCTCGATGAGATACTCTGTCATTTCCTGTTTAGAGTTGCGCCATGTGAAGTACGTATAGGATTGCGTGAACCCAGCTTTGGCCAGAACCCGCATCATTTTAGGTTTGGTAAATGCTTCTGCTAAAAATATGACATCGGGGTATTCCTGTTGGATTTCTCCGATTACCCATTCCCAAAAGATGACCGGTTTAGTGTGAGGGTTGTCGACTCGAAAAATTTTGACGCCATGTTGAATCCAAAATAGAAACACGCGTTTCATTTCTTGCCAAATCTCCGGCCAGGCTTCCGAATAAAAATCAAAGCCATATATATCTTCATATTTTTTTGGCGGGTTTTCAGCATATTTGATGGTGCCGTCCGGACGTTGTTTGAACCACTCAGGGTGTTGTGTCACGTAGGGATGATCCGGTGTGGCGTTGATGGCAAAATCTAACGCAATTTCCATCCCATATTGATGAACGGCTTTACTCAATCGGTCGAAATCTTCAAGAGTGCCTAATGCAGCCTCGACGGCATCATGTCCGCCATGGCGACTGCCAATGGCCCAGGGACTTCCCGGTTCACCTGGTTGGGCTTTAAGACTGTTGTTGCGACCTTTCCGATTTGTTTCACCGATGGGATGAATGGGCGTGAGATAGAGCACGTCAAAGCCCATTTCCCGAATAGCTGGCAAGCGTGTTTCACAATCTCTAAAGGTGCCTGCTTGGCCTTCAATTGTCCCTTCCGAACGAGGAAAAATTTCATACCAGGCCCCATATCGGGCCCGTTCCCGATCTGCGACAACGACTAATTCTTGTGGGTAGGTCGACCAAGCGGCGCGATGTTCATGTTGAGATACGAGTGTAGCGAGTTCAGCGTCAAGTGCGATGGCAATTCTCACCTCCTGGCTGGAGGCGGCCCCCCATTTGCCTAGCCATTCTTTTAGTAAGCCTTTATCAGGCCCTTTGGCTCGCTGCATGGCCTCTTTGAGTTGGGCTTCCCCTTCCAATAATTCACTTGATAGATCCGGTACCACTCCGTGTTTTTTTGTGAGTTCGGTTCGCCAGGTGTCAAAGCTTTGAACGTAGGCACTGATGGTATAGAGATAGCGGGCATTTTCTGAAAGGACAAAAGATCCTGCCCAGCGATCATTATCGACATGGTGCATGGGGACTTCACGCCATTGTTTTTCTGCATGGATTTTATAGCAGAGTATCCCAGCGATGGTGTCATGGCCTTCTTTGAAAATATCTGCCGTGACTTCCAGAGTTTCTCCGGCAATGCGCTTGATCGGATAACGTCCGCCGTCGAGTTCCGGTTCGACATGTTCAATGATGATCGTTTGTAAGGTCTTGGGAAGTTTAGGCATACAGCGTTCCATGATAATTTATTCGGAAAGGGGTATTCTACGTGCGGAGCACATTGGGCCAATAATTTTTACTTAGACTACGATGATTCTACAATCTGAATGATGCCCTCCAAGGGAATCTGAATCCAGTCAGGGCGAGTATTCAATTCATAGCCAACTTCATAAGGGACTTTTTATAAGGTATATCCGTCGAGTAAGAGTTGAATGCCCTTCATAGTTGGGGTGGATGTTAGTCAAATCGAAAATATCATAGCCATCATCCCGTAGGGGAGAAGAACAAAACTGAAGCAGCCAAATGCCTGTGATTCCCAAATCCTGTAAATAATCCAGTTTTGTTTGAGGCCCTTAAAATCTCCAAGCCCGTCCGCGTTACTATCGCAAAATGCTCGAACCTTGAGTTCATAAGTAATGGCATCCTTGCGCCAGCAGATCATTGCCGAGTAAATCAATGATCATGGATCAAGGGCTCCTTAGCCGTGTTGTGTGTAATCGGCACGATTCAGAGGGAGGAGTGTAGAAGTGTGCGCATTGTGCTAACTGATTGAATGCCAAACGAACCGACAGGGCTGCTGATTCAGCCGAATGAATGGTTATGGTCTATCATACTCTGATAAAAAAAGGCGAATCCTAGATGGAAGTAAAATCGAGTATCTTCTGCTATTTGTCGGTAGAAGACGCAAGATTTACGCACATGTCTCATTGCTTGGCGCAAAGTGTTGCTTGGAAAACGTGATTCGATCTTCTACTGTTTTGAGGCTTGGTGCACGCTGTTCAACCAATTGTAGTCGTTTCAATAAGCCGCCATCATTGGCAATTTGAATGTTGAGGCCTGGCCGAGCATTGAGCTCCAAAATAAGCGGTCCCTTGGTCTTATCCAGTATCAGGTCGACCCCTTGATACCCCAATCCTGTCAATTCATAAGAACGCGCGGCAAGGGTTAAAAGCCTATCCCATTCTGGCACTTGGACGTCTCTAATGGAATGTTCCGTGTCGGGATGCTCGGTCACAATTTCATTTTGCCACACGCCACTCAGCGTTTTTCCTGTACGGAGATTAATGCCTGCGCCAATGGCTCCCAGATGCAAATTGGCCTTCCCATCGGACATTCGGGTTGGCAGGCGGACCATGGCCATGACAGGCACACCTAAAAACACGATGATTCGGATATCCGGAACGCCCTGAAAGCTGATGGCTTCAAATATAGGATCAAATTGCACTCGGTATTCAATGAAAACTTTGTCCGGATGTCCTCCCAAGCTATACAGCCCACTCAACGCATTGGAGACATGATGGTCAAGATCTTCTTGCGTGATCAGTAGCCCGTTGATTTTTCGATAGCGTTCTTTGTGCCGTCCGGAAATGACCATAATCCCATCTCCACCGCTTCCTTGTGCCGGTTTGATAACGAAATCTTGGTAAGGCTTGAGTATGGTGCATAGCTCCCGAACCTGATGCTCAATTTCAATGACTCCGTAAAGTGGAGGTACCGCCATTCCAGCCTGTTGGGCCAAGGACTTCGTGGTAAGTTTATCATCCACAAGGGGAAATAGATGCCGGGGGTTGTGCCACAGGGTATATTCCGCATTGCGACGGTTGAGACTGAGTACCCCAGCTTGGGCTAGTTTTTTTGCGATCGAAAACATGAAAGGTTATCCACGCATTATGATGACGCTAATGCTTTAAATCGGTGCAATTCCAAGAGCCGAAATCCTGAATAGCGTCCCATCAGTAGCGTGCCAGCCAGGAGGACCAACAACAATTCGGGGAACACAAAAAGGACATGCTCTACATAAGGAATGGTCATGGTGAGATAGGTAAGAACTGCGACAAGGAGACTACCAATGCCTTGTTGGATGGATTCGCTTGCGCCGCGTTCTTCCCACACAATGCACATGCGTTCAATCGTCATGGTAATAATCACCATCGGGAACAAGGCTACCGATAATCCTCTCTCAAATCCCAGTTGGTAGCTGAGAATGCTTAAGAAAGCCATTAAGCCCACGACGACGATGAGAAGAGAAGCTAATCGGGGAACCAGCAAAAGCTTGAGTTGTTCCAAATAAAAACGAACAACCAGCCCCAGACTCACAATCAAACTGAATAAGATGACGCCCCAAAGAAGTTGGGTTTCCCGAAACGCTAAGGCCATGAGGATGGGCATAAACGTGCCAAAGGTTTGGATGCCGATAATGTTCCGTAGCACGAGCAGTAAGAATGCGCCAAGGGGTACCATGAGTAGAATTCGATAAACGGCCTGAGTTTGCAAAGGTAAATTAAATAACGAAAAATCTAAAAGCTTGGGAATGGCTAGCTTGGTTGAAAGTAAGGCTGCTTGGATAGCCTCTTCGTGATTCGGTGCGATGGAGACTGTATATTCTAATTTCTTGATGCCACTGGATTTATAAAAGGGGTTGTTTCCATGCCACCATTCAACATAGTCGGCGGAAATTTCTGGTGTGCCGGTGAGAGGATCGAATGACCGCCACGCCTTATTATCGTAGACTTGAAACCAACTGACCCACTGGACGGACCGCGGGATGGTCGGAATCCGGATGCCATGGATGACTCGTGCGGGAAGCCCGGAGGCTTTGAGTACCTCGACGATTGTGTTTAATTTGATTTCAAGTGTGGGGTTTTGTCCGAGTAACACGGATATTGTTTCATCGGGACTTGGATTATGGATTCGTTTGATTAAGGCCTGTACAAAGGTTTCGGTGTCTGCGGATTTCGAAAGGATATCTTTAGCCAGGGCCTGTGCAGCTTCAAGAAGGGGGGTTTCAAGTGTTGGTTTCTTCAATGGAGAAGTTTTGGGTTCCCCTGGTTCATGGTCTGTGGGCATGCGGCGAATAACCGCTCGGTAATAAAGGGATTGCTTTCCGTTTGCTTTACGAATAGACCATACAGCTCGACGGTTTCCTTCCTCGGGGGTGGTTGTGGCTAGACCATAACCCTGAGAAATAAAATTTTCGTCTAAAATAGCATACTGCGGAGTATTTCGTGGTATATAAATTCCTACTTTAATTGGGTGGTTTTCAGCGGTAAATGTGGCATGGACTTCAATGTTCCAGATGAGGGTAGACGTGTCTGGAACTAGAGGAAAGTGCAACACAAATGATTTGTACACGAATAATCCTAGCCCACTACATGCTAGGGTTAGGGCAAGGATATAGAGATGACGTTTATTCATGAGCAATTAGGGCTTGGAGCAAGAAGGCTCTTGAGAGAAGGTGAACGAGGAATCCACGATGGCGGAATTTTTAAGAAAGCTTCTGCCGATAAGCATGGGATATTTAAACCTGCTTCGGTCGGCCAAATTGACCGGCACATCTTTTTTGAAAATGGTTCCGATGCATAGATCCAAGAGAACCACGACTCTTTTTTCACTAGCTGCACCTTTATTCTTAATGCGAGCAAAGCGTTCAATCGGTCTTTCTAACGTAATTGCCTCATCTTCTTCTAAAGGGATAGAAAAACGAATCCATTTTTCATCTCCTTGGGTGAATTCCATGGGATCGGTGATATTGAGAGATGAGTTATCGGCCCCTGTGTCAATTTTTGCGGGAAGTTGAAAGTTTTCCGGTAGGATTTGTGCCTTTTCTATCCATCCGATGATTTGTTTTTCCTCTGTATTCGCAGAGGCTGTACCCATGAATGTCATCCCCCAGATCAGGGGCAAGGCAAATAAAGTCGTGGACATTGATAATTGGTCAAATTTCATACTAAATGGTCTTTTTAAATGGGCAGGACGAAACATACCATAGGAGAACTGGTTATTCTAAGTTGGTTTTTGGTGAACGGTCAGTAAATATTTTCTGGAGGTGGAACACTTTCATTATCAAATATTACTTGTTCATGCGCAAGGAAG
>CP070628.1:930474-933197 GCA_020355985.1 Nitrospirota bacterium | reverse complement strand
TTGGAACAATCTAATCATGAATGAACAAATGCAAGAAGTGCTCGCATTGACCAATCGATGGGTCAAACGGCTCAGCCGAGAAAAATTCAGTATGCTCTTTACACTCATACAGCCTATGCTCTTTTGGCTTATTTTTTTTGGTAACTTGTTTCAGCGAGCAGCGGATGTCCAGGTCGTCCAAGCGCCCAATTACATGAGTTTTCTGGCTGCAGGGGTCGTGGTGATGACCGTCCTTAACAATGGCCTAGCTGGCGGGGTCGATTTGCTGTTCGATAAAGAAAACGGGTTTCTCGAACGGCTAATGGCTACACCCATTCGGCGCTCCTCAGTTATCCTCAGCCGGTTTCTTTTTGTGATGGCAATCACCGCAATGCAGATCCTTGTCATCCTGGGAGTGGCATTTCTTTTTGGGGTCAGCCCGGAAACGGGCATTCTGGGTATTGCGCTCATCCTTATCCTCGGCATGTTGTTTGGGATCGGCCTGACATCCATTTCCATGGCCATGGCCTTCTCCGTCAAAAGCCACGGAGATTTCTTCTCCGTATTGGGCTTTCTTTCGCTGCCTATGATTTTTCTCAGTTCCGCATTAGTGCCATTAGTGGCCATGCCGGGTTGGATGAAAGCCTTAGCCTTCTTTAATCCCATGACTTGGGTAATTGATGCGGTCCGTCCGCTCATTATCTCAGGATGGAGCCAAGCGCTCCCACAGGTTGGGGTCGCCCTTGTCGTCCTAATAGCCTTTGACGCCCTGTGCCTCTATGGAGGAGCCAAAGCCTTCAAACGTTCCATCGGTTAGACCTCTATTCAATTGAAAAAGATCAAGAAAAGGCTCTGGCATATTTCCTAAAGACGAGCCTTTGACATCCGATATCATCGTTGTGAGTTTTCCTCCAGATAGCACCATCTATGCCCTCCTTCGGTTACTCTCCGACCCAAACGAACAGATCGCCCGCACCATCCAAGACCAACTCGCACGCCTTGGAGCCGACGTCCTCCCCTTTTTAGAGCAAGCTGGAACAGAAGATGCCACGATCCAACCACGAATGGCCTACATCAAAGAGGAAATTCGTTTTGGACAATTGAGAGACGAATTTCAGGCATTCGTCTCTCATAGCGCTCGCCAAGCAGATTGGGAACATGGAGCCTTCCTCATTGCAAAGTTAGCCTACCCGGATCTCTCCATTCCTCATTATGTGAAATGCCTCGATCAGCTGGCCGACGAATTTCGCACCAAGTGGCTTTCCACAGAATCCCCATCTGGAAAAGCACCACGATTACTCAGTAACTTCCTGTTTAAAGATAAAGGCTATTCGGGGAACCGCACGGAATATTACGATCCGGACAACAGCTACCTGAATCGCGTCATTGACACTCGCCAAGGCATTCCAATCAGCCTATCGGCCCTCTATGTCTTTGTCGGAAAACGATTGGGCCTCCCCTTAGCCGGTGTGGGCATGCCAGGGCATTTTCTCGTGAAGCTTGAAGGGGAGACAACGCCCCAATTCGTTGATTGTTTCAATGGCGGGACGATCCTGGGGGAGCAAGACTGCAAACAATTTATCATCGCTTCTGGCTTACAGTATGACCCCAAATTTTTAGAAAAGAGTTCAACCCCGACAATTTTGGCCCGTATGCTCCGCAACCTCCTGAGTATCTATGAACAGGAGCCTGAAGAACCCATGGCTCGCCGGGTTAGGGCCTTACTTGAATTGCTGGAAATCGAACAACCCGATCCTGAATCATCCCTCTAGCTTTTTTCTCTACAGCCTACTGGTATTTGCTCCCGACTTGCAGAGTCAGAAGATCTTTTCCTTTCACAATCGGTCCTGAGAAAAATCGGCGGGCTTGAGTGACCACATTGGACCGATCTGCCGTCTCATAAAAATGTGAAAGAACCAGCTTTTTGATATTGGCCTTTTTCGCCACTTTTCCACATTCTTCCGCATGCATATGTGAGCCACCTGGGGCATGGGACGAAAAGGAGCAATCCAAAATAGCTAGATCAACATCCCGGCATAGACTGACCAGATTCGGAGAGGTCATTGCATCTCCAGAAAAGACTGCCGACCTGCCCTGATACTCAAGACGATATCCAAGACAGATTTGTTGATCAGAATGGGTCATGGGTAATGGCGTGACTTGGGTATGGCCAATCGTAAAGGGTCGATCTTTGACTTCTTTGAGGGTCACTCGAAAGGGGGGATTTGAAAAATTGGGGAATGTCTGGAACATGGTCCGAAATATTCGTTTGGTTCCGGGTGGACCATAAATCGTGAGGTCTGGACGAACGTCTGCAAACATGGAATGGCAGATGGCATCGAAGAAAAACGTCAGAAAATCTGAAAAATGATCCGCATGATAATGGGTAAAAAGTAGGTATTGAATCGTATGGCGGTCTACGCCAGTTTTCAGTAAATTAGAGAGCGTTCGTGCTCCAAAATCCAGTAGAATAGGCCGGTCCGTCTGGCAAAGGTACCCGGCAGCTGCCCGAGTAGGATGGATGTTGGTGCCTGAGCCTAAGATGGTAACCTGCATGAGAACTGTCGCCTTACATCATTCACGCATTTGATTAACCAGCACGGTATATTGATGCCTAGTCCTACACAAACACAACCGGAAACAAGTCGGGCTATTAATCCGTTTGTCGGATTGCTAGGGCTGGGCCTGATCGTAGCAGGTATTTGGGTCTGGCATCATCTCAACTTCGATACACAAGATTACAT
>CP070628.1:926354-930374 GCA_020355985.1 Nitrospirota bacterium | reverse complement strand
CGCCATGATCGGGCTGATCTTTTTAGCCAGTAATTATTATATTTGGCTCAGTCTCAAGCGTATTGAGGGCGTGGAAAAAATTCGCATTTCGGGGTTTGTGGCCTTAGCCGTGTTGGTCATGCCGGTTGTCATGGGTATGGCCTGGAAGATGTTTCCTCCACCCGAGTGGCAATCGCTGATTTACTTAGCAGCCATTGTTTTTGCTCCAATGATCCTTGGGAGAGTGCCTGGGCTCAAAAACTTTACAGTTTCTGCTTTTACGATGATCAAAGTCGGGTTCTTGATGATTGTGGTGGCCGATGCCATTTGGATGACGCCGCATGGGTTTGTTCCAACGCAAGGGTTGGCGACGCATGATCTCGAGTTGCCGGAATGGGCTGAAGAATTAGCCCTGATGCCGGCCAAAAATGCGGCGGCCTTTACGCTGGTTTTCCTCACGGTAGTAAATTACATTATGTATAACCGGGCAATTAAGCAAGGAACAATCATTTGGGGAAAAATAGACTTTGCCTCACAGTTTGTCTTAATTTTCCTTGCATTTAGCGCAATTTGGACGATGGGTTTGATGGGAACCGTTCGATCCCTCACCAGAAAATATTTTCATGTCTATAACCTCGTTCCAGATTTCACTCCGGAGGCTTTTACTCCGACGTTGTCCTACTCGGCTTGGTGGATTACAGGGGTAACGATCGTATTCTATATCGTGGTGAGTTTTGCCATTCTGGTAACGCTTAAACCGGCAAGTTCGAAGGCTGAAGCACATTAGGAATCGCCTGTTCCTTCTGAAGCCAAAAAGAACGTTTTTAGGAAGAAAAGGAATCGTATGGCTAATCAAAGCTTCACGAAAAGTGTCCTAAAGAAAGCAACCATTGGTATTATCATTGGTGTGATCTTGGTTGTGGTGGCTCAACAGACGCATTTCCCTCAGGTCTTTCAGATCATGTTTTTTATCTATGCGATGCTCGGGGCGTTTGTGTTTATCCTTTTGGATGCTCCTGCGATGAAGCGGCTGGAGGGAGTAAAAGCTTTGGTCGCGCTGTTAGTTTTTTATGTATTCCTTTCAGGGCTCTATATCGCTGGGGCAAGCATTCTTCCTCAATTCGATCCTACTGTTGAAGCAGGCAAAATTGAAAAAGTTCTTAAAAGGCGAAAAGCTGCATCGGAGCAGGGTAAAGCCGATGAGCTTATTGCTCGGGCAAAAGAATTGGATGCACGGGCTAAGGCTATCACCAAGCAATTGGCTTCGTTGGGCGCCGGCGCAAAAGTAGAAGTGGCTGAGGATGCCGGTGCTGGCTCAGGTGGGGCCGCCTCTGGGGATATTGTGGCCCTCGGGAAGGAGCAATGGGAACTTCAGGAATGCTATAACTGCCATAAGTTATTTGGCCAAGGTGGGAAAAAACGAGGACCTATTCTTGATAATATTGGGAATCTCATGACTCCTGAGCAATTGAGGGAGAAACTTCTTTATCCCAAGAAGTGGAAGGCCGAAGGTTTTGACAAACAATACAAAAAAGGCAAAATGCCTGATAAGTATCGTGATCTGATGTTTGATGAAGAGGTTGATGCCTTGATAGCTTTTCTGTCGACCTTAAAAGACACCTCGGTGAATACGCCAAAACCGATTAAAATGTATTAGTGGACGTGGTCAGGGTTCGTTTCTTTTGTTATGCAACCAAAGCTAACCGCTAAAGCGCTCTGTGGCGATCAGGAAGTCGGACAGATTTCCAAGGTGATCGTGGACCCTTTATCGCATGAAATTAGTCATGTGGTGGTGAAGGAGAGGGGAGCGCAGGGGGTTGATCGTCAGATCCCTATCGGGCAAGTTCAACAGGTGGTAAGTGAAGAAGAAATTGTTCTGCGCTGTTCTCAAGAAGAGTTTGCGCAATTTCCGGCTATTGATCGTGACCGATATGTCACGATTCATGATGTGGAAATTGCTCATTTAGAAGATCACCTGCATGTCGAGCCTGGTGAAGTCCTTGTGCCATTACCTTGTCTCGAACAGGGAGTGCCTCGAAGAACATTTTTTAATAACATGACCCATGCGATCGGGACTCTTATTGCGCTTCCCTTGGCATATCCCGTGTTGAAATTCCTTATGAAGCCTATGTATAAGCCCTTTGATAACGCCTGGTTTTCTGTTGGGAATGTGAAGAAGATTAAAAAGGAAAATATTGGCTTCCAGTTTAAGTTTAACCGCGGTTTCAAGGAAGCCTTTATGCCGGAGCAGCAAATTGAAAAAAATATTTGGATCGTGAAAGCCACGCCTGAAGTGCAAAAGGCTGTGTATGGTGGGAAAGACGCAAAATTCTTTGGTAATAAAGGTGAATTACTTCATGTGAATAAGGCCAATTCACCGTATATCGGGTTTTCTGGAAAGTGCCCCCATTTAGGATGTGGGTACAAGTGGAGAAGAACCAAGAGTAATCCGGATGGAGTATTCCTTTGCCCTTGCCATTTGAGCCTTTACGATGAAGCGGGAAAAGTTATTGATGGGCCAGCGCCTCGTGGCCTGGATGTCCTACCCATGCAGGTAGATGCCGCCGGGGAAGTGAAAATTATTGATATCGAATACAAAGCCGGCGTGAAAAATCAAATTCGTCTTCTCTGAAACACCTTCATTAAATCGAGGAATATTCCTTCATGCAGCAGGATTCCCAGCCCGCTAATCAACCGAATCCATTTGAAAAGGTTGTTGAGTTTGTAGATGAACGTGTTGGTCTGAAGACCATTCAGGCTAAAATGCTCAATGAACCGATCCCTGGCGGGTCTCGTTGGGCTTATGCCTTTGGATCAGTTCTTCTGTTCATTTTTATCCTGCAGGTGGTTACTGGGATCCTGCTGATGTTTTATTACGTCCCCAGTACTGACCATGCGTACGACAGCACCCAGTACATCATTCATGAAGTCGATTACGGATGGTTTCTTCTAAGTTACCATTTTTGGGGTTCGTCGGCCATGGTGGTTATGGTGTTTGCGCATATGTCCCAAGTTTTTTTATGGGGTGCCTATAAAAAGCCTCGAGAACTCATATGGCTTGTCGGGTTGGCCCTCTTTGGAATTGTGATGGGATTTGGGTTTACCGGCTACCTACTCCCTTGGGATCAACGGGCCTATTGGGCAACCGTCGTGGGCGTCGAGATTATGGATAAGACCCCAATTGTTGGGGATTTCATGGCGAGATTTCTCAAGGGTGGCCCCACTCCAGGTCAGATGACGTTGAGTCGGTTTTTTGTCATTCATGTGATGGTGTTGCCTGCCGCATTGGCTGGATTAGCAGGCCTTCACATCTTCTTGTTTAGAAAAGCTGGTCCTGCTGGCCCTTTTAGGGGAACTCCTGAGGAGATTAAGGCCAAGACGGATTATTTCTTTCCACGTCAAATTTGGAAAGATATCGTGGCGATGGCCACCGTGTTTCTGATTATCTGTTCACTGGCATTCATTGAGCCAGTTGTTTTGTTGGAGCAAGCTACCCCTGATCCAGGAGATTATCATCCTGAGCCGGAATGGTACTTTCTCTTCCTATTTCAACTCCTTCGTCTCAAGATGTTTGGGGGAGAATTTGGACAATTCCTTGGTGCCATGGCCATACCAGGGGCTTTCATGGCGTTTTTGGCGGCTCTTCCCTTTATCGATACTAATCCTGAACGTAATCTCTTTAAGCGACCTATAGCCTTGGTTGGCTGGACCGTCATTATGGTCTTTATTCTTATCTTTACCGTTTCAGCGATTATTAATCGAGAATTCTTACATTAGAACTTCCATGCCCATGTCGAATATTAAATTAGGGCTCCTCATTTTTTGGCCGACCTTCTGGACGGGGTTCCCTATAAAAATGGTGTTCTGCCTATTGTTGTTGGCGGCTCATATGCATCCATGGGGCGGTGAAGGGTTGTTTTTGTTATTGCTGGTGTCCATCCCAATTGATATTTGGGCTTTAGGTCTTTGCGCGAGAACAGTGTTCATAGATCGACTGAAGGTCGATCCACAACCCGGGATAGGGAAAAATCTTTGGATTCG
>CP070628.1:918328-926254 GCA_020355985.1 Nitrospirota bacterium | reverse complement strand
GTGGAGCTGAAACTTGGGGTGTAGACGATTTCCGCGTCTGTTGTGTCCTCAATCGTTCCCGAGAAATCTTTGGTACGTTGGGCTCGGGAGTAGGGTTTGGAATATCGGGGATGCTGCGTTTTAGGGATTCCTCTATCTTGGGATTTGGTAGGCTCTTCGGTGAGGTCCTAGCCGGCAGAGGTTTCTGGAATGGGGTGACTTCGCTGAATGATGGGACCGCCGGTGCGGGATTCACCGTTGACTGAGCTCTAGTTTCTGGCGTCGGGGATTTAGGAGGGGGTGATTTCGAAGGAGCTTGAGTCTTTTGGGGTGCTGAGGCTGAAGGTGGGGTTATCGTTGAAGGAATTTTCAAAGGTTTTGACCGTGGTAATTGCTTTGGACGAGCGATTGTTGGTGGAGCTGAGGGTAATCGAAGGTTGTCAATCAACGGTGCCTGGTCTTCCGATGGAGGCATGTTTTGTTCTTGGGGTGGAAGAGGTGATGAAGTGGCTTCCTGTCTTTGAGGAACAACGATGGATTTAATAGCACCACTCAACGATTCAAATAATCGTTCGGAAGCCGTTTCGGTGGGTAACGGAGGAAGGGGGGCTTCCGCTGGGACTGGTGGTGCAGTTGGCGCTGGTTGAGGCGGTGCGACTGTTTGGGAAGCTGGTGGTTTTGCCGGTTTTTTCGTAGGAGCGGGAACCGGCTTGGATTTTGGTGCGGTCGTTTGAGTGGACGGCAAGGAAATCAGCGCCACGTCAATTGAACGAAAAGGTTGCTCGCTATCTGAGTGAAACCTTACAAACATGGCCATAACGAAGACGAGAGCATGAAGAACGCATGAGGCGGCAAGGCCCCCACGGAATGGTGATCCTTCTAGGGCGACGTCAGTCTTGAGTCCAAGATCAATAAGGCTTGGGGATGAAGCATGTGCCATGAAACGGAATTTTAGGGGGAGGTTCCAATATTGTCTGCTTCGATTGTTTCCATTTTCGGACCTGTGACCATTCCAAGACGTTCGATTTTAGCCCCCTTCACTTCATCCATGATCTGTACCACTGTTCCATAGGGGACAGTTTGGTCAGCGCGTAAATAGACGGAAATTAGAGGATTGGAGGCTTTGGCTTCTTGTAATTTTGACCGTAGGGCTACCAGGCTTATTGGGTCGTTCCCCAAAGATAAGCTGCGGTCTTTCTGAATAGTGACGATTAGCCGTTCCTCTGCCTTAATATTGTTGGCCGCTGTTGTCGGCAAATTAATATCCAAACCTCTATGTAACATTGGGGCTGTGACCATGAAAATTACGAGCAAGACGAGGACCACATCCACTAGGGGGATAACATTGATTTCAGCAAGAAATTGTCGAGGCCGGGACCCAGTTATCATCGGGCAACTTCCACTTCTTCTTCTTCAAAGGCTTTTTCAGATTCCTCAATAGTATTGAGAAATTCAATCGTAAAGGCTTCAACGCGAAAGGACATTTTGCGGATTCTGGAAAGAAAAAAATTATAAGCCATGACGGCAGGGATGGCAGCAAAGAGCCCAGCTGCTGTTGCTACCAGGGCTTCAGAGACACCAGGGGCAACTGCAGCAATACTGGCCGACCCCTGGATGCCAATTTCTCCAAAAGCATTAATAATCCCCAATACCGTTCCTAAGAGGCCAATAAAGGGCGTTAAATTTCCCGTGGTGGCTAAAAATGGTAAATAGGCTTCTTGGTGGTTAATTTGATTTTGGATGATGTACTGCGCGACCTTTTCTAGATATTGCCGATTAGGCTGTTGGGCGGGCCCTTGGGGTTCCAGTTCCTGTTGAGGAGTATATAGGTCAGAGGATGTTGGTAATCGGTCCGTCACGCCAAGATAGACCATCGAACTGGGGCTAAGCGTATAATTTTTGGCCTGATTTCTGAGAGTTTTATAATTTACCGGGTTTACTTCATAGAATTGGAGGAATTGTGCTTCTTCCTGGTTGATTTTCCGAAATTGTCGAAACTTATTTACGATGATCCCCCAGGATACCACTGAAAAAATGGACAGAATCATCAAAATGACGATGGACAATAGACCGAGAGATCCTAAAAGCTCAAAAGGATTGTCAAAAGGCATAAGGTATTTTAAACCTCCATTAGGCTAATCGGATGTAAACGGGGGATGTGTGAATACCGAACCGAACAACATGAGATGGGATGGCGGGGCCGACGGGATTTGAACCCGCGACTTCCAGATTGACAATCTGGCGTCCTAACCTGGCTGAACGACGGCCCCGAAATAATCTGGTTCTGGGCAAACAGCCCACAGAGTTCTTCCGCAGGGGAAGTTGATTTTGGTGTGGGCTGGTCAATATATCAGATCGAGGCGACCTTATGCCAAACAAAAATTTGGTAGGCGGAACAGGGATCGAACCTGCGACATCTGCCGTGTAAAGGCAGTGCTCTGCCAACTGAGCTATCCGCCTAAAAATGGAACAAAATCAATAATTTCCTCATTATAACAGGGAGTTAGACCTTGTCAACTCTATGTAAATAGTGTGGAATACTGTTTGACATGACTTAGAGACGTGGGTATAAGGCACCACATCGCATACGAGTCATTCCAGAAAAAAATTGTATGCAGTCTTTTAATTTGTTGAGAGGAAGTACCGGCGATGGGATATAAAATTAAAGATCATTCCGATAAATCTGCTATAGCTGAACCCGTAGTGGCCTTGTCCAGCAAAGAACAGTTTTTGTTTTTTGTGGAGGAGCACCGGGGGTTGGTGTGGGGCGGCATTCTTTTGGTTGTCGTCTTAATTGGAGGCCTCATAACGCTCAATTGGCTTTCCCAGCAAAAGGAAGAAGAATCCTGGGCGTTACAAGGCCAAGCCCAACAGATCTATTTGGATCGTCCACTCGACAATGTCGAGGAAGGAAAGAGCAATATTCAAAAGGCATCAGGAATGTTTCAGAATATTCTTAAGGAATACCCTGGGACCCCTAGTGCAAAGGTTTCTTTGTTTTTGTTGGGAAATAGTTTAATGGCAGCTGAAAATTATCAAGGCGCCATCGATGCCTACACCTCGGTAATTCAAGATTATTCGCAAGACCACATTTTGGTGGGACTGGTACAGCAGCGGTTAGGGTTAGCTCATTTACTGAAGGAGAATCGAGAGGCAGCCGTGAGTGCCTTTGAAGCGGTGTTAGGAAATCCTCATGCGCTTAATAAGGATCAAGTGCTTTTTGAGTTGGCCAAATTAGCCGAGTCTGAAGAAGCCACCGATGTGGCAGTCACTCACTATAAACAACTCATACAGGAATTTCCCCTTTCCCCGTTTTCGACTGAAGCGAATCTGCGTGTGAAAGTCTTGGCTCCAGAAGAAGCTCAAGAATCAGAAAAAACAGAAACAAGCACTGGTAGTGAAGTCCAGCAAGAAACGTCAGAGCAGCAGAGTGAAGAAGGCGATGAAAAGGAAATGGGGAAAGAAGACTAAAACAACGAATGTTGTTGAAGCTTAATGGCTGACCATTAACATATGGCCAGCTCGAATAATGCTGGAAGACAAGTTATTTAAAGCCCGCAAATCCCGCACACTCACCCTGAATTGCTGGGCAATACTCCATAAACTATCCCCGCGCCGTACCCGGTACCATTTTGAATCGCTGGTCCGAGATTTTTGACGTGTAGGTGTGCCTTTCACACGCAACCGGTCTCCAGGATAAATCAAATGCGTAGAAAGATTATTGAGCCTTTTGAGGGCCCTGACCGAGGTTCTGAAGCGATTGGCAATCTTACCCAAAGAGTCTCCATATCGAACTCGGTATGAGATGGTTTGACCATCCGCGTAATCTTCGTCGTCACCTCGCACCCGCAATCGCGCTCCCACACGAATCAAATTGCTTGATAAATTATTCATATCCTTGAGTTGGCGCACTTTCATCCTGAAGCGACGGGCAACAACGGACAGGCTGTCTCCTCGGCGAACACGATACCATTGTGTAGGAGGTGGAGGGGGTTTGGTCCAAGCGGGAAGTGTTGCATGGTTTGCAGCGACTAACGAGGCCATTCCCACTGGCACTTTAAGATGGTATCCGGGACCTTTAGCCTTTGGAACAATATTGCGTCGCAGCTCGGGATTTAATCGCTTAAGTTCTTCGAGAGAAATTCCTGTCTGCTTCGAAATTGCAGAAAGTTGAACAGGTTTACCAATCAAGGTTTCTTCGAAGTCATGCCGATCTCCTTGAGGTGGAAGAAACCCATAGGTGGTGGGATTTTGGGCGATAAGCGTGGCCGCAATGAAGCGCGGGACATAATCTTTGGTTTCCCGTCTGATGTACCAGGTGCGCCGAATTTTCCAAAAATCTCGAGTTCCGGTCTTTCGAATAGCTCGGGAAACTTTCCCACTCCCTGCATTATAAGCGGCTAGGGCAAGAGGCCACGAGCCAAAGCGGTCATAGAGATCTCGAAGATGATGTGCGGCAGCCACAGTAGATTTTATTGGATCCCGCCGCTCATCCACGTACCAGTTGACATTGAGCTTATACATGCGGCCAGTGGCTTTCATGAATTGCCAAGGCCCAGACGCCCGTGCCCGTGAAAAGGCTCGCGGATTGAAACCGCTTTCGACGAGAGAGAGATACATGAGTTCTGTTGGAAGCCCAAATTCACGAAAAATAGGTTCAACCACTTCTTTGTAATGATGGAATCTGTCTAAATACGATTGAAAGCGATCAGGAATACCTTCCTGGAAATACTGAAGATTTTTGGCTACCGCGTCATTAATAATGAGAGAAACGGGGCCATATTTCGTGAAGCTGCTTGGATCGGAGGGCACCCATTCAGGATGGAACACATCGGCGAAACGAGCCAGATATATTTTTGGCTTTGAAAGCCCGGTAAACGGCGCTTCAAAAGGCAATTGCGGGGAAATCGCCAAAGAATCTTTCAGCGACGTATGGTAATGATCGTGTTCTATAAGGGACCAGCCAAAACGGGATGGTGAGGACAAGCGATCTTTCTGGATATCTAGGGGCGGTTGTTCAAAAGTGGTGGTGGGGTTGATTGGGTATTGAGAATCAGTGGACGATGCCTCTTTGATTTGTGGTTCATCAAAAGCTGGTTGTACGGTTTCTTTATGGGCTGTCTCCCGATGGTGTAAAGTTGGTTCGTGAATGATATATGAAGGAACCTCTTCGTCAACGGCAACAGAAAAGGAAGTAGGTCGTTGTTCCTCCTCTTGTTGGCCAGAACTGGAGGATTGGGTGTTCAGAGTTTTGGAAAATGAATGAAAGATATGTGGTGATGATTTTTCAGCTCTGGATGGAGAGCGTTGTCTGTCAGATGGAATACTCGCGTGATCACCACGAATGGCCAAAGAATAATTGACGGTAAGTGATTCAGAGGATAATCCTGGCGGAGGGGCAGGGATATCGGCCCATCCCTTAATTGGGATAACTGTACAAATGGCTATGATAAGGCTTCTGACTAAAAATATGTGAGGAAAAGTCATGATAATCCGAAGTAAGACATGGCCTGACGAGCACAGTGATGTTCTTTATAAGTACGACATGTTCTAAGACTTTTCGGCAGATCCTTGCACATCTTGATAGGCTACCCCTCGTCTCTTGGGATGTCAATCAGCCTTGAGATAAATGTACGATTTAGTTCTTTATGTTGGAATTATGCCTAAAAAGTGCCTTTTTGTCTTCATAGAAATGTTGGAAACTTTGGCGAAAAATACGGCCCCTAAGTGGATCCACAGTAGGCGTTTACCGGTGCGGATTTACGGGTAGGGCCAGAGTGAAATATCGTCCACCTTCTTCATAGAGCAAGCGTTTCTTTTGAAGGCTGGTTAAGAGATCAGCAAGGGGCCGAATCTCTTGATCTGATCCAGTATGCGATTGATCTTGTAGCCCTTTTCGAATTTGTTCAAATGACTTTGCTTGATCATTGCAAAATTCCAAAATAAAGGCATAAGGTTGGTCAAATCGTTCACTGGTTGGGCTTGCTCCTCTTCCATCATACACTGTGAGATAACTCAGGGCCTTTGAAAAAAAGAGGAAGGGACGGTTGGAGGAGTGATAGCGTTCTCTCCATTCCCGTACGAGGCGGACAAAATCGTCATATAAGCGGGGGTCGACTTTCCAGTCGATTTCATACTCAAAGTCATACGCGATTTTATTCAAGTCTACCTTCCGTTCATCGTACACATAGCCATAGGCCAGTCCGGGCCCTGTGAGACGAATTCCATATTGTTCCGGCCATTTATAATAGGGGCTGAATCGTTCAAGCCATAATTTTGATGTAGATTCGGGTGGCTGGAGATGTAGCAACGAAGGAATAATCTCCATTTGTCGCTGATAATCGGCATTCGTCTCTCCAGGAAAGCCCAATAAAATATTCCAGGATAAATCGATATTATAATATCGACTCCACTTTAAACATTGAATGTTCTGTAAAGGACTGACGCCCTTATCCATTTCCTTGAGTTGGCTTTTGCTGAGGCTTTCGATCCCAGGCTGCATACATTTCACTCCGCCCTGAGCCAAGGTTTGGATTTGGCGTTTATTGAGGTTACTCTTAGTCTCCATAAACACATCAAGGTCCACGTGTTGTTGGGCCAGTTGGCCAAACAAGCCGTCCACATACTTCATATCGATAATATTATCGACCAATCGGAAGCGACTGGTGTCGTAACGGCTTGAGAGATATTCCAACTCGGCAGACACTTGTGCCGGAGATTTGGCACGAAAATCCATCGCTTGCGCATTCAGGCCACAAAAAGTGCAATGATGTTTCTCGCCCCACCAGCATCCTCGTGAGCCTTCATACAGCAAAATACGATTGAGCCCAGTTGAGCCTTGACGATCTAATTCGTCCAATTCCGCGAAGTAGTCGTCATAATCAGGAGGAGGTGCCTGGTCAAATTTCGTCATCAAATGTTCATTAGGCGTGAAGCAAATCGCGCCGTCTTTTCGATGAGCAATACCCGGTGGAATGTCGGTTTCCTGTTTGAGCAAAATCTGTTTCACTAATGGGGGGAAGGAATGCTCTCCTTCACCACACACCACGTAATCGATCCAAGAAAACGCGCGAAACTGTTCAAGTCCCATCTCTCCGTCAAAATTGGCCCCACCAAAGACAATCCGGACATCGGGATACACATCCTTAATTAATTTCGCTAAAGACAGACTTGCGACGTTTTGGTCAAAGGTTGAGGTAAAGCCGACTACATCGTATTGATCCCATTCCACTGTAGTGAGGGCCCAGGTTAAAAATTGCGGGGCAATCGTGCAAGCCATCTCTTCTAAATAGCCAATTGAACAGCCGGCTTCTCGCGCCGTATCTTCAAAGACGGGCTTGAACACTTGGGGGTATTGAACATGTTTCGGGTTATCTCGAAAGAGGAGAGCTGAAAACAGCCATTCCCCAAATAGCCCCCGTTTCTCGCACAAAATCTCATAGAGAGGCACGCCTATTTTGTGAGCAAATTGCAAATTGAAGTGATAAGTTTTTGCGCTGATGCCTTGGGATTTTAAGAGTGCCGACAAAGTGCCTAATTGAATAGACGGAAATTTGGAATATGAAAAAGGCATGGTGACCAGCGCGACCCTAGTTCCGAATGAACGAAAATCGGTAATGAGTTCAGGTGCCGCAGGGTCAACCTGTTTCACGCCAGAAGAGACCGGCTGGATAAGGGTGGGGCTGGTTGCCATGAGTCGTTAGGAATTCAGGGGAGGAAGGGCAAAAGCCCGATCAGCTTTCGCGGCAAGAAAAAAATCACTTTCGGTCAATCCCTGAATTTTATGTGTCCATATTTCCACCTTGCATTTTCCCCATGCCAAGTAGAGATCGGGGTGATGGCCTTCAATTTCTGCCACATTGCCCACTCGATTCACAAATGCCAACGCGTCGGCAAAATTGGGAAAATCATAAGTCCGTTCAATATGACCTTGATCGTTAAGTGTCC
>CP070628.1:910554-918228 GCA_020355985.1 Nitrospirota bacterium | reverse complement strand
TTGATGGGGATATGGTGAAATTTAATGAGGTCCTAGATTTGCGTTATGCTGAGCAAAAAGGAGCGGTGATGACGTGGGCCAATCGTTGTTACTCTCATATAAGTGGAAATTATGATGGTTATGATTATGCCGCAAAGGGCTAGGAACATACCCCAAAGCGAGTGAAAAAAGGAGCATTGTTAAGGATGGTCGATTAGTTACCATCCTTGGATTGTTCTTTCTTAATGATAAATAATTCTCAGCTTCAACGATCGGACTGAGTCGTTCAACACCAACAGTCAAACTCAAGGGTTATGAATCAACCTCCTTTAAGGAATGGTTCCAATGGGCCTTCCTCATCGATGGGTTGGGGAATTTCCATTCACAAGAAAAGGGGAGCAGTCTTTGGTCAATCGAGGATGACGATGGAATACATGTGGTTTGTCAGAAGGCTGCTTGGATGATTTGTCTCCGGTGCCAAGGACATATGGTCCAGGAAACCTGCATGGACCTGAAGGATGAGACGGGGCTCATCAAGATCGTGGTCCTGCATTGTTTAAATTGTGGGGAAGTCGTGGATCCCCTGATATTACAACACCGTCTGAGCGCACCTCGACCGATGAAGGATCGTGCTCGTGTTGCACCAAAAACGGGGCTCGTAGGATCTGGAACTAAAGGATGAAACCTAGTGAAGTACATTCGGTCTTGTGGCTTAACAGCTTCAATGAGCCATAACAAAATTTTTACAATTACACGTTTGGAGAGAAACACATGAAGTATTCTGCACTCGGAAATGTTTGTGTCGGGATCGTCTGCATGATGGTGTTGAGTTGTAGTAATTCTGAAGTCAGCACGGCACCAGAGTCTCCTGTGGTTGTGAATGACGTGCAGTTGGAAAGCAAAGACGCTGTGGAAAGTATTCAAGCCCCCAACCTCACGACGTATTTACAAGGCTTCGAAGACAAGTTAGGCCGACTCAAAGATAAACATGCAAAACTTGTGAGTCAGGCGAAAGAAGCAGCTCCAGGGTCTAAATCCAGGGAGAGCTTGGACGTCATTTTGGAGGAACTGACGAAGAAAGGCGAAGAGGTTCAATTCCAAATTGAGGCCCTGAAGTCAGGAAAAGGGGAAGACCTACTTGCGCTCCAAACCGGGATGGATAAAACCTTGGCAGATTTGGATCAATCCTATGATAAAGCACTTGCCGAGTTTGCTGGGTAAATCCGTTGAATCGTGTGGACTGAGAATAGGTACTGAAAGGGCTACTATCTTTGAACGGTTAAATTAAAAAAGTTGGTAGGAAGGGGCAGCCGTATCCTGACCTCGGTGTGTTGGGGGTTTTCAAGAAAGACAATTGATGAATCTTCCCAAAAATGTTATCCGGCGCTACGGCCAATTCAAAGCGTGGATACAGTTCATCACCTTCTATGAAATTGCTGTAGGGATGCAATCGACGCTGCGTCATCTCCTGCATTACAAGCTAATCACCGTTCAGTATCCCCACGAAAAACGACTGTTTCCCGAGAACTATCGGGGCATGCTGGCCTACTGCGATACGACGACGGTACGGAAAAATGTGTCGGCTGCGATCTTTGCGAAGCCGCTTGCCCTAGTCGAGTGATTAGGGTTATCAGCGCGGAAGTGCCTGACGAACCCATCAAGCGATATGCCAAGGAATATACGATGGACATGACCCGTTACCTCTTTTGCGGGATGTGTGTCCAGGCCTCTCCAGTTGATGCGCTCGCGATGACTCGGGAATATGAATGGGCTGTCTACAATAAACGGGATTTTTTCCTTAATAAACAACAGCTCCTGGCAATTGGCGACCGTTCCTTTCCCAACCGAGAGAAGCGCCTGGAGTTTCAACACCCCAACGTGGCCTTCTTCAATGTTGCGTTTCCCGGTCAACCACTTAAGGAAGGCCAACCTCTTGCGAAATGGAATGGCCAAGAATGTTGTCGAAGATTGCCTACTGAAGCCAAATTGGACTCAGTCGACGCGTGTTGTCGGTAGCCCAATCCCTGATAAATCAATGGATTCTAGCCAAGTGAATGGTCTGTTTAGCGTTCAATGGTCATTAAGTATGCCAAAACCCTCTGAATGTCTATGCCATTCTGTAAGATTGTGACAACTGTGCCACTTTTAATGTGTGTGGTAATAGGGATTGTCTCGCGAACGTAATAATTCTCGAACTTCCACTTGATTAGACCTTAGATCGTGGTTATCTAAAAGCTATTCCATTCTGGCATCAACATTCTACGGGTCTGGCCGTTGTGTTGATCCTTGGGTAGAACTTCAAGGAATCATTCCCTCCTTTGTCAGACAGGGAAAGCCC
This sequence comes from Nitrospirota bacterium, assembly GCA_020355985.1. The sequence continues at coordinate 915,911 of CP070628.1, read as the reverse complement.
TGGATGAAGAAGATACATGACGTATCTGAACTGTTGGCTTTCTTTGCCGGCGAGCGATTACCAGAGCTCTTTGTTTCTCATTAGACAGTCGATATCGCTGGGTTAGTCGGAAATTGAATTGTCGGGCAGTTGGAAGGCCTCATCAGCCCGGGAAGCATTTTTCGAAATCATAACCCTCTTTAACGTGTGTGAAACACACCTATAATAGGAGCGGCCGCTGAAATATGAAGCCATCTGAAATTGAAAAAGGCCAGGACATCCGGAATTCCAAAGACAGTGAGCGCATGGTTGGATATCAGGCCGAGGAACTTCATGTTGCGTTAGCGCAAGTGAAGTCCTCAGAACGTCGACTTCTTGCCCAATATGCCGTCACGCGGGTGTTGGCTGAGTCCATCAGTCTGAAGGACGCAGGACAGGAAATTCTTGGAGCCATCGGTGAGAGCCTTGGTTGGAAATTGGGCATGCTTTGGAATGTGGATACGCAAGCTGAGTTGCTTCGGTTTGTTGACCTCTGGCATGCGCCTGCCGTCGAAGCTTCAGCGTTCTGTGAGGAAAACAGGGAACTCACCTTTCAAGTCGGCATTGGACTTGTTGGTCAGGTCTGGGCGAGTGGCCGCCCGATCTGGATTCCTGACGTGGCTAGAGACCCAGGCTTCCGCCGTGCTCCGATGGCAGCCAGGGTTGGTCTTGGTCTTCATGGGTGGTGCGGATTTCCAGTCTGCAAGGGTGAGCGCCTGTATGGCGTGATTGAATTTTTTACCGATGAGATACGTGAGGCAGATGAAGATGTGCTGAAGATGATGGCTGACATCGGAATTAAAATCGGACAGTTTGTCGACCGCAAAGAGGTCGAGGAAGAACTTCGTCAGTCGGAAATGAGACTTCAGGAGGATGCGAGGCTGGCCGAAGTGGCACGGGTGCTTGGAGACATTGCACACGATATCAAGAATATGCTGATGCCCGTCGTTATGGGCGCTTCGCTTCTCGAAGATGAACTCAACGAATCATATGGGCAGTTGACGGTGCCTGTTGCCGACGCGGCGGTCCGTAGTCGAGGTCTCACGAAAGATCTTATCGATATGATCAAAAATGGATCCAGACGTATTCAAGATCGAGTAGGAGAGTTCGCCGATTCGGTCAAGGGTCTTAACCGTTCAACACCGTTTGTTTCATGTCGAATTGCTGAGGTGGTTGCGAGCGTGTATGAGATTCTCCGTATCCCGGCCGCTGAATGCGGCGTGGTTCTCGCCGTCAAAGATCTCGAAATCCTTCCTGCCATTCAAGCTGATGAAAGCCGCCTCTTTAATGCTTTTTATAACCTCGTCAATAACGCGATAGCGGAAGTTCCTTCCGGCGGGTCCATCAGCGTCCAGGGTCGGGCAGAGCAGGGAGGGAAGACCATCATTCTGTCTGTCATTGATACAGGAAAGGGCATGCCCTCTGAAGTGAGAGAAAGCCTTTTTACCTACCAAGCGATCAGCCGAAAAGTCGGGGGAACTGGACTGGGGACCAAGATTGTGAAAGATGTTATTGATGCGCATGCAGGCAACATTACGGTTGAAAGCGAACCGGGCACGGGAACTTCGTTTCATATCACGTTACCAGTGGAAGGACCGGCTACCCGCACTCTAAGTACGTTGGCGCCTGGGGTAGAGGAAGACCGGATGGCATCATGAGTCCTACTCATAGGTTTATAAAAATTTGGATGCCTGCAGGATTAGAAGGAGGGCTTCAATCTCGTAGGAAATTTGGGAATGTTTTAGGAAAAATATCACCTTGATCAACACGAGGCAAAAGATGAATGTGCTCCATGTCGCGACGCTCAACCGGCCGATCAGACAGGACTTGGGTTACGGTCCTATTGAAACGGTGGTGTATAACCTCGATAAAGGATTGCATGAATTAGGCTGTCGCTCGATTGTGGCCTGTTCAGGTGATTCCCACGTGGTTGGCGAGCACTTTACGACCATTGAACACAGCTTCAGTGAGTACTGCACGGACCACACACTCGTGAAGCAGGAACACATGCGCCAACACCTTGTGCTGTCACTTCAACGAGCACAACGGGGTGATATTGATGTGATTCATATGCATGATGCCGATATGATGGAATATATATTTAATGGAGTGTGTCACAATCCTGTTCCCATTGTGATGACGCTGCATGTGCCAGCAGACGATCACCGAGGATTTTCGCGATGGAATGAAACGCTTATTTCCTCTTCCCCTGGCTATTTTGTCCCCATCAGTGAATTCCAGAGATCGCAGCATCAGGGAATAATCAACGGGCAGAAGGTGATCCATCACGGCATTGATGTGGAAGATTATCCATTCAATACTCATCCCAGTAAACACGACTATTTGTTCTCGATTGGAAGAATCACGTCAGATAAAGGTCAAGATAAGGCCATCGAAGTTGCGAAAAGGTCAGGCTCCCGCCTTATCCTTGCCGGCAATGTCCAAAACAAAGCACAAGACCGAGAGTTTTTCAAATCATTACAACATTCCATTGATCTCGTGGTTGATGCAGGCCAACCCTGCGCCGGTGATGATTATTACGATCAGGTCATGAAGCCCATTCTGGATTCTGACAAGCAGATCATCTATATCGGAGAAGTGAATAGTGCCCAGAAAAAGCTATGGTATCAGCATGCGTGTGCGACACTCTTTCCTATTCAATGGGGGGAACCGTTTGGGTTGGTGCTGATTGAATCTATGGCCTGCGGCACTCCGGTGTTAGCCTTTGATAAAGGTTCAGTGCCTGAAATTGTTATTCATGGGAAAACGGGTTTTGTGGTGGATTCCATCGATCATATGACGGAGTCCGTGAAAGCCATCCACCTTCTTGATCCGAGTGATTGTCGTCAGCACGTGAAAGACCACTTCTCAATTGCCAGTATGGCTGGGAAATATTCTGACCTGTATCAGTGGATTGTGGATGAAAGACGTTATGCCTAAAGACATCCCCGTCAGCAACGGGTCTTTCCTTTTAAATTTCGATTCAGATTATCAGATCCGGGATGTGTATTTTCCTTTTATTGGGCAGGAAAACCATGCCAGCAGACATCCCTTCCTCTTCGGTGTATGGGCGGATGGACAGTACTCGTGGATGGGCCCGGAATGGGAAAAAGATTTACGCTATCAAAATGAGAGTCTTGTCACGGAGGTCTTGCTAAACAATGAGGCTTTGGGTTTGGAACTCCGATGCTCAGATGTGGTGGATTTTGAATTAAATATCTACATCAAAAAAATCGAGATACGCAATCTTCAAGATAAACGCCGCCGAGTTCGGCTCTTTTTTAGTCATGACTTTAAACTGTATGGCAATAACATCGGGGGCACCGCATATTTCGATCCACGAAGTTGTTCGATTATTCATTACAAAAACCATCGATACTTCCTGATGAGTTGTTGGGCACATGACCAATGGGGTGTGCAACATTTTGCCTGCGGAAAAAAAGACGCCTCGGGAGGGCTGGAGAACGCTCAAGAGATAGAGAACGGAGAACTGAGCGGGGAAGCTTCTGCATGGGGTTCGCCTCATTCCACCCTTGGCATTTGGCTGGAATTGCCCGTCAAGGGTACCACCACCGCGTATTATTGGATAGCGGCGGGTATGAACTATTCCGAAGTTGCCAAGCTTAATTTGGAGGTCCACAGCATTACGCCGGAAGAACTCCTCAAGCGCTCGGCCAAATACTGGAAAACATGGATACGTAAAGATGGGCTGCAGCTCCAGGGCTTGCCAAAATCCGTGGCCGACGTGTTTTATCGAAGCCTGCTGGTCTTACGAACACAAATCGACAACCACGGAGCCATTATTGCCGCCAATGATTCGGATATTGTTCGTTTTGGAAAAGATACGTATTCGTATATGTGGGGGCGGGATGGGGCATTTGTCGCCGCCGCGTTAGCCAAGGCCGGGTACTCGCATGTGTGTATGAAATATTTTGACTTTTGCGCCCGAGTGTTATCGGAGGAAGGCTATTTATTCCAGCATTATAATCCGGACGGGTCCCTTGCGAGTAATTGGCATTCCTGGTTAGTCGCTGGCAAAGAGGTCCTCCCCATTCAGGAAGATTCAACCGCGTTGACTCTTTGGGCACTGTGGATACATTACCAGAGTTTGGATGACGTCGAATTTATTCGGCATCTTTACGGGCCGCTCATTAAAAAAGCGGCTGACTTTTTAGTCAGGTACCGGGACCCTCAAACCTTATTGCCGTTACCGTCTTATGATCTTTGGGAAGAGCGCTACGCCCTGCATGCCTATACGGTGGCATCGGTGATTGCCGGTCTTCGGGCCGCCGCGAATTTTGCGAACCTCTTTCAGGATACCGCCCTGGCTGAAAAGTATGATTCCGTGGCCGATGAAATGACGGAGGGGGTGAGCCACCACCTGTACCATGGCGGCCTCAAGCGATTTGCCCGTTCGGGCTTCAGAGTAGAGGGAGGCTATCAACTTGATGAAGTCATTGATATCAGCCTCTTAAGTTTGGCCACGCTTGGCGTCTTGGATCCCAAAGATCCGCGAATGATTGCCACAGCCACAGCAGTGCGCGAGCAACTGTGGCTTAAAACTCCTGTTGCAGGATGCGCCAGATACCAGGGTGATGTCTATCAGCGAGCGGAGGATAGTCCCAAGGACATTCCCGGGAATCCATGGTTTATTTCTACATTATGGCTGGCAGAATATGCTATCGATCAAGCAGAGAATCAGCAGGAGCTTCAAGCAGCCCTTCCGTATCTTGAATGGTGTGGAAAAAATGCGCTGCCTTCCGGGGTCCTGGCCGAACAGGTTCATCCTGTCACCGGTTCACCTCTTTGTGTATCCCCTCTCACCTGGAGTCATTCCGCTTTTGTGTGGACGGTTCTACGATATTCCGAAAAGGACAAAACCCTTAAAGAATATTAGCCCTCAAAAAGGCGCAATAGATCCTGTCCTTCAACGATGCCAACCCAAGATTCAGAGTGTAAAGTGCTTGTACTGCAAACTTGGAAGACCCTCTCCATGGTAAAAGTTTCAACCTCCATTGATCCTCAATATTGCAAAAGGGATCCTTTTTGCAACCATTTTCCAACTTGAACGAAATCAACCACTTCTATGTTGCAATATTCGTTTGCAAAAGAAAGGCATGAAAAAATGGTTCAATGGGGATTATGCGAACATGGTTTGTGTGGAGAAGCAGAACGCAGCACATCCAGAGGAATGGAGTGGAGGAGACCCACTGATCTACAGTCAGTGAGCCGGTGGGAGAAAAGCCCTTCCCGGCGAAGGACTTGAGAAAATGACTGATGGGAAAAACCTGTTGCGAGACCTGTTTGGATGAACCGAGGTTGGAATGAGAAGAAGGTTG
>CP070628.1:907283-910454 GCA_020355985.1 Nitrospirota bacterium | reverse complement strand
TCCCTGGGCAGGTCAGCATGTACGTCTGTGGGGTCACAGTCTATGATGATTGTCATCTAGGCCACGCGCGTAGCGCACTCACTTTTGATATGATTCGGCGCTTTTTGGAGTTTTCTGGATACCAGGTGACATATGTTAGAAACTTTACCGATATCGACGACAAAATTTTAAATAGGGCCGAAAAAGATGCCGTACCCTGGAATGTAATTAGTGACCGATACATTCAAGCCTTTTACCGGGATATGGGGGCATTGGGTATTATCAAGCCTTCTGCCGAGCCTCGGGCTACCAAGCATATGCAGGATATCCTTATGATGGTGGAAGATTTGGTACACAAAGGCATGGCCTATCAGATAGAAGGGGATGTGTATTTTTCGGTGAAAAAATTTTCTGCCTATGGTCAACTGTCTGGGAAAAACATGGAAGAGTTACGGGCTGGCGCCAGAATTGAGGTTGATACTCGGAAGCAAGATCCCATGGACTTTGCCTTATGGAAAGCCTCTAAGCCTGGCGAACCTGGCTGGGACAGCCCTTGGGGAAAGGGACGGCCAGGTTGGCATATCGAATGCTCCGCGATGTCGGTGGCTGAGTTAGGTTCAACCTTCGACATTCATGGCGGGGGCAAGGATTTAATCTTTCCGCATCACGAAAATGAAATTGCCCAATCCTGTGCGTATACCGGCAAGGAATTTGCCCGCTATTGGGTTCACAATGGGTTTGTGACCATAGACAAAGAAAAAATGTCAAAGTCGCTTGGAAATTTTTTCACCATCCGAGAAATTTTAGAAAAATCTCCAGTCTCGAATTTGGAGCCAATAACCGGTGAATGTTTGCGCTATTATCTGTTGTCCACCCATTATCGAAGTGACCTGAATTTTACGGAACAATCTCTTCCGGAAGCGAAAGCAGCCATGGATACTATCTATGGATTAATCCAACGGTTAGAGGAATCTGATTCTCAAGACGGCCATCAAGGTGACGAAGATTGGGAACGAGTCTCGAAGAAATTTGTCAGGAAGTTTCGGGAAAGTATGGATGATGATTTTAATACCCCCAAGGCGCTTGGGGCCTTTCACGAATTTCGTGGAGAAGTCAATAAATTGTTTGCCAAAGGTTTATCCGATCAGACCAAGGGAAAAGCGACAGAAATTTTTAAAAAATTTGGGGATCCCCTTGGATTGTTCCAAATTCTGCCGGATGTCTGGTTTGGAAATAGAAGACTAGTTGAAACCTCTGATGAAGCTTCTGTTGGATTGTCGGATAATGCAACAATTAATCCTCGGGATGAGTCAGAATTCATAGAACAAAAAATCAAAATACGCAATGAAGCCCGTACGAAGAAAGATTTTGCTACTGCTGATAGAGTTCGAAAAGAATTAGACGAAAAAGGCATTACCCTGGAAGACCGACCTGATGGCACGACCCGGTGGAAGCGAAAGTAATGAAACTTCAAATGTGCTGTACGGGTTTCATGTGGTCACCGAAGCCCTGCAATCGCCAACACGTGTCATCCAGCGGCTCTGGCTGGCTCAATTGAATGGCCGCTTTTCCCCCCTCACTCATTTAGCGAAAGAACGCGGAATCCCATTTTCAGTCGAATCCCGTGAGCGATTGGATCGCCTAGCTGGTGACCGTCATCATCAAGGGGTCGTCGCCAATGTTGCGGCGAAACAGTTTTTGGACGGGGAAGAATTGTTAGATGAAATTGAGCAGCGCAACGTTTCCTCGCTCCTCGTAGTCTTAGATCAGATTCAAGATCCACATAATCTTGGGGCCATCGCCCGATCAGTAGACGCAGCAGGAGGACATGGTATTGTCATTCCAAAACATCGTGCGGTAGGCCTAACCGCTGGAGTGGCAAAAGCTTCTGCCGGTGCATTGGAGCATGTGCCGGTGGCACGTGTGACGAATACCGGCAAGTTTCTTGAGCAATGCCAAAAACGAGCCATCAAAACTGTCGCCTTGGATGCTAGCGCTATCCTTTCCTACGACGAATGTGATTTGACAGAACCGTTGGTCTTAGTCTTTGGAAGTGAAGGGGAAGGGATTCGGCCAATCGTACTAAAAAAATGCGATGAGCATGTGAAAATCCCGATGTTGGGAAGATCAATTCGCTGAATGTCTCGGTAGCGGTGGCGGTGACAATCTTTGAAGCAGCCCGGCAACGGGCGCACAAAGAATAAGTGGCGGGCAGAGTTTTTATTTGATTTGAATGAGCCCTTCCTGGATAGCCGCGTTGAGTAGTTGTGCGGCATTCGACACGCGAACTTTTTTCATCATATTGGCACGATGGGCTTCCACCGTTTTCACGCTAATTTTTAGTCGCTGCGCTATTTCTTTATTTTTCAGTCCAGACCAGATGAGTTGAAGGATTTCCTGCTCGCGCTGGGTCAGGGCCTCTGGGCGTTTGCGTTTTATCGGAGCATCATCGGAAGCTGTGGGTTTCGGTCTCGTATTCATGAATTCCTCGGCATCCTTGGCTAGGCGAATTATCTTAGGGAGAATATCAGGTCATTTTGGGATTGTAAACTGAAAATATACGTAAACTCACCCTAGTCGAATTAACTACGGAATATGTGACATTTATGTCTCACTGGATTGTTTGGCCAAGCGTCTTTATTCTGGGAATTATCATTGGGAGCTTCTTGACCGTCTGTGTCCATCGTGTCCCCAAGGGGGATTCGATTGTGGCGCCACGGTCAACTTGTCCACAGTGTGGAGCACAAATCAGCTGGTATGACAATTTGCCCTTGTTGAGTTTTCTTTGGCTGAAAGGACGATGTCGGGTCTGCCAGGGGGGTATTCCAGCACGATATCCCATCATTGAATTAATAAACGGCCTGGGATATCTCCTGGTTGTCTGGCGGTTTGGATTCACATGGCCCACGGTGGTGTATGCGGGATTGTTTTCGGTGTTTTGGACTGTGACTTGGATTGATTGGGATCACAAGATCATTCCGGATGTGATCACCCTGCCGGGGATCCTCATTGGATTTCTTTGTGGAGGCCTCTTGCTACCCACTGGATGGTTCAATTCCCTGTTGGGAATTCTTATCGGTGGAGGGGTTCTGTTGGCATTGGCCTGGATCAGTCCCTATGTGTTTGGCAAAGAAGGGATGGGTGGCGGTGATATAAAATTTTTGGCCATGGTCGGGGCGTTTTTAGGTTGGC
>CP070628.1:899949-907183 GCA_020355985.1 Nitrospirota bacterium | reverse complement strand
TTGGAAACGTTGGACAATAAAGTTCAAACAGCTCTAGCCAATGGATTATCATTGGAACAGACCCAACAATCTCTTTCCATGCCAACGTTTAAAGGGTACGCACTTTGGGACTGGGTCCATACGGGAGTCAATATTCCCGCTGTTTATCAGGCTCTTTCAGCTCAATAAAGGTTATCAGTCATGGAGGAAAAGGACTGTAAATTAGCTTCTTATGATTAAAAGATTGAGCTTGATGTTTCTCGATACCTTACTTTGAACCTTCAATATTCCTGTCCCTGGAATATTTTCATTATCGCTGCAAAAAGGCACCTCAGATAATAATTTCAGGGGCCAAATACTCATCCAGCCTTGCAGCATCTAAAGCACTCAACTCATCCCAGGCGGATAAATTTATAGAAGAGGCAACCGATTAAACTTATCCTTTCGACAAGGGTGATCCCTGTTCTTCTGATGATGGCCATCGCTCTGCTGACGGGTTGCGCGTCCATGCCACCCAAGCATCAGGACAACCTGTGCGCGATTTTCGATCAGTATCCTCAGTGGTATGATGCTTCAAAAGAATCTCAAGACAAGTGGGGTACCCCGCCTCATATTCTCATGGCCTTCGTGAAGCAGGAGTCCGCTTTTCGCCATGACGCGAAGCCGCCACGGGAGTGGTTTCTGTTCATTCCTCTGGGGCGCCAATCATCAGCGGAGGGCTATGCTCAGGCCAAAGACGAGGCCTGGGAGGAGTATGAGGATGAGGTTGGTGGATTCTTTAAAAGCCGTGCCACTATGGAGGACGCTCTGGACTTCATCGGCTGGTACAACGATAAGAGCAGCAAAGATCTCGGCATCTCAAAATGGGATCCTAAGCACCTATATCTGGCCTACCATGAAGGTCGCGGTGGTTATGCACGCGGTAGTTACAACAGTAAACCGGAAGTTGTGCGTATTGCCAATCGTGTGGATTGGCAGGCGAGGGAGTACGGCGGCCAGCTTCGTCAGTGCGAAGCGCGTTTCAGGTGTCGGCACTGGTACCAGGTATGGCCATTCTGTCGTTAAGATGGCCATTAATTTTCTGGACCTAGAGGTTTAAAAAGAATCAGTAAAGCTGACAACAACGTCAGATTACTCAAGAGTGCCACGATCATGGCAAACCCAGTTAAAAGGCCGAAATAAATTGTCGGAATAAAACTGGATAATGCGAGTATGGAAAAACCTGCTGCAATGGTGAGCGAGGTATAATACATCGCGATGCCAATACTCCCATGACAGGCTTTCACAGTCGCCAAATAGTTCCCGTTTTTTTTAAATTCGACCTGAAATCGATGAATATAGTGAATCGTATCGTCAACCCCAATCCCAATGGTTATGGCGGCAATGGTGATGGTCATCATATCTAACGGTATGCCAAGCCACCCCATAAGTCCCAGGACCATTCCTTCCGCAAGCATATTTGGCATGATGGCCAGGAAAGAAATTGACAGACCTCGAAAGAGAACCATAAACATCGCCAGAATACTTAGAAAAACGGCGCCTAGAGTAAGGATTTGAGATTTATAGAGACTTTGAAGCAGATTATTATAGAGGACGGCTAAACCGGTAGGATGGACATTGGTATCCGTGAGCTCCATGTCGTTCACCAGGTAAGCCTTGATTTTATGGATAAGTTCCTTTCTTTTGAGAGTTGGGGCTGATTCTATCAGACGCATGGTAATACGGGTTTGGTTTCCATCTTCGGAGAGGTAAGGGTTGATGAGTGTCTTTTTGACATCTTCTGGGACCCACTTTCGGAGGACCGCCAATTCATAATCATCCGGCATACGCCCATCGTTCAGTTGTAGGAAGACTTTCATCCCCGTGGCAATCGAGAGCACTTTTCCAATTTCAGGGAGCTGCTCTAGGTGGTCATGAATTTTTTCTACTTTCTGAAGCATATCGCCATTAAACCAATAGGTCGTCTCGTTTGAATCTTCTTCTTCGTCTGCGAAGGGATCCTCAAAGGCTTTGTCAGCGTCTTTTGATTCCTCGATGGATGCATAGAAGTCGGCATCCGCATCAATGACAAAGTCTAGAGGAATGGTTCCTCCTAATTGAGTATCAATGAGCTCCATGCCCTGGTAGATTTCCGTTGTCTTTTTGAAATGATTAATGAAGCGGTTTTCCACTTCCAATTGTGAAATACCTAGAACACCTAAGAGCGCTAAAGCTAGGCAAAACCACATGATACTCTTGGGGTAGTTTTGTGTAATTGAAGCCATTCGAAGTGTGAAGGATTGGGTGAAGTCTCGGCGTGAAGTAAATTTCTCGAGTGGTAAAAGCGAAAGCACAGCAGGGAAAAGAATAAAATTAAGGGCAAAGGCTAGTGCGATACCGATGGTCATCATCCATCCAAAATCAATGACCGGACGTATATCGCTAACCACTAGAGAACAAAAAGCCACGATGGTCGTGAGAGCCGTATAAAAACATGGCTCGGCCATGATTCGCATGGTTTCGAATACAAGTGTTCTTTGGTCGGTGGTGGGATTGTTTTCGATTAAGATTCGGTAGCGCACAATGAGGTGGATAGTTAACGACATGGTGATGATGAGTAATAAAGAAATAAAATTTGATGAAATGACCGTAATTCGCCAGTCAAGCCATCCAAGAAATCCAACCATCACGATAATCGAGGTCAGACAACAAAACATGGGGAGAGCCACCCAACGCAATTTTCTAAAAAAATAAATCAGGGCAACAACTAAAAAACAGACCACTCCTAGGCCGAAGACACTTATGTCGTGTTCAATAAAGCTGATCATGTCGGCAGTGATCATCCGAGCACCGCCTAAGTGCATGTCGGCTTTGTCCTGGTATTTGTCCATCATCCCACGAACGACTTGAGTGTCTTGGCGCTCTTGCTCAATGACTAGGGCATGGTAGTCATAAAACTCTTTCGTCACCTTCCTTAATTGCTGGGATTCTTCAGGCGTGAGGCTCGCTGAAACTTCCTTTTCTCTGAGTGCATTTCGCTTTGTTAAAAGAGAAAAATACTTTTCATCACGCTTGAAATTCACCAGGAGCGCTGTGGTGTGCCCGTTTGGACTGACCAAGTTGTTTTGGTAAATAGGGCTTTTCAGAAACTCCTTTCGTGCAAGGTCCTTGTCTACACCTGGCGTCTCCAACGTTCTCACTTCTGCATCATCTGTAAGTTCAGAAATGCTCACTTTGGGGCTGTTCAATAAGGGGACGTCTAAAATGGTCACCACCGAGGAGACTCGCTTTAATTGCCGCAAATCGTTGCGAAGTGCTTTCAGACCCGCAAGCGAGGTTTGAGATAAAAGATCGTCAAAAGGCGTGTAGGTAATAACGAGGAAGTCGTCGGAGCCATAGATATCACGGATAGCCCGGTAATACCGTAAATCCGGGTCATTCTTTAAAACAATTGATTCGGCTGAGGCATCGAGTTTGAGATTCTGTCCATGGTAGGCAAAAAAGGCCACCATTAGAAAAAAAATCAATAAAGAAAAGATGGGTCGCTCAATGACCGTTTTTTTATAATAGTGTAAAAACCCAGATTTCATCGTTTTTAGTAGGCTCTCTTGTGGCTAGAAGTTAAAAATTTTTAAAAATTGGCCTATCCAATGTGGGTTGTTTTGTACCATCTCATTGAATATCTGTGAATCCCTTGTGAAATCCTTTCTCATCATTATCGAACCATCCGTATTCGTCTTTGCAGTGTACCTGGCGAACCCTTCATCACTCATGGCAGACCGCTCACCAGTCCGGTGTATTTCCCAATTCCTGAGCACCTACTCTTTACACCGGAATTTTTAAGAGTGATTCAGGTTTTTAAACCATTTCCCTCTTCTGGATTTAGGGGAATGCCCATGGGTGGAGTAAAGTAATGACAATTTCGAGCCCGTGCAACTCCTCCCAACATTTAAACAGGAAATCAAAGTCCGAAAATATTAACGACTTTGTTCAAAATGCTCTGGTCCTAACCAGTCGGCTGCCACCTGAAAGTCAATAATGCTGTACCCTCGCACTGAAAAAGGGGAAGTCGACCGCATCGTTTTATGAAGTGGCGCAGTGTCATTGATAGGTTTGGCGAAGTCTTCTAAACTATGAAAATAAGGGGTAGAGGAAGGTCGGGTTACTTCACAGAGAAGCCACCCTTTCTTGGATCATCTTTGCAGCCGCTACATGGGGATCCATGCCCTTGGTTGTCCATGTCTGGATCATCGAAGGAGTAATGGTAAGGTTCTTACCTATATTGACTTTTATAGGGTGGAGGAGATGCGGCATGTGGCTATCAGGCGGCCAGGCCTGAAAGCTCCCTTCGATCTTGACAGGAATTATTGGGACTCGTAATTCACAAGCTAAAACTCCTATGCCTTTTTTAAATGGAAGGAGTTGCCCATCGATGCTCCGCTCGCCCTCAGGGAAAATAAGAAGGCTTTTGTCAGTCCGGAGAAGTGCCGCTGAAGCCCGGAGAACGGAAATGATGGGCGTCTCCGGTCCTACAGGAATGACATGACCCACGCGGGCAATCCACATTCGGAATCGCGAGCGAAAATACGGCTCCCAGCCGAGGACGTATAATTGCTCAAAGACGGATCGAGGCAAGGCCGAAAGGAGTATGAAGGGATCAATAAAACTAAGATGATTGGAAGCAATGAGATAGGGACTATTTTTTGGTAGGTGTTCGATTCCGGTGACCGTCAATCTGAAGGTGATGCGGAAAAGCCCTTCAAAAAGAGAAACCGCTGCTTTTCCTATTACAAGATTTACCGAGCTTGGGCCTGTGAGAAATTTCTGCGTCAGGGTAGGGGACAGTGGGGTTTCCAAGAGCTCGTGCCAAGATTGGGGAGTCTCTGTTTCACAAGGATGAATATGCTCAAGGCCTCGCAGTTTTTCTATGACATCACGGACGGTAATGATTTCGCCCATAAACATTTCGGGTAGATTCCCCAACTGCCTTTCTAAGGCTACTTGGAACTCCACACGCTTAAGGGAATCGAATCCCAAGTCGAGATCAAGGTGATCTCCCAAATGGATTTCTCTGTTGGGTGGGAGCAGCTCCGCTAGAGTCTTCAATATCAATAGGCCTGTATCTGTCTGGCGCAATTCTCGATCTGAATCAGATTGTGGATAAGTAGGTTTGTGGGAGGTTTTCTGTGAGCGAACTTGGGCTTTAACAAGGTGACGTTGGATTTTCCCCAACCGAGTTCGTGGAAGTGGCTCCTTGACTAGGGTAAGGCCGGTAATCCGCTTGTAAGGTGGAAGTGTGAGGGCGACTCTATTTAATGCATCTTTAATGTAATTTTCTGCATCATGAATTTTCTGAACTCGTAAAAAATCAAAGTTGGCTACGACCACGGCATGAAGTTGTTCGCCCTCTTCTCCATTTTGCTGTCTGCCGATAATGCAGAGTTCAGCGATTGCCGGGCTTTGTTGGTATTCATCTTCCAGTTCTTCGGGGAGGATGTTTTTCCCGCCTGGGGTGACGATAAGTTCCTTGATCCTTCCTGTTAGAAACAAATATCCATCTGAGTCCAGATAGCCAAGATCACCGGTGTGGAACCAGCCATCGCGAATTGCCTCTGCCGTTTCGGCTGGAGCGTTATCATATTGTTTCATGACGTTCGGCCCTCGAACGACTACTTCTCCAATTCCCTTCTCGTTCGGATTGAGAATATGTAATTCGACATTCTTGAGCGGTGGTCCGACTGACCCCGGTTTTGGTCGAATGAGGGGGCTAAAGGCAATCACAGGGGCTGTCTCAGTTAATCCATAGCCTTCTCGAATAGTAAACCCTAGGTTGGTTAAGTCCTTGGCGATCTGGGAATCCAGTTTGGCGCCGCCGCTGCATAGAAGCCGGAGTGAGGAACCAAACCGGCGATGAATTGGCGCGAAAAAAAATCGTCCGATATTCCACCGGATATGTGTCCTCAAAAACCCTGAGAAGGAAAGAAGTATTGTGAGAATCTTTCGGATTAATGGGGGCCGGCGGCCAAGCTCGTCAAAAATTGCACGGCGGATCATGGCAAAGACCTGTGGAACCGCGACAGCTATCGTGATTCTCGTCTCACGAAGGCATTGAACCAAATCCGGACCTTTGAGTGATTGGAGGAATGTGATTTTTGCCCCTAACAAGAGGGGGACTAGAAAGGCAATCATAAATGGATAGGCATGATGTAAGGGGAGCATCACCAGAAAGTTATCCTCCGGGCCGGCTAATTCCTTTGCCATGATGGCCTTGGCGTTGGCCATAAAGTTTCGGTGCGTGAGCAAAACCCCTTTGGGCTTTTTGGTGGTACCCGAAGTATAGAGGAGCGAAGCGACGTCGTCTGGTTCTACCGTGGCGGTAACGGCGGGTTTCTTCTTTCCTTGTGCAATGAGATCCGTCATCACAATTTGGTGCTTTTCCGTGTTAGGACCGATTATCACCAGTCTGATGGTATCTTCAAGTTCTTGAATCAAAGGCCAGGTTTTTGTGCTGGCGAAGACGAGCTGACTGTCTGAGGCTCTGATGAAAGAAAGTAGTTGCTCTTTTGGCATTTGAATATCAAGCGGAACAGCTGTGGCACCAATTGTGAGAATGCTGAGGTAGGCGATAACCCATTGCGGGCTATTTTCCGCCACAATGCTGATACGATGTCCAGAATGCAGGCCAAACTCGAAAAGACTGCTGGAGAGGCTGCGAACCTGCTCCAACAGCTCCTCATAGCTATACTGTCGATACCCCTGGCCTTCTTGAATTTGCATGACAATGCGATTGCCCGCAACAGCGGTAATGGCGCGAAAGGCTTTTGGGATAGTATCTGGAAGGTCATCGGGAGGGAGAAAAAGGCCCTGCATAATCTGTGTCTTGGTCTTGAGAAAGATAAAGAGAAGCCAGGACTAGTCTAACCTAATGCGTTAAACGTTCCAAGAATTGATTGGTCAACTGAAATTTTCTTGCCAAGAAAGGGAGAAGGGAAGCGGGAATGGGAAATTGCTAACCTAACGACTATGGGATATCGTCCAGATTATTTGCCTGGCTGTAATTCATTGATTTTTTAAGGATCAGTATCCCGGGGTTATCCGTAGACGGAGGAAAATTTGGCTTAAGTTCACCATACCCTTTCTAGCCCTCTTCCATTTCTTTTCGCCCTTTCTGTATTCTCTGATTCATGCGCACTCCTATGGATTCGACTAACCTTGTCACTCTCGAAAAATTCACCCTTTCATTGCAGTCTTTAGCAATGGGGAAAACCAACAGGTT
>CP070628.1:893546-899849 GCA_020355985.1 Nitrospirota bacterium | reverse complement strand
CTGTAATTTCATTGGTGAATTTTTGGTGCTTGTCGGGACGTCTTATATCAATTTCGCCATGGTCCTAATTTCCATGGGAGGTATTGTCTTAGCCGCGGCCTATATGCTGTGGATGCTACAACGGTTGGCTTTAGGAGAACCGAACAAAGAAGTTGCTAAAGTGCTTCCCGACTTAACAAATCGAGAATTGGCCACTGTAATTCCTTTAGCGGTGCTTGTTTTGTGGATTGGGTTGTATCCTGGCCCATTGATGGAAATGATGGATGCTAGTGTGACACATTTGGTTCAACAGATGGGGGCTTACCAGGCCCATCTTCCTGGCCTTATCGCGATTCGTTAGGCTGCCTAGTCCTTAGTCCTTTCCTCTGTCTATCTCGATTTAACAATGGCCTGTTAACGGGAGGTCTCTCCCACTTGTCATCTCTACCAACGTAAGAAAGCCTTTTGGTCTCTGAGAGACATGGGGCAGTTTTTTCCTACTTGTTCCAACCGAGAGAAAAAAGATGGTTCAGTAGGGGGGAAGGGGCCCCGGTGTGAATAATTTCAAACAGGTTTGGAGGACGATAAAACATTTTGGGATAAGATTTGTGATGTTTAGAGAGAATACGAGCTTTTCCCCTCTGTTACCTAAAGGAAAAGCCCAGACAAACCGAGAAGGTAGGGAAATAACCAGGGGTCAAGCCTTTTCGATTTGTGGTTAATTGAGATTTCGAAAGAGGAATGACAATCACTCCAGCGAGTGGTTGGGTTGAACGAAGAACGAATAGAGCAATGTCTTGAGTCGTAGGGATGTTCACCAGTCAGGTAAGAAATAAAACCTGCCGCCCCGACTTCCGAGTGAGGAGGAAAATCAGATTTTCAGCTTTCCGGGGTTAGGAGGGTGTTGCGAGATCAGGAGAAGGGGTAAGCATATGTATATTGTAAAAATTTTGTTTGTCATGCTCATCTGTACGATGTTTCTTGGATGTGTCAGTCAACAGGCACATGAACGGGCCATTGAAGAATTGAAGAGGACGAGCCAAGGTTCTTCGGAAGAAATCTCACAACTCCAAAAAGAAAAACAGGCATTTGAGGAAGCCTTGAGCGCGAAAGATACAACCGTGGCTCAACTTCAAAAAGAAAAACAGGCATTTGAGGAAGCCTTGAGCGTGAAAGATACAACCGTGGCTCAACTCCAAGAAGACAACAAAGACCTGGAAGCTGTTATCGAAGTTCAAGAACAAATCAAAGAGAAAAATTTGGAAGCTTTAAAGAAGGAATTGCAAGCTTTATATTCTCAAGTGGCCGGTCTGGGAAGTTTGCCGGAAGCCAAACGGGCTAATTTTTCTTTGGGTATAAACGATGATGGGGTGGATTTTGATGATTTAGCGCAAGCCTTCCGGAACGTCCGTTCAACACTCGCGTCTCAGATGGATGATTTTTCCCAATTGCGAGCACAAAACGGTCAATTAGAAGAAGAACTCCAACAGTTGGAAGCGCGTCTTCGACATGTGGAGCGGCTCAAAAAAGAACTCGAACAAGTGCGTGCAGCTCGTGAAGCGCAAGAGGACAAGCTTGCCAAGGTGAGGCGTGAAGTGCAGACAGTTGGCAGAGAAATTGATCGAATTACCAAAGCACTTGAAGAGAAATTCGGGAAGAGCTTAGTGGTTACTCAGCACCAAGATCGATTGGTTTTAACGATGCTCGGTCAACTGTTGTTTGAGTCTGGGAAGGCACAACTCACGCCTTTAGGACTAGATATCATGAAGCAGGTCGGCGAAGTGTTGGCCACTTTGCCTAATAAAAATATTCAAGTCGAAGGTCACACGGATAACAATCCAATTTATGGCCGGTTACAACAGCAGTATCCCACGAATTGGGAATTATCAACGGCTCGAGCGACCACCGTACTCCGGTTTTTGATTGAACAAACGGGAATGAATCCCCAGGATTTCTCGGCAACGGGATATGCGGACACACGACCTGCAGTACCAAATGATACGGAAGAGGGCCAAGCTCAAAATCGTCGTGTAGAAATTGTGCTCTACCCTGAACGCATCCTACAGAACAACAATACAGTTGCGACCCTCACCCAGTAGAGGGTGAGGATTTCCCACCGACTTCTTTTCCAGACATCTCAGGCACATCTCAATGATGGGTGGACCCGCCGATTTCACTAACCGGTATGGGATTATGGTGAATCAGATTGATGTCATAGAGGACACTGGTTGTCGGTTCTAGGATCACATAGGCAGCCAGTAAGCCTACCAAGGTCATCGAAATGGTATAGGGCAGAGCCATCCATACCATGCGCCCATACGACAGGCGGATGATGGGGGCCAGTGAAGAGGTCAGCAAAAACAAAAATGCGGCCTGACCATTGGGCGTGGCCACACTCGGAATATTGGTGCCTGTGTTGATGGCGACAGCCAGGAGATCAAATTGATCACGGGTGATGGTTCCCGCCTGAAGTGCCCGAAATACCTCGTTGATATAGACGGTTGCCACGAAGACATTGTCGCTAATGGATGACAAGATGCCATTAGCCAAATAAAACATACCGATTTGATGGGTGCCATCCAAACTCAAGCCATAGCCGATAATCCTGGAAAACAAATTTTGCTCTTGAATCATGGCCACAATGGCAAAAAAGACGACCAGGAGTGCGGTGAATGGTAACGCTTCCTTAAATGCCTCACCAATTTGGTGTTCTTCAATAATTCCGTTTAGCGCCGTGATGAAAACGATGACGGTTAAGCCAATAATGCCGACTTCCGCCAGGTGAAAGGCTAGGGCAATGATGAGCCAGATGCCTGCTACAGCCTGAACAATAAGTTTCGCCTTATCATGATTATCACGGCGTTGTTGTTGTTCGGTTTCATAGGCCAGTAAAATATCACGCACGGGGTCTGGCAGTTGAAATCCATAGTCGAACCACCGCATCCTTTCGACGATCAGACATGTAGCCAAGCCCATCGCAAAAACCGGCAGCGTGATTGGCGCCATTCGAAAAACGAATTCCATGAACTCCCATCCGGCTCTATCTGCGATGAGAAGATTTTGGGGTTCGCCCACCAAAGTACAGACGCCACCTAAGGCCGTTCCCACGGCGCCATGCATCATGAGGTTACGCAAGAATCCTCGAAAATTTTCCAGGTTTTCACGATTCATTTCGTGGACTTCTTGGTCGCTCGTATGGTCATGCGAAGCATGATAGGATTTTCCAGACGCGACACGGTGATAAATGTTATAGAAGCCCGTGGCTACGGCAATGATAACGGCGGTGACGGTGAGGGCATCCAAAAAGGCCGAAAGAAAAGCTCCCATTATTGAAAAAAGGAGGGCCAGCCAGTGTTTCGATCGGACACCCAATAGAATTTTTGTAAATAAAAATAGCAAGAGATCTTTCATGAAATAGATGCCGGCTACCATGAACATCAGGAGCAAAATGACCTGGAAGTTATTCACGGTTTCATGGTAGACCATGGCGGGTGTCGTCATGCCAAGCAAAACGGCTTCCATGGCTAACAGGCCACCCGGTTGAAGTGGGTAACTTTTCAAGGCCATTGCTAGTGTAAAAATGAATTCCAATATCAGCACCCACCCGGTCACAAAGGGACCAACTGTTAAGATCAATATCGGATTAAGAAGCAGAAAGCCCAATATGGTGAGTTTGTACCAAGTGGGTGTGTGATTGAGAAAATTCCGAGCTAATTCTTGAGGAATACTTCGACTCATATGTGTGTCAGCCCTTTCCGTAAAGACGGGTGCTAATCGTCAATCAGTTGATGAAATCTTGTGCAGGATACGTCTAGAAAATGGAACATGGTGCATCGAATGCATGGTCTTGTGTCGATGCGTGGGTATTATAAGAAGCTGTTCTCTTTAAATGAAAGCATAAAAAGGTGAAAAAGCAAGAAACATTTTGCGAACAATTTGGAGCACAATGAATTCACCATCATTAATGACCAACGTGTATCACATTGCCGGCCTTGATGATCGTGAGCGGGGTTTCAATCGCCAAGCACAGGTGATCGCCCAGGGAGCAGCTTATCAGGTGCGTCTGCGTTATGAAGCCTTGCAGATTGAGGTTGAGTCTGAAGACACGGAAGAAAAGGCCTTGCAGCGCCTCATTCATGTGTTACAAGAGCGTGGCTATTCCCAATTGCGCACTCAACGAATTTTCCAAGGCCAACAGTATTTAGGCAATCAGGAACTGTGGGTGGAGTATCCGGATCTTGGATTTCCAGATGTACAGCCAGTCTCCTGGTTCATGCGAATTCGAGGGTTCTTGGGGCTAAGGAAGCAGCGGAATGGAAAAAGTGAATAGGAAGGAGTGGGAAGGAAAACATGAAACGTGAGAAGAAAAAAGTGAGGAGTAGAGAAAATGGAAGTAAAAACATGTTTTTGCCTTACTTTTCCCTTTTAATGTTTTCTCGTTATTGTGGGGCGTACGTTTCCACGGGTGTGCTGGATGGGAAATAGCTGATTATACGTCTGGGATTTAGGCATTCTCGGATTTGTGGGGTAAGGTCTCCTGGCCGAATAGCCTCCACAATCCTTAACGAATCGTCTTCCTCTGCCAGGTTTAAGACCATTGGCTCTTCTGTGGAGGCGTGTTGATCATGAACCAGGATAATTGGCCGGAGCCGATTTCCCACATTAACGCTGGTCACAAGTCCGGTCTTTTGATTGCTTAACTTAACCAACGAACCCGGTGGATAGACGCCTAATTGTTTGACCAAAGAGACAATGGCATCCTGCCAGAGAGTCTTTCGACATTTCACATACAAATATGAGAGTGCTTCGGAAGGGGTTAATGATTGTGCGGGGTCTGGGTGGTGGCAAAGTTCATCATATAAATCCACAACCATGGCAATTTTTGCGAACGTACTAATTTGAGCGTCTTTTTTCCCTGAAGGCTGCCCTGATCCGTTCAAGCGTTCGTGATGTTGATGAATGACGTCGATGGCTTCATAGGGGAAATTAGGGATTTTCTCCATCATTTCCACGCCATATTGCGGATGGGTTCGTAGAAACGATTTCAATTCACCCTGTCCCATGGCCCCTTTCCGCAGCAGTGTTTCCGCAGGGTATTTGAGCTCGCCTACATCATGAAAAAACGCCCCTAATGCCAGCTTTTCGTTTTCCTCGCGACTAAGACCAAGGTCAAGGCCTATCATCATTGATAAGGAGCAGACGTTGGTGGCATGCAGAAAAAACTCCTCGCTCGTTTCATTGGTGCCAATCAGATTGAGCAGGGCTCTGGAATTTTCCGATCCGTCTAACAAATCGAGAAGGTTGCCCACGATTTTTTGGGCCGTGCGAAACCCGCGGAGGCGACCGGCCACCACGTCCTGAACCGACTGTTTGGATTCCTGCAGAACTTCTTGTAATTGATTCTCAACCTGTTGAAGGTGTGATTGATAATCTTGAAAAGCTTCATGCTGGGCGATTTTCCGTTGCATAGAGTCTTCCACCGACTCCTCAACCTCCCAAGGTATGGAGGAGCCGGCATTATCTTGGGCAACGGGTTCCTCGACAACGCTATTGCCAACTTGGTCTTGAAGGGGTGATTCGGAGAGGTCGGGGGTGGTGGGAGATTCAGGATCGGATCGTTCGATATCAACGAACAGTTTGACTGCCTTGAGACCTCTCAGGGTTTCAAGATCCTTTGCAGCATTCACCTTAAAGGAGTTCGTTGGAAAGGGGTGGCTGAACCAGGATCCTTCAATCTTAATAAATAATCCAAGCCGAAGTGCACAGGGTTCTAATGGAACAAATGCCATAGAGATTCGTCAGACCATAAAAAATAGGCACTAATAGGGATCGAATGTAATTAAACGTGTCATATTGAATAGACCTCTCTCGATATTTTCGGAAACAAACACTTGAAAATTAAGAGAAAAGAACTTAAATCCTCTTAGTAAGAGGGGAATGGGGTCCCTAGTTTTGCCTAGGGGGAAAGGTAGCCGATGTTACCCCCCAGAAGGTTCCCTGTTTTTTGGCCTTGAGAGCAAACGACACTGAATGATGATTGCGAGCCTCGACTTATGGCTCTTGTGAATGGGACAGACTGGTTGGGGAGGAAAAGGAATAGAAAACTCGTTGTAATACGGAGTCACCGGAGACTATTTGTATGACTGACTTCTATTCGTTAAAGGGGTTTCTTAGAGGGGGTTATCGGTTGAAGCTTCAGTATTCTTAAGTGTTTCGTTTGTCTCTTGTAACACCACTTCCAGGTATTTGCGCAGACCGACCAAGTCTTTGGATTGGAAGGCGCTTTGGGTTTTCTGGAGAACTTGAACTGTATGAAAGGCCGAT
>CP070628.1:889435-893446 GCA_020355985.1 Nitrospirota bacterium | reverse complement strand
TAACGTATCGGCATAAAAAAATGTTCCCACAAACACCAAGGCCATCACCACAACAGCGCGGGTTAGCCGACGCTGAAATTCATGAAGATGCTCCATGACGGGCATCTTCTTATCTTCCAAGGGTTTAAAGACCTTCTCCTCAAACCACTGACCCCATTGACTTTGTTTGGCCATATCGTTCGTGTGCGCGCTAGAAAAGAGAGGGAGGCCTTGTGCCTCCCTCATTTAGTGAATGGTAAAATTATTTAGGATTGACCGCCACAAAAAGGTTGTTCCCCCGGCGGTTCACCAAGAGGACGACTAACTCGTCCTTGGCAATCTTAGAGGCAATTTGCTGGTATTCATCGAGATTTTTGACCGCACTCCGGCTGACTTCTTGAAGAAGGTCGCCGGGTTGAATGCCCGCAGCTTCCACGGCACTCCCAGCTTCCACTTTGGTCACTACGACCCCTTTGGCATCTTCGGGAATCCCAAATTGATTGCGATTGTCCGCCGTAATGGCCTCCACCATCAATCCTGACAACACATTATCCAGTTTCTCCATGGCGGGGGGCTTTTCTCCCGGAGGACTCGCCTTCGCCAATACCTGATCCGACGGCCGCTCTCCCAATACTAAGGTCAAGGCGGTTTCCTTCCCTTCTCGCAACACTTTGATTTCTTTTTGCTTTCCTACTTTTGTACGGGCCACAATATTTCGAAGATGATTCACATCTTTCACGGATTCATCGCCGTATTTCAAAATCACATCTCCACGCTGAAGTCCGGCTTTTGCCGAGGGGCCATCCTGATGCACCTCGCTGATCAGGACTCCACCTTGTTGACCTTCCGGCAATTGAAAAGATTGTGCCAACGCTGGCGTTAATTCCTGAATTGCCACACCCATCCATCCGCGAACCACTTTTCCCGATTCAATGAGACTACTCGTAATATCCTTGGCAATACTGACGGCAATGGCAAATCCGACGCCTTCCGATCCACCAGTTCTGGAAAAAATGGCGGTATTAATGCCAATGAGTTCCCCTTTCATATTGACTAATGCGCCACCGGAATTTCCTGGATTGATGGCAGCATCGGTTTGAATGAAATCTTCGTACTCTGTGATACCAACACTCCCACGCCCTAATGCACTAATAATCCCGAATGACACTGAGGATTTCAATCCAAATGGACTACCCACAGCTAAGACGACATCCCCCACTCGAAGGATGTCATAGTTTCCCCACGGGATGGAGGGAAGTTGTTCATTTTCAACTTTGACTTTAATTACGGCTAAATCTGTTTTGGGGTCTGTTCCCACAATCGTTGCAGGAACTTCCCGTCCATCATTAAACGTCACATTGATATCACTGGCATCTTCGACAACATGATTATTAGTAAGAATATACCCTCGCGGGTCAACGACCACTCCGGAACCAGCACTCATGCCTGGCCCGCCTGGTGGACGCCCAGGAGGCCCACCACCTGGAGGACCGCCGAACGGCCCTGGTGGCAAGGGTTTAGAAGAACCTCCACCACCTGTCACAGCCACATTCACAACGGCCGGACGGACTTTTTCAACAATTTCGGAAAAGCCTTCAACAAAGGCACTGGGAAGCGCGGCTTGCGATTGAGCCGGAAACAACCAGCTATTGCCGCCTAACCCGCCTACAAGCCCAAGACTGACCAAGAGGAGAATGAATCTCCAAAAGGAGGCAATCCGTAACGGCCGCGTGGTGCCGGAAAACATCCGTGACATGTGCATTATCCCGATCTCCTGTTTTGAGGAAAATGTAATTGAAAGAAGGTGTTAGACAAACTTTAAAGGATTCCTAGCCTTTAGTGGTTCCCAAATTTCAAACCAAAAGACAGCAAAACTCTATAACTTTTTATTCTACAATAATTGTTTCTTCACCTTCAAAGTCAAATCGTAGGTATTTTCCTGTTTTGCGAGAAATCTAGCGGAATTCAAGAATGGCTTATGGTATAGGAGGGCAAGGTTTAATGTGAATAAATCCCATCTAGGATGCAGGAATCAGAAAATGCTTGAGGATAGAACCGGGAAAAGGGCCATGGCCTTCCGACCATTACGGCAGACTATGTGATCATTGAAAAGGTTCGACAACGGTTGTGAAAAAGAGAATCCTGGAAGGAGCAGAGAGAAGGCAGGCACTGACAGAGTAAAAGCCGATCCTCTTAGTATCTCAGCTATTTAGCTATTTCATGATATCCAGCAAAGAGCCCAATACCTGGTCTTGAGTCCGGATACTCGCCAAATTGGCTTCTATAATATGGGTAGCTTCTAAAGTGTGAATGAGTTCTTCCTCTAATTCAACATTAGACCCCTCTCGAAGCGTGAAAGGGTCTTCTCCGGTAGTAAATTGAGGACCAGGACGATTGTCCGTGCTCAATGAAACAATCACCCCTCCCGCCGAGGATTCTTCAAGAGTGGTTCGCGTACGTTTAAAATTTTCCGTTTGGGCATTGGCAATATTGTGGGCACTGGCGCCAAGGATTCGACTGCCTGCCTGAACGCCTGAAAGGGCTGATGCAAATCCTACAAACATGACAACCTCCCCTTTTTAAATCAGAGCTGAATATCTGTTCTACCATCGACAAAAATTTCAAAACCTTTCCCTTCAACCTTGACCCGGAAACTATTATTACATTGTTGAGTTGTTTTTATATGCCTTGGGGCTCGTTGCTGAAGGTCTCAAGCCATTTTGCTAAGATTGATTTCGTTAAGCTGGCATTCTAATCGTTATTGACGTGAGGGAGACATGCGAGGATTAGTACTTGAGCAAGGCCTTTGCCTGCAAATGGATCGACCAAAACCAGAGCCGCGGCCACAGGAAGCGATCATCCGAGTCTTGCAAGCAGGAATTTGTTCAACGGATTTACATATTGTCAAAGGCTATATGGATTTCCAGGGAGTGCTGGGACATGAGTTCGTCGGTGTCGTTGACCACGCGCCAGATCATTCCACACTTGTTGGAAAACGAGTGGTCGGGGAAATCAATGCCTCCTGCTGTATCTGTTCCACATGTCAAAATGGGCGCCCAACTCATTGCCCAAATCGCACCACATTAGGAATCATGGGGCGCGACGGAGCCTTTGCAGATTATCTCTCGCTTCCGGTTGAAAATCTCCACCTCGTTCCAGATGTAATGACCAATGAGCAGGCCGTGTTCATTGAACCCCTGGCCGCCGCCTGTGAAATTCCACAGCTTGTCGCTATCAAACCAACCGATCGAGTCATTATTATCGGGGATGGAAAATTAGGACTGCTCTGCGCCCAAGTGTTGTTCCTGAATGGCTGCCAAATCACACTCCTGGGACGACATACCAAACGTCATGGCTGGCTGTCTCAAAAAGGTATCGCTGTGACGTCCGAAATCCAGGACCTCCGTGGAGGTGCGGATATTGTCGTAGAAGCCACGGGAAGCCCACAAGGGCTCACCATGGCCACCCAACTCGTCAGACCTCGAGGAACGATCGTACTCAAATCGACCTACCATGGGCAGGTGTTGGTTAATATGACGGAATTAGTGATTCATGAGATTTCAGTCATTGGGTCTCGCTGCGGCCCCTTTGCCCCTGCACTTCGTTTATTAGCCGGAGGAATGATTGACGTCGAGCCACTCATTCATCGGCGATTTTCACTGGCAGAAGGGATTAAAGCCATGGAGGAAGCGGGGCAGCGAGGGACTTTAAAAGTCCTGCTTGATATGTCATAAATCGCTCTCGCTTCTGAAAAATATTCCTACCCACCGCCTAGTCCCAGACTTCAACCTTTGTTAAAATACCCTCAATCATTTTCTTCGAGCTGGCGTAGCTCAGTTGGCAGAGCAGCGGTTTTGTAAACCGCAGGTCGCAGGTTCGACCCCTGTCGCCAGCTCCACGTTTTGGTATTTGGATAGTCAAGACCGAATTTTTCTCATTCTGCCGGCCCCGTTCCATTCATTCCTTTTCTACCAAACTGCCTTCCACTAACGCCTTGTTGCCTTATTGATAAGATAAAGGAGTTATCATGCC
>CP070628.1:875853-889335 GCA_020355985.1 Nitrospirota bacterium | reverse complement strand
TTTTCATAATTAATATGAACCGTGCGTTTTTTTGCTTCTGAAAGATGGGCAGCGGAAACGACCATCATGGTTTCGAGGCCCCGCTCAAGGGAAATTGCTGATGTATTTTCCTTACCTTTTAAGATAGAGTCAATATGCTGCAATTCCCAAATGAAATCATCCGGACGAGTTTTTTTAATAGTGCGTGCTTGACTATCCTCTTGATTGATTTTCCAATTGACTCGATCAACTCCGGGTTCGTGGCCGATTGTCAATTCAACATAACCGTTATTCCCTTGTATGCGTGCCCATTTTCTTGCGGGAGAGGTGATGACATCCTGAACGACCCGGCCAATAAGCCCCGTTTCGGTCTTAAAGTGGAGGAGACAGAGTTTGTCGTAATACACATCCTCTGTTTGGATGTAATCCAGGGTTGCCGAGACCTCAATAATTCGGCCTTTCCCTAGCTGACTGGCTAAAAATTGCCAAAGGTTAATCGCATGAGAATGCTCTCCACTTGCTCCCCCGCCTCGGTTCCAAAAGCCCAAATAGCTGTCCTGAGGGCCTTGAAGCCAGGGATGGGCGGCAAAAATCCCGCCCCAGTGTTCACGGAATTCTACATCGATCGTTTCAACGGATTGTAACTGTTGGCTTGCGAGTGAGGTTTCCTGGGCAGCTTTTCCTACCACATGATCATATCCGACAAATGTTAAGGTGTTTGATTTGGCCACTTGCGTGTTTAAGATCTCGGCTCCATCTAACGTTGGGGGGCAGAGTGGTTTTTCAATCAGAAGAGCTTTGGGATGTTCCTTGAGGGCATCCAGCGCTAGAGACAGGTGTGAGTCTGGTGGAGTCCCAATGACAATGAGATCAAAATCTCCTTTGGGTGCTTCATCTACTAAGCACAGCTTGATGGCATGATCCCACTTTCCATAGCGGGTGGGGTAAATCATCGATTTGGTTCGATCTAATGCCGCTGGGTCAAGATCGCATAAGGTGACGTTCCATCCTAGGGAACGGGAAGCATGGGCAAGGTGATTACCAATGGATCCCGCGCCAAAAATTTTCACATTATACATAAAACCTCCTCAAAACTTTCTCTGGGTCCCGCGTTCAAATTGAAATAGGATATGAATAAAAAGGCTTTAATGCCAGATTATCAATTCTGAAAGATTAGTTGGAAGAAATCTCAAATATACTCTTGTTCAGGGCTTTGACCCCTATATTGTTAAATCGGCCCAAAACTTTTTGGAAGTTGGTAATCCGTTTCTCGATTTGAGAAAGATCTATTTCTGGGAAAATGTGCTTGAGATATTCATAGCGTTGTGCCCTGTTCCGATCGCCAAGACGAAATTGTGCATTAAATTTTCGCCGTATTTTTCGGCTAAGAGCATGGGTTTTTGCCACTGTAGCTGTTTTCCAATTTGGAGATAATTGCACACAGGTGTCGTCAAATTTCTCCAATATGCTAACGATTCTTTCGCAGGCGAAGGGCCCCTGAAGGGCCTCAATATAACTTTCAATTAACTGGTTCTTTTCTGGCGTCCCTGATTTCTCCTTGATTGGGGCAGATGTCAGGGCCGTCTCAATGAGTTTGATCAATTCTTCACATGAGGACGCCTTGTGGCTTAAGGTATTGGGTAGTTTTTTGTCAAATCGTTCCGAGGTGATTGGTTGATAGGAAAAAACTGGTCGTCCCAGTAAATAGCTTTCTAATCCTGTAGTGCAACTGTTGTGGATTATACTGTCCGCTGCCAATAGCCAGGGAATAACATGGCCTTCAATATGGACTTGAACATTTGAGCAGCCATTTGCGGCCTGTATCCAACTCTCATGACTTTCAGACGGATGCGGACGAATGAGAACGGTATGGTTGGGAAATGCTTCGGCTATTTTCCTGACCATTTCTTGAAAGAATTGAAAAAGCGAAAGGCGGTGCTTCGCCATTCCCAATTCGGATTCATCCACTGTCGAAGGTGAAAGGGCTACTGTATCGAGGGCTTTTCTCTCTTCTCCCTTGTTAGGACGGAAGTGATTGAGTTTGCCGAAGTTGGTGTTTATCAGAATCATTCTTCCGAATTTTTTGCGTATGGCCTCAACTTCATCCAACCAATAGGGGCGTAACTCCGGACGCAATAAATCAGTGCGGGGATTCCCAGTGATATGTATGGGCATTTGGTTATAATTATGTTGCATTTTCCAGATTCTAGAATTTTCTGGGCCCCAAGCAAAAAACAATTTTGGTTGTGTGAATACTTCGGTCCCTAATTTTTCTTTTACATAGACCTCTGGCGAGCAATAAACAATTGCCTCCTCGTCTGATCCGACGAGGGTATGTCCCAAGTCATTCAGAAGGGTTGTGGTTACTTGGTAACGATTGTGAAGGTTGGTGGGAATGAAAATTGATCTGGGGAAAGAAGCCAAGTTGAGCTTAATTTCATGTTTCTCCCCAATGATGACGGAAAACCCACGTTCAGCAGCGAAACAGGAAAGTAAAATCTTTGCATCAAATTCTCTATTAAACACTTCAACAGGAATAGTTAGGCGTCGTCGTGGTTTTGACATTCGTAAGGGACTACTTGACTGAAGTGAATCAGAATTTTTCACTTTGGGAGACTTTATGACGCGACGTTTTCATGGTCAAAAATTCCCAGAATTTCTTTGATTTTTCTTGCAACCTTTTCGGTTTCTCGTAATTGCGGACGTTTCCCATTTTCAATAGGTTCCCCAAAGGGACGCGCGATACCTTGTTTGATGAGAGAATCGTGGAGCAAAGAGAGGTTTCGTCGAGGTTGAATCAAGCCGGACCGAATGAGCTGAGCACAAAAGCGTTCTAGGCCTTGTTGTGGTCGAACAGTTCCACGTTTATTTAAGGGCCGGGACTGAGCCCGTTGCACGATGGCTTCACTGAGTCGAGTTTTCAAGGTGGGAGGGTTCTCAGAAAGTGGAATAATATACACAGGTTTGCCCAATGATGCTGCTTCCGCCAACATCGATTCACTTTCTCCTGTGACAATGATGACGTCAGCCCCAGCCAGATAGGCTAGATAGGGATTGTCAGATTGGTGAGGTTGCCATTGATGAAAATGTTGATCTGGCCCTAATGCAGACTTCAAGTCCTGACTCACCTTGTTACCGGTTCTCGGAGAGGTCACGGCAAATATTTTTCCCCCACAAGAATTGGCTAAGTCTTTTAATTGGTGCCCTATGGCGTAGGCCATCTCTGGCGTGAAGGTGAAACGGGATGTTGAACCTCCAACAACCAAGACGATTCGAGGATGCGGGGCATTTTCGAAAAGATTGGGCCATCGTTGGCTTACCTTGTCCAGATTCTCTTGTGTCACTTCGTTCAAAGGCGCAAGGGTCTCGATTCGATGAGGGTGAGGAGCAAAGCCGTAGTAAGCGGGTGTAACGACGACATCAAATAAATCAGCAGAGCCGCCCCCTTTTCGACCTAATTGAATGATTCGTGTCTTTCCTCCATTTTGCTCACGAATCCATCTGGCGATGGGGGCTGGGCGCCAGCCTGTTGAAATCACGACATCTGGCCAAGGAGGCTCAAGAGGGGAGGACTGGGTTTTTTTGAGCCCTAGGATATGTGGAGGGAGGATGCTCCACAGTAATTTTTGTGTGTTGTTCCATGTATGAAAATGGAGTTGTTTTATTTCATAAGGCCAACCCAGAGATTTGGCTAGGCCTTCGGATTGGGTGGAGTGCCCCATTTTGCCATCGGACAAAATCCAAATTCGAGGTGGAGAGGTAAGCCATCGGCCACCATGGCGAACAATGGTGGATGGTTTGCCTTGACGGTTTGTTGTATGGAAGACAAGTGTCCAATGGATAGTGGGATAACGGGTGCTTATGGATTGAAATTGACTGGCCCACCACTGAAAATCCCGTGTGTGACTTTCAAGATACGAAGGAATTTCAGGTAACAATTCCTCATCGTGGATAGTGACATACACCAGTTGAGAGGCGAGAGAGAATATTTCTTCGAGTAGCCAGGGGACATCCTCATCGGGAAGGAGTGCGAGCCCATCAGAAGCGTAAACGATATCGCACGGTTTATTGGGTCGTGAAGATTCCAATGTACACCAATGGAAAGGCCTGATTTGTAATGAGGCCATTGGGGAAAATAATGTATTGGTTTGAGCCGAAAGATCTTGTGTTGGCTCAATTTGATAATGCAGCAGACTAGGATTGTCCATAGAAGAAATGAATTGATGCAGGTCTAAGGTATCCGGCTCTACTCGGGAAAGGGTAGAAGGAGAATCCAATGTTACTTTTTCCCCTGAAACCATTTGCACCAGTTGAGCAAACTGAGAACTTGGTTGGGTTCGACTAAACATTTGGAACCCAGCGCTATTGGCACGATGTTCTAATTCTTCCCAGACTTTGCCAACAGGACTTTCTTGGTAGACAAATTCATGGGGAAATGGGTGCCAGGGTTGGGTGTGAAGCGCAGTGTAATGAAGCACCTTGGATTTTCCTGTGACATATTCTTCATCGCGCGCGTTCCAATCAGGTTCCAATTTCCCCCAAAGGTTGTTAATGGCCAAGGCTTTTTGAAGAAGAGCATTTTTTTTCTCCTGTTGGGCCTCTTTTAGGGGCCAAACCGCGGCCATTTTTTTGCAATCCATAATCATGACCGATGAGTCATTTTCGGCAATGGTTAAAAACCCATGTTCGCGCAAGTCGAGATCAAATAACTCCCCAGGATCGGTCAAGTAAATTTGATCCACATCATTATAAATAGCCCGTCCAGAACCACCGGCAAATTCAGGAATGGCAAATCGGTAATTCGTAAAGCCTGTTAACCATCGGCGGCGATCAAACCCGGTTAATTCTTTCATGAGATAGATTTCATAGGTTCGAGAAGGATCCCGAACTAAATCAATGGACCAGACTAAAATTCGTTCCGCCCGAGCTTGCGCGGTTTCTGTGCCCACATAAATTTGAACAGGAGTTTTGTGAGAAGCCGAGCAGTTGTGTTTTGGTCCCAAAACAATTTTTTCTGGGCTGATTCGAAATCCTGGAGGGCGGGAATGGGTGGTCTTCATGAAAAGACTCTTCCTTGAAGAAGACGCTTTAACGTTAGAGGGTAGATCAAACCAAGGTAATACGTTCTATTCAACGGCTATATTATCTGGGGTTCAAGAGATTCTGAATGTTCTTCTAAGGAGGAATGTAAGGCCGAAAAGCATTGAATAATCGTATCAATTTGTTTCGGTGTATGAGCCGCACTGACGCTACACCGTAACAGGCTTTCTCCGTTTGGTGTGGCCGGAGGAATCATGAGATTTACATAAATCCCCTGTTCCAGTAAGCCTTGCCACATGCTCAATGCTATTTCCTTGGTGGGAATCATCGCGGCAATCACGGGCCCAACTTCTGCTCCTAAGAGATACCCGGATTTTTGTAACCCATCATATAGTTGGTGGGCATTTTCCCAAAGTTTCTCCCGAAGTTGGGGTTGACTTTGGATAATCTGGATAGCGGCTTTGGTTGTTGCCACGACCGAAGGGCAAGAGGAGGCTGTAAAAATATAGGGACGGCTGGTATACCGAATCAATTCAAATTCGGGATGATGGCTGACTCCAAATCCTCCTGTGGATCCAAGGCTTTTGCTGAATGTCCCAACAATGCAATCGACCTCATCTTCAACACCCACTTCTTCAGCCAATCCACGACTGTGTTGTCCCAAGACTCCTAATGAGTGAGCTTCGTCGACTACTAATGTCGCCCCAAACTGCTTTTTAATGGCGACGATTTCAGATAGGGGCGCTCGATCTCCGAGCATGCTATAGATGCCTTCTACGACGATAAGCGTCTTTTGGCTTAGTTCACCTAGTCGCTGGAGACGTTTTTCTAAGTCCGCCACGTCATTGTGCTTAAATCGGATGATTTCAGCTCCACCCAACCGACACCCATCATAAATACTGGCATGAGAATCGCCATCTAGTAGAATGACATCCCCAGGTCCAGCCAGAGCGGAAAGAATCCCTAGGTTCGCTTGATATCCCGTAGAAAATACAATGGCTTGTGGTAACCCATAGAAGTCAGCAATAGCTTGTTCTAATTCAAAATGACTTAAAAAAGAACCATTAGCCATACGCGATCCAGTCGTACCTGTTCCCTCCTGTGCAAGGGCCTTCTGTCCAGCCTCAACACAATCGGGGTGAAACGTTAACCCTAAATAATTATTGGTGCCGACCAGTATGGTGTGCCGGTCATTAATTATGGCTTCTGTTGCAGAGATGACTTTTTCGACGGTGATATGAAATGGATTTACGCCGGTTTTCAATAAATCTTGACGAGCTTCCTGAATGCGATGGAATTTTTTAAACAGGGACATATTTAGGCTTTCACTAATGTTTCAATTTCAAGGACAAGTTCTTGAACCGTTTGAATCGTTGGAAGGTTATTGAGGGGGATGGAAATGTCAAAATGGTCTTCAATTTTTAAGAGCACTTGCATGACTTGAAGTGAATCTAAGCCTAGTTCCCCAACAAGTTTTGTTTCTCCTCGCAATTCTAGCCCTTCTTTGGCGAAGGGTTTGAGAATTTCGAGGAGTTGGGAAAATATTTCAGGGTTTGTTGCCATCTCATTATTTTTGTTTGGAGAAAAGAGAATGTCCTCAATACTTTATGAAGATATTGATTAACTGAGATTATCCGATGTGAAGAGATGGCGCAAGCCTTCTGTTAGAGAGATCTGAGGAGTCCAATTCAGCGCTTGAGTCACCTCGGTGTTGTCACAGACCCAATTGGGATGAAGGAGTTCGTTCACTTTTCCACTGGTGAACAAAGGAGAATAGCCGAGTAGACTTGCCAAGATCTCGTTGCTCTTTCCTGCTATGCGCAACAGATGAGGGGGGCAGTGGAAGTGAAGCCGTATTTTTGAATTAATGATCTGAAAAACCTCTGCCCACGTATACCCTCCCGGGAATCCATCATCAACTTCAAATATTGTTGAAATAGGCGATCCCTTTTCAAGCCAGCGTAAAATTACTTGGGCTAAATCTTTTACATGGATAAGGGAAAATCTGGCATCGGCAGTACCCAGTTGTAACCCAATTCCCTTATTGATAAGGGTGAAAAGAGGAAGCAGAGCCTTGTCGTTGGGGCCATAAACTGCCGGTGGTCGAAAAATCACCCATTTCATTGAGCTGGCCTCTCTCGTCAAAGTCTTCTCCCCCTCACGTTTACTCCATGCGTATGGTGAAAGAGTGGGCTCCCTGGCGGCTAATGAAGAGAGAAGGACGAAAAAAGGTGGAGATGATTGGGCTAGACAGGCCTGGGTAAGATGGGATACTCCATTCACATTGGTTGGCTTAAAGTCTGCCTGATCAATGCCTCGTATGGTCCCAGCACAGTGAATAACGAACCGGCAATTTTTTACAAATGGAATCAGGCTATTTGGGGTTGCCAAATCTCCTAGGACAGGTTCTACGCCGAGTTCTTCAAGTTTTTTAGCTTGTCGGGGAAAACGGGCTAGGGCTTTAACCGAATAACCTGCATGGCATAAATAATGAGCGATTGCTCCACCAATGAAACCTGAAGCTCCCGTAAGAGCAACGGTAGTAGTCATAGGAAAATGTTTTTGGAAACAGCGACGTTGTTAGACGTGGATTTACGAATGAGCTTTTGACAATGGTGCTAAGTCTTCCCATTGCACTCGTTTGAGAAAATCGGCTTTGGCACGGGACCGAGATAGCTTTCCGGATGAGGTTCGTGGGAGCGTTCGTGGTGGGATTAATTCTATGTGACAAGGAATCGAAAGCTCTGAATAGACCAATGAACGAAGTCGATTCACAAATTGCTCTCGTTTTTCCTCATCGGATTCTCGACATTGTATGACCATGATAGCCAGTTCATCCCCATTCGGATCAGAAACTGAGAAAGTAGAGGAATCTCCTGGCCGCACTTCTGGCTGTTGTTCTGCTAGGAACTCTAGATCCTGAGGCCAAATATTTCGTCCTTTGATGATGATTAAATCCTTGGACCGACCAATAATAACAAGGCTGTTGTTAATCCAATAGCCAATGTCTCCGGTATTCAACCATCCTTCCGCTGAAAGAACTTCCTTCGTTAATTCTGGGGCATTGAAATACCCTGTCATAATACTTGACCCACGCACAAATATTGTCCCACTTTCCCGATCTCCAAGCACATCACCGTCCAAATTTCGAATTTGGACTTCATAGCCGGGAAGAGGGGTGCCACAATTCACAAATTTGCTACAGCGGGTTTCTTGTGAATTCGTTTTAGTCAATGATGATGGCACTGGTATGGCTTCTTGTCTGTCCGACAGCCAATCACCATCTACCAGATCAACTTCCAGTCCTTTTGAAAGTGGTGCAAAGCTGATGGCAAGGGAGCATTCAGCCATCCCATAGCATGCTAAAAAAGATTGATCAGTAAACCCTGAGGGTTTCAGAGCCTTTGCAAATCGTAAGAGGCTGTCAGCTCTAATAGTTTCCGCCCCGACCCCTGCGATTCTCCACGCGCTAAGGTCATATCCTTCTTTGGAATCTTCCCCCAGACGTCGTACGCATAACTCATAACCGAACGAAGGGCTAAAGGAGATTGTTGCACGACTTTTGGTCATAAGGCTGAGCCATTGTCGTGGACGCATGGCAAAGTCTCGCGTACTGAGATAGTCAACCGATAATTGAGAAGCGATGGGCCCAAGAACAAATCCGACAAGTCCCATATCGTGATAAAATGGAAGCCAGGAAACACATCGATCGCCTGGCCGTACCTGCAATCCATCTCGAATAATGCCTGAGAGATTGGCCATGACCGCAGCCTGAGTGACTTCAACGCCTCTTGGCCAACGAGTACTTCCTGAGGTGTATTGAATATAAGCCAGTTCGTGTGATTCTAAGGGGCAGAGGGGATGCTGGGCTTCTTCCAGCGAAGCAAAGACTTCTGGCCCTCCAACAAGAGAAAGCCCCAAACCAGCTGAAGCTTCTTCGAGGAAAGGTTCAAATCCCTCTGGAGCCATGGCTATGGAGGCCTCGCAGTTTTGAATCAATCGCCGTAGTTGGGTGACGTAGGCTTGGTGCCCGCCCAAATGTAGTGAAATAGGCAGGGGGACAGGGATTAATCCTGCATATTGGCAGGCAAAGAAAAATCTGAGGAAATCAGGCGTAGTATCCGCGATTAATGCTGCCCGAGAGCCACGAGGCAGTCCCAAGCTATTCAGACGTTTCGCAAGGCGTTGTGCTTGCTCGCGAAGATCTGAATAAGAAAGAACATGGGTTAACTTGCCCCTGCCTGAATAAAAATTGCAGCCTGTTTGTCCATTCCCAGCATAATTTAAGGCGTCAGAAAGGCTTAGGAAATCACCAGATTTCAGTTGCAAGATATTATTCGTAGGAGTGGCTATCATAATCGTTTACCAGTGTGCAGGGCACAGGAATACATTTAAATGAAAATAAGGACCCTTATAACAGCAGCAATTGATGTGCCAAAAAAATATATTGCTAAATTCTGCTGTTTCTTGCGGAATGGTTGCTAACCTATGAGAATCAATAGCATTTAGTGTAGCAAAAAAGACTCAATTTGGGTTAATTTAGACACAATGAAAGTGTGTTATTACCTAGTAATAACAACTACTAAATATTACTTTTAATAGATAGTTTTACTCCAGTTATCTCTAAGATAAGTAAGGATTGCCAAAGTGAGCGAGGGATCTGTTTTATTAGGGTTTTTTAGATTGGGGGCTCCTGGCCATCCATGGTCAAAAAAATCCTGCTGAGAAAACGATTTTGTCTCTTCATATCTTGGAATAACATGGAAATGAACGTCGGGGTCGACCATCATGAGCATGAGATAATTGATTTTTTGATAAGAAAACGCCTTTGAGAGGCTAGACTCGATTTCTTTAATGACCTGGGGGAGTTCTAAAAAGGCTTCAGGACTTATGTCAGAAAATGCTTTGGCATCATCTTGGCAAATCAGTATAAGTGAGCCAAGAGTCACCTGTTGTGGACGTAAGACGATCACCCATTTCTTAAATTCTTTAATCAGGGTTTGTGGATACCCAAATTTTTGCAGGGTGGCATTCATGACAATGTTCTTATATCGAAAATCCTTTTTGGTGTCTATGAAAAATTATTGAAAAAGGCTTACGGGAGTTTATATGGCATATGCTCTAAATATCCGCAAGGTGAGTCCGACAAATGAGACCCTCCAATAATTTTGGTTGTTGATGTGCATAAGGAATCTTCACCTCGAATTTACAGGACCAGGGTTATTGGGAGCTGATCCAGATATTATCATTTTGTAATGTTGAACAATATAAATTTTGGTAGCAATCTAAGCGTTGAGGTCTATTTAAAGCACATGGTCTTAGCCGGTTTATGCCTGCCTTGTTCCGAGGCAGGAAGGCTTTTATAATCAAGTGGATGATTTGGATCGTATTCCCTCTAGGCTTCTTTAACAATTGGTCTGAATACTTTCCCTTTTCCTTCCTTCACATTTCATAAGGGCAGTCAAGGCGTGTTAACAGGTCAATGGTATCAACAGAAATATCATCTTGATCGGATGACCTTGAGAGATCTCGTTTGGGCATATCTCTTATACCCCAGTATCCAGATATATTTTGTATTGTTGTTGGGTAGCCTTGTTTTCGCCATCGTGCTTTACCCGTATTTCTCGGTTTCTCCGTTCAGGCTAGGCGGCAGTATTCTTGGAACGTTGGTGGCGTATCCTTTTGTAGAATATGGAGTACATCGTTTTATTCTGCATGGGCGCTATTTGTATCGATCGTCTTGGACCGCGGCCTTATGGAAGCGGATTCACTATGATCATCATCAGGATCCCAATGACTTACATGTTCTATTTGGATCAGTTGCCACTACGTTGCCCACCATTGTGGTGGCCACGTTCCCAATTGGAATGAGCATTGCTGGCTGGGCAGGCGTCCCACTATCCTTTGCAACCGGTTTGGCGTGTTTTATGGTGTACGAACTGTGCCATTGCATGCAACACCTTCGCGTGAACCCCAAGAGCAAGTTTTTGCGACGGATAAAACGCCACCACTTGTTGCATCATTTTCATAATGAACAAGGCAACTTTGGAATCACGAGTCTCATCTGTGACCGTCTATTTGGTAGCTTGTATTCCAGTAGTGAGAAGGTTCCGGTCAGTCAAACGGTGTCCAATTTGGGATACCAGGACGAAGAACGATTGAATTACCCCTGGGTTGCGCAATTGTCTGAGAAGAAGCCGTAGCATATTGATGGCGTATGATTGCAGACCTCCTCTTTCCTGCATTTCTTTTAACCCCTATTTTTTGAATCCGCGGCAGTCGGGATCTAACTGGGGTAAAGTGTTTTGATTCGGATTGAACCTGTTAAGGATCAGGCTGGTCTTAAACAGTTTGTTCGTTTTCCTAGTGGAGTGTACCGGACAGACCCGGTGTGGGTGCCTCCTCTTAATGTA
This sequence comes from Nitrospirota bacterium, assembly GCA_020355985.1. Next base: position 877,903 of record CP070628.1, on the reverse strand, counting down.
GAGCGGCTTCATTTTTTTTCCACAAAGAATCCTTATTTTCAGCATGCTCGTTGGCAATGTTGGTTGGCCTATCGCGGGACTGTGCCCGTCGGACGGATCAGTGCCCAAATCGATGAGCTGTATTTATCACGTCATGACTCGCAGACTGGGTTTTTCGGGTTGTTGGAGGCGGAAGATTCTGCTGAGGTTTTTCTAGCTCTTTTTCAAACTGCAGAAGCTTGGCTTCGAGCTGAAGGAATGACAACGGTCCAAGGGCCATTCAATTTATCTATTAATCAGGAATGTGGTTTGTTAGTCGAGGGCTATGAGGATCCCCCAATGGTGATGATGGGCCATGCGCGACCCTATTATGCCCAACATGTTGAAGCCAGTGGTTATCACAAAACACAAGATCTGTTGGCCTATTGCCTAGGGATAAATTTCCCTCTGCCCTCCGGAGTCACGAAGTTTTTAAGTAAGGCCAAGGGTTCGGTGCGGATTCGGCCTTTACGACGGAAGCATTTACAGGAAGAATTAACAATTATAAAAGAAATATATGAGGAGGCTTGGTCTGAAAATTGGGGATTTTTGCCGTTTACGAATGCGGAATTTGATGAATTGGGCCAGCAGATGAAGTTGTTTGTCGAGGACGATTTTGTACAAATTGCAGAAATTGATGGAATTCCAAGTGCCATGCTGGTGGCTTTCCCCAATTTACATGAAGTCATTCATGACCTTGATGGGCGTCTATTGCCGTGGGGGTGGATCAAGATTATCTGGCGGTTGAAGGTTGCGTACCCCAAAACAGGACGGGTTGCCCTTATGGGGGTTCGACGACGTTTTCAGTCTAGTCCTATGGGAGCGGTCATGGCCTATGGAATGATTCAGGCTGTCAGACAAGCGGGCTTGCGAAAAAAAATTGAACGCGTCGAGCTTTCTTGGATTTTGGAAGACAACAAACCTATGCGACATATTCTCGAGTCACTGGGGGCCGAATCCTATAAAACGTATCGCCTGTATGAGAAATCGCTCCAATGACATCTGCAAGGGTGAGTGGACCGAGCGAACAGGAGTCTGAGCTCCATCCGGTGACGGTATTAGTTTTGGCTGGCGCACGACCTGGTCGAGACCCCGTTGCCGAGGCCGTTGGAGTCTCTATTAAAGTGTTGGCCCCCGTGGGGGGGATGCCAATGGTGGGCAGGGTTTTGAAGACCCTCGATGCGTCAAGCTTGGTTGCCCAACGAGTCTTGTGTGGACCTTCTTGGGAGGTTGTGCAAGAGCAGACCTTTTTGCGGGATCTTGTTGAAAAAGGAAAGGTCCGTTGGTTGGCTCCCCAACAAGGGCCGAGTTTGAGTGTAAAAGGCTTTTTAGAACAATTCCCCAAGGATTTTCCTCTCCTTGTGACAACTGCCGATCATGCGTTGTTGACGGTTAAAATGGTGGAATATTTTCTGCGAGAGGCCAGTCGAGCTCAGGTTGATGTGGCCGTCGCGCTGGTACCGTATTCGGTCGTTGCAGAAGCATACCCGGGATCCAAACGTACCGTGATACGATTTCGAGGAGGAGGTTATTGTGGGTGTAATATGTTTCTTCTTGGTAATTCACAAGCTGAAAAATTAGTCGAATTCTGGACTCAGGTTGAGCGTGAGCGCAAACGGCCGCTTCGGTTGATTCGTAGGCTAGGATGGTTGATGCTCATTCGCTACCTGTTGGGAGTCTTAACGCTTGCAGACGCGCTCCGTGAACTCAGTCAACGTATGGGGCTTTCAATCAAGGAAATTATCCTGCCGTTCCCCGAAGCTGCGATTGATGTTGATAATCCTGAAGATCTGGCCTTGGTGGAACAGATCTTAGAGAAACGAGAACGGAACTTGGGATAGGGGAATGCAGAAGGATTTCAAGCACTCAGCCTGAGGTGGATTGTTGGTGATAAAAAAGAAGGGGAAGTGGTTTGGAACAAAACGGGAGAGATGACGTCATGAAGCGTAAGGCTTGAGAAGCGTTTCTGCCTGTTGTAAGTCTTCTGGATTATCAATCTCAGCCCATGTCAATCCTTTAATCGATACCGTAG
>CP070628.1:868442-875753 GCA_020355985.1 Nitrospirota bacterium | reverse complement strand
TCCGAAGAGAATGTGAAGATTGGCACCGCCAATATCCATGTCTACCAAGATCACCCGATGACCTTTCCGGGCTAAGAGGAGACCAAGGTTGCTGACAACCATGCTTTTCCCAACCCCGCCTTTTCCGGAAGCTACAGAGATTATTGTGGACATCTGGTGAATTCCTCTAAGGGTGATCTCGAGAGAATGGTCTGTTCTCTCAATGACAAATAGTCTATCATGGGGTTAATCTTATGCCTATGTAGGCCTCTTCAACCCGTGTGGCTTTTAAGCGATGTCGGGCTGGAGGAATAGGTGATGGGCCCTGGCGATATCTTGCCTTTGAAATAGGAAAGTGCTAGGGTGGGTTTGAGTTGAGTGGGCGTGAGCCCACTTTTTTTTGGTCTTTAGCTATGGCCGCTATCCATAGGGAGTTTATGGTGGCCCTGATAACTGAGAATCTTATTCAAGCTATTCGTCAGGTGGGTGATCCCATTGCAAAGGCTTTGGGTGTCGAAATTCTTGACTTGGAATGTATCGGGAAACCAACCAATCCCTTGGTCCGTTTGACGCTTGATAAAGATGGAGGCGTTGGTATTACAGATTGTGAGCAATTTCACCAGTCTCTTCGTCGAACATGGGAAATTACTCAACCATCAGGGCCAACTTGTCGCTTTGAAGTGTCGTCACCAGGATTAGACCGACCTCTAAAGGATCCCAAAGACTTTCAACGAGTTCAAGGTCAACGGCTTCGCGTGACCTTGCAAAATGATACGGAGAAGAATGCCGTCGTGATCGGACGATTAATAGCCGTGACCGATACGGGATTGCAGTTAGTAGATGATCGAAGTAAAGCTCTTTTAGAGCGCTTTGTTACTTGGGATGAGATTGTCAAGGCAAGGATCGAGATAGAATTCTAGCATTCCTATGGATGGTGCAATCAGCCTAGCCTGTTGGAGGCTTCTTATGAAGTGTTGCGAGGAACAATCATGAAAAGCGAACTCATGTCGGTTATTGATCAACTTGGTCGCGAAAAAGGTATTGAGAAGGAGAAAGTCCTTGCCGCTTTGGAATCGGCTCTGTTGACTGCGGCAAAAAAGCGATTCGGCCAGGGAGATAATATTCAGGTTGACATTGATACGGACACCGGTGAAATTTCAATTGTGAGCAAGAAAACCATTTCCGAGAATGTCGTTGACGCCAAGACGGAAATATCCTTAGAAGAAGCCAGGAAAATTGATGATGAAGCCGAGATGGGTGATGAAATTGGGTCCCTCCTTGATATGGATGATTTTGGACGAATCGCAGCACAGGCAGCCAAGCAGGTCATCTGTCAGAAAGTTCGTGAAGCGGAATGGGAGTCCATTGAACATGAGTTTTCCAAAAAAGAAGGCGAATTAGTGCATGGGGTCATTTTAGGCCAAGAACGGCGTAATTATCTGGTAGATATTGGGAAAACAGAGGCACTGTTGCCCGTTCAGGAGCAGATACCTCGTGAGACCCATCGTCGAGGAGACCGGGTTCGAGCCTTACTCTTAGAGGTTCGTCGAACACCAAAGGATGTGCAGGTGATTTTGTCCCGTGCCCACCCGCATTTCGTGGTGAAATTGTTTGGTTTAGAGGTGCCTGAAATTTCTGAAAAAATTGTGGAGATTAAGGGTGTGGTTCGTGAACCGGGAGATCGAACGAAAATCTCTGTGGCTTCACGAGATAAGGCGGTGGATCCTGTTGGCGCTTGTGTGGGGGTTAAAGGTTCCCGAGTACAGGCAATTGTCCGTGAATTGCGGGGTGAGAAAATTGATATCATTCCTTGGACGGATGATCCGCGAGTGTTTATAGGGGAGGCGTTGAATCCGGCCTCTATTGAAAAAGTCGGCATTGATGAGCAAAAAAAATCGGCGCTTGTTGTTGTTGCGGATTCCCAGCTTTCTTTAGCCATTGGGAAAAATGGCCAAAATGTTCGATTAGCCGCTAAGCTGACAGGTTGGAAAATTGACATTATTAGTTCTACTGAATATGAAAAAGAAAAATTGGAGCGGGATCAGGAGATTAAAGCGGCGTTGGCTGAAGAGACCGCAAATATTGCTGTGGAAGAGAAGGTAGGGGAAGAAGAGGTTGGAAAATCTGATGAGGGAGCCAGCGATGAATCTAAGCTGGAGACCACCGAAGAGTCAGCTCAGGAGGAATCTCCGTCATCGTAAAGGACATGCATGCGAGTTCATGAGATAGCGAAGAAACTTGGAATGGAGAGTCGCCTGCTCATTCCGGAATTGGTGCGATTGGGTATCCAGGTGACTTCCCATAGCAATGCTGTCGAAGAGGACGCGGCCCGGTGGGCAATGGATGTCCTCCAGGGCAAGGTGGACGCACCTAAGGGAACCTCTCCTCCAGAAAGTGTGGCCCGTAATTTGGGAATGAAAAAAACGGGCGGGCGACTTCTGAAAAAAGATGCCTCTGCTTCCGGGAAGGCTGGTGCTGATACGACGGCTCCAGAAATCAAGAAGCCTGGGAAAAAGCACATACTGATTAAAAAGAAAAAGACTGAAGAAGAGCTGGTTCCAGAGGCTCAGGAATTCCCTTCGGTAGAAGTAAGTGCGGAGGATGCTGTCCTTGGTGAAGATGTAAGTCCTTCAACAATGGATGCTCCAAAGGTTGGAGAGCCAACGGTTACAGTGACATCCCCGGAGACCCCTCTCGAAGCTCCGGCCCTTCCTTCTCTTGAACCTGTAATGCCCGATCAACCAGTTCTCCCTTCGGATAAACCCATTGACCGGGAAAAGAAAGCTGGGCAAAAAGCCGACAAAACCGGTCCTTTTTCAGGTCGTGAGAGTCAAGCTGATGACAAAATCAAAAAACCTAAAAAAGGACCGAGGTTGAAAAATGAGGAAATGTTTGCCGCCAGATTCGAAGATGCGGCGGTCTGGCAGGATCTTCGTCCACTCCCAACGCTTCGTCGTGAGGAACGAGCTCGTCAGGTACAACCAACTTCGGTAGGTGAGCCGACCAAGCCACGCAAAAAGGTCATAAAGGTCACCGCGGGAATATCCGTCAAAGATTTTGCGGAGACTTTGGGCCAAAAGCCAACAGAAATCATTCGAAAGCTGATGGACTTAAATGTTGTGAAAAACCTCAATCAACCCATGGATCTTGAAGCAGGTCTTCTTATTGCTGAGGAATATGGTATTGCCGTTGAAGCTGTCGCACCTAAAGGAGGGGAAGCTCTATTAGAGGAAATCTTAGAGCCTCGTGGCGATGAACGCTGGGAGCCTCGAGGCCCGGTTGTGACAGTGATGGGGCATGTTGATCATGGGAAAACTTCTCTATTGGATGCCATTCGAAAAACCCAGGTAACGGATCGAGAAGCCGGCGGGATTACTCAGCATATTGGGGCGTCGTTTGTGAAAGTCGGCGAACGAGGCGTGACGTTTTTGGATACACCAGGGCATGAAGCATTTACGGGGATGAGGGCTCGCGGGGCCCAAGTGACCGATATTGTGGTATTGGTTGTTGCCGCAGATGATGGACCAATGCCTCAGACAATTGAAGCGGTCAACCACGCGCAAGCCGCGAATGTGCCTATTATTGTGGCCGTCAATAAGATTGATTTACCTGGTTCGAATCCTGATCGGGTGAAGCAAGGATTGGCTGAATATGGGCTGCTCCCGGAATCTTGGGGAGGGCAAACGATTTTTGTAGAAGTTTCGGCCAAAGAAGGGCAAGGATTAGATACCCTACTTGATATGTTGCTGCTTCAGGCGGATGTTATGGAATTGAAGGCTGATTTGGCCTGTTCAGCTCGTGGCGTGGTCCTAGAAGCCAAATTAGATAAAGGGCGTGGACCTGTCGCTACAGTTTTAATTCAGGGGGGAACCTTAAAAGTTGGTGAGGCATTTGTCGTGGGGTCAGTAAGTGGTCGAGTCCGTGGCCTGACATCCGATAAAGGCGCCCGTCTTAAAGAAGCTGGACCTTCCACACCTGTAGAGATCATCGGCCTGTTAGGAGTTCCAGAAGCTGGAGATCAACTTGTTGTGGTGAAAGATGAGCGAGCGGCCAGAGCGATTGCCCAAGACCGCATGCAAAAGGAAAAAGATATAGGATTTGCTGCAACATCCCGGCGAACCTTAGATGATTTGTATGCCGACACCCAAGAGGGGGAACTCAAAGAATTGGCCGTGCTTCTCAAGGCGGATACCCAAGGTTCGGTAGGTGCCCTGGGTGATGCGCTGCAAAAGATTTCGACCGATACCGTGAAACTTAAAATTATTCACAGTGGGGTAGGCGGAATCAACGAATCGGATGTATTGCTCGCTGCCGCGTCAAAAGCGATTATTATTGGATTTCACGTTCGGCCTGATTCTAATGCTGTGAATATTGCCGAACGTGAAGGAGTAGAAATTCGGCTGTACACCATTATTTATAATGTACTTGATGATATTCGTTCCGCTGCCGAAGGACTGTTGGCTCCTACCATAAAGGAACGGGTTTTAGGGCATGCCGAAGTTCGGCAACTGTTTTCCGTTCCAAAGATGGGAACCATTGCCGGCTGTTATGTTAGTGATGGGACGATCTCCCGTACAAATACAAAAGTGCGGGTGGTGCGAGATCAGGTGACGGTGTATGAAGGAAAAATTGGGTCTTTGCGCCGCTTCAAGGATGATATTCGCGAGGTGCAACAGGGGTATGAATGTGGAATCGGAGTGGAAAATTTCAATGATCTGAAGCTTGGAGATGTATTGGAAGCCTACGTGTTGGAGGAGGAGGCTACTAAATTATAAGACGGATGTGACCGCGGGACGGACGGAATGCGGATGATTGTCGGGTTGTGTACGGTGGAACTACATTTCCCCGATGCCCAATCGCTCAAAGGTAAACGAAAAATCCTTGTCAGTTTGAAAACCAAACTTCAGAACCGTTTTAATATTTCTATTGCGGAAATTGATGAAAGTCATCTTTGGCAAAAAGCTATTCTGGGAATAGCGTCGGTTGCCAATGAGACGGCACGGGTTAACCAGACGTTAGATCAGGTTCTCAATGAAATACGAGCGAATCCGTCACTCGAACTCTTACGGTCTCGCATCGAATTGTTATGAGGCCTCAAGAGGTTGCTGTCATGTCAAAGTCTCCAATCAGTCGAGCCACACGGGTGGCTGATCAAATTCGAATGGAAGTCGCTGAAATCCTCTCCCGAAAAATCAAGGACCCGCGGGTTCAATTTGTCACAGTCACCGATGTCAAGATGACGGCGGACCTCAAGATTGCTCGTATTTATGTGACGGCGTTGGATCAAGATCATTTTGAGCAACAAACGGCCCCAGGTCTTAAAAGTGCCATGGGTTTTATTCGGAGGGAAGTAGGGAAACGGCTGAATTTACGTTATACACCTGAAATCATGTTTTATCGGGATACGAGTGCCGAATATGCTCATCGGATGGAAACAATCCTGGACTCCCTCCCTCATGAGAATGACAACGGATCAAACGAACCCTCTGTTCCATCACCTCGGGAACAGGGTCTGTAACGCATGACACTCCTTTCTCCTTGTACGGACCAGCCAACTATTGAGAACACCAGATTGCCGATGTCACATCATGGGGTCTTAATTGTGAATAAGCCCGATGGATGGACTTCTCATGATGTCGTAAAACGGGTTCGAACTGTTTTGGGTATCCAGAAAGTTGGGCATGCCGGGACGTTGGATCCGCATGCGACAGGGGTCTTGCCAGTGTTAATTGGAAAGGGAACCAAAATCGCACAATTCCTTTTGGACTGGGATAAAGAATATGAGGCCGTTCTTCAATTAGGGCAAAAGACCGATACCCAGGATGCGTGGGGAGCGGTGCTGGAAGAAAGGCCTTGCGAATTTTTGTCTGAAGACGATATTCGATCAGTATTCAGTGTCTTTCGTGGAGCGATACCACAAGTGCCGCCGATGTATTCAGCTGTTAAAGTTGGTGGGCAGCCCTTGTATAAAAAAGCTCGAAAAGGGCAGACGGTCGAACGCCAGCCCAAAACCGTCGTGATTCATGATTTGGAAATACAGCGAGTAGCGATACCTGAAGTCAGTTTCCGTGTTGCATGTTCTAAGGGAACGTATGTTCGGACCTTGTGTGCTGATATCGGAGATCGCTTGAAGGTCGGTGGTCATTTGAAATGGTTGCAACGACGACGGGTTGGACCCTTGCAGCTTGATCAGGCTGTTGAAATGGAATCCTTCAATGAAGGGGTTGATTTATCGCAATTTGATGGAGCATGGTGGAGTTTGGATCGCGTCTTAGAAGCGTACCCTGTGGTGGAAGTCAATGGAGACGATATTCGGAAAGTAGGTCATGGCAATGCCATTCCTTGGAATCGTGTAGACTGGGCTGATGAGAAATCCAAACAAACGATACCGGGTGAAGGTATGCGGGTTCGCGTGAAAGCCAAGGGTGGATCATTGTTAGCTTTAGGCAAAGGTCCTTTGTTGCAATCAGGACAAAGTGGGCCAACGTTAGTTGTGGATACAGTATTAGGTTAAGAGAAATGGAAATGTCGTTGGTGACGGATTTATATTGATATTACTCATGTAAAGATAATCCTGTGGACTCAGCTTATAGGAATATTCTGAAGGAGGCGTTATGGCATTAACTAAAGAAGAAAAAACGGCAGCTGTTGAATCGCAACGAATTCACGATCGAGACACTGGATCTTCAGAGGTCCAGATCTCGATTTTGACCAAGCGGATCACGAGTTTGACAGACCATTTTAAAACGCATAAGAAAGATCATCATTCCCGTCGGGGATTGCTTAAAATGGTGGGTAAGCGAAGAAAACTCCTTGATTATATTCGGCGACGGGATGAGGCCAAATATCAATCGGTGATTGCCGCCTTAGGTATTCGAAAGTAACCTTGGGATCAACGCTAGCCGGCATTGTTTCTCGGCAAAAATGTCAGGCGTAAGGAGCGGGTTTTCTATCGAAATCCCAGAGCCCGAAGAATTCTCAGTCTGTGAGTACTCCGAAGCTGAGTATACATGAAACAATGCCATTATGCCCTCAATGGAATTGGGGGATCAGAAAGGTCGAATTATGATTCATGTCGTTGAAATGGAAGTTGGTGGTCGTCCGCTTCGGTTAGAAACCGGTCGTATGGCCAAACAGGCAGATGGCTCCATATTGGCTACATATGCTGATACGGTTGTGTTGGCCACAGCGGTGGCTTCGAGGACGTTAAAGCCGGATGCAGATTTTCTCCCTCTCACGGTTAATTATCAAGAGAAATTCTATGCTGCTGGAAAAATTCCTGGTGGATTTTTCCGTCGGGAAGGAGCCCCCAGTGAAAAAGAGGTGCTGACC
>CP070628.1:863921-868342 GCA_020355985.1 Nitrospirota bacterium | reverse complement strand
GTATGAAACCGAACTCCCTTGTTCATTAAACGTTGACGAAGTTCTGCTTCCAGTTTGCCAAGAGTCCCGGGAGGAGCCAGAAACGTTGCAGCATCTGTAGGTTGACCGAACCAGTACTGAGAAAGGACTTCAATGAATGAACTCAGAGATGCTTGCGATAGATCGCAGTTCAGGAACAATCGACACAGTGGATTCCAGAATTTCGAACGGCTATGTTCGGACTGCTTGGCGGAGATGAGCCAGGCTTCTACACTTTCAATATCGGGATTAGGGTTAGAGAGGAGATTGTTTTCCCATTGTTTTTCGAGGAAATTGATGACCTGCCATCGGTCTGCCCAGGAGAGACCCTTGAAAAAAGTGAAGCGAGTAAGAGGATGAAGCCACTTCAGTCCTGAAGGTTTGGGAAGGGCTATGGGCTTTTTCCCTTCGGCTGAAAATTCTAAGCACACAGGTTGGGGCATCTGTGGTGGCCATTCAAACGATAATTCCTGTAACAGCGCCCATGTTGAATGATAAAAGCCGTGGAGAATAAGAGGAATCGGCTGACGTTCATCTGGGACAGGCGTGGGAGGCAATGACATCGGTTCGGTTGATTCAGCTGACGCTCCCAGGAGAATTGACGTTTGAAGATGGGATGGAATGTCGATAATACTGATGTCATAGCCATAGTGAACCAGCCGGTAAGCGGCAATTAACCCGGTGAGGTTGGCTCCAAGTATCAGGATGTCGCGTGTCACGCGGATGGCACGAAATGTCGTGTGAAGAAGGACCGGAACCAAATACCTGAAGCAATGCTCAGGCGTTGAAGTGATGAGATGCGGATTCGGGGACCAAAGACCGGATAATTCTGGGCCTCAATTTTGTGAAGAATGGTGCTATAGACCCCCCGCATGATTTCTGCGACTACGAGTGATTTTTGATCCGAGGTGGGAAGCGTACGAAGAATGTCATGGGCTTGCTGATAGTAAGACCGTGCTCGGGCACATTCGAATTTCATAAACTCGACAAGGGCCGGAGAGGATTGCTTGGCGAGCAGGGATTCCACGGAATATCCAAATTGTTGAAAATCTTCTTGTGGAAGATACACACGATTTTCTTGGGCATCACTATAGAGATCCCGAAGCATATTGGTTAATTGAAAAGCTAGCCCCAAATTTATGGCGTAGTCTTCTGCTTTGGGGGACTGGGTTTTGAAAATTTTGAGACAAATTAATCCGACCACCGAGGCCACGCGATAACAGTAGGGATAAAGGTCTGAGAAGGTCGCGTAGCGATTGATCGTTAAGTCCATTTCGACGCCGGAGATTAATTCTTGAATCAACTGTTCGGGAATATCGAACTCTTGGAGATGTGCGGCTAAACTGATCGTCACAGGGAGCGTGGGATGGCCTTGGTACGCGGCAGAGACTTCTTTCCTCCATATAGCCAGGGCTTCCAATGGGCTACTGCCAGGTAGAGGATCGTCCACCGCACTATCGACCATCCGACACAAGGCATAAACCGTGTACATGGCTTCTCGTCTGGGTCGAGAAAGAAAGAGGAAGGAATAATAAAAATTGCTTCCGCTTTGTTTCGTATAGGTGGTGCAAATTTTTTGGGCTTCAGCCGGAGACATGGATTGCATTGATACTTGGTATGACACAGAAAGTAACTCTAACGGTGTGATGACGTTTTGAGACCCAGAACATCACCCTAGCAAGGATGGTTCGACTGGTTCAATTGGGGGAATGTTACGTCTGGTGGTTGTGGAGGAAGAAGTGAGGAGGGAAGTCAGATTGGGCGAATCAAAAAAATACTGAAGATCATGCAATAATTTCGTCGTGTTGTTTGCTGTGCCCGAGGTCTCATTCTGTTTTAGGAAAGTTACTTGATTTTTTCACCGGAAATCCACCCTGTTTTTCCTGATTCTGTTTTGACCAGATAGATCCATCCAGTTTTTTGATAACTTCCATCAAGAATGGTTAAGGGCTCGCTGACTTTTACGATAGGTCCAGGCCGAGAATTTGTAGGATCTCCCATGAGGATGGATACTCCTGTTTTATCAACGAGCACCACGGTTTGATTTTCTTGGAACAGAGGGGCTGGCATATCGGATTGAGCGTTTCCTTGCGATGCCGGGTTGGTGCCTTCTACTGAATCCATGGGAGTGGGTTTTGGCATTTTTAGGGACGGGTCATTCAAGATCCAATAAGCGACACCACCGATTAGGATCAAGAGGAGAATCCACAAAAGAGGACGTCGGGAGGGTGGCTTAGATTGATTGAGTTCGTCTTCTTCAAACCCTTCGTCAAATTCTAGATCCTTGTCGGATTCCTCCGCGAAAAACACATTCCAACGTAAGGGGCGTTTCATTGGAAACATTGCATCAAATGTGGCTGTCATAAGTCCAATCTCCTTTACAAGGGAAGCCGGAACGTGCACGATCTCACATGCACTTGTCTGCCTGTTGGAAATGTCTCAAGGAATGTTCGGCGCAGAAACTCCACCCAATAGTTAACTTTCTTACCACCACTTCTTAGTCATGTCAAATCTGGAAGCCTCTGGTTTGTCCGATTAGATGGTAGGTCTTGAGACCGTCTCGCCTCACTTGCAATGGCGTGGGAGGTGAGGGAGAATCGAGTACTTTTGGTCGAGTTAGGAGGGTAGGTTATGAAATCTTATCGAAAAGAGCTTTGGTTTAAAACGGAGTCGCGGCGGGAATATGTAAATATCACCACACAAGTTGAACAGGCCATTCTACAAAGTGGTATTCAAGAAGGGCTTGTGCTGATTAATGCCATGCATATTACGGCTAGTGTCTATATCAATGATGATGAAGCCGGCTTGCTTCAGGACTATGAGCGATTTCTTGAGCGATTGGCGCCTCATGCTGCGGACTACCAACATAATCTCACAGGCGAAGATAATGGCGATGCCCATATCAAGCGCCAACTTATGGGCCGGGAAGTCGTTGTTGCCATTACCAATGGGGCGTTGGATTTGGGCCCATGGGAACAAATCTTCTATGCGGAATTTGATGGTCGACGTCGAAAGCGGGTGTTGGTTAAAGTCATAGGGGAATAAGAAGTTGGCAAATAGGTTCTGGTAATGGGAAAATGTCCCTATTGTTGAATGGTCGCATGCATGAGTCTTTTAACCATTTTAATCACCGTCTTTAAGGTAAAAAATCGTCATGGCTAGTTGGTACCGTCCTGATCCTCTCACGCGTGATCTGATTCATTTAATCAATGCGCGTCGCCATGAACATGGTGACCCCAGTTTAGCCATTGAGGTTTTACAAGCTTTGTTGGATCAAGATCGTGAGCATGAAGTGCTTACCGTGTTGGCTGCCTTAGATGAAAATATGGCTGAATGGTTGTTTGATCTACTTGCGGAAGCGGCGAGTTGTTGTGTGATGGACACAGAACATGAAGACACCGAAACATATGCGGTGCTCGCCTCATTTGAATTACCCTTGCAGGCGAATTTAGCCTTTCCCTTGAAATTGAAAATTGATCCGGTGGAAACTGCGGATTTGCTACGAAGACACCTTCATCTTGCTCCCGGCGCAGTGATTACGGTTGAGCCGCGCTTGTTGACGGATACCACACTGGATTTTTTGAATTTGGAGAAAGTGCATGACCATATTTCCAGCTTGGGTGAAGGGCAGCGTCGGCAAATGATTGCCGCCAGGTTGCATGCTCCCGTGGAGGCTACAGCCTTTTTGTTTTTTGAAATTCTTGGGGTCACCGATACAACGATGCCTGAAACGCTCTCAGAAACTGACTGCCAGGCGATTATGGAGGGTTTGGTGGCGCAATGTCCGGAGGTGGCGAAGGCTCCACAGATGTTGGAAGCCCCAAATTATGCGGCCTATGCCTTGTTTGACGCCCAAAATGCCGTCCGTCTTCATCGGTTAGCTGATGAAACCGCTGCCGTTTGGCATGATCTTGAAGGTCCTGTCCGGAGCCGGACAGTGGTGCATTTGCATACGCAGTGCGGCAATGGCGTCTATATGCCTGTCTGGACGGATTTATTTGATCCGGAACTTCCTGAAGACCATGGTCCGATTTGGACGTCGCCGGACGTGTGGGTCTTTACGGCTGACTTGCCTATCGAATGGCCTGGGGAGATGCTGACAAATCGGCTACTTGCTGAGGGCTGTACGCGGTTTGAAAATCATATTGTCGAGGCTCCTGATAATTAATGCTCCGGGGATGTGATGGGTTCAATTTGCGGATTCCAAGGCTTGATCGCTCATTGTCCAGCCGCTTGCCGTAATCGTTCCACAACTTTTGGTGGGACATGGAGTGAGCCTCGTCCTTTCCCCAAGGCAATGTCAGGTTTCGATGTCCCGTGAAAATCACTGCCCCCTGTCATAAGTAAGTCGAACCGTTTCGCCAGCCCCAAATTAAAGGAAATGTTCCTCGCCGAAAAGGTGC
>CP070628.1:859197-863821 GCA_020355985.1 Nitrospirota bacterium | reverse complement strand
CAGCCCATACTCGTCAAAGGCCACCTCGATTTACTTCAGAGGTATTAGGACGTCCTATCCGAATCCAGCCCCTGGTTGAACTTCAAAGTCCATGAGATGGCTGTTTGCCTTCTTCCTACCTTTTCCTAATTCCTCGAACTGGCTTCGGGCTGTCTTCCTTTCCTGCCTTGCATTCACCGTCTTCTTCTTCTTTTCACCAACAATTGTAGGAGCCCAACAGGCTGAGTTGCCGGATACGAGTGTTGTGGATTTTTCGGCCAGTCTGGTATGGAAAACCAAGGGGCGGACATCTAAAGCCCTCTTGTTTGTCAAAAATGATCGTTATCGTATCGAACATCTGGGGGGAGTCAAAACAGAATTGGGATATGCCGGTGTCATGATTGTTCGATTAGACGAACAAAAGGTTTGGTATATCCTATCCAAACGTCGAATGGTTGTGAGCGTTCCGTTAACATCTGATTATTTGTTACCATTTTCCGTGACCATGGAAGGGGAAATCGATAGAACGTTGATTGGCCAATCTATGGTAGGGGACCGTTCAGCCGTGCTCTATGAATTAGTGGTAGAGGATCGATTCGGAAAAACTGAACGATTTTTCCAATGGGTCGATCCTGATCGAAACGTCCTGTTGAAACTTTTAAGTCAAGATCGAGATTGGTTTGTGGAATATAGCCATGTGGTGCTCTCGCCACAGCCAGAATATTATTTTAATCCTCCGTTGGGATACAGAATGATTGAGGCTCAGGAAGCGTTCATCCCCAGAGGATAACTGATGGAGTGGAGAACATTGAACGTGATGACAAAAAAATTTAGATGTCTGTTGATGGGGATTCTGTGCCTATGGACTTTTTCGGTGGGGATCGTCTGGGCTGATGACCCAACGGAAGCCGTGATGATACAAGCGCAGAAAGCGTATGAAAAGGAAAAGTTTCAAGAAGTCGTGGATATGCTCAAGCCGATCATTCAGAAAGCTCCGGTGTCAGGGCACGCGGCTCGTTTGCATCTCTTGGCTTTAGCTCGTTTAGGGGAGATCTCAGATGCATTGGATGCCTATGAGGCAATGGTCAAATCATCAAAACGTGAAGATGAAGGGCTCTTGCGGCAGATGGCAATTGCCAGCATTTTACCTCGACGTACGGATATGCGTGAACAAATTCGTGGAGCGGCCTATACGGCGCTCAAAGAAATTAATTCGGATGAAGTTGTCCCCTATTTGGAGGATGGACTTACCGATGGGTCGGGGATGCTTCGCGCGTTGGTTGCAGAAGCTCTTGCTAAGAGGAAGGCTGGTCAGCAATCCACACGATTTCGGAATGCCTTGAAGGATGAGGCAGGACTGGTTCGAGCCGCGGTACTGATTGGTTTGGGAAGAACCGGCGATGCTGGTTTGACTCCCTTGGTGGCGAAGTCTTTACAGGATGAGCAAGCGCTGGTGCAAATTGCGGCCGCTCGGGCGTTATATGAGTTGGGCCACAAGAAATACTGGAAAAGAATAGAAGAAGGTGCTCGCAGCCAGGAAGGTTATGAGCGAGGAGCAGCCATTCGTGCATTTGGTGAATTGGGGGATAAGCGTGCGATTCCGATTTTAGAAAAAACGGCAAAAGATGCACAGCCTTCTATCCGTGCAGCGGCTTTTGCGTCATTGGGAAAATTGGCCTTTCCAGAAACCCTCACGATGATCAAGGCCGCATTGTTCGATCCAATTCCGGCCGTGCGTAGCGTGGCGGCATTAAGCTTAGGATACTTTGAACCTCACGAAGTATTGGAGTCGCTGAGGGGAGGCTTGATCGATGTGAATCCCGGGGTCAAAGCGGCATCGGTGGCTTCCTTGTTGCGGGTTGGTGCTCCTTTTTCGGTTGTTGAAGGTGCAGTGCACCAGCTTTTCCAGGATTCCAATCCTGCTATTCGATCAGGAGCCGCTAAAGCTCTGGGAAATGGAACAGGTCCGAAAGTGATCGGGACCTTGACGATTATTCTGAATGACCCTCTACCGCGGCCACGAATTGTCGCGGCCCGCTCGTTAGGGCGAATGCAAGAGCGAGACTTGTTGTCAGTATTGAAACGGACACTTCGTGATAGCGATGCGGCTGTGCGTGTGACTGCCGCTGCAGCCATTGTTAAAGTTCTGGATGCCAAAATCGGAACGTAATCGACTTGGATTCTTGGAGGGGTTACCTCTGTCAACAAGGGCTTCTCAAATGGCCTGGTTTCTCAATAACCCATTTCCCACCCACCATTTCTTTTGGAAGTTACCCACATCGTGATGAAAATTATTACTATTTTCTGTTGTGCCGTTTTCTTTTTCGTTACTGGAGAACGAGTCGCCTTATCCCACCAGCCCGGTCCAGATCATTCCTCTGACATTCAATGGTATGAATGGGGACAAGAGGCTTTCAAGCTTGCGCAGGCTGAAGATAAGCTGATCCTTCTTGACCTGACGGCTGTTTGGTGTCATGCCTGTCATGTCATGGATCAAACAACCTATGCCGACCCTCGGGTCCGGGCATTGCTTCAGGCCAACTTTATTGCTGTTCGAGTCGATACCGATCAACGACCGGATCTCGAATCCCGCTATCGAACAGGTGGGTGGCCAACGACCAGTCTTCTATTGCCAACAGGAGAAATTCTCTTTCAAGCCAATTCTTTGGAACCAGAGGTTATGACTGAGCTTCTCCAAGAAGCAAAGGTATTATATGAATCCGAAAAAGAGGACTTACGTCAGCAAGCGGATCAGTTGTGGGGTCGAGTGAAGGATCGAGTGCAAACGAATCAATCTCCAAGTGAGGCACTTCGTCTATCTATGGCAAGGCATAGCGTAGATATGATGAAAAATGAATTTGATTCAGTGAATGGAGGGTTTCGAGATCATCCGAAATTTTTTGAACCAGAAGCTATTCAGATGGCGCTGGCGTATGGTTTCTTTGAAAATGATGTTGAATTGATCAATATGGGTCTCACCACATTAGAAAAACAAGTCGCTTTGCTTGATCCCGTGTGGGGTGGATTTTACCGCTATGCGGAACAAGCCGATTGGAGTCAGCCACATTTTGAAAAGATGCTGACCGTTCAAGCCCAGAATCTTCACAATTATGTCAAGGCGTTCCAATTCACGGGGAATTCAGAGTACAAGCACATTGCCATACGCATCGTCGATTTTGTGGAAACATTTTTAACGGATCACCGAACCGGGCAGTTCTTTGAAAGTCAGGATGCCGATGTACGAAGCCAGGACGGCAAGACTCTGGTCTCGGGAACCGAATATTTTTCTTGGGACAGGATTCATCGTAAGGCTAAGGGAATGCCCCGGGTGGATGAGAGAATATATACGGGTAGCAATGCCGACATGGCTTGGGCCTATCTTCACGCCTCACAAGTGATTGGAAAATCTGAGTTGCAGGAAAAGGCGCTTAATGTCCTTAAGCGGATGGTTGACGAGCGGTATGATAAAAAGATGGGGGTGGCTCATGGAACGATCAACGATTCGTTTGTGCTCCGAGGAATGTTATCGGACCATATACGATTGGGTCGGGCTTTGATGGAGGCGTTTCGTACTACCAAGGAGGAGAAACTTTTACAGGATGCCGAAGACATTGCTCACACAAGTCAAGAGTTGTTGTATGATCGAAAAGGTGGTGGGTTTTTTGATCTCCCACCTTCCTCGGCCCGTTTGGGCCTATTAAACATTCCCACCAAGCCGGCGCGGGAGAATATTCAGGCTGCCAGGTTGTATCTGGATCTTTTTCACCTCACAAACAATGAGGGGTACCGAACAATCGCCCAACAGACTTTGCAGTCTGTCGTGTATACCCCGCAACCGCTTCCTATTGCCTTAATCGGTTTGGCTGTTGATGAATGGTTTCGCCCACCAGTGCATATTGCCGTTGTTGGGATTCCAGATGACGTTGGAACCAAGGCTCAGTGGAACGAAGCGAGTCGACTGTACTGCCCACGCAAGATGGTCAAAATATTCGATCCACAACATGGAGCTATGAAATGGGGAGAGATCACATTTCCGTATAATGAGAAGCCCGCAGCCTTTATCTGCACCGATCAGATCTGTTTGGCTCCGGTGTATCAGGCAGAAGGGATGAAAGAACGTTTGGCTGAGTTACTACAAGTACTGAGAAAACCTTTTCTTTGAAGTGATATGTCAAGTGTCATGATTGTCTAGTACGATTGATCTGGCCCGCAGGAATCAGGTTCTTCAACAATTATTGGTTTCACATTAGAACTAAAAGGCCTAAGGTATGGTCCGAATGGCCTAAAAGGGGCATGTTTTCTTGACAGGTTTTTTTTATTCCTGATATATACGGAAGTGGGTGCGGTAACTCAATCATACCAAGGCTGTCTGTCTGAATTTGGCCGGATTAACAGAGACAACCTGATTTTACTCAAATCCTATTTGTTCATTTTCTCTCGTCAACGAACCGAATTTTTCTTAACTTAGGAGGAAGAATCATGAAGAAACGTCAGTCTCTAACTATGTCTTTGATGGTAGGTGCCCTGCTGATTGCGGCACCGCTCGTTGCTCAGGCGGGTGGAACCATTAAAGGAAAAGTCACCTTTACCGGGAAAGTTCCAGCACCAAAAGAATTTGCATTTTCCAAATTTCCCAATGTGGCTT
>CP070628.1:851332-859097 GCA_020355985.1 Nitrospirota bacterium | reverse complement strand
GTTTTTGCGGCCTGCTCGCGGACGCGCCACCGTTTATCTTTGAGGCTGGTGAGTAATTTAGGCACGACTCCCTTGCCCATCGAGGCCATGGCTCGAACCGCTTCGGCTTGGACTTCCATCATATTGTCATTAAAAAGGGTAATAAGACCTTCGATGCTTTGGTCTCCACCAATTTTGGCGAGTGCCCAACCCACATGACTTCGCACGGACCAAAAATCATCCTCTAGGGCGGCCAAAAGGGGCTCTAAGGTTTTGGGATCACCCTTTTCACCAAGAGCTTTTGCGGCTTCCTCGCGGGTCGCGTCATCCACATCCTCGAGAGCTTCAACCCAGTCTTGTATAGAATTCGACATGTTAGGCCTTTGTGATTTGTGTGGTTTACATTGAGTAGTCTGGGTCTTGGGGATAGGGTTGAGTATGGCTGCAATGGATGGTCAATACTTGAGAGCTCCTACCCTTGACACATTGGTCAAGTGTTTTAGCAAACTCCAAGGTTCCCGCTAAGGTTACTTTGAATAAAAAATCAAACGTGAATGTCCCAAACCGATATTCTCCGGGCTTGAGTTTCAATTCTTTAACCTGTGTGGTTTTGTAAGCATCCATGTTAATGGGATCTTTTGACCAAATTAAGGGTGTGATACCTGGCACATGCCACCAGGTTGGTGGGTTGAGTGCACTGGGGTCAATGGTGATGGAAAATTCACGTAACAGAGGGTTCGTAGGCTCAGCCGCGTCTGCCTGCGAGCCGACTATGGGTGAGAAGTAAGTCAGTAGAAGAACCAAACCGCCTATCCATGCTCTGATTTGAGAGTTGGTTCGAAACATCGGTTTATTATCGGTAAATTTTTTCAAGTTCATTTTCAGTTGTCCGTCGTTCTGGAATTGTTTGGAAAATATCTTTCATGGCCTGACTTTGCCATTCCGTGTGGGTCTCCAATCCTAGGGCATACATGATTGTGGCTGCGGTATCCAGCAGGGAGACAGGCTGAGAGATGGTATGATTCGGCTTAATATTGGTCCCAGAGGCGATCCAAGGAATCGTCGGGTCCAATTCAACCGTTTCTCCCTTTTTCACTTTTTTTGCGAGGGGAGTAAGGGGGCCGCTGTTTAATCCCGTGATAATAAACATGGTGCGGTCTAATACACCAATGTCTTGATAATTTTTCTTGATTTGGTCAATGGCGTTATCAATAGCAGTCACCGCGGCTGAATATTTTGGTGAATCCCATCCATATTTTTGTCCAATCCGTGCCGCCGTGGGGAAATGGGTCACCAGGAGGTCAGGGACACCGAAGAGCCAGAACCCGGACCCTTTGCCGCTGGTCACAGTTTTGAGGAAATCCCGAATATAGATGGATACGGTTTCAGGAGTGCATTGTGGTTTGGTATAGCCACAGACCTGTTTATCGACATAGATTTCAGGTCGGATCAATTGATAGAGGCGTTCGTCCATGAGGAACACGCCGGTGTCTGCCCCGCCCGCAAGGTCCATATAATCAAAGACAGTGGGGGAACGCATGAAGGATCGTGCAAAATCATACTGTTCCCAATCTGGGGTAACGCGATGTTTTTCCACGGGCAGTCCGGTTAGTAAGGACGCCATGGCTGATACGGTAAGGGGAGGGCTGATGGATTGAGCGGACCAAGACACGGCACCTTCTTGGGCTAATTTTGCCAGATGAGGTGTTGCTCCGCTTTGAATAGTGGAAGGCTTGATTCCTTCTAAAACAACCAGGACGATATGTTCAGCTTGGGCAGCTGCTGCATTGGGAGGTGGAATGATTCCCCAAAAGTTTAGCCACATGAGGCTCATACCGACCAATAACCCTGCGCGTATTTTTTCCCCCACCTGTCGCCGATACCTTAGCCAAAAAGTATGCATGATTTCGCCAACGCTCCACTTCAAAAATCGTTATGAATAGAAATGAATAATTAATCAACAATCCGCTAATTCAAAAAATCTCTCCTCTAACAGCAGGCGTTTTGTTTGAACGCAATCAAGGAAATTGAACTTATCATGCAGATTTTCAGGCGGTCAACCAAATGGAGGGTGTCGGTGGTTAGGCGATGAGAAAAGTAAGTAAAAATTGATTTGCCCCTTGCTCTTGGAAGCCAGTATGGACTAAGAAAGTAGCCTTTCGCACAGCTGGAACGTGTCGTATGCCTCAGAGTAACAACTTTCAACATGCCAAGTATTCTCGTTCAAATCCTGGAGAACGGGTTTCCTATCCAACGTTCGAGCCTGGTGCTCCCCTCGACTCCCCAGCATGGAATCAAGCCATGGCCCAAGTGGGGGCTCAGTTATCTAGAGCCAAGGTCAAGGGAATCCTGTTTTTGAGTGGGCACCCGTTTAGCGATCTATTTGGTGCGGCACGTTTGGATGAGGTTGGAGGCTTAAAGCGGGGTTATTCAAGGGGTATTTCTGGCTTGGAATCCTTGTTGGCTCTTCTTAGGCCCTCGACCAATGGGATTTTCAGGAGTGAGGATTCGATTCATCCACCGTTGATCAATGACCAATCTACTCAAGAGGCATTGGATATACTTGCTCAAGAGGTTGGGAATTTTACTTCCGCCTACGTAAGGAAGTTTGAGCAGGGGATCGGTCAGGAGCAGAATCAGCCCATCCCCTGTGGGCGGTATGTCTGGTCTTCAATTCATCATCATGTCGGGCGGGTGGAAGCCGCGATTACCCTAATCCAATTTCTTCAGGGGTGGAGTTCTAATCGATCACTATCAAAAGAAGACCGGATTTTGCTGGTCGCTCATGGCCATGTAGGACAGGTATTGGCTCTCCTGTCCAACTTTATTACGTCAGGTGAATCTGAAGCTCGTCCTAGAATTTTCGAAATTTTAGCGAAATATTGGGAAACCTGTCCTTCGGAAGATCGATCCGTTGAGGAATTAGAGGGCCTTTACAAGATATTGGTTGAACAGCGGTTTTTGGGAGGTGCTTCCGTCGATATCGTTACGTTAGGCACGCCCGTTCGTTATGGATGGGACATTGACGGGTTTGGTCGGTTGCTTCATGTGGTTAATCATCGACTGATTCGACCTGATGGGAAGCGGTGGCTGTCCAAGATGGAATTACCTCAGACGGCTTGGGAAATGCCTTACCAGACCGGGGGTGATTATGTGCAGCAATTAGCGGTAGCGGGAACGGATGCTATTCCAGATTCCCCTGAAATGGAGCAAGCCAATGTTGATTTTCGTGAAATTTTCGAACCCTATGATGGGTTTGAGCGATGGCTGGAATGTTCGAGGCGGGCGACCCGCTGTGCTAATGATGGACACTGTTTGTTGGTGGAATATGGCATTCAAACCAATGAAGAAAATCCTCGCCAGCATTTATTTGGTCATGGGTGTTATACGCAAAGCCGTGCCATGTTATTCACAGCAAAAGAAATAGCTAAGGCCCTGTATTCTCAAGTACCCTAGGCTTGGGGCTTGATTGTATTTTGCTTTCGCCTGGGCCTTTCGCCCCCTTCTAAATAGATATAAAGACATATTGATTGTTTTTTGAAGCCTATGATATCAATCAGAACTTTGCCTAAAGACGAAGAATTGCTGAAAACCACTTTCCTGTAAATTTTTCGAGAATGACCCTATGAAGATTGGTGTTGTCAAAGAAACCTACCCTGGTGAACAGCGCGTGGCCTTAGTCCCTTCAGTGTTGCCTTCTCTCATAAAAGGGGGAATGGAGGTCATCATTGAATCGAAGGCAGGGGAACAAGCGGGATATCCCGATAAGGCATATATCGAAAAAGGTGGGACAATCGCTGACTCCCGTGGTCAAGTCTTTGAGATAGCAGATTTCATCCTCCAAGTCCGCTTGTTGGGGGCCAACCCCAACGAGGGAAAGGCGGATTTGCCAAGTTTTCGAAAAGGTCAAATGCTCGTTGGAATGGCGGAAGCCCTGGGTAACCCACAATCTGTCAAAGAGTTAGCAGCTCAAAAAGTGACCGCTTTTGCCTTGGAACTCATGCCTCGAATCACACGTGCCCAGAGTATGGATATCTTGTCTTCCATGGGCACTGTTGCAGGGTATAAGGCGGTTCTGCTCGCAGCCAATACCTTACCCAAAATGTTTCCTATGCTGATGACGGCTGCTGGGACAGTCACTCCCGCAAAGGTGTTGATCATTGGGGCCGGGGTTGCAGGCTTACAGGCCATTTCCGTCGCCCGTCGATTAGGTGCGTCTGTTGAAGCCTACGACATTCGCCCTGCTGTGAAAGAACAGATTTTGAGTTTGGGCGCCAAGTTTGTTGAGCTGCCACTAGAAACAGGGGATGCCGAAGATAAAGGTGGGTATGCCAAAGCCCAAGATGAAACATTCTATAAAAAACAGCGAGAGTTACTGGGAAAAGTTATTGCAACCAGTGATGTGGTGATTGCAACCGCAGCCGTGCCAGGGAAAAAGGCGCCAATCCTCATTACGGCAGAAATGGTGGCTGGCATGGTGCATGGGTCGGTCATAGTAGACTTGGCTGCTGAGCGAGGTGGTAACTGTGAACTCACCAAGTCTGGTGAAACCATTGTAGCTCATGGTGTCACGATTCATGGCCCAGAAAATTTGTCGTCCACGGTTCCCTATCATGCCAGTCAAATGTATGCCAAAAATGTGGCCACCTTTCTGTTGCACCTGGTGAAGAAAGGTGAGGTGACATTGGATATGAACGATGAAATCACTAAAGAAACCATGATGACGCAAAACGGAGAAGTTGTTGAGCCTCGGATTCGAGAAATGCTAGGGCTTCCAGCGTTATCAGCATAAGGACACAAGACTGCTATGGAAATGTTCATCATGGGCTTGACGATTTTTGTCCTCGCCATCTTTGTGGGATTTGAAATTATTACCAAAATTCCACCAACGCTTCATACGCCGTTAATGTCAGGGTCCAATGCTATTTCCGGTATTACCGTAGTGGGTGCCGTATTGTCATCTGGAGCTCAACATACGATGGTGACGACGACTTTAGGTGTGTTGGCTGTGATCTTTGCCACAATTAATGTCGTTGGTGGCTTTATGGTGACCAATCGAATGCTGGCTATGTTTAAAAAGAAATCCTAAGGAATATTGAACGGAATGTCTGCACTCATCAATATCGGATATTTAGTTGCCTCCGTGCTGTTTATCCTTGGTCTCAAGGGGCTAACTCACCCACGTACGGCCGTGCGAGGAAATTTGTTGGGTGCTGTGGGTATGTTGTTGGCCATCGTGCTGACACTGACCAATCAACGAATAATTAGCTATGAATGGATCATTTTGGGGTTGGTCGTTGGCGGTGCCATTGGGGCGGCCCTCGCGATCAAAATCGAAATGACGTCCATGCCTGAATTAGTGGCAGTCTTTAATGGATTTGGTGGGATTGCCTCTGTTTTGGTTGCTGGCGCGGCCTTGCTGGAAAATACGTTAGATGTTGACGTTCCAATGATGCAATTAACCATTGCGATTGCGGCTTCAGGGCTTATTGGAGCAGTCACGTTTTGGGGAAGTTTGGTGGCTTTTGGAAAGCTAAAAGGGTTGATCGGTGATAATGCCATTTTGTTTAGCGGGCAACAAATAATCAATGCCGTCTTAGCCGTCGTTGTATTGGCATTGAGTTGTTGGGTGGTGATTGATCCAACTAACGTGATGGCCTATTGGCTTGTCGTTGCTGTCGCTTCGGTGCTTGGAGTTCTCTTGGTTATTCCGGTTGGTGGGGCTGATATGCCTGTAGTGGTTGCGCTTCTGAATTCTTATTCCGGTTTAGCTGCAGCTGCGACCGGGTTTGTCTTGTCAAATAATGTCTTAATCATAACAGGTTCGTTGGTAGGGGCATCGGGGCTTATTTTGACTCAAATCATGTGTAAAGCCATGAACCGATCATTGACGAATGTATTATTTGGAGTCTTGGCTCCGGTAGGTGGTGGGCCGTCAGCTGATGAGGTGTATGCAGGGAAGGTCAAATCCACATCCCCAGAAGAAGTGGCGATGTTGCTTGAAACGGCACGGCGCGTCTCGATTATTCCTGGATATGGGATGGCGGTTTCCCAAGCACAACACCCGGTTGCCAGTTTGGCTGCCCTATTGGAAAGTCGGGGGACGACAGTTGAATATGGAGTTCATCCCGTGGCAGGGAGAATGCCAGGCCATATGAATGTCTTGCTTGCTGAAGCTGATGTCCCATATGAAGCCTTGCGAGACATGGATGAAACGAATGAGGATATTGATCAAGTGGATGTTGCGTTGGTCATAGGTGCCAATGATGTCGTGAATCCGGTGGCTAGGACCGATCCAAATAGTGCCATAGCAGGGATGCCAATCATTGACGTTGATAAAGCCAGAACCGTAGTTGTTATCAAGCGAAGTTTGAGCCCTGGGTTTGCTGGAATACCTAACCCTTTGTTTTCATTAGATAATTCTTTAATGCTTTTTGGCGATGGAAAGAAAGCGGTCTTAGACATGATTGCTGCTCTTAAAGATTTGTAGATGAAACTTTATTGTACGTGGTATGTCGTAAGGTGTTTATAAGTATTTGAAACTTAAGGATTTTTTAAATTTTTTCATCTTATTTCTTTCTTGCATAGGTTAGAAACACATGATAGAGTATGGACCTTAGAAGTAAAAAATTTAACCATTAAATACTTATTTATACTAAAAGATTGAGGCAAATGTGGAAGTTAGAGTCATCAATAATAATGTGGAAAAAGCTTTAAAAGTCGCCAAAAAGAAGTTGGCTGCGGATGGATTGTTCCGAGAATTAAAGCGGCGACGCTTCTACGAAAAACCCAGTGTGAAGAAAAAGGCTAAAGAGCGAGAAGCAGCACGACGTCGGCAGAAGTGGTTGTCAAAACATCGAACGTTCTAATCGCGAACCTTCAATTTTCCCCCTTCCGTTTCTCTTCATTTCTCTCCTTAACGATCCTCTATAGAGTATGAACGATGGCGATATTAAAATCGTCCTTCGTTTGGTGAAGAAATCTATTCAGCAGTGGCCCGTTCCGTTCATGGAGAGGCTTTCAGGCGAGACCGAGGCAGACCCCTTTAGAATCCTCATTGCTTGCGTTTTAAGTTTGCGAACCCGGGACCAAACAGCTGCCCAAGCCAGTGAACGACTATTCTCCCTGTCAGATGGTCCACAATCAATGGTTAATATACCCCTCAAAAAAATAGAGAAAGCCATATTCCCTGTAGGGTTTTATCAAACAAAAGCCAAGCAAATCCGTACGATGTCCAAACAGATTTGTGAGGAATTTAAAGGCACAGTTCCAGATGACATTGAAGCCTTACTGAAGCTACCTGGGGTTGGCCGAAAAACGGCAAATTTGGTGAGGACAGTAGGCTATAAAAAACCTGGAATTTGTGTGGACATACATGTTCATCGGATTTGTAACCGCATAGGATATGTCCGTACCAAAAAACCAGATGAAACTGAATGTGTTCTACGGAAAAACCTTCCCCAAAAACATTGGATCACACTCAATAGCCTGTTAGTACCTTTTGGGCAAAATCAATGCACGCCAATCTCTCCTCGGTGTAGTTCCTGCCCTATAAGCCACTTTTGCCAGCGGGTCGGTGTCTCAACAGTTCGTTAATCTAGCTGCAAATCAATCCTATCAGATGTTACCTCTAGCCTAAATTGCTACCAAAAGGTATCAAGTTTTATTCCTTTTGAGCTAATGAACAAATAAACCAATAAATACAAGTCGCAAAACACCTAAATCTTTTCATGACACCAACTAGGTAGTCTCATATAAATTTATTGTTACCAAATGGAATCATAGT
>CP070628.1:842439-851232 GCA_020355985.1 Nitrospirota bacterium | reverse complement strand
CCGGATCCAGCGAAAACCACAAGGGCAAGGAGCCCAAGATGCGATCCTGAAATAGAGAGAATATGCACCGTGACACTTACCATAAAGGCATCACGGATGCCCTGTTCAATATAACTTTGTTCTCCGATGATCATCCCTAAAAATAACCCTAAGGCAGGAGATGATAAACTCGTTGTCGCCGCGTGATGAATGGCCTGTCGCCACTGGTCGACGCGTCCCATCACACTTCCCCATAGAGTCGCCTGCTCCTGGTTCTGCCGCGTCACTCCATTTGGCCCATACACCGTCGCCACAGCCTGAATACCTTTTCGCTTGAGGTAGTTTCCATAATGAAATCCTCCCGGATTGAGCGTCCCAAAGGGCTCTCGCACGCGTGCGGTAAAACTCACATGATTTCCATAAACTACAATTTCATTGGGCTCTCGCCACGTGAGGCGAATCCGTCCATGAATGGGTTGTGGGTTTCCAGGGGACATGCTGTGCTGCACCTCCACGAGCAGAACCACACCATCTGGCGTGTAGCGAACCGGTGCGACAATGACTCCATGAAGTGTGACAGGATATTCGGCAGACAGAGCCAGCAGAGGGCTCTCAATTTTACTCATGGCAGCCCAATGGGCTTGGCCCATACCTGCCACCACTAGGGCAAACAGGAAGAGTCCTCCCCATCGGGAAAGCGACCCGCGTTGTTCAAACCACGTTAGAAAAAAACCAAAACTAAGGAGAGCCCCAAGAAGTGAGAGGGGAAACAGGGAGAGAAACGGGCCAAGCCAAAGCCCAGCCAGATAGGCAACAACTCCATGCAGGATCACAGGGATTTACGCACATGGTTAAGGAATACACGATTTCACCACACTGACTAAATCTTCGGCAATCTCTTGTATGATCTTATTATCTTGTCCTTCCACCATGACACGCAGCAAAGGTTCAGTTCCAGAGTACCGTAGAAGAATTCGCCCCGTGCTATTGAGCTGTTGTTCTTTGTCTTGAATTGCTTGCTGGAGGACTGGCAGAGAATCAAGGTCGGGTTTATGTGAAACTTTGACCCCGAGTAAGACTTGAGGTGTGGAATGCATACATTGGGTAATTTCCGAAAGAGGTTTCTGCTCCCGTTTCATGAGTTTGAGCATTTGTAACCCTGAGATCAGCCCATCACCACTGGTATGAAAATCCATAAAAATCATATGGCCGGATTGCTCTCCACCTAAGTTGTATTGATCTGCGACCATGCGTTCTAAGATGTACCGATCCCCCACGGCTGTGCGAATCAACGTAATGCCGGCTTCCCGCATGGACAAGTCAAAACCAAAATTACTCATAACTGTTCCTACAACCGTATCTTTCTTTAATCGTCCTCGCCGCTTAAGGTCCAGAGCAAAGGCCGCCAAGGCATGGTCTCCATTCACCACCCCCCCATGTTCACACACAAATATGGCACGATCAGCATCACCATCCAACGCAATGCCGATATCAGCCTTTCGGTCGCGCACCATTTGCTGGAGCCGCTCCGGATTCACCGCACCGCATCCTTCGTTAATGTTCAGCCCATCCGGTTCATTCCCGGTGACCCAAACCTTCGCGCCCAATTCACGAATGACTTTCGGAAACACGTGGTACCCGGCCCCGTTAGCACAATCCAACACGACCCTCAGATTTTGAAAATCCATCTCACGAGGCAGTGACCGCTTGACGAATTCAATATACCGCCCGTCCGCATCATCGATACGAAAGGCCTTGCCAATTTCACCGGCCGTAGGACGAATATGCTCAATTTCCTTTGATAAAATGAGTTGTTCAATCCGTTGTTCCAATTCATCCGGCAATTTCATTCCATCATTTGAAAAAAACTTGATGCCATTATCTTGATAGGGGTTATGGGAAGCTGAAATCATGATTCCTGCATCGGCTCGAAGACTTCTGGTTAGAAACGCGATGGCCGGCGTAGGCAACGGTCCCACGAGCAGCACATCTACCCCCATCGAACACAGCCCAGCCGTTAAGGCCGACTCCAGCATGTAGCCAGAAATACGCGTATCTTTTCCGATAACGATTTGATGGCGACCTTCCCGTTTGCGAAAGACATGAGCAGCGGCTCGGCCTATCTTCATCGCCATTTCACTGGTCATGGGTTCCAGATTCGCCACACCCCGAATTCCATCTGTGCCAAAGAGTCGTCCCATTACGTTCTTTCTAAAATGATCACAATATGATTTCTTCTATTACTTGTCGCACGAATTTCGCAAAGCTTGAGCCACTCGGATCGAATCTTTCATGGCTGCCACATCATGAACCCTCAAAATATGGGCTCCCTGCCAAACGGCCATCGCCATGGCCGCTGCATTTCCCATTTCTCTTTCAGCCACTGGCTTTCCTGTCAATTCCCCAATAAATCCCTTTCGTGAAAGCCCAACCATAAGCGGTTGATTTAATTTACCAATTTCACCAAGTTGGGCAAGAATCTTGAGATTTTGGTTACACGTTTTACCAAATCCAATGCCGGGATCAATAATGATATGATCGGGAGGGATTCCCTTCGACTGAGCCAACGCAACTCTTTCGGCTAAGAAACTTTTCACTTCTCTCACGACGTCCTCATAATGTGGAGCATCTTGCATGGTAGCACTGTGCCCCTGCCGATGCATGAGGACCACACCCGCTCCGGATTCTTGGATAACCTGTACCATACGAGAATCATCTTGCAAAGCACTAACATCATTAACAATTGCCACGCCTAAATCCAGAGCGACCTGAGCCACAGCGGCTTTGCGCGTATCAATGGATAAGGGAATGTTCGTACGTTTACCCAATGCTTCTACAATGGGACGAATTCGTGCAATTTCCTCTTTTTCATTAACATAGGACGTTCCGGGTCTCGTAGATTCTCCACCAATGTCGATGATGTCGGCACCTTCACCTATCATCTTTTGCGCCTGGTCTACAGCAGCAATTGGATCAACGAACCGTCCACCATCAGAGAAAGAATCGGGGGTCACATTCAGAATTCCCATGATGAGAACCCGGGAACCCAAAGGAAGAATTTTCTCTCGACACCTGATCTCCGGAAAGGCGACTATTGACATGGAAGTATTGTACTTTTGACCGACTAGCGAATACAGAACTATTCTGAAGAAATCAAGATTCAGGAAATTTCTTCGGAGGGATTCATCTCACGACAGAAGACCTCCAGAAAAATTGGACCATATAGAAATGTTGTCTTTGGGGGGGGGATATTTGACCAGAAGGGCAACTGGTCAGATTGCAGCAATCTGTTCTAGCGACGAAGACTCCTGAACAATGTGATCGATTTCCATAGCATCTAATACTTCTTTTTCCAATAAGGCTTCGGCAATTGCCCGCAATGTATGGATATGTTCAGTCAACATTCGCGTTGTTCGTTCGTAGGCTTCAATGACAAGACGTTTGACTTCTTTATCAATTTCCAAGGCAACTTGATCACTAAAATCACGTTTAGAGCCGAAATCGCGACCAAGAAAAACTTCTTCATCTTTTTTCCCAAATGTCAATGGACCAAGCTTTTCACTCATGCCCCATTCACAGACCATTTTCCTGGCTAATTCCGTGGCCCGCTCAATATCGTTCCCAGCCCCAGTCGTCACATTTTGAAAAATCAATTCCTCTGCAACTCGCCCACCAAAAAGAATGGAGAGGGTGTTGTACAAAAAGTCTTTCGAATAACTATGCCTGTCATCAATGGGGAGTTGCATCGTCATGCCTAGGGCTCGTCCACGAGGGATAATGGTGACCTTATGCAAAGGGTCCGTGCCTGGCAGCAATTTGGCCATGAGAGCATGACCCGCTTCATGGAAAGCGGTAGTCCGTTTCTCTTCCTCGCTAAGCACCATGCTCTTACGCTCAACACCCATCAACACCTTATCTTTAGCGTTTTCAAAATCAATCTGATCTACTGATTTTTTATCTAGGCGAGCTGCCCACAAAGCCGCCTCGTTGACCAAATTTTCCAAATCGGCACCAGAAAACCCTGGTGTACCCCTGGCAATTTGTTCCATATCCACACCGGAAGAAATTGGTACTTTTTTAGTATGCACGTTCAGGATTTCAGCACGTCCACGGACATCCGGCCGATTCACCACCACCTGGCGGTCAAAGCGACCGGGTCTCAACAACGCCGGATCTAGCACATCAGGTCGATTGGTGGCAGCGATTAAAATCACCCCTTCCGTGGTATCAAACCCGTCCATTTCAACTAATAACTGATTGAGCGTTTGTTCACGCTCATCATGCCCACCACCAAGGCCTGCTCCTCGCAACCGACCGACCGCATCAATTTCATCAATAAAAATAATACACGGGGCATGTTTTTTTCCTTGTTCAAATAAATCCCGAACTCTGGATGCCCCCACGCCTACAAACATTTCGACAAAATCCGAACCACTGATGCTAAAGAAGGGAACTCCCGCTTCACCTGCAATAGCTTTGGCCAACAACGTTTTTCCAGTACCAGGTGGTCCGACGATCAAAACACCCTTAGGGATCCGGCCTCCAAGCTTTTGAAATTTTTGTGGGTCTTTGAGGAATTCGATGATTTCCACAACTTCTTGTTTGGCCTCATCAACACCGGCCACATCAGCAAATGTGATTTTTTTCTTTTCCTCCGTTAACATCCGTGCACGACTTTTACCGAAGGAAAGTGCTCGATTTCCTCCAACTTGCATCTGGCGCATAAGAAAAAACCATAAACCTAAGAATAGGATAAAGGGACCCCAGGAAAGGAGGAACGTGACATACCAAGGTCCATCATCCGGTGGTTTAGCTTCAATTTGTACAGACTTTTCCCGCAAGACTTTAACGAGATCAGGATATTCCACTGAATACGTTTGGATCCGGGTGCCATCCCTCAGAATGGCACTGATGTTATTGTGTTTAATAATGACTTTTTCCACATCCCCACGTTCTAAGTGAGCCATAAATTCGCTGAAAATGACAGGGTCTTCTGGATGTTGGTTGGGTACGGTAAACAAATTAAACAACAGAATCATGAATAGGCAGACAAATACCCAAAACAAAAGGTTTTTCACACGAGAATTCATACTCAGGGCAACTCCCTTAACAATTTAGCCACACCAACTACTCATTAGTGTAAAAGCACTAAAGACAGCAAATTGATTGTAACATGCCTTTTTGAGAACTGCCAACCGTATACGTCCTAGAGTTCTTTTTGAACTGGCTCAGGGTCCATTTTAGCCAGGTAAGGAAGATTACGATATTTTTGCTCAAAGTCTAACCCATAGCCCACGATATACCCTTGCGACACCTCAAACCCTGCATACCGGACCTCAATCTCAGTTTGACGATGCGCCGGTTTATTCAGCAAGGTACAGATCGCAATAGAGGCAGGCTTATGTTTATTTAACTCGGAAATCAAAAATTTCGCGGTTATGCCAGAATCAACAATATCTTCTACGAGCAATACATGGCGTTTAGCAATCTTTTCGGTTAACTCCGTCCAAACTTTGACCATTTTAGCAGGACGGCCAACTTCTTTCGTCCCTTTGGCTATTAAAAAATCAATCTGAATGGGCAATTGAATGAAACGAACTAAGTCTGCAAAAAAAACATAAGCCCCTTTTAAGACCCCGACAACAACTAGATCCTTTCCTTGATAATCTTTTGAAATTTGTTTACCTAGCTCGCGAATACGCCTCCGCATGGCGTCTTGAGTAATTAGCGGTTTTCCAAATTTTTCTGCCATAGAATATCTTTTTCAGAAGGTTAACGTTGCCGTAACAACCGATCTCGTCTCCGTCGACACCTGAAACCGTTCATCTTCCCGTAATCCCCCCACCCAAAGAATGCCTTCCGGGGCCACCAATAATGGCACTTTCGCTCGCTGGGAACGAGGAAGTTTCATATCCGAGAAAAAGTCTTGGATTTTTTTCTGCCGCCCTCCCAAGCCTTTGGGACAAAACACGTCTCCAGGCTTCCAACTCCTTAGTCGTAATTCAGGAGTAAACGTGTCAGCATCAAGATTCATCTCCAATTTATGCGATTGGCTGGCCATCTTTGCAGAGTGATTTATGGAAACCACCATCCGTTGCCCTGTCAACGGCCAAACAACAGTTCCAGGAATGTCCAATCCAACTTCTCTAAACGGAGGAGGGTTCAGGTCATCTGGAAGACTGGTCCATCTTTTTGAAAAGACCAGTCGATCATACTCCAAGATGACATCGACATTATTAATATTCATAGTCCAGCCGGATTGTCCATGTTCCAAACCAACCAATAATCGTTGGACGACATCAAATCGAAGGTCATGTGTATCTCCCTTCAACTGCTGAAGACCAAATCGAACAACTCGGCGTTGAATCGCAATTGGCAAGGCTAGCAAGGCAGTTCTATCCAACTGCAAACTTCTTTCATCTACAATCACACAGATTTGGTGAAAGGCTTCTGTTGCTAGGTTTTCTAGATAAGCATGATCATCACGAATGATCTCCGCTTGACGCGACAAGACATTAACAAGCCCGGGAGAATACTCCTTCAGATGAGGTATCAGATCCTGACGAAGACGATTTCGCAAATAGCATGGCTGACTATTGGAAGAATCCATTCGATAGGTCAGTTGCCGCTGCTCCAAATATGCCAAGATGTCATTTCGTGACATCTCAAGAAAGGGTCGCACAATTCGTTCACCTCGTTTCGGAGGAATGCCACTCAACCCTCCAGTTCCACTCCCACGAAGCATCCACATCAAGACCGTTTCGGCTTGATCATCTGCTGTATGTCCCATTGCCAGTTTGGTGGAATTACGCTCCTGAAGAATTGTTTCGAGGGCATGATATCGAGCCTCTCGCGCAAAGGCTTGGAGCGACTGTTTTGCAAATTGGGCATCCTGTTTTTTCAGGCGAACCTCCCGGATACTCACGGGAATACCAAAATGGTTCCCTAATTTTCCGACAAAATCCGCATCCCCTTCACTTTCAGCACCACGGAGACCATGATTCACATGTCCAATACTCAGGTCCCAATTCCAGCGTGAAGACAACGCCACCAAACACGACAACAAAGCCACAGAGTCAGGGCCACCGGAAACAGCAACGACAACGCCGTCTCCTGGACGCAATAAATCACGAGCCCTAATGGCCTGATGGACTTTTTCCTCCATCTTTAGAACGTCTGACTGATTTCCCATCTATCCATTTCCCTTATGAGCCAACAAAAGATTTAAGTGGCTGTCTTTATACTTCTCTAAGATTTCTCTAGCCTGAGCACCATCATGATCCATTTGTTTCAAAAGATCATCGACATTGGGAAAAGTCCTATCCTCTCTCACCTGTTCAATAAAGGACACGGAAATGTCCTTGCCATACAGTTTCAACATCCGATCAAAAATATGAACTTCCAAGAGTCGTTCGCCTTCCTGAAATGTCTGACGCTTACCAATATAGGCGACAGAAGAAAGGCAATCACCATCAACTTCTGTCAAAGTGGCATAAATCCCATCCGCAGGAAGTACACG
Organism: Nitrospirota bacterium; assembly: GCA_020355985.1. Next base: position 843,734 of record CP070628.1, on the reverse strand, counting down.
GTGCGCGGGAATCCGAAGTTTGGCCGTCGGCCATCCCAATTGACGCCCACGTTTGTCTCCCTCAATCACTGTGCTTGTTAACCGATAGGGCCGACCCAAGCATTCTCTCCCTTCCACAACATTGCCGGTTGTCAAACCCTTCCTGATACGCGTAGAACTCACAACCTCTCCACCCAACATCACAGCCGGTACCGGCTGAACCAGAAATTTTGACTGCTCTCCTAACCGATGAAGATCTTGAATCGTGCCACTGCGTCCTTTTCCAAAAACAAAGTTTTCTCCAACCAATACCTGTCGTACCCCCAACCCGTCATGTAATACCTGCCGCACAAATTGATCGGGCATCAGTGCAGCCAAGTCCTGAGTAAAGGGGAGGATGATGAGTTCCGCTATACCTAGACGTTCAAAAAAATCACATTTTTCTTGGGCATCGGATAAAAATTTTGGAACGGTGCCCGGTCGTAGGACTTCGATGGGATGAGGATCGAAAGACAGTACCATTGGAACGCCTTTGAGACGTCGAGCATTTTCTACGACCGTCTCTATTAAGGCGCGATGGCCTAAATGCTGGCCATCAAAGTTGCCAATAGTCAGAACAGGAAAAGAGGCGAGAGGGACTGGCGGCAAACCTCTGGTGATATTCATAGGCCATTTTCATTGAGGAGTTTGGCTGCATCTTTGGCAAAATACGTCAGGATAAGGTCCGCCCCTGCGCGTTTAATCGAGACGAGACTTTCCATCATGACGGACGTTTCATCAATCCATTCTTGCTGGGCCGCGGCTTTGATCATACTGTATTCGCCACTTACCTGATACGCCGCGACAGGGACTTTGGCTATGTCGTGTACTTGCCTGAGAATATCCAAATAGGGTAACGCCGGTTTGACCATGACGATATCGGCCCCTTCCTCAAGATCGAGTTCGACTTCCCGCAACGCTTCTCGCGCATTGGCTGAATCCATTTGATACGAGCGCCGATCACCGAAGGACGGGCTGGAAAAGGCCGCATCTCGAAATGGGGCATATAAGGCAGAGGCATATTTCGCCGAATAGGACATGATTGGCATTTCGGTATAACCTTGTTGGTCTAGTGCCTCACGAATAGCTTTGACCCGTCCATCCATCATATCCGACGGGGCCACCATATCCACACCCGCTTCAGCATGGCTGAGCGCCATCGTCTGAAGACAATTCAAGGTTTCGTCATTAATAATCCGGCCGTCACGGACAATGCCACAGTGCCCATGGGAAGTATATTCATCGATGCACACATCCGTAATAACCATCAAATCGGG
>CP070628.1:839316-842339 GCA_020355985.1 Nitrospirota bacterium | reverse complement strand
GTAGATGCCCGCATACCAACCTGGCCTCCCTTTGCCCTAGATATTCAGCTTCTCACCCACGGAACATTTTCTCTGGAAGGTTCTGTTGTCACAGTTGACTTGCAGCCCTCATCCACAGGAAGCGTGAATCTCTCCCTGAATTCCTTAATCCCTCCAAGACTCATTCCTTTTATCTCGCACAAAGGTCCTCGATCGTTCGTTTGGAAAATCCAGCGACGGCTTAATGTCGTCATCCCTATCAAACCAAATATGGAGGCTCTCCGGATTGCTGCCGGTCAAATTCACATTGCCATGCACAATGCATCGGAACAAATGGATCTGGTCCTTTCTTCCAACAATCTTGCTTGGAAGCCATCTAGTGGTATTGAAGGTAAAGGAGAGATAAGCCTCTCCACACATCTTAAACCGACGTCAACACCGTCTCTAAGTCTAGAAACCCTGTCACTGGAGACAGATGCTTCCTTGGCTTTATCAGCAGATCAGATAGAGGTTACGCTTCATTCTCCCTCCCTGCTGCGCCTTGCAAACATGAAGAATGCAACCATGAACATTCCCACCATAAAAAGCCGGTTTCCCAAAGGACTCTCCTGGACTTTTCACACCAAATCACAAACGTGGGAACTGCAGGCAGCAGCCTCGACTCTCGCCCTCCCGTCGTTTTTCTTACAGGGCCAACAGTGGAAATTGGGAAATATTCTTACCAAAGACCTCCTGATGACCAGGACATCTGAGAGTTGGGCGATAGATGCAGAAACCACAGCCACACAGGTGCAGCCACCCATGGCCTCCTTCAATATTCCACCCTCCAAATGGCAAGCTCGATATTCGATCAACTCAACGTCTGCGACGGTTCAGTATAACGGCCAAATGTTTGAACCTCCGCTCCACGTTGGCGGGCAAGTCAGACTTAACCTCCTCACAGGTGAAGGCTCTGGCACCATGGCGTTATCGCCAATTCAGTTCGCTCCTCAAACGCTCGTTTTAAGCCAAATCATTCAGCCCTGGCCCTTCCCGGATATGGAGGTGACGCACGGAACCGCCTCGGCCTCTGCGGAAGTGACCTTTGGTAAAGCTACCACCGACACCAATGCACCAATGAAGCTTAAACGACTGCATGGAATCGTGGATTTCAAAGAGATGGGTGGGTTTATAACACCCACTATTATAGAGGGCCTCACGACTCGAGTCGAAATTCTTGGTGAAGACGAAACCCTTCGCATTCCCACCACCCCTGTTCACATCAGGAATATTCAATCAGCAGTAGGGTTGACGAAGACATCATTCCTCTTTTCGACAGAAACCTTTCCTCAAACATCCCTACCAACTCTTTCCATCTTTAACATGAGCACCCATCTTCTGGGAGGAAAGATATCCCTACCAGAGGCCGCAATTGACCCATCTGCCACCACTTATGAGGTGACCCTCCAAGTCAGAGGGCTGGATCTCAGAGAAGTTTTAGAATTAGAGCAACAGGAGACCGTGAAAGGTACCGGCACACTCGATGGTATGCTTCCCCTGTTCATCTCGGGTAGAGAAATAGAAATTCATCAGGGCTCCATACATGCTCGGCCGCCAGGAGGAATTCTCCAATTGGAGGTCTCTGAAGAAACCGCAAGTTCGTGGGCTAAGAGCCAACCAAACCTCGACCTTATTGTCAAAAGTCTACAAAATTATCAGTATTCCAAATTAAATGTTGATGTCGATTATGAGAAAAATGGTATTCTAAAACTCGCCACGAAATTAGAAGGGGGCAATCCAGACTTTCGACAAGGCGCTCCCATTCATTTCAATCTGAACATTGAAGAAAATATCCCGGCCCTCATGAAGAGCCTGTCCCTGGTACAAGGCCTGGAAGATAACATTCAAAAAATGATGACAGGAGGAAAAAGTCCTTAGGCAAATAGTTGAAGCCGGCAGAGAAAATTCCAGAATCCGTACAAGAGTGCCCTATCAATGCCAACGCCCATTAATTGCACACAAGGGGAAACTATGATCCGAACACCTCGAACGCAACAGGTATTTTCAAACCTCCTAACCATCCTGATGTTTCTTGCCACGGTGATTCTCCTGAGTTGCACTCCTCGGGTGGAAGTCGCGCCTCCAGAGAAACCGATTACCATCAACCTCAATGTCAAAATCGACCATGAGATTCGCGTGAAAGTCGAAAAAGATTTGGAAAATGTCTTTACTGATCAAAGCGGACTCTTTTAAGGAACACGAGGTACAACAATGACAACATCATCAAATCAACATCCAAAATCCCTTGCGGTTGTTCTGGGCTGCATGCTGCTAATTCTCTTTCCTCTCTTGACCTTTGGTGTCACTCTTGACGAAGCTAAACAACAAGGCTTGCTAGGAGAACGTCCTGACGGGTATTTGGGACTCGCCGATCCTTCCTCTTCTTCCGATACAGTCAATTTAATGAAAGACATCAACAGAAAACGACGAGAGGTCTATAAAGGAATCGCAGAAAAAAACGGCACGGCCCTATCGGACGTCGAAGCCCTAGCGGGGGAAAAGGCCATCGAGAAAACCTCATCCGGCCAACTCATCATGCAACCCGATGGAACCTGGACCCCCAAACCCTAAACTTCACTAGTTCGCTTATTTTTTCGTCGCCTGCGACGTGGTCAAGAGACTTACTGAATCTAAAGATTTTCAGCGAGCACTTGTTTGAGCGAAACGAGTTGTGCCGCTGTTGGATTCAGTAAGTCTCTATCGAATCAAAAGGATCACACCGGACGACAATGGCTTTGGGTCCCTTGCGCTACAACAAAAGTTGCGTACTTCGGGACACGCCAAGCAACAAGCTTGGCTGCCGGGCCGAAACCCGCAATCTCTGGTACATTCCAGGTAGACGAATGTGGTTAAAATTTTGGTTTAAGATAGATGCCTGCCCTGCCAAAAACTACAGAGGCAAGCTCTACAACTGGTGGTATGATAGAAAATTAAGGATGACTACCCCCTAGAGGAGGCTGCAAGGGAACGTTTGCTTCAGGAGACACCCAAGAGAATACTTGCCC
>CP070628.1:834345-839216 GCA_020355985.1 Nitrospirota bacterium | reverse complement strand
TCTTATCAATAACCCATAGATGCCCCAGCCGAAATCGATAGCAGCCAACTGGCGGGAATGGTCAAAAAAATCCGTTCAGCAAGGACGCAGCGAGTTTGATGCGCGGAACGTACGCCCAAGTAGGGGAATACGGTAAATTGGTGAGAACGCCGCTGGCGGCTTTTTTCAATAATCCCAAGTGTTAAAGAGCGAAGGAGTCAGGTTGGACAATGATTGTTTTAGCACTTGAAGCGGCGACCTCGCGCCAGAGCATGGCCATCTTGCACGATCAAGAGCTTCTAAGCTATTTAGAATGTGATTCCAGTCGTTCCCTGACCACACAAATTATACCAACGATCCATCAGCTTCTAGGGTTAGCTTCACTGAAGGTTGCTGCTCTTGAAGGTTTGGCCGTTTCCATTGGGCCTGGGACATTTACGGGTTTACGGGTTGGGCTAGCTACCATGACCGCCTTTCGTCTCGCTCTTGGCATTCCATTAGTCGGTGTCCCAACCTTAGAAGGTTTGGCTTGGAATCTGCCAAGTTCGGATTTGCCTATTTTAAGTACTGTAGCGATTCGTGAAGAATTGGTGTATTGGGGGGTGTTTCAATGGCAGGAGAGCCAAGTGGTTGCTAAGGAAACGGACCAAATCGGGAAATTGACAGATGTGTGTGCCGGATTATCCGAACCGACCATCGTTCTTGGAGAGGGGTGGATACGAAATCGAGAATGTCTCATGTCTTTTAATGATTCAGTGGTAGAAGGGCCTTCTGATGCCATTTACCCCTCAGCCACAGGCATTGGTCGGGCAGGACGGGTATTGCTGGAGAAGGGGCACTTCCTACCAGAAGGCTGTTCCCCCCGCTATATTCAGCCCTCGTATGCGGAAGCCTCTCGGTGATTTATTCAAATACGAGGCCATGGGGGGAGGCAAGCTGTGACGATAAAGTCTAACTCTGACCATAGACAAGAGAATTCAGAGAGCAAGGCGAGGACTGGTCATACTTCTAATTATTGGAATATCAGACTGGCGACCCTCGAAAATCTTGACGTGTTGATGGCCCTCGAAGCAGCATGCTTTTCGGTGCCCTGGTCCCAGAAAAATTTTGAGGCTGAATTGAGGGGAAATCAGTTTAGCCGGATACTCGTCATACCTCATCCGGAGTATGGACTTAAAGTTCAAGTGGTTGGTTATATTTGTGCGTGGATGGTTTTTGAAGAAATTCGCTTTCTCAACCTGGCCATTCACGAAGAATTTCGTCGTCGAGGCTTGGCAACACAACTTATTCGTGAAGCAATACGTCTAGGGGAGGACGAGGGTTGTTGTCGAGGAATGTTGGAAGTTCGAGAGTCGAATTATGCTGCCAAGAAACTCTACGAATCCTTTAATTTTCAGGCCTATGCTACAAGAAAATCCTACTATACGAATCCTACTGAGGATGCTATTCTTATGACCCTGGAACCTCTTACCCGCCACATTCAGAAAGGAGGGATGAGTGCGGCAGAATCAGTTGGCAGTCAAGCATCCATTCACAGAATTTCATGATGAACCAGGTGAAAGGAGGGTGCCCATGGTGACCGAAGAACGCATTGCCGAGAGTTTACGGACATCGAATGAAGAGTATCGGGAATTGGAAGAATCGCATCATCGGTTAGACGAGGAATTGCAGCAATTGCTCAAACGTCATGTACTGACCCCCCAAGAAGAAATATTAAAAAAACAAATTCAAAAAGAAAAACTCGGAAAGAAAGATCGTATGGCGGCATTGGTTCGGGAATGTCGTGCGACATTTGAACAAACGAGTACGACCGGATAACGTTTTCTCTGTTTTTTAAGGATTTGCCTATCTGACTAATGGCTCCTTTTTCTCCTACCATGGCCATGAATATGGTCGTGCACCCGCTCCAACGTCATATCAAAGAAATCAAGCGTCGGTTGATGGTGGTAGGGGCCACGATCATGGTGTTTTTCGTCGTGGCCTTTTCCTATTCTGGGCTGTTGATCGAATGGTTTAAGCGGCCATTCGAAGACGATTTGATTTTTTACGCCCCTGCGGAAGCACTCTTTGCCTCGATCAAAATCTCATTTTTAGCGGCGATAGTTGTCAGCGTGCCGATGATACTTTATCAGTTTTGGAAATTTATCGAGCCATCGCTGCTCAAGACCGAGCAGCGATGGGCCGTACCTCTCTTCTTCCTGGGGCTGGGGTTTTTTCTATTGGGACTGGTGTTCTGTAATCTGATTATTTTGCCCCTCGTCATCAACTTTTTTGTCACCTTTGGGATGGATCGAGCCATTACTCCAGAATTGGCTGTTGGGATGTATGTGGATTTCAATGTCAAGTTTCTGTTGGCCTTTGGTTTTGCGTTTGAAATTCCTTTGGTTCTTTCATTGTTGGCGCGCGTGGGAATGCTCCAAGCTTCCATGTTAATGCAATATCGTAAACATGCAGCCATGGTGGCGTTAATTTTGTCAGCAGTCATTACCCCGGATGCCACCATGTTTACCATGTTACTGATGGCGGTCCCATTGATCGTCCTGTATGAGATCGGCATATGGGGGGCAAAGTTTTTTGGGCGTGTTCCGAAGGCGGCGACAGATGACCAAACCGTTGATGACTCTGATTCGGAGATGGATGAGGAGCCTAAGGGCTTGTAAAATGAGAAAATTAATGAGGAATTCATGCCGTCAAGACTCAGGATCATGAAGATGTCACGCTGTCTGTTGGGAATGAGTGCCTTGTTGTTGGTGGCCCTGCCAGCCTTGGCCGGAACGCGACCTCATTCCTCCTCGGAGCCTCCGCTCTCAAATTTGCCTCTGATTCATCCTCATGAAACAGATAGATCAAGACAGGGAGCTCCCCCAAGCATTCAAACGCTTGTGGTGACGGCGGATGGAAGTGTCTATGCCGGGTCGTTCGGGATGGGACTGTTTCGAAGCACAGATAAAGGGCAATCGTGGGAGATGCTCAATCGCGGACTGACAGACCCCTTTCTTTTGTGCCTCGCTGTTACCCCAGGACAACATGTGTATGCGGGAACAATGCGGGGTGGAGTGTATCGTCTTTCGTTAAAAGGGGACCAGTGGGAATCCATTAGTCAGGGACTCGAGGATACAGAAGTCAAATCCTTTCTCGTTCATGGAAAAACCGTGTATGCAGGAACGGGGCAAGGAGTGTACCGATGGAGTGAAGTCGAACGGCGATGGTTGAAAACCGGCGATGGTTTAGAGCAGGTCTTGGTCCCTGGGTTAGCCATAATGGACGATGGGCGTCTGTTAGCCGCGACTTCCGGTAAGGGGCTCCACTATTTTCAACTTGCACAGGCTGATCAATCAAAATGGACGGATTCTCAATCGGTCTTTGTTGATCCACGTGAACGCTTGCCTCATCGATATCTACGGGTCATTGCGGTTAATCAAGCACAGCACATTTTTTTAGGGACTCAAGATGGTGGAATTTTTCGGAGTACTGATCGTGGAGTGTCTTGGGCGCCATTAAGCCGGAGTCTTCCCAATGATTCGATTCGAGGAATCGTCCCAATCAAGGCTGATGTCATTGTGGGAACGGGCAGGGGGGTTTTTCGGTGGAAAGATGATCAGCAACGATGGATTGAAATGAATGAAGGGCTTACTCGTCTGGCCATTCAGAGTTTGACGGTAGCCAATTCAGGAGCTTGGTATGTGGGCACGAGCAGTGGAGCATTCCGAAGTGACGATGAGGGCGAACATTGGATGAATATTAGTGAAGGCCTGGGTATGCAGATGGTGCCCAAGGGACCTTACGATTAAGTATGGTATAGAGGAAAGGATGCAATGATGAGTGAGGTGATGGTGAATGATCAAACGCGGGTCACAATTGGCATTCAGGTAAAAGACGAGTCGTGGGGCGATATACAGTTGAAATTTTACCCAGACGTGGCTCCTAATCATGTGAAAAACCTGGTGACCTTAGCCAAAGATAAATTTTATGATGGAACGACGTTTCACCGCGTCATTCCAGGATTTATGATTCAGGGCGGCGACCCAAACAGTAAGGATAACGATCGGTCTCGTCACGGTACGGGGGGGCCTGGTCATTACGTGAATGCCGAGTTTAATAAGACGCCACATAAACGTGGAACGTTGTCAATGGCAAGAGCACAAGATCCGAATAGTGCAGGTTCACAATTTTTTATTTGTGTCGCTGATGCCAATTTCTTGGATGGCCAATATACGGCATTTGGCGAAGTGGTGAGCGGGATGGAGGTCGTTGACCGTATTGTGAATGTGCAACGGGATGGCAATGATAATCCGCTCGAGCGTATCGAGATGAAGCTCACTGTTAGTGAGGCCAATGCCTAAACGATGGGACTATGGCCTTCTCTTAATTTTTTTAGCGTGGGTTTCCCACGGGTGCGCTTCCCCACCTTTATATTCTTACGTAGTTTATGAAAATCCTACCTCCTTTGTGCGTTTAGAGGTTGCATCCTGGGCTGATAACGACCTCCCGGAAACCTGGAATACCCATCCGGTTACACTTTCTCGCCGACAAATGTATGAAGCCTTACGAGGCCTTCGGGTGCGGGAATATCGATCGGTTCCGATCATCTGGGCCAGGGGAATGGCTGAGATGGAACCCCTCTTTCACGAAGAAGAAATTGAGTGATTGTTGCCAAGCATAGTGGAAGCTTTGGAGCTGGCAGTTCCTCAGGAATTGGTCACATTTTATGTCAGTCATCCGGTGAATGCCACGAAACGAGAAGTGACGTCAGGGGGGCTGTATGTCACCGAGGGACAATTACATATTATTGTGAGTAATTACCGATTCATGTATGAGATTCCTTCAGCAGGGTTGATTTACGATCGACGATATCCTCTCTTTTCATTGAGCCCAAGGGCGGTGGAGATTTT
>CP070628.1:829304-834245 GCA_020355985.1 Nitrospirota bacterium | reverse complement strand
TAAGAAGAGAGACGAAAAAAGGAGAATACCATGCAACGGCAATTGAAGGTAAAGATGGTTGGTCTGCTAGGCATTGTGGTCATAGGGCTGACCGGTTGTGGAGTTTGGCCGGTGATGACCGAAGATAACGGGCGCCGCCCTTTTGCGATGGGGAAAAGCGATCAGTTGCTTTTGCCCTACGCTCCTCAGCCCGTTCATTTAGGCGAGGATTATGGTATCGCCTACCGGCAATCCGTCGAAGGGCAAATTCTGAATCCTGAGGCTTCGAGGAACCTGGGTCCTGTTGAAGGGGATACTGATCCGAAAGCGTTACATTACGGTTTGCTGCGCTATCAAGAAGCCTTTAAAAATCCCCCGTATTCTGAGTTTGAGTTAAAGATCACCACATCCGGTGGGTCTTCTGGGGGTGGAGGGAAGAAATCAGGCAGCGGGGGAAGCAAGAGCAGCGGAGGAGGGAAGAAATGACGGATAAAGCCTGGAAACCAAAACGTGCAGGGTCGGTGGGATCGGAGAGCTCATCTAAGGAAGCTCTCGTCGACATTTCGGTGACTAATCAGGAATGTAAGTCTGCGCTTACGAATTGTCTTAAAGAAATCGAAGGCATTCGTTTCAGAGAACCGCAAAGTGCTGAGATGGCCAACTTGGTCATCATGGACCTTGCTGAAAATCCGGAAGAGACCTTTACCGTCATTCGGGATATGGGAAAAATGGCGAATCCCCCTGAAATATTTTTGACTGCACCCATGCCGGATTCAGAAATCTTGTTAGAGGCGATGCGTTCGGGAGCCAAGGAGTTTTTTGCCCAGCCTATACGAGAGCCGGAAGTGCAGCGAGCTATGACGCGGTATTGGGAACGCGCCACCACGAAAAACGACAAAAGCCAAGGTGAGAAAAAAGCGGGAAGCCTTGTGGCCTTGTTTGGTGGAAAAGGCGGGGTGGGGACGACCAGTATTGCCGTCAATCTAGCCGCAGCTCTCAGGCAATTGCCCAGCAATCCTTCGGTGATTCTGGTTGATGTGAATCAACATGGGGGAGATCTTCCTCTTTATTTGGATCTTCAGCCGAATCATAGTTTCCGGGACATCGCGGCAGATCTTTCTCGATTGGACTCGGCTTTTCTTATCCGCGTACTCACGAAATGCGAGTCCGGGTTGCAGGTGTTGCCCTCAGGTTATGATGACTTGAGTACGGGGCGGTTGAGTCCGGACTGCGTTGAGGCGACCTTGAAGCTTCTTCAGGCGAGTTTTGACTATGTCGTCATTGATTGTGGCCATGTTCTGGATTTAACCACGAAAAAAGCCTTGGAATTGGCCACATGGATTATGGTGACGTCATCCCTCATGGTGCCAGTCGTGCATCGGACGAAGCGAATCTTAGAGTTGCTTCGCGGATCGGGATTTCCTGCTAGTAAGATTCGGTTGGTGATCAATCGATACGTCTCTGCTGAGCAAGATGTCTTAAAGGAAACGGAAAACATTCTCAAACAAAAAACGTATTGGATTGTCCCCAATGATTACCCATCTTCTAGTCAGTCCGTGAATAGCGGGAAATCTATTATTGAGGGTGCCCCGCGTTCTTCTATTGCCAAATCGTTTAAGGATTTTGCGGCGACATTTGAGGAACAGCCCGCTACCGCATCAAAAAAGAGTGGGGTATCCAGTTGGTTGAATCCGTTTAAGGGCCGTCGTGCCCAATCATCGCCTTCTGGCGCGTAAATATTTTTAAACCCTTTTTTCGTTCGAGGTTTGGGAAATTATGTCTACACAATGGGATGAGGTGGGAAGTGTTTCCGGCAGCAGTACGCTGGATTTGGGGCCCTTAAAAGAACGGCTGCACCGCCAAGTTATTGACTCGCTGGATCTGACGATCATTGCCAAGCTGGACGCTGGCCAGTTGAAAGGGGAGTTGTCCAAACTCGTCACTGAGTTGCTGGAAAGTGAATCCGTTCCGCTCAGTATGAAGGAACGGGAAGAGCTCATCTCTGATATCCAGCATGAAGTGATGGGGCTCGGGCCGTTAGAACCCTTAGTGCAGGATCAAACCGTGAATGATATTTTGGTCAATCGAGCTGATCAAATCTTTGTGGAACGAGCGGGAAAGCTTCAATTAACCGATGTGAAGTTTCGTGACGAAGGCCATCTTCGTAAGATCATTGAAAAGATCGTTTCCGCAGTAGGTCGGAGAATTGATGAGTCGTCTCCGATGTGTGATGCCAGGTTGCTTGACGGGTCACGTGTGAATGCCATTATTCCCCCATTAGCGCTGGATGGCTCATCCATTTCCATCAGAAAATTTTCGAAAGATAAATTGCAAATTTCCGATCTTGTTGAGAAAAAATCTTTGACGCCAGAAATCGCTGAATTACTTCGAGGGATTGTGGAGGCCCGCCTCAATGTCTTGATCTCTGGGGGAACAGGTTGTGGAAAAACAACCATTCTGAATATTTTGTCGAGTTTTATTCCTCCCGATGAACGAATCGTGACGATTGAAGATTCGGCAGAATTGCAATTACGTCAGGAGCATGTGGTCCGATTGGAGACACGCCCACCTAACGTCGAAGGTCGTGGTGAAGTGACTCAACGGGAGCTCGTCAAAAATTGTTTGCGCATGAGACCTGACCGTATTGTGATGGGTGAGGTACGAAGCGGTGAATGTTTAGACATGCTTCAGGCCATGAACACTGGTCATGATGGATCGTTGACGACGATTCATGCCAATACGCCACGGGATTGCTTGACACGGGTAGAGACCTTGGTGGCCATGGCGGGCTTGAATCTGGCAACGAAAGCGCTTCGACATTATGTGAGTTCAGCGATCGATGTCATTTTGCAAATGACCCGGTTGTCTGATGGATCTCGGAAAATGACCAGTTTGTCGGAAATCGTGGGGATGGAAGGTGAAACGATCACGTTACAGGAAATATTTCTTTTCCAACAGACCGGTCTTGATGAAGAGCGGAAGGTTCATGGAGAGTTTAGAGCTTCGGGGGTCCGTCCGAAATTTGTCGAGCGGTTTAAAGCTTTGGGTATCGCATGCGATCCCAATATTTTCGATCCAGAGAAAATTTATGAAGTGTAAGCCTTACACATTGTCTCTTGAGGTCGTTGGTGAATCTCGAAATTTTTCGGTGAACAAGAGTTTCTTCGTCTGCACGTGAGAAATGTGGAGAAATTTATATGACCATTGCCATTAGTATTGGAATCTTTCTCACGATCATTTTATTGGTGGAAGGAGGCTATTTTTTCTATCACCAGTATGTCAGTCCTCAGAATCGAACCCTTAAACGACGGCTCCGTGGTGGTGCGGCACGACCCAAAGAAGGCGTGGAAGCGCTTGAAATAATCCGGCAGCGTAAACTCAGCGATCTTCCCTGGCTCAATGACATACTATCCTCCATGTCCAATCTTGGTGGATTGGAAAAACTTCTCCAGCAAGCCAATAGTCAAATGCCTCTCGGGGTGTTCTTGATGATATCTGCGGTGCTGGGTGTCGCAGGGATGGTGGGTGCCGCGTTTATGGATTATCCACTGCTTGTGGCCGGTGGCATTGGTCTGGTGTGCTTGATGCTTCCCTTGATGAAAATGAAAATGCAGCGAGCATCACGATTTAAAGAATTTGAACGTCAATTGCCTGAAGCTCTTGATTTGATGGCGCGCGCGTTGCGAGCGGGGCATGCATTTTCAGTCGGCATGAAAATGGTGGGTGACGAATTCGCTGATCCCATCGGCCCGGAGTTTTCCCGTACCGTCGAAGAAATTTCTTTTGGTATCGATGTTCCGGAGGCCATGCATAATCTTAACGAACGCGTGATTAGTACCGATTTGAAATTTTTTATTACGGCATTGGTTGTTCAGCGGGAGACCGGGGGGAATTTGGCTGAAATCATTGAAGCCATTTCTCGACTGATTCGGCAACGCTTTGAGTTGCTCGGACGGGTCAAAGCTTTGTCGGCTGAAGGGCGATTATCCGGTATTGTGTTGTTTGCCATGCCATTCGTGATGGGTGGGGTTTTATGGTGGATGAATGAGGATTATATGAGATTGTTGATTGAAGATGATCTTGGCATCATGGCGGCCGGTGTGGCGGGATTGTTAATGGTTTTTGGTGCCATCGTGATGAAAAAAATGTGCGACATTAAGGTGTAATCTATGGATCCATTATTACTCATCAGCGCGTTGATTTTTCTGGGCATTCTGATCATTGGTTGGGGAATTTATGCCTTCATGCAGTCCAAGCAAAAGATGAGTGATTGGAATGTGCGGGCACAGGGGCAATCGCTTACTCAGAAAAATTCTCAGAAAAAAGACGAACAGAAATCAGGATTGAAGGACTACGGTCTCAAGCTGCTGGAAAAGCTTGGGCAAGCCAATAAACCGAAAGACAAGGCTTCTACCTCTCAGTTGAAGGCCTTGTTAATTACTGCTGGGTATCGCAATGCCCAAGCTCCCGTCGTGTTCATGGGCGCGCGGATTTTTCTTGCTGTCCTGTTCGGTTTTGCCTTCTTGATTTTTGGATCAGAGGCTGCCCAAGAAAAGGATCCTATGTTGTTTCCTGCCTTTCTTATTGGTTCCATGTTTGTCGGATATTACGGTCCTCAAATGTGGTTGCGGAATACGATCGCGAAACGAAAAGAACTCTTAGTGAATGGTTTCCCGGATGCTCTGGATTTGATGGTTGTCTGTGTTGAGGCCGGGTTAGGGTTGGATCAAGCCATTTACCGGGTTGGCAAGGAAGTGGAAACGGGCCATAAAGACCTGGGTGAAGAATTTATTCTGTTAAATTTGGAATTGAGAGCCGGGTTATCCCGCGAGCAAGCTCTCCGAAATTTGGTCAATCGCACGGATCTTGAAGATATCCGAAGCCTGGTGGCCTTGCTTATTCAAACGGATCGTTTTGGAACCAGTATCGGGCAAGCTCTGCGCGTGCATTCAGATTCCATGC
>CP070628.1:821039-829204 GCA_020355985.1 Nitrospirota bacterium | reverse complement strand
TTAAAGGGTACTTTGGCCATTATTTTGAGTATGCCGTCTATTGTTCTAGCGGGGTCGGAACCCTTTGTTGGAGAGATCATGATGTTTGGAGCAAATTTTTGTCCACGAGGGTGGGCGAATCTTGATGGGCAATTATTGCCAATTAATCAGAACGATGCACTCTTTTCCCTTCTCGGTACCACGTATGGTGGTGATGGTCGAACGACGTTTGGTCTCCCTGATTTGCGCGGGAGAGTTCCCCTTCATGTGGGGCAGGGACCAGGCTTAACGAATAAAAATCTAGGGACCAAGGGTGGTACCGAAAAACACACGTTGACGATTTCCGAAATGCCTAAGCACCAGCATGGACTGAATGCTTCGAAGGGACGAGGGAGTCAACCGGTTCCAACCGGAAATCTGTTAGCCACGCAGAGTCGAAAAGCACCGATTTATGCCCCGGCTAAAAGGGGTGGCCTTACGCCCATGCACAAAGCAGCCGTTGGACCTTTGGGGAAAAGCCAGGCTCATAACAACATGCCTCCATTTTTGACCATACGGTTTTGCATCGCCATACAAGGGGTGTATCCCTCACGGAATTAACTGCATGTTGGTTTTTTGCTCTTTTTCACAAAAGGAAAGTTTTGTGAAAAAGGGGTGAGGCTCTTCTGAGCTCACTCACTTTTTCTTTGAAAAATTGGCATGTTACCAGGCATAGGCTTCGGGTGCGGGGCCGCCCGGGCCGGGGAATATCGTATCCAGTTTTTGTAACAGATCTTTGGAAAGGGTCAATTCGAGCGCACGCATGGTGTTATTTAATTGGTCGAGCGTTCGGGGACCGATGATGGGTGCGGTGACGGCTGATTGGTGTAGGAGCCAAGCCAATGCGATATGCGCAGGGGTTTCTCCCGCTTCACGACAGAGTTGTTCATAGGCTTCCAATCGTGGGCGATATTTCTCGACAGCTTTTTGCAGATCTTCATCAGCGCGCCGTCCAGATGTGGTTGGTTCCAGAGACCCAGCCAAAAGTCCCCGGGCGACGGGGCTCCATGGAAGGAGGCCAATGCCATAGGCTTCACAGGCTGGAATGACTTCCATCTCGATCATGCGGTCATTTAAATTATAAAGGCTTTGTTCGGACACCAGTCCAAAGAAATGGCGTTGCTTGGCCATTTCTTGAGCTTGGGCTAGATGCCATCCGGCAAAATTACTGCTACCCACATAAAGTACCTTGCCTTCTCGGTGCAGCTGTTCCATGGCTTGCCAAATTTCTTCCCAGGGAACGTGCCGATCCACATGGTGCATTTGATAGAGATCGATATAATCGGTTTGTAACCGGCGCAGACTGTCTTCACATGCGCGTTTGATATGTAATGCGGAGAGACGGGATTGATTCGGCCATTCTCCCATGCGTCCAAAGACTTTTGTGGCTAGCACGACCTTTTCGCGGCGGCCTCCTCCTTGAGCACACCATCGCCCAAGAATTTTCTCGGTAACCCCTTCGCCCATTTCCCAGCCATACACATCGGCGGTATCGAAAAAATTGATCCCCAGTTCCAATGCGTTATCCATGATGGCAAAACTCTCAGTTACCGACGCCAATGGACCAAAGTTCATCGTACCTAAACAGAAGCGGCTGACTTTTAGTCCGGAGCGACCTAGATGCACATATTTCATGAGCTTGTTCCCTTCAATGAAGAAAATCCAACAGAAGGGAATTGAAGCATTAACCTATGGGAGACTTCAAGATTTTGCGAATCAGATATGTCAGCTGGAACGGTTGTGACTCCGCATCGACGGGACCGATAGCGATATGTCATGATGATTCCTACGATTGTGATTGAAGACACTGCGTCTATTCATCGTTAGGTAAGGAGGAGAATCAGAATGTTGCCAACCAAAGGCTTTGCCGCTCAAGAAGCGGGTGCGGCGCTTGAACCCTTTACCTTCGAACGGCGAGAGGTGGGGCCGAATGATATCCTTGTTCAGATTCGATATTGCGGTGTTTGCCATTCGGATATTCATCAAGCTCGAGATGAGTGGGGCGGATCTATTTTCCCCATGGTGCCGGGCCATGAGATTGTCGGCACGGTCAGGCAGGTGGGCGTGGAGGTCAAGAAATTTAAGGTCGAGGATCCAGTTGGCATAGGCTGTTTTGTGGACTCGTGCCGTGCCTGTACCTCCTGTACGAAAGGCCTTGAGCAATATTGTGAAACAGGGATGATTTTTACGTATAACGGGGTGGATAAAAATGGGCAGCCAACCTATGGAGGTTATTCGAATCAAATCGTTGTTGATGAACAATATGCCTTAACCATCCCGAACGGGCTTGCGCTTGAAGGAGTGGCTCCGCTGTTGTGTGCAGGAATCACCACGTACTCGCCGTTGCGACAATGGGGTGTGGGTAAGGGGCATACGCTGGCTGTGGTGGGGCTCGGGGGTTTGGGCCATATGGCCGTAAAAATTGGGCGAGCCTTAGGTGCAGAAATCACAGTCTTCAGTCGTTCTGATGCGAAGCGGGAAGATGCGAAGCGTCTAGGAGCGATTGATTATGCCGCGACTTCACAAGAGGGAACGTTTCCTCGATTAGCGCGGACATTTGATTTTGTGATTGATACGATATCTGCTCCCCATGATTTGAATACACATCTCGAACTTTTAAAAACTGATGGAACGTATATCATGGTTGGAGCGTCGCCTGAGTCCATTCCTGTTAATGCATTTTCCTTAATTCTTCGGCGACGACGATTGGTTGGGTCTTTGATTGGCGGTATACGAGAAACTCAAGAAATGCTTGATTTCTGTGGTGAGCATGGTTTGACCTCAGATGTGGAGGTCATTCCTATCTCTCAAATTAACGAAGCCTATGAACGGGTGATCCGAGGGGATGTCCGGTTCCGATTCGCAATCGATATGGCCTCCCTCGGTCATTAAGGTTGCAGTGGTATGACAGTGTATGGGAGACGCCGTTAACCAGGTGGGAGCAAAGGCCCAGCCCACTGGCCTTTGATTCGCTGAACATCCACTAAATTGTTGGGTGGGCCAAGATCAGCCATGAGTTTCGTATCAATCCTGCCATGGCTTACCAATAAGAGTTGTGGTTCGCCGATTCCGGGTGGTTTGTACCAATACCAACCGGGGCAGTTCGGGGTGTCGTCACTCCATTGAGGAGTGACATGGCGCAATTCTCGTTCTAATCCTGCTTGTATTTCTTTGGCGTTATGCGTTCCCAAGTGTAAAGCAATACTTTCATAGATAGCTTCGACATGAGCGCGTAAGGTCATAACTGGCCGTTCCTTTTCATGGGTGTATTCTTATTAAGCGATCCAATGAAATACCTAAACATCTGGGTCACGATGAACAGTCTGTGGTGAAAACGCCGGGACACAGACGGCAAGATATTCAGCCCCTTGGTCTCCAGGCGTACTGTATCGTACCCATTCTCCCGGATGACTTGTCACGGCTTGACCAGCCTGGACTTCTAGGACACCCTGTTTGTGTTCAACCTGAATCATGCCTTTCAGGACGACTTTGGTTTCCGCAAACTCGGGTTGTTGCCCATTTTCCGCCCATCCGGGAGGACAGACAATTCTGGCAATACTGACCGTTTCATTTTTAGTGGCGACGCGGCCGGCATATTCCTCAATTAACTTAGGCTTGATTCCGACAGGCGCAATGATGCTGGGTTGTGTGGTAAGAGTTGGCATCGTACAATTTCCTCTCAGGTGACAGTGGACCGTGAACGATTACATCTTTCAATGATTTTCTGAAAACCAGATGGTTGAATCTGATGGATTAAATCCTTAATTCACATGCATTGTCTTGTCAATCGTCTTATTAAAAACTGTCGTTTCTTTCGTACTGTTATCTCTCCGTTCCCTATGTGATCACTGATTGCTCTTTGGGACTTTTAGCCTAGAGAAACCCATATATGCTTATCCACGGACTTCACTTTAACAACATCAAAGGGGATATCTTTGGTGGCATGGTCGCTGCGGTCATTGCCGTGCCCTTAGCTCTCGCATTTGGTGTGGCGTCGGGGGCTGGTGCGGAAGCAGGTCTCTATGGCGCTATCTTTGTAGGGTTTTTTGCGGCCTTATTTGGCGGGACGCCGGCACAAGCCTCTGGTCCTACGGGTCCTATGACAGTAGTTTTTGCTGGCCTGATGATGGAAATGGCTCATAATCCACCGTTGGTGTACACGACGGTGGTTCTTGGTGGTGTCACGTTGATTCTTTTGGGGGCTTTGGGCATTGGACGGTATATCAGTCTCATGCCCTATCCCGTCATTTCGGGTTTTATGAGTGGTATTGGCGCCATCATTATTATTTTACAAATCGGTCCCTTGTTGGGCCATGCAGCGAAGCCAGGTGGCGTCATTCCTAATGTAATGGCTGTCATGGATTTTGTGACAGCCCCGGTCCTTCATGCGGTTATCTTGGCAGGCATGGCCTTACTCATCACCTATTTTACCCCTACTTCTGTTGGACGAATCGTTCCACCACCCTTGTTAGCCCTTTTACTCTGTACGCCGGTAGCGCTCTGGTTTTTCCCTGATGCGCCGGTGATCGGGGCGGTCCCCTCGGGTTTTCCAGAATTTCATTTCCTAACCTTGGAAATCGAATACATACCCCTCGTGCTTGAAGGTGCTGGTGTGCTCGCCCTCCTTGGGGCGATTGACAGTTTGCTCACGTCTTTGGTGTGCGACAACATGACTCGCACTCAACACAACTCCGATCGAGAGCTTGTGGGCCAGGGGATCGGGAATATGGTTGCTGGGTTTTTTGGAGGGTTGCCAGGGGCTGGTGCGACGATGCGGTCGGTAGCCAATATTCGATCCGGTGGGCGCACTCCCATTTCAGGTGCGTTTATGGGTCTGGTGCTCCTAGCCACCCTGCTGTGGTTGGGACCGTTGGCGGAAAAGATTCCTCTCGCCGTGCTCGCGGGCATCTTATTGAAGGTAGGCGTCGATATCATTGATTGGCGGTTCTTGCGGCATACTTTGGAAGCTCCACGGGCTGATGTGGGAATTATGGTCGTCGTTTTTTTGATCACTGTGGCGGTAGATCTCATTGCGGCTGTCGCAGCAGGTGTTGTGCTGGCGAGTTTACTTTTTGTGAAGGAGATGGCCGATTTGCAGTTAGCAAAGATGAACGTCATTACCGACGTGCATGAAGAATCGCCTTTGACGCCGCAAGAAGCGGCAGTGATGGAACGCAATAAAGGAAAGATTGTGCTGATTCATGTGGATGGCCCGATGAGTTTTGGCTCCGCTAAAAATATGGTGCGAAGACTAGAGACGGTACCGGGCTTGCAAAAGTTCATCAGTTGTGTGTTGGACTTATCGGATGTACCAGTCATCGATGGAACTGCCGCCCTGGCAATTGATGATATGCTCCGTATTGTTCGGGCCCATAATCAGCATTTGTTTTTTGTGGGGATGCAACCACATGTGACCGAGGCCTTAGATGGGTTTGGAGTCTTAGCCCATATTCGACCGGGCCATCGCTATGCTGAACGATTGGATGCCTTAAAACATGCCGCCCAAACTGCCGGGTCTACACACCTTGATGATATTTCTTCCAGTCAAGGGCAATAACCACTTTCTTATTTCTTGAGAAAAACCGATAAATTGGAAGGCTGAATATTCTAGTGTTGAGAGGAAGATGAAATGGATTTTATCACGATAATGGGATATGTGGCAGGAGTCTGTACCACTTCGGCATTTCTTCCGCAGGCGGTTAAAATTGTCAAAACGAAGCATACTAAGGATATCTCATTGATGATGTATTCTGTGTTAACCACCGGTGTGGTGTTGTGGTGCTCATATGCTCTGCTGAATCGAGATTGGCCCTTGGCCCTGGCGAATGGCGTGACCTTGTTCTTGGCTGGATGGATACTCTTGCTCAAAATTCGTTATGGATAATTATCATAATTTTGGATTGATCGTGATGTGGGTTATGTATTTGGAGGAAACACGAGTTCGAGAGAGTTTTTTTGCTTATCATAAGGGTAATGTAAAAAGGAATTTCAAAAACCCTAATGGCTTCTGGTCCGGTCTTTCCACCAAATGCTATAGGCCATGCCGTTGATCAGGAGAACACCCAGTCCTATGTATATTTGGATCTCCGGAGTGAGCGCTTCCGGGTATACGACCTGCACAAGATAGTGTTCAAGAAATCCACCAGCATATCCCGCTTCCCCGCTTGCCTGGCGCAGAGAATTTTCCAGAGGCGTCAAGGGGCAGATCCAGCCTGAAAATTCCAGGACTACCGCCCATGCGACAGCAGGCAGATGTATCCATGGAAGCCAGCGCCATCGGCTGGCAAAAAATCCACCCACAATGACGAAGACTATAAAGGCCAAGTGAATGAGAAGGACAAGATCCGCAAGGGCTCGCCAGATCATGGAAAGGAATTCCTGCCGGGTGAGTAGGTTAGAGGCATATCACACAAGGGAATATAAAATGTGTACAATACTACAATAGCAAGTCGTGGAATGGGCATCCACGCGGTGCGTGGAATGAAAGAGTAAAAATAACGTGAAGTGTTAGAGGAATCGATGATGAGTGAAATGAATCTATCCCAACATCATGGGGCCAAATGGGTGTCGGTCCTTCTTTTTACGATTGGCTGGCTGCTGTTACTAAGCCCCTTAGCTCTAGCCAGTCATCGAGGTGGGGAGGAGCATGCGTCATCTGGGACCATTGAATCTGAAGAGTCAACTGGCCACCCTATCCCCGGTACGTCATTTCAAGTCTATTGGGGGAAAAGTGAAGTATCGGTTGAAGATTTGACGCCAGCTCAATCGCAAAAAGATGAAACCATTCAGACGGTGATCAATGCGTTTAGTGAGATGGTCACTCATCGAGAGCAATACAAGCGATTTGATGAAGCACTCACAAAGAGGGCGCTTCAAAAGGTCATCATTGAGCCCAAGGTGTTCAACCGGGACGGGAAAGAGTTTACGTTTCTGGTTGCACGCACGAAGCACCAAGGTCAGGTAAAATTACTCATCAATGCATCGGCGCTCAAGGAGAAAGGTATGGTGAATCATCCAGATCAACTGGTGCCCGTATTGGCCAGAGAATTTCAATGGGTGGTCAGCAAAGCCGATACGACGAAAAAACGACAGGTCATTACCGGGAAGAGAGATCTTCAACAGGCTCCCGTTCAGACCAGGAGAGAAATTGACAGCTCGACGGGGGGCGAACGTGAGAAAACCTTGCAAGCGCTCTTTGAAGGTTATCTCATCACAGTCGATGAATATAACAGTTTAGAGCAACAGCCTTACTACGAAATCGGATCAGTGTCTCCTGTATCCCCTGCTCAAGTGGATTCCACAACAAAGCTCTACGACATCCGCGTGCGCCAAGCGCTGCAGCGCATCGTGGGTGATCCGTATTTTCATGAGCACACACCAAAGGGGGTCAGAAGTTTATTAAATGGAAAAGTCTGGAATGTCGCGTTTGCCCATATCGACTCGCGCGATTGGGCAACGCGGACACGCGTACTTCCAAAAGATAAAGCCGTGAAAGTCGGAGAGAAGGGAAAAATGATTCAACCTGCAAAAATATTGATCAATCTTCATCGGAAGGCTAGCCCAGACGATCCATATTATGAACTCACCAAAGATTTACCCATGGGTGCCCTCTCTGCCCACCAACTAGCCAAGGTCATTGCCCTAGAGATTGAAAATCAGATTATTGAAAAGTCCATGCGTGGCCATGTTGCTGCTGATGAAGAATCCGACCTAAAATAAGAATGGGTTTCCCCACTTTCCTAATAACCTTCCCTCTTCACACATATATTTTTCAGTTCAATTTGATCCCGTTTACAGGTTTGTGTAAGTAAGCGGTGGTGGGATGGGGAATCCGTGGCTGCCACCAAGTTCAGTTGGTCGCAAAGTTGAATGGTATAGATCAGCGACACCGCAGTTTTAATCAGCGCCCACCCGTACTCAAAGTAAACAGCCTCTTGTTTCTGGAGTCGATGACGACTCAAGGTTTGAACCCTCTCTACCTGAAAAGGTTGGTCCACCCATTCGATTCCCTGGAATTGAAGCCACTCTGGATCGTTTTGAACCTGAGGCGATTGAGTTTTTGAATATTGCGGGTCAGCAAATAACCCTAGCTGAAAGCGGCGATCATTAAAAAGTGATTACTGAAAGAGATGTCGCCATAGGTGATC
>CP070628.1:818077-820939 GCA_020355985.1 Nitrospirota bacterium | reverse complement strand
CCGTGTTGGGTACGTTCTATGTGCTGGGAACACTTAAGCGCCTTTCCTTGCAGGAGCCCGTGACCAAAATATTTTACGAATGCCATTTGGGGGTGTTTCCGCTTGAGCTCATAATTTTGAAAGGGCAGATTGAACAGGTGGTGATGTCTCAGCCCTCTCCGGAATTTTTGGAGGTGGTGAGCCAGGTGGAGATGATTTATGAATTGGCGAAGGCGTTAGGTGTACAAAAATCCCTAATTACTGATTCTCCTTTTCCCGTGGAAGTGGTTTCAACGGGATTGCCGGTCTTAATTGTGCCCATCCGAACTCTGACCGGAATGAAGTCCATGCAGGTGAATCATTCAGCTATTCGAGACGTCTGTGCACGTTTAGGCACAAATGGCATTATGGTGTATACCACTATGACACTCGAAGAAAATTCCACGGTACATACCCGCATGTTTGCCGATCCTATTGGGATTCCTGAAGATCCCGCGACAGGCAGTGCCAGTGGGGCTTTAGGTGCGTATTTGGTGAAAAACGGGGTGGTGGAAGTGGGGCCGACCACGGAAGTAGTAATTGAGCAAGGGCATGAAATTGATCGCCCCTCTCGGATTCTGGTTCAAGTCTATTCCGATGACGATATGATTCAGAATATCAAAGTTGGCGGGCAGGTCGTGATGGTTGCTGAAGGCAAAATGGTGTATTAATCTTGATTGCCCGACTGTCCTAACAAGCTATTTCGTCAGTTCACTTGCAATATGACCCACTTCGGGAAGAATCAATTGCTCCATGGCCAGCCGAACGGCACCTTGGGAGCCAGGGATCGAAAAAATGACCAAATGCCCGTGGATGCCAGCTATTGCGCGGCTCAACATGGCAGATGAGCCAATCTCCTGATAGCTCAAAGAGCGAAACAACTCTCCAAACCCATCCAGCCGTTTTTGTAGAAAACCATCCACCGCTTCAAACGTGGAATCCCGACGGGAGATTCCGGTTCCGCCATTGATGATGACCACTTGTGTGGCTACCTGCTGTACGGCTTCTCCTAGAAGCCGCATTATATCCTTTGGTTCATCTTTGATGAGATGGTAGGCGGCAATTGAATGCCCCCGTTCTTTGAGTAAATGACAAATCAATTTCCCGCTGGTATCGGTATCCTCTGTTCTCGTATCACTGCACGTCACGACCATACAAGCCAGAGAGATCTGCCCCAAGGCTTTATGGGAAAGATGAGATGGTGCCTCATGGTGAGCATGAGACCCATGTTCCACATGAGGTCGATGATCACCCATGAGAGAGAACTTTTGTGGGATAGAAAATTAGGACCACACCGAATCGGGGTTAAGTTGCGTTGCGGGCTCACCTTTTTTGATATGTTCGTCCAAAATGACTGCCACATCAGAATCTTTAACCTGGGAATACCAGGTGCCTGTTGGGTATATCACGACATTCGGTCCTTGTTCGCAGGGGCCAAGACAGGTGGTCCCCGTGACGATCACTTCCCCTGGTTGAATGCCACGTTCAATTAATCCCATATTCAATGCCATGAGTAAATTCTGGGCGCCAGCCGCACCACAAGAGGGTTTCGGGTGTCCGGGAGGGCGTGAGTTCGTACAAACAAGAATGTGATATTTTGGTTTTGGCATGGAATCTCCTTATCGTGAGGGCGCGTTAAAAAATTTGGGAATAGACTCGAAGTTATCTGGGGATTGTGGCATTACCGGTTACGAAAGAGATCCCAACTTTCTATGCATTCTTCGGGTAATTTCCAATGTCGAATGCCAGTCATGACCCAATCTAAATAATGTTCTTTGGCTTTGAATTTTCCAATAGCTTGTGCGACATGCGTGGTCACAAATTCTTTCTGGTCGTCTTCTGTGAATACATGAATTTCAACATGTCGAAAGGCCTCTTCCGGTAGATCACCCTCGAATTTGTCTAGCTCCTGAAGGTCCTCCGGCGTTAATTCAAATACTGCACCCCATACCCGCTCACCAGCTGAAGGTGTGATCGTCGCGAGCCCGCATCGCCACTGGTTAGACCAGCGTCCGAATGTAATGGTGTGATCCGGAAGGTAGGCTTTGAATAAAAATTGGTGTTCTGGCGCTCGCCGTTTCAGTTGGGTGGGGTTGAGATTGTCAGCGTACATGAAAAATCGCATAGATTTAATCCTGTTCGTTTGAGCAAGAGGTAGTATTACCATACTGCCTTTGCGGACTGTCAAGGAGAGATTTGAGTTGTTGGAATGAATTTGTGAAACAGTTTCAGTAGTCCCAGGGGAGAAAGGTCGATTCAGTCTTGTCAGGGAAGAAAGAACATTGTTAGGACTTTTTTGGCGTGAGATGAAGTTCACGCTGAGAATGGTCGAGCCGAACCATAAAGCGATCAAAAAAGCTGAGTCCGAGAAGCCCATCGATACCCTCTGGAAGATTGGGGATCGTGTGAATAACAATACGTACATCGTCACGCCCTGCATGTCCTACGCGGATTCTCGGGGCAATTCCCATTTTGGCTTTAACGATTCCCCCAGCCGTATTCAATTTAATGTTAGGACTTCTTGGGTCCGGCTGAATACCTGTATCAAAAGCCAAATCTTCAGAAATCGTTGTAAAGGTTGCGCCAGTATCCACGATCAGTTTGGTCTGATGTAAGTCGTTAAATTCCACCTGCGCAATCCATACGCCGCCTTGGCGCTCCAATGGAATAATCGAATCTTTTGAGCCAGCCGTAACGTTTCCAGAAATTTGAAGACTTGAGCCAGCCTTGAGTAGCGCTTGGTCCAAGGGAACCTGACTTAATATTTTCTGACCGCCCACGACTGCTCCAATGATAAACAGCGTCAGCAGAATAAAAAACCGACTTGAACCCATAAAAGTGACT
>CP070628.1:810744-817977 GCA_020355985.1 Nitrospirota bacterium | reverse complement strand
AGCCACGATTCGTCAAGTGAAAGACGCATTCTATGTTTTACAGGATGGCTCCTTTAAGGGAGCGAGGTTTATGTCCTGTATGAGTCGCATGGAATGGGGCCGAATTGATTATTTGCCAGTCGTGGAATTGTTTTTGTCCCTGCTTCCCGGAACGGGGAGCGCAACCTTTGAATTGATTCGTGGTCTCTATGATGATCAGCAGACGTCTGCTCCAACTTCGTTGCCGTATAGAGGAATTCCTGCCTATCCATCCGTGGGGGCGTTTCGGTTATTTAGTGCATTTTTTACCCCTTCCATTCAATCAGGAGAAGCTCCTCTGGACGTATTTTTAGACGTCAATCGATCGCACGAAGTGGAATGGAAGCCTTCACCGGAGTATCCGGTTCGGTATATCGATGAAGAGCAAAGGTTGAGTGTGACTATTCATCATCACAAGATTCAAAAAGTCACGTACTGGGATGATTCAACTGGGTTGTCCTATCTACCTATGACATCATCCGGAGAAGCGAAATCCGATGGGCGTGGAGCCCAAGTCTTTGGGCAAGAACTTCATCTGTATGATGGTGATCAACTGCATGTCATGAAAGTACGCGAATCGTGGCACCTTTCGTCTCCTGACTCTAAGCGGGAATGGGAAATCCCTTCAACATCCTGGCGGAAGTGTTTTCCGCAAGGTCCACCAGCGCTTTCTCCGTCGCAGGCCTTTTCTGCTGTATTGCTCTATCCGGATGACTCACGAATCATCGGCGAAAAAGAAAGCCAACCCTTTATCTTTGACTACCTGGATGATTTTCTAGAGGAACAACCCGAGTTGCGGCAATTCAGGGAAATGGCGGATCAAATATTATTGGCACGGTGTGAGGCATGCCTTGGGGCTTGTCTGAAGTATGAGCGACCGCAACGATATACGATCTGGTATGAGTGGGCAGAGTTTGCCCAAAAACATGCCCAACAAATTTGGAACACCCTAAGCCGCAAGAATAGTTTAGCTTGGCTACCGCATTTTCAATTTTCCCCAGTGAATCCCCAGGCAATCAGGAACACGTATTCGCCTTTTGATTGGATGAATGTGTGGATCCCTTTTTCTGTTTATGATGATCATAAAGAATTAAGGCAATGGAGTTGGTTCCTTGCCAATCATCTTGTTCCGGGAGGAATTGGATGTGTAGCAGGCCCAGCCGCCATGGGCCATTTTTTCAAGGAATACGACCTCTCAGTAGTCCATGCTGAGAAAGGCGAATCTTTACCCACCTTCAAAATTCATCAGACCATTCTTCAGGCCAGCCGACTTCATCCTGAATTGATGCTTTGGATCATTCAACAATCCTAAAATCAATTTCTTTAATTAAAAGAAACCTTTTCCCAGGGAGGCATGGTTATGAACAAACAGGAGAAGCAGTTAGTCGTCATTGCCCATGCTCTGGCACATCAAGAGAGTGAGATCCAATATCTTAAGGCGGTACTAGTTGAAAAAATGAATATGAGAATTGAAGAGCTTCAGCAGGAACAAGACGAATTTTGGGCAAAGAGCAAGCATTACCGAATCTATGAAGCCATAAAAAACCTCCAAACGCTCCAACATGAGATGGAATCCCTTCCCGAAGATGTGGATCTGGACATGTACCGAGATCATCTTCGCTGGCCAAGCGAACCACCAGAAAATCCTCCCTTAGTCTAGCGTTTTCATTGGTTTTTCCTTCCCTCTGCCTTAATCCTGCTCTTTTCAGGTTCATAGGGGAGTGTAGAAAAATCCATCATCCTTGTTCTTCTCTCACTATCGTATTCACCTACTTTGGTATAAATAAACAGGCGGTCTTGAATAGAAAGGGCCTTTATTTAAAGATTCACTTCCATTTGCTTACGGGGTCTGGGAATGCTAGCAAATTTAAAAGTTTTTGAAATGTTCAACGGTTGAAGGTGAGGATTGTGGTCTGCAGTGTTTCACCCTTGACAGGAAGGCGCGTCGTGAATAGGATGGGGTAACCTTTAAAACTCATCCAGTGAGGTGAGTAAGGAGATTACCTGAGGATGGCCCTTCACCTGGCCAAAAATTTTATACCCTTTCCCTGCCTTGCAGCGAAGGGGTTTTTTGTGCCTATTTTGCAGTAATATTAAACTAAAACTTTAGGTAATTTCATGAATGTTCAATCTGAGCGGGTCTTGATGGATGCTCAAGAAATGTCTAGGGCCTTATCGAGGATTAGTCATGAGATTATTGAGCGAAATAAAGGCTCTCAGGATGTCGCTTTGGTTGGGATTCGCACTGGTGGTGTGTACCTGGCCCAGCGGTTGGCAGCTCGTATTCAGCAAATTGAACAACGTGATATCCCATTTGGAGAACTGGATATCACCTTATATCGAGATGATTTATCGATTCGCAAAGATCAACCGGAGATTCGAAGAACATCAATTCCATTTAATATTTCAGATTTGAAGATCGTACTGGTTGATGATGTGCTTTTCACCGGTCGTACCATTCGTGCTGCCTTGGATGGACTTATGGATCTCGGTCGCCCAGCGGAAATTCAACTCGCTGTTTTGGTTGATCGTGGGCATCGACAGCTTCCTATTCGAGCCAATTATGTCGGAAAAAGTATCCCCACCGCTCGCGAGGAAAACGTACAGGTGTTTTTAGAAGAATTAGGGCAAGTTGATCGGGTCTCTATTATCACTGGTCACACTGGGTAACAAGACATATGGGCTTGAAGGGAAAAGATTTACTCACCATTTCCGACCTATCAGTTCAAGAAATAGAACTAATACTCACGACGGCCGAGTCGTTAAAAGAAGTTGGTGGACGAGATATCAAAAAGGTGCCGGCCCTACGGGGGAAGACCGTCGTTAACTTGTTTTTTGAGCCCAGCACTAGGACTCGAACCTCTTTTGAATTAGCCGCTAAACGGTTAAGTGCTGATGTCATTAATTTTTCTCCATCCACCAGTAGTGTGGTGAAGGGGGAAACACTCATTGATACGGCACGAAATATCGAGGCGATGCAAGCGGATGTGATTGTTTTACGACATTCTTCTCCTGGTGCGGCAGAGCATTTAGCGCGATTTGTCCGGTCTTCGGTGATTAATGCCGGAGACGGTTGGCATGAACACCCTACTCAGGCTCTATTGGATTTGTATACCATTAAGGAGAAAAAGGGAAAGGTTGAAGGCTTAGCCATTGTGATTGTTGGGGATGTGGCCCATAGCCGTGTGGCACGATCTAATATTGCTGTCTTAACCAAATTGGGCGCTGAGGTACGGGTTGTGGCGCCACCAACTATGTTGCCCTTATATGTCGAACGGCTTGGCGCTCGCGTGTATTATCGCTTTGAAGACGCGTTAATTGGAGCGGATGCCATTATGATGCTGCGGTTGCAACGAGAGCGGCTTGGGCGAGCATTACTCCCTAGCATGAGAGAATATGCCAATTTATTTTGTCTGAACGAAGAACGACTCAAATTGGCCAAGCCGGAAGCCATCGTCATGCATCCGGGGCCTTTGAATCGAGGGATTGAAATTTCACCCGCAGTTGCCGATAGTTCTGACGCTGTTATTTTAGATCAAGTCACTAATGGTGTCTCTGTAAGGATGGCCTTGATGTATTTATTATCCGGGGCCGCTTAACATTTAGAGAAATAGGAAACTATGAACGAAACATCTTCCAACCAAGCCGTACCCCCAACAGTCTGTATTCATGGTGGAATCGTGATTGATCCTGGTCATGTTAACGGACGAGCTGATGTCCTGATCAAGAATGGAAAAATTGTGGAAGTGGGCTATCCACTTAAACAATCTATTACTCAAGATGCTACCACCACGATTCTTGATGCCAGTGGCTGGATTGTTGCTCCTGGACTCGTAGATCTTCATTGTCACTTGCGGGAGCCGGGGTTTGAATATAAGGAAACCATTGCAACCGGTTCGGCTTCCGCTGTGGCTGGGGGGTTTACATCAATCTGTTGTATGCCCAATACGCAGCCGGTCAACGATAACGATGCCATTACACAATTTATGTTGACCAAAGGTCAGGAAGCCGGGAAATCGCGAGTGTTTCCCATTGGCGCCATAACCAAAAACTCTGCTGGTGAAGAACTCGCTAACATCGGGGAACTGGTTGGGGCCGGCTGTGTGGCTATTTCTGATGATGGGCGTCCTGTCATGAATAGCTTAGTCATGCGCCGTGCGTTGGAATATGCCAAAGCCTTTGGGATCCCTGTGGTTGATCACTGTGAAGATTTGCATTTGACTGATGGCGGGTGCATGAACGAGGGCGTAGTCTCCACCGAATTAGGTATGCCAGGTATACCTGATGCTTCAGAAGAAGTTATGGTGGCTCGTAATCTTGCACTTGCCGATTTGACTGGTGTTCATGTCCATTTAGCACATCTCAGCACCGCGCGTTCTGTTGAATTAGTTCGTCATGCAAAAGCTCAAGGACTTCCGGTGAGCGCAGAAGTCTGTCCGCACCATTTCTCCATTTCCGAAGAAGCTGTCCGTGGGTATCAGGCCAATGCCAAAATGAATCCACCTCTTCGAACAGATGAGGATATACTGGCTCTCAAGCAAGGATTAGTTGATGGCACGATCGATGTAATTGCCACTGATCATGCGCCTCATGCTGTTCAAGAAAAACAATTGGAATTTGATTCCGCACCATTTGGAATTGTGGGTTTTGAAACGGCTCTGCCTCTGACGCTGCAGTTAGTGCAGGACGGCGTCTTGTCTCTTGAGCTGGCCCTTGATAAGTTGACTCGCGCACCGGCCCAATTATTTCATCTTCCGGTGGGCTCCCTTTCACCAGGAAGCTTGGCGGATGTTGTGATTTTCGCTCCTGAAGAAGAATGGGTCGTTGATCCCGAACAGTTTCAATCCAAAAGTCGTAATACTCCGTTTGGTGGCATGTCGGTGAAGGGAAAAGTCAAAATGACTTTGGTTGATGGTCGATTGGTTTATGATGCTCGCTAACCCATGGGAAGAAAACGCATGAATTGGGGTATGATCGGTTTTTTCATCGAAATGTGTGCCTTAACGGTATGGGTAGGTGGCTTATTGATGATTATTGCCGTAATCATTCCTGCTGTGTTTAATTCGTTTGGGATGGAGCCGGCCGGCCGGTTTTTACGTCGAGTATTTGATGGGTATGGATATCTGAATCTGGGCATATTACTGCTTCTTAGTTTTGTGGCTTTCCTTCGTTTTCGAACGTTTGGCCAAAATCCTTCTCATCTTTTTACGGTGACCAGCGGGGAATGGTGGCTTCTTGGTGGAATGTTCGTCGTGACGGTTGGAATTCTTGGAGTCTTGGGGCCACAGGCAATAGCCTTACAAGAACATGCTTTTGAAGCCATAACCAAAGAGGAAAAAGAAGTTGCTTATGAACAATTCTTTCGCTTGCATATGATCGTTCGGGCATTACATCTTGTGAATGTCGGACTCGCATTTTCTTTATTTATTCTGAAATTACGGAAAGCCGTTGTTTGTCCTTTTGGCGACTCTCGCTAAAATAATTCTTTATCTTTAAAAATACGATGAGACCAAACCCAAAAAGGTGATGATGTGGAAGCCGCAGTATTAGCCTTAGCCGATGGTACAGTGTTTAAAGGAGAAGCCCTAGGTTTTAGGGGAGAAGCTGTTGGAGAAGTCGTCTTTAATACCGCTATGACCGGATATCAGGAAATCCTGACAGACCCCTCCTATAAAGGGCAGATTGTGCTGATGACAAGCACACAGATTGGAAATTATGGTGCCACATCAGATGATGATGAATCTCGGCGGGTATGGCCTGAAGGGTTTATTGTACGAGAAGCCTCTAAACGGATGAGTAATTGGCGGGGGCAACAATCGTTTGAAGAATATTTGCTCCACCATGAAATTGTGAGTATACAAGGGATCGATACCCGTGCGTTAACAAGTCATTTACGAGAGAAGGGCTCTCAAGTGGGAGTCATATCTCATGTTAATTTTGAAGAAGCGTCGTTATGCGCCAAAGCACAGGCTTCACCCTCTATTGTCGGTCGAGATTTAGTACGTGAAGTGACGTGTTCGTCTTCATATCAATGGTCAAAGGGAACGATGGGCATCAATTCTAAGACTAATGACATTTCTTTTTCTTCACAAGGAGCGCCACCTTCTTCTTATAAAATCGTTGTGATGGATTTTGGGGTCAAGTATCAAATACTTCGGAGTTTTGTGGATGTGGGATGCCATGTTCAGGTTGTACCAGCCACCACAAGTGCTGACGATATTCGCCAATTACAACCTGATGGCCTATTCTTATCTAACGGCCCAGGAGATCCTGAAGGTGTTCCTTATGCTGTGAAAACGGTTAAAGCGTTACTTGGTTGGAAGCCGATATTTGGTATTTGCTTGGGTCATCAGATTTTAGGATTAGCCCTCGGCTTAGACACTCATAAGTTGCCATTTGGACATCATGGAGCGAATCACCCAGTCATGGATCTGCGGACAAGAAAGATTGAAATTACTTCCCAAAATCATAATTTTGCGGTGACACTTCCTCACAAAGAACAAGAAGAGGCACTCTGGGAAACCCAACATTTTGACACACCCATTGGCAGAATGGAAGTCACTCATCGAAGTCTGAATGATGGATGTTGTGAAGGAATGATTGGATTAGATAGCCCTATTCTCTCCGTCCAATATCATCCTGAAGCCTCGCCGGGTCCTCATGATTCATCCTATCTCTTTCAACAATTTATCGACATGATGAAAAGGTAGCGTGATGAGTTACTCAATAAGCTTAGTTCTTCTTTTTTGCTTTGCACTAAGTGGATGTATCCATGTTGATGTATTTCCTGGTAGAGGGAGCTTACAAGAAACGACCATATCAGGAGTAGGCCCTGACAAGATACTTTTAATTGATATCTCAGGGCCTTTAACGACGAGTAAGGACTCCGGCCTTTTTTCAGAACCCAGCCTCCCAGCTCGACTCAAAGAAGAATTGACCAAAGCCGAAGAAGATGATCACATTAAAGCCATTGTGCTTCGTGTCAATACCCCAGGGGGAACAGTGACATCTTCGGATATTCTCTATCATGAGTTTCAGGAATTTAAACAAAAGCGAAAGGTGCCAATTATCACGTCGATTATGGATTTGGGGACTTCTGGTGGGTATTACGTGGCAATGGCTTCTGATTATATTTATGCCCATCCCTCAACTATCACGGGGAGCATTGGTGTAATTATGTTGACACTCAATGCCCAGGGTTTAATAGAAAAAGTT
>CP070628.1:797274-810644 GCA_020355985.1 Nitrospirota bacterium | reverse complement strand
TGGCAGCTTATTTCAACATTCCCTAGAAAGGAAAATGTGCGAGTTATTTTGCAGGAGTAAGGGGGGGAAGTGCGCCCAAATAAGGAAATTCTCCGATATGGAGTAACAAGGAATCTTGCCGCAAACGAAAGTCATCGCCTTGAGGATTCACAAAACCAGGGGCCAAACTCACATCAGTCTTCCCGGCACGCTGAGGGATAGGAATGGGTGGCGTCCCATCTAACAGATAATCGCCTTGATTGTCATAGAGCGCATTGAACGCCAATGTCGTCTGGCTTTGAGGAGCAAACAAGAATCCAACTTTGCTATGCCCAATAATATTTCCGCGAACAACAGCCTCTGCCTTATCATGAAAGGCAAGGCCTCCTCCATTCCGCACAAACGTATTCTGAATGACCGTGGCGCTAGATTCATCAGTCATGAGCACGGCCTCAAAGAGATTGTCAGAGAACACATTTTGTCGAAGAGTCACCTTCGTATTTCCTCCAAGAGCGACACCATGGTCATGATGGCGAATGGTATTCCCAATGAGTGTACCAGTGGAATTCGCAAAGGCCAGACCAGTGGTCTCACTATGCTCAATGATACAGTCTTCGATGTGGACTCCTTCTACTTGTTGACTAAATACCATCCCTTTCACATAAATCTGTTTGAGAGACACGCCACTTCCATTAAAAATCCCAACACCCAACCCACCATGCTGAAAAACCGTCAATCCTTGAATAGTGACATTAGTTGCCCCATACGGCCATTTCCCAATATGTAATGAGCCCACTCGTTTTTCTCCAGTAATGAACACCTGATCACGCCCTTCTCCAACAATGGTCAGGTGATCTTTGCTATGAACTGTCACATCTTCGGCATAGGTCCCGGCTTTAATTAAAATCGTATCTCCCGATGAGGCTTGATCAATCGCTTCTTGAATCAAGGTAAATTGTCCTGATCCATCTCTGGCGACCTGCCACACGCTGGCAGTCGTGTGTGGGAATGTTTCTTCTCCTTGAGCGATGCCCAGACCCAGTCCCCAAACCTGCAGGACAAGTAAGCCGATTACACAGGAGAAATACCCTCTCGCTGGCATCAGAAAACGGGATCCATTCATGTCGGCTCGCCTCATTATTTACAGATTGGAGTATGTGGAAATTGACCGCTATTCATCGGTCTCTTTACTCACATACCTGATGATATTCGGCAGGGTCAAGCTGAGGCAAAAGTTATTTCTCTTGATTGTTGCCCGTCATCCTCTATGCTATCGTTGAACATCATGGTCTTAGTGGGATTAACTGGTGGTTTGGGTGCTGGAAAAACAACAATAGCCGGCCTCTTTCAAGATTGCGGGGCACAAGTCATTGATGCGGACCAACTGGCCCGAGATGTTGTCATGCCAGGAAAACCTGCCTGGAAAGAGATTAAGCGACAATTTGGAAATGGGGTGTTTCATTCGGATAAAACGCTCAATCGGCAAGCCCTTGCCCAAGTCGTGTTTCACAAACCCTCAAAATTGAAAGTCCTCCAAAATATCCTTCATCCTCGAGTGGCTCGCGAACAGGCCACACGGACGAAAGTCATTGGCAAGACCTTTCCTCAGGCAGTGATTATTTATGATGCTGCGTTATTAATAGAAGCAGGAGCACATCGAAGAATGGATCATGTGATTGTGGTGAAGGCTGACCGTTCCACACAAATTTCTCGAGTCTGCCATCGAGATGGCCTTACGAAAACTGAAGCCTTGAAACGCATCAGGCAACAAATGCCTCTCCGCCAGAAACTTCAATATGCTGATACCGTCCTAGATGGAACGTGGACTCGTCCTCGGTTGCGCCCTGTGGTGAAATCATTGTATAGAACCTATCAAAAAGAAGCGCGGCAACGAGGTTCTAAGCGGTCCCCAACTTGATTCTGCATACAACAATCTTATCTTTTTCGTATACATCAATTGGCAAAGGAGTTCTACGATGGTACATGACGTTCTTATCCTTGGTTCTGGGCCTGCGGGACTCACCGCAGCTGTCTATAGCGCCAGAGCCAATCTTACACCACTCTTAATTGATGGGTCACAACCCGGGGGGCAGCTGACCCTGACCACGGACGTGGAAAACTTTCCGGGGTTTCCTAAAGGCATCATGGGGCCACAACTCATTCAAGACATGCGCGCACAAGCTGAACGATTTGGGGCACAATTCCGACAAGGACATGTCTCGAAAGTCGATCTTCTGTCACAACCCTTTCGCATCACGGTAGATGGAGAAGAAACCCTTGAAACAAAAACGTTGATTATTTCGACTGGCGCATCAGCCAACTTACTGGGGCTGCCCTCCGAGAGTCGCTTAATGGGACACGGGGTATCAACCTGCGCAACCTGTGACGGATTCTTTTTTCGTGGAAAAGAAATTGCGGTTATTGGCGGTGGGGATAGCGCTGTCGAGGAAGCCACATTCCTCACAAAATTCGCTTCAAAAGTCACCCTCGTTCATCGTCGCGATAAATTACGGGCGTCCAAAATCATACAGGACCGTGCCATGAAAAATGAAAAAATTGCGTTTCAATGGAATAGCACCTTGGAAGAAGTCATCGGTGATGAAGTGGTGACCGGCGTCCGACTTCGCAATGTGCAAACCAATCAAACAGAAGAACTCTCCTTAGCAGGTGTCTTCATCGCCATCGGCCATACCCCTAATACCAGTTTATTCAAAGGGCAAATCGATATGGATGAAACAGGGTATATTCGCACCCAACCCTATCGCACCACAACAAATATCCCCGGAGTGTTCGCGGCAGGAGATGTGCAGGATTCCAACTATCGGCAAGCCATTACCGCCGCTGGTTCCGGTTGCATGGCTGCCATCGATGCCGAACGGTATTTAGAAGCTGCCCACTGATGTTCCATGTGTTGGTGCATTATCATGAATTGGCGCTCAAAGGACGAAATCGGAAACACTTTGAATACCGCCTCGTCCATCACCTACGTCGTGCACTGAAGCCCCTCACGCATGTACATGTCGAGGCCCTTCAAGGGCGAATCCGTGTCAGCTTTGAAGAGGAAGCCGCCTGGCCTCGTCTCGAACAGCAATTAAAGCGAGTCTTTGGCATTGTCAATTTTTCACTGACTCGGTCAGTCCCACTCCCACACGACAATCCTGACATCACGACTCTTAAAACCGCCATTCAAGCAAACCTTCCGACGTCTGCCTATGACACCTTCCGCGTGAGTGCCAAACGTGCCGACAAACGTTTCGCCAAAACCTCAATGGAAGTGGAACAGGAAATTGGTGCCGCCGTGGCAAAACAAACCGGCAAGCGAGTCAACCTAAAGAATCCAGATCTCACGATCTTGGTTGAGCTCGTCCCCCCAGAAGCCTATTACTCCTGCCATCGGGCAGATGGCCCTGGTGGCCTCCCAACCGGAACAGGCGGAAAAGTTGTCTCGCTCATCTCAGGGGGAATCGACTCTCCGGTTGCGACCTACCGCATGCTAAAGCGTGGCTGCAAAGCCGTGTTCGTCCATTTTCACGGACGTCCCTATTTATCTAGGGTATCCGAAGAAAAAGTTCAAGATATCGTCAAACTCTTAACTTCCTTCCAACTGCATTCCCGTCTGCATTTGGTGCCCTTTGGCGAAATCCAAAGCCAAATTGTCGTTAATTCGCCCCCACCCGTTCGCGTCGTCCTTTATCGACGCCTCATGCTTCGCATTGCAGCCAAAATTGCCGAGCAGGAGGAAGCCTGGGCCTTAGTCACCGGAGACAGTCTGGGCCAGGTTGCCTCCCAAACTCCGGAGAATATCGCCGTCATCAATGAAGCAACGACATTACCCATTCTCCGTCCACTCATCGGGATGGATAAAATAGAAATCTCCCAGCAAGCCCAAGCTATCGGATCGTTCGAAACCTCGATCGAACCCGATCAGGACTGCTGTACCCTCTTTGTCCCCAAACACCCTCGCACACGCTGCGATCTCCCCAGTATCCTCAGAGTTGAAGAACAGTTGGACATTCCTTCCCTCATTCAGCAAGGCCTGCAAGCCACCGAACTCCTCGAATTCACCCATTCCTAACTTGTGGCCCAGAGATTTCCTCAAAGATACCCTTTCTCTTTAAAGGAAATTTTTCACCGAACCCGGGGTCGCATTCCACGCACACCACTCTTGTCCTTTTTCCTTTCAGTTTCATAGCAATGCAATTAAAAGCAAAACCAACTACAATTACTTGAACAGAGAATAGTAGAACACTTGAATTCTAGTGTTTTTCTTAAAGGTCTCATCATGAAAAAACTGTATGTGTCCCAAAGTCTAGTAGACGTAGAATCCAGGAAGGAACTGCTGGATGAAGAGGAAATCCCTTGTACAATCAAAAATCAACGTTCGGCAATGTTGAGCGGCGAAGTACCATTCGTGGAAGTATTTCCAGAATTGTGGGTTCTTCAGGATAAAGATTTTGAGCGTGCACAAAACTTACTAAAAGACTGGGAAGAAGCTCCACCTTTAGATAACACGGCATGGACCTGTGTCAGTTGTGGGGAAGTTCATCAAAAAGAATTCACAACCTGTTGGAAATGCAATAAAGAAAGAAATTAAAGCAAAGCAGGAAAAAAACGAAGTGGCTCTTCCATAGATTTCCATGCTCCCATTCAACTACCTTGGAATTCTTCTGACCTTAATTCTGGGTTTGCCTCCGGTAGGATTACTTCTGGCTGGATATACCCTCCCACCTAATCTGACCATTTTCCCAATACCCACAGAACCTGGAGAGTTGTCGATTTCCTGGCTAGCCTGTGGAATGCTAGCCCTATTTATCGCTTCGACTCTTGCTCCTGTCATTAGGCAATTTGTTCAATTGCCGGCCATAGCCAGACATCAATCTTTTCACCGTTTACCTTTCCCATGGTGGGGATGGATTGCCCTTTTCTGGGTTGCCAGTTCATGGATACTGGCATGGACTCGGTTTTCCTGGTTTGAACCATGGCAACCTCATACCTTTCCCCTACTCTGGTTTGGCTATATTCTCGTGCTGAATGCCCTCACCTATCAACGTTCCGGCCAATGCATGATCACTCACCAGCCACGGTTACTTTGCCATCTGTTTCTGCTCAGCGCGGGATTTTGGTGGGCCTTTGAATATCTCAACCAATACGTAAATAATTGGCATTATGTGAATCTCCCACACACATCCCACTTCGAATATATCCTCCAGACTACCGTTGCATTTTCTACCGTCCTGCCAGCCGTTCTCAGCACCGATGAGTGGCTGGCCACCTTTTCTCGCCTTACATTGCCTTTCAAAAATTGGCGCCCACTCCCTTGGATGATTCATCAAAAAACCGGCTGGATATTTCTTGGCTTGGGCAGCCTAGGACTTGGGCTGATAGGAATCTGGCCAACCATCCTCTATCCTCTACTCTGGATTTCCCCGCTCTGTGCTCTTGTGGGCATCCAATTTCTTGGCAAGGGAAAGAGTTGTCTCCAGAGCTTAGCTCGAGGAGATTGGCGCCCGGTTGTTCTTTCGGCCCTGGCCGCCCTGATGTGTGGGTTTTGGTGGGAATTATGGAATGCCAAGAGCATGGTCCATTGGGAATACACCATTCCCTACGTCCATACATTCAAGATCTTTGAAATGCCGATCCTAGGGTATTCAGGGTATATACCTTTTGGTCTCACATGCTTGACCATCACAGAGTTTGCACTGGGCTATCGACCGAGTCACCAACTAAAATCTCCAGTGTTATCAAACCAAGATTCTGCGCTAACTTAGGCAGCTGTTCGCAAAAATATTCAGTTCTTTCGGACCGGATGACGCATCGTCCACGCCAACATGACCAAAAGACAGAGAAGCACCACAGGCACGGGAAACGCGCTCATTTCGCCAGCCCTCAGATGGGTCAACGCTGCGCCAACCATCGTGATACTCAGGACGACAATTCCGTAAAATTGCACCTTCGGGATAAACAAGCAAATTCCTCCGCCAACTTCAATAATCCCGGTCAAATACAAAAACCACAATGGATAGCCCCATTGCGCAAAATGTTCAACCTGGGAATGTTGCCCCATGAGCTTGGCTCCTCCTGCCATGATAAACATGACCCCCAATACTAGCCAGAGTGCAGTCTTGATGAACTTTTTCATAATGCCCTCGCCATAAAGGAAAAACCATAGGAACCTAGGGGAAGATTATATCCCTACCACATTAATGACTCTACTCAAATTTGATTACCTCTTTTTTTAACTTCTGAGGTCTATTGAATGTTTCTCCCAAAAAGCCCGTATATGCCCTAGAAGAATTTACTATCAGTAGCTTGACGGGAATGATCAAAAAAGTCGTCCAGCAAGGCCGCAGCGATTTTGACGCGCGGATCGTACTTCCAGTACGTGAGCACGGCAAAATGGCGAGAACGCCGCTGGCGGCTTTTTTCAACATTCCCTTCTTGCAAATGTTCGTTCCAGGATTTATGTTTGGATTCTCTGTTTCTCTGTGGCAATGAAACGCTAGGCTATGTCAAACAAATTCACCATACTTGATGTGCGGGATCGAATTCAGCAGGCTCAATCGGTGACAGTGCTGACTGGTGCTGGGATTTCAGCCGACAGCGGTGTACCCACATTTCGAGGACCTGAGGGGTTGTGGAAAAATTTTCGGCCGGAAGAACTGGCCTCACCCGATGCCTTTGCCCGCGACCCCAAATTGGTCTGGGAATGGTACAACTGGCGACGTGAATTACTTGCCACGAAATTACCCAATCCAGCCCATGAGGCCCTCGTCCAACTCGAAAGGAAGCTTCCAGATTTTTGGATTATTACCCAAAATGTTGACGGCCTCCATGCCGCAGCCGGCACACAACACCTTTCAGAAATTCATGGTAATATCTGGAAAGTACGGTGTACCCAATGCCATAAAAATAAAGTGAACCATGAAGTGCCTTTACCTTTTCCACCAAGCTGTGCTGATTGTGGGGAGTTGTTGAGGCCACACATAGTCTGGTTTGGTGAGTCTTTAGCGCCGGAAGACCTCGAATATAGTTACGCGGCTTTGCAACGTTGCGACATTCTGTTGATTATTGGCACATCGGGCGTCGTCTATCCCGCAGCCTCGTTTGCCCCTGTGGCCAAAGACCATGGGGCCTTGGTCGTAGAATTGAACCTAGATCCCACACCCAACTCTTCAATCGTTGATGTGTCTTTTCAGGGACGTGCTAAAGAGTTAGTGCCACTTCTGCTCAATGATTCTTCATCCTCATCATTTTCTTGACTCGCTTTATAAGGGTTTGTTACGTTTTTTTGTTTAGGGATTCTCAGTACTTATGCTGGAGTAACCAATGCAATTAACCATAAATGGTAAAGTAGAAAACCTAGAGGTTTCTACAGTCATGGATGTCCTCAAGGCCAAGGATATTGACCCGCAATTGGTCGCCGTCGAAGTCAATACTCAGATGATTGATCAGGAAAACCTGGGAACCACGTCTCTCAAAGAAGACGACAAGGTGGAATTTTTGTTTTTCATGGGCGGCGGAGCATGAACGCCTCATTATTGCCATGTATCACTGAAGGCATTGGCGGCACACCTCTCGTACGTTTGAACCGCCTGTCTCCACCCGGAGGGGCCACGATCTATGGAAAAGCCGAATTTCAAAATCCTGGCGGGAGCGTCAAAGACCGCATTTGTTTGAACATGATTGATGAGGCCGAGAAGCAGGGCCTCTTGAAACCCGGCGGCACGATTGTTGAGCCCACGAGTGGGAACACCGGTATTGGCTTAGCCCTTGTCTCTGCCGTCCGTGGCTATAAGTTAATCCTGGTGATGCCGGAGGGGATGAGCCTAGAACGGGCCAGCCTGCTTTCATCGTATGGGGCACAATTGGTGTTGACCCCGGCCAGAGAAGGGATGCGGGGCTCTATTAATGAAGCTGAAAGCATTTTAAGCCAGAACCCGGAATATTTCATGCCCAACCAATTTTCAAATCCTGCCAATCCGGCCATGCACCGAAAAACCACGGCATTAGAAATTTGGGATGGGCTAGAAGGAAAGGTTGATGCCTTTGTTGCGGCCGTGGGAACGGGCGGCACGATTACCGGCTGTGGAGAAGTATTCAAAGAGAAGAACGCCAACGTGAAAATAGTAGCGGTAGAACCCACCGGCTCGCCAGTCTTATCTGGAGGAGAAGCTGGTCCCCATAAAATTCAAGGCATTGGTGCAGGCTTTGTCCCGGAAGTCTTGAACCGATCCTTACTTGATCAAATTATTACGGTCACTGACGAAGAGGCTTATCAAACCACGAAACAGCTCGCGAAAAAAGAAGGGCTACTCGTTGGAATTTCAGCAGGAGCGAATGTCTTTGCGGCTCAAAAAGTCGCTGAGTCACTGGGCTCAGGAAAAAATGTTGTGACAATCCTCTGCGACACCGGCGAACGCTATCTCAGCATTGAAAAATACTTCAATATTTAATCATCGTCTCTCAACAACTGAACAGCCATGAGCTTTACTGAAGATCAGATCACACGCTATAGCCGACATATACTCCTTCCCGAAGTGGGAGGAAAGGGCCAGAAGAAATTATCGCAAGCCAAAGTCTTTGTCGTGGGTGCGGGAGGCTTGGGCTGCCCCGTCGCCTATTACTTGGGGGCCGCTGGCATTGGCACCATTGGATTAATTGACAGTGATGTGGTGGACCTTTCCAATCTTCAACGTCAGGTGCTGCACCATACCCCGGACGTCGGTCGCTCCAAGACGCTGTCGGCCAAAGAAAAAATTCAATCGTTAAACCCCGATGTGCAGGTCAACACCTATCAGAAACGACTGACGTCTCATAACGCCCGAGAAATTATCAGGCAATATGATGTCGTCATTGATGGCGTCGATAATTTCCCGGCCAAGTTTTTGATCAACGATGCTTGCTATATGGAAAACAAGCCACTGGTCCATGGCGGCATTCTCCGCTTTGAAGGCCGAGTCATGACGATTGTTCCCAATGAATCGGCCTGTTATCGTTGTATTTTTAAAAATCCGCCGCCACCGGGCGTGGTACCGACTTGTCAGGAAGCGGGGATTATCGGAGTGGTCGCGGGCATTATTGGAACCATTCAAGCCACGGAAGCTATTAAGCTCATTTTAAAAACCGGCCAGCCTTTAACGGATCGACTCTTAGACTTTGATGCCCGAACCACCGCCTTTCGAGAAATACGGGTCAGGCGCAATCCATCATGCGCACTCTGTGGGCCGGAAGCATCGCTGACAGAACTCATCGATTATGACGAACCAGAGGCTTGTGCCATTTAAGCCTCCCCTATTTATACGGAACCATACGACCTATCTGGTGTATTTGAGATGAGGATTCCATCATGACAAAAAAAATGCAATCACTGATCTGTCGGGAATGCGGAAAAGAATATCCCACGCAAGATATCCACGTGTGCGAACTGTGCTTTGGTCCATTGGAAGTGAAGTATGATTATACGGCCATCAAAAAGGAACTCACGCGAGAGAAGATTCTTGCCGGCCCGAAAAGTCTCTGGCGCTATGTGGATTTGCTTCCGGTCGAGGGCACCAATTTCATCGGCAAACATGCCGGACTGACCCCGTTGGTTCATGCCAAAAACCTCGGCGCGTTTTTAGGCCTCGACCATCTGTACATTAAAAACGATTGCGTGAATCACCCCACTCTTTCGTTTAAAGATCGCGTCGTGGCCATCGCCCTGACTCGTGCCCGGGAACTGGGTTTTGAAACGGTGGCTTGTGCCTCAACGGGTAATTTGGCCAACTCCGTTTCCGCCCATGCGGCTTCGGCAGGCATGAAATGTTATGTCTTCATCCCGGGCGATCTTGAAGCGGCAAAAGTGTTGGGCAATCTCATCTATCGCCCCAATGTTATTGAAATCGAGGGCAATTACGATGACGTGAATCGCTTGTGTAGTGAAATCGCTGGCGAACGCCGTTGGGCCTTTGTGAATATCAATATTCGACCCTATTATGCAGAAGGATCAAAAACGCTGGCCTATGAAACAGCGGAGCAATTAGGCTGGCGAGCTCCCGATCAGGTGGTTGTACCTATGGCTTCCGGGTCCTTGCTCACAAAAATCTGGAAAGGATTGAAAGAACTTGAAAAGGTCGGGATTATTGATTCTGTCCCCACTAAAGTCAATGGAGCACAGGCGGAGGGATGTTCGCCGATTGGAACGGCTTTTCGAAACGGCCGCGACTTTTTCAAACCGGTAAAACCCGACACCATTGCGAAATCCTTGGCCATTGGTAACCCTGCAGATGGCTATTATGCTCTTAAAACCGCCGCAGAAAGCCATGGGGCCATGGATGCCGTCACCGATGATGAAATTGTTGAAAGCATTAAACTCCTTGCCCAAACCGAGGGCATTTTTGCCGAAACGGCGGGTGGCGTCACCATTGGGGTGTTACGAAAATTGGCGAAACAGGGATTGATCCATAAAAACGATGTGACCGTGGCCTATATCACGGGCAATGGACTCAAAACACAGGAGGCGGTCATCGACTCAGTGGGACGGCCCACTCGAATTCCACCCAGTCTCAAGCATTTCACGAAGACCTTTGGCCTTGAGGAGTCAACATGATTAAGGTACGTATCCCCACTCCACTTCGTCCCATGACCGGTGGAAAAAATGAAGTAGAAATTGCCGGTAGCACCGTTGCAGAAATTATCGACAATTTAGGCTCCGCTCACCCTGGCATTAAAGAACGACTTTATGACGAACAGGGAGAAGTCCGGCGTTTTATCAACATTTATGTGAATGAGGAAGACATCCGATTTTTGACGGGGAAAGACACCCCTCTCAAAGACGGTGATCAGGTATCCATTATCCCAGCCATTGCAGGAGGCAACTAATGGCCAAACTCCGGTTCCATATTCGCTATCCGGAAGAAAAGATTCCTGAACCTATTCTCTATGAAATTGGCCATGAATACCAAGTCATTCCGAGTATCAGAAGAGCGGACGTGCGAGAAACCACCGGATGGATGGATGTGGAGTTTTCCGGGGAAGTCGATGAAATAGAAAAAGCGATCGAAGGCCTTCGCCAAAAAGGATGCATCGTCGATCCTATCGAATTAAACGTCGTGGAATAAGAGCACACAGATTATGCAATTCACGGATTCACAAATCAGCCGCTATAGTCGCCAGATGATTCTGAATGAAGTTGGCGGCAAGGGCCAAAAAAAACTTCAGGATGCGAGGGTTTTGGTCATTGGAGCGGGTGGACTAGGCTCTCCAGCAGCACTCTACCTCGTGGCTGCCGGCATTGGCACACTCGGACTTACTGACGGGGATGTCGTGGACCTTTCCAATTTACAACGACAAATTCTCCATACGACTGATCGCATTGGAGTTTCAAAAGTGGAATCGGGTGGAAAATTATTATCGGCGCTGAATCCCGAAACGACACTCGAACTCTACCCTGAACATGTCAGTAAAGAGAATATCATGCCCCTGCTTGAACAATATGACATCATTCTTGATGGATCCGATAATTTCTCCACTCGATTTTTGATTAATGATGCCTGTTTCTTCGCGAAAAAAACCCTAATTTCAGGAAGCATCTTTCGATTTGAGGGACAACTGGCTACGATCAAACCCCATGAAGGCTTTCCTTGTTACCGCTGCTTGTATCCGGAACCCCCACCAGCCGGGTTAGTTCCAAATTGCCAGGAAGCAGGTGTCTTAGGTGTCCTGGCAGGTACCATTGGCGTGTTACAAGCCAATGAAGCCATCAAAGAAATCCTGGGACTGG
Source organism: Nitrospirota bacterium (assembly GCA_020355985.1). The sequence continues at coordinate 798,904 of CP070628.1, read as the reverse complement.
GAGAAACGCTCGCAGACCGCCTTCTTCTTTATGATGCCTTAGATATGACCTTCAGAAAAGTTGGCCGCCCAAAAGCGCCCGATTGCCCTCTTTGCGGCCCTCATCCCAGCATCATCGAATTGGGCGAGGACTATGAGGTTTCCTGCAGCCTCTGACCTCCATGCTCCATATTCCTTCCGGCATCATTCAAGACATGATTGCCCATGCGCGAGAGCTCGCTCCGCATGAATGCTGCGGCATTCTCTCCGGCGTGAACCAGACGGTCGCCGAAAGTTATCGCATTACCAATATTTTGGCCAATATGTCAGAGCAAGAGCTATCTCGCTTTGATGGAGTCAAACTTTCCGACCTCCAACAGCTATCCCCAGAAGAACGTGCCGACATTGCGTTCCAAATGGACGCGCGGGAAATGGCTATGGCTCAGCGGGACATTCGTTCTAAAAAACAGGATCTCTTAGGTTTTTACCATTCTCATACGTTTAGTCCTGCCCGCCCTTCCCAAACCGATATCACGATTGCCATGGAATTTGAAAGTTATCGCACCAAGCTCAATCTCCCTGAACCTCTCCACCTCATCGTCTCCTTGGAACATCTGGATAGCCCAGATATTCGTGCGTATCGAATCCAGGACTCCCAAGCGACTGAAATTTCGATCCAACAGCCATCTTCTTAGTAGCCTTGGGGCATCGCTATTTTCTTAGTAGGACCATGGACAACTCGGCTGGCGTCTTGAGATAATGAGAGGCTTTCTCAATTTTTTATCGGAGGAAAAATCTATGTCCCCCTCTTATTTCATCACTGGGCTCTTTGTACTTAGCCTGCTTTTCCAAACCAGTGTTCCTGTGTTTGCCGATGCGTCCACCTCACTCAAAAGCTATTACAGCCCTATCGTCCGGTTGGAACCAGATAAAGGATATTTCCTCATCACCACCGATTCCGGGATTCAGTGGATCCAAGTGGAAGATCCAGTGAAAGAACATCTCAAAACATTAGAGGTCGGCGACATGATTGATGTGGTTGTCCAAATCCGCCCAGATAATGTTCCCCCTCTTCTTAAATCCTGGAAACTTGCCAGAAGTGCTTCTCCTTGCAAAATCTTAAAAGAACAAACCTGCAGCCAGGAATAGGCCTAATGATTTCAAAGACCAAGCTTTATTTCTTAACACCCTAACGACACCATTCCTCTCATCTAGTTTCCCCTCCTTCTTTTCCGTACAAGATTCCAAACATTTCCTTATAAGGAAATCTTGCGGGTTTCTCCCTGCCGTGCATAGCTTGTCCTTGCCTCTTCTGCCCAGCCGATGAAACGCTGCAAACCGCACATTTCGATAAACATCTGAAGCTTCGCGTTCTTTACTACTTCAGAGAACTCTCTGGCTGAATCTCCATGTTTAGTATCAAGGAAAATTTGAATAATATGGAACATTAAATTAGTAAATTTTAATTGACATAATGATATCTTTAAATTACTATTCCCTAGAATTTCTCAACAATTCGGAATCTCGTTATTATCCCTTTCACGAATGGCCCCTATGGCAATAATGGGACGCGTAAGGAAGGAAGTATGGGAAAATGTACTCCTAGGAAGTTTATTCCTTCTTGCCTTTGGCACCATGGAAAGGGCCATCGG
>CP070628.1:787655-797174 GCA_020355985.1 Nitrospirota bacterium | reverse complement strand
GTTCCTTTTTGAAGGCCTAGATGACTTACTGAGGGTTTTCTATTAAGGTAGACAATCACTATCTACTTTTGATGCTATAGGAATTTGACTGTCATGAAAGCCCTGATGCTCACCAATGAATTTCCTCCGTACACCTATGGTGGGGCAGGGGCGCATGTGGAGTATTTAAGCCGGGAATTATCCCACATGTTTCCGGTGGAAGTGCGGTGTTTTGGGGATCAACGGGTCGACCACGGGAATCTCAAGGTCCGAGGATTTCCTCTAGGTGAGGTGCCGTTTGGCGCACCCAAACCGTTGCATTCCGTGTTTGGGGCCGTGCAGCGTTGCTGGCAGATGAACGCTGATGGGCTTGATGCCGATTTGGTCCATTGTCATACCTGGTATAGCCATTTAGGAGGGATTTTGGCCAAGTTGAATTACGGGATTCCCCTGGTGATCACCACCCATTCTTTGGAGCCGCTTCGTCCGTGGAAACGAGAGCAACTCGCCGGGGGGTATGATTTTTCCTTGTGGGTCGAAAAAACCGCGTTGGAAATGGCGGATGCCATCATTGCTGTTTCCCAAGGCACGAAGAATGACATTCTCAATTTGTTCCAGGTTCCGGAAGAACGTGTGCATGTAATTCATAATGGCATCGATCTCCATGAATTTAAAAAAGTGGAAAGCCATGAGGTCTTGACGAGATATGGAATACCTACCGGCAAACCGTATGTGTTGTTTGTGGGGCGGATTACCCGTCAAAAGGGGATCATCTATTTGCTGCAGGCCTTGTCGTACTTGGATCCGGATTTCCCTGTGGTGTTATGCGCAAGTTCGCCGGATACCCCGGCGATTGCCGCCGAAATGAAGGAGGCGTTGGAGAAAGCCTCAGCGCATCGTGAACATATTTATTGGATACAGGATGTTCTGGATAAACCGAGTCTCATTGAATTGTATTCTCATGCCGGGGTGTTTTGTTGTCCCTCGATTTATGAACCATTTGGGATTATCAATTTAGAAGCCATGGCGTGTGAGGTGCCAGTGGTGGCATCGGCCGTAGGCGGTATCCCGGAAGTCGTAGTCGAAGATGAAACCGGATTTTTGGTTCCGGTCGATCAATATGAGGAGGCGCCGTTTACTCCCAAGGATCCTGAGCAGTTTGCCCAAGAATTAGCCGAGCGGATTAATCAACTGATGCGGGATCCGGCTTTGCGCCAACCGATGGGGAAAGCAGGCCGTGGTCGTGTAGAAGACTTGTTCAGCTGGGCGGCGATTGCCAAGGGCACGAAAGAATTGTATGAAAAGGTTGTGGAGGCCGACTAGAAAAACGTTTGGATGTGTATTGTTAAAGGCGTGGAAAGGTTTAGACCAAAGGTCGTTGTGGGAAGCTGGCTTATCCGGGATCGCGACCAGTTTGAAACATGGATTCTAATCGACGGACTTCTTCTTTTCTCCGATGACGTTCTTCTACCATGAGGGAGATTAACGAATTCCAAAAGGCCACTTCTGAAGGTGATCCGTCGGTGACCCGTTGATCGCGCCATTCGGTGGCAAACCGTGCATACACTCGAATCTCACAGTCGTTAAAGCTTTTGAGTGCATCGATCAATTCGTCTTCAGCATGCATAGGTCAACGAACCTTTCTTATTGTAAATTTCCGCGATGAATCCGTTCATGAATATGTATTATCGGCGGATAGGAAATCGTTCCTTAGCCTGAAAGGTCTTCTTGTGAGTAAAAAAACATTGTTTGAAAATTCGTTATTAAGTTTAAAAATTTCTGTCCGGTGCCTTGGTCTGGCTTGTGTGCTGGGGGTTCTGATGGCCTGCGGGGAAGATCCCCAGCAATTATTTGAAACGGCAGAATTTGAAGAGCAGCAACATAATCAAGCGCATGCCCAAGAGTTGTACCAACGCATTCTTCGGGATCATCCGGCGAGTCCGGTTGCACGAAAAGCAGAAGAACGATTGAAGGAATTGAAGGAGGAAAATCCGTAAGGGAAGTTTAAGGTCAAGAAGGACAATTACGCATACTGATCTGGATCAACCCCTGTCCGGTACATGTATTCTAAGCGTCGAATGTCTTCATCCCGCCGCATCCGTTCATCAATACACAGGTTGACGACCGTATTCCAAAATCCCGCTTCAGCAATGGAGCCTGCTTCCATTCGTTGGTCACGAAATTCGCTGGCAAAGCAGGTGTAGCGCTGAAGGTCTTCATCCTCGAAATTCTGAAGAAAACTTGTGAGCTCTTCTGTGTGAGTAAGGGGGCTGTTGTTGTGGCTCATATTCTCTCCTGTTCTTATGGTATCGGTTGGCGCTGCGGCAATTCTTGAGAGTTTTTGAGGAAAATCTTGATACAACAGTCTCCAAAAGAGTAGAGAGTCCAATCCAGGTTGCCCAAATTATGAAAGTTTTTTGATGTTATGATTGATTGTGTTTTACAGGGCTTCGTTTTGCTGGTTGGTGAGGAACATCTAGTCGCGAGACGCTAAGGCCATTCGTGAAAATCGAATTGGTGATACCTTCACCTCCAAACACTGCATCATCAGATGGATTGATTAGAAAAAAAGTCAGGACTGGTTCATGAGTCCGGTCAAAAATCCAGTTTGGATCAGCATGGAAAAAAGGTTGGTGACTGTGGCTTCACCAAGGTCTGGATGGACCTGGAGAGTTTGGGAGAGGGCATTATCGATACCGCTGCCTGAGAGTAAAAATTCCAGGATTTGGAATTCAGGTGGATTGAGATGCTTAATGTATACTTGTTGATTGTGTTTGTAACATAGCAAATATTGTGGTTGGTTCCAGAGGGCTTCCGGAAGTGATTCTTGTCTGGTGCCGCGAAGCTTCCAAATCTCATAGACCGAATAAGGCGATCGAAATAGGCGAACAGACGGACCAAAGGCCAGACGAAGATTTCCCGACAGGGAGTATTTTTGGAACTCGTCAGCTGTGAGGCTTGTATGAGGAGGAAGATGAAAGACTTCTTTGAACGCCCACTCGAAACGTGCTAAATCAGCTATAAATGGAAGATCTGAAAAGGGTTGCCTCTCTGCTAAAAAATCAGGAAATGATTGTCCAAAGTCGGAAAGATTGTATGAAGTGGAAGATTGTGTCAGCAAAAATTCTTTTGCTAGGCGAAAATAGTTCTCATCCCCGGCCACCCACCAGACCGCCTCAAAGGTTTCACCCAAAGCCTCGGTCATGCGGACGATGTGCCCGGTTCGATAAACCTCTAGTGCGGCATCTGTAGACAGAGACCCACCAGGAATTATTCCGTCCAGAAGGACAGGGGCAATAGGGGCTTCTTCAAATCTATGAGAAGCTTGAGCAAATAGGTGTTGAAACTGGCTGAGTGTGAGTTTGGCCATGGTGGTACGCCCAAATATGAGCCGCTTTTAGCGCTTCTTTTTCTAGTTGTGGAAATTCTGGAATGTCCTCATCCCATTCAAGTAACACAGGGACCTCCGGGGCACGGGCAATGAGTGAGGAGAACAGGTCCCAGACTTCGGGGTACACGGGTTTGGAGTGAGTGTCAAAGAGATGGGTGCCCATGTCCGTGTACCCAGCTAAATGAATTTGACCGATTAAAGGCGTGGGGATGGCTTCCAGAAAGGTGGAGGGATCAAACTGGTGATTTTTAGCATTGACGTACAAATTGTTAAGGTCCAAGAGTAGCTTGCAACCCGACCGTTTGGCTAATTCTTTCAAAAAATCCCATTCAGCCCAATCAGGTTCGGGGAGACGTAAATACGTCGAGACGTTTTCCAAAAGGATCTGACGACCCAAATACGTTTGTACTTGATCCACGTGGTCGACAATGAGATCTAAGGCCTCGTCCGTAAATGGAATGGGGAGAAGATCGTGTAAGTTTTGTTGCTGTAACCCCGTCCAACAGAGATGATCTGAGACGATGAAGGGGTTTATCCGCTCAACCAAGTTGCGAAGGTTGTGTAAATAATTTTGCCGAAGCCCTTCGGTTGAAGCAATAGAAAGGGAAACTCCGTGCAATGCAACAGGGTAATCCTTTCGAATGAGCTCTAACATGTCGAGCGGGCGCCCTTTGGTGTCCATATAGTTTTCACTAATGGCTTCGAACCAGGTGACGTTCGTTTGCGGACGTGGCTCAAGATATGGATAGTGGGTGGGACGAAGTCCCACCCCTATGTTTGATTGTGGTGTCAGCATGATCCGTCTATGAAATGGTTAGTGGGCTTTGGCCACGTAGTTTCCACCTTTGGTGTCGCAATCCGCTTTGCTCATGCTGGTCCAACCATGACCTTTACAATCATTTTTGCCTTCGCATGAACTGGTAGCGGTTTTACACTCGCCTTTGCCTTTGCAGTCATTGACTCCATGACATTGGCCTTTGGCCATTTCACCGGCTGACATCGAGTCAGTGGAATGTGCGCAGCCTGAAACTACAAGTAAACCGGAAAGGGCTGCCCCAAGGAGAAGTGATTTTTGCGACATGTGTACGACCTCCAATTAAAAATTGATAAATCAGTAAATGGTTATTGGCTTCCCGGCCCATTGATGGAGAAAGCCATAAGCTAACCTGTTTCTTATGGGAGCAGTCCCTCATTCTGAATAAGCGTTACACCTAAAAAGGCATTTTTTTGAAAAATATAGAAGGTGGGAAACGTTTAGATACGAAAAACGAATGAGGCTTTAGGGCCATAAGGCCGGCTTTTCTTATCCGATTGAGACAATCGTTTCCTGTATGCCTGACGCGTCTTCTGGATATGGTTTATGCTCTAAGGCCGGTTCCAATGCACTTGTTCCATAAGTGGTGCGAGCCAGAATAGGATGATTGTCTGGTCTTGAGGGTTTCCACGGATTGGTTGATGGCATCCAGGAAAAAGAGGAAAGGACGAAAGATTTTAAGATTTTCATTTTCAGGAATTGGGATTATGGCTTGCCAAAACACATGAATTTCGATAATACAGAACAGGTATCGCAAGATTATTTTTGGTAATTAGTAAATGAGAATGACGATGGTGAATAGGAGAAAGTAAATGAAAAGGACGAGCAAGTATTTTCTCTCATTCTTATTGGTGGTGTTTCTTCTTATGGTCGGGGAGTTATCGACGCTGAATGGTTTGCATGCGAAGGAGGAAAAGGTACGGCTTCATGAGGCATTGGGAAGGCATCATTTTCGGATTTCTACTCCTATCCCGATGGCACAGCGATATTTCGATCAGGGGATGATTTTGATGTATGGGTTTAATCATGCCGAAGCTGCTCGATCGTTTCGGTATGCGCAGAAACTCGATCCCACCTGTGCCATGTGCTTTTGGGGGGAGGCCTTAGTGCTTGGTCCGAATATTAATTCGCCAATGGCGGATTCGGCTGTACCCCAAGCCTGGATGGCGGTGGAGCAGGCTCGTGCTTTGGCCAAAGGAGCTTCGGAGAAAGAACAAGCACTTATCCAGGCCGTCGCCAAGCGGTATGCTCAGGAAAGGTTGGAGGATCGGTCGTCGTTGGATCAGGCGTATGCAGCGGCTATGCGGGCCGTGGCCAAGCAATTTCCAGATGATCCAGTCATCGGCGCTCTTCTGGCTGAGGCTCTCATGGACTTGCACCCATGGGATTTTTGGACAAAAGAGGGCAAGCCTCAACCTTGGACACCGGAAATTGTTTCGACGTTGGAGCGAGTTCTTGATCTCAATCCGAATCTTCCATTGGGGCACCATCTCTATATTCATGCAATGGAAGCTTCTCCGCATCCAGAAAAGGCGCTATCCAGTGCCGCTCGATTACCAGCCTTGGTTTCTGGATCTGGCCATCTGGTGCATATGCCTGCGCATATTTATATGCGAATTGGCTGGTATCGCGATGCCTTGGTGGCCAATCAACGGGCGGTGAGGGTGGATGAAGAGTATCTACAACATTCTCATGTCGAGAGTCTGTATACCGCGGCCTATGTGCCGCACAACTTTCATTTTCTCTGGGTGGCAGCGAGCAAGCTTGGACAGCAAAAATTAGCCGTGCAAGCGGCCCAGGATACGGCTGCCAAAGTGAGCCCTGAAATGATGCGAGATCCTGGTTTTGCCGGCACCCTTCAACATTTTTGGTTAATGCCACTTTATACTAAAGCTCTGTTTGGACAATGGGAGGAGATTCTCCAGGAGCCGCCGCCGCCCGCTGACTTATTGTATCCCACAGGTATTTGGCATTATGCACGAGGCTTGGCTTTTCTCCGACAAGGCAAGGTGGAACAAGCTACCCAGGAACTCGAGGATCTGAAGGGCATTGTTAAGGATCCGGCTATTGCTGATTTGACTATTTTTGATTTAAACGCGATTCCTCAGGTATTGAAGATTGCGGAGGGGGTTCTTTCGGGAGAGATTGCGGCGAAAAACGGTGAGCATGATACTGCGGTTGCCCAGTTAAAAGAAGCGATTGAAGTAGAGGATGGCTTAAACTATACGGAACCCAAGGATTGGTATTTGCCTCCGCGTCAGGTATTGGGTGCCGTGTTGCTTGAAGCTGGAAAGCCCAAGGAGGCTGAGCAAGTGTATCGTCAGGACCTTCTTGCCCATCCACAAAACGGATGGTCACTTTTTGGCCTGGAAAAAAGTCTTGAAGCTCAGGGGAAGCTGGACGAAGCCAAAACTGCACAACAAGAGTTTGAAGCAGCGTGGGCTGATGCAGATGTTATCCTGACGAGCTCGCGTTTTTAAAAATGTTGGAAATGACGAAGATGATCGATATCATTCTACGCTTATAGCGTTTGGTGCTTGGGAGCCCTCCCTCCAGCATGTTTTCTTTTTTCTCTCCGTTTATTTAAGTTCTTCCTGCCAATATCCGAAACAGCTTCATAGTGGTCTTGTTGACAGGTTTGATGTGGTTGCCTAAGGGTCCTTAACAGGCTTTGTTTCCCCGGACGTTTTGTATGAATTTTCAACCTCTCAGATGGAGACTCTCTTGACCCGACGATCAATTGGAATTCCCTGTTCCACTCTATCCAATGGGGGTAATGGGGGTGGTCTGACTCGTCTGGAAGCCATTGCAGAGCGTCGCTCGATTCCGGGCGTCATGTTATTTGCAGGAACGGGTGATGTCCTCTTTATGAATGCCGAAGCTGAAGTGTTGAGTCGCCAGATTATTGGAGCGCGTTTTGGCGCGGGAGCACAGGAAGTGTTGCCAACCGAAATCCTGGATTTGTGCGTGTCTCTTCGAGATTTATTAGAAAATGGGAGTCCCGAGGAATCTGAAGGCCAGCATGAATTAAGACGGGTGACTGGAGATTTACATGCTCCGGTATTATTGCGCGGATTTCCGTTGGCTCCCCATTCCCCAAGCGATGACGCCTGCATGTTGATCCTCATGGAAAAAATCGGTCGGGAACGGCGTATTGTTCCTGATCAAGCCAAAGATCATTTCCGACTGACTGATCGGGAAGTGGAAATCGTGAAATACATCAGTGAGGGTTGGACGAATAAAGAAATTGCCCAGCATTTGGATATTAGTGAGCATACCGTAAAAGAGCATGTTCGACATTTACTGAAGAAAACCAAGAGCACTACTCGAACAGGCATTCTTGCCCAAATCTTTCAAGACACCTAGAGCCCACCGCAATCTTCTTGCAATTTCCATTCAGTTGTTTTTTTATTGTTCTTGATTCTCAAAGGCATCCGGTGGATAATCTCCGCCATGTCTTTTGGTATCTGGCCATGGCCTTCCCATCTACTCTTTGTGTTGGCAGTTCCAACCCTGCAAGAAACTATTCAGCTTGATGAAGGTGGTTTAGTCCAGGCTCTTCAACGTGGTGATGAAGCGGTGTTTTCTGCAGTCATGGACTGGTATTCCGGGTCTTTATTGCGATTAGCCATGGCCTATGTACCTAGCCGGGCAGTGGCGGAGGAAGTGGTACAGGAAACCTGGATGGGAGTATTGGAAGGGATTGGCCGATTTGAGGGGCGCTCTTCTTTTAAAACATGGTTGTTTCGTATTCTCACGAATCGAGCAAAGACCCGAGGGATACGAGAGCGACGCTATGAGCCGTTCGGATTAGCGGGTTCAGGTGAGGGCGATGAAGGCCCTTCACTTGAAGATTCGCTCTTCGTCGCGGAAGGATCCAAAAAAGGACACTGGATTGATCCTCCCCAAGGTTGGGAGCCGGATACACCTGAACGTGCCTTGCTGTCCAAGGAATGTCGAATGGCTATTGAGAAGGCCATTGACGGGTTGCCAGACAATCAGCGGCAAGTTATTACCTTGCGGGATGTTGAAGGAGTCAGTGCCGAAGAGGTTTGTAATATTCTCACGATAAGCGAGACTAATCAGCGTGTGTTGCTGCACCGGGCCCGCACTAAAGTGCGGCGTGTCTTGGATTCGTATGTACATGGAGGCAATACGTAGCAGTAATGGATCGGAATTTCAAACAACAACTCATGGCCTATATGGCTGGCAATTTCACTTGCCAGGAAACCGCCGAGCTGATTACCGAATATCTGGAAGGTTCTTTAACACTCACTCAGCGCCTTCGTTTTCAGATGCACGTGGGAATGTGCTTTGCCTGCCGGAATTACTTGCGCCAAATGAAATATACTGTGGCGACTCTGCGAAAATTGCCTTCCGAGCCAGTGCCGGCACATGTCAAAGAGGAATTATTGAAACGCTTTCGGACGTGGAAGCAAGAGCAAGCCTCTCCATCGGATTCTCAATAACATCTTTTATTTTTATTATGACAGACTTGCTCTTCTGGCTGTCTTAGCCGGACAATACGCGGTCTAAACTGTTGGCGTATTTTGTCATAAGACTTTTGCAAAGGGGGCTGTGATGGCGTTGAAAGAATCAACCATGCTCGCGTTAGGGACCGCAATGCCAGACTTTGCTCTGCCGGATGTGTGCACGCAGAAGGTTATTTCTCCTGAAACTTTTCGAGAAAAGCATGCGTTACTGGTGATGTTTATTTGCCGTCATTGCCCTTATGTCGTACATGTGCAACACGAACTTACGAAATTGGGGATAGATTACCAAGGGAAGGATCTTGGTATTCTGGCGATCAGTAGCAATGACGTCATAGGATATCCTGCTGATGCGCCACCACGGCTCAAGGAAATGGTTGAACAATTGGGTTGGCAGTTTCCCTATTGTTATGATGAGACACAGGATGTTGCTAAAGCCTTTACGGCAGCTTGCACGCCAGATTTTTTCGTGTTTGATCGTCAACGACATTTGGTTTATCGTGGACAACTGGATGAGAGTCGACCGGGGAATGGTAAGCCGGTAACTGGTCAAGATTTACGGGCGGCCCTTGATGCGGTGTTAGCGGGAAAGCCTGTTAGCAATCGGCAACATCCCAGCGCCGGATGTAATATTAAATGGAAAACGGGAAACGAACCCGATTATGGGTGAATGGATAGAAGGTAAAGATGCAGCCTGACTTTTCATTCCTGACTTTTTACGGATTGTTTGAATACGATATCTCCGAAGTAAGCAGTGGCACTTTCTTTGGTATTATCCGTATCAGTCATAATGGCCACTCCTGAAATTTTTGGTGGATTCTGCCCAAATGCTTTTACGAAATCAT
>CP070628.1:784593-787555 GCA_020355985.1 Nitrospirota bacterium | reverse complement strand
GTCTGCCATAGGATTGGGGTGGTTGCTGAGTCAGGGCATCGGGGACACGTTGCGAGTCTCGTTAGCGGCTGATCCAGTAGAAGAAGTCAAGGTGGGCTTTGAAATATTGAAATCTCTGGAGCTTCGTCATCGCGGAGTGAATGTGATTGCTTGTCCGACCTGTGGCCGTGTTGAAATTGATGTGGTCAAAATGGCCAATGAATTGGAGCATCGCCTGGGCCATATTAAGCATCCTATCTCCGTGTCGGTTTTAGGTTGCGTGGTAAATGGTATAGGCGAAGGAAAAGAAGCGGATATCGGCATTGCTGGAGGCCAAGGTGTGGGGATTGTCTTCAAAAAGGGCAAGCTCTATAAACGTGTGCCTTCAGAAGAATTGATGGACACGTTAATCGAAGAAGTTGAAGCCATGGCCAGAGAGCAAGATGCCGGAAATCCAGGTGGCGTGGTTTCTCCGCCATCTCGGCCAATACTCCCACCCGAAGAATTATCTTTAGCCTCCTCAGGGCCTTCCTCACGGGAAATTCCCGTGTTGCCTCTCAAATAAATTGTTGTCTAATGACTTGAGGGACCAGAATTAGGGCGCTTTCTAGTTGTGTAGACGAAAAACGACTCCTTATAATGGAATGCGAAGGCGCCGTACCCAAGTGGTTAAGGGAGCAGTCTGCAAAACTGCGATTCAGCGGTTCGACCCCGCTCGGCGCCTCCATCGCCAGTCACAATTTGTGACTTGGGATGATTATTTTCGAAGTCTGATCCTGACGCTAATCAGCGCCGTTCTATGAAGTAACGGTTTGTGTTCGTTCGAGCGATCAATCTGGGGATATACCTTTGGGAGTGAATTAGTTATGGCCGTACCTATTTCACAAATGTATACCGTTTCGCAGTATGCCTTATCGCAGCATCTTCGGGGCGTAGAACGTTATCCTTTGGTTCTGATGTTGGAACCATTGTTCCGTTGCAACTTGGAATGTGCGGGTTGTGGGAAGATCCAATATCCGGATCATATTCTGAACCGACGACTGACGCCGGAACAATGTTGGATGGCTGCTGATGAATGCGGGGCACCAATTGTCAGTATTCCTGGAGGAGAGCCGCTCATTCATCCAGAAATGCCAGCGATTGTAGAAGGACTCGTGAAGCGAAAGAAATATGTCTATCTTTGCACAAATGCGATTCTCCTTGAGCGGAAAATCCAGGACTATGCCCCATCAAAATATTTGACGTTTAGCATTCACATGGATGGCCTCAAAGCGGAACATGATCATGCGGTATGCCGGGATGGGGTCTATGATGTAGCGGTCAAAGCCATTCGGACAGCACTAGCAAACGGATTTCGCGTGACCACCAATACGACCCTATTTGATGATGCAGAGCCAGCTCGAGTCCGTCGATTCTTTGATGAAATGATGGAATTGGGCGTCGAGGGAATGATGATTTCTCCAGGATATAGTTATGATAAAGCTCCTGATCAACAAAGCTTTCTGAAGCGTGATCGAACACAATCGCTGTTTTCCCAATTGCTCACTCAGCGAAAACGGCAATGGCAGTTCAATCAGTCGCCCTTGTTTTTGGAATTTCTCATGGGCAAACGGGACTATGAATGTACCCCGTGGGGAAATCCCACGTACAATATATTTGGCTGGCAGCGTCCCTGCTATTTGTTGCAGGAAGGGTATGTCTCCACGTTTCGAGAATTAATGGAAGAAACGGAGTGGGAGCGTTATGGGACTGGGCGCCATGAGCAATGCCGTGATTGCATGGTGCATTGTGGGTATGAAGCCTCAGCAGTCAAAGACACATTCAGTTCTTTTGGCGGGTTTTTCGGAACGGTCAGAGCCACGCTTTTCCCTAACGCGGTGTAGGGCCCGTCTAATTAATCAGCACAAATTTCTCCCCCAACAATCCTCGATCAATCACCACAAACAGGTTGTGTCATGAGTGATCCTCAACCTTCAGCTCCTCATCCGGCTTCGTGGGAAGGACAGCGATTGTCTGCTGATACAGATTCTGCCCTGCGAGAGGCGATGCAGCATGCCTGTGATTATCGAGGCGACGTAACCATTCATCTCAAAACGGGGGATCAGGTCTGTGGCTATGTGTTTGATCGTCAAGAAGGAATTCCCCACTCCTATATAAAACTGTTTCTCGCCAACCAACCAGAACCGGCCATCGTGAAATACCAGGATATTGCCGAAGTAGAATTTAGTGGAGAAGACACGGCGTTTGGGCGTTCGTGGGAAGATTGGGCTAAAAAATGGCAAAAGCCCCAGATGAGTTAAGCCTGTCCAGCTTGGTTCCTTTTCGCCAATCCCTTCGTTTTTCCAAAATCAAATATTTGAGGGCTATTCTGCCTCGTTGTCTATTTAGATAATGGGCATGATTAGGAAAACGGGAGCCTTTCCTAAACAGAAGAATTTATTGACGCTCGACGCAAGTCTGTGATAGAAAGCCAGGTCTTTTTCTGGGCCCAAAGGGCCCAAGCTGTATGAGGGAATTTGGGTAGAATGAGGTAGTTGAGGGTAGGTTTTTCGAAAGTCGAGAATAAAATCAATTTGGGAAAAATTACGAACAAAAGAAATCACGTACGCGAGGGGGAACAATGAAGGAATACCGAAATGTGAAAAGTTTGATGGTGTTGGGGTTGGCTATTGCAGGAATTTCTTTGTCGGCTTGTGGGGGCGGAGAAGGACCGCCGAAGCCACCGCCACCAGCTCCAGCGGAATATGCGGACAAGCATATGCCAGATGGCTATTGGAATAACCCCGAAATCCTGGAAGAAGGGAAAGCCATTTTTACCGGGCAACAAAATATTGATGTGAATTGTGCCAGTTGCCATGGAAAAAATGGGAAACCTGTGAAGGCAGGTGCCCGAGATTTCCGACGAACGGAGCAAATGGAGCTCTATTCGGATGCGGTTTGGTTTTGGCGTGTGAATGAAGGCGTGAAGGGGACCAAAATGAAG
>CP070628.1:781335-784493 GCA_020355985.1 Nitrospirota bacterium | reverse complement strand
TGGTTGTGGGTGCCATTCCCATAATCGGCGATCTCTTTTCTATCTGGTTTAAGAGTAATCTCCAAAATGCCCAAATCCTACATCGGCATTGCCAAACAACGACTCCAGTCACAACCCTCATTGATTGGGTTTACGTCAGTGGAATTGTCATTGGCCTGGTCCTCATTTTCGGTCTGGCATTGGTCTTTTTTTTCTGGTTGGGCTACTCCCTCGTCGCACTCATTGGACTCACCGAATCATAAGAACCCATTAAAAGTTCAACGATTGGAAATCACTCATATTAGTTGCCTGCCCACCATATCAGCAAACTGACGCCCTTTGACCGTCAATGCCAATCTTGTAGATGTTTTCACCAGATAGTCCTCTTCTAACAAAGAAGCCAGAGAAGCCGCCCACGCCGGGTCGTTCATAATCCTTTTAACAGAATTGATTGGCACGCCCTCGAGCAATCGCAAACCAAAGACGACACGTTCTTTCTCTTGCTGAATAATCGATAACTGTTCACGTTCAGCAACAGGCATTTCCCCGTTCTCAAGTTGCCGACAATACTGATCAAGATTGGCGACATTTCCGAAACGACAGCCAGATAGATAGGATTGGCTACTGGGGCCCAAACCAACATAGTCCTGTCCTTGCCAATAACGCCGATTGTGTCGGCATGTTTGACCAAGCTTTACCCAATTGGAAATTTCATATTGGGCATATCCAGCAACGTCCAATAGCGTTATCGCCTGGGCCTGAAATTGTCTTTCCACCTCAGTCTCGATGAGATCCAGTTCACCGCGTCGAAACGCTAAATCAAATCGCGTTCCTTCTTCCAGGGCAAGGGCATAACAGGAAAGGTGAGTGGGTTCCAACTCACAAGCTTGGCGAAGCGTTCGTTCCCAAGACGATACAGTTTGCCCAGGAATTCCATAGATTAAATCCACATTGAAATTAGTAAATCCTGCCTGTTTGACCAACCCGATTCCTTTGCTGGCCTCTTCCTCAGTACTCGAAAGTCCTAAACGAATCCGCTCCTGTTGATCAAATGTTTGGATCCCCAGGCTCAATCGAGTCACTCCCGCTTCACGAAGCCTATCAAGATATTCAGTGGTGAAGGATTCCGGAGTCCCTTCTACTGTAACTTCACAGTCCTTCGTCAAAGAAAATTTCGTAGCAATCTTCGCAAGCACATGTGCTAATTGCGCCGATGATACTGCTGTCGGGGTCCCACCACCGATGTACACCGTTGAAACTCGTTGCCCAGCATGATTGAGTTGCGCGGCATAGCACGCTAATTCTATTTCAAGCGCCCCAAGAAATCGTTCGATGCGCTTTTCTTCCTGCATGACTAAGTAAAAGGCACAAAAATGACATCGTTTCACACAAAACGGAATATGAATATAGATACCAACATCTGAGTCACTTACACCGGTCTCACCATAGGGACATACATTATTGGATATATTTATCGTTTCATTCATTTTTTTCAAAATGGGCTTCAAAACAGCGCCCAAAAATCACGTTAGGTATTTCCATGATACCGTTCACGATAAACGGTACATTCACCTTTTTCATTCAACAAGTCAGTGACTTCTTTCACCATCATCCGATTACCACAAACATACACTGCCGCATGATCAACGACCGAAAGCCCTTGCAGTAAATCGGTGACTCGGCCGGCTTCCCCTTGCCAGGCTGAACTTGGTTGCGACAACGTCAATACATAAGAAAAATTTTCATATTGGGTTTTCCATGTTTCCAATTCCTGAAGATAATATCTGTCAGCCTCACATCTCAGTCCCCATAATAAGGTAATCGGTTGCGAAGACGGCTGGGCTAACAATGTCGCTATCATGGACCACAACGGCGCAATCCCCGTTCCGGTCCCGACAAAGAATAATTCACAATCCGGGTCATGTTGCAAGGTAAAAGATCCATAGGGACCAGACAAATCTAAAGAGGCGCCAATTTCCTTGTTCAACAAAAATGTTGAGCCTTTTCCGCGATCGCGACTATTCAGTAATAAGACCAGTTGTTTGGGAGAATGAGGAGGGGACGCGAGAGAAAAATAACGGAGCAGAGAGGAACCTGAGCTTAGATCAGGAACCGCCACGGCAATTGATTGGCCAGGTTGAAAGAGCAATACGGAGGGTTCAATCATCTCCAGAGTCATTTCTCGAATATCTCTGGTTAGATAACGAATTTTCAGCACTTTTGCCCGAAATGGACGAGCCGTCATGAAGGGAAATGTAGAGAATCTCCAGCTATCTGGCAAGAGATTTTTTAGCCATTATAAAGGAAAGACCAATGAGGATAGGTTTCTTTGGTGAACCTATCATAAATTAGGATCTCACAACACTTGGACATTCACCTCTCTTCACTCCTTTACCATTTAAATTTGATTGTTCCCTTTCCCTCAAAAAACTATGGCAGATATAACCTTCCGAAAGGTCATACCTGCCATAGTCAGTAAGGCTTCGTGAGCGAAGGTTATTTAGCTTCGACGTGAATCGCCCGAGGCTTTGCTTTTTCTTGTTTGGGAATCGTAATCGTCAGGACTCCCTTATCATAGGTCGCTTTTGCCTCATCGGGATTCACAGTACTCGGGAGCACAAAGCTTCTGGAAAATTTCCCATAACGGGCTTCTCGCACATGATACCCCTCTTTGGATTTTTCCGTTTCATCCCTTCGTTCACCTTGTATATGTAACGTCTGCTCCTTCAGCGATAGCTCAATGTCCTTCAGATCAACACCGGGCAATTGCGCTTCAATCGCAAGATGGTCCTTATCTTCATACACATTGACCCTCGGCTGCCAAACAAGAGCCTCAACATTTCTATCGTCCCAAACAGGACTCAACCCAAACGGCGAATGAAATAACCCATCCACCGTCCGCTCTAATTCACTATATGGATTCCATTTCACTAACATAGCTTTCCCCTCCTTCTTGATGATCGTCATCAACACAATACGTTTCCTTCATTCACCCAGCTGGGAAGGTGTTTTGTTGTTGATGTATAGATAAGCAGGAAAACGGGAAAGTCAATTGATTTCGTGAGAAAACATACTGGAGCACAGGAGGAGATAAGAACTGAATGGTACGCGCAATGCCACCATATTTATGTATCAGCAACACCAGCTAAATCCAATAGAAAGGCATAAATCATTGCCGT
>CP070628.1:777383-781235 GCA_020355985.1 Nitrospirota bacterium | reverse complement strand
CGTCGTCACGTGAATATCTTCATGGACCAGCGACACATCTGTGGACGTCCCCCCCATATCAAAGGTCAGAATTCGGTTAAAGCCAGCTAACCCGGCTAGATACCGCGCACCCACTACTCCACCCGCCGGTCCAGAAAGAATCGAGCGCACCCCATGCCCCCGCGCTTGCGACACGGAAAGACGCCCCCCATTGGATTGCAAGAGATGGAACGCCTTCGGGGTTATCTCACGTTCCAGGCTAGCAAGATACCGGTCTAACACAGGCGAGACATAGGCATTTACGACAGTTGTACTGGTCCGCTCATATTCACGGAACTCGGGCAAGATTTCTGAAGATGCCGTCACAAAAAATCCTTCGGCACGCAACTGTTTTGTCACCCATTGCTCATGTGCCGGGTTTACAAAGGAGAAGAGAAATGAGACAGCCACCGAATGAATGTTTTCGCGTTTTAAAGTTTCAATGATCGTATCGAGTTCATTTTCCTGAAGAGGCGTCACAACATTTCCCTCATAATCCATCCGCTCCGTGATCTCAAAGCACCATTCACGCAGAACCAGCGGCGCAGGAATGGAAGGAAACAGGTCATACAATTCCGGACGATCTTGTCGTCCGATCAGCAGCACATCTCGGAAGCCTTTGGTCGTAATCAACGCTGTACGCGCACCCTTGCGCTCCAAGATGGCATTCGTCGCTACGGTCGACCCATGCACAATGTGACGGCTGGCTTGGTGAGGGTGATGATTGAAACCTTGCAGAACGGCTTCGGCAGGATTAGATGGGGTGGAAAGGATCTTAAACCGCTGAAGTGTTTGATCTTTGGAGGCATACACCACAAAGTCGGTGAATGTCCCTCCAATATCAATACCAATCAAAAGCCCCGGGAAATTGTGTTCGGGAATTGCCATTTCAGCTTTTATTATTTTCCGGAAACAACAAGATAACTAAGAGGATACCGTATCGGTCAGGAAGGTTTGAAGAGAGAAAGGGGGAATACCCGAGAAGAGTTACCCTTTCACAACACCTTTTAAGATCACCTGGCGTGGACTGCCGCTGGCGTTATCTTGAATAATCAACTTGGCATGATGCGTTCCAGAATCCTGGCTCGTGAATCCAACTTGCATAGTACAAAATTCTCCGGTATGAAGCGTAATGTTTTGACAGGTATTGTCAATCATGGCAAACGCACTAGCCCCAGTGCCGGAAATTTCAATCTTGTCGATGCGAAGAAGGCCTAAACCAATATTGGAGAACCGGACCTGCTTTGGAGACTGCATAGCCGATGGTGGTGAAGGCGAATCTTGTTCGAATAGCAACGCATCAGTGCTCATGCTGGGCAATGGAATGGCCCCGCCACCACTCAAGAGCACGGAAACACCATCAACGTTGGTGCTGGCAGTGGCCAAATCTGGCAGGCTATCTTGATCAAAATCGTACAACGCCACTGCTGCAGGCGTGGCACCCACACCATAATGCCCAACAGTTGTAAACAAACCTTTTCCATCCCCTATAAATAGGGATAGGCTATTGGAATCTCGATTGACGACAACAAGATCGGATTGGTCATCGCCATTCATATCTTTAATGGCCACACCTACCGGTGCGAATCCCACTTTGATAGGATCGAGCATTTCAAACTTCCCAGGCTGCTCTTGGAGAAGAATGCGGACAGAATCAGCGTACAGACTGGTCACAGCCAAATCTATGAGCCCATTATGATCAATATCCGCTCCTTGAATTGCACTCAAAGTGAACCCTGGCTTGATATCTGTAAACAATTCAAATGCTCCGCTACCTATATTTTTCAAAATTGAGATGAGGCCATTCGCCGAACTCCAGCTCGGTTGACTCCAAGTCACCGCCAAATCCACAAGATCATCGCACGTGAGTTCTCCTACGAACACCCCGGTGGGAAACAAATCCTCCCCTCGGTTATGTTCATAGGTCACGGGTTCCTGTAGCCGTCCCTTTCCATCATTCATCAGGACGCTCAGATTAAAGGGGGGGTAATAGCCAAATCGGCCACTGTTGATGGCAACCACATCACTCCACCCATCTCCATTCAGATCCCCAACCGCCAAAAAAGTCGTTCCCTTGCCTGCATTCTGACTCGTCCACTTATGAAACAGTCCCTTTCCATCGCCTTTAAATACGACCACTTGATCAGATCCGCTCAAGGCCAAGACCAAATCAAGCATGCCATCCCGGTCCACATCTTCGGCAACCAAAGCCAAAGGAATTTTGCCGACACCGAACGACACCGCGGATCGAAACGTGCCGTTCCCATTGCCTAACAACACCGAGACATCATCTGATGTGCCATTGGCCGTGGCCAGATCCCACCGTCCATCGCCATTAAAATCCCCTGTGGCAAGGGATTGCGGTGCCCGCCCAACTGGATTATTTGGCGTGGGGGTATACGTGAGATTTTGCGAATAGGCATGAGTGCTGAACCCTCCAATCCAAGCACACGCGACCCCTATGACAAGACACCCTTGGACGAATTTAATGGGGAACATGATGCATTTAATTCAGAGAAGGATCTGTATACGATTTTTCTAACACAATTTCGATTTCGTCCGTGGCAGCCATACCACGATTACGAAAGCGCGCAGCCCAATCGGGATAATGCTCCAAGGTCTGAAAAACACTTTTGACGATATCGGGTTTCACTTGCCCTTCCCACTGTTTGAGCCATACCATTTCATCGTCATCGCCGTCATACTCCTCTGGGAATTTGGCCTCCAAAGAAAACCGGAGCGTAAACGTGTGTTCCTCTTGGTACATGTGTTTCTCCTTCTCACTCAGGCATGCCCATGCGGCTCGTGGCCGTGGGGCGTTGTCCTCTTCTAAAAATGTCCATTATAATAGCTTTACCATTTCATTCAGAAGGAGGTCTAGAAACCATGCCGATTTTTGCCTTTAAATGCCAAGGATGTTCCCATAAATTTGATCTGTTGGTTCATGCCTCCACTATTCCAACTTGCCCGGAATGTCAAAGTAATAAACTAGAAAAACAACTGACGGGTTTTGCTGTTGGGGGAACGGATGGAGGAATGGATTTTTCTGGCGGACCAGGGAGTTGCGGTTCCTGCGGTGACCCCAGAGGCCCAGGCGCTTGTTCGATGAATTAGGAGCTGCTAGGTTCTATTTTTACGACAGAGATTAGAGGTTTATGGTCAGAGACTAGACGGGCGTCTGAGAAATTCAATTGAGGGATGGTCGGGAGACACATGAATAACAGGCTTTCCGGTTTGATCATAGTCTGTGACAAATCCCAACACGTCTGAATCATAGGGAAATAACCGAATCGACGCCACATATGATTGCTCCCCTGCCGGAAGAATGCATTGCACGTCTTGGGGCAAACCTCGACGCTGGGTCAACTCGAATGCCTTCTTAAATATGTGCCTAGCTTGTTTGGGAAGTACCTCCTCAATCGACTTGCCCAAAACAGTTTCTCCTCCCAACAAATGTTCACACTTGAACGGAAAGAAACAATCCCGATAAATACCCTCAACATCCCACCGAAAAGTTTTGTGCGGGAAAAAGGCGACATGTTCGGGCCGAAATAGCGTCTGGAATAGATAATGCCACGTGTTGAGTGACCAGCGTGCCATTGACATCGAACCCCCTTGGTAGCAATGCAGGCTGTACTTTAAAAGGAACAAACCGCTTAATCAACATCCCCCGAACAATTCTTCCCTTATACGCCAAATCTGCCTATTGATACTACACAAAACCAAAAGAACTACTTTAAGCCATCTCTTAGCAATGGCCAAATTTTGTCTCTTTAGGGAAACAATGCGGTCATCAGTCAATCACTCCGCCCGTTCAGGTGTTCGTTGCCATTG
>CP070628.1:773854-777283 GCA_020355985.1 Nitrospirota bacterium | reverse complement strand
GTCGTCTTTAGGAAATCCCATTTTATTTGCTACGTTCCGCCCAAGATGCTCATCAGGGAAAAAGAGAATTTTTTCTCTTCTAGACCAAGCCCAATTCATCACCACTTTGGCATTGGAAGAGGTGCAGGTAATTCCGCCATGTTCCCCACAGAACGCTTTCAGATCTGCAGCAGAATTCACATACACGACAGGAGTGACGACGTCTTCAGCAGAGACAATTCTGGACAAGGAATCCCAACATTCATCAACCTGTTCAATCGCCGCCATATCTGCCATAGAACAGCCCGCATTTAAATCGGGCAAAATCACCGTTTGGTTGGAACGGCTCAAAATATCTGCCGTTTCAGCCATGAAATGCACGCCGCAGAACACCACATGTGGAAATTCAGACCGCTCAGCCGATAATTTTGACAGCAAAAGAGAGTCCCCACGTAAATCGGCATGTACAATGACTTCATCGCGTTGATAGTTATGCCCCAACACAAGGACCTGATTGCCAAGATTTTTTTTAGCCGCCACGATTCGTTCAAAGAGCTCCTCGGCCGGACGGTCTTGATAATCGGTGATGGGTAGTTCAGTGATCATTGAAGCGTTCACGTGATCTTCCTTTATACCTAAACTGGTAGGGGTCAATAATTCACTCATGGTATCCTGAATTTCAAAAAAAGCAAAAAATAGCCATTAGATTGTATCAAACTCATCCACAGTTGAAAAAGATGTAATGTTCACTGCGCTTTATCATTCAATCATAACACAGGTCCTCTTGGCTCATTGACAAGGCTCTGGTCGATCGTTAGCATTGATTTTACAAGGCTAGGGGAGCGTTTTCGCTGAGATGTCCAAGCAATTTTGGACGACCCTTATACCTGACCTGGATAATACCAGCGTAGGGAAGCGGCACAAAGATAATGAGAGTTTTCAGGCCGCATTCCTTACCGAATGTGGCCTTTTTTTATTTCCCACGTAGAGACCTATCCACTGCTACATAACCGGTCTTCCTGAGAAAGGATCCTACCATGAGCACTCCACGACGCGATTTGACTCTTTCGCCAAACAAGGAGGGCCTCACCGTCAAGACAGACCATACCGCAACACCATCGTCAACCCTGACAACGAAACCTTTCCCGGCATCATGCAAGGTGTATGTGACTGGGTCACATCCCAGTATTCGTGTACCCATGCGGGAAATCACCTTAACTCCCACCCAGGGACCTAATGGAGAGATTCCAATACCCAATCCATCAGTAACAGTCTATGATCCCTCCGGTCCCTATACTGACCCTAAGGTATCAATAAATGTTCGCCAAGGCCTGAATCCTTTGCGTCGAGAATGGATTTTCGGCCGCAACGATGTTGAGGAACTTCCTGAAGTCAGCTCAATCTATGGTCGGAAACGCTCAACCGATATGAGCCTGGATGCCATTCGATTTGCATTGAGTCGCAAGCCGCTTCGTGCCAAATCTGGAATGAATGTGACGCAGATGCATTATGCGCGGAAAGGCATCGTGACGCCGGAAATGGAATTTATTGCCATTCGCGAGAATCAAACTCGGGAAGAACAAGAAGCGCCGCTTCGAATGAACGGGCAAGCTCAAGGTGTCGTCCAACATCCAGGTCAAGCCTGGGGGGCAACGATTCCTTCTCGAATCACTCCGGAGTTTGTGCGAGACGAAGTCGCGCGTGGTCGGGCCATTATCCCCTCAAATATCAATCATCCAGAAGTGGAGCCAATGATCATTGGGCGAAATTTTCTTGTGAAAATCAACGCCAACATTGGGAACTCAGCTGTCACATCCTCTATAGAAGAAGAAGTCGAAAAGCTGATCTGGTCGATTCGATGGGGTTCCGATACCGTCATGGATCTCTCTACTGGGAAAAATATCCATGAGACTCGAGAATGGATTCTTCGCAATTCTCCGGTCCCGATTGGCACCGTCCCCATCTATCAAGCCTTGGAAAAGGTAGGCGGCAAACCAGAAGAGCTCACCTGGGACATTTTTCGAGATACCCTGATTGAACAAGCCGAACAAGGAGTGGATTACTTTACGATCCACGCAGGCGTGCGCTTGGCTTATGTGCCATTGACGGCCCGTCGCATGACGGGGATTGTGTCTCGCGGTGGATCCATTCACGCCAAATGGTGCCTGGCTCATCATCAAGAGAATTTCACCTATACGCATTTCGAAGAAATTTGTGAAATCATGAAGGCCTATGATGTCTCCTTTAGTCTGGGTGACGGACTTCGCCCAGGCTCGATTGCTGACGCCAACGATGCCGCTCAATTTGCCGAATTAGAGACCCTTGGAGAATTGACCAAGATTGCTTGGAAGCATGACGTACAGGTGATGATTGAAGGCCCAGGCCATGTCCCCATGCATATGATTAAGGAAAATATGGACAGACAGCTCAGCACCTGCAAAGAAGCCCCTTTTTACACCTTGGGGCCTCTCACGACAGACATTGCACCTGGCTATGACCATATAACATCAGGAATTGGCGCCGCGATGATCGGATGGTATGGCTGTGCGATGCTCTGTTACGTGACCCCTAAAGAGCATCTGGGTTTACCCAATAAGGAAGATGTGAAAGACGGCGTGATTGCCTACAAGATTTCCGCACATGCCGCCGATCTCGCCAAAGGGCACCCAGGAGCACAAGCCCGAGACAATGCATTGTCTAAAGCACGTTTTGAATTTCGTTGGGAAGATCAATTTAATTTATCTCTTGACCCAGAGACCGCTCGCGACTATCACGATGCCACACTTCCAGCGCAAGCTGCGAAAGGCGCACATTTTTGCTCCATGTGTGGTCCTAGTTTCTGCTCGATGAAAATCACCCAAGACGTGCGGGATTATGCGGCCCAAAAGAAGATTGAAGAAAATCAAGCCATTCAGGTTGGGTTACAAGAAAAATCGGAAGAATTCCGAAAGGCCGGCAGCGAGATTTATTTGTAAAACCTTTCCTTCATTAAGGAACCGATATGAGTCAGATGAAGATTGCCCCCCTCCGTGAGCGTGATGTTACCCGTCATATTGCTCGAGAATATTACAAAGAGTTTGATCAAATCATCGAAAGCGACGTCATCATTGTCGGAGCGGGCCCATCCGGTTTGTTGTGTGCCAGGGACCTGGCTAACCAAGGGTTTAAGACTTTATTAATTGAACAGGGCTTAGCACTTGGAGGAGGATTTTGGTCAGGTGGCTATCTCATGAACAAAGCCACCATCTGTGCACCAGCTGACTTGATTTTGGAAGAACTCGAGATTCCATATAAACCCATTAAAGAATGTGATGGCATGACCATGGTTGACCCACCTCATGCCACCGCCCGTTTGATTGCTGCAGCTTATGAGGCAGGTGCTAAGGTGATGAATCTCACACGCGTGTTGGATTTAATTGTGCGTGAAGCCGGATCGTTGGAAGGTGTCGT
>CP070628.1:766061-773754 GCA_020355985.1 Nitrospirota bacterium | reverse complement strand
TGGAGCATCAAGCATCGATATCCTTCTGTACTGTTTCACAAAAACGACAGCTTGGGGTGAATGGTTAGCGGTGAAAGAAATCTTGGCTTATAAAATCAAGGAGATTGTAGAAGGTCATGGGGCAGCTTTCGCATTTCCCTCGACGTCACTGTATGTTGAATCTCTCCCCCTCGGTGCTCCAGAAGCATTTTCTCCTCCCACACCTTCGTCACCGCCACCACCTCAATCATAAAAAAATGCCTTGACTGAGCAACTCACTCTCATAAAGATGGGCTCGGAAATCTAGGGGCCGTACTTCATGATGCTCACTGGCACCCAACATGCTACCTGCTTCCTATCTCTATTGACCCATTAATCATTCTTCCCTACTATGCACATTCAATAATGCTGCTGGACCTCTTCTTCTTAGCATGACCACAGCAAAAACTTTCCAACTCGTCCTCATCAAACCTTCGCATTACGATGATGAAGGTTACGTCATCCAATGGCTTCGCTCATCAATTCCATCCAACACCTTAGCCGCCCTCTATGGTTTGGTCCTGGATTCCGCCAAGCGTCGCGCACTTGGGGAAGATGTTGAGTTGCTCGTTGAACCATACGATGAAACCAATACGGTCCTCCCAATCAAAAAGATCATTCAATCTATTAAGAAAGCGGGAAATGGGATGGTCGGATTGGTTGGTGTGCAAACCAACCAATTTCCTCATGCTGTGGATCTTGCTGATCACTTTTTGAAGGCTGACATTCCGGTGGTCATTGGCGGATTTCATGTCAGTGGCTGTTTGGCCATGCTGCCTTCCCCCCCGTCTGACATACAACAAGCCATGAACAAAGGGATCACGCTGTTTGCCGGAGAAGCTGAGGAACATCTGGATGTGCTTCTCCAAGACGCCTATCACCATCGGCTCAAACCCCTCTATAACGTCATGGACCAGCTGCCTGGTTTACAAAAAGCCCCTTCGCCATTTCTCCCCGCCCACATTATCAAAAACACGCTTCGCCGGCTGTCGAGTTTTGATGCGGGACGCGGCTGCCCATTCCAATGTAGCTTTTGTACGATCATCAATGTGCAAGGCCGGAAATCTCGTTGGCGATCGGCAGATGATATTGAGGCTCTCATTCGAGCCAATTTAGCCCAAGGTATCCGTCGATTCTTTATCACCGACGATGATTTTGCACGGAACAAAGACTGGGAAGCCATATTAGATCGCTGCATCGCGATGCGTGAAGACGAACAACTTCCGATTTCGTTTACCATTCAAGTCGATACATTGTGTCACAAGATTCCGCGTTTCATTGAAAAATGCGCACGGGCGGGCTGTCGTAATGTGTTTATTGGTTTGGAAAACATCAATCCCGACTCGTTGGTTGGTGCGAAAAAACGTCAAAACAAAATTTGGGAATATCGCAAAATGGCGCAAATGTGGAAAGACCACGGATGCACCACCGTTGCTGGCTACATTCTTGGGTTTCCCAGTGACACACCGGAAACGATCGCACGAGACATTGCCATCATC
The DNA here is from genome assembly GCA_020355985.1 of Nitrospirota bacterium. Next base: position 772,237 of record CP070628.1, on the reverse strand, counting down.
AAAAAAGAATTACCCTTGGATTGTCTGGAGTTTTTCTGTTTGACTCCGCTTCCTGGATCGGAAGATCACAAGATCCTTCACCAACAAGGGGTGTGGATGGAACCTGACATGAATTTCTATGATTTAGAGCATGTCACCGTTAAACATCCGATCATGTCAAAAGAAACGTGGCAACAGATCTACCGAGCTGCTTGGGAACAATATTACACCCCAGAACATGTGGAAACCGTGATTCGACGGGCGGCAGCCAAAGGACAAAACATCAACAAGGTCACGTCTTTTCTCACATGGTTTTACGGCTGTACCACCATTGAAGGTATTCACCCTCTGGAAGGTGGTATTTTCCGCCGAAAAATTCGGACCTTGCGCAGACCGACCATGCCGCGAGAAAACCCTCTATGGTTTTATCCAAAAAGGGCCTTCGAGGTACTCCGAACCGGGGTTCAATGGGGAATGCTTGTTTGGAGGTTTCAAAAAATTTTAAAACGCGTTAAAGCCGATCAAAATAAAAAGAACTATACCGACCTCGCATTGACTCCAGTCTTAGACCAGGACGATGAAGATTTAGGACTTATGCAAGTATTTGCCAGTCATATCCCAGTCTCACAACTCACCCGACCACGGGAATCAAGCCCTGTTTCCGCTTCGTAGCTCAAGTTTCTTCCTCTTACCGAGTCTGATCTATTGCAACTGGAGCAACTTCCTGAGTTTATTGGTTGTGATCGATCTGATGTCCCCAATTTCGTTTCACGGATTTCGGCCACCTAAGGCATCGAATTGCTCACGCGGTCAATCTTAATCAAGATTTTAAGCTCATTTGCGCAAATATTACCGTCTATACCGACCTGCGCTATCATCCCCCAATACCTGGCAAAGAGGCAAAAAATACGGGTTTTGTGGCCAAATTTACTACTGAAAGATAATTAAACTGAAAATTTTGCGTTTTTTGCTAAATAATAGCAAACCCATCAAAAACTTTCTCTTTCTACTTTTTTTTGATTACGCTAGAATCTGCGCCTGAACTATACCTGTTGCAAAGGAACACAGTTATTCACAATGGTGAATTTTTCCACGATTACTCATACCAACTAGGAGTTGGCAATTAATCAAAGGAGGGCGGTTATGGCTGAAGGTACTGAAGACGTGTTTGTTGGTGGAGGCATGTTTGGTGGGCACGAAACAAAGGGGCGAGTTTTAGTTGTGGATGATGAGCCGGATGTCCGAAAAGTTGTCAAGATGACATTGAACAAGGCCGGCTATGATGTGATCGAAGCCGAAGATGGGGAAAAAGCTATTGCGGCCATCCAAAAAGGCGAAAACCCTTTGCTTTTGGACGTCATTATTTCAGATATTCGCATGCCCAAAATCAATGGCGTGGAAGCCATTAACTACTTCCAAGAAAATTGGCCTCGCGTTCCACTCATTGTACTCACCGGTTTTCCAGATATGGAAATGGCCACCGGATTTATTAAAGCAGGGATCGTGGATTATCTTGTGAAACCGGTCGAAAAAGAAAAACTGATCGCATCCGTGTCCAAGGCCATGGAACAGAGAGAAATTAACCGCCTGTAAGATATCTCATTGCCGTTCGTTTCCCTCTTGGCTCCTAAGGCCTGAAAGGAGACAAATCAATGGGCAAAACTTCACCAAGATCCATAAAGCCCTATCATTTTGATAGGGCTTTATGTTTTTTGAAGGCAAACATGTATAGTCGACAAATTCCTCACCCGACAATGGGGCCTAAGGAGTGCCTTTTTCACAAACTGCCACCATGACACACACACAAGGAGAACATGACACCGTGTCCGAACTGCAGCTTGAGACTGAATCACGAATCAATGTGGTTATTCTGGGAGCAGGAAAAGGCGGGAGAGCCTTAATGGAATCCTTCCTTAACTTGCCTGGAATTCATCTTGTCGGGATTGCTGACAAAGATGAAAAGGCACCAGGGCTCAAACTTGCTCGGCGTCATCACATCCCTATCACTCAAGATGCCTTGTGGCTCATTCAACAACCCGACATTCACTTAATTGTGGATGTGACAGGCAACCCATCGTTCTCCGATAACATTTACCGTCATAAACACCCAAACACAGAAGTGTTGGGAGGAGCTGCCTCCAAAGTACTGTGGGACGTTATTCAACACGAAGCCTTGATGCAAGCGCAATTATTTCAGGCTGAAAAATTAGCGGGCCTGGGAACGTTTGCATCAGGGATTGCCCATGACATCAACAATCCGTTGTACATCATTCATGCCATGGCCGAAGCTATCCAGGAGGAAACGGACAACACGAACATCCATCAACATGCAATCAGCATTCGGGACGCGGCCGAACGCATCCACATGATTTCCCGAAACATCACACAATATGCCCGCGCGTCGAAGTCCGAGGAGACTTTTCCCGTCCCCGTCCAAGAGACACTGGATGAAGCATTGAAAATCGCCAGGTTTGCCACAAAATACCATGACATGACTGTGCTCCAAAACTATCATGATCCTGTGACAGTCGACGCAAAACCCGAAGAACTTCTCCAAGTTTTCGTCAATCTCATGATCAATGCCATCCACGCAATGGAGAATCATGGCATACTGACGCTGACGGCAGAGCATCAGAGTGGGGAAGTTCGAGTGTCCATTGCCGATACCGGCAAGGGAATTTCGGCCGAACACTTACCTAAAATCTTCGACCCGTTTTTTACGACTAAGGCAACTGGAAAGGGTACGGGCCTGGGCTTGTACAATGTCCGTACTATCGTCAGAAAATATAAAGGAGAGCTCACCGTTGAAAGTCATCTGGGGAAGGGCACAACCTTTTCCCTTGCTTTTCCTTCTGTAGACCCCTCTCACATGTGATTTCTTATGGATACGGCCACCACCAGCGGAGTCGCCATTAAAAGCAAAAAAGGCCTCACGAAAAAATTAGTTCTGTCAATGTTACTTGTGGGCACCCTGCCTCTTCTGATTGGGCTCCTCCTCGCCTTTTATCAGGGAACCCAAAGCATTCAGGAAGTGAACGGAACAAGCTTTCAGGCTCTGGCAACCGAAACTGCAAGGAAATTGGATTTCGTGGTGAGCGATGAATTGGCTCAGACCAGACTTCTGACCACAGATCCCGACTTGATTCAATTATTAGAACAACGACGCGATGCCCTTAGCGAAATCAGCCAAACAGACCTGACTCAATTGCTTCAACAAGAACAAAAGGCATGGGAGGCCAAGAACCCCGACCTAGTCAAACGCATTACTCAGGGGCCCATTGTCCAACAGCTTCAGCAACAGATAGGGGGAACCTATCTCGATCCATCACAACCTATCCCTCTTATCACCCGAACAGCTACACGCAGATTGTACATTACCGATATCGCCGGCCGTTTATTTGCCAGCGCGGACACCAATCCATCTTATTTACATGCTCAAGAAAAATGGTGGAGGGGCGCTTATCACAAGGGAATTGGCCAACCCTACATTAGCAATATTGCCTTCAATCAAGGACTTGGGACCTATACATTCACACTCGCCCTCCCAATTATGGATAGCTTGCAGTATAAAACCATTGGTGTGCTCCGCCGGATTTATGATGCAAAAGAATTTTTCTCACCTTCTACCGACATTATCCGATTCGGTAAAACTGGGCATGTCATGCTCATTGATAGCCGGGGGGTGGTATTAACCTGTCCCATTCTCCCTACAGGAACGGTCTTAAGTGACAATCAACTTATTCCCCTTGTTACCCCGATGAAAGCCGGATGGACAGCAGCAACAACCGACGGGCATGGCGGACAGGAAACCTCTATTATCGGATATGCCCCCCTGCCCAATGTTAGTAGCATCACTCAAGATTCAACCGGAGTAGCCTGGCATATGTTTGTGTGGCAGTCATCAGAAGAATTGTTTGGTCCCATTCAAAACTTTTTTAAATGGATCGCAGGTTTCGGCCTCTTAGGGGTGGGGCTATTGGTCACCTTGGGGTACCTCGCTGCCTATCGTATTACGTCACCAATTCGTCGTCTTCAAGAAGCGGCTCGCCAGATCGGCCATGGGAAATTTCATGAACCCATCACTATCAATACAGGGGATGAAATTGAAGAGCTGTCCGATGAAATTAACCGAATGAAGGATCAAATAGAATCAACCGTGACAGGCCTAGAAAGTCAAGTCGAAACTAAAGCTCAGGAGGTCAAATACCTCCAAGAATCCACGTCAAAAATTCTGGATGGTGTGCCTGATCCAGTGATCATGATCGACGCTCAAGAACAGATTGAGTATCTTAACCAGGCAACAAAAGAAATATTAAACACCAAGAACGGCGAAATGATAGGGATTTCATTATTTGAATTGCTTCAGGTGGACCCGACAACACAGAAACGATTACATGATGAAATCCAAAACGTTCAAGCCTCGCTTTTACCCACTTCGTCCTTGCCCAGTGAAGTTCCGACATCCATACGTGACCCTTTAGTAGCGACTCAACTAGAGGACTCCGATAGTGAGCGTCAAGAACTTCGCCTGAACAACCGGACGTATCGGTACCGATGGTTTGCAGTGCAAACTGCACCGGGGAAAACCCCATGCGCAGGACTTGTCCTACGAGATATGACGGAAGAAAGCCTGTTGCAGGATAAACTCATTCAAGGGGAAAAAATGGCCAGTCTGGGAGTTCTCAGTGCCGGAATCGGGCATGAACTGAATAACCCGTTGGTCGGAGTCATTGGCTTGGGTGAAGCCATTCAGGAAGAAGCCGAATCAGAAGAAATCAAGGAATACGCTAAAGGAATCGTCCAACATGGGAAACGGATGGCATCAGTGGTCCGTGACTTTACGGGTCAAATGAACACCCAATTTTTGGACACACAAACTCGCGTCAACATCAATGAACAATTAGAAAAGGTTCTGTCTGCTACAACATCCCTGTTTACTTCTTCACAAATCACAGTCAATACTCAGTTTGAACCGTTGCCCCCTGTACAAGCTCAACCTAATGAACTGGGACAGGCATTTACCAACATCATCAACAATTCCTTGCAAGCCATGGAGGAAGGTGGGACGTTGGAGGTCACCACCAGAATCAAGGACCAGACAATACATATCCTCATTAAAGACTCAGGAACGGGAATTACCCCCTCACACTTATCCAAAGTCTTTGATCCTTTTTTCACGACTAAAACCCAGGGAGAGGGAGCTGGACTGGGCTTAACTATAGCGCATCGCCTTATCACCAAGATGGGCGGTCAGATCCGTCTGGAAAGTGAAAAGAATCAAGGTACGACCTGTCATATTACTTTTCCTCTCCCTACGCCCTAACCAGCCACCAGAAAGGAGTAAGGCATCATGGCAAGAAAACGTAAAGGCCTTTTCCCACACATAAAGACCTTCACATTTGTTACAATTCTGCTGGTCAGTCCCAGCCTGTCACTTGAAGCCGCAAGTAACTCGAGTAAAGGGATTGCTCCCGAGACCGTTTCGGACTACTTAAATGCCATCATCAGGGCAGACCGGCAGGTCTATACCACGGATATAGTCAAACGGATGCAGGATCAAGGCATCGTATTAGCAAAAGAAGACTGGAAGGATAAAAATGCCATTCCCCTACCCGCTCAGTTTCTTCACTATTCCAGCAAAATTGTGGCCGAATCAGGAAGCGGCATTCGGTTCCGATTAATCAGCCTTTGGCCAATTTATCGAAAAAATGGGCCGGCCACCCCATTTGAGCGAGAAGGGTTGGAACAGCTTCTCAAGAATCCTGATGCTCCTCAACGAGGTGAGGTGGCCACTGGTAAAATGAAATTTTTCCAGTCCATCTATGCGGATAAAGCCACCTCGCAAGCCTGTGTCACCTGCCACAATACGCACCCCTTAAGCCCAAAACGGGATTTCAAAGTTGGAGATGTCATGGGAGCCATTGTAATTACCATTCCTTTGGAAAAATGAAAGTCAGATGTGCGAATCCGTTCCTCCTTTGTTCTGACGAAAGTATACGGTTAGGAAAGTCTTGGATATCGGACCCTCAGCTTTTCCTCTACAGTCTCCACCTTCTTCCCACGCCTAGGTGAAGACCATCTGTTGAACCAAAATTCGACGCATAGGAACTCCCAAGTCAAAAAAGGTAAGGACGATTATTATAAAATGGTAGCAAATATATAAAGACATGAAAGTCTGGCACGCTAAAGCAGAGTGG
>CP070628.1:760846-765961 GCA_020355985.1 Nitrospirota bacterium | reverse complement strand
CGCCACCGACTGCGTAGCGCGATGGCGACCATGCGTTTCGCGTCTTTTTGGCCAATGACATAGCGGTCAAGTTCTTCCACGATTTGCCGTGGGGTCATAGAATCGAGTTTTGGAGTCGAAGGGGTCGGTTGCTGTTCCATAGGTTATTTCGGTAACTCCTCGATGACGATGTTATGATTTGTGTAAATATCGATGCTCCCGGCGATTTGCATGCTTTGTTCAACGATGTGTTTTGGCTCAAGGGCTGTCTGAGCCAGAAGGGCTCGGGCCGCGGCTAAAGCATAGGGCCCTCCTGAGCCAATGGCTAATATGCCATCTTCTGGTTCAATGACATCTCCTGTGCCGGAAATAATAAAGGAATGTTCATGGTTTGCGACAGCGAGTAAGGCCTCAAGTCGTCGAAGTACGCGGTCTGTTCGCCAGTCTTTAGCAAGTTCGACAGCTGCACGGGTGAGTTTTCCGCGATATTCCTCTAACTTCGCCTCAAATTTTTCAAACAGCGTAAAGGCATCCGCCGTGGCTCCAGCAAATCCCGCAAGGACTTGGTTTTGATGCATGGTGCGAAGTTTTCGTGCATTGCTTTTCATGACGGTTGCGCCGACGGTCACTTGACCGTCCGAACCCATGGCTACGATAGGGCCTTTCCGCACGCAAAGAATGGTCGTGGAACGAATAATCATGGTTTCGGGCTGTCTCCTTGTCTGGGTGTCGTGGGGGAAGAACCTGATCGAGGATGGGTTTGATCATACACGGCCATCAGTTTATCGGGTGCGACATGGGTATATTTTTGCGTGGTGGCTAAGGAGGCATGTCCTAGTAATTCTTGGATGGCTCGTAAGTCGGCTCCTTCATCCAGCAAATGTGTTGCAAAGGAATGGCGCAGCGTATGCGGAGTCACTGATTTCGGGAATCGGTTTCCCACCTGTTGTTTGATCATGCGTTCCACGCTTCGAGTGGTTAAGCGTCCTCCTCGAGCATTGAGGAAGAGTGGATGTGAACCTGAACGAGCAGGAAGTACACCACGGGATTTCCTCAATTTTTGTGTAGCTATGGGAGGGAGTTGGCGTTGATATTCGACTAGCGCATTTGTGGCGACTGCCCCGATTGGGACTTTACGTTCTTTTTTCCCCTTCCCGCGTAATCGAACAAATTGTGCTTCAAGATCCACATGGTCCCAATTCAATCCGACGAGTTCCGAAACTCGTGCTCCACTGGAATAGAGGGTTTCTAGCATAGCTTGATTTCTGGCCTCAATCCATGTCTGGGCAGAAGATGAATCTAACAGTGTGGTTGCTTCGTCTTTGGTCAAGACTGTCGGCAGGCGTGTTCCGAGTCGAGGCGAACGAACTGCTGCGGCTGGATTTCGACTGATGCGCCCCTCTTCAAGGAAAAATCGAAAAAAACTTTTGAGGCAGGCCAATTTGCGGGCAAGCGAGGTTTTCTTTAACCCCTGATCACTCAAGTGTTTCAAGTAGGATCGGATATGCAGTGTGTCTATGGCATCAAGGGGCGGGTCTGTATCTGTTCGAAAAAACTGTTTTTGAATGTGTCCCAAGAATTGTCGAAGATCCGACTGGTAATTGCGATGGGTTTCTACGGATACTCCACGTTCCAATTGCAGGTAGAGTATGAAGGCTCGAATTGCTTCATCCATATGCAAGACCGGATTGCGCCATCCATGATCGGAAATCGGAAATGGCTCGTTCTTGAATGCCTAGCCGTTTTTTTTGTTTGTCTCGAATCGGTGTATCGAGTGGTGGAAACAAACCAAAATTGGTGTTGATCGGTTGAAAGTATTTTGGCTCACATGTCGTGATGTATTGGAGAAGGGCGCCATGGGCCGTAGTGGGCGGAGGCGTTAAGAGAGGTTGGCCTGATAGCTGACGGGCCGTATTCAGCCCTGCCAAGCCTCCACTGGCGGCAGCCTCCACATAGCCTTCAACGCCGACCAATTGTCCGGCAAAAAAGACGTTGGGATGTTTCTTTAATTGCAGGGTGTCCTTCAAGAGCACAGGGACATTGATAAACGTGTTCCGGTGTATGCTCCCACATCGGAGAAATTCTGCCTCTTCCAATCCTGGAATCATACGAAAGACTTTTCGTTGCTCAGGGTACGTGAGTTTGGTTTGGAAGCCCACGAGGTTATAACAGGACCCGTGCTGATTTTCTGCACGTAATTGTACCACGGCAAAGGGCCGTGTTCCGGTTTTGGGATCAATGAGCCCAACGGGTTTCATGGGCCCGAAGGCCAAGGTTTGCCGGCCACGGTCGGCCATCACCTCGATAGGCAAACACCCTTCAAAATAGGGAATATTTTCAAATGATTTGGGTTGGACCCGGTCAGCGTGGGTGAGCGCGTCATAGAATTGGTTGTAGGTGTCCTCATCCATGGGGCAATTCAGGTAATCTGCGGTGCCTTTATCATAACGAGAGGCTCGAAAGATCCGGTCCATGTTTAATGAGTCGGTATCCACAATAGGCGAAATGGCATCAAAGAAATAGAGATTTTTTGATCGCGTGAGCTGGGTAATGGCTTCGGACAATTTGGGTGAAGTTAACGGACCAGTGGCGATGAGACACACGGCATCTTCTGGAATGTCTTGAATTTCCTCGCGGAGAATTCGCACATTGGGATGTTCCGTGAGGGCCTGTGTGATTTTCTGTGCAAATTGTTCTCGATCAACTGCTAAGGCGTTTCCTGCGGGAATCGCCACGTCATCCGCTACTTTGATAATCAAAGAGCCGAGCTGCCGCATTTCTTGTTTGAGAATGCCGGGAGCGCTGAGTGGGTCGTTCGATCCTAATGAGTTGGAGCAGACGATTTCGGCGAGGTGCTCAGTCTTATGGGCTGCCGTTTCCGTTTTCGGGCGCATTTCATAGAGGGTGACCTTTGCCCCTTGATTGGCCGCTTGCCACGCAGCTTCGGAGCCGGCAAGGCCGCCCCCTATGATGACTAAATCCTGACGCATGGGTGTAGGCTTTTGACCAAAAGTTGAAGCAACTCAAAAAATGCGGTTTGATTCTTAAAATAGCGAAGAAAAGGTGTCAACCTTCACATGAGACACATAAGCCCGTCAAGGCTTGAATCACTCGTTGATGACAGTCTTTCGTGGTGGCAACCACACCATGTAGATTGCGAATTTCCTTGGTGCCATATTGCATGGGATTGCCATGACTATCCGTAAAGCAACCTCCGGCACCTCGTAAAATGGCTTCTGGCGCACAAGCGTCCCAGGCCTTGGTATATGGCCCTGGTTCCATATAGAGATCCGCACTCCCGCTGGCAATGAATCCAATTTTCAACCAGACGCTTCCCATAGGATGTTCTTCCTGGATATTGAGGGTCTGTTTTATGGGCGAGAGTTTCGGTGAGCGATGAGATCGAGAGGCCACAAGGGTCAGGGCTGTCAGAGATTTTGCGTGTGTCGCCCGCAAGGGGTGGCGGGTTCCTTGATGTTCCATCCAGGCTTCTTGGTCCGTAATCCCCGCGAATAGGTTGTCTTCCGTTGGCCGATAGACGATCCCCAACTGCGTTTTGGCATCGAGTGTTAAGCCAATCATGATAGAGAACTCTCCATTGCGGGAAATAAATTCTTTGGTTCCATCCAAAGGATCCACATACCAGATTCTGCCTGTTGGCTGAAAATGAGTGGGTAGTGGGCTTTCTTCAGCCACAATGGCATCTTCGGGAAAATGGGCGGCGAGGCCTTCGACGATAAGGGCATTGGCCAGTTGATCCGCTTCGGTGACCGGATCATTGGTTCCTTTATAGGAAACCGAAAAATCTTTCTCGTAAATGTTCATGATGACCCGGCCCGCTTGCCTGGCCAGGGTTGAAGCCACGTCGATTTCTTGGGTCCAATTTGTCATGATCCATCCTGTTGAAATGTTGAAAGAATTCCATCCATCAGGCCGATATGAGAGAATAGATGGAGTGATGTATCGGAGTTTGGCAATAATTTTTTATAAGTGAGTCTGGTGTGATGATTCGTATCGCCTTATTCGTTTTATTAGTCATCATCATCCTGGTAGCCCTGAATTTTCCCAAGTTTCGTCGAACCCTGGGTGTGACGCTTGTGGCCTTGATGGGAGCGATTGGAGTCATTATTTGGCAGGATTCCCATGAGCGAGATTTGGAATTTGAGCGAATTGAGGTGACGCAGGCTCAACTTTCACAGATGCAGGTACGGCCAGGATTGAATTCTCGATCATTTGTTGTGGATGGCCGTATTCAAAGTATTGCTCAGAAATATACCATACTTTCCGTGATGCTTCAGGCCACGGTAAAGGATTGTGAAGGGCAAGCTTGTGAAATTGTTGGACAAGAGAAGATCAAGGTTCCCCTGGAAGTCCCACCGGGCCAAGCCAGAGATTTTTCGGTAACGATTCCCTTTTCCGGAGTCCCCAAAGTAAAAGGCGAAGCGATGTGGGAATATGAAATTTTACAGGTAAGAGCTCGTTAGCCATAAAGGATTGAATTGACAATATTTATAGGGCCTTCTTATACTTTCCTTGGCCCCTGGGCGCTATCCTGATTGTGTAGGGCCAAAGACTCATCAATTTCATCCCCAAAAGTCCAAGATTCTGGACAGCTGGGTCTTTTTTAACATTGAGAATTACTCCAGATCCTATTACCATATACCGACCGAAGCCAAAGAAGGGTTTTTTTGTGTCATATCTTGAAGAATGGAGATTTGTAGCACGATGACAACATCTTATAGGGTGATGCCTGGTCCAGAGCACTTTTTGCCTCCGTCGGCGTCGTCGATGGGAATCCGGTTACCCGACCCCGGGCAAGCCCATATTCATGGTACAATTGTGGCAGAAGAAGAGGCCATGGAGCAGGCTGCTAGGGAATTCCTTTCAGCCAAAGTTCCAACTATTTTCCCCGGTCCCTTAGTATTGTGGGCCTGGAATGACAAAGCGGCCAAAAAAGCCAAAGCTGTCCGGTATCTTTATGAAACGATTAAGGAATGTGTGGATTCTAAAACCCAACAAGCCATGCTTATTCCCATGCCGGACTATCGTCCCAAGTATCCCAAAATCAATCCTGAAATAGAAATTAACCCTAATCATCCAAATCTCACCATTTGGCATAACAGAATTGATGCCTGT
>CP070628.1:757553-760746 GCA_020355985.1 Nitrospirota bacterium | reverse complement strand
GTTGATGGTGATCACAGAGTAGGTGTAGTTCTTAGGAGTAATACGAAGGCGGGGCAAAAATCCTAAACTGCCAAATAAAACGACAGTTCCCATAAAAATTGGACGCCACGGTCCAAAATTCAAACAGAACGACTCAATAGAAAAAGAAAGGACATACAACCATGCTCACAAACAGTGACGAAAACTCCTCCAATACTGCAAAAGGACTATGGGAAATTGGGAATATTTACCCCTACTTTCTTTGATTCCAAAGAACTGGAAAAATTTCAAAAAGCTTATATTGGGTAAAACATGAACTTTGGCTGCGAACAGATAAGGAAACGCATTGACGGGAGGAACCAAGGCATGCCATCATACCCACACCCCATGGGTAAGGGTATTCAACGCAAATACCAGAAAGGAAGGCCAATGACACCCGACATTCATTCTGATGCCATGAAACGTTTGGCCTATATTGAAGGCCATTTGAATGGGGTCCGCAACATGTTGGAACAAGACCGTTATTGTGTCGATATCCTGAAACAGACCCATGCCATTCGAAAAGCCATTGAAAAGCTTGAAAGCCTACTCCTAGATGGCCATCTTCGGACTTGTGTTGTGGATGGCATTCAAAAGGGAAAAGCGGAAAAAATCATTGAAGAACTTCGATCACTCTATACCGTTGGGCGATAAACACTTTCAGGGGAAGGAGGGGAAGGATGAATATACAACAACATTTCCCGATTCAAGGGATGACATGCAACAATTGCGTGCGACACGTGGAACAGGCGCTCAAGAATCTTCCTGGCATCTCACAACTTGAAGTGAATCTTGAAAAACATGAGGCGCTGGTAGAATACGATTCAACCCTTGTAACGTATGAATCCATGGCGTCAGTGCTCAAAGACGCTGGCTACACCATGGGAAAACCTATTGGCTAAAGGTTGATGGCCATGATCGCTCATTTAACACATGTCTCATTTCCTGTTCGTGGGATGACCTGTGCTTCTTGCGTCAATCACGTCGAACGAGCGTTGAAATCGATCCCGGGTGTTTCTGAGGTTTCGGTGAACTTGGCAACAGAAACCGCTTCCGTCAATTTCGATTCAACCATCGTTACCCCCGAATTATTGACTCACGCCGTCAGAGAGGCCGGCTATGAGATCCCTGTTCAATCACACACCGTAAAAATTAGAGGAATGTCCTGTGCTTCCTGTGTGGGCCATGTAGAAAAGGCATTGCGAAACATTTCCGGAGTACTTTCGGCAAACGTCAATCTCGCTACGGAAACCGCCACGTTTTCAACGTGGGCTGGAGGTATTGCCAACTCCGATCTCCAACAAGCCATTACGAACGCCGGGTATACGATCATTGGTGAATCAGATAGAGAAAGTCCCGCAACTTCTGACTTTGCTCAATCCCAAAAAGAGAATGAGCGTCTGTTATTGCAACGGGCAATTTTCAGTGGGATCGCAGGGCTATTGGTTATGTTGGGAACAATGAATCTCCTGCCAGGCTTCTCTACTCTTTCCCTCTCTACACGACATATCTCCCTCTTTGTCGTCACCAGTGTGGTGTTGCTATGGACGGGACGGCCTATTTATGCCGCAGCATGGAATGCTGCCCTTCACAGGACCGTTAACATGAATACCTTAATTGCCGTAGGAACTCTTGCCGCTTTTGGATACAGTGTAGTTGCTACTTTTGTTCCCTCCTTTTTTGAAAGCAGTGGGATACCGGTCGCCGTGTATTATGATACGGCCATCATCATCATTTCTCTAATTCTGTTCGGCCGTTTTTTGGAAAGTGGCGCGAAGAGCCGGACTTCATCCGCCATTCACAAACTCATGGGATTGCGCCCTAAGACGGCTAGAGTCCGACGCGAAAAAATTGAAGTGGATATTCCCATAGACCAGGTTAAACAGGATGACATCGTCGTCGTAAGACCAGGCGAACGCATTCCCGTTGATGGCCTCGTGACCGAAGGCCATTCCACAGTCGACGAAGCCATGCTCACCGGAGAAAGTCTTCCTGTAGAAAAAGATTCCGGCGCACAAGTTTTCGCAGGAACCATCAATACAGCCGGGAGCTTTCTTTTTCGAACTTCGGCCGTGGGAAAAGATACTGCACTCGCTCGCATTGTACAACTTGTTCAAGAAGCGCAAGGATCCAAACCTCCAATTCAACGTTTCGCTGATTACATTGCAAGCATTTTTGTCCCGACGGTCATTGGCATTGCTACCCTTGCCTTTTTCCTCTGGTTGACCGTTGGTCCTGATCCCGCATTAACCTTTGCTATTTTGACATTCATAGCGGTGCTCATCATTGCATGCCCATGCGCATTGGGGCTGGCTACTCCGACCGCTATTATGGTATGAACAGGCCGAGGAGCAGAACAGGGCATCCTCATTCGCCATGCCGAAGCTCTGGAAACTGCCTATCGAATTGACACCGTGGTCTTGGATAAAACTGGCACACTCACTTTAGGAACCCCTACCGTAACAGATGTGATTTCACCCACATGGGATAAGAAGGAATTAGTTCGTTTAGCAGCCTCCTTGGAGCGACGCTCAGAGCACCCCCTTGCCCAAGCGATTGTTGAGTATGCCAACGACCTTTCCCTCCCACTTGAGGAGCCGCAAGACTTTCAGATGACACCAGGGCAAGGAGTCCAAGGAACGATCGCCGGGCAGACAGTTATTATTGGCAACCCCAAACTTATCACAAATTTGGAAGCCAACTTGAATGGTTTAGCCAACTCAATTGAGGCGCTCACCAAAGCAGGAAAAACACCCACCTTAATTTCCATTAACGGACAAGTAGAAGGGGCTCTTGGACTTGCCGATACCATTCGGCCTGAATCGAAAGAGGCTATTTTATCCCTCCAGCAAGCAGGACTAGAGGTTGTCATGTTAACGGGTGATAATCGGCAAGCAGCTCAGGCCATTGCCGCAGACCTGGGAATTACCCGAGTACTTGCTGAAGTCCTTCCCGACCAAAAAGCTGCAGAAATTCAAAAGCTTCAGAAGGAAGGGAAACGAGTAGCCATGGTCGGTGATGGCATCAATGATGCCCCAGCAATAGCACAATCCGATCTGGGAATCGCCATTGGAACAGGAACCGATGTAGCCATAGAAACAGCCCAAATCACTTTGATGAGCGGTGATGTCCGCGGAGTCATCAAAGCCATGAGGTTGAGCCAAGCCACAATGCG
>CP070628.1:746788-757453 GCA_020355985.1 Nitrospirota bacterium | reverse complement strand
GGGCGAACATCCCCATGAAGATCAACGGGGGTTTCGAGTGACCGAGTTGGCTCAGGATAAGGAGGAAGATCTTTTTGCCCAGCAGGATGCCCATCGGCCATTTTCCTTCCATGAAATGAAAAGTGATCTCGTGTTACCCAATGGCGCGCGATTGTATAACGATCACACCCATCCAGAATATTCGACCCCGGAATGTCGGTCGCTAAAGGATATCGTTGCGCATGACCGGGCTGGTGAACGAATTCTTTGGGTAGCCGCACAACGTCGGAACGAGGTCCTTGGTGGACGGGTAGTCCAGCTGTATAAAAATAATACAGACTTTCACGGGCATAGTTATGGCTGTCATGATAATTATTTAGTCTCTCGGACACTTAATTTTGAGAATTTAGTTCGTGGCCTGTTGCCTTTTCTCGTCAGTCGGCAATTCATTGCAGGCGCGGGTAAGGTGGGTCGGGAAGCCCAAGAGCGTGGGTTTGCCCCTGGTGGGTTTCAAATTTCGCAACGAGCCGATTTTATGGAAACTGAATTAAGCGTGGATACCATGCATAACCGCCCTATCCTCAATACGCGTGACGAACCGCATGCGAATCGCGAACGCTATCGACGTCTTCATCTCATCCTGGGTGATGCCAACATGTGTGAATATGCGACGGCCCTCAAAATTGGAACAACACGAGTTGTGTTAGATATGATTTCTGAAGGATTTGTCCCTTCGTTTGATTTGGCCTCTCCCGTGGAAGCGATTCAAGCCTTTTCTCAAGATCCGGACTTGAAAGTTGTTGCCAGGCGAAAAGAGGGCGGGACTATTTCAGGATTGGATATTCAACGAGAATATGTGCATCAAGCGCGTACCGTCTTAACGAATATTGATGAAGAAACGGATTGGATTCTCCAGGAGTGGGAGCATGTCATCCATCAATTGGAACAGGATCCGCTCAAATTGGTGGGTAAGATTGATTGGATTACCAAAAGGTGGTTGCTCGATAGCTTTGTGCAGGAGGAAGGAATCCCTTGGGATGATCCCTGGCTCGCCAGTTTGGATTTGGAATATCATAATCTAGATCCTGAGCGGGGGCTTTTTGGGGGGCTGGAAACTGATGGGCAAACGACCAGGGTCTCCCAGGAACATGAGATTCATGAAGCCATGAAACATGGTCCACTCGATACACGTGGAGGTCTCAGGGGATTGTGTGTGCAACGGTTTGGTGAAGACATTACATCGATACAATGGGAAGGGATTCATTTTCGTAGCCAAAATGGGGGGCTCCATCTTGACCTGATGGATCATCTTGAGCCGGTGTCTGTGGCTCACTGTCGATCAGCGATAGAGAATGCCAAGACCCCATTGGATATGATGGAATCTATGACAGTCGAAAAGTAGTGTAAGTGGAGGATACCATTTATGAAACACACATGTGACGATGAACAAACTCTTGGAGGTCTTGATCGTAAGGAACGAACGGTCGATCCCATCTCAAGGCCTTCTGGGCCTGGGGATCGTGAATCGGGTCCTAAACGACCGGAAACAGATTCACCTTCGCGGGATAATCTCATGAAGCGCATGCGCAAGGTGGATCCCAAGCAGGCGGAAAAATATCGTCAACGGACTGGAGAATAAATAGAATGAGACAAGGGGGAGACTTTCTTCAGGTTCTGCGAGAACAGGGCTATGCCGTGGACAATCTGCCTCAGCCTACCAATGGGAATGGAGTGTCGGGCCATTCTGCTTTGACCACTGGCACCACGGTTTTTGCCATGAAGTATGCCGATGGTGTGCTCGTGGCTGGTGACCGGCGAGCAACGGCTGGGAATGTCGTCATGTATGACCGGACCGATAAAGTATTAGAAATAGATCGGTTTTCCGTATTGGCCATTGCAGGGGTTCCCGCAACCGCATTTGAAATGGCCAGGATCTTGGAACATTCTTTTAAGTATTACCGGAGAAGCCAATTGCAGGATTTGAGTTTTGAAGGCAAGTTGCGAGCCTTATCGACTCTATTGAAAAACAATTCGCCTGCGGCGTTGGCCGGGACGGGGACGGTGGTCCCAGTTTTTGCGGGGTATGACCAACTTGAAGAATGCGGGAAGATTTTCTTCTACGACATATTAGGGGCTGAATTTGAAGCGGTGGAATATGCTGTTTCAGGATCAGGGTCTCCCACAATTCGAGGTATTTTGTTTTATATGAACCGATGGGGTAATGGCCCGGTGGCTGATTTGAACGAAGAAGACGCCTTGATATTCGTGCTCCGCCTCATGACCAGTGCCGCAGAGTTTGATTCTGCCACGGGTGGAGTTGACGCTCAGGCTCAATTGTATCCCATCGTCAAGCGCATATCTGCTGAAGGGGTGCGAACGATTCCTGCCGAACGATTGCAAACACTCTTTTCAGATAAGGTATTGTGAACCATGTATGAAGAACCCTATCGCTGGATTGAAGCGGTTGCGAATCGGCGAAATTATTTGGATGATCAATTTAGCCAAGGCAATCCGTTAGTTGCTGTCTCTTTCGTACAAGGAATCCTTCTAGTTACGATGAATCGCGGCACGGAAAAGATTTATGAAATTTACGATCGGATTGCGTTAGGGGGGATGGGCCATCCAACGGATCTGGAAAAGTTGCGGTATACGTTATTAGATATGGCTCACGTTGAAGGGTTTCAACGGTCACCAGTCGATGTGACCGCTTCCCGACTGATGAAAAATGGTCTGGCACCTGTCATAAAAGAAGCTTTTGAAGAAATTTTCAAGGCCCCGTACATTGCCAAAATTTTGCTAGCAGAAGTTGGAAGCACGCAGGATCGTGATCGCCTATTCACTATCAATTATGATGGCATGTTTGAGGAGCAACGCGAGTTTGGATTGTTGGCGGCCTCCTCTTCCATTCGGGGCTCTCTTGCGCAGGAATGGAAAAACCATGGGCCACTCTCTTCGTTGTCGTCGGCATTGGAAGTGAGTCTTCGTCTGTGGGGGATCTCCAGTGTACTTCAAGCCTCGACTCCCTCTCAGGATACAGAAGAGAAGAGAATCTCCCCTTCATCTACAACGGCAACGCCCACCATTCCTGATGACGAAGCGATTGCCTCTCGGATTAGGGAAACGCTTTCCAACGAAAACCTGGAATGCGTGCTTTTGGATCGGGAGAGCGGGAAAATGGAAACCTATCGCACTTTGAGCCAGCCAGAAATTCAGTCAATAATTCCTGCCTTGTTCCAGCCCGCCTTCTAATTTTGGGTGGGTATTGAATAGTCTTTTTTAAGTAGCTTACGAATAGGCAAGGAACTCTTTTTTTGGGATTTTCTGATCTTGGCATTGATGGGACAGACAGTTTGGGCGACCTGATTTTCTCTTCCTTTGTAAGGAAGGGCGCAGGGGAGTAGATTCTTCACGGTCTGCAATAGCGAATCCCCGCATACATTTTCAATGACACAAGAACCTAGATTGGGTAGTAGCCTTCGCCATGAAAAATCGAATCTTCGGAATTGAAACCGAATATGGGCTGCTCATCAAGGCCGATCAACCTGATGTGTCTCCTGCCTGGATTGCCCGCCGTATCATTGAACATTTATTTGGACAAAAAAAACATGGGGTGATCGACTGGCATTACCGTGGGCATGATGAACCGCCCGGCAATGGCGGTTTTCTCCTCAACGCAGGGCGGATGTATGTTGATATGGGACATCTGGAATATGCCTCGCCGGAATGTCACTCCTTGTGGGATCTTTTGGCCGTCGATCGAGCTGGAGACTTAATTTTACAAGATTGTATAGAAGAGCTTGAGCTTTCTGAAAAGGTATCAATTATTAAAAATAATATTGATCATGAAACCGATGCGACATTTGGGTGCCATGAAAACTATCTGGTTTCCCGAGATTTTCCATTCAACTATCAAGGGCTAGGCCTGCTTATGCCCTTCCTCGTCACGCGTCAGGTCTTTACGGGGGCTGGACGCATTGGGATGGCGCGCACTGCGGACGGATGGATTAGCTTAGAGGATATTGAAGGACGGGGAGGGAATCTGTCACGGTCTGCAACTGAAGAACCTGTGATCTATCAAATTTCCCAACGTCCGGATTACATCGTCAATGACTTTTTCGAATGGGTCCAGCACAATCGAGCCATTGTGAATACCCGGGACGAACCGTTGGCTGATCCCGAACGATTCCGTCGGTTGCACTTGCTCATGGGCGATTCCAACATGGCCGAGGAAACCACCTTATTGAAAATGGGCACGACGGGATTAGTGTTGCAATTAATCGAAGAGGGCCATGCCCCACAAGGCTTGGATTTTGATGACCCCGTCCAAACGCTACGAGCCATCTCCCGCGACCCGCAGCGGGAGTGGATGGTCACCCTTTCAACTGGCCAACACCTCTCAGCCTTGGATATTCAAGAAGAGTTTTGGGAGGCCGCATCCAAGCATTATGCTGGACAAGATGAGGAAACAGATTGGGTGTTGGCCCATTGGGAATCTGTGGTCAAAGATTTACGCCAAGGCTATCAGGCGGTCGTTGGGCGAGTTGATTGGGCCTCCAAACTTTGGTTATTAGAGAATTTTCGTGAAGCCGAGAAGTTGGAATGGGATGATCCATGGTTGAAAAGTTTGGATTTGGAATATCACAATGTGGATCTGCAAGCCGGCCTATACCATGGCATGACAGAAGAAGGCGATGCGCCACGCTTTACCACAAATGAATTAGTTAATTTGTCGAAACATACCCCGCCTCGAAACACGCGGGCTTTTGGTCGCTCAGAAGTCATTAAACATGTGGTCAAAGAAGGATGGGCAGATTTTTTAGAGCAGACGGCCGAACATCAGGACCCGCGTCGCCCACCTTATGTCATCAATTGGTCGGTCTTGCAACTCCAAGGCAGCCCTGTTTTTGTTATGGCCGATCCCTTCCGTACCTACGTTCAAGAAAGCCAAGCCTATTGCGCGGAAGGGCTTTCGAGTCCCACTCCTGAACCGCTCTCAAAGAAACAAGATTTATGAAGGACTCTTCTAGAAAGAAGTAAGCTGATAGGATCATTCCTTCAGGGAATTATGGGAGAGGTAACTTGGCAGAACGTAGGACGAGAGCAACGAGGCTGATTTTGATAGATTGTTCTGGCCTTAACCTATGCGGTTTATCCGCAGGCAAGTTTTATGATGTCGACGGTAATTGTAGTAAAAAATATGATTTGAGCCGATTTGGGCCTTATAAAACGCCCTTTTTTTCATGAGCGAATGGTTTGGCGCCATTGACACTTCGCGGCTCCTTTGCTACTTATCCTTTTGTTCAACGTAACGTTTATTTTTCTCCTCCCCCGTGATGTCAGGGTTTTACCTTTCGCACGAAGAAATCCTTTCTCAAAATGCAGGACACAACAAGGAGGTTAGAGGCTTTGAAATTTTTGATTTCTCTCGTCTTGTTATCATATTTCTTTCTGGCGTTGATCACCCAGTCATTGGCTGCCGTGGGAGATGTGAATTATATTTCTGACGTGTTGAACGTGCCGCTACGCAGTGGGCCTTCAACTGCTCATCGCATTATACACCGTGGAATTCCAAGCGGAACCCAACTAACTATTCTCGCCACCGACGAAGAGGCCGGTTTTACACAAGTTCGGACTAGTAAGGGGATGGAAGGCTGGGTGACCTCCCAGTATCTCATTAAGGAGCCCATTGCCCGCGTCAAGCTAGCCGCTACCCAGAAACGCCTTAAAAACCTCAAAGCCGAAATTGACAAAGAACGTGAAGCGCGTGCAAGCATTCAGGCTAAAAACAAAGAAACCGAGGCCAACAACAAGACTCTGAATTCGAAGGTTGAAGCCCTGAGCAAAGAACTGGCTGAACTGAAGGTCGTATCGGCCGATCCGATCAAGGAGCATGCGCGCAACGTCGAACTGACCAAGCAGAACACACGCTTGGTTGGCGAAGTCGAGGAGCTGTCATCTAAAGCCAGGCGGTTGGAAGAAAACGTACAGCTTCAATGGCTACTGTATGGCGGCGCTCTGGTCCTTATCGGCCTGATACTAGGGGTCGTTATAAAAACACGTCCCCGACAACAAGCTAGTTTTTCCCGATATACATAAATGACCACGTCAAAAAAACCGCCCCCCTCTCGAAGCACTCTCTAAGAAGTCAGAAAACATGAAGGGGGATAGTGGGGAGTGGAAAGTCCAATTGTTCCTTTCAATGTGTTTTTTTTCTTTACTCAATTTATGGTAGCCTTAATAAATGATTAGGCAATGCCGATCAATTGAGGTAGGGCATCATGAGTAAAAGATATGCGTAACGCTTTTCTTCAGCTATGGTTGATTGTTTGGGTCATTACTCTACCTTTAGTTCATATCCATCCAGAAGCCGATCATGCTCATGGCATGTCGGGTCACGTTCATGGGGGAACCTACCATTCGATTTTAATCAATACTCCCGTTCATTCTCACCAAGATCATAAAACACATCATCATGATGATGTGTTCTTTCCAGGAGAGGCATTCGGGCCCTCTCAGTCCTCATCTCATCCATTCCAAGGTTTTGAAGAAGCGACCTACGGTTTTTCTGTCATTAAGTCCTCGGTAGATCTTGAGTCGGAGAAATTAGAATTTCCGAATGACCTCGTTTCGCTAGGCAATGTTGAGTCATTACGTGCGCCCGGTTCTTTCAGGCATAATGTTAAACCCTCCACAAGACTCGTCTCAATTCTGCCGACAACCCTATTCCCTCGTGCTCCTCCCGTCCTTTCGATGTAATGTCAAAGTGTTCCTGAATTTTCTGACCATTGGTCAGGATGTGGGAGCATTCTTCTCCACTCATTAAAGATTTTTATTAGTCATTCCCAACATTAGTTATCGGGAATCTATCTTGATGATCTTGATCAGATGGATACCCGCCACAAATTGCGGGTATGACAGAATGGGGAGAATGCTAGCTACAGGCTGCGGGTATGACGAATCGACTGAAAACTGTGTCGTTTTAGAAATGGGCTCCTTACTGAGGCCTACGTAAATCGTGAAGAGGTGTGTTGTGGCCATATATATCATCCTTCTCCTTCCATTGCTTTTTGTTCAGGCATGTTCTGATGAACCTGAACCCGGCAACGAAGTTCAATCAGAAACTGTGGGTATGCCTGAGGCCTCCAGGCCTTCGCCCCTTCAACTCACGGCTTCAGCACAACAACGGATCAAAACGGCACTCGTAGAAAAACGGTTGCTTTCCCAAGCCATCGTGGCTCCAGGTGGGGTCGCTTTGGACCTTGGAAAGATGGCCAAAGTGTCCTCACGACTCGAAGGTCAGGTGGAAGAGATTTTTGTTCAACTAGGCGATCACGTTAAAGCAGGTGCCCCTTTACTCGCAATTGGGAGTCTCAAGCTTGATGAATTAGTTCAGGAATTTTTGGTCTCGAAAGTTCAAGTGGATCTTCATCAAGCCAACTTCGAGAGAACGCAAAAACTCTATGCCGAAAAAATCGTGTCGGAACGGCGTCTGATGGAAGATCAGGCTCAGTACTTTGAAGCCCAAGCGATCAATCAGCATGTCACAGAAAAACTTCAGAATATGGGGTTGTTACAAAAAGACCTGGACGAACTAATTCATAGCCATACCATGGAGGGGCATCGCTACATCATTAAAGCTCCATTGGCCGGAATAATTTCTGAGCAAACCGTTGTCCTTGGTCAGGGTGTCCGCACCGGCGATCACCTCTTTGAGGTCGTGGACACTCGGCAGGTTTGGGTTTTTGCCAATCTTCCTATTGAACAGGCCCAACGTTTTAAAAAAGGTGACCACGGTACCATCCTTGCCAAAGGCCGGGAACCGATTGACGCGCCTTTGGCCTATATCGCGCCTGTCGCAGATAAAGCGACTCTGACCATCCAGCTTCGGTTTGATGTGGATAATCGGCAGGGTCATTTAAAGCCTAACGAATATGTTGAGGTACGGCTACAAGAGGGATCTTCGTCCATTCTGGCTATACCTGTGTCAGCACCAACCTTAGTTGAGGGGGTTCGGGGAGTATTTGTGAAGCACTCCAATGATTATCGGTTTACCCCCGTAAAGCTTGGACAAGAAAGTGATGGATGGATCGAAGTGGTTGAAGGTCTCACGACCGGAAATGAAGTTGTCATTGAAGGTGTGTTTGATTTGAAAAACGCTCTCTTAAAAGATTCAATCGCAGGGGATTGAAACCACAATCCGTGGAACGACTACTCACCCTCTCTCTTCGTTATCGTTTTTTCACACTCGTGACCCTTCTTCTGGTCATAGGAATGGGTGTGTATTCGTTAGGGGAGTTACCCATTGATGCGGTACCTGATCTCACACCTGTGCAAGTTCAGATTATTACTCGTGCACCGGCATTAGGTCCTGTCGAAGTCGAGCAATTCGTGACCTTTCCCATTGAAACGAATTTGAGCGGACTACCTGGCCTTAAAGAACTTCGCTCGATTTCTCAATATGGTATTTCAGTCGTGACAGCAATTTTTGAAGACCATTTAGATTTGTACTTTGTTCGCCAACTTGTGAATGAACGATTGTCCCTCGCGGTTGAACAAATCCCCTCAGAATATGCCCGGCCCATGATGGGGCCCCTCACCACCGGCCTTGGTGAAGTGTATCAATTCACCCTCAGTGGCGAGGGCTATAGTCCCATGGAATTACGCACGTTGTTGGAATGGGATATTGGACGCCGTCTTCGTTCGGTCCCCGGTGTAGTCGAGGTGAATATTTGGGGAGGGCGAGAAAAACAGTTTCAAGTGATGGTGGATCCCCAAAAACTTTTAGCCGTGAAGCTATCACTCAAAGATGTCTATGAGGCCTTGGAACGAAATAACGCGCTGGCTGGTGGTGGTTATATCGTGCACGAACGAGAGCAGTTTCTCATTCGCGGTGAAGCCATGGCCAAGGGTGTGACGGATCTCGGAAAAATTCTCGTGGATCATGCCTCAGGTGGAATCCCCATTTACATTAATGATGTGGCACTCGTGCAAGAAGGGGCCAACCTGAGAATTGGTGCTGCCACCAGGATGGGGGAAGGGGAAACCGTCATTGGTATGGTGCAAATGCTGGCCGGTGCTAATGCCCAGAAGATGGTGGAGGAAGTCAAGGCCCGCGTGCAGGAAATTCAAGCCTCCTTGCCTGCTGGTGTGGTGATTGAACCTTACTACGATCGTTCAATTTTTGTCTCTCAGGTGATTCGCACGGTTCAAAATAATCTGTGGGAAGGGGGATTACTCGTCATTGCCATTTTATTTATGTTCTTGGGCAATTTCCGATCAGGCCTGATCGTCGCGTCGGCTATACCAATATCTATGCTCATCGCGTTTACCGGGATGCTCAAGACCGGCATTTCGGGAAACCTCATGAGTCTGGGCGCAATCGACTTTGGACTGTTGGTGGATGGGTCCGTCGTGATGATTGATAACATCATCCGCAAATTGGGAAACCTCAAGGATCCTTCCGTTGAGGCTAGAGCCAAAGGTATACATGATGCAGCAAAAGAAGTGTTGCGCCCCATTACCTTTGCCATCGGTATAATTATCTTGGTCTATCTTCCTATTCTGACTCTCACGGGAGTGGAAGGGAAAATGTTTCGCCCCATGGCCGTTACGGTCATCTTAGCCCTCATCGGGTCACTCATTTTTGCCGTGGCTGCTGTCCCGACTCTCGCATTTTGGTTTGCAAAAATTCATACAAATCAAGAAGAAACATGGCTACTTCGATCCCTCCGTACGATCTATGAGCCCTTTCTTCGCTTCTCAATGGGTAAGCCTCTATTGGCTGCAGGGTCTGCCATTATATTGTTTGTGGGCAGTCTGCTCGTGGGCACCTCTTTGGGGGTTGTGTTTATGCCTCGCTTGGATGAGGGAGACTTGGCTATTCAAGTGTGGCGTTTGCCGAGCGTGTCTCTTGATGAATCCGTGGCTACTGCACTTCAAGTGGAAACGAGTCTTCGAAAATTCCCAGAAGTTATGAAAGTCGTCTCTAGAACAGGAAGCCCTGAAGTTGCCACTGATCCTATGGGCATTGAACTCTCGGATGTTTTCGCCATTTTAAAGCCAAAGGATGAATGGGTCAGCGCTCGGACCAAAAACGAATTGATCGAGAAAATGCAACAGGCCATTATGGAGTCGGTGCATGGGGTGGGGCTTGGGTTTACCCAACCGATTGAAATGCGATTTAACGAACTCATTGCAGGAACGCGATCAGACATTGCTGTAAAAATTTTTGGGCAGGATCTTTCAGTTCTACGCAAGCAGGCTAACCAAGTTGCTTCTGTCTTACAAAGCATTCCAGGAGCGGCTGATGTCAAAGCCGAGCAAGTGGCGGGCGTTCCGCGCATTCGTATTATCGTGGATCGAGATCAAATTGCCCGCTATGGCATCAATGCTGATGAGGTGTTGACGTATGTTCAAGCCGCCCGTGCGGGTCAACATGTAGGAACTATTTTTGAGGGAGAACGTCGTTTTGCTCTGGTCGTGCGTCTGACCGACCAATCTTCGGTCAGCCCTGCTGCTCTCCGGAATCTACTGATACCAACTCCACATGGCGAATTGGTGCCGTTATCCCGCATTGCGCAAGTGGTGGTGGATGAAGGGCCGGCTCAAATTAGCCGCGAAAATAACCATCGTCGAATTGTGGTGGAATCAAATATTCGAGGCCGAGACTTGGGTGGATTTATGGCC
>CP070628.1:737336-746688 GCA_020355985.1 Nitrospirota bacterium | reverse complement strand
TTTGAATGACTGCATGATGGTTCGAAAAAAGATACGTCGGGCGAAGAGAAACAGCAGAAAAATTCCAGCAGCGAGAAAAATGTTGCCTAAGTCGGTTCCCAAAACTCCGGCATCCCAGACCTTTTGAACTTCCTGCCAAAATCCTTCAATCATTCAATGTAATTCCTTAGTTAGTGTATCCCGGAATTTTCAGTGCCAACCCAAAGGTGCGAGAAAATGTGCCCAATTTGTACTTGGTTCAGTTTGGTGCTGTTCGTCGCTGAAGTTGCTTACGAAATGTGGCGAATGTCTGACGTTTAGCCCTGCTCACTGTCGGATATTGTAAATGAAGGGATTCCAAAGTTTGAGTAATGATCTCTGCGACGCACATGCGCATGAATGGCTTATTGTCGGCAGGAATTACATGCCATGGAGCCCATGATCGCGACGTGGCATTTATCGCGCCCTCATAGGCGGCCATATATCGTTTCCAGAGTTTTCGTTCTTGGAGATCCTGCTCAGAAAATTTCCAATGTTTTTCCGGTTGAGTCAAGCGTGCGAGCAGTCGCCGGCGCTGTTCGTCTTTGGATACATGGAGCCAGAATTTCAAAATAATGGTTCCGTTGCGAGCCAGGTGAAGCTCGTGATTTCTGATCGAGTCATATCGTTCCTCCCATATAGTTGGCCTGATGGCCCTGGGAAGTTTCTGAGCCTTGAGGTATTTGGGATGAACGCGAACCACTAATACCTCTTCATAATAACTTCGGTTGAAGATACCGATACGACCCCGTTCGGGCAGGCGACAAGTTGTGCGCCATAAAAAATCATGGTCTAACTCAAGGTGGGATGGTTGTTTGAAAGAGAAAACTTGACAGCCGGCTGGATTAACGCCTTGCATCACAGCTCGGATGGTGCCATCTTTTCCCGCGGCATCCATAGCCTGAAAAATCAGTAACAAGGAATATTTGTCATGCGCATATAACCGGCGTTGCAATTCATCCAAATTTTCAATGAACTTCTGTAGGCGCTTTTCACAAAGTTTTTTGCTCGGAGCCGACTTGGGAGGTTTGGTGGAGGCTTGATCATAGCGAAAAAAATCATCTGCGAGAACCAAGTAGGGATGGGAAATGGCGTGAAACATTCCTGCAAGCACGGATTAAATTTTAAAAATAATTTCTGAAATGAACATCACGTGGGATAAATAGGCAAAGAAAGGGTAAAAGAAATCTCTTCTTAGGTCAATAAATCTGAATGAAAAATCCTAAGAAAATGAATTGCAGAAGGGGCAGACTCTCTATATTGGGAAGGTAGGCAGTAGGAATAATTTCCCAAAGACAGAGTATGGCAGTTCATTCTGTCTTCTGGACACCGGCAAAGATTATGATAGGATAAAAACGTGATCAATCTTTTCATAAATAAAGGAACCAAATATATGAGGTGTTTGCACGGGGTGATGTTCCTGCTGAGTGTAGTATGGCTAGCAGGATGTATGAATCAAACACCGGAACCAACCTCTCATCAATCGGCCCTTGGTATGGGGATCGTGGAAGGTACAAAAGGCTATCAACAATTGCAGGAAGGCCTTATGACTAGAAATGATGCAGTTAGAAAGGTTCGGGGGCAAGTTCATCACATCGAAGGGGCGGCCTATGTGGTCTATACGGAAACTGATCGCGAAGTGCGGCTTCCTGTCGATGAAAATACTCGAATTGATCGCCCCGCCCATAAAGGGGATTGGATTGATGCCTATGTTAATGAAGATGGCCGTGCAGTAGTTATTCGAAACGTTGATGATCAGGTTGTTCTAGATTAAATCAGCCATTCTTTCTTTTTCCCCTTAATTACCCCCTCTACTTTTTTCCACCATGCCTTTGTGAATAAAAAGGCCGTGTGGCCTTAATCCCTCTAATGCAACGGTAAGTCTTGAATAATAATGTGCTGAAATCATGAATGACATATTGATGAGTTTTATGTCAGAACATGGCTGATTTATCGGGAAGGCTTAGGTAGGGGGCTTACACATCGTGAGTGGATTCTGGTTTGGGGACTTCCACTTCCATGCCAGGGAATTCATCCCTAAGTGACATGGCAAAGGCCAGAGATTGTCGTTCTTCCCCGTGGACGACAAAGACTTTTCGCGGGTGTGGGTTTATGTTCCGGACATATGCCAGTAAGTCGTTGCGATCGGCATGGGCCGAAAACCCATTGAGCCGAACGACCTGTGCGCGTCGTTTGGTTGGCACTCCAAAGATAGGTACAGTATCCCATTCCTCGACCAGTTTCCGCCCAAGTGTATGTTCCGCTTGAAAGCCGACTAAGACAATCACATTGGCCTCATCCTCAATCGAATGTTTCAAGTGGTGGACCACGCGCCCACCTTCACACATGCCTGAGGCGGAGATAATGACACAGGGCCCTTTCCGTCGATTCAGCACTTTACTGTCTTTTGCTGTCGAGACAAAATTAATATACTTGGCCGCAAAAACATCGCCAGTCGAAGTGAAGGTTCGATAGGTTTCCTCGTCATAACATTCTGGATGCTGGCGAAAGACTTTGGTGGCTTTCAACGCCAGAGGGGAATCGATAAATATCGGAATGGGATCCACTTCTCCGTTTTTGACCAATTCTTTAATGCGCATAATGATATCTTGAGTGCGGCCAACCGAAAACGCTGGCACAATAATCTTGCTCTTGTGTTGAATGGCATGTTGAACGAGTTTTTTGGCCATTTCCTTTCGCCGATCTTCCTCGTCATCGTGTAGGCGGTCGCCATAGGTGGATTCAATGATCAAGACATCACATGATGGAGGGACATGCGGGTCTCGAAGAATGGGCATATTGGCACGGCCCAAATCACCAGAGAAAAGGACAGAGGTGGAATTTCCCCTATTCCGGTGTTGGATCCAAATGGCTGACGATCCAATGATATGGCCCGCATCATAAAACCTTGCTGTCAAATTTTTAGATATTGAGACAGAATGATCATAGCCCGTACCTCGAAACTGTCTGACAATCTTTTTCGCATCGTCGCTCGAGTAATTCGGGCTCACGCATTGGCGGCCTCGACGACGCTCGTGCTTATTGACATACCGGCAATCTTGTTCTTGAATTCGTGCTGAATCAGCCAGCAGAATTTCGGTCAAATCGGCTGTGGCGTTGGTCATATGAACGGCACCTTTATAACCTTCCTTGGCTAATACAGGGAGGGCACCGGAATGATCAATATGGGCATGAGAAAGACACACAGTATCGATAGATCTGGGGTCAAAGCCTAAATGCCTGTTGCGTTCCCTTGCCTGGTCGCGCCTGCCTTGGAACATGCCACAATCAAGCAGCACACGGGTCTGGCCGGCACCAATGACATGTCGACTGCCTGTGACGGATCGAGCGGCACCGTGAAAAGATATTTTCATGAGGAAGTCCCTTGTTGATGTTCTCTCATAATAATTTTCCAAACTTCAGCTGCTGTTTCTGCCTAATGAAAGAATGATAAATCTTCAGGACTAATCGGGCCAAATTGCACAAATTTCTTCCAATTGATCAGGTCTTCCCAATAGGTTTTTCCCATTATCACGAGATAGACGTCGTTACTTTTGTCGGTTTGCAGAAGCGTGAGCGTTTGAAACTGTTTATCCCGTTGCAGAAATTCCGAATCAGAATTTGCTCGTTGGTAAGTCGAAGGCGATGAGAACCGAAAGGATGATTGGGATATTTCTGTCATAGAAGTATAGAACGTGTCAAAGAGGGGAGTAGAGGAATTATAAAGATCTCTTCTGAGAAGGGAAACAGTAGAGGGGAAAGTTGTGGGAAAATCTAGATTTTTGGGATCTAGTGATGTCTCGTGAATCTCGTTACAATTCAGGAGATGTCACTATTTGACATTATGGTTGTTTGGATCCATCTGACGGCGGCGACCTTTTGGGTTGGGGGTATGTTATTTCTGTCTCTGGTCGCGGTCCCGCTTCTCAAAAAGGATCCTGATCCTTTGTCCGCCCAACGCGGGTTTATCAATCTGGCCCGGCGTTTCCGAACCCTGGTATGGATCGCCCTGGCACTTCTGGTAATTACAGGAAGTCTTCTCCTACCCAATCAGGTCGATCTCTCCGTTTCGCTTGGAAAATGGCCGCCCGTAGTCCTTATCAAAATAACCTTGGTCCTTTTGCTTCTAGGAATGTCTCTGGCACACGATCAACTCATTGGACCCAAAGTACGGACGCTCAAGCACAAACCAACTCCTGAATTGAGTGCTAAGGAAAAACTCCTTATACGACTCTCTCCTGTTATTAGCCGCCTGACCCTGGTATTGGGATTGGCCATTCTCCTCGCGGCTGTCTTCATGGTGCGGTCCTGACGGGATGACGAAAAAAAACAGGAGAGATCGTTATGATCTCTCCTGTTTGGATCAACCCTATTTGTATAGGGTTTAAAACCGACTACGGCGCTTGTCGCCAAATCCTCCACCGCCACCAGTGCGTGGGGCTTGTGGACGGGCTTCATTGACCGTCAGAGTGCGTCCTCCAAACTCTGTAGAGTTCAAGGCGTCAATAGCGGCTTGGGCTTCATCTTGGGAAGACATTTCCACAAATCCGAATCCGCGAGATTGACCGGTAAATTTGTCGCTAATAATGTTGGCTGATTCCACGGTCCCGTGTGCCGAAAACAAATCAGTTAATTCCTCTTGGGTAGTTGCATATGGCAATCCCCCTACATACAGTTTTGAACCCATGGGGTTCCTCCTTTTTGAAAAATGATATTGCTTTTGGCTCGAGATGCATTAACCATTGGGAAGGGATTAACCGCGGACGCACGCTTGAGGCGACTGAGGACAAACACTTTCCATGAAACTCTCGGGCAAAAGAACACCGGTTACGGACTTTATTGATTGAATAGCTCAGAGCCAAGCCCTTAGCTCTGCATTAGTGAAATGCTAGCATAAGCCATTTTTGAAAGAAAAGAGGGCACAGACAAGTTTTATTGCCTATTGCGCCGGGTTTTTTGTCGGGCTGAACGAAATATTTGAAAAATATGGGTCTTATACTCCATTCCCTAAAGTCATGGAAAGCGTCAGGCCCTCGTTCTTAATTCTCTTGCTTGAATAAGATATAATGAAACGAAGGAAAAGTCTGGGTGATGAGGAAATCAACTATGTCTTGGAAAATTTTTTCAAAAACAGTAATAGTAGGTTTTGGAGTAGTGGGGATGGTGTTTTGGGGGTCAGCAATTTTGGCCAAGCCCTCACCCAATCAAATTTCACATTTGCAAATTCCTATCTTAGGAACATCTGTGAATACCCATCATTTGCCAATGGGTCTTGTCTCGCAAATTGTTATTGATTTATATGAACGACGGGACCAGGGTGGCTTGCGGATTCAATTTCATACGGAACCTGGCCAATTTTCCTTACTTGCTAGGCAATCCATTCATCAAGCAATAACACGAGCGCTGCAAGCCGCCAACCTTCCTGTTGCCTCCTGGACTGTTCAACTCAAATTTCCTTACGCTGGGTTGACGGTTTATGGTGAAAGTCTTTCAGCCATGGTGGCCTTGAGTGTGGTGTCTATGGCCAAGGGTGAACCCCTGTTGGAAGGCCGAACCTTGACCGGCACTATCACCGATCAGGGACATATTGGGGCGGTGGGTGGATTGCAACTTAAAATCCTGGCGGCCTACCATCAACACTTTCGACGAGTGTTCGTTCCCAGTGTCTATGATGAACGTGAAGGGGATTGGCGCACGCCTTTTCTCATGCACGTCTCTCCCGTCAGCACACTTGAAGAGGCCTATAGGGGCCTCACAGGGCATCAGTTGAGTGTGAGACCTTAAATTTCTTCGCTTGCTTACGTGTTTCGCAATAACGCCGGGGGGTATACTCCGCTTTCTTTAGTTCATGCCCACGGTTTGGGAGAGTGGACGGCGGTGTGTTTCGTCTGGTGTTTAGCATCCGCGTAAATTTTCAATGGGAAATTTCAGATTTTTCCCTAGGATCCGTTTAAGGGTACGCGTCATGGTATCCACATCGTTATCAATCGATCCATGCGTTAACGGTATATCCTGAATCCCATCCGACACATGTGTTCCAGAATGTTGTATAGCTTTATTCCTGGTGCCCCAAAACTCCTGCCATTCCTTGACCGTATTTTGTAAATCGGGATGCCAGGCGTCTTTGACTTTGGAGTCCCATATATTCGCCATCCCCAGCAACGGTGTCTTGTGATAGTCTTCCAATGCACGACTCACGAGGTAGAGCAAGGATTTACCATAGGGCCCCACAGAGTCAGCTTGCTCTCGTTCATCGCTCAAAACTTCAATTTTGAGATCAGATTTTCGTAGCACGCCTCTCGCCTGGATGGCTGGTTTATAGTGATTGAGGGCAAATCGGACAGTACAGGCAGGAGCAAACAGGGTGCAGGAATCTACGCGTATTTTCCGGTTGACCAGAATATCCAGAAAGTATCCCAAAAGAATTGACCCTGCCGAATGCCCCATGAGATGTAATTCTGTGTTGGGATATTGGGCTTTGAGACTGAGAATGGTATCAGCCACAATGCCCAAGGTGGGTGTCTTGAGTTTTGCGGCTGCGCGTGCGTTTTGCTTCATTTCCGACCAGACCGCTTTGACCAGTAGATTCTGGCAGGTCGCTTCAATGGCGCGGTCCTTCGCTTCTTTGGCCGCATGTTTGATGCTGTCCCAAATATCCTTCCAGGCCCCTTGAGGCTCAATGCCCCCAAGCGCATCACCTGTGATGCCGACCAGACTCTCTAGAAATCCGGTTCGCCAACTAAAAAAAATGGGATACAAGCCATTAGCCTTAAAATATGGGGCCAAAATGCGAGTTCGTGCTAGCGCGGCTTCTTCAGAATTCAACCCTCCATGAGCATGAATCACAATTTTCTTGTTACCTTTCTCCAACCAAGACCGAGGATTTGCCAACACAATATCTTGTAGGGAGTCGAGGGCTGTTTCGCGTATGAGGCTGCGATTTAAGACGGTCCCGTTATTTCCAAGTACAATAGAATGATCGTATGCGGTATCCAGGTCCCACGGCTCCACTTCTCGATTTGAGCGGCTTGGGGCGGTGGTCTGGGTGTTGAACAGGCCAAATAATTGAGCAGGTTTATTAGCTGAAGCCACCAAGGATTTCGGGGTTTGATAGCGACGAGATTTTCCACCAACCATTGGCGCACCTAGGACGGCTACCCAAGCGTCCATGCTGTGTTTGACCCAGTCGGGATAGGTTAGAATAGCGAACCCTTTTGTGCCCCATGAGGTGCCCCATGAGTTCTGAACGATAAACCCCATCTCCGTATAGCCGACCAGGGCAAACGCATGCCCGCCTTGATTTCGTATTCTTTTTGGTATCTCGATGTAGGCCATGTCGCCGATGGTCGGCCATTGATTGGCTTTAGGGAACCAGCCTGTATGTATATTGGCTGACACCAATAGTGCGCCAACTTCGTACAAAGCTGACTGCATGTCGGTGATTGAATCCTTATCCACCCGATAGTAGGACCCAAGCGGACAATTGGCGGCTTCATCATCCCAGCCGGGTTTCGGTGCAATGAAGGCCACTTTGCCATTGGCATCGCGATATGGCCAGGTGGTTTCTAGGCATACCCCATGACGATGCCAGCCTTTCATGGCCCCTCGGCAACTTGAGCCTTCATAGTCTTCCCCTGGCCATTCGTCATATTGTCTGGCGAGATGGTAGAGCATACGTTCACTCACTTTTGGAAGAACAGGGGTCTCCTTCTCAAGGGCTTGTCGCCATCTCAAATAATTAATGACGGCTGCTAACCCAAATCCCGTGCAGGCCCCTTCTTTCCCCTGGTCTAAAATGAGATTGGCTTTCGCATAATTTTTCAAATGCTGTTGGATGGCAGATTTGTCGGGAAATTGCGGTGGCAGGGATCGTAGACGAGGATGATATTCTCTATCCCGTAAATCAATTCGGTCGGGGCGCGCGTCAAAGATTTTTCCTCTGAGTCTTACCGTAGGCATCGCTCATCCTCCTGATGAATGACAATGTGGTGGGAAAACTTGTGGTGTGTGAGAAGCTCGCCTTCTTACACCTTGAATAAATCGCTATTCTAAAATAGTCGCACAATTGAATCAAAATGAAAACGAGGGATGAAGAGAGGATGAGTGGACCAGACTATGAGGGAATGTCTGAGTATCTTAGCAATCCCGATTACGAAAAATTTTCTGGTTGTTGGTCCGGTTGGTTGGAAAGGTAATGAACCTGTTGTTCAAGTTCTTCGATACGCTCAAGTAAGCCCAGGGCCACACTGACTCCTTGCCAATTGATCCCGAGATCGTGATGTAACCGAAGCCCTCGTTGTAATCGGTCAAAGGCCTCAAGCGGAAAAAGAATCATACCCTGCGAGTCTGGTTCAGGGAGTTGAATGATTTCCCATCGTAAGCAGACTTCCAGCACATCATCGCCAATGCCTAATCGAGCACAGACTTCTTCTCGGCGCAGTGAGCCTTGTGTAATGATCTCGGCGGTGACCTGTTCCAGTGTGGGTTCGGATTCGTCATTCATGGTTTGCCTCACGAAGCAAGGATAAACGGGGATCAGGATGATCAGCTTTTGCTAATTGCTCATAGAGGTGCCGGTCTTCGGGTGATGTAGTTTTTGGTATGACGATATTCAATATCACAAATTGATCGCCATGCCCGCCTGTGCGTTGAGGAAGCCCTTTCCCTTTTAACCGCATGCGTTGTTGCGGTTGACTGTTGGGGGGAATTTTGAGGCGAACCGGTCCTGATAAGGTAGGTACTTGGACTTCGGTTCCTAAGGCGGCTTCCCATGGCCACAAGGGAAGGGTCACAAGAATATCAGCATTTTTTCGATGGAACACGGGATGGGGAGCGATGTGTACATGAAAGAAAAGGTTGCCGGGTGGGCCTCCCCCCCGCCCTGGTGGGCCTTTTCCCTTCACACGGAGACGCTCGCCATTTCGAACCCCGGCTGGGATTCGTACTTCAATGGGCCGGGGAGTTCCACTCGCATCAGGTCGGGTCACGGTACGGCGGGTGCCGGTAAACGCCTCTCGAAGGGAAATCGGTAGGTCGGCTTCAAGATCGGCTCCAGCCATGGCAAAATTTCGAAATGATGACCCTTCCCGTTGGGCCCCACGTCCAAACATTTGTTCAAATATGTCACTAAAGTCTCCACTGCCTTGAGAAAAGCCAGGATGCGGTTGACCCCCGGGATAAGCTCCTCCTGCTTGTTGTCGCGCTTGCTCATACGCTTCGGCTTCTTTCCAGTTTGGGCCGTATCGGTCATATTTTTTCCTAGAGTCTTCATCCCCCAAGACCTCATAGGCTTCGTTGAGTTCTTGAAATTTCTTTTCCATCCCCGCTTTCTTTG
>CP070628.1:734394-737236 GCA_020355985.1 Nitrospirota bacterium | reverse complement strand
CTCCTATTAGCCCGGAAAGGTCATCGGGTGATCTTGGTAGACATGGATATCGGCGGTGCCAACCTTCACATTCTCTTCGGAATGTTTCATCCCCCCTCCACTCTCACTGATTTCTTCTCATCCAGGTCAACCAATCTTGAAGACCTGGCGCATCCGTTGGTTAACCCCTTGCCTCTCCGACTCATTCCGGGTACGGGAGAAACCCTTATTACGGCAAACCTTCAGCATGCCAAGAAAAAACGCCTCATTCGACATCTCCAAAAACTCGATGCTGATATCATTTTGGTCGATGTCGGGGCTGGCACCAGTTACCACACATTAGACTTTTTTCTCCTGGCGGATTATTTTTTGGCAGTCGCCACTCCAGATCCCACCTCGGTATTAGATCTTTACCGATTTATCAAACTGGCCGCGATTCGAAAAGTGCTCACCGTTTTTTTGGCTCGTGACCCCATTGCGGAAACCCTCCTTAGTCAAGATTTCCATAGTGTTACGGAAGTTTTAGAGGCTGTTGGACGCACCAGTGAATCTGGCGTGAAATTGGCACAACAAGCTCTCCACGGATTTCGGCCAGCGTTAATTTTAAATCGGATGACCCCGAAAACCCGAATCAACACCTTGCATTTACAGCATTTGCTCAAACAATATGTTGAGGCCGACCTGTCAGTCCTGGGGAACATTCCGGAAGATCCCCAAATTCAACAGTCTATCTTAAAATACTTGCCAATCGTGGAATTGTCGCCAAAAGCTCCAGCAGCAATAGCCTTCGATCAGGTAACGGAAAATTTACTGAAACTGGTTGGAGGAGGAGAATTAGCAGAAGCTCTAGAACCTAAAAAAATGCGAGCCTAAGACTACTATCAGGGATTAACAGCCCATTGTTTACAATCTCAGGGTGGGTCTGAAGGGAGCAAGTTACGAATAGCGTTGGACAGCGACTTAAGAGTCATCGAGACACTTTCTAGTTCGGCACCTTTGTTTTGCAGTTCAGATTGCATGGTTGAGACTTTACTCACTAATCGATCTCTCTCCTTGGAAACCTGAGAAAAATTCAACAAAGATTCTTCTAACTGTTTCACTTTTTTCTCCAATTTATTATTGGAAAGCTGAGCAGCTTCAGATTCTCCTTTCACCGTTTCCAATTTCTTCGTTAACGAATCAACCATAGATTCGGCAGATTGCAAATTCCTCTGTGCATCTGTGCGATCTTCTTCGCTTTCTAAAAATTGTTGATTGAGCCGATCAATCACGCCTGCCCATTCTCGCGCCACGCCCCGAAGCGAATCTGGGACCGCAGGCAAGGAAGGTTTTTTGCCTAATGGGCCAATAGCCTGCTGAATCCAATCGATAAACAGCGTCGCTTCACGAAAATTCAAATCCACGGTCGCAGCAGGCTCAGCCGATGATGAAGAGGGAGCCTCAGCGGATGGCTCCGATTCAGGAGGTGCTGATGACGGACGAGCTGTTTTCGAAGTCTCATTTTCTGAAGCCCCGGAATGAAATTGCTGCAATAAGACCGCCACACAATGCCGACAAAAAGGCTGCTCCGTCGACGGGCAGGAACACTTTGTTGACAAGGTCCCACCACGCAATTTAATCGTCTGCGAATAGACACCATACGTCCCATTGACCTCAGCAACAACTTGCGTCCCATTGGCTTCTAAAATACTCACTCGTTGATCCGAAAAATATTGGTCCCCAATTTTAAAGACCTGTCCTCCAACCACAGACTGCACCATATCAGGATCCAATTGGCCGAGTTCTTGGGCGGAGCATGAAATCCGATTTCTCATAACACCCTCACATCATTTGAAAAAAGAAAGCATAAACACTCGTGGCAAGGTTCCTATGCTTAATCTCATCGGGAATTTTACCGAAAATAAACCTAAGATCCAACTACCTGATGATTTTCTTCCATTTTGACGTCCCCAATGGAACAGTCCACCCCACCAGAACAAACTACGACACCCTCATTTTTAGAAAGTCTTCTGGAAAATGCTCCAGAAACACTTCCTATTCTTCGGCAAAGCTGCATTCAAGTCTTAAATCTTACCCAAGACCAACGTTCCAGCGCCAGCGACATTGGGAACATCATCAAGCGCGACCAGGCCATGATGGCCAACATCGTAAAAATCGCCAACAGCTCTGCCTATTACACACGTGTCCCCGTTAAAACCCCTACTCATGCTGTCGCCCTCATCGGATTTGATGTCATTCAAGCCATGGTCGTAGTTGCGCAACTCATTGAACAAGCCGATACATTCGGAGCCAATTCTTCCTGCTTGAAACACCTCCTAGGAAGAGCACTCGTGGCCGGAACCCAAGCTCAAGAGCTTGGCAAAGCCCTGAATTACCCAGAACCGGGATTTTTATTTACCAATGCCATGCTCTCCTCATTAGGGGACCTCATTTTAGCTGTGTGCCGACCAGAGGTTGCCGAGCAATTAGAAAGATTACGGCTAGAAGATCCAGACAAAATCCCCAAGGCCGAGCTGGCTCTTCTCGGGCGGCCTCTCTCTGCCATTGCTGCCACAATGGCTCGACATTGGCATTTACCCAACAGCCTCATTCAACTTTTAGAGAAAAAACCCGTCTGGCCAAAGACCCGGCCGGAAAACGATCAACAATTCATGGAAAGCATTGTTCGGGCCGCCAATGAACTTAGTTTTTGCCTCCTCAATCCGGCAGGGGTCGGACAAGAAGACGTCTTTCAGGCCCTCATACAACAATTTCTCCCTCCTTTTTCCCTCTCCTTTTCTCAATTGGAGGAGACGGTGACAACCGCATTCAGCCAAGCCTTTGAAGTTGCCTCAGCCATCAATATTCATCAACAGCACATCAT
>CP070628.1:730897-734294 GCA_020355985.1 Nitrospirota bacterium | reverse complement strand
ACGCAAGCGGAAGAACTCAAGCGCGCCTATTTATATTTCCTGCAACAGGAGTACCGAAGGAAACTGCTCATCATAACAGGAAAAAGGCGACGCATTCCTAATGCAGCTGGCGGGCCAACAAGCCGTGGGGACGACATCAATTCGTCCTTGGAAAAACTGGGTGACCAATTAAGATTTTAGACCTTTCAGGCCGCATGTGTTGTTTGACCCAGCGGGTACAACACAGAAGAATGCGGACCATCAAGGTACAAAGAAATTTCTACCATTTCATATAGCTTAGGATTTTCTGAAGAAGAAAGGAGCACGTATGAATCTCATGATGCCGCAACAGTCTGTGTACGGAGTGACGGCCATTGGAGCCATTTTCCTGATCGCTTTGATGATGGTTCCAGGAGAGGCCCTCCCGCAGCCAACGGTAAAAGAAATCGTCGAACAAAGCCCAAAAGAGAAAGCGACAGTGCCGACTAAGGAGGAAGCCGAGGCAGAAAGCTCCCAACCTCCTGGACCGCAAGACGAGTTCAATCGTGGGGTTCCGCGAACAACCGTTGCCGGGTTTCTGGCCGCTGCCGCGGAGCGCGACTACCAGCGTGCTGCAGAATATTTGGATTTGCGAAACCTGCCACGGGCATTGACGAAGACGCAAGGCCCGCAACTGGCTCGTCAGCTCAAAATTGTCTTTGATCGTTCCCTCTGGATCGATCTCACTAGCTTAAGCCGTGATCCAAAGGGGCATAAGGAGGATGGTCTGCGTTCTTTTCGCGACCACGTGGGCAAGATTGAAATCCCCGGGAAGACGGTGAAGATCCTGCTTCAGCGAGTGCCACGCGAGGATGGCACATCTATCTGGCAATTTTCTTCCGCCACCGTCGCTCAGATCCCACGACTCTATAGAACGTACGGATATGGCCTTCTCGACAACATCTTCCCAATGGCATTTTTTGACCTGAAAATCCTTGGGGTGGAAATTTGGTTATGGGTAGGGCTCATCATCATTGCAATTCTGGCCTATCTGCCAGCCTTTGTTCTGACGAAGCCCATTCTTCTTTTCCTTCAACGCCATCCGACGCCGATGAGAGACCAGGTGTGTCGCCTGGTGCGAGGACCTCTGCGCTTTCTTCTATTCCTGATAATGGCAGGCCTCATGATTGAGTATATCAATCCGCCCTTATGGTTTCAGGCGTTGCTCAAAGCTCGCACATTATTTAGTGTCGCAGTGGTCTGGCTGGGTTTCTGGATCATCGACTTTCTGCTTGATCGCCTATCTGAGCACTACCAGCTCCATGGCCGAAGCACCGCTCGCGTCCTCCTACCGCCACTCGGAACGGCAGCAAAAACGGTGTTTGTCATTATTGCCGTATTAGTCTGGCTGGACAACCTCGGGTTTAAGGTCACCACCCTACTTGCGGGTTTAGGGATTGGGGGCTTGGCTGTCGCGCTGGCCTTGCAAAAACCGATTGAAAACTTAGTCTCTGGCATTACACTCTATACCTCCGAGCCAGTGGCGGTGGGGGATTTCTGCCGGTTTGGTGAGAAGATTGGAACCGTCGAAGAGATTGGTCTCCGAGCCACGAAAGTGCGGACCCTTGACCATACCCTGCTCACCGTTCCCAATATTAATTTCGTGCATGCTCAACTTGAAAATTTCTCGAAACGAGAAAAGATTTGGTACCATCCTCAAATCCGGTTACGATATGACACAACGCCAGATCAAATCCGATATATCCTTGTGGAAATTAGGAAAATGTTCTATGCCCATCCCAAAGTATTGGACGATCCGGCGAGAATCCGCTTTGAAGGGTTTGGCTCGTTTTCGCTAGACCTGGAAGTCTTTGCCTACATCGACATCATTGATTGGGGAGAATTCCTTGAGATAGCGGAAGATCTCAACTTGCGGATTATGGACATTGTGAAGGAAGCGGGCTCGGCCTTTGCCTTACCTTCACAGACGTTCTATTCGGAACAAGGGCAGAGACCGGATAATCAACTTGCCGGGGCGGCTGAGCAAAAGGTTCACGAATGGCGGGAAGGACACCAGCTGTTTCTTCCTAAATTTCCTACGGAAACAATTGCTGAACTCAAAGGGTCATTACCCTATCCGCCTCCTGGGTCAGCCATGGGAGCAGGTTAAGGCTCTATTCAAACCTCGAGAGGAGGCCATGAAACGCGTTTCGATGGATCACGCGGCCGCGGTGCTGAAGCATATGGAACTCGGGATACCTGTGACCTATATTAATTACGTTTCAATAAGGATCATTTTTGCAACCATTTCACAACTTTAAAGAAATCAACTACTTCTATGTTGCAAAATTCCGTTGCAAAGGAAAGACAGGAATATTTGGTTCGAGGGAGATATGAAAGCGCTGGGTGTGGAGAGGCAGAACGCAGCACATCCCGAGGAATGAAGTTGGGGAGACCCACTAATCAACAGTCAGTGGGCCTGGGGGAGAAAAATCCTTTATGGGGAAGGCTTTGCTTTATGACCGGATTGAAAAAACCTTTTTTGGGATCTGTTTTGAGAGAATTGCTAGATTCTCATTTCCTCTTAGAAAATCACAATTCGTAGATTTTGAAAGGTTATTTTTGTGATGTTTCATCTTCTTTTTTGTCCCCAAACAAATGTAACAATACCACCCGTAGAATTTAAAAATATGGCAGGGAAAATCAGAGTAGTATCCGTGCAAATATTCAAGAAGCAGTCCATTTGGATTTGCTTTTTGACCTTAACGGTACTTATTGCAAACGGATGTGCCCAGCTTTCTATGGAATCAGATCATCAGCCCCTGCAA
Organism: Nitrospirota bacterium; assembly: GCA_020355985.1. The sequence goes on along the minus strand of CP070628.1, from coordinate 731,508 downwards.
ACCGTCAACTCGGTTGATCTGACTCGCTACGCGGGCACTTGGTATGAGATTGCTCGTCTCCCGATGTGGTTTCAGCGAGACTGTGTGGCATCGCAAGCCATTTATACTCTGCTGTTGAATGGGAAGATCCAGGTCCAAAATCAGTGCCGGACGAAATCTGGGGATCAGAAACAAGTCCAAGGCGTGGCCACGGTGGTGGATACAACGACAAATGCTAAGTTCTACGTGGTATTTAATAACTGGGTAGCTAAACTCTTTTCCGGATGGGGCTCTGCCTCTACTACAGGTAATTACTGGATCCTTCATTTGGACCCAGCCTACCAGGCGGCCCTGGTAGGAACCCCTGACCGGGAATATCTCTGGATTCTTTCCCGAACGACCACTCTTGACCAAACGATCTACGAACAACTGGTTAGTTTGGGAAAGCAAAAGGGCTACCTAACGGCCGACCTCATCCGGGATTCCCATCCTTGATCCATTGGAGTTACCTATCCTTATTTAAATGAAAGATCTTTTCATTTGGCCTAACCTAATAATGTGCACAATTCTAAGAAATGCAAACAAGGGGGCCATTCCTATATTGATTCTTAATCCACCTGTAAAATTTTTTT
>CP070628.1:722445-730797 GCA_020355985.1 Nitrospirota bacterium | reverse complement strand
AGCCATGAATCGAACAAAGTGCACCGCACTTATTTTTTCTTCGTTACTATGTCCGTCCTCAAAGTTTGCGAATATTTTCTCCCTCCCTATGCAGATAGCTACGGTATCAGGATTGTCAATCCCTTTGAGGGAGTCAAGGCGTTCTTGAATTTTCTCGGGATCGGTAATTTCGATATAGAGTGTTGCGCTTAATTCATCGGTTCCAGGCAAAATGGCATTATAGACATCACATTCTTCTTGAATTTTCTCGGGAGCAAAAATGCGTTCGGCTCGCAACATTTCCTGAATTTGAAATAGCACGGTTTCTCGATTTTCAAATACTAGCGTGATGCATTCACCAGCAGTGATGCGTCGACGTTTCTTTCGTTCGATAATCTTGCGACGAATCTCCGTACGTTGCTCCTCATAGTTAGCCGCGGATAACAGCTCCTGTGGGGTCACCGGTTTCATGAGAGTAATCCATAGGCGTTGCGAACTACTTGAATGGGATGCAGTGCCGGATGTGAAAGTGGGGCATCGAGGGCCTGGTCCAATTGAAGTGCGGATAGGGGACAATCGGATGCTACAACATCGAATTTTTCGTCTTTGATTCCACGTACGGCTTTCTTGGCAATCTTCATCGACATATCAAAGAATTCTTTCTTGGCACTCCAGGCGCCATCGTGACCGGAACACTTTTCGATTAGATGAACGCTGGCGCCGGTTAATTCCATTATTTCTTTAGACTTAAAGCCAATGTTTTGATCGCGAAGGTGACAGGGAATTTGATAAGCCACCCGACCAGGGTTCTGAGGAAAATCTAACGAAAGCCTGTTTTCACGTTTCAAGCGCATGAGATATTCGCACACATCAAAGGTGCCTTCGGCTAGGCGTGTCATCTCAGGGGTGGCCCTCAAGTACGGATATTCCCGTTTGAACATCAGGCTGCAGCTTGGGGCAGGAATCACGATGTCATACCCTTCATTCACATAAGGTAAGAACTGTTGGCATTGGGCTTCAGCGATACGTTGCATGCTTTCCGTGTCACCTAGATCAAATCGAGGCATGCCACAACATTGTTGATTAGGTGGAACCACGACCTCAATGCCATTCTTCTCCAAAATTTGTACCGCGGCTTTCCCGATATCCGTGACTTGAAAGGTCACTAAACAACTGGGAAAGAAGGCTACTTTGCCAATTGGTGTTGAGGGTTTCGCAGATGGTTTCCGACGTTCCCACCATTGTGGAAAGGTTTCTGATTGGAATGGCAGCACCTGTCGAGATTGATGGACACCTGCAATCGTTTCTACAAAACCCCGTACCCATGGGGTGCGTAGGGCCCAATTCGTGAGCGGTGCGGTGAAGCTGCCCAGTTTGCCTATGAGATCAGTTTGTATGAGGAGTTTGTCTCGCCAAGTGGCTCCACCTTCCGCCGTCCGTTGTTTTTTCCATGCCGCCATCAACCGAGGGAAATCCAGATCGTATTGATGTGGTGGTGAATAGGGACAGTGATTGAAGCAGAGCTTGCAGTAATAGCATTCCTGCTCGACCTTTTCGAAATCTTGCGGTGTCAGTTTTGATAAATCGCTTTCGTGATCGTCAATACTGTCAAGCAGGGTGGTGAACGATGGACATAGGTTGAAGCATCGGCGGCATCCGTCACAGATATCAAAAATCCGTAACGTTTCCGTTTCAAGATCGGAACGCTTCCAACCCGGAGTGATTAAATCAAATTTCGGCATGGCCAAACGAAGTTTTGATTAATTGTCTTGGTGGACCGTGAGGATTTGATTATAGATATGGTGTCATTTCCCCTCCTTTGTAAGGAGGGGTTAGGGGAGGTAGAAATATTGAGTTGGCACATGAAGTCTTTTTTTCTCAAATTGACATCATGAGCTTGATGCCACGCCTCTCCCCCCACCTTCATCCTCCCCTTACAAAGGGGAGGAAAGTGGGACCTGCAATCATTCAAACATTATCCTTGATTCAGTGACTCAAGGCCTTTGGTAAAACGGTTGGCATGTGAACGCTCGGCTTTGGCTAAGGTTTCAAACCATTCGGCCAATTCCTCAAAGCCTTCATCGCGGGCGGTCTTTGCCATGCCGGGATACATTTGGGTGTATTCATATGTTTCACCCTCTATCGCGGCTTTTAAGTTGGCATCGGTATTCCCGATGGGCACGCCGGTAGCTGGGTCACCAACTTCTTTTAAGAAATCTAAATGCCCAAAGGCATGGCCGGTTTCCGCCTCGGACGTGTCTCGGAAGAGGCCACCGATATCTGTGTAGCCTTCGATATCAGCCCGCTTCGCGAAGTACAGATAGCGACGATTCGCTTGCGATTCACCCGCAAAGGCCGCTTTCAAATTTTCGTGACTTTTGGTTCCTTTTAAACTGTTGCCCATATAATCCTCCTTTATGATGAAATGGGGCGTTTCCCCGATTGTGCTGTCGTCGTTGGTAAAGGTGATCGGCGGCATGTGCCGCAATAGCCTCGAAAGGCGACCTGATAACTGGTTATTTGAAAGTCTTTGGGAATTCCTGAAGGGGAAGTTAGACGGTTTAAACGTGGATCTATGACATCCAGAATAGTCTGACATCCTTGGCAAATGACATGGTGATGCGGAGAAAGGTTCGCATCAAAACGCGCCCGGTCATGCCCGACGTTCACTTCCTGTATGAGTCCTGCAGTGCGCAACGTACCCAATGTGTAATACACTGTGTTCAAGGACAACATGGGATAGGCTGGTGAGACCTGCGCGAAAAGATCTTCCGCCGTTGGATGAGCCGTGCTGTGAACTAAGGCTTGGTAGATCGCCGTCCGTTGCGGGGTAGACTTCAAGCCGTAATCCCGAAATTTTAGTTGAATGGCATCAAGGGAAAGGTTCAACGCAGTAACTCATCCTATTACTGTTTAGGAATCATTCCTATTTAGCAAATGGCGAGGGAGCTGGTCAACGGGCAGGGTGCCACTGGCGCCAGTCGGTGCCAGTATGACCAAATTGGAAACAGTTGGGATGAAAAATCTCGGCGAAAATTTCCAAAGATTCGACCAGACGCGGCCCTGGGCGGTTAAAAAACTGATTTCCGTCAGTCAAATAAACGTGTTCATTTTGTACAGCTTTTAAAGTAGACCAAAGAGGATTCTTTGTCAGGGTGTGCATTTCTTCTTCTATGCGAGGCATGGAAAACCCACAGGGCATCAATACCAATATATCGGGATTGGCCTCGGCTAAGGCTTCCCAGGTGATCCATGGCGCATGGGCACCTGGAGTTCCGAAAACCGATTGCCCTCCAGCGAGCTGGACAAGTTCAGGAACCCAATTGCCGGCTGCCATCAAGGGCTCCATCCATTCAATGCAGGCTACGGAGGGATGAGAATTTTCGTTTCGGCACCGATCCGCAATGGCGGAAATACGCAAATGATAACTGTCGAGTAACTGCCGGCCTTCTTGTTCTTTCCCTAATCCTCGCCCCACACGAAGCAGGTCATCCCAAACCCCTTGCAAATTCGTGGCGTGAAGCGAAATCACTTTTGGTTGAATATCTAAGGATTCTTTGAGAGCGTTTTCTACATCGGCAAAGCTCACGGCGCAGACATCACATTGGGTTTGTGTGACGATAATATCCGGTTCGAGTGTGCGAAGAGTTTCCGTCTCTATCCGGTAGACTGACAGGGCATTCTGCACTATTCCTGACACTCGTTCATGAATCTCTTTGCTGGTGCCGTTGACTGATAGGTTTGGTGCTGTACAGATTGCCAACTGGCTAATGCCATTGGGAAAATCACATTCGTGGGAACGGCCCTTGAGTTGCCCTTGGCAACCGAGAGCGCAGACCATCTCCGTACCACTGGGGATTAACGAAACGACATTGGACATACAAGTGGTTTCTAGTAGGGACTCAATGAAGATATTTCATGAAAACTCTTTACCCTGCTGGTGACAGCAGAGAATAGACAATATGGTAGCCAAATAGAACAAGAACCGGAGATGGAATCAAAATATCATCTATGGTAGAACAGCGTCTAGAAGACCATTTCCTCGCTTCTCAATATGAGTAGTGCGCATTGCTCTTAACACAGGAGGTTCCTATGGCAGCAAAAGCGTATATTTTGATGAAGGTCAAAGCAGGGAAAGCTCAAGACGTGTTGACAACGTTAAAAGCACTATCTGAAGTGGAACAGGCTCATGCCTGTTTTGGGCAGCCAGATATTTTTGGGTTGGTGAATGCGCCAGATGATCGTGCGTTGTCTAATCTCATCATGACCAAAATCCACACGATCCCTGGGGTTGAAGAAACCGACACTCACATTGTTGTTCAGGAATAACTCAAAGGATTTTCCGCATGACCCCACCCCAAGAGTTGTTGACTCCATTTCAATTGGGTGATCTGACATTAAAAAATCGTGTCGTGCTTTCTCCTATGACCCGTGCCCGGGCAGGCGCAGAACGCATGGCCAACGCGCTTATGGCTGAATATTATGCTCAGCGATCCAACGCCGGTCTTCTGATCACGGAGGGGACATTTATTTCGGAACAAGGGATTGGATGGATCAATGCGCCGGGTGTGTATACAGACGAACAGGGGGCGGCGTGGAAGGTTGTGACAGATGCTGTGCATGCCAAAGGATCAAAAATCTTTCTTCAGTTGTGGCATTGCGGCCGGGCCTCGCACAGTGATTTCCATGGTGGAGCATTGCCGGTGGCACCGTCTGCTGTGAAATCGAATGGAGAATATGTGCATACCCCGCAAGGTAAAAAGTCGTATGAAACACCTCGAGCTCTTGAAGTTAGTGAAATTCCTGTGATCGTTGAAGCCTACAAACAAGGAGCGAAACGAGCTAAGGACGCCGGGTTTGATGGTGTGGAAATTCACAGTGCGAATGGCTATTTGATTGACCAATTTCTGCAATCCAAAACCAACAAACGGACCGATCTGTATGGCGGGAGTTTGGAGAATCGTTTTCGGTTTCTCCAAGAAATTGTGACGGCCGTTATCGATGTGTGGCCAGCACATCGAGTTGCCGCTCGTCTCAGCCCCAATGGAAATTATAATGATATGGGTTCTGAAGATTTTCGTGAAACCTTTACCTACGTGGCTGATCAACTTGAAAAGGTGGGACTCGCTTATCTTCATGTAGTCGATGGTTTGGCCTTTGGTTTTCATGAATTGGGAGAACCCATGAAACTAAGTGAATTTCGACAGGTATTTGCTGGGCCAATCATGAGCAATTGTGGTTACACGCAAGAGACAGCAGAAGCGGCAATTCAAGCAAAGCATGCCGATTTGGTTGCCTTCGGTCGACCCTTTATTAGTAATCCGGATCTCGTTGATCGATTTCGAAATGGATGGCCGTTGGCTCCCTCAGAAGATATGGCCACATGGTTTTCGTTTGAAAAAGAAGGCTATACAGACTATCCCGTTTACGATGTATCAACGCGTTCCTAAGTTCATTGCGGAGAATAAATATAGGGACGAAAATTTTTCGTCAGAATGATTTAGTTGGAGGGCATAAAACTGAAAAGGCCGACTCATATGAGTCGGCCTTATCTACTTTAACTGGTATATCGTTCTTTTTGTGGCAGGCTTAGAATAAGCCTGAAGCATGGCCGGAGTTGGCCATGAAGAAGAGCATGGGAATGGAGAGCATGGTATTGGTGCGTGACGCTAGGAGGGCGGTCCGCCCGGCCTTGGCTTTTTCTTCCGGTGTGGCTTCTTTGAGCCCAAGGACTTTCTTCTGATTTGGCCAAATGATTCCCCACACGTTTAACAGCATAATGGTTCCCAGCCAGGCACCCATGCCGATGACGGCATCTGGCCCCTGCAGCAAAAAGGCGCTCCCCATCCGATGCTGATGCCCAAGCAATGCGGCGCCAAATAGCCATGTAAAGAGGGCTCCCCACCGAAACCACCAGAGCGCATTGGGCACCAGGTGTTTAAAGGCCTCCGCCTTGGTTTCGGGTGTGACGACTTTGAGAAATGGCACTTGGATGAAATTAAAATAATAGAGAATTCCAATCCAGGTAATGCCCGCGAGGTAATGTCCCCACGCAAATAAACTTTCCATAATAGGTCCTCGTATTCGTTAGGTGATTAAATAAACATTGGGAAGTGATGAGGTGTCACACCAGCATTTTGACCAGGCCATACAGGACCACGGTCAACACAAAGCCAGCAGTGATGGTGCCAGAGATCGTATCCAGCGGATTGCCCATTGTCTTCCTCCTTTATTGTTCGTAGATGTGAGAAGCGGTTTGTTTCATGTGGCTTGAGAAAACCAGCCGATATGGTACTGAGTGCGTAGCGTAACGTAGAAGGTCTATCTTGTTCAAGATATCTATGGGAATGTTAAAAAAAGCCGCCGACAGCGTTCTCGGCACTTGGCCGTCCTCACGTACTGATCCGTATGCTCCGAGCGTCTAACTGACTGTGGCCTTGCTGGACGTACGTTTTGCACCATTCCCTACTACAAAATGTCCTTTGGAATATTTATGTTTGTGTGATTCGACGTTTCTTGGCTGAAGGTGGGGCGGGCAAGCAAAACCGCCACAGTTTCTCTGCCCATTCTCCAGCATAGTCTACGCCGATTCGTGTGAGAGCCTGAATCTGTCTTCGTGAAATGGTTAGGCCATGGTCTTCGATCCAAAGAGTTGCGCCGAGTGTGGTATCGAGACCGTTGTGTGTGCGGTTCACTTCCAGGAAACGGCAGACCCGACCGGGGCCGTCGATACGTGTGCGTAAAGCTGTAGGATCACCTTCTCTCAAGATTTCTAACCCTCGAATTAAGATCGCGGCAGGATAGTCTTTTTGTTCGGTCACGATATTCAAACAATGGTACATCCCGTAAATGAGATAGACATAGGTGAATCCGGCTGGGCCGAACATGATTTCCGTGCGTTTCGTTCGGCCCTTTGAGGCATGGCAGGCCCTATCCTTCGGTCCAACATAGGCTTCCACATCAACAATTTTAGTCTGAATGATCCCGCTTGAAGTCTCTTTCATTAGCACCTTCCCTAACAATTCTTTTGCAACCTTCAATGTCGGCCGATCATAAAACTCTCGTGGTAGGGGCATAGAAGGTTTTTTCGTCATGTGACCTTACGTGATGTGAGGACCATAGGGTGGAAGAGTGGTGAGGCGACCATCCTCCGTCGGACCTCCGACCGTGAAGTGATAGAGCGATTGCCATTTTGTTTCAGGATGAAAACCCAGTACCCGATGTACTGGATCGTCAAAGAAACACCCAATGCCAGTTGCTCGTATTCCGGCTGCTTCCGCTTCTAAGTACAGTACTTGGCCGATCAACCCGGTTTCCCAAAACAGGCGCTTGTAAAACCACGGCCCAAATTTTTCTAAACTCTCATCGAATTCCGCTATCATCCCAAGTGCAAACGCGCTGTGACTGGCAATTTCCTGCCCGCAACTAAGCTGCATGGCCAGATTTTTGGCATCACCTTTTTCTAAGAGATAGAGAGGAAGATGAGAAGGGCAGTTTCCAGGAATTGACCACACGAATTGCTCATGCATGGAGGTTTGAAAATCTTTCACCTGGCGTTCTTGGGGATTGCGATTGAGCCAGTACATTCCAGATTCGAGTCCGTCAACTCGATGGACAAATAGGGCGAGGTGAATGGTTGGGTTCCACGGAAGGGTATCCCAGGGCATAGGTCGTTCATGAAGTGACATCTGACTCTGTGGCATTGTTCGTGCCAGCATCGTGAAAAAACGATCAACAGAAAGGCTGGTATGGCCATCAAAAGACACAGCGCTTCGCCTTTGGTGAATAATTTGGCCGGCTAGGGGTTCGATCTCTTTATCATCTTGGGGGTTCTGCGCTGTGGAAGAGGGTAGGAACGACAGGATCTCGGATTCTTGTGTTGTTTTCCATGAAGCTTCTGCGACTTCATCAATAATTTCCCAATGAACGGGGTCGTCTTTACTCAGTCGGTTGGCCGTTCCCTGCCATTTTTCTGATAACAAGATCTGGTTGTCTGGTTTCCCAAAGGCCAAGTCCATGCTTATAGGTGATTGGGTATTTTTGGGCCAGACGGCGGCTAATAACTCGGGATACTCGCGTTCAAATGGGAAGTCCTGTTTGCGATGTAATCCAAGGATTTGCTCTATCGTCTCGTCAGATGTATGAGAGAGAATGACCATATCCCAGCCTAATGTTGCGGCGGAGATTCGCATGGAGCCAATTGCATGGCCGATATCATGCTGACAATAGCGAAAGGCGCGCTCGCCGTATTTCCAGGCTTCCCGCCAATGGATGGATGTGAGGCCAACCAAGAATCCTTCTGTTGGTAGATCCTGGAGAAGCAATTGAGCTGTTTCAGAAGAAATTTGCCAACGATGTTCCAGGCCATGTTCT
>CP070628.1:709631-722345 GCA_020355985.1 Nitrospirota bacterium | reverse complement strand
CTTGCCAAGTATGTCGGCCCGCGCGAATGTCTTCTCGAATTTGGTGCAATCCTTTGATGATAGTGTGGCTTTCGCGTGCGGATAACACCTTCGCTCGTTGCAAGGTTTTGCAATGCGCCAAACTGCCTTCGATATCGTACTCATAGAGACGACAGTCAAATCCGATAGAAGCTGTGAAGGATTCGACCAATGCGTCCGTCTGGTTAAGGAATCGCCCTCCCCAGAGTTTTATCTTGTCTAGTTTTTGGGTGGGCCTGCGTTGAGGCCGAGGCAAAGACCGAGTTTGAGGGTTACGTGGTGATTTCGGTCGAGAAGTCTTCATCTGAGAGAAATGAGTGGAATTACCATGTTGGTTTTTGCACCGCTGTTCGGGTGGCTAAGCGTAAGGCATTCAGACGGATAAAGCCACCGGCATCTTGTTGATCGTATCCAGAGCCTTCTTCAAATGTGGCGAGGTGTTGCTGGTAGAGCGATTGATCAGATTTCCGGCCGGTCACGGTGCAATTGCCCTTGTAAAGTTGGACGCGAACAGTTCCCGTCACATTTTGTTGCCCGCGGTCAAATGCGGCCTGCAACATAAGGCGTTCTGGAGAAAACCAAAAACCATTATATACGAGTTCCGCATAGCGAGGCATAAGACTGTCTCGTAGGTGTACGACTTCTCGATCAAGCGTCAATGATTCCAACGCCCGCCGAGCAATATGAAGAATCGTCCCACCAGGTGTCTCATAAACTCCACGAGATTTGAGTCCTACAAACCGATTTTCAACTAAATCGACGCGCCCGATTCCGTGTTTTCCGCCAAATTGATTGAGTCGGTGGAGTAGGGTGGCGGGGTTCAGCAGTTTGTCATTAACGGCGATGGGATCGCCCTTCTTGAATTGAAGCGTAAGAGTTTGGGGGGTAGAGGGTGCATCTTGAGGGGACGTGGTCATTTGAAACATGTCTTTTGGTGGAGACACCCATGGGTCTTCAAGTACCCCACCTTCATAGCTAAAGTGAAGCAAATTGGCGTCTATGCTAAATGGTTTGGCATTGGTGACGGTGATGGGAATGTGATGCTGCTGAGCGTAATCAATGAGATCTTGCCGAGAGTTCATGGACCATTCCCGCCACGGAGCAATGACTTGAACGTTTGGAGCCAGAGCGGCGAATGTGAGTTCAAAGCGGACTTGATCATTCCCTTTTCCCGTGGCACCATGGCTGAGGAAGCTGGCCTTTTCCTTTTTCGCTAGTTCCACTTGTCGTTTGGCGATGAGAGGTCTGGCTATGGAAGTGCCCAGAAGGTAGGAACTTTCATAGACTGCGTTTCCTCGAAGCATGGGGAAGACGTAGTCTGAGACAAATTCTTCTCGGAGATCTTCGACATAAGCTTTGATCGCACCAACTTGAAGGGCCTTTTTTCTAATGTCCTGTAAATCTTCGCCCTGCCCCAAGTCGGCACAGAATGCGATGACGTCGCACCCTTTTTCCTCTTTAAGCCAATGCAGAATGATCGAAGTATCTAGTCCCCCCGAGTAGGCCAACACGACTTTGGGCCGCCTGGCTGATCGGGTATTGCGGGAGATTTTCACGGTGGAACGACTCGAAACCGGACGGTGTTTCATGAATTCTTCTTTCCTAGCCATTCAAGCAAGATAGCTTTTTGTATATGTAGACGATTTTCTGCCTGGTCTAAGACGACGGATTGGGTTCCATCTAATACCTCTGCAGTAATTTCTTCTCCTCGATGCGCAGGCAGACAGTGAAGGACTACAGCATTTGGTTTAGCCTGTTTCATTAACTGATTGTTGACTTGATAGGGCGAAAAGGCTGCCATTCGTGGTTGATGTTCGTCTTCTTGCCCCATGCTGATCCACACATCGGTATAAATCGCATCCGCATTTTTTGCGGCTATCATTGGATCATGGGTAATTTCAATTGTGGCTCCAGTTTGAGCCCCTTCTGTTTTGGCTCGCTTCACAATGTTGTTATCAGGTTCATAACCCTGGGGGCATCCCACAGATACGTGCATCCCGACCTTTGCCCCTACTTCAAGAAGCGAGTGCGTAATATTATTCCCATCTCCAATGTAGGCCAATTTTAATCCTTTCGCCCGCCCCTTATTTTCTACAATGGTGAGAAGGTCTGCTAATGCCTGGCAGGGATGACAATGATCTGTGAGGCCATTAATCACCGGAATCGAAGTATGCTGAGCCCATTCCTCCAATGCAGATTGGTCAAAAGTTCTCACCACTAACCCATCTACGTAACGAGAGAGTACTTTGGCGGTGTCAGCTAAACTTTCTCCTCGGCTGAGTTGTATTTTTTCCGAGGCCAAGAATAGGGCTTGGCCACCCAATTGATTCATTCCGGCTTCAAAGGACACGCGTGTGCGTGTTGAGGGTTTTTCAAATATTAATCCTAGCGTTTTTCCTCTTAGGGGAAAAACAGGCCTGCCTTTGCCATGGGTAGCTTTCAACCTTTTAGCCAAGGTGATTAAGTCTTGAACTTTTTTCCTGGGAATATCCCCAACCGTCAATAAGTCTTTGGGAAGCTGCTGCGCTTTCCTTTGTGAGGCAGACGTGGAGCGACGGCTTCCTTTGGACGGACTAGTTGAGGCCATGAGTTATTTCCGTTTAGAAAAGGCTTCAGATAGGACAGCCAATAATCGATCAATTTGGGAGTTGCTGATGATGAAGGGCGGCACAAATCGGAGCACGCGTCCCATGGTACAATTTATAAGCACTCTTCGTTCAAGGCATTCCATGACAAAGGATTTTCCGTCAATAGTTAACTCCAAACCTTGTAAGAGGCCTATTCCCCGAGATTCCCGAATACAAGAAAATTGTTCAGAAAGCTTAGTTAAACCCTTGGCGAGGTATTCGCCGGCCCTTCGGCCCTGATCAAGTTTGCCACCATCGATGAGCAGATCTAACACTTTCAGGGCTGCGGCACAGGCCAAAGGATTACCTCCGAAGGTGGAAGCATGCGTGCCGGGTTCAAATGCCGCGGCCACGGTGTCCGTGGCTAGACAAGCTCCAATCGGGACTCCTCCACCGAGGCCTTTGGCCAGGGTCATGATATCTGGCTGAATGCCAAATTGTTCATATGCAAAAAGTGTCCCTGTGCGTCCCATACCTGTCTGGACTTCATCAAAAATCAGAAGGATTTTCCGCTCGTGGCAAAGCTTTCGAACCTTCTTCATGTAATCAACATCAGGAACGACTACACCGCCTTCAGCCTGAATAGGTTCGAGCATAATGGCGGCCGTTTGTGGGGAAATAGTCGCTTCTAATATTTCGAAATTATTAAAAGGAACGTATCGGAACCCAGGCACCATGGGGCCGAAGCCTTCTTGTAATGTGGGTTGGCCGGTGGCCGTGAGACTGGCCAAAGTTCGTCCATGAAAGGAGTTCAGCGTTGTCAGAATTTCAAACCGCTCAGGACCAAATGTCTTGTGAGCGTAGCGTCGAGCTAATTTAATTGCGGCTTCATTGGCTTCAGCTCCGCTGTTACAGAAAAATACCTTGTCTGCAAAGGAATGCTCGACGAGCCGTTCAGCCATTTGGGTTTGTGGTTCGGTATAAAACAGATTGGACGTATGGATCAGTTGCCGGGCCTGTCGGGTAATAGCGGCAACAATATCTGGATGTGCATGGCCCAAGATATTCACGGCAATGCCGGCCACGCAGTCAAGATATTCGCGGCCTTCGGCGTCATACACCAGGCATCCCTGACCTCGTTCGATTATTAATGGGAGGCGGGTATAGGTATTCATCAAATATTCTGCTGCGTTTTCTTGAATTTCCGTAGCAATCATGTTTCTAAAACCCGCATAAATACAGGCGAATTTATCATACGACCTCTTCTTTCTGCAATTAGGACCTGAAAAGGAAATCCTAAATGTCCTAGGCTTTGGAAAAGTAACCCAACAGGGAGGCGATTTCGAAGAGTGCGTGAGCCTGAGGTTTTGAGGAGATGAGATTTGGTGCTAGGTTTCGCTGTTTGATTGGCGACGAAGATCGTAGGCCAAGCCAAATTTGCTTAGCGTCCAGATCAACCACTTTGACGGATCAAAATTATACCACCGGATGCCGTTGCGATAATCGCTTTGATACATGTGGTGATAGTTGTGATAACCCTCTCCAAACGTCAGAAGGGAAATCCACCAACTGTCTCGGCTTGAGTTTGACGTCCCATGAGGTTGGTCACCCCAAATGTGGCAGATTGAATTAATGAAAAAAGTGGAGTTTAAGACAAAGAATGTGCGAGCCAAGCCTGCTAATAGAAAACAACCAATTGCACCAATCCATCCGTTGTAGAGCCATCCAACAACAAAAGGGAGGAAGAGACCAGTCAGCACAATCGGAAGATAATACCGATTTTGCCACACGATCAACGGATCTTGTAAGAGACGCGTAGCATATTTTGGGTCACGGTTCGGGTCCTTCCAAAAAATCCATCCACAATGGCTATGCCAAAATCCTAATGTCGCGTTATAAGGGTCTTCGGGTTGGTCGCAACGAGCATGATGCCGAATATGATCACCAGCCCATCGTAGAGCAGAATTTTCTAGGGCCATACCCCCGGCTATTAAAAAGGTGAATTTTACCCATTCCGGGCACTTGAAAGCCCTATGCGTAATCAAACGATGATATCCAACTGTAATACCAAGCCCGGTGATCATGTATAACGACACAAACATGGTCCAGTCGACCCAGGTAAAATCATAGAAATAGGCATACATAGGTAATCCCACAATGGTGGCTAGTACGATTAATCCGAAAAGGAACATCGTGGGGTAATCTCGTTGAGGGGTCCCCGCTTTGGAGGGGTCTAAAGTTCTTGACATAACCGTAATGTCCTTAGTCTCTCGCCAAACGCCCGTTGGGAAATTCCTACAGAGAGATAATCCAAAGGCGCGGGGTCAATTATCCGAGAAAACATTTAAAATGGTAACTCTTTTACAGGAAAGTGGTTAAGGAAAATCTTAATTTACAGGTAGAAGCCTACCCCTACAAAAGAGCGAAGGAAGAATACATACTAGCAGGCTTCATGTAAAGAGGAAGGCGATGAATACACTTCCCTTGTTAGATAGTTTAACAGATTTATTTGAAAAATCCAGTTGGTCATTAGATGGGCTAGATTGATGTGGATTGCTTTGATCGCTTTCCTAAAAGGAAAGCGATCAAAGAGAGGGCAAGTTAATACTTGTAGGTATCTTCTTTAAACGGGCCATCAATAGGCACATGAATGTAATCCGCTTGCGCTTGTGTCAGTTTGGTCAAGACCCCGCCAAATCCACGGACCATATGGGCCGCCACTTCTTCATCCAAAATCTTGGGAAGAACTTGGACCGTTGGGGGTTCTGGTTCCACATGGTCAGCATACTTTCGTTCATACAGATATATTTGCGCCAAGACCTGATTGGAAAATGAGCCGTCCATAATGCGCGAGGGGTGCCCAGTAGCATTACCAAGATTTACCAGACGTCCTTCGGACAATAGGATCAAATGATCTTTGGTGGTCTTATTCCGGTAGACTTTGTGAACCTGAGGTTTGATTTCCTCCCATTCCCAGTTTTTCCGCATGTACGCTGTATCGATTTCATTATCAAAGTGGCCGATGTTGCACACGACCGCGCCACATTTTAACGATTGTAACATGGCAGAATCGCAGACGTTTAGGTTCCCTGTCGTGGTAACGACCAAATCAGTTTGGCTAAGGAGACTGACATTAATGTTCTCGACCTTTCCTGTATTAATGCCGTTGTTGTAGGGAGAGACAATTTCGAATCCGTCCATGCAGGCTTGCATGGCACAAATCGGGTCTATCTCGGATATCTTGACAACCATGCCTTCTTGCCGGAGTGATTGGGCCGAACCCTTCCCTACATCACCGTAGCCAATGACCAACGCTTTTTTCCCGGAGAGCAGATGATCGGTGCCCCGTTTAATTGCATCATTCAAGCTGTGGCGGCATCCATATTTATTGTCATTCTTAGACTTGGTGACAGAGTCATTTACGTTGATGGCTGGAACTTTTAATGTGCCATTTTTCACCATTTCCTGTAATCGATGCACTCCTGTTGTAGTTTCTTCAGTAATGCCATGGATGTGATCCAGCATAGCCGGGTACTTTTCATGAATCATCAGCGTCAGGTCGCCTCCATCATCCAGAATCATGTTGGCATCCCAGGGCTTGCCATCTTTTAAAATGGTTTGTTCCAAGCACCAATCATATTCATCCGCGGTCTCTCCCTTCCATGCAAAAACAGGGATCCCTTTTGCTGCAATGGCGGCTGCGGCGTGATCTTGAGTTGAAAAGATATTACAGGAAGACCAGCGCACTTCAGCGCCCAGTTCAATCAGGGTTTCAATCAACACCCCAGTTTGAATGGTCATGTGAATGCAACCCAAAATTTTGGCCCCCTTTAGCGGCTGAGAACTCCGGTGTTTATCTCGGAGGGCCATCAAGGCTGGCATTTCCGTTTCGGCAATTTGCAGTTCTTTTCGCCCCCAATCGGCAAGGCTGATATCCGCAACTTTATAATCTTGTGTGGTTGTTTCTAATGTGCTTGCAGTACTCATGATACTCACTCCCCTCGTTGGTCTGTGTGTCTGACTAGGTGAAAAATTACAGAATACAAAGATAAAGATTGAGGGAGAGAAAGCTCGCTTCTTCCCCCATCTATACTAAATGCTTCTTTTAAAAATTATAAACCAGCTTCCCGTCGCAGCAAGGCAGCTTTGTCTGTCTTTTCCCAGGTAAACCCTGGTTCGTTTCGCCCAAAATGTCCATAGGCGGCTGTCTGTCTATAGATGGGACGGCGTAATTTGAGGTGTTCGATAATATTCTTTGGGGTTAAGGAAAAATGCTTGCGTACTAATTTTTCGATGCGTTCTACATCGGTTTTTTCTGTTCCTTTGGTATCCACCAAGACTGAAACAGGTTCAGCAACCCCAATGGCGTAGGCCAGTTGCACTTCGCATTTTTCAGCCAACCGAGCGGCAATGATATTTTTTGCAATGTAACGGGCCATGTAAGAGGCCGACCGATCAACTTTGCTCGGATCTTTACCAGAAAAGGCTCCGCCACCGTGGCTACCTACTCCACCATAAGTGTCGACAATGATTTTTCGGCCTGTTAGTCCTGCGTCACCCATTGGTCCTCCCACGACAAATCGTCCGGTTGGATTAATGTGGAATTTGACTTTTTTAGGGTCAAATAGCTTCTTGGGCATGACGGGAATAATCACTTTTTCCATGATATCTTTTTCAATTTTCTTGGATGTCACCTTATCACTGTGTTGTGTAGAAACGACGATCGTATCGATTCTGACAGGCTTGCCATTTTTGTATTCAATGGTGACTTGGGCTTTCCCATCTGGGCGGACCCAATTCAAAATGTTTTTCTTTCGCACTTCAGCTAATCGTCGAGTCAGTCGGTGGGCGAGGACAATGGTCATAGGCATCAGTTCGGCGGTCTCATTGGAGGCATAGCCAAACATGAGGCCTTGATCCCCGGCTCCTCCGGTATCCACCCCCATCGCGATATCGCCAGACTGGTTATCAATTGAGGTCAAGACCGAGCAGGTACGATGATCAAATCCCCAAGTTGCATCTGAATATCCAACGCCTTTAATGGTCTCTCGAATAATATCAGGAATTTCTACATAGGCTTTGGTGGAGATTTCTCCAGCAACGAAGGCAATTCCGGTTGTAATCAACGTTTCGCAGGCTACCCGGCAGTTCCTATCTTTAGCCATAATCGCATCCAAAATACCATCCGATATTTGGTCAGCGATTTTATCTGGATGTCCTTCTGTGACCGATTCCGATGTAAACAGGTAACTACTTTTTCTCATTGAATCCCCCTAATTAAATGAGTTGAGCTTCATGCTCCTCTCGGACCAAGACCCTAAGTGAATAATGCAAAAACCAAAACGCTTACTATACGTTAAAGCAATGCATTTGTGCAAAATAAAGGCAAAAAAATAATTTTGAATATTATCGAAGGAAACGGGGTGAAGAAAAAAATGATATTTTCTCGGAAAAAAGTTGAAAAACTTGAACAGAGGATAGGTGAATCTTAGGGTATTAAGATCAATTTCTTATTCATACTACTTTAGGAAATACCTCCCAAGAGTTCAGGAGAAACATTCTTTTCCCCATCGTCACCACCCAAGAATAGAATGAATTACTTAAATTAAAAATGGAATGATATACGTAGGTAATTTAACCAAATTGATCATGGAAAGCCTCAAAAGAGAAAAGACAAAAACAGTTGAAAAATAAATAATTTTATCCATGAGTAACAGAGTATTTGACTAATGTCTTTGGCTTGCATAAGGGAAATTCGAGGTGGTAAGATTCCCCCTTGTTTTTCTGAAAAATCTTAGGCATAGGGGCGAATTTCAAGGCGATAAAGGCGAGCGGCTTGGTGTCGCTTTTTTCGTGGGAATTCCGCTAAGGAGGCGAGTGAATGTATAAGACAATATATGTACCAGTTGATAATTCAGACCATTCGAATATGGCTGTGGAACTGGGGGTTCAGTTTGCGAAAGTGTTCGGGTCGAAAATGGTGGGGAGCCATGTGTATGCGGCCAAAATGCACGATAAGCGGTTTAAGCAAATGGAAGCCGGTCTCCCTGAAGAATACCATGATGAAAAGGAATTAGATCGACAGCGGCAAATCCATGATTCTCTTATTACCCGAGGGCTTCAAATCATTACGGATTCTTATTTGGATTACGTTGGTGAGAAATGTGACGAAGCCAATATCCCTCTCGAACGGCGTTCATTGGAAGGGCGCAATTGGAAAGCTATCGCAGAAGATATCACCAAAAATGGCTATGACCTCACCATTATGGGAGCTTTGGGTGTGGGAGCAGTCAAGGACTCGCTTATTGGAAGCAACACCGAACGTGTCATACGACGCGTGCGCAATTCGGATATGTTCATTGTAAAAAATACGAAACCTATGAATGGTGGGAAAATTGTCGTTGCCGTGGATGGGAGTCATTATTCTTTTGGTGGGTTAAAAACGGCGCTGGCTCTTGGAAAGGCCCTTAATAAACCAGTCGAAGCGATTTCCGCATTTGACCCATATTTCCATTATGCAGCGTTCCACAGCATTTCCGGTGTTCTAAACGAAGAGGCTGGCAAAGTTTTCAGATTTAAAGAACAAGAAAAACTGCATGAAGAAGTGATTGATAGTGGTTTGGCTAAAATCTATCAGTCACATTTAGATGTCTCTCGTGATGTTGCGCAGGACGAAGGGGCTGACATAAAGACTACGCTGCTAGATGGCAAGGCCTTTGAGAAGGTGATTCAATATGTCCGGAAAGAGCAGCCGTGGCTTCTCATCGTTGGACGCATTGGTGTGCATAGCGATGAAGATATGGATATTGGCAGCAACGCCGAAAATCTCCTGCGTTCCGCCCCCTGTAATGTCTTGATCTCTAACAGAAAATTTGTGCCACCTATTGATACTCAAGCGGAATATACGATTGCCTGGACGGAAGAGGCTTTGCATCGCATGGAAAAAATCCCAGTTTTTGCGCGAGGTGTTGCGAAGACAGCTATTCACCGCTATGCCATTGAAAAAGGGCATACCATTATTAGCAATTCTGTCATTGATGATGCAGTGGGGGATATTCTCCCTAAGGGTGCGATGGATGCAATGAAAAATCTTGGCGGAACCTTAGATGCTGCAGGTGTTGATCGGAATGCCATGCAAGCTGACAATCAAGTGGCTCAAGATTTAATGGGATCGACAATGAGTGGCATGATGTCCAAGGTCGTAGAAGAAAAACCAGCAGTAGCCAATCCATTAAGTGCCGTGAATCAAAACTATTTGGATCGGATGTCTCGAGATTATTATGTGTGTGGGGGATGTGGCTATATTGGAAAAGGGGCTCATCCGGTCTTATGT
The DNA here is from genome assembly GCA_020355985.1 of Nitrospirota bacterium. The sequence continues at coordinate 712,427 of CP070628.1, read as the reverse complement.
CCGGTTTGTGGTCTGGAAGGGGCACAATTTAAACAAGTGGATAAATCCATATTCGATGCAGCGGCTCAAGCCGAGGGTGGCCTGGAAACCGATGTCGCTTATGACGATATTCCCATGCAATGGACGAAAGATGCACGAGAAGCTATTCGTTCGGTCCCTGCGGGATTCCAGCGTAGACGGGCTAAAGCAAAAATTGAAAAGACGGCCAGAAAATTAGGAATGACGACCATTACGTTGGAGTATGCAGCCCCGATGATTCAAGAGGCGGCGGCTGAAGACTATACCCCAATTTTTGCCAATAAAACTGCAGGGGAGGTCTCAGCCATGGGTTCTGACTCCAAAAATGATGAAATATCCGAGACAAATGGAGTTGACCCGTACACGTGGGAGCCTGATGCCCTTCAACGACTTGAACGGGCTCCGGCTGGTTTTATGAGAGACTGCACCAAAGCGTTAATTATCAAGCATGCAGAAAAAATAGGCACGACAACTATTACCCTTGACGTGGCTACCCAAGGTATTGAGCAAGCGAAGGAAACCATGGAAGAAGCCATGAAAACAGGGAACGTTAAAGACATTGTTGCCAAGTTGACCGGTACAGGGTCTCCTTCTGAAGCCCAATCCGGAGCTGGCAATAATGGGTAAATCCCTTCCTGTTCTCAACTCATTGTTCAATAATTTGTCTTCATTAGGCTCTAATGCCGTCTCGCGGTTCGAATCGTTGCGACCGGGTAGCGAAGCACCGGGTGATGGCCGGACCGTTGATGATTTCAAGCCTTATCTCGTCGCCCTTAATCTCACAAGTCGCTGTAATCTTAAATGTGATCATTGTTACCTGGATGCGACGACCAAGATGGGTGGAGGGCAAGATGAACTTACAACTGAAGAATGCTTTCGTCTGATCGATCAAATTGCCGAGGTTAATCCCGGAAGCTTGCTGGTTATTACTGGCGGTGAGCCTTTGGTGCGACCCGACATATTGGACATTGCTCGTCATGCCGTTAAACAGCAATTTATGGTGGTTTTTGGCACAAATGGCATGTTGATTGATGATGACATGGCCAAGGAGATGGTGGAAATAGGTGTCATGGGAGTCGGTATCAGCATCGATTCGCTCGATCCAGTCAAACACAATGCCTTTCGCGGATTGCCAAATGCCTGGGAGGGCGCGTTGGCTGGTATTGAGGCCTGTAAACGCAACGGATTACAGTTCCAAGTGCATTTCAGTGCCCAGCCCATGAATTATCAGGAATTGCCGGCGGTCATTGATTGGTCTCACGATCTCGGAGCAAAGGTGCTGAATGTCTTTTTCATGGTCTGTACAGGACGCGGAGAAGAACTCACTGACATTTCTCCTTCTCAATACGAAGAAGTTTTGGGCCATTTGATCGAATGCCAAGATAAATACCAAGATATGTTGGTTCGGGCCCGATGTGCACCCCACTTCAAACGGCTAGCTTATGAAAAAGATCCGAATTCACCCATCACCAAAGCTCAGGGCTACATGGGTGGAGGATGTCTTGCAGGGACCAATTATGCGCGAGTTACACCAAATGGAGACCTGACCCCATGTCCCTATATGCCATTATCCGCTGGAAATATTCGTGATACTAGCTTTGTCGATTTGTGGGAGAAGTCGGAGGTTTTCGATTCCTTTCGTTATCCCCATCTAAAAGGTAAGTGTGGTGATTGCGAATATAGTGAGATTTGCGGTGGATGTCGAGCACGTCCTTACGTGGATCACGGGGATTGGATGGATGAAGACGAGTGGTGCCTGTATACACCTAAGGGCGGAGAAAAGATCCAGGTTGCCTTCAATGTGCCAGAAGCCTCATCAGTGGAATGGGACAAAGCTTCGGAAGAGCGGCTAAATCGTATCCCATATTTCTTGCGGGCAATGGTGAAAAAGGGTGTGGAGCGTCACGCCATAGAAGAGGGCATACCGGTCGTCACCATTGAATTAATGGAAGAGCTCCGCAAACGCCGCTTTGGCAACGAAAAACCGGTCTTTAAGTTCTAATGGAATCCCTTCTTGGGGTCATCACCGACCTCAGCCAACTCATTCCCATTTTACTGCATTGGCTACATCTGCTCTCGGCCGTCGTGTGGATCGGTGGTCTTGCCTTTCTAGTTATGGCGGTGACTCCTTGCCTGAAAACGACCGTTCCAAAAGAATTGATCAAACCCATATCGGAAACCTTTTACAAGCAATACAAACGGGTGGTGGGAATGTTGTTGATCGTCATTCTCTTTACTGGTGGGTTCAACCTGCATTATGTCAGCGAAGGTATGATCATGGCGACAGGAGAAGGTGTGGCCCACCATGCCAAATATCTCACGGTTTTTTTTATTAAATTGTTCTTGGTGTTGGGTGTTTTGACCATATTCCTTTACACCATTATTTTTAAAAACGAACCGACTGGTCAGGAAGATCAAGAAGAACTGGACGAAATGGCCGTCGAGCCAGTGCCTTTTCAACGAGTGGCCCTGTGGATGGGCGTGTTTATTATTTTATGTGCTTCGGCCATGAAGCATCTTCATACTTAATAGAGGTTTTTCAGGTCAGCTCCAGTTGGCGAAGCTTCTTCCCCTCTTTCTCCCCTCAACACATTGTCAGATTGTTCTCATTCTTCGAGAAGAAGAAGCTCAGAAAGGAAGAGGTCATGTTTTTCATGACAGCGAAAACTGACAAAAGGCGGATTGAAAAAATAGAGAAAAAAGTTTTGAAACAGGCAAGATTATTCCTGGGCCTTCTTGTGAGCATACTCATGTTCCTTGGTGGAAATTGGGGGGCCT
>CP070628.1:705673-709531 GCA_020355985.1 Nitrospirota bacterium | reverse complement strand
TAAATAAGTAGATTAGAGGCTTCAGAAGTAGTGACACGACGGAATTTTCGGCCAGATCGTGTCCTGTACAAAATGGCAACCTCTAGGCCTTCTAAGGTTGATTTGGGATCGGCGCCCTTTTCAAATGCCTGTTGGCATAATTGTAAGGCGATGTTGAGAGCAGGCTTGGTCCCTGAAGTTTCTTTGCGAAGAAAGGTCAAAATGGCTTCGGATCGTCCGCCTATGGCAGTAAAGTTCCGTTCGTCGACAATGCTTCCATCAAATGTGATGCGATAGAGTTCGTTCCCTTCTGAGGTTTCACCCACTTGGGCAAGGAGCAGTTCGACCTCGTAGGGTTTCATTTCTTGGCTAAAGATGGTCCCTAGCATTTGTGAATACCCGTTGGCCAGAGAACGAGCCGTGACATCTTCTCGGCTATACATCATGCCTTTCATATCGGCATGTTGAATTCCAGCTTTCCGTAAGTTTTCAAATTCGCTGTATCGACCGGCTCCCGAAAATGCGATGCTGTCATAGATCTCAGAAATTTTAAAGAGCGAGGCACTTGGATTGTCTGCAACAAACAATACGCCTTGGTCATATTCCATGGCGATGATCGAACGACCTCTCGCAATGCCTTTTTTGGCATATTCTGCCCGGTCTTGCATCATTTGTTCGGGGGATACGTAGAAGGGCATGGTCATGACTTATGATTCCCGTTCTTCAGAGATAAGTTCTTGGCAGATCGTGGCGAGTTGTGTGTCTTCTACGTCTCGTACACCGTGCGCGTCGACTAATTTGACCATGGGGAAAATTCGTCGTAGCAGGTCGGGGCCTCCCGTTCCCGCATCTTCTTCGGCCGCGTTGGATAAGGCTCGCAGGGCAATCTGCACGGCTTGGTCTTCTGGCAAGTGTTTGCGGAAATGTTCTTTCAGGGTGAGCTTGGCATCTTTCCCTCCAGAGCCAACTGCGTGGAATTCGGTATCTTCATACCGACCACCGGTAATGTCATATTTAAACAGGCGGCCGGTTTTGCGTTTCTGATCGTATCCGACAAATAGAGGAATCACGACAAGGCCTTGCATCACCATAGGGAAATTGGCTTTGACCATGTATCCAAGTCTAGTGGCTTTTCCTTCACACGTAAGTGGTTTTCCGTCAAGCTTTTCATAATGTTCCAACTCGATTCGAAACAGTTTGGCCATTTCCACACATGGCCCGGCCGCTCCAGCGATTGCCATGGCTGAAAATTCATCGGTCTGAAACACCTTATCCATGCGATTGGCCGCAATTTGAAATCCTTCTGTTGCACGACGGTCTCCGGCAATTAAGACTCCGTTTTGATAGGTAAAAGCGAGAACCGTTGTGCCATGAGGCCAAGGCGGTATTCGGTTAGAAAAAGGGAGTTCGCTCGATCCTTGTGGAAGGGGCAAGGTTCCCCATCGAGCCAGAGGCAACAATTCTGGTCGCTGAGTGGTCAAAAATTGATAAAAACTTGAACATGGGTCGGATGAAAAACTTGGAGATGGAAATTTGTCAGCACTCATATTGTTCTTGGACTGTTCCCGTATATTTCTCAAAAGTCAGTGATTACTGAGCAAGTCGTGATAATAACTGATCAACGGAGTCAATGTCCTGAAATAACTCTTGGGTGAGTGATTGTGTGCCACGATACGGATCCATGAGGGGAATGCGCGTAATTGTGGCATTTGCTGATTCAAGAAGGACAGAGGACCAACTCATGCCATAGACCTGTTGGGGGAACCGTTGAAGACAGGCCCCACGGAAGAATGCACGGGTCTGGGCTGGAGCCGTTTGCATGGCGCGTTGGATCTCTTCGTCGTGTGTGAGCCGTTCGATCTTTCCCGCTCGTTCCAAGGTGTAATACAAGCCTTTAGCCGGTCGTATATCGTGATATTGTAAATCCATCATGGCAACACGAGGGTCTTTCCAAGAACAATGCTTCCTATTCATATAGGACTCTATTAAGGCCCATTTTGCCACCCAATCGATTTCTCGGTTGAGCTCGGTGGGATCTTGGTCTAATTTATCAAGAACTGATTCCCAGCGGATTAAGACTTCTTTGGTGATGGGGGATAATTCGTGGGTTGTGTAAAATTCGTGAGCAGCATTGAGAAATGCCTGTTGAATAGCAAGGGCTGTTGTATGTTGTCCATTTTGGAGTAGTAGAGAAGTTTTGACGGTGAGATCGCGAGAAACCTGTTTAACCGCTTTGACGGGGTCTGCTAATTCGATATCTGGAAGATTCCCCTGATGCTCCAGCATGTCCATAATGATGGCGGTGGTCCCGACTTTTAGGAAGGTTGAAATTTCGCACATATTCGAGTCACCAACGATGACGTGGAGTCGACGATAATGAGACTGTTGGGTATGAGGCTCGTCCCGTGTATTGATGATCGGACGATTGACCATCGTGTTGAGATCATAAAGACATTCCAGGAAGTCAGCTCGTTGGGAAATTTGATACGATGTGGGAGTCGTGCCGTTTTCTGCACCGACTTTTCCGGCGCCACAGAAAATTGGGCGAGAAACAAAAAACGGTAGAAGTATTTCGGCTATTCGCTCGAACGGGATTTTGCGAGAGAGAAGGTAATTTTCGTGGTAGCCGAAACTATTGCCTTTCCCGTCGGAGTTGTTCCGATACACCAGAAATTCATCTTCTCCAAGGTTGGCGTTCAAGCTAGCCAAGCATTCTGCGACAAGAATGTCTCCGGCTCGTTCATAGGCCACAACTTCACGTGGATTACTACATTCGGGTGTAGAATATTCAGGGTGGGCGCCGTCTACATACAAGCGCCCCGCATTAGACAGGATTTTATTAAGTTGACGATTGTAATTGGCTGCGGGTCGTTCGGGTTCGCCTTCGACTTCAAAGCCTCTGGCATCAAAGAAGGGATTTTCATTTTCATAATCCCACAGGGCGTTGGGAGCAGGAAGACGAGGACAATGACTGATGAGGCGAAGGGAATTGTCGACGGGGTCGGTGTGGTGGGGAGAGCGGGCTATAATCCCAAATTCTGTTTCAGTGCCGAGAATTCGTAGCAAGGAAACCTCATGCAGCGCGATTTGGCTTGGTTAAAAGTAGTGACCGACGTTCATTGTTTCGATTTCGCGGGATTCGGATTCTTCATCATTCGTCAGCGTCCTGACATGAATGATTTTTTCACCTTTTTTCCCGGCAATTTTGGCCCAATCATCAGGGTGTGTTGTATTCGGTAAGTCTTCTTGTTCTTTGAATTCTTCTCGGATGGCTTGCAGAAAATCTTCCCCGGTGAGTCCCTTCTCTCCGCCGGAAATCGTGCGTTTGATTGAGAGTTTTTTTGCGCGTGAGACGACACTTTCAATTAACGCACCGCTGGAGAAATCCTTGAAATATACAGTTTCCTTTTCTCCATTCGCGTAGGTGACTTCAAGGAACCGATTATCTTCGGTTTTCGCATACATGGCTTCTACAGTGGTATCGATAAGATGATGAACATAAGCTGTTCGATCCTGTTCTTGGTCCGCCATAGCGGACTCTGCCAAGGGAAGGTCGACTAAGAGGTATTTCCCGAGAATATCTTTTGCGCCTCGGATATCCGGTCGCGGGATTTTGATTTTGATATCCAATCGGCCAGGCCGTAAGACGGCAGGGTCAATTAAGTCTTGCCTGTTGCTTGCACCGATGACAATGACATCACGAAGGCTTTCTACACCATCAATCTCAGAGAGAAATTGAGGAACAATTGTGGACTCTATATCTGAAGAAATGCCCGTTCCCCGGGTTCGAAACAACGCGTCCATCTCATCAAAGAACACGATGACGGGATGGCCATGTGAGGCTTTTTCTTTGGCTTTTGCAAAGACTTCTCGAATCTG
>CP070628.1:697877-705573 GCA_020355985.1 Nitrospirota bacterium | reverse complement strand
CGATCTCCTGCCTTAGGAGGAATAAAGGGGGTACTCCCATCAACAGGTAATTGCCCTTTGATGTGTTCATCAAGTTGAGCTAATGAACGACGCATGGCTTTCACCTGAGTGGCCCTTTTCTCTTTTTTGAGAGCTTCAATGATGTGAGTGACTTGCCGTTGGGCTTTAGAAAATTCCCGCTGCCATTGCTGGCGATAGCGTTGCCGGTCATCACGTTCCCGCATTAAAAGTTGTTCACGCAAGACATGGGCTTCTTGAAACAACCGTTGAGCTTCTTGATGACGCGCTTGAGCCTGCATACGCTCTTCTTCCAAATGATTATAGGTGTCTTGAAGCCGTTGAAATACATGGTCAAGATCCTGGCCTTCCCTTTGGATCAATGCACGCGCGTCTTGGAGTATTGAGGATTCCAACCCCAACCGACCTGCAATGTCTAAGGCCGAAGATCCACCAGGAATTCCATCTATCAATCGATAGGTTGGCGAAAGCATTTCCATATTAAATTCCTGACTGGCATTACGCACGTCAGGGTTGCGATAGGCGAGCGTTTTCAATGAAGGGTAATGGGTGGTCACAATACTGATGCATCCAAATTCGCTCAAACGATTCAGGATGGCTTCCGCTAATGCTGCTCCTTCAATTGGATCGGTCGAGCTTCCCACTTCATCTAAAAGAACCAACGATAAATGAGGCGAGACCACTACATGGGATCGAAGCTCATCCAACAAGGCAATATGAGAGAGGATATGACCAGAGAAACTTGAAAGATCCCGGCTCAAATCCTGCGTATCTCCAATATCCGCATATACCTTTTCAAAAAAGGCCATTTCTGAATCAGGGGCACAGGGTGGAAGAAGGCCAACTTTGACCATCAAGGCAATCAAGCCAACTAATTTCATGGTGACGGTTTTTCCACCAGCATTAGGACCCGAAATAATAAGGGTATGAATACTTTCGTCAATATGGATAGTGTTGGCCACCACATTGCCTTTGCTTAAGATCAAGAGTGGATGTTTGGCGTGAAGGAGATGAATCTGAGGAATCTCACTGAGATGAATAGGACAGCCCTCAATTTTTCTGATCAACCGCGCTTTAGCAACCAGACAATCCAATTCTGCTAATTGTTGAAGGGTTTCCTGAATGGACAATACGGATTGGGTCACGGTATCGGAAAGATCCTGTAGAATTCGACGTGTCTCTTGGAATACCTGTAGATCAGCAAACTTGATCGCATTATTTAATACGATCAGATTCCGTGGTTCAATAAATACTGTGGCACCACTGCTTGAAATATCATGGATAATGCCATCGACTTCATGCTGTCGTTCCGCTTTAATGGGAATAACATATCGGTTTTCACGTTCAGCGAAATATTGGCCTTGCAACCGTTCTTCGTATTGTTGTGAAGACAACAGATGCTCCAACCGTCCGCGCATAGTCTGGCGAAGATTCTGACTTTTTTGAGTTAACTGATGCAGAAGCGGACTTGCAGATTCTCGAAGTTGCCCCTGAGCATCCACACAATGATCAATGGTTTGTCTTACCCGAGACAGCTCCTGAAATTTTGTAGATCGCTTACTGACGGTTGGACAGGCATCACCATGTCCCTCTAACCATTGATTGGCGTGGTGACTCATTGCCAACACAAGGGAAATATCTCGCAATTCTAGCCCTTCTAAAAGACCGCCTTTAGCCGACCGTGCTAAGATCGGACGAATATCTGGAAAATTCAATGGTAACAGGGGAGAATTACCTTCAAGCATCTGAACCATTTCAACCGTTTCTTGTTGTTGCCAGCGCGCCATTTCTAAGTCATGCGCGAAAGGAAGCACACGACAAAGCTCGCATCCCATGACTGAAGAGGCTTCATTGGCCAAAGCCTCCAGCAATTGATGCCATTCCAAAACCTGTTCGGTTTGTTGAATCAGCGCGGGTTTGGTCATAGCGATAAAGTGTAAAAATCCAGACGTGTTGATGCAACCCTGAGATGAAAGAAAAGGAATAAATGCCTGGAGGTTGTTAAATTTCTGGACGGGAAAGGCAGGAAACGATTCGGTTTGAAGAGAGGAGAATGCCGTCTCTTAAGGGATCATTTTTCCATCGTATCGACTGAGACCTTAAGATCTTCGATAGCTTTTTGAATATTTTCTTTAATATCATGCCAAGCCGCTTCACTATTATCTCGTAGTTTTTCAATGCGGGGAAGCAAGGTATCTCTTTGTCGCTTTAAGCCACTTAATTGAGCTTGCAGTTTTGCACGAGTCTTTTCTTGTAATTCTAAGCTTTGTTCACGCAATTTTTGGATTTGACCATCCAAATCATTGATCTGTTTTTGAAGGTTATCAGTCGAGAGGCTTGTGTCTTTTTGAGAGGAAGCAGTAGCTCCTTTTGGAGTCGTCTCTCCTTCAGCCGCCACAGGAAGGACGCTGAAACAAAAGCACAGATAGCCCAAAAATAATCCTATACCAAATTGTCTGCCCATTGTTTGTTTGAGAAGAATATTGTTCACCAAAGGCTCTCTCCTTCTGTTCCTCATCCTATCACAGCCTGATCCTGTTGCCCAGAATGGATTCTCTCGCATATGGTTGCTGCGGTTGTCGAATCCTTTTGATGAGTGACAAGGAGACTTGCCCCATTGCCTTTGTTATCTTAAAATGGCCGTTTTCAAAAGGATTTCCTCATGACACAAGAAGACGCCCGTGCCTATCTCAACTATCTCCTTACGCTAAATCTCCGCCAAGAAGAAGCTTTCGGCCCATTAGCCTTAGCCTTTATCAAAGAAAACGATCTGGAGCATTTGGGCCTACTTCCTGAAGAACAATTTAATTTATTGATGGCTACGGCTACGGTGTTTTCTGCCGAACCCAAACGCTATACGATGAAACTCGAATTACTGCAAAAAGCTCGCCAAATATTACCTGGGACCAGATATAATGATCCTGAATTAGTCCGAGACCTTGAACATTTAGTCAAAAAGACGCAAAGCGATTTGCAACAATACAGCGAGGCCATGAAGGTTCCACGGTCTCAAAGCATGGATCGGCAAAGCTTGATTGTCGAAACAGATTTTCCTGAATATTTTTTAGATATTGCTCAAAAACGAGCCTCCACCTATTACCAGGAGAAATATCGGTTATCCAAAGAGGCAAAAACTGCCCAGCACTTTGGCGGTACACCGAAAAAATTCGAGCCAGAAAATGCTTCGATTCACAAGGAGTTTCCTGGAGCTTGTGCACCATTTATGAATGCACGGTCCAACCCTCTTCATCTCCTCCTACCTTTTGATTTAAAAATTAGTCGAAGTCCAGAAGAGCCGCTGGAAGGTGGCATTCGAATTTTTTATGGAAAGATGGGCTACTCCTATCCTTTGCGGTATGAAATGGGAAAATTGTGCAGTTACCATGATGGACAAGTGTTGGATGTGGATCTACAAGACCCCAATCTCATATTCGTTTCAGTGTCTGGGATTAAAGATCCGGCATTCCCTCTTCACAATGCTAAAAATGAGCCGTCGCTACCACCTGAACTGGCCTACCCCATGGCCATATTGGAACATACGGGAAGCTTAGGGCCTTTCATTCAAATCAGCTGCAACGTTAAAGTCTGGTTCGATGCATCCATCGTGTCTCTTCTCATCCAAGGGGCGCCCGATCTCTCTGAGTATGGTCTTCAAGGAGGGGCCGGGCTCATGACCAGATCTTATGCCTCTGACAAGGTTGAATCATATGTGAAAAACCTCTCTCAGCCGTGGCAAGAAGGGTTAAGTTTTAATTTTATTAATTTACATCTTGCCCTTAATCCCGGCATTAACAGTGCCCTCATTCCAACAGGAACTCCTATCTTTTCAGTGTTCCCTGTTTTGAATAGACAGTGCTATCGATATATCGACTGTCGCACCCTGAATCAAAATCCATAGAACAATATCCACAAAGAACCATTTGGGTGGTCGTGTGGTAAGCTATTCATGTGCCCTTCCTCCTAATTAACCAAGCTAGTGTCCTGCAGATGAGCCGTTCCCTCTCCAGTTCTACCCTATACATTTATTTGATCCTGGGATTGCTGCTCATGACCGGCTGTGTGGCTCACGAAAAAAAAATGCCCCCGTTGAATAATGGAAGCTCTCAATTTGGGATGGCCTCCTGGTATGGCCCAAGCTTTCATGGAAAACCCTCCGCAAGCGGTGAACCTTATGATATGTGGGCCCTCACTGCTGCTCATCGGACCTTGCCTTTTGGAACTTTGGTCCAAGTAACCAAGGTTGAGACAGGGAAAAGGGTCACAGTCCGAATTAATGATCGTGGCCCTTTTGTAAAGGGTCGAATTATAGATTTATCCTATGCCGCCGCTCGGGAATTGGCGATGATTGGGGAAGGAACAGCCCACGTTAGTTTAACGGTCGTTAGTCCCTCCAATGCCTCGATTCCATCAATTAGAGCCCCGTCACGTTTCTGGGTTCAAGCGGGAGCTTTTACGACCTTGATGGAAGCCATGACGCTACGGGAACGATTGGCAAGCCAATATGATCACGTACGAGTGCAAACCGTAAACTTACCATCTGGGGAATGGCATCGAGTCCAAGTCGGGGTCTTTGTTTCAAAGAAAAAGGCTCAAACAGCCGCAAGAGCATTACAAAATGATTTTGGTGGCAACCCTCTGATTCTGATTTCTAACTAATTGAAAATTAAAACAAAACTATGAATCGATGTGCCAATAATTGCCATAATCCCCTACCCTATGGTAGCGTATTTTTACATGGATACCGATGGGCCAGGACATCGCAACCTTGATGAAATCTCTGGCCGAACTATTAATACCTCTCAACACCTTCTGATTCCATTATCCCCCATAGTCAGTTCTGCTGATAAAGTAACCGCTTCCAAGACCTTCTCCCGTACTTGTCCTGTCGGAGTACGCTAACGCTAGTCCACTTATGGATTTTATCGCAGTCTTTATCTGTCTAGGATTGTCAGCATTTTTCTCAGGGGCGGAAATCGCCTTCTTCTCCATTACAGAGTCTCGGTTAAAAACCTTAGCCGATGAAGGCCACAAAGGGGCTAAAATGGCCCTGAAACTACGGTCCAATCCCCAACGACTGCTCTCCACGATTCTTATCGGGAATAATCTCGTGAATATCATGGCCGCCTCGTTGGCCACCTTAATTGCTATTCGAATGTTTGGATCCGAAGCCGTCGCTGTGGCCACTGGGCTCTTAACGTTTATGGTTTTATTATTTGGTGAAATTGTGCCAAAAACTCTCTGCGCCAAATATGCCGAAACCGCTGTCCAAATCCTGGCCTATCCCATCTATTGGCTCGAACAGGCATTTTTCCCATTTCTGTATTTCCTGGAACCCTTCATCCTTAAACTCACAGGTGGAAGAGGTTTAACCGTCCCCTTTATTACTGAGGAAGAACTCAAGATCATGTTGGATGCAGGAGGTAAGGCCGGGGTTTTGGAAACAGACGAAGTCAAGATGATCAAAAACGTTTTTGAATTCAACGACGTCACGGCGGAAGATGTCATGACCCCGCGTATCTATATGTTCATGTTGGATGGGACACAAACCCTAGAAGGTGCCCGACAAGAATTATATAAAGCCAAATATTCACGAATTCCCATTCATGATGGAAATCCGGACAATATTACCGGCATCCTCTATCGCAGCCATGCGCTAATGGAATTAGCCCAAGCGCACACTCAGCGACGGCTCAATGAATTGGCCAAGCCTACGCTTTTTATCCCTGGCACCAAACCGGCAGATGAACTCTTAAAGCAATTTCAAAAGGAAAAACGGCATATTGCCCTGGTCGTCAATGAATTTGGAGGGGTGGTCGGTCTCGTGACCGTGGAAGATTTGCTTGAGGAAGTCGTGGGAGAAATTTTGGATGAGGGTGATCTTCACGAAGAATGGATTCGCCGAACTGGGAAAAATCAAATCCTGGTTGATGGTCGAACAGAAGTCCGCCGTATTAATGAATTCTTGGAAGTCGAATTAGACGACGAACAAAATACCATCAGTGGACTCATCCTCGAAGAACTAGGTCATATTCCTACCGTCGGAGAAAAAGTCACCACCGACAATTGCCTCCTTATTGTCCATGAAGCTGACGAACGTTCCATTAAAAGCGTTCAAATTATTAAAGAAGAAGTAATTTCTGAAACCACAACAGAAGAACCTTTTCCCGTCGCCTCCGAATCCTAAGAATGCCGCCCTCGGTCTTGTCCTCGCTATTCTGCCAAAGTATCGGCTAACAACCCCACGCTCGTCGCAAAATACGTTGATCGGTTCCATTTCATAATTACTCGGTAATTATCATAGACCAGGTAAGCTGGCCCACTTTTTCCGTCAGGCAACACAATGGAAGCTTTCAGAGGAGCAAGAGGAAGATTATTCCCATCGCTCTTTCGTACTCCTATATTTTGCCAATGCTGAAGTGGTTTCCTAATTTTCAAACTAGCCTGTTTGACGTTAAATCCTTCTGGAAGGTGAGCTTGCCTTCCCCAAATTTGGTTTTCCCGCCAGCCTGATTGGGAGAGATAATTTGCGGCGGAGGCGAACACATCAGCTGGGGTATTCCAAATATCCTTACGCCCATCACCATCATAATCGACAGCCAGACGCAAAAAACTCGAAGGCATAAATTGGCATTGCCCCATCGCTCCAGCCCAAGAGCTTTTCATACTTTCCAAAGTTGTATGTCCGTCTTGTAATATTCGAAAGGCATTCAAAAGTTCGGTACGAAAATACTGACTTCGTCGGCCATCAAAGGCCAACGTAGCCAAGGCGTCAATAATGCGATAGCTCCCACTATTCTTGCCATAAAAAGTTTCAATTCCCCACAGTGCGACAATAAACCGAGGTTGTACGCCATACTGTTCGCCGATTTCACCTAAGAGATCGCGATGTTCGGCCATCATTTCACGCCCACGCTGGATTCGGCGTTGAGAGACAATACTTTTTCGATATTCCACAAAGGTCATCGTGGATTCTGGCTGTTTTCTGTCCAGTTCCAAGACCCGAGAAAGGGGGGCAACATCTTCAAAAGCCTGCTCCAACAGGGTGGGTGAAATTCCCAACTCAATAGCCTCCCCTTTAAATGTCTTCACCCAATTATCAAAATTCGTTTCTCCAAATACTGGTGAAACGGTAACAAAAATGAACATTGCGGCCAAAAATATTAATCGCATAAATTAATCCTTATCCGATTCAAAGGAATTCCTTTCATAGTGTCCCAACCCAAACATTACTATCCATCATACTACGAAAAACTCTTCCGGCTAGATTCAGTATAGATTCAATGGCTGGGTATCTGGAAGAATTGTTGGAAAAGGTAAACAACAAAATATTTTGGAGTATTGCCACTACTAACCAAGCTGGAAAAATTTCTTTCCACCTCCTTCCGTCAAACCCCATGAGCGAACGCTTTTATTAATCGATTAGCCTTGTCTGAGCACACTGAATTGTTCTGCCCACCCCTTCTCTGCGTTTCCATAATCTAATAAGGCCTGACGGGGCGTCAATGGTTTTGGGTTCTTTTGCTCCACATAAAGGTTTGGCTCTACAAGACGAACCAAGCGTTAGGTATATGATCTTCTTGGCTGGGTAAGCTAGCAAGCTCGGCTGCCGGGCCAAAACCTGGCCTCAAAATAATTCGAAGGATGGAAAAGAAAAATGGATGCTCGCGTAAAGCTGTGG
>CP070628.1:693088-697777 GCA_020355985.1 Nitrospirota bacterium | reverse complement strand
GGCGGAGGTATTATTCCTCATCAAGTTTATAATCTGAAAATTGCGTCAATGTCGTTTCTTCTTCAGAATTCTGATGATCCTATTATTTGGCGAGATGCCTATAAATTTGAATTCATTAATCAATTATTTGGTGGAGTCGAATGGCCAGATTTGAATTATTTATTTATTGATTTGCCACCTGGCACGGGCAATGAATCCGTGACTACCATGGACCTGATCGGAGATGTTACGGGTTGCGTCATTGTGTCAACCCCCCAAGAAGTGGCGTTGTTGGATTCTCGAAAGTCAGTAACGTTTGTGAGAGATAGTGAGCTGCCGATTATCGGAATTATCGAAAACATGAGTGGCCTGGATTGTCCGCATTGTCATAAGGCCATTGAAGTATTTCGACAAGGTGGAGGCGAAGCCTCGGCGGCCGATATGGATGTGCCGTTTCTTGGGCGTATCCCACTTGACCCAGAAATGGTGTTGCAATGTGATCGAGGCGAGCCCTATGCCCTGTTTCATTCCGATCTGCCAACGGCGGATGCAATTCATGGTGCGGCTAATAAGATTGAGGAGTTTTGCAAAAAGAAAGGTTCATTGGTAAATGTCTCAGCACGCCCCGCTCCTTTTAAGAAGCCATAGTTGTTCAGCCATGCCATATAATTACTGCCAATGGAATTAAGAAAAATGGCCCTATCATGTCTTTAACGTTGTTATCCACTGCGCAACAAATTGTGTTAGACGCCGCCAATGTCTTGGGTTGTGAAAAAGTTGGCTTGCTTGATGCCTTAGGGCGAGTGTTGGGCGAAGACATTATTGCCCCACGTGCTAATCCTCCTTGGGATAATTCCGCGATGGATGGGTTTGCCGTACGATGGGCAGACATTCATTCTGAGCATGCCATTTCAAAAATTCCTGAATTGAAAATTGTCGAGGATGTTGCTGCTGGTGCCGTGGCAACAAAATCTGTTGGGCCGGGAGAAGCGATTCGTATTATGACGGGAGCACCTATGCCGGCAGGAGCCGATACCGTTGTTCGCGTAGAATACACAGAACCTTCAGAAGCCTCCGTGCGCATTATGATGTCTGAATATGGACAGGGTGCAAACATTCGCCCCAAAGGGGATGATGTTCAAGAGGGGGATTGTATTATTGCCAGAGGAACCCAACTCCGGTCTGGAGAAATCGGCATGCTAGCGATTCTGGCAAAATCCTTTGTGCTGGTTCACCAACGCCCACGTGTCGGTATTCTTTCAACGGGGGACGAGTTGGCTGATCTTGATGAATCGTTCGATGAGAATAAAATTGTCAACTCCAATAGCTATGGCATTGCGGCTGGGGTACAAGAGGCCGGAGGCATCCCTGTTTTATTAGGTATTGCCAAAGACAATCCGGATTCTCTCAAAGACAAGATTCGTCAAGGATTGAGCTGCGATATTCTGGTGTTATCCGGTGGCGTCTCGATGGGAGATTATGATTTCACGAAGCCTGTGTTTGCAGAGCTTGGCGCAGATATGAACTTTTGGAAATTGGCTATTCGCCCGGGGCAGCCTGTGGCCTTTGGAAAAATTCAGGGAAAGTTAGCCTTTGGATTGCCGGGGAATCCTGTGTCGTCCATGGTCACCTTTGATCAATTGGTTCGACCGGCCATGATGAAACTGGGGGGGCATGCAAATTGGGAACGGCCAACGGTCAAAGCGACGTTTCAGGAGACCTTTTCAAAGCAGAATGATCGGCGACATTTTCTTCGAGGAGTTCTCGCATATGACAACGGAGCCTTAATCGTTCGGACCACAGGGAAGCAAGGGTCGGGTATTTTAACCTCAATGGTTAAGGCCAATGGGTTTATTGATGTACCGGAAGAAGTAGAAAAACTTCAGCCGGGTGATGTGGTGAATGTACAATTATTGTCCAGAAATTTTTAAACGATTACATAAAGATTAATTGTTCCGTACTCCCGACATTGATTATCTTTCCTATTCATAAAAGGACTTACAGGCTTCAAGATGACTCCTCCCATTGTGTGTTTTGTGGGCCGTTCCAACAGTGGCAAAACCACCCTCATCGAACGTTTAATCCTAGAATTGACCGGAGAAGGCTATCGGGTAGCCACCATCAAACATGCTGGTCATGGCTTTGATCTTGATACCGAAGGCAAGGATAGTTGGCGACATAAGCGGGCAGGGGCCAGCCAAGTGGTCGTGCTATCCAAGGGAAGCCTGGCCATGTTTACTGATGTACCTGAGGAACTCCCTGTCGAAGAAATCCGTGCTCGCTTCATCAATCGTGACATCGATTTAATTATTGCCGAAGGTTGGAAAAGCGAAGGGTTCCCCAAAGTGGTCGTCGTTCGGGATGAACTGCAAGAAGTTAATGTTTCGCTTGAAGGATTAATTGCCGTAGCCTCCATCAAGCCGATAGATGTTGACGTACCCTGGTTTGATCGAGATGATGTTCAAGGGTTAGCCAAAGTCATTGCCACGCGGTTCCCACGCCAAGCGGATATATAATTCCCATGTGTAAGAGTCTGACCCTCATTGTGGCCACACTCCTCGTGCTGGCCTTAGGAGGGGCGGCAGCCATTCCTCTCACCAATCAGCCAACTTTCTGCGCCAGTTGCCATACGATTAAACCCTCCTACGATTCTTGGGCTCGCTCCAGTCATAAGGATGTAACCTGTGTAGATTGCCACGTAAGACCTGGGATTTCTGGATTTATCCACGATAAGGTATACGCAGGCTTAAAAGATGTTGCAATTACCTTCTTTGGAACACCCACCGAACCTCATGATCTTCAGTCGCATGTGTATTCATCCGTCTGTCTTGGATGTCATCGTGCCATTCTTCGAGTGACTGAAGTGTCGTCCAGGGATTTGCCTCCACCGGTCAAAGAAGTGGGGCTGATCATGGACCATCGGGAACATATGGAAGCCTTTAAAAATCGAGGTCAGGGAGAGGGTTGTACGACCTGCCATTCGCGTGTGGTACATGGGACACCGATTAAAGGATACCCCATTGTCATTCCACGCGGGCACGTCAAATTGGATGATCAACCTCACAAACCTGATCTGCCTCCGGATTCCATGCTCTGGAAGACAACCATGGCGGATTGCATGCGTTGTCATGATGGAAAACAAACATATGAAGAGGAAGTGTTAAGCAACCGTTGTGAAACGTGTCACCTGCCAGATAAAATCGGCGGATTTTTGTTCTAAACATGTCCTCCGATTTTATGTCTAAACCCATTGTTGAAGTTCGAAAACTGACGAAGCGATTTGGCGATTTTACGGCTGTCGATAATATTTCCTTTGACATTCATGAAGGGGAAATTTTGGGCCTACTGGGGCCAAATGGCGCCGGCAAAACTACTACCATCCATATGCTGTTGGGGTTGATTACCCCTACCTCAGGCACCATTCACATGTTTGGGCTTGACCTCGCCCAGCATCGTGAAACAATCCTCAAGCAAGTCAATTTTTCATCTACTTATATTTCCATGCCGTTTTCCTTGACTGTCGAAGAAAACCTTAAAGTGATTGCCCGACTCTATGGCCTGAAGAACATACAAAAGCGTATTGGAGATATTGTTGAAAAATTGGAAATGGGTGATATTCAGTACAAGCTCACCCGGAAATTGTCGTCAGGGCAAATGTCTCGATTAACATTGGCCAAGGCCCTGATGACGGAACCAAAAGTTCTTTTTTTAGACGAACCCACGGCCAGTTTGGATCCGGATATTGTGAATAAAATTAAGGCATTTTTGAAGGAGTATCAGCGAACCACGGGGTTAAGCATTCTCTATACCTCCCATAACATGCGTGAAATGGAAGAGATGTCTAATCGCATCATCTTTCTTCAACATGGGCACATCGTAGCGGAAGGCACTGCCGACCAAATTATTCAACGGTATGGACAGCGTGATTTAGAAGAAGTTTTTTTGAAATTAGCAAGGGAACCCAAAGCTCAATGAACCTTGGACGCATTGGAGGGTTGCTCTCGCGGCATCTGTATCTCTATAAGCGCAGTTTTGCGCGTATGCTGGAAATCTTTTATTGGCCGTTTTTAGATCTCGTGGTGTGGGGGTTTATCACCATGTATCTGAAGGATGCGGGAGTGTCTCTTCATGGAGCGGTCGCCTTTTTCTTGGGAGCCTTAATTTTGTGGGACGTTTTATTTCGGGCCCAGCAAGGGATTGCGGTGTCTTTTTTAGAAGAAATGTGGGCGAGAAATCTCATGAATTTATTTGCCAGCCCATTGACCGTGGGGGAATATTTGGCATCCACCATGACGATGAGCATCATGAAAGTAACGGCTGTGGGCAGTCTCATGATGGTGTTTGCCTGGGTGTTTTATTCCTATGATATGTTGAAGATTGGAATGTCGCTTCTCCCATTTATTCTGAACTTGGTAGTCTCGGGTTGGATTATTGGCGTTCTGACCACCTCAATCATTATGCGCTTTGGACAACAAGCGGAAGTCTTGGCTTGGGGTATGGTCTTTTTATTTCAGCCGATCTCCTGTGTATTCTATCCTCTTGATGTTCTCCCACCCATCCTCCAATCCATTGCTTGGATGATCCCTCCGGCCCATATTTTTGAAGGCATGCGCGCGGTGCTCACGGATGGAGCCATACCCGTGGTTCATATCCTATGGGCAACCAGCTTGAACCTGTTCTTCTTGGTCGTCATTGTGGCGTGGTTTTATC
>CP070628.1:682286-692988 GCA_020355985.1 Nitrospirota bacterium | reverse complement strand
TTAAACCAACGCATCATTAGCCCTTCCGCCGAGCTTTTGACAACGCCATACCTGAATCCATTCGTAGTGCCCTATTCATTGAGGTTCGGGCGGGGGATTTATAGGAAAAGAGTATGTGCGTGAGGTACTCATATAAAGTGCCTTTTTCTATAGGGCCCTCTCTTTTTTTCGTCAATACCACGACACAATTCCTTATTGCCTGAACTCTTCAGGCTTTTCAGAGAACTGATTTCTTGGTCAAGATATCTGGAGTGGAAGTAGCAGAATACTTTAAGTGGCCGGAACGGGTTCTGAGGTTTCGGTCGATGCAGGTTCCTTGATAGTCTTGACGAGGAGATCTAACACTTTTTGAATTTCTGCCGGCTTCCCCAGGCTGACTTGGAAAAACGACGACATGTCTGGAATGCCTTCGATAATTTGCTGGGCCATTTCCAGGACACCCTCAGAATCAATTTCTAGGAGCTCCTGAGACAAGTCAATGGCTGTTTGAATGGCCACCTCCGTCTGCGGATGACACCACATATCCGCCAGCCGGCCAGACAACGCCACACATCTGATAGTTAACCGTGAGACTTCATCTTCACTCAATGCGAGGGATGGATTATGACTGCCTCGTACCGCCTCACGTAACACTTCGGGCAATTCCCAGGTTTCAGCCAACCATGCCCCAATCTCGCAATGATCCGTTTTCCATCGACCTTGCTCCAGCCCTTCCAGCACATCATGGTCCTGGTTCGCTTTTTGATACAACTCACCATATTCCTTGCCAAACGCCTCGCTCATGACCAGGACACCCAAGTCTTGTAACAGCCCAGCAAGGAAAATCTCTTCTTGGTTGATAACCCGAACACGCTTGGCTAAAATTTTTGCCGCTAAACTTGCCAAAATACATCGGTGCCAAAAATGATTATGGTCAAAAGCACCTCCCCCTTTTTTTCGCAGATCTCGGTACAAGGAAAAACAAAAGGCTAACGTGGCAATAGAATTCATTCCCAACAGCGTCACAGCATGCGTGACCGTCGCGACCTTATGCCGACTTCCTCCGTAAAAACTAGAATTCGCGACATTCAAGAGTTTCGCCACAAAAGATGGGTCTTTGCTGATCACCTCTCCAACTTTTTTCGCATCTGCCTTATCGTCCCTACACATTTGCAAGACCTGTAAGGGCAACGCCGGTATCGCCGGAAGAGTTTTGCAATTTTTAATGCGTTGGAGTATCTGAGGGTCCATGCTTGGCTAACACTTTCTCATGCAGAAAATTGTGTTGGTTTTGTATGGTTCAGGCAGGTTTGTCCACATTGTGAGAGTCAGCCTTCGGCTATGAAGACCTTTAGTCAACAAGACTTCACTGTTTGTATCGGATCTAAAAAGACTGACTTGAGGCGCAAACAAGAGGTTACACGAAGTATCGACACCTTAGTGTGCAACGGCGTATTTCGCTATCAAAATGTACGGGAAGTCATTTAAGGGGACATAGCCCCAGCGGAGTACTTTGAGACAATTCCCAGCCAAAAGAGTGATTAGGAATGGACGATCCCATAGAGAGTTGAAGGGGTCGCATCTTGGATGAGGACAGAGACGAAATCTCCAGGAGACCGCATGAGATGATCCTTCGGCCACACAACCGTCACATTAGCTTCAGTATGGCCCATCCATTGTTGATCGGACTTTTTGGCCTCCCCTTCGATCATGACTTTAACCTCAGTACCAACCAACGCGTGGTTTTTTTGAAGCGAGATCTCTTTTTGTAATTCAATAAGTTGGTGGGTCCGATACCCCTTCACCTGTTCTGGAATGTCGTCGAGATATTTCCTTGCCGCAATGGTATGCTTGCGTTCCGAATATTTAAAGACGAAGGCCGCCTGATATTCCACCTCTTTCATCAGATCATAAGTATCTTGGAACTCCTCGTCCGTTTCACCGCAAAAGCCACAGATCAGATCAGTCGTTAAAACAAGCGGTCCTTTGTTCCGAATGGCTTCCACCAGTTTGAGATATTCCCGCCGGGTATACCCTCGCCCCATGCGTTCTAACATGCGATCGTTCCCGGATTGCAACGGCAAGTGAATTTGATTACAAATAATGGGGTGTTGAGCCACGGCTTCAAGCAACGCCGGGGGAAAGTCTTTTGGATGCGGCGATGTAAATCGTACACGTTGAATACCCGGCACATCAGCGACCGCAACCAGCAGTTGAGCAAAATCCCATGCACCTGATCGATAGGAATTCACATTTTGGCCCAGCAAAGTAATTTGGCTAACGCCTTGGCTGGCTAGACGCTGGGCCTCGTCAAGAATACCTTCCGGGTCCCTGGAACGCTCTCGTCCCCTAGTATAAGGCACCACGCAGAATGAACAAAAATTGTCACACCCTCGCATGACAGCAATCCAACCGTTCACCCCAAGGCCTCGATCAGGAACGATTTGAGCATAGGTTTCATATTCTGATAGATCGACCGCTAACCCCCTGCGTTGATGTTCCATCGCATCAGTGAGCAAATCAGGTAAACGCCGGTAGGCATCAGGCCCGACAAGAACATCAATCCATGATCGAGCCTCCAGCAATTCTTGCTTCAGGTTCTGCGCCATACAACCTAAGACGCCAATCACAAGCCCTCGCTCTTTTTTTCTGGCTTTATACCGAGCCAAATGTCCATAGAGTCGATTATGGGCATTTTCACGAATGGCACAGGTATTAAACAAAATGACATCAGCCTCTTCATCGACTGGAGTAAATTGAAACCCCCTCGCTTTCATGATCGACCGAACTAATTCAGTGTCATATTCATTCATCTGACAACCAAACGTTTCCATATAGACCTGATACCCATTCCTCTCTACAGAAGAGGATGCGGTTTTGAGACTTTTGGGAAGAAGTAATGGAGTACTGCTCATGCGTTCCTGCTTTGAATAACCGCAAGGCCTTGATGCTGGTTAGGAGGACGGTGGGACAGCGGATTCAGGATACCGACAACGCGATCAGACATGACCCCTGTAGCGACAACCGATTGAACAGTGTTTTTGAGATCCAGAGAGGAACGCACATCTACACGAATATAATGGTCCGTTAAACCAGACCAAACCCCATCCACCTCATCTTCAAACAAGACGGAAATTTCGTGACCCAAAAATCGTTGTTGGTAAGTCTTCTGTTTTTGCCGAGAAAGCTCGCGTAGGGTCCGGCTACGTTCCTTGATACGTTTTGGAGACACGGTATCAGACATTTTTGTGGAGGCTGTCCCAGGTCGTGAGGAATAGCTGAAGACATGGAAGTACGCAAATGGCAGATTTTGAATGAAAGCGAGGGTGTTCGAAAATTCCGTCTGCCCCTCTCCAGGAAAACCTACCATGACATCTGTGCCAAAACAGACATCAGGAATCATACGAAGAGCCAATTCCATGGCCTCCTGATACTCCTGAACCGAATACCGTCGATTCATCGTTCGTAAAATGACATTGTCTCCGCTTTGCAACGGGACATGAAGAAACCGACACAACTTTCTCGAGGTTTTCATGTATTCCAGAAGCCCTTCTGGAATCGTCGTTGGCTCAATAGAGGAAATCCGGATACGCTCCAAACCCTCAATCGCTTCCAGCCGAGTGATTAGACCCAAAAGATCGGTCTCTTGATCCTGATACCGGCCAATATTAACGCCCGTCAGCACCAATTCACGATGCCCTCTCTGGACCAGTCCCTCTGCTTCCCGAACTGCATCATCGACAACCCGACTTCGTTCTCGACCTCTCGCAAAGGGAATCAAACAAAAAGCGCACATGAATTGACAGCCATCCTGAATTTTTAAATTCGCTCGGGTCGTAGAATAATCCCCCACTCCTTCCAATAAAAAATTATCAGAATCCATACGTTCATGATGGGCACGTGGCATCGCCTGTTTAACCTGTTGTGAAATAGGTGGCAGGATATCGGGCAACTGCATTTTATATTGATTCCCAACAATAAGATCGATGCCCTCAATTTGACGAAGCACATTCAAGCCAGTCTGAGCATAACATCCGGTCACAGCCACAAAAGCCTTGGGAGACTTCCGGAGGGTCTGACGAACCAGCCGACGACAATCCGCCTCCGCCCCTTCGGTGACTGTACATGAATTGAGAACCAGAACATCGGTTTCTTGCCCATATTCAACGGGCATAAACCCACGACGTCGGAATCCATCTTTCAAGAGTGCAGTTTCGGCTTGATTGAGACGACAGCCTATCGTCGAAAACGCCACCCGCCGTTGTTGAGTCGTCAAAGTAGACATGCCTTCAAGATTATAAAGAAGCCCTTTCCGGACAACAAGATCGCCATTCCTGCAGTTCCCATTCATTCCAGAACGTGTTAGTATTTTTTGGGATTGTTTTAACTCGAAGGAAATTCGAGCCTCGTTGAAGTTCTGGACTTACTACTGTTGTTCACCATACCTCGTGCGCATGGTCATAAGACCATCATCTCCAGTCCTTTTCCAGCAGTCATGTTGAACACCACTCCCTTCAAACAATTTTTCTCAGATTCCGGTGTTTAATGCCATGAATATCGGTTTTGGGAAACTCCTCATCTCCCGCTTCATGGGCATTCACCTGTTGCCGGGACAAGTCGTGGCCATAGCTGCCATAGGGCTGATCGTGCTGGGTGGCTGTTTGTTGATGCTTCCCTTCGCAACAAAACCTGGCGCACATCTTGGATTGATCGACGCCCTATTTACCGCCACATCTGCCGTCTGTGTGACCGGCCTTATCGTCATGGATACCCCACAAGATTTTACAGCCTTTGGACAAGGAGTCATTCTGTTCCTGATTCAAATTGGGGGCCTGGGGTATGCCTTGATGGCAACGCTGATCCTGCTAATGCTAGGACGTCGCCTAGGCTTACGCGACCGCATGATGCTTTCAGAAAGCATGAGCACGATGGACATGCAAGGATTAGTACGATTTGTGAAACTGGTGACACTTATTACCTTTTCGCTTGAAGGGATTGGGGCCGTTCTGCTCACTCTTCGTTTTGCCATAGATCACCCGTGGAATACGGCTGCGTATTACGGCATCTTTCATGCTATCTCTGCGTTTAACAACGCAGGCTTCGCCTTATTTTCTGACAGCCTCACTTCCTTTCAAACTGACTGGACGATTAATGTCATTGTGACCACTTTGGTTATCTTAGGGAGCATTGGATTTCTGGTCTTTGAAGATTTTCTGGATAATTATCGTGGGACCAGGTTCCGTTTCGGCACACATACAAAAGTTGTGGTCACGACGACAGGAATTCTCATTGCCGTTGGAATGTTTGGGATTGCCATTCTGGAATGGAACAATCCAGCCACATTGCAGCCTCTCTCCATTGGCGACACGTTCACCGTTTCCTATTTTCACGCAGTGTCACGAACTGCAGGGTTTACGACCCTTAACTTAGGAGAGATGCGGGAGCCCACTCTCTATTTCTTACTAATATTAATGGCTATCGGTGGGTCTCCGGGCAGCATGTCTGGAGGGATTAAAACAACAACTATCGCTATCGTGTTTCTGACCATATGGAGCCTGCTACGGCGAGAGAGTGATGTGGAAGTTTTTCACCGGCGCATTCCCCCAGACTTGATTACTCGAGCCCTGTGCCTGACAATTTTAGCCCTGGCCCTTATTACGGGAATGACACTACTCCTCACTTCCACCGAATCACAGCCCTTTTTATCACTGATGTTCGAAGTGACCTCTGCAATGGGTATTGTCGGCATGTCGTTGGGCGACGGAGACACGAGAAGCTTATCGGCACTTCTGACGGATTTTGGAAAAGTCATGATTATGCTTTCAATGCTAGTGGGACGGTTCGGCCCACTGCTGATTGGATTGTCTGCCGTCAAAACCTCTGTCCACAAACCCTATCGACATGCTCAGTCTCGTGTCATGATTGGATAAAATAGCTTAGGCCACTCGACGCTGTAGCATAAGAATGAAGGCGACTAACGTTGGAAGTGGACAAATGATATAAGGCAGCAACCACAGCCACACATTTTTCCCTCGGACTCGGGCCTGATCAATCATCCAAACAAAAATCCAAATAACCAGCAAAACGTAATTGACAGTAATCCATTGAGTCGTCCGAACATACAATTGACTCTCAGCAGCACCCCCAGTCATGAAAAAAAAGAGGCTTTCCAGCATAACGAACGCTACCAATAAACCTATAACCAACCGTTTGCTCCATACATACATTGACCCACTCCTTGGTAAAATAAAAAATGAAATAACTGGTCGTATTTGATAGTACTCCTGTTTCCTCTCTCCCTGCGAGAAAACAGGGCGTTATATCAAAAGATGGCTCGAAACGCCCTCACATATCCACAATTACCCATCTTTGATCCCGCTTTTTCCGGCAAATGCTCCTGAATGCCGCAACGCTCAGGACAATTTCGACTCTCCCAATTCATAAAAAATATTTACCTCACCGCTCCTCATGTGCATAACCCACATTCACAAACATTTCAACTGTTGATAACTTGGCATTTTCCCTCTCAACTCCGCAGCAATATTCAAGTTTTTTCAACTCACAAGTTCTTCACATAAATCCCCATATTTCAACTAAGTTTTACAACATTTAGTGTTGACAAATTTTATCATCCTCTATAGATTGTGGGTCATTGGATTTATCCAATTATTTCTTCCGGTCTTATTTTCCTGTTTTTTTCTGAATGTTTTCAGTTTTTCTATGGCTTGTGAATGTCTAATATATATGGAGGCTTGATATTCTGTTCAGAAATCCTGAATGAATGCCTCGCCAAAACGGGTCTTGAAAGGAGCATAATCCTGTATATGCTCTTTTTTTATTATCCTTGACCCAGCCAAACGGATTGGCACAAGCCTGAAAATCAGAAACAACAGCAATCAACAGGGTTAGCGGCAACCATGATGACCGATGGAAATACCCCACGGTGTTTTCGTGTCTTCTAAAGGAGACTTTTCATGAAAATTGAGCGTCGATTTACAAAATCTGGGGAAAGCCCGTATCAGACCATTTCCTTTTCTGCCCGATCTTCGGAAATCAGAAACCCTGATGGTTCAGCCGTCTTTCATCAAGAAAACATTCAAGCTCCGGAACATTGGTCTCAGTTGGCTATTGATATTTTAGCGCAAAAATATTTTCGCAAGGCAGGCGTGCCTCAATATGACGAAGAAGGCAAACCACTTCTCAACGAAAAGGGGGGTCCCCTTCTTGGCGGTGAACGAGATGCCCGACAAGTCTTTCACCGCCTTGCAGGATGCTGGGCCGATTGGGGCAAAAACCACAATTATTTTGACTCATCCGAAGATGCTCAAGCCTTTGAGGATGAACTGAGTTACATGTTGGCTTGGCAAATGGCCGCGCCTAATTCGCCGCAATGGTTTAATACCGGGCTACACTTTGCTTACGGATTATCCGGTCCATCACAAGGCCATTTCTATGTGGACCCGAATACCCACCGCGTCAAACAAGCGCGCAATGCCTATGAACGTCCACAAGTCCATGCCTGTTTCATCCAAGCCATCTCTGATGATTTAGTTAACGAAGGCGGAATTATGGACCTGTGGGTTCGGGAAGCCAGGCTATTCAAGTATGGCTCCGGCACCGGGACCAATTTCTCCAAACTACGAGCCGCCGGAGAAGCCTTGTCCGGGGGCGGACGATCCTCCGGACTCATGTCTTTTCTTAAAATTGGAGATCGCGCGGCCGGGGCTATTAAATCGGGAGGAACAACCAGGCGAGCGGCAAAAATGGTCTGCCTAGACCTCGATCACCCTGATATCGAAGAATTTATTGATTGGAAAGTCGTAGAAGAACAAAAAGTGGCTGCTATGGTCACGGGGTCAAAAGTTTGTGCACGCCATCTCAACCAAATCTTACAGGCTTGTCACCTTTCCAAGGCTGACGGCAACACGCAGATCGAAATCAATCCACGCCAAAACTCCGCATTACGAGAGGCCATTCAAGCGGCCCGTGAAGTCTCTGTCCCAGAACCATACATTCAACGTATGTTCAACTATGCCCAAGAAGGCTTCACCCATTTTGTCTTTCATGAATACGATACCAATTGGGATAGCAAAGCCTACCAAACCGTCTCAGGGCAAAACTCCAATAACAGCATCCGTGTGCCCAATGAATTTTTTGAGGCCCTTAAGTCCGGCGGCGATTGGACCTTGACCCGCCGTACTGACGGAGCTGTCTACAAGACCATACCTGCCAAGGACCTCTGGGACCGAATTGCCTGGGCAGCTTGGATTTGCGCCGACCCGGGTATTCAATACGACACCACCATCAAAGAATGGCATACCTGCCCGCAGGATGGAAGAATCAACGCCTCCAATCCCTGCAGTGAATACATGTTCTTAGACGATACGGCCTGTAATCTGGCCTCACTGAATCTCGGTCGCTTTCTGACGCCTGAAGGTCAGTTTGATATTGAAGGATTCCGTCATGGCGTCCGATTATGGACCATCGTCCTGGAAATTAGCGTACTCATGGCCGGATTCCCCAGTCGAGCCATCGCCGAGAAAAGTTTCTCCTTCCGTACCCTTGGACTTGGCTACGCCAACCTTGGCTCAATACTCATGAAATTGGGAATTCCCTATGACGACCCACAAGCCCTGGCCTGGTGCGGCGCTATTACGGCCTTAATGACCGGAGAATCCTACGCCACCTCAGCGGAAATGGCTAAGGAATTAGGCCCCTTTAACGCCTATCCCCGTAATGCGGAATCTATGCTGCGTGTGATGCGAAATCATCAACGGGCCACTTACGACGGCCAGTCCGACGATTATGAAGGGCTCACCATCCTCACAAGAAGCATTCAAGCCGATCAATGCCCTGACGATTTACTCAAAGCCGCCCAGCAGTCGTGGGATCGTGCATTGGAACTAGGAGAAAAATATGGGTATCGCAATGCCCAAGCGACGGTGATCGCACCTACCGGTACGATTGGTTTGGTTATGGATTGCGACACCACCGGCATTGAGCCCGACTTTGCATTAGTCAAATTTAAGAAACTAGCTGGTGGCGGTTATTTTAAAATTATCAACCAAAGCTTACCACCGGCCTTACGCAATCTAGGTTATAGCCCTACCCAGATTCAAGATATCATTACTCATGCCACCGGCACTCGCACGCTCAAACAAGCACCATTTATTAACCATGAGACCTTACAAGCCAAAGGGTTTGATCGAACCGCTCTCGAACGAATCGAATCGACCTTGGATGGGGCCTTTGATATGCAGTTCGCCTTCAATAAATGGACCTTGGGAGAAGAGTTTTGCCGGGAAAAATTAGGACTCTCTGAAGCGCAGATCCAAAACCCTCAATTGAATATCCTTCAACATCTTGGCTTTACACAAGAAGAAATCCTTGCTGCGACAGATTTCTGCTGCGGCACTATGACCGTAGAAGGCGCTCCACACCTCAAACCGGAACACCTTTCTATTTTCGACTGTGCCAACCGATGCGGACGATTGGGCCAACGCTTTATTCTTCCTTCAGCCCATATTCGAATGATGGCCGCTGCCCAGCCTTTTATCAGTGGTGCGATCAGCAAAACCATCAACATGCCAGCCGATGCCTCGGTGGACTCTGTCAAAGACGCCTACATGACATCCTGGACCTCCATGCTAAAGGCCGTCGCCTTGTATCGAGATGGGTCCAAACTCAGTCAGCCGCTAAATAGCGTGAGCGACTGGAGCGATACCTCTTCTCAAGCCGAACAGGTCCAAACGGTTGCGAAGCAAGCGGCCTCCCGCGTGCTTGTTCGCTACTTAGCCAAACGTCGCCCTCTCCCAACACGCCGTGGCGGCTATACCCAAAAAGCCATCGTCGGAGGACATAAGATTTATTTACGAACAGGCGAATACGAAGACGGCACTCTCGGAGAAATTTTCCTGGATATGCACAAAGAGGGCGCTGCGTTCCGCAGCCTCATGAATTGTTTTGCTATCGCAATCTCTCTCGGGCTGCAACATGGTGTCCCACTTGAAGAGTTCGTGGATGCCTTTTTGTTTACGCGTTTTGAGCCGAATGGCCCGGTGAAGCTCAACAACCGTATTAAAATGTCCACGTCGATTATCGATTATATTTTCCGTGAAATGGCCATCACCTATCTCGGAAGGCACGACTTGGAACAAGTGGCCCCGGAAGACCTTCGTGTCGATGCGCTCAAGAAACAAACCGACACCGAGGAAGAAGATGGCGAAGACTTGGTCGATCCTCGTTCCTTGAGTTCAACCTCCATCAGTTCTGAAGTCTTTCCCTCTCGCCGATCTTCAGAGAATGGTAAGGGAAAAAACGGTGAACAGGGTCGAGTCGCCAGAAAGGTAGAAATGCAACGCGAAACGGTCACCATCACTGAAGTACAGGAAGCCCGGCAAAAAGGATATGAAGGCGATCCCTGCCCGGAATGCAAGCAATTTAAGATGGTCCGCAACGGCATGTGCCTCAAGTGCGATAACTGCGGCGCCACAAACGGATGCTCATGAAAAACCTTTTGAATATAATTTATCTAACATGGTCAAGGAATGAATAAAATGTAATTTTATTTAAGAAATAGCCGTAATTCTTAACAGAAGTAGTGCAAATCCGCGTTTAACTCCGCTAAAGTTCCTTCCTTAGTCTTCTTGGGGACTAATATCCAACTATAGATTTTTCCTCTCACAGGCACCAATTAAATCCCTATTTTTTAAAAAAAAACTAT
>CP070628.1:675296-682186 GCA_020355985.1 Nitrospirota bacterium | reverse complement strand
TGCGCCGATTGCGATGGAGCAGGGGGTGCGGTTTGCGGTCCGGGAAGGGGGGCGGACTGTTGGTGCCGGGGTGGTGACTGAAATTGTGGAATAAGGAGATAGAGGTGTAGCTATGCGAGTAATTATTTCTCTAGCTTGCGGAGATTGCAAACGACGAAATTATTCAACGATGAAAAACAAAAAAAACGATCCTGATCGATTGGAAATGAAAAAATATTGTCGGTTTTGTCGGAAACATGCCCCGCATAAAGAGGTAAAGTAAGCTGGGGTAGCCCCAAGGGCTGCATGGCATGTGTTACTGAAGGGGCATAGTGTCAATGGCTAGCACGTCGGTCTCCAAAACCGAAAGTCCGGGTTCAAATCCTGGTGCCCCTGCCAAAGTAGTTTCTGGGGGAAGGGCTTGTGGGAGAGAGTGAAGAAACGTTAAGTGAATTGCAAAGGATAATGAGTGTTTAAGAAAGTCTGGTCTTCCATAACAGAGTTTTTGTCAGATGTTCGAGGCGAACTGAAGAAGATTTCATATCCCACTAAAACCGAAACGATTGGTTCGACGACCGTCGTATTGCTGTTTTGCCTCATTATGTCCATATATTTGTCGGTAGTGGATTCATTTTTGGTGTGGTTAATCAGCAGGATTGTCTAACGAAGAAGAAAGGGATTCATGTCGAGCCATTGGTATGTCATACACACCTATGCTGGATTCGAAGGTCGAGTTCGAACGGGTATTGTTGAGCGGGCAAATCAATTGGGTTTGGGTGAAGCAGTGGAGCAGGTGCTTGTTCCTACGGAAGATATCGTAGAATTTAAAGAGGGAAAGCGTCGAGCTTCAAAGAGGAAATTTTTCCCGGGCTATGTCCTCCTGGAAGCCAATGGGCCGATCAGCGATGAGATGGTGGCGATGATCAAGGAGACCCCAAAGGTGACTGGTTTTGTGGGGGGTGGAGTGCGACCAATTCCCCTAGATCCTGAGGAAGTGTCGACCCTCTTAAAGCAACTTGAGTCCGGAGTGTCTGCTCCAAGGGAATTGGCTAGCTTTTCCAAGGGAGACAACGTGCGGATTGTTGATGGTCCGTTTTTAGGTTTTAATGGGTTAGTTGATGAGGTGGATCAAGATCATGCGAGGGTGAAAGCCTTGGTGAGTATATTTGGGCGATCGACTCCAGTGGAGTTGGCGTTTTCACAAGTTGAGCGAACATAGGGTGGGTTGAGGGTTCGGTTTCTTCAATCGTTGCATGGAAATTATGTAAGCGTAATAGAATTTTAAGGTAGGTGAATGTATGGCCAAAGAAGTAACCAGTCAAATCAAATTACAGATTCCTGCGGGTAAAGCGAACCCTGCTCCCCCTGTTGGTCCATCATTAGGGCAGCATGGGGTGAATATTATGGAGTTTTGTAAGCAGTTTAACGCTAAGACGCAGAAACAGGAGGGCAGCATAATTCCGGTTGTGATTTCGGTATATAAAGACCGAAGTTTTAGTTTTATTATGAAGACGCCGCCGGCATCGGATCTCCTGAAAAAGGCAGCAGGTATAATCAAGGGTTCTGGAATCCCGCATAAAAATAAAGTGGGGAAGATAACCCGAGTACAATTAGAAGAGATAGCCAAGTTGAAAGCTGAAGATTTGAATGCCAGCGACATTCCTGCAGCTATGCATGTAATTGCTGGAACTGCACGGAGTATGGGTATTACGGTTGAAGGGTAATTTTTTCTAGGGCTTTAATTAAGAGGGTATGTACCGTGGGGAAAAAATTTAAAGAAGCATTGGCGAAAGTATTGAAGCCGGAGTATTCGTTAGAGGAGGCAAGCGTCTTGGTTAAGGAGGCGGCATTCGCCAAATTCGATGAAGCGGTTGAAATCGCTCTGTCGTTGGGCGTAGATCCGAAGCGGGCTGATCAAATGGTGCGTGGAACCACGGTTCTTCCTCACGGCACTGGGAAAAAGATTCGTATCTTGGTGGTTGCCAAGGGTGAGAAGGAACAGGAGGCGAGGGAGGCAGGTGCTGACTTTGTCGGGAGTGATGACCTTTTGCAGAAAATTCAAGGCGGGTGGCTAGATTTTGATTCAATGATTGCCACCCCTGATATGATGGGTTCCGTTGGAAAAATGGGAAAAGTTCTCGGGCCTCGAGGGTTGATGCCCAACCCGAAGACGGGAACCGTGACGTTCGAAGTGGGTAAAGCCATTCAAGAGATCCGGAAGGGTCGAGTAGAATACAAGGTTGACAAGGCCGGGAATGTGCATGTGCCTGTTGGCAAGGTTTCGTTCCAGAGCCAGCATATTACAGACAATGCCCGAGCAGTATTCGATTCCATTTTGAAGGCCAAGCCGTCTTCCAGTAAGGGGAAGTATGTGAAAAGTGCCACGTTGTCAAGCACGATGGGGCCAGGGATTCGTATAGATAGTGTTGGGCTTGCCAAGCAAGTTGGATGAACTTTTAAACTGAGTGAGTTGGGGTATGAAAAAAACTGATAAAACAGAAGTGGTGTCTACCTTGCACGATCGGTTTGCTCGTGCACGAATAGCCATTGTGACTGAATGTGCGGGGATGCCTGTGAATCAGGTTAATGACTTGCGGAAAAAGCTTCGTCAGGCGCAAGCGCATATGCATGTGGTGAAGAATACGTTGGCAGTGCGGGCTCTCGGTGATACGCCGTTGCTTCCTTTGCAGCCCCTGTTTAAGGGCCAGTCGGTCTTGGTCATTGGGTATGATGACCCAGTGTTGCCGGCAAAGGTAGTGCGGGATTTTATTAAAGCGGAAAAATGTGAAAAAAATTTACAGATCAAGGGTGCGGTGCTTGATGGGGAGGAGCTAGGTCCTGCACGCCTATCGTCAGTGGCAGATTTGCCATCGAAGCCGGAATTGCTAGCCATGTTGTTGTCAGCTTTCCAGGGCCCTATTCGGGGTTTTGTGGGAGCTTTGGGTCAAATCGTCAGAAGTATTGTTGGGGTGTTGGCCGCCATACAAGAAAACAAAACGCAGAAAGGAGAGGGAGAGATGAGTGCTACGGAAGCAAAAATGTCGAAGGAAGATTTCATTAAGGCCATAGAGGGTCTGAGCGTGCTTGAGTTATCTGATCTGGTGAAAGGTTTGGAGGACCGGTTTGGTGTGACGGCGGCGGCTCCAGTTGGGGTCGCGGCGGCGGCTCCGGGTGCGGCTGCGCCTGCAGCGGAAGAAAAAACCGAGTTTGATGTTGTATTGACCGGAGCGCCAGCTGACAAAAAGATTCAAGCCATTAAGGTGGTCCGTGAAATTACTGGTTTAGGATTAAAGGAAGCCAAGGACTTAGTGGAGGGTGTGCCTAAGGCTGTCAAAGAGGGTGCGTCTAAAGAGGAAGCTGCTGAGATTCAGAAGAAGCTTGAAGCTGTAGGTGCAACCGTCGAAGTGAAGTAGTTCTCTCGCGCCGGAGAGTTTCGAGGATAGTTGAGACTCGGATAGCCGTTAATCCATAAGGAGATGTGAATGGCACAATCAGCCTTTGAAGGCAGTGTTCATCGACATAGTTTTTCGAAGATTCGCACGCATATTGTGATTCCGGATTTAGTTGAGGTCCAGCGTCGTTCGTATGAGGAGTTCTTGCAGGCGGAGACGTTGCCTGATCGTCGTGATGAAAAGGGGTTGCACGCCGCGCTTAAAAGTGTTTTTCCCATAATGGATTACAATAATTCGGCCATTCTGGAATTTTCAAGCTATTCATTGGGAACCCCGAAATACGACGTTCGAGAATGTATTGAGCAGGGAATGACCTTCGCGGCTCCATTAAAGTTGCGTGTCCGGTTGGTCGTATTTGATCAGCAGGATAAGGCAGTTAAAAATCGTGTATTGGACGTGAGGGAGCAGGAAGTCTATGTGGGGGAATTGCCCTTAATGACTGATCGAGGCACTTTTATTGTCAATGGGACAGAGCGGGTAGCTGTTAGTCAGTTGCATCGTTCTCCGGGTCCCTCGTTTGGACATGATAAAGGGCGTACGCATTCCAGCGGAAAAGTCTTGTTTTCCGGCAGGATTATCCCATATCGAGGGTCATGGCTAGATTTTGAATATGATGCCAAGGATATTTTGTATGTCCGTATCGATCGTCGCCGAAAAATGCCTGCTACTATTTTGCTGAAAGGGTTTGGGTTCAGTACTGATGACCTGTTGAAAATGTATTATCCTGTTGAGGAAATCCGGGTGAGCAAAGGGGTGTTGCTCCGCAAGCTGGATCCTGCGATTCATACTGGTTTGCGTACCCCTGCTGACATTGTGGATAAGAGCTCAGGGGAGTTGCTGGCCAAAGAAGGGGTGAAGTTGAATAAGACTCTTATGGGTCGAGTGCGTTCGGCTGGTATTAAGGAAGTTCCTATTAAATCTGAAGATTTGGTGGGCCGGGCCGTGTTGACGGAGCTCGTTGACCTGGAAAGCCAGGAAGTGCTCTTAGAGAAAAACCAGCGACTCACCTCCCCTGTGTTAGAGGCGGTTCTGGGGGGGCGTGTTGATAGTTTCAAGGTCATCTATTTAGATAGTCCAACGACGAGCCCTGTTATTTTGGATACTATAGAAGCCGAGCGAACGAATTCCAAGGAAGAGGCTTGGGTTGAAATTTACAAGCGGCTTCGTCCAGGAGAGATGCCTTCAATCGAGTCAGCAAAGCTCTTGTTTGAAAACCTGTTTTTGAATCCTAAACGGTATGATTTGTCACCAGTTGGTCGTTTGAAAATGAATAAGCGCTTTAACCTAGATTTGTCATTGGAGCAGCGAACCTTGTCGGCTCAAGATATTGTTGAGGTGGTTCGATGCTTGGTTGATCTCAAGGCCGGGAAGGGCGAAGTGGATGATATTGACCATTTAGGAAATCGTCGCGTTCGTTCTGTTGGAGAACTCCTAGAGAATCAAATTCGCATTGGATTGGCGAGAATGGAGCGGAGTATTAAGGAGCGCATGAATCTTCTGGATATGGAAACCGTATTGCCGCACGATCTCATTAATGCCAAGCCCATTGTTGCGGCAATTAAGGAGTTCTTTGCAGGAAGTCAGTTGTCCCAATTCATGGACCAGACGAATCCCTTGGCCGAAATTACTCATAAGCGGCGCCTTTCTGCATTGGGTCCTGGAGGGTTGACTCGTGAGCGCGCAGGTTTTGAGGTAAGAGATGTGCACCCCTCGCACTATAGCCGAATTTGCCCAATTGAAACGCCAGAAGGTCCGAATATTGGGTTAATTACCTCGCTGGCTACCTATGCACGTATCAACGAATTTGGGTTTATTGAAGCTCCATTCAGGAAGGTGAAGAAAGGGCGTGTTTCTGGTGAAGTCGAGTTTCTCTCTCCTTTGGATGGGGATCGGGTGGTCATTGCTCAAGCCAACTCAGCTATGAATAAGGATGGATTGCTCACTTCAGAGACGATTACGGCCCGAGAAGCTGGAGAGTTTGTGACTACTACTCCTGATGTGGTGGATTATTTAGATGTTTCGCCTAAGCAGGTTGTGAGTGTAGCGACTGCCCTCATTCCATTTTTAGAGCATGATGATGCTAACCGAGCGCTCATGGGTTCCAATATGCAAAGGCAAGCTGTTCCAACGATCAAGAGTGACTCCCCGCTTGTGGGAACGGGAATGGAATCTGTGGTGGCAAGAGACTCTGGGTATTTGGCAATTGCGCAACGAGATGGAATTGTGGAATCTGTGGATGCTCGAAGAATTGTTGTTAGAGCCGGTAGTAAGGGAAAAGACGAAAAGAAAAAAAATGCTCGGATTCTGGACACATATGATTTAGTGAAATTTCAGCGGACCAATCAAAACACCTGTATAACTCAAACTCCAATTGTGCGTGTAGGTCAACCCGTGAAAGAAGGGCAGGTGTTAGCTGATGGGCCGTCGATGGATCGAGGGGAGTTAGCCTTGGGCAAAAATGTGTTGGTGGCCTTTATGCCATGGGGCGGCTACAACTATGAGGATGCCATACTGCTCAGTGAAAAAATGGTGAAAGATGATACATTTACATCTATTCATATAGAAGAATTTGAAGTTGAGGCGCGAGACACCAAGCTAGGAAAAGAAGAGATTACCCGCGATATTCCGAATCTTGGCGAAGAGGCTCTCAGGAATTTAGATGAAAGTGGCATTGTTCGTATTGGTGCGGAGGTGAAGCCGGGCGATATTTTAGTTGGGAAGGTCACTCCAAAGGGAGAAACGCAACTCACGCCTGAAGAGAAGCTTCTTCGAGCTATTTTTGGAGAAAAAGCGGGTGATGTGAAGGATACATCATTGCAAGTCCCGCCTGGCATTGAGGGGATTGTCGTTGATGTGAAAATATTTTCACGCAAAGGCGTAGATAAAGATGAGCGATCTCGGACCATCGAAACTGATGATCGTGTCAAAGTGGAGAGAGATTATCAAGAAGAGCTTCGAATTATCGAGGAAGAGCGGAATCGGAAGATCCGAAAATTATTGTTGGGGCAATTTGTTGGACGTGATTTGATGGATCCCGATAGCGGAGAAGTCATTCTCAAGAAAAAGGGGCGGATTACAGCAGATGTGCTCCGAAAATTGACTGATGATGATGCGCGTCGAGTCATTTTGGCTGATGCTGATAAGCAGAAAAAACTTGATGAAATTGAGCGCGAAGCCAAAGATCAAATTGAAATTTTGCAAACGGCATATGATGAAAAGGTTGGGCGGCTTCGACGGGGGGATGAATTGCCGCCTGGAGTGATCAAGCTCGTCAAAGTTTATTTGGCCATTAAGCGGAAAATAGCCGTTGGCGATAAGATGGCCGGGCGTCATGGGAATAAAGGTGTCGTGTCTCGAATAATGGCTGAAGAGGATATGCCGTACCTTCCGGATGGCACTCCGGTGCAAATTGTATTAAATCCTTTGGGCGTGCCTTCTCGGATGAATGTTGGGCAGATC
>CP070628.1:672098-675196 GCA_020355985.1 Nitrospirota bacterium | reverse complement strand
CCCGATTTATTGCCGATTTTGTACACGCAAACGATTGGTTGGAAAGCCCGGGTTTCTGAAGAAGGGTGAGTTAGAACAGGCTGTGTCCTATCTAAGGGAGCATACCGAAGTACGAGATGTCATTTTATCTGGTGGCGATCCGTTGCTGTTACCCGATAATTTAATTGAACGAATTCTCAAGGCGCTTCGGTCCATCCCTCATTTGGAATTGATTCGATTTGGGACACGGGTGCCTGGGACGCTTCCGCAACGTATTACGGCGGAATTGTGTGAAATCGTTAAACGCTATCATCCCATTTATATGAATTTGCATTTTAACCATCCGGATGAGTTGACCCCGGAAGTCAAGAATGCCTGCGGGCGTTTAGCGAATGCGGGGATTCCATTAGGAGCACAAACGGTGTTGTTAAAAGGGGTCAACGATGACCCAGAAATCATGAAGCGCCTCATGCATCAATTACTCCTTGCTCGCATCAAACCCTATTACTTGTACATGGCTGATTTGACCAAGGGAACGAATCATTTCCGTACGACGGTGGAAACCGGCATGAAGATCGTGCAAGCCCTCCAAGGGCACACGAGTGGCATGGCGGTTCCGCATTTTGTGATCGATGCGCCAGGTGGTGGGGGCAAGATCCCGTTATTGCCCAATGAATATCTGTTGAATTTGGATGAAAAGGGCGCGGTACTCAAAAATTTTGAAAATAAAACGTATCATTATCCCCAACCAGAAACGACTGACCACCGAGAACTGCCGATGGTCAATCCTTCGGTGACCCATGACATGTGCAGTGCTGGAGCCATGGAAGACTTGTAATGCCGGGCCCCCGCAAGCATGGAATCCTGCCTGATTCCGAACTCAAAAAACTCATTCTCGATGGAGCTATTTCTGCGGACCCTCCTATTGAGGATGGGCAGATTCAACCCGCAAGTTTGGATTTACGATTAGGAACCAAAGCCTACCGCCTCTTAAGCAGCTTTCATCCCGAAAGATCGGAAATCACCGAACGTTTGAATGTGTTGGATCTTTATAAATCCGACTTGGTGATGTATGACATGGATTTGACCGAAGGGGCGATCCTGGAAAAAGGCCATGTGTATCTTGTGCCGTTGTTAGAAGGGCTAAAACTCCCCAAGAACATTCGAGGGCGGGCCAACCCCAAAAGTTCGACAGGACGCCTGGATATCTTCACGCGAATGATTACCGACTTGAATGTTGGATTTGATGAGGTGCGGCCTGGCTACCATGGTCCCTTATACCTGGAAATTGTGCCGCTCTCTTTTACCGTTCGTGTTCAAACAGGATTAGCCTTAAATCAACTCCGATTGGTCGCGGGTCGTTCCACAGTTTCTGACGGGCCACTTAAAACGCTTCATAAAGAAGAAAAATTGCTCTATCACAATGATGATCCCCCTGTCGGCAACGCGCCGTTATCTTCAAAAGAAATTCGAGTAGACAATGGACTATTTTTAAGAATTGATCTTCAAGGCGATTCAGCCCAAAATCCAGTAATTGGCTATCGGGCCAAAAAGAATAGCCACGTCATCGATCTCTCCAAGATCGGCCATCACCCGGCTCTTGATTTCTGGGAACCCATTTATCGGGGCACCAATGATTCCCTCATCCTAGAACCACAGGAATTTTATATTCTTGCGTCAAAAGAACGAATCAAAGTCCCAGCAGGTTATGCGACGGAGATGGTAGCGTATGAAGCAGCATGTGGCGAGTTGCGAACGCATTACGCCGGATTCTTTGACCCGGGCTTTGGCGCTGGGACGTCTCCTAAAAATGGGACTCAAGTTGTGTTAGAAGTCCGTCCACATGACGTGCCGTTTTTGATTCATGATGGGCAAACATTTTTCAAAGTCATGTATGAGAAAATGCAGGACATTCCCACCCAACTGTATGGATCCTCGATAGGATCGTCTTATTACCAGCAAGGCCTCACCTTGAGCAAACATTTTAAGTGGTAATCATGAGCGCTGAAACCGAACAACCACCGTCCGAAGATCCAGTTGTTTCCAAACCCCCTTCTCCTCCACCCGTTCGTGAGGAGGAAGTGGAAGAACAGGAAAATCGTCAAATGCGGGTGGCCATGAAGATGGTAGGGTCAGCCATGGTATTCATTGGATTTTTGCAGGTATTTCTTTCGGTGAATACCGGTGCGGAAATCAGCATTTTCCCCATGATTATTTATTTTTCAGGGATGGCCCTGTGGGCCTATTCCTCAGTGGATACTCCAACGATTCGGTATGCGGTAATTGGACTGTCAATGCTCTGCGCGATGGCGTTCATGCATTTCGGAGAAGTCTTATTTTGGCATAAATATGCCATATACTGGGGTACCGTCGGAATGGTCGTCTTTTTCATGTTTCAAACACCAAAAAAACCGGCCGACTCCTAGCGAATCTTCACCCTTCCCCTTCCTGCCTGGGTCTCTCCTGAATGACTATTGCCGTCATTATTCCTGTCTTGAATGAACAGGATGCGCTACCCTCTCTGGTTAACGAGCTTCTGCCATTGGGGTTTGAAGAAGTCATTCTTGTGGATGGGAACAGCCAAGATCGCTCTGTAAAAGTTGCTAAAACGCATTTGAAATCGTTTGGGCACCCTTATTACCGAATCATCTCCGGTCCGAAAGGACGGGCAACGCAAATGAATGCTGGAGCTGCACAAGCCTCAGCCGACATACTCCTCTTTTTGCATGCCGATACGCAGTTACCACATAATGCCAAAAATATTATTGAACGGTCCCTAGCAAATCCTCATGGCGTCGGAGGCCGGTTTGATGTGAGGTTTCCTCGTGATCGCGGCTATGCATGGCTGGTCAGCCGTATGATGAATCACCGTTCACGGTTATCGGGGATCTGCACAGGTGATCAAGCCATGTTTGTCCGGCGTTCGGTGTTTGAATCCATGGGGGGCTTTGCAGACATGCCTCTAATGGAAGACATTGAATTCAGTCGACGGCTGAAACGACAGGGAGCCATCGTTGCGTTGCGAGAAACTGTTGTTACCTCCTTTCGACGGTGGGAACAGCAAGGTCCACTCCGAACGATTCTGCGAATGTGGATCTTACGTTTTTTCTATTGGCTGG
>CP070628.1:668706-671998 GCA_020355985.1 Nitrospirota bacterium | reverse complement strand
GTAGCCGTATGATTGCGGGCGGCATCGGCCCGCAACCCTTTATTCACCATGGCAGTAATGTGATCACCGGTCCGAACGCTCCCCTCGCTCACCTGACCCTTATGAAGAAACCACCCTTTCGCCAATTTTGTCGTGTCGTTAATACTTATTCTGGATGAGGGCCCGACAAACGTTCCATGATCACCAACCTGCCCACCCCCTTCTGGATAAAATGGTGTGATGTCCAGAAGAAATTCTACTTCCTCTCCTTGCTGAGACTCGGAAACCAGGCGCTCTGCTTTGACCATAGCTAATAACGTGCCTTGAGATTGTTGTTGGACATAGCCAAGAAACTGAGTGACGGGAAACTGTTCGAGAGCTTTCACCACATCTGTTCGTGACGCAGTTGATGTAAACTTGGCGGTCTTCCTGGCCCGCTCCCGCTGTTCCTCTAATGCCCGCTGATATCCTTGATGATCTAACGCCAGGCCGTCTTCCTTGGCCGCATCTTCCACCAAATCCACGGGGAAGCCATAAGTATCGTAGAGTTTAAACACCGCATCCCCGGGAACCAGCATTTTCCCCTGTTGTTTGGTTTCCTGCAAGATTTGATTGAGAAGAGGTGAAGCCTGCTCCAATGTGCCGATAAACCGCCCCTCCTCCCCTTGCACGACTTCTGACACTGTGTCCGCCATCTGGCGAAGCTCCGGATAGGTCGCTCCCATTTGCGTCACCAATGTCGGCACTAACGAATAGAGAAACTCTCGTTCCATCCCAAGCATTCGCCCATGCCGTGCGGCTCTTCGCATGATTCGCCGCAGAACATAGCCTCGACCTTCATTAGAGGGTAAGACGCCATCCGTAATGAGAAAGGTCATCGCCCGGACATGATCAGCAATCACTCGCATTGATCGATCCGAA
This sequence comes from Nitrospirota bacterium, assembly GCA_020355985.1. The sequence goes on along the minus strand of CP070628.1, from coordinate 671,098 downwards.
TTTGTCGCTTTCCCATATTCATGGCCCGTGTCCTTCGCAATACCTTCTAAAAGCGGTCGAAAGACATCACTGTCATAATTGGAAGACACACCTTGAGTCACAGCAGCAAGACGCTCCAAACCCATGCCTGTATCAATGCTAGGCTTGGGAAGTGGATTCAAGGTGCCGGACGAATCCCGATCAAACTGCATGAAGACCAAATTCCAAATTTCTAAATATCTGTCGCAATCGCAGCCTACTGCGCACGTCGTGCGTGCACAACCAAATTCTTCACCCTGGTCAATGAGAATTTCCGAACAGGGTCCGCATGGTCCGGTGTCACCCATCTGCCAAAAATTATCTTTCTCATCAAGCCGAGCCAGTTTGTTCTCGGACACTCCCATGTCTTTATGCCAAATATCATAGGCTTCCTGATCATCCCGAAAGACCGTGACCCACAAGCGATCAGCAGGTAGCTGCGCAACCTTGGTGAGAAATTCCCAACCAAACGCAATCGCCTCTTTTTTAAAATAATCCCCAAAGGAAAAATTTCCCAACATTTCAAAAAATGTATGATGGCGCCGTGTAAAGCCCACATTTTCCAAATCATTATGTTTGCCTCCGGCCCTCATGCATTTTTGAATCGAGACGGCTCGAGCATAGGGAGGAGAGTCTTCGCCTAGGAAAATTCGCTTGAATTGATTCATCCCTGCGTTGGTGAAAAGGAGCGTAGGATCCGCTTGCGGAATGAGCGGTGCACTGGGCACCGCCGTATGCCCTCGACTTACAAAATAGTCGAGAAAGGCCTGACGTAGCTCAAGAGAAGTCGCAATCATGGAAGAACCATTCAATTAATGATTGAGGGAAAACTCAAATGGTCTCCGTCAAGATTTTGCGCCAGCAGTTTTTTTTGACTCCGTACGAGACGCGGTTGATGTTTTAGTATCTTCAGGATTCGCCACTAGGCCAAAACTTTGTCGAATTTGTGTACGAATAGTATCAGCCACATCCGGATTATTTTTCAGAAAGGTTTTCACGGCTTCCCGTCCTTGGCCCAATCGTTCTTCCTTATAGGAATACCAGGCCCCTGCCTTATCAATAATTCGACGGTCAACTCCAAGATCCACAAGTTCACCTACTTTGGAAATCCCTTCAGCAAACATGACATCGAATTCGGCCTGTTTGAAGGGCGGAGCCATTTTATTTTTCACCACTTTGACACGCACCCGGCTGCCCATCACGTCCTGCCCTTCTTTAATCGATTCGATACGGCGAATATCTAAACGGACAGAGGAGTAAAATTTTAAGGCATTACCACCTGTCGTGGTTTCCGGATTGCCAAACATCACACCAATTTTCATCCGAATCTGGTTAATAAAGATCAAGGAGGCTTGGGACTTAGAGATAGCACCTGTCAATTTCCGTAGGGCTTGGGACATCAGCCTGGCCTGCAAACCCATATGGGAATCCCCCATCTCCCCTTCAATTTCGGCCCGAGGTACCAGCGCCGCCACAGAGTCCACTACAATAATATCTAACGCTCCACTGCGAACGAGGGTTTCGGCAATCTCTAACGCTTGCTCACCGGTGTCAGGCTGGGCGATCAGCAGGTCATCAGTTTGTACGCCAAGTTTCTTGGCGTAGGAAATATCCAAGGCATGTTCGGCATCGATAAAGGCGGCAGCCCCGCCAGCTTTTTGAGCTTCCGCAATGGCATGTAAACATAAGGTGGTCTTTCCGGAGGATTCAGGTCCATATATTTCAATGACCCGGCCTCTCGGCAACCCCCCGATCCCTAAGGCCATATCGAGGGTCAACGAACCGGTAGAAATCGCCGGAATATCAGCTGGAATCTCGGCACCGCCTAATTTCATGATGGCACCTTTGCCAAATTGCTTTTCAATTTGGGTCAGAGCCAAATCCAGAGCTTGTTTTTTTCCGTCTTTTGCTGTCTCTTTTTGTGAGGAGGTGCGATCGGCCATGGGCATTCCTTTGGTTCAATATCTATGAGAAATAGGTGTAGCTATCTTACCGGACGTACCTATACAAATAAATGCCTTTCTTCTATCTGAGTTTAAGATCCTGAGAGTTTTTCAGAAAACGGCACTGTCCAGAGCGAGGTATATTTGGCTCCTGAAGAATCTAGATCACTTTGAAAGAGCGTAAACCCGTTCACATTTAATGTACCCAGATGCTGCTCGCTTTCCAAAGCCCCTGTTTGTCTGAGCACCGACCCTACTTTGGCATTCTCCCGTTTAATACGGGCTAAGGTCAGATGTGGATGATAGGACTTCTCTTCAGGAGGAAAGCCTAGGGCTTCCAACTCCGCGTCAATCTCAAAGACCAAATCATGCAAGGCTTGCGTATTCCCTCCTAACCCTATCCAGATTATCCTGGGATATTTGACTTGCGG
>CP070628.1:662085-668606 GCA_020355985.1 Nitrospirota bacterium | reverse complement strand
GGAAACCTTCTTGAGTTGGGCCATGTCGACCTTGATGCCTTTTTGTTCCATCGAGGCCAACACGGGGATTAAAGGACGTTCGAGTGTTTCATACGCGGTGGTCAGATGTTCCTCAAGAAGACGTGGTTTAAGAGATTGATGCAGGCGAAAAGTGATGTCCGCATCTTCTGCTGCGTAATCCAGGGCTTTTTCTAATGGAACCTGGTCAAAGGTGATTTGGGACTTGCCTGTGCCGGTGACCTCCTTATATTTGATCGTGGTATGTCCCAGGTATAGATTAGCGAGGTCGTCCATGCCATGCCCATGCTTTCCGCCTTCTAACACATAGGAAAGGAGCATAGTGTCATCTACCGGCGAAATCGGGAGTCCATAGCGAGCCAAGACCACCATGTCGTATTTAATATTGTGGCCGACCTTCAGAACGCTTGGGTTGGTGAGAAGAGGTCGGAGCGTATCGAGCACGGTATGTAGGGGAATTTGCCGAGGTCTTTCCGATTCCGGCTGAGTCTGTTCCAATAGGTCCATAGAAGTTGTAGCCCCAGGTGCCACATGCCCGACGGGGATGTAACAGGCGTTTCCTTGTTGAAGACAAAGCGATATACCGACTAATTCGGCCCGTGTTTGATCTAGCGAGGTGGTTTCCGTATCAACGGCCACCAGTCCTTGTTGAAGTGCGTTATCGATCCAGGATTGCAAGGCTTCTACTGTTTGCACCAATTCGTAATGTGTTTGAGAGATGGCTTCAGGGGTAGAAGGATTCGTCTTTTCTGAATTGGTTGAAGGAGAGGAATGGGGAGCTTGTGGCTTGGGTGATGCGGAAGATGGATCTTTTGGTGCCCGGCTTTGAAGACGAGCCAGGATCGTTTTAAATCCCTGGTCTTTAAGGAATTGTTCTAAATGAACCAGGTCTGGTTGGCGTCGTCCAAGTTCGCTCAGAGGAATAGTCAGGGGGACATCATCTCGCAATCGAACGAGTTCCCGCGAAAGGCGGGCCTTATCGGCATATTCAATAAGATTTTCCCGTCGCTTGTTTTGCTTAATTTCCGAGGCCCGGGCAAGAAGCGTATCCAAATCCCCAAATTCTTGAATCAATTGCGCGGCGGTTTTGATGCCGATGCCTGGGACCCCGGGCACATTGTCGCTCGAATCGCCTGCCAAGGATTGCACGTCCACGACCTTTTCAGGATAGACGCCAAATTTTTCATGAACCTGGTCGGGGCCGATCCGTTTGTTTTTGAAAGAATCGAACATCGTGACTCGATCCGAAACCAGCTGCATCAGATCTTTATCTGAGGACACAATGGTGACTTCGGCTCCCTCATTGATCGCCTCCTTGGTATAGGTTGCGATGAGGTCGTCGGCCTCAAAACCCTGCAACTCGATACAATCGAAGTTAAACGCACTGGTTGCTTCTCGCACCAACGCAAATTGAGGCACTAATTCGTCTGGAGGCTCAGTGCGATTGGCCTTATATGACGGGTCTAGGTCATTACGAAAGGTTTTTCGGGCGGAATCAAAAATGATGGCGATGTGATCGGGCTGCATATCATCCAGCAACTTCATGAGCATCGTGATAAAGCCATAGACGGCATTCACCGGGGTTCCATCAGGGCGCGTGAGAATATTAATGGCATGGAAGGCGCGAAAGATGAAGCCAGACGCGTCGACTAACACCACATGGTGAATGGGTAAGTGGGAAGGAAAGTCGATTGGAGCGGTCATGATGGAATTTTCCAGATAAAAATCAAGAAGGAAAAGATACCTGATAGGGAAGGCCGTGTCGATATGTGGTGCGAGCGGTTCCTCCAATAGGATCTCAGCATGCTAGAATAGCGAATCCCCTGGCTTCCCAAAGTAGGAATCCATTGTCATGAGAAAAATCATGGTAGTCATTGCCGTTGTCTTAGTGCTCTTGGTCTTTATTGTTCTTTCGCTGCCCTTTCTGCTTGATCTCAATCGGTACCGGGACCACTATCTACCAATTCTCCAGCAGATGCTTCATCGAAATGTTGAAGTTGAAAATGTTCAGCTGACCCTTTTCCCGAAATTAGGGATTCAGTTACAAGAGGTGGTCATTGCAGATGATCTCGCCTTCAGCTCAAAACCATTCCTGAGAGTTCCATCCGTACAGGTGGCTGTCCAGTGGAAGCCTCTTTTGCAACGGCAGATTCAAGTGGAAAGTGTTCTGGTTAAGGATCCTGTCCTGCAGGTTATTCGATCGACAGCAGGCGAACTCAATATCTCGACGATTGGGAAAATCCCCTCTCCTGACACCGCTCCGAGTGACAATGTTCAATCCAAAGACTCTGTTTCTCCCTTGTTGGGTGTTTTGGCTGTAGAGAAGTTTACGATGGTTGGAGGAACTCTGGACTATGAAGATCGTACTCATCAGCCTTCCCAGGCCTATCAAATTCATGGTTTGGAATTGAATACCCAATCGGTGGCAATTGGGGAAACGGCGCATATAGGGGTGCAAGGTATGGTGATGCCCTATCAGATACCTTTTGATGTTAATGGACGATTGGGGCCCATTGAAGCCAACTTGGATATTCCGGAACTAGATATAAGGGGGCAGGTCGGACAGGTGGCGTTGATGGCACAGGGGGAACTAATGAAGGGACAATTAACCTTGGATGTACAAGTTCCCGAAGCCTCAACAGATGATGTGCCAATCGAGTTTGGTTTGGAAAAACCTGTAAGATTATCCCAATTGCAAGCACACCTTGTTGCTTCCATTTTTCCCAAGGAACAGGAGCCTTTCCCATCAGAATTGAGCATTGACCCTCTTCGCGCGAATCTTCACTTGGGTAATTCCACTATCCATGTGTCCGGGAAAGGCACGCCTTCTCAAATTTCTCTGTTTGCCGATGCTCCAAGGATTTTTTCACAGGATCTCCCTGTATATCTTCCTGGTCGACAACCATTTTCATTAGAACAGATTCGATTTAAATCCCAAATTCAGGGAGACAAACTCAATCTTCAATCCTTCACGGCCAAGGCTTTTGAAGGAACGTTGATGGCCAAAGGAGTGCTAGATAGGACACGTTCTCCTTTTACCTTCTCTACGCAGGGCACGTTTAATAAATTTTTAGTTGAGCCACTTGTGAGGGTGGTCCGACCCTCTTCGCTCAGCATAAACGGAGTAGGAGAACTGAATTGGAAGGTGAACGGTATTGTTTCATCTTCAAAAGTTCTTGAGATCGACGGTCCAATTTCCCTTACCCTTCGAAATGGGGAAGTCATCGGGTTTGATTTTCTGAGGGTTATAGAAGAAGCATTGCAAATGTCAGGTGTGCTCGGAGAATCCACCGGCACAACGTCGTTTTCACTGATTGATGCAAAGACAGAATTAGAAAAGGGCGGTTTAGCCATTCGAGAACTGACAGCTTACGCACCCAATTTTTCATTACGGAGTGCAGGAAAGCTTGGCTTGGATCAATCGGTGAGCCTACAGGGAACGCTTGGCGTCACTCAGGCAATTGCAGATAAAATTATTCGGCGGTTTCCTATGGCCCAAGTCGTGAAGCAAAAAGGGCAATTAGTGCTCCCATTTCTTGTAAGGGGGACAGTACAGGATCCTGTGCTTCGGTTGGATACCCAATCTTTGGGGAATCAGGTCCAAAAGAAAGTCGCAGAACGTCTTAAAAAAGCATTGAAGGGGGACGACCAAGAATTGCAGAAACTGTTGGACGAGGGAAAAGATTTATTAAAACACTTTTTTCGAAAATAGGCCGGTTTTCGCCATTTTTTTCTTTGAGAAGAGAGGGAATTGGGAGGCGCAAAATTTTATTCGATCATTATTTCCGTAAGAGGGAGGGCTCTTGAGGGAGGGAGGGGCTTGTGACCGATAGTTGACTGACTAGGGCGCGTAGTTCACCTATATCATAGGGTTTCTCCACAATGGCATAGGCTCCTAATTTCGTAGCCTTCTCCCGAATGTTTGGATTGAGCATCCCTGTGATCATAATGATTGGGGCCTTACACTGATGGGGTTTGTGTTGCACGTGATCAAGAAATTCTAATCCGGTCATCACAGGCATCGCATGGTCTAATACAATCATGTCAAAGGCCTGAGATTCCAGCATAGCCAATCCCATCGCGCCGTTCTCTGCTTCCATGCAGGTGAACCCATCGTATTCAAAAACCAATCGAAGCAAATCGCGGGTGACTACATCGTCTTCAATAATGAGCATGGTTTTTGACATAAGCATGTTCTCCTCTTTTTGATCTCTTCTCGTTTCACTTGGTGTTCAAAGCCAACTTCTGTTGGCTTTGTGCCATGAACCAATAGAATTAGCTTTTCTCACCATCGTGACCGCGCTATTGTTTTTTGAAGGGCCTGTCTTCATTGGGGAATTATTGATGATGGCCTTTCCATATGAAAAACCTATTTCCAAATAGCTCTAGACCGGTCACGCAAATGGTAAGCATGAGTTCCATTGTCTTTTGTCTCCGTTTGGTACTAACTAAGGGGAAGCAAAGGTTGTACCAAACGGCATATCCATAAGAGTGAAAGAATGTTCAATGGACCAAGATTCATAACCCATCGAATGAAAACAAGTTTATTGGAATTTTCTGGAATCTCATTGCAAAAAATTAGGATTTCACCATGCAGTTCCAATGGTGATGTAGGCGAGAGGCCACATCTCAATGGATACAAGCTGTATCGTTTTTTTGTAGGGCTAACGAGGCAGGATCGCTGAGTTTTTTCTCAGGAGTGGTTGAACGGGCTCTGAAGAGGCCGTTATTCGTGGCGAAGGACTGAGAGAGGAGGAAACCCCAACAAACGGTAAGTTCCTAGAAACCCTGTAACGAGGGTGAGGGCGATCGTCATCAGGAGTCCGGTCAATAAACCGGTCATATTGAGGGCCCATGGTAAGTCAAAAAAGAAATATAAGATTGACCACGAGAGGAGGCAGCCCAGGCCTAGTCCTATCAACCCTGCAAACCCACCAATTAGGCCAAACTCCGTACCGAGTGAAAACAGCAAAAGTCCACGGCTTCCACCAAGAGCCTTTAAAATAGCAAGTTCGTGTAATCGCCGATAGCGGTTGATAGAAATCGCAGCGATCATGACCACGGCTCCGGTGATGAGGCAGAGAAGTGCAAGTGCCTGTATGCCCATCGCCAGTTGCCGAAATATTTTGGCAATGTTGTTCAAGACGTCCCCTACATGTATGGCCGTTATATTGGGCATGGTCGCCACAATCGCTTGTTGAAGAGGGATTTCCACGGTTTTTGGGACCTTGGCTGTGGCAATGTAAGTGATAGGGGCACCATCAAGCGATCCTGGTTCCACGATCATAAAAAAATTCATGGAAAAAGAGCCCCAGTCGACTTTCCGAAGACTGCTGACTTTTGCCATAAAGGGAACCCCTTGAATGTTTAGCGTCAGTGAGGACCCCACCGATATTCCTAAATTTTTGGCGGCCTCTTCTTCTACCGATACCAGAGGCAGGTTGTTTTGAACTTGGGAGTCTTTCAAAGACTTTTGGTGTTGGGTGTTTCCCCACCATTGTCCTTGAGTGAGTAGATTGTCCTTGGGAAGAGTTTCGAATGTTGTGACGACATATTCTCTCGTAAAATACCATCCGTTTCGTTTTCCTTTATGTTCTTCAGGATTGATGGATTGTCCTTCAATGGAAGTAAGCCGAGATCGCACCACCGGAACCAAGTCATACGGTGCGTTCGGTATGTGTTGTTCAAGGACCTGCTTAAAGGAAGTATATTGATCCGGTTGGATATCAATGAAAAAAAATGAGGGAGCGTTCGTTGGGATTTGCTCTTCAATGAGATCAAGCAACGTGTGTTGTACGGTGAGGAGCGTGGTCATCAGCATGACGCCAATGCCAATGGCTAAGGTCATGGCCTTGGTAAAATTGCCGGGTCGTTGGAGATTGTTTGCAGCATGGCGTAACAAAAATTTTTGAGGCACGTGAATGTGCCTGAGAATCCAAAATAAAACACTTGTCCCGCCCAATAAGGCTAAAAACGCGAGAATAAAGACGCCAGAAAAGAAGAGACCCAGAGACAACGAATGGGCTTGCCAGATGGCTAACCCTAGCAGACATCCTGTAATGAAGAGGCTGGTCATTCTTTGTGCGCGGTCATTCCACCAGTCTTTCAATGCTGAAGCCAATTTTGTTCTCCAAGGGTATGGCCTGGTTTGGAGATTCAAACGATCGACATCCTGGCGAAAGATGAGGGATGGTGAGACAGATCGGATAGCCAACAATGGCCACAGGGAAAAAGCCAGCGTGGCTAATGTTCCTAAGGTGATTCCACGCAGAATCGGGGCAAGCGTAGGATATATCGGAAAGTTTTCGGGAATGATGCCTTGCAGGAGTAGAGGCAATCCTTGGTGGAGTCCTGTTCCAAGTATCCCACCGGTAAGGCTGCCGATACCTCCCAGGAGCAGGCTTTGCGTGAGATAAATTTTAATGACCTGTGAAGAATCTGCTCCAAGAGTTTTGAGGGTGGCGATGATCGGAGTTTTTTGAGTAATAAATCCTTGAATGGTG
>CP070628.1:656677-661985 GCA_020355985.1 Nitrospirota bacterium | reverse complement strand
TTTCCTTTGCCCACCAGGACCCCAAAATGGCAATGAAGGTGACCGCGAAATTGGCCTCGCAATACCTTTATGAAAATACACCACATCGTGAGCAACCCTTTGAAGAAACCACTGAATTCTTAGAACAAGAATTGGAGGTGGCTCAACAAGCCTTGGAGGAGCAAGAAACGTTGTTGTCGGAGTATAAACGAAAATTTTTGCGAGAATTGCCGGGACAATTGGAAACGAATCTTCGAACGCTTGATCGCTTACAGCTCGAAAAAATACGGATTCAGGAAGCACTCAATGGTCTACATTCCCGAATGGCACTCGTGCGAAAGTCGATCATGAACTATGGTATCGACTCGTCTCCTCTCCAACAGCATGCCAATGGACAGGGTGGAGACCCCTCTGCCATATATTTGTCTGAGCTTAAGAAAACATTGGAGCATATGACAAGTGAGGGTATCGAGGATCAATCTGGTATTACATTCTTAAAACATCAAATTGAAAAACTTGAAGGGGAGGCTGCTCGGCGTGCCACTCAAGGTCATAAACCTGAGGTGCCGAAATCTGAGGCATATGTAGCAGAACTCAGAAATGAGCGAGATGATTTGAAAACTCAAATAGCCAATTTAACTGCGAAACTTAAAAAAACGTCTACTGCGATGACCGTTTGGGATGGACGAATCCAACGAACCCCGAAGCGTGAGCAAGAGTTATTGGCGCTTGAGCGAAAATATGACCTCCTAAAAGAGAATTACCATCATCTTCATCAGAAACGGATCAATGCTCGAATATCCGAAAATCTTGAGAATAGTCAAAAAGAAGATCAATTCCGCATTTTGGATCCTGCCAATGTGCCGGTGAAGCCCGAAGGATGGCCTCGTGCCTTCATTGCTCTTGGAGGGCTTGCAGGTAGTGTGGGATTGGGTTTTGGCTTAGCGGTACTGTTGGAGTATTTATATCCAACATTTCGACGTTCAGTCGATGTTGAGGTGTCGCTGGGATTTCCATTGCTCGCGACGATTCCCAGATTCCAAATGGCCTATGAAAAGCCGATGAAGATGTTGTCAGGGGAAATTGGATTGCCTATGAAAATTCAGGGAAAGGCCAATGGGGCTGTTCGAGGTGATTATGTCGATGTTCACGGAATGGGAAAAGGAAAGTCCGTCTTCCATGGCGGGTCTATCACAAACAGTCCCTTTCCCCCGGAATTAAATTTAGTTTCAAAATGGCGACCACAATCTATTGTTGCCGAGCAATTTCGTGTGGCAGCTACTCGGTTGGACCTATTGGGTGATCGTTCCATGGGGAATGTTGCATTAGTGTCCAGTGCGATGAAGGGAGAAGGCAAAACTTCAACGGCAGCGAATCTGGCCTATACCTTGGCTCGGGACCTTGATGAGCCAACTCTGGTGATAGATTGTGATTTTAAATGCCCTAGCTTACATAATGTGTTGGTGTTAAATCCTTATCCAGGTGTGGCGGATTATCTGGCCGGGCAGGCATCATTAGAATCGTGTTTTCAGCAATATCCGGCGTTGCCCTTGTGGTGTTTATCGGTAGGAGATGTAGAGGTCAATCCTGTATCTTTATCAAAATTACATTATCTTTCTACTCTGCTTGAGTCGGTACGATCACGATATCGTTTTATTATTTTGGATGGTCCACCAATTCTTCCTCTGGCAGATATCAACATTTTGAGCGGGCTTGCAGACATATTGTTAATGGTGGTTCGTTCAGGGACAACGCCTAAAGATGTGGTGCAAAAGGCTACAGAAATGCTTTATACTTCCCATACTACGAGAATTATCCTTACCGATGCCTGGTCCCAGGGCATTCCCAATTATGTGGGCCAAGACTATTCCACCCCTTTTCCCATCACCAGTACCGGATAAGCGAGGCGTTTCTCGATTCTTCGTCCACCATCCTGCCGAACATGGATGGTTTGAATCAGGCTCCCCCTTTTTTTAATTTATGTTTTCTCATTTGTCCATTTTTTGGCGCTTGGCTATGGGATATGTAACCATCCTTGCCCTGGTTATAGGGGTTAATCTGTATATTCTGAATCAATTTCGCGCGATAACGGAATTGGGTGCCGAGCTTGCTACCCACCATTTCCCGGCAGTTGAGACTGCTAAGCAGTTGATCACGAGTCTCTATGCCCAATTAAAAAGTGATAAACAGTATTTAGTTTTACGTGACACCACGCTCTTGAAGGAATTTTTACAAGAGGCTGAAAATTTCCGTAAGACCTTGGAGGCCCTCGAAGATCAAGAGCAGGTTGGAACCACGAGGGAGGCTCTTCAAAAGGTTAAGGCCCATCATGAAGAATTTCATACCTTGTTTCTGAGTGTTGGGGTAGAACAAGCAGATCGGGCTCCGTTGGCAATTGCTAATTATGAGAGCAAGCGAGATGCACTAATCGAGGAGATGACTCAAGCCATTAATGCCTATATTTCTTCACAAGAAGCCAGCGTTGGAGCGATCCTTCGCGATTCCCATCTCCGCTCGGTTCAGGCTCAGGAAATTACCCAACAATTACTGATGATGGCCCTGGTCTTGGGCCTTGGCTTGGCCGGCATAGCCAGCTATAGTATCCTTCGTCCGCTACGCCGAGTGAAAGCTCAGATCCGTCGTATTGGAAAGGGGCAATTCGGAGGAACCATATCTTTGGCGGTGCCTCAGGAGTTGCGAGACCTGGTGGCCCAGGTGAATTTGATGGGAGAGAAACTTCAGAAATTAGATGAAATGAAGTCTGAATTCTTGGCCAATATTTCACATGAATTGCGCACACCGCTGACGTCTATCCGGGAAGGCTCCCAATTGCTGCTTGATGGTATTCCAGGAGAATTGACCAAAGATCAACGTGAGACCCTTTCCATTATTTCTGACAGCAGTCAACGCTTAAATCACTTGATTGCTAATCTTTTAGATCTTTCGCGGATGGAAGCGGATATGGTGGCCTATAACTTCAATCCGACGGATTTGAACCGTTTAGCGATTCGAGCCACCGAGAAAGTCAAATTCTTAGCTGATCGAAAAAATATTCATATGGATATTGATTTGGTGTCTGAAAAGGTCAAAATTCAGGAAGTCGACGGCCCAAGAATGGAGCAAGTTTTCGAAAATTTCCTGTCAAATGCCATCAAATTCAGTCCTAAAGGGGCCACGGTTTCGATTCGTTCCAAGCCCGATTCCGCCAATACGGGTATTCACTTTATCGTCGAAGATACGGGTCCGGGTATCCTTACCGAAGATTTGCCACATGTGTTTGAACGGTTCTATCAAGGAAAAACTTCCGAAGGGCGGGTGTTTGTGGGAAGTGGAATTGGGTTAGCGTTGGCGAAGCGGGTTATCGAAGACCATGGGGGGAAAATTTGGGCAGAAAGTACGTTTGGAAAAGGAACCGCACTGCATTTTATCCTCTCGCCGCGGAAACCCACGAAAATTGTCCATTGATTGTAACCCCATGGGAATAGTTCAAAAGAGGAATTTTCGAGAAGGCCAAGCGATTGTTGGCATATTCTTGCTCCTCTATTCCACCTCATGTACTGGGCCAAATTGGAATGCTGATCAGCCTGCTGAAATTTACACAGTTTCTTCCAGCAATCTGGCACTCGTATTGGATCCCGAGCCGGAAGATGTTCCCTATTTCAAGGCCATTGCCGAAGATCAGGAGAAGCAATTGGGGCTTTGCAAAGATGACGATACGTGCCGTAGTGCCCACTTTCTTCGTGCATTATCAGCGCTCTATGAAAACCGTGAATTGGCGGCTCTGCATTTTCGTAAAGTTGTGGCTTCGCGCCCCAATAGTCTCTTAGCTGCGGAGAGTCGATTTTGGTTGTGGTTTTTGGATGTCTTGAATTCCCCTAATAGTGCTGGGTTGACCTCGCAGGAACTCATCAAAAGATTGGCTCGTGAGGTGGTCAGCAAAGAATTCTGGATTCATGAATTGACTGGAATGTTAGAAAATTCCTCGGTGGATAGTCTTAAGAATAAGTTAGCTCTTCAGGATGAAGCGGTGAAAAAACTGAATCAGACGGTGGCCACGTTGACCAAACAACTTGAACAGGCAAAAAAAGAAGAAGTGATTCGTCAGGATGCTCAGCAAGCCCTCAAGGCCAGCGAGAAAAAAGTAGACGAACTCACCAAACAATTAGAAGCGTTGAGGCGGATTGATCAGGAAATACGCGAAAAAGCCCCGCCGACTCGCCCTTCCGAGAAAATGGCCCCCAGTCCGGAGGTTGAACCACCGGCAGAGAGCAGTGAAATCATTCCTGAAGAAAATCAACCCTAAAGGAGCAATCATGTCTGACGAGCGAATTCTTGTTGTTGATGACGATCCTGGCTTATTGACGTTGCTCAAAATGCGACTGCATTCCATGGGATTTGTGGTAACAGGTTGTGGCACGGGTGAAGACGCGCTGAACTGTGCCCAGGAAGACCCCTATGACTTTGCCATTCTGGATCTTCGGTTACCGGATGTTGATGGTCTGGAGCTAATGGAAGAGTTACATCAACATCAAACCAATCTGCCTGTGCTGATTTTGACGGCCCATGGGTGTATCCCGAATGCGGTGCAAGCGATGAAAAAGGGCGCGTATGGCTATTTAACGAAACCGTTCGATGATAAAGAATTACGAGAGAGTATTGATAAGGCGTTGACGACCAAGCGGATGAGTGAGGAAATTCATCGCCTTCAATTACTTGTGAATGAATTATATGGATTGGAAAATGTGGTCGCCCGTAGTCCGCAGATGCATGCCGTGCTCCAACAAGTGGCTCGGGTGGCGAAAACCGATACAACGATTTGTATTTCCGGAGAAACGGGAACGGGGAAAGAGGTCATTGCCCGTGTCGTTCATTGTAATAGTCCACGAGCGTCAAAACCATTTATGGCTGTGAATTGTGCAGCCATTCCAGAGACACTCTTCGAAAGCGAATTGTTTGGTCATATGAAGGGGGCCTTTACTGGGGCGCATCAAAACAAGCGCGGCTTAATTCAGAGCGCGGATAAAGGCACCCTCTTTTTGGATGAAATTGGAGAAATGCCCCTCTCTCTCCAAGGCAAGCTCCTTCGTACTATTCAAAACCGGGAAATATTGCCCGTGGGAGGGCAGGTTTCCATTAAAGTTGATGTCAGGATTCTTGCCGCAACGAATAAAGATCTGGAACAAGCGGTTCGAGAAGGGCGCTTTCGAGAAGATCTTTATTATCGCATTCATGTGGTTCCCCTTCATCTGCCCCCTTTGCGGGAACGGCGTGAGGACATTCCTGCTCTGTCACAGTTTTTTTTGAAACGTCATGCCGAACATCATCAGAA
>CP070628.1:653029-656577 GCA_020355985.1 Nitrospirota bacterium | reverse complement strand
TAATTTGTGGAGAAAAATGTCATCCAAGAAAGTTCTTAAAATTCCTCTTTCAGTCAGAAAGATAAAGACTCCCATGATTCAGCAAATCTACGAGTAAGGAATCCTGTTCCTCCGAAGACGCGCCCATCTCGGGACGAATGACTCGTTTAGCGCATAATGTTTTTACAAATTCACCCACGGCCCCACTGCAGGTATATTGACGTCCATCGACAAACAAAAAAAAGCTTTTCCCATATTCCTGAAACGCGAAACGTGATCCTTCATTCTTGATAAGTGTACCTCCTGCAGCAAGATGTTGACAGACATCTTCCAGACAATGTTCCTCCAGCGTCATCTCCTCATCTTGATATTTGGGAGACGTCATATACCGTCCAAACCATTGGGCCAGGCTATTTTGATCTTCAACATACTGAGTCAAGATCTTTTGAACTTTCATCACAGCCTCAGAAGTGATCTGTCCAGGATTGGCTTGAGGCACAAGATCAGGATCCGCATAGCGAACCTCTTCAGTAAGTTGTTCTCCAATGTATTCGGGAAAATCTAACAAAATATCCCGATGAGACGGCGCTCGAAATCCCACTGAACACGTCATGCAACCTTCTCCCACCGCAATTCCACTATGTCCGACACACGGAGGTACATAGAGTAGGTCGCCAGGCTCAAGTGTCCAACAGTGTTCTGGTTCCCATTCAGTCAAGATCTTCACCGGGGTATCAGGACGACGAGGGGAGGATTCATCATAGACCCCGCCCACTTCCCATTGACGACGCCCGCTGACCTGCACCAAAAACACATCATAGTTGTCATAATGCGGCCCGACGCCACCCTTATCGCCGGAGTAACTGATCATCAAATCATCAACACGCCAACTGGGAATAAAATAAAATTGCGAAAGAAATTCAGCCGCGTCTGGCACCCAATGATCCACGGCCTGGACCAACAACGTCCAATGGGTTGTGGGCAAGGCGGAAAAAGTCTCATCGGCAAACGGCCCATGCGTGAGTTCCCATTGGTCGCTTACAGCATCTTGAATGATCAGCCTCGATTCGACCTCCTCTTCACATGCCAACCCTGCCAATTCGTCGGCAGCAATCGGGGGTTTCACTTTTGGCAACGCATTACGAACAAGAAGGGGCTTCTTCTGCCAATATTCCGCGAGAAAAGATTCAAGTGAAAGGTCGCCAAGCGGGACAGATTTCATAGCCTCGCCTCTTTCACCATTTCAACATGAGGGATGCCATCTTCGAGATACACCTCCGATACCCGAATAAACCCATACCGCTCATAGAAGACTTGCAGATAATCTTGCGCAGAAATTCTCATAGGAGTCTTAGGCCAACAACGAGAAATTTCTTGAAACGCAGTCTGTAACAACTGATGCCCGACTCCCTGCTTACGGAAATCAGCCTTCACCACAAAACGCCCCATATTCACTTCCGGATAGCGAAGGCCGGGAGGCAAAAGCCGCGCATAGGCGATCAATTGTCCTCCCTCGTTTCGTCCTGAAAGATGTCTGGTCTCTGGGTGTCGATCATACTCATCCAATTCTCGATATGCACATTGTTGCTCTACAACAAAGACATCCACCCTCAACTGCAACTCGTCAAACAATTGGTCAACGCTCAACTGTTGAAATGGCTTCACTTCCCATTGAACTTTGGACATACCTTGAGATTTGATTTAGAGGGTGAGGGTGAGCCTGATCAGAATAATCAGAATAAAATTTCCAAATATTGGGCTAGCCTGATCAACCAATGCACTTGGCCGTCGCTGTCGACTCAATTATTCATCTCGTAACATGTGAACGAAGAGGCCATCACGGAGTTTGGGTTCAAACCAGGTACTCTTAGGTGGCATGACGCGATCCGCATCGGAAACGGCCATCAATTCCTCCACCGTTGTCGGGTACAACCAAAAGGCAACAGCCCAATCTCCACTGTCAACCAATGTTGCAAGTTGTTCGGTTCCGCGAATGCCGCCCACGAAATCTATGCGTGAATCTGACCGTTGATCTTTGATTCCTAACAGTGGATCCAACACACGCTCCGTTAATTCCGACACGGCTAACGCGCGAACGGGGTCCTGCTGGCTGTTCAAAGACGGATCCTGTTTTGGTGTGGCGCGGTGCCACTGCCCTTCCAGATACATATCGAACCCGGCAGCAGGTGGTTCGCCCGGTTGCGCTGTCACCTGCAATTCGAAATGCGTAGCTAACTTCTCAAGCAACTCCTTGGGGGTGAGCCCATTCAAGTCCCGAACGACTCGATTGTAAGGAAGAATTTGCAGTTGATTGTGCGGAAAGATGACCGACAGAAAACCTTCTTCATGATTCCCTGACGGGAGCGCACTCGCCTTACCTCGAGAAACACGTACTCGGCTTGCTGCCGCCGACCGATGATGTCCATCCGCAATATATAACGAAGGAAGATCCTGAAAGTCTTTGATCACTTGCTGAATAGCCGACTCATCTCTCACACTCCAAACCGTATGCTCGACGTTATCATCGGCTACAAAATGCACATCGGGCTTAGTACTCGTCACCTCTTTCAGCCACTGATCGAGTTTGGCAGTTTGGCGAAAAAAGAGAAGGACTGGACCCGATTGCGATTCATGAGTTTCGATAATCCGCACCCGATCGGCTTCCTTGACCGGCCGCGTATGCTCGTGTTTTTTGATGACGCCTCGGTCATATTCATCAACAGAGGCCAAAGCCACAATGCCCGTCTGTTCATGCTGACTCCACTTTTGTCGGTAGACCCCAAAGAGAGGCTGTGGTTCTTGAACCAACACCCCATCGTTAATCAGCTTCCGTAGATTGTCGGCGCCTCTTTGGTACACCTCTGCGGAATATGGGTCCACTCCATCTTCAAGCTCAAGTTCTGCTCGGCCAATACGAAGAAAGCAATGGGGATTTCCCTCGGCTAAGTCGCGCGCCTCTTTCAACGAGACCACGTCATAAGGCGGAGCAGCGACTTGAACTGCCAACTCGGGTTTGGGTCTCACAGCGCGAAACGGTGCAATTGTTGCCATTCAACTGTCCTCCTTTTTTGCCAATCACCAGATTGAAATTATTGTATTATCTATCACAACAACCCCACCGCTGGATATAAGGGAATCAACTCACATGGCCTTCTGTGAATAGACTCGGCAAACAAAATACAAGCCAAAAATTACCTCAAGAAATATTTCTCCTATATTTAATCTTCTCTCATATGTTCTTCATGATGTTCGAGAAAAACAGGCAGCTTCCCAAGCAACAGGACTCATTCAAAACTTTCAATCCTACAACAATCAATGGCGCCCTCTGCTATGTTGTTTCACCTAACAACCACCTTTCAACCTGTTTTGATATGTGCCTCATAATGGAATTCAAAAAAAATTTTGATGGGGAAAAAATTTCAAGTGCCTTTGGGAATAGCTGTATCGATTAAAGCTTTGGCCGCTCGTCTGGCAATTTTGGCCGTGTTGGGATTCTGTGAGACCTGAGCCGTCACCGTCGCACCCTCCAATAATAACACCAATTCCTCTGCCAGCGTTTGAGGATCCTT
>CP070628.1:648221-652929 GCA_020355985.1 Nitrospirota bacterium | reverse complement strand
GGTGATATTGGTACCGCGGAGCCGGGACCGCCTCCGCCGTTTTGATTAGGATTAGGATTTTCATCCATATACGCATCGCATTTCAGTTCGGCTTGGATATCGTTCCTTTTAATTTTAGTGATCGTGGCTTTGACATAGTACTTGATCTGGATCGGCCCCTGCGGATTATCACACGCTGTATCCGAACTGGCTTGGTAGACTGGAAGATTGATATCCCACTCCCACTGCCCATGTTTCATTACTTTATTCATATCCCACAGATCGATCAATTCGTCAAACGCCGAGGACACTTCTCCCCCTGTAAATTCCCATGAATCCACTCCAGGAGTGAAACCGGGGGATGAATAACTCCCGTCTTGTAATCCATCAACCGTATCCGTAAGCATACTGGCATTGGCAGGGTGTTGGTCAAAGACATGCCACCCGGCACAGCCATCAGGACCAGTCGGAGAAAACTGAATACCATCATTGCAATTAGCAACATTATTAAACCAATTTTCGGAGATGGCAAACGGGACATCAGCCACTGCAGGTGGTACCGGGCCACCTGAAGTCCCTAGTGCGGCGGTAGATGTCGCCGCAAGACTCATCGTGTCCACACCCACAACACCGGCAAAAAATGTCGCGATCGGACCATTTGCTCCTCCATCCCGTCGGGCTGTCACGCGAATGGCATTCGGTCGTGTCACTGTTGGCGTAAACGTACGGGCTGTGAAATCCCAGGTTCCAAATGTAATGTCTCCTGGGCTGAGGGCAAGGTTAGTCACATCCGAGGCTTTGTTCGCAAAGGTTGCAGCCGTGGCTTGGGCCGTAATTTGTGCCTGTTCGGAACCGGTCAGATCACGACCCAGGTCTTGTTGGTCGGCAATCGGCAAGGCCAGGTAGGTCACTCCCATTTGACGTGTGGCGGCCAACGCCGCCGCATCCGCGGCATTCTGCAATTCATTCTGCGTAACCAGCGCATGGCCCACATCAACGGCAAAGGCTGCCATTGCGACTAAGATCGTTCCCAGCATGGCCATCCAAATGGCTGCCATCCCTCTTTGTTCTCGAAGAAGAGTAATCAATCTGGAGTTGAGCCTTGTTGTCATATCATTCACCCTTTTAAATTTTTTTCTCACCCCTGTTTATTCATTCATCATGACCACTGTTGCCTGTAATTGGCTGGTGGAAAGAGCCGGAATCAGACCATCGATTACCATATAATTCCACGGGATGCTGGATGTCACCGTGAGCGGATTTCCTTGTCCCGTTCCAAGACCATTGACCGTGACGTTAAGTCCAGCCGCCCCGACTCCTCCGTTTGCGAGTGATTGGGCCACGAATCCTTGGATCTGTGCTTGGCCATTTCCTGAATTAAACAAGGTGCCTTGTCGCGCACCGGTCCGCGTGGCATTGACCAGAACTTCCTGAAACCACAACATCCGGCCAAAATCGATCATCCCAAATGTGAGTGTCGCAAGGATCGGAAGTAATAAGGCAAATTCCACCGCTGCTGACCCTCTTTCAGATTTCGTTATTTTTCGGAGTTTCTGAGACATATCTTTTTTTCCTTTATGACTCATGGCTATTGTTTTTATAGACATCCAGAGATCAGACGAGTGCCCGCTGAATCATACACGATGGTTTCAGGAGTGCCATCGGTTCGTAAATTTTGGATTGACGAAGGAGATTGTTCATTGGAGGTAGAGATACCCGTTTTTTTCAGGCCATGGCGAAGCGCGCAGCATTAATTGGGAACGGAACGTCAAAGCCAAATCCCAAATTTTCTCGCATTCATCCCAGCCAGACTAACTCATGGCCGACGGGATCGTGCCGATGGCGACCGTATACATATTCACCACCGTCGCCCCCATGGTAGTTTGCGCACCGACCATAGCCGCCGCAATGAGACTCGCCATGAGCACATATTCGAGAGCCGTCGCGCCGTCTTTACTCTGAATAAATTGTTGTATGTTCAAATATGGTTTCATCATGATCAATGGCTCCTTCCTGAGCAATACTTTTGCCATTCTCCTTTTTGAGGCCATTTCAGATCACTCTTCACCGATTATCGACATCCACACGCACATCTTTGTCGCACGCTACTGGGAACAGCAATTCAACTCATTGCTCCAGGTCTTCCCGCAAAGCCGTCTCTGGGAATGATTCCCAGAGACGACTTCAGAAGTACACGGAGCGTTCCTCCGAAACAGGCTAATTCTAAAGAATTAGCTGATTCCGGTGTTGACGTTGCTGAATGTTGTGTTCACGGTTTGGCCAAGGGTACCGACCGTCCCGACGATGACCGCGGCAATCAAGGCTGCCATCAAACCGTATTCAATGGCCGTGGCTCCTTCTTCTTCCTGCATAAAACGCACGAATTGATTAACCATAGCGTCTCTCCTTTTCGGGCTAAAATGTTGTGCGCCACGCCAGCTTGCCCGAAAATAGCCGACGGAGGCGTTTCCCCTTGGGTGACCGTTTCATCACTAACCCGACCATCAGAGACTCGCTCTGACTCACAAGTTAGATGAATATATTATTCAGTTCTACGCCCAGACCCTTCAAAATCCCCACAACGATCAAGCCTAGTAAGCTGAGAACCAACCCATATTCCACGACTGCCGAGCCACGGTTTTCATCAAGAAAGTGAGTCATTCGTCTGTAAACCTCCTGAGAATTCCTTGTAACCTTTTTGCATTGAGTATGCTTGGAATCTTAGGAACAGCAAAGATTATTCCATTCCCTTCATCAAGTCTGGTTTTCTAGACTTGCTATCCAATGCTGGATTTCGTTTTACCTCTGTGTAGTGGAAGTGGGACGTGGTGAAGGTACAGGCATTCCTCAGGTATAAACTTTTCCAACCAGAGGCCCTAACCTGCCTGAAGATTTAATGGGAACTTTAGGAAACGAAAGAAAATGACAGAGAAGATAGGTAAAAAGGTATAAAAATTTCTGACCGGTGGGAAATGAGAATATATGGTGCCAAGGGATTCTGCCCGTCGTTGACGTCCCTCCTCCGCATTGAAATTCAAGGAGTTGCATTGGCAGCCTAAAGGAGTAGAGTGACTTATTAGGTCTTTGTTCCTTTTAGGCTAAGGTAAATTCCAGCTACGATCTGACCTCCCCCACCCCCAATCGGCACACCCCCCCTGGGCGTCGCAATATAGGGGTGAACTTCCCTGGAATTCGTGGACACGTCACAAAGTATGGATAATATACTTGGGAGGTGTCTATGGGCAGAACACGGAGGAGTTTTACCAAAGAGTTTAAGCGGGAGGCGGTGCGCCTCATCACTGACAGTGGGCAGAGTATTGCCAAAGTCGCTCGTGACCTGGGAATCCGGGATACCATCTTAGGTCGGTGGAAAAATGTCAGACTTTTTCCCACCTTTTTCCCCTATATCCTCCGTCCTTTTCCTTCGTTTCTTAGCGTTCCTCTTAAATTTTCAGACTCCTTAGGTCCTTTGATTAGAAGAGTTTACAGCTAAAGAGTCCCTAGGTCTTCCCGGCATCTCCATTTACTTTCAAAAAGGGAGAACGAAATCCAGCATTGGATAGCAAGTCTAGAAAACCAGACTTGATGAAGAGAGTGGAATACTCCTTGCTTTTCCTGGGATGTCAGGCCTGCTCAATGCAGGCAAAGATGGCAACGCTAAACCATAAACAAAAGGGGGATGTCATGGGCCTAAATCACTGGGCAATAATATTTCTAGCCCTATTTTTTGTCGGTTGTGAGTCTACAGCAGGACTGCGTGGGCCATCTCAATTTGGTCGGCAAGCAGAAGGCCAGTCAACCCTGAGTTTCCTACCCCATTCGATTCCGCCTTCCATGTATTCAAAGGGGGACAAACCTTCTCGGCCTGTGGGGCTCAACAAGCTCAGCCTTTCACCGAACGATTTACGCAAGGCCAACTTCTTGACGGACTCACAGCGGGTGGATCCCTTTCAAACGATTTTATTCCGTTACGATAGTTGGGAGATCAATGCCGACGTCCGTGACCAGTTGAATACCACCGCTCAATGGATGAATCAGGCACCCAAGTATGGTTTACGAATCGAGGGGCATACCGACGTGCGGGGGACGGAAAGCTACAACATGATCTTAGGAGCCAAGCGTGCTCATGCTGTTAAGGAATATTTAGCTCATTTAGGAATTCCAAACCATCGACTTGAAACAGTTTCCTACGGTAAAGAATTGGTGGCTTGCGACATCGACGACGAGCGGGGCTGTCATCAATATAATCGCCGCGCCGAATTTGTGATTCAATAAGAAAGGGGCCAAGCCATAACATTTTTTTCGTTAGTCGAAATATATGTCTGACAACATGCAAAAAAGGAGGTAAGGTTTGATGTACGAGGACAACATGCAGATCGTGACGGTAGGAGTCAGTGATTGGATCGTGAAAGAGGAAGACGGTCAGTATTTTAACCGCCCAGAGGGCGAATATGGAGTGTGGCGGCCTGGCATCCCACCCGGTGTTCTAATGGCCGAAGTAGACTGGACCTTTCAAAATTGATACCCCCCCAATTCGGCACCCCCCCCAGGTGGGGGTCTCGAACTAGGGGTCCCACCCGCCTCACAAATCCCGTATTGTCAGAAAACTCAAGCGCACTGTTTTTCGAGGAGGGACCTCAAAATCTCAAGGCTCCTCTAAGCAGCGGGCCAAAGGTTCGATCCTTGTACGGCCAACCAATTAATCAAGTACCTACGTCCTCCCCAGCCG
>CP070628.1:640935-648121 GCA_020355985.1 Nitrospirota bacterium | reverse complement strand
TCCAGTCGTCCTCTTGGCAAATGTGGTTCAACCATTCTCGATAAGCTCGGCTGGGAGCTAATAATTCCACATCACGAAATCCGGCTCTGTTGAATCCAAGACCTTTCATCATTTGCAGAAATAATTCTTGGTAGGGGCGGCCTAAAGAAAATCCTCCGGTTTCTTCTTCATAAATGATTGTGGCGAGACGTCGACGGGCTTCCCACGGAGGATTTTTCCCAAGAACTTGCGCGAGAAGAATGGAAAAGTCCCTAATATACACCACATATTCTTGATGGAAATAAATATTTAATTGTTTTTTGGTGATCGTGTTACTCTGAAGGCTCTCGGTCACCCAATGTTGTTTACGACGTAGGATGTCAAAGATGCGGTCTCTGAATTGTTCGGGGGAGAGTGTCTTAAACATCTAGATGTGGATTGGGGATGAGAAGTGGTTGCTCAATCATACTGACCTGTTGCTCTTAATATCTTAAGGCTTTGTGCTGTTGCGAGGCAGATATCAATAGAAATAGAATATCACAGACACAGGGAGTCTGTAACTATGAAACCCGTTACTATTGCCGATCCTGATAGCATTTTAGAATTTTTAGCTAACGTGGCCCTAAGAGGGCAGGGTGTCACGACGGAAAATCTTATGGAGTACGTGATGGATGAGGGGTTTATGGAGCCCATATATTTGAGTGCGAAGGGTGAAGATCCTGAAGCCTACTACAAGGGGCAATCTCATGCTTGGGGAGTATATCAGGTGCGCGAATGGAAGCGGGTATTGATTATTTCTGGTGGTGCTGGAAAGGAACGTCGGATGCAAATTACCGAAACTCCCTAAAAATGGGATTGAGTAACACCGGCTCAAACAAACTGATGATACAAGGGTGATTTTGGGAGTTAGTACCAGCCTCCCAAAAGTTTCCCTTCTTCGAAATATAAATATCGGTGTTTAATCGTACTTGCATCAATCCAATCCTCATACACCCATTCTTCCCGACGGATGCCTTTGTCAGTATAGCTGACATTCATTTGATAGGGAGAACCCCAAGCTTTCATCACTTGCTCTCGGCTCATCCCAGCCATGACAGCTTTATCTTGAACATGTTGTTCACCTGTTGGGTCCATTAACCGAGGGATAATGCCCCAGCCCAGCATCCAAAGGGCAAAGGCACCTAAGAGGCAGTAAAGGGTGAGTCGAACGGGTCTACGACAAATCCAGGAGGTTGGAGTTGCTTGGGGTGTCTGGCTATCGGCGAGTGGCATGTTTAAATAGACAATGGAGGGCTTAGGTACACATTGCCCTTTGGGTTTAGGCCATGATTTGTTTTGCTTCAGTGAATAAAATACTCTATCAGTGGATTTGAAAAGGGGTCAAGGTTGTACGCATATGTTCCTTGAGGTTGAAAATAATCCAAATTTTGATGGTTCGTATTTCGTCAGGTTTAAGGAATTGGAACCTCCTCGACCGGTCACACATGTGAAGTCCTATGACCGAACACCTCGAGGAGAATGGTGTGAGGTGACCGGTTGGTGTGATGACCCTGATCAACCCCTTTGCCCTGCCTATGCCCAGAAGGTGGAAGATTCAGGGGCGGGGCTGGCTTTTATTATTTTTGGTGGGAATTGGGGAATTCGCTTGAAGTCCGAGGGCTCAATTGGTGAATGGAACCTTTATGATGCTGAGCAATGGGGGGAAGGGTATTTGTTGATAAGTGAAGAGCGAGATCTTCGATTTCTCTAGGCTCGTTTAGATCAAATTTCCGTGAAATCGCTCTAATCTTCATACTGTGGACGAGGAATGGATTTGACTGCCGGGGCTTCAATGGGAAGCCGTTCCTGAAATTCAGGAGAAAAGGGATTAAGGATAGGTTCATGGGTTAAGCGTTGTTGTTGTTGAACGAGTTGAAGACTTTGTGTGCTGATTTCCAACCGATCAATGGGAGTTTTAATGGAAAAAACATTGGGGATACCATTAACGGCAAACATTTGGTATGCCAATGACCAAGACAACCTTTCCTTACCTCGTTCCCTTACGATGAATGAGGCTTCAGGTGAAGGGGGGCCTTTAAATACCAAAACCCACAAATTTGATCGAAACGCGGGAGAGGATTGTGCTGAAGGAGGGACGAATTCCGGAACAAGAGACGGAATGGTTTCCAATGAGACCGCAGGAGAGAATTCGATTTCACATCGCCTTACATACAAGGTGGGAAAGTCTTTACCTTCACTCAAATCGGGAACATAGGTAAATGAATATCGAACTTGAATGCCATTCCTCGTATAGGTATACACGTCTTCGCCATTTTCTGGAGAAACCAAATTTTTAAAATACTTTTGCCAATCTGTGTAGGTGTAATAGCTAAATATCCGAAGTGCAGCCTTCCGGGAGCGAACCGCCATAGGTGTACCCAGCTGGGTGTGCAATTCCTTTTGAGTGAGCCCTAAGAATCCATCTTCAAAGTAAGGTTTAGCGAGGGAAGTTAAAGGGTAGGCTAAAAATGCTGACAAACAGAAGAATAGTAAAACAATTGCGTGATAAGAAGAGGGAAAATGGGATTTTTTACAAAACTGAGCAAGAAATGTCATAACAGGACCTGTGATATCAATCATCCTATTTGTTGAAAATCCTCGAAGTCAAGAAAGTGGGATGAAGATGAACGGGGAGACGGCCGAAAGTGATTAAAAGCGTGAAGTTCAATATGTGGGTAATGGGAGGATCGGCATGAAAGAGAAGTTCGATGAAATCTTAAATAATCGAATCCTTGTGCTGGACGGCGCTATGGGGACGATGATTCAAAACCATAATTTGAATGAAGCAGATTTTCGTGGAAGGCAGTATGCAGATCATATTTGTGATGTGAAAGGGAATAATGATCTCTTGGTTTTGACTCAGCCAAAAATTATTGAGGATATTCATGTGCAATATCTTGAGGCTGGAGCCGATATCATTGAAACCAATACCTTCAATTCTAACGCCATCTCCATGGCCGATTATCAGATGGAAGACTTGGTTTATGAATTAAATGAGGCTGGCGCTCAAGTGGCCAAACGTGCGGCAGCTCGCGTACAGACTGAACAACCAGGTCGAGAGTGTTTTGTGGCCGGGGCATTGGGCCCCACCAATCGAACGGCTTCGATGTCGCCTGATGTCAATAATCCCGCCTTTCGGGCAGTCACGTTCGATGATCTAGCTCAGGCCTATTATGATCAGGTTCGAGGTTTAGTCGAGGGTGGGGTAGATCTTCTGATGGTTGAAACCATTTTTGATACATTGAATGCCAAAGCAGCCTTTTTTGCTATTGCGGAATACTGCGAAGAAATACATCGCGAGATTCCCATCATGGCGTCCGTGACCATTACGGATTTGAGTGGTCGGACATTATCCGGTCAGTTGATCGAAGCCTTTTGGAATTCTATCTCCCATGCCAGCCTTTTAAGTGTAGGAATCAATTGTGCGTTAGGGGCCAAACAAATGCGGCCTTATATCGAAGAGCTGTCTAATGTTGCGCCTATCTATATCAGTTGTTATCCCAATGCAGGATTGCCCAATGCCTTTGGCGGGTTTGATGAAACGCCGGAACGAATGGGTGCGGATCTTCGAGATTTTGCCAGTCAGGGATGGGTGAATATCGTGGGGGGATGTTGCGGAAGTACGCCCGACCATATTCGAGCCATTGCAGAAGGTGTCAAAGATTGTGCTCCGCACAAAAAACCCCATGTTCCGCGTATGACTCGCCTAAGCGGGCTTGAACCCTTAACGATCCGACCCGAAACTAATTTCGTCAATATTGGTGAGCGGACTAATGTCACGGGATCACCTAAATTCGCCAAATTGATTTTGAATGGAGAGTTGGAAGAAGCTTTAGCCGTCGCACGCCAGCAAGTTGAAGGGGGTGCGCAAATCGTTGATGTGAACATGGATGAAGGGCTGCTGGACTCAGAAAAGGCGATGGTGGAATTTTTAAATCTGATTGGCTCGGAACCGGATATTGCACGAGTGCCTATCATGATTGATAGCTCAAAATGGTCCGTTATTGAAGCAGGGCTGAAGTGTATACAGGGAAAAGGGGTGGTCAACTCCATCAGCCTGAAAGAAGGGGAGGAAAAGTTCTTAGAGCAAGCACGTCTCATTCAAAGATATGGCGCAGCCACTGTGATCATGGCGTTTGATGAATCTGGGCAGGCGGATACGCTTGAACGAAAAGTAGAAATTTGTACGAGGGCTTATCGGCTCTTAACCGACAAGCTGGATTTCCCACCGGAAGATATTATTTTCGACCCCAATATTTTAACGGTCGCGACTGGCATGGAAGAACACAATGCCTATGCGGTGAATTTCATCGAGGCCACTCGACAGATCAAAGCCACGTTACCTTTCTGCAAAGTAAGCGGAGGTGTCAGCAATATTTCCTTTTCGTTTCGTGGGAACAACGTCGTGCGCGAAGCTATGCATTCCGCCTTTCTCTATCATGCCATCAAAGCGGGCTTGGACATGGGGATTGTGAATGCCGGGCAATTGGGCGTCTATGAGGAAATCCCGAAAGACCTCCTCACGTTGGTGGAAGATGTTCTCTTAAACCGTCGGCCGGAGGCTACGGAAGAATTAGTCGCCTTTGCTGAGACCGTCAAGCAACAGGGCAAGACCGTCGTAAAAGATGATGGATGGCGAAAGGGGGCGGTAGAAGAACGGCTCTCCCATGCGTTGATCAAAGGGATTGTGGAATTCATTGATGAAGATGTGGAGGAAGCCCGTCAAAAACTCAATAAACCCTTAGATGTCATTGAGGGTCCCTTAATGGATGGGATGAATATTGTCGGAGAATTATTCGGTGCGGGAAAAATGTTTTTGCCCCAAGTGGTGAAAAGCGCGCGAGTCATGAAGAAGGCGGTAGCCTATTTGTTGCCGTTTATGGATGCGGAAAAAGATAAAGGCGCAAGCCAGAGCCAAGGAAAAATTTTGCTTGCAACGGTGAAGGGCGATGTCCATGACATAGGGAAAAATATCGTTGGGGTAGTGTTGGCCTGTAATAACTACGAAATCATTGACTTAGGAGTCATGATTCCCTGCGACAAAATTTTGCAAACCGCACGTAATGAAAATGTCGATATTATCGGCCTCAGTGGGTTGATTACGCCTTCGTTGGATGAAATGGTCCATAATGCCCGAGAAATGTCGCGCGAAGGGTTTACCGTCCCCTTGCTTATTGGTGGAGCGACAACTAGTAAAGCTCATACAGCGGTAAAAATTGCGCCGGGCTACACAAGTCCGGTGGTGCATGTCTTAGATGCGTCCTTGGCGGTGAATGTCGTACGTAAGTTGATGAGCCAAGACGATAAAACGGCCTTTGTTCAGGATATTCAGGAGAAGCAACAGAAAACTCGTGAAGCCTATGAATCCAAAAGCACGGCTAAAAAACTAATATCGTTGAAGGATGCGAGGGCACGGTGTGCCGAGATTGATTGGGAGAAGCTGGACATTCCCAAGCCAAGTTTCCTTGGGAGAAAGGTAATTGAAGATTTATCACTAGAAACGCTTGTACCGTTTATTGACTGGTCTCCATTTTTTCATGCCTGGGAATTACGTGGGAAATATCCTAAGATTTTTGAGGATCCGGTCGTTGGCCCAAAAGCCAAAGAGCTTTTCAACGATGCTCAAAAGCTTTTGCAGGAAATCATTGATAAGAAATTGCTGAAGGCGAAAGGTGTATACGGACTTTTCCCAGCCAATAGTCAGGGAGATGACATTTCGATCTATTCGAATGAGACCCGCTCAAAAGTCATATCCGTCTTCCATACCTTACGCCAGCAAACTGAAAAACCCGAAGGAGAAGCGAATTATGCGTTAGCGGATTTTGTCGCACCGCAGATCAGCCGTAAGAACGATTATATTGGAGGATTTGCCGTCACGGCCGGCCTAGGCATCGAAGCGCTATGCCAAGGTTTTGAGCAAGATCATGATGATTATCACTCCATCATGGCCAAAGCGTTGGCCGATCGACTAGCCGAAGCCTTTGCCGAATGGCTTCATCGCGAAGTGCGGCAGGAATGGGGCTTCGGGCAAGACGAGCAATTAACCAATCAGGACCTCATTCAAGAAAAATATCGTGGCATCCGTCCTGCACCAGGCTATCCAGCCTGTCCTGACCATACTGAAAAACGGCATTTGTTTGAATTGCTAGAGGTTGAAAAATCGATAGGGATTCAACTCACTGAATCGTATGCCATGTATCCGGCTGCGTCTGTCTCTGGTTTCTACTTTGCGCATCCTCAGGCCCGGTACTTTTCGGTTGGGAAATTAAAGCAAGATCAAATCCAAGACTATGCCAAAAGGAAAAAGATGGAAGTCTCGGTTGTAGAACGCTGGCTCTCGCCCAATCTTGGGTATGAACCAGATTAAGTCTAACTAGGCTTGATCCTGCGGTTGAGATGAAAATGGTGTTGAGAGAAGTGGATTTCGTGCAGAGTTCAGGAAGTTTCAATGGTTACGTGAATGGTGCCCTAAAGGGGTGAAAACAAAAATGTTCTGACCCCCTTTCCTCTTTAGTGTTCAGTGTACGGTCGGATTTGTTGCTGGAATTCGGGTGTAACGCGAGGCGAAATTATTCAAAGGGGAAAGAAGGGTGTATAGGAATTTATTAATTCGAGTATGACCCCTATTATCTATGGAGAATTAGATTAGTCTGGGTCGGAGTAGCGGGTGCCGCCGGCGCCGGACCAGCTAGTGTTGCCAATTTCTTGGGATTCCCAAAGGGCCTGGGTTTCTAGGTCGGCGAGATCAGATTCTTTTAAGGTTTCTTCACCTTCTGCCAACTGATCCTTCTGCTTTTCACCTGCAGCTTGGGTTGGCTCTGGGCCTCGGCCACGTGGGGTCTGTTTTGGTAAAATGTTGATTGGCATAGCTTTCCACCATAACAGGGTCAGTGGTTAGTATTCCACCAAAACAGGTTGCAATTGAGCTACCTGTTCAATCGGAGCGGGTTCAACCTGGTGAGTCACTGTCTTAAGGGCGGACACGATCCAGCCATATCGTTCCTCAGCCCATTCATTAAATTCTCCTGATGTTTCAAAGACTAAATCCCAGGCAGGAACGGAATCAAGCAATAACAATTGATGTGGCTGGTTGTGCCCGGGGTAATGAACCACTAAAACAGCAGATTTACCCATGAGGCTGATATCGGTAAACATGTGAATCATGGCT
>CP070628.1:631022-640835 GCA_020355985.1 Nitrospirota bacterium | reverse complement strand
AGTCCCATGGCTTCGGCCTCGGCCCAGACTTGCGGTTTTTCCATTGCCCCCAAGGGAAACAGCATCTTTGAGAGCCATTTTGCCGGAATACGATACAGAAAATAGGATTGATCTTTTTGGGAATCCTTCCCTCGAGCGAGAAAAAGCGTACCAAATTCATCTCGTTGAATCCCGGCGTAATGGCCAGTGGCGATATAATCAGCCCCGAGTTGTTCAGCCACCTGAAATAAGCCCCCAAACTTCACCCGTTCATTACATCGGACACAGGGATTCGGGGTTGTTCCTTGAAGATACCCGCCAATAAAGTCGTCAATGACCCCATGCTGAAATGATTCCTGGGTATCAATAACCTGATGCGAGATATCCAAGAGTTCGGCGACGTGCTTTGCAATCCCTACTTTACAGCACCCGCGTTCCTGCCAACGTTTGGAAGCGGAAGTTTCATCCTCTTCCTCCCATACTTTGAGTGTCACACCTAAGACTTCGTAACCCTGTTCCTTCAGGAGTTTGGCAGCCACGGAGCTATCCACGCCCCCGCTCATCCCTAACACGACTTTTTGGGGTTTCGACGCCGACATTTAGAGACTCAGAGATTCCTTTTCCAAGTCGACTGAAGAGGTTTTCCCTTGCCCATTGGACAGAACACCTTCCTCCAAATCCATGTCTAGATTGGGTGCTGCACCCATATCACACTCGCCTTGGAAATAGACGCCTTCCTCCATAGCAAACGTGGGTGTATGTACGTCCCCAATAAGCACCGCTGGCTTAAGAAGCTGAATTTTCTTATGAGCCGTAATGATTCCTTCAATCCGCCCACTACTCACAATGGTTCCACCAGTGATGGTTCCTTTAATTAAAGCCGTTTCGCCAATAATTAGGGTATCATCTATAGTGATGTCCCCTTCAAAATTTCCGTCCACCCGCACCGTGCCTTCAAATTGGGCTTTGCCCTTAAAATCCACACCTTTACCGAGAAAGGTGTAAAACTCTTGCCCAAATCCAGCTTCTCGATTACCTTTTTCCTTTTCACCCCACATACTGCCCTCCTCTCATCCAGAATTTGACTCTCGGGTGGCGAGCCAGGATCTCCGTGTCCTCTGGTAATAATTTTCCCTAGTACGGAATCATAAAATGGCTTTATTTTACCTTGACCGCTTCTTCAACCGAGACCACGAGTTTAGACCCGAGGCCTTTTCGTTCACCCTTTTTGGACATATTGCAAGATCCATTAAACATGACGCCTTCATCCATGGAAAGCAGGGGAGTGGCAATCGAACCATCAAAGACCGCCGGGCTTAAGAGTTTCACCCGATTTTTAGCCAAAATTTCACCAGTAATTCGTCCCTGGCAGGTGACCGTCCCAGCTTCAATTTTGGCCGTGATGACCGCTTTTTGACCGATGATCAAATTCCCATCGGTATAAATTTCCCCTTCCAAGCGCCCGTCCACTCTGACGGTACCTTGGTATCGGATCGTCCCTTTAAATGTGACCTCTTCTCCGACAAAGGCAATGATATCGTCAGATTCTTCATGATTATTTGAGATAACTGGACTTGCTACGACTGGTGTTTTCACCACATCTTCCTGAGTTTCGGCAGAATTTTTCCCAAACATGGAGACCCCCCTCATTGAATGACTTGATGCTCAACCAACATCAAATTTGTTCTTCTTCACACTCCATAAATAAATTAAAATACTTAATTTAACTTTCCTACTCTTGGAAGAAGACCCCATGCTGTATGAGATACCCCTTCAAATTCTATTCCAGAATGAGTGCGGTAACGCGGTCCAATTCCTCATCCGAATAATAGTGAATAACCAGTTGCCCTCCACGAGCTCCAGTTTTCACCTGCACCTTGGTTCCGAAATGTTTTCGTAACTGATCTTCCAAATGATGGAATTTATTCGTCTCACCTTTAGGGTGCCTGGTGGAACCTCCTCGTTTTTCCCCAGCAACAAGCCGTTCCGTTTGTCTGACAGAAAGCTGCTCGGACACAATTCTTTTGGCTATTTTCAGTTGCGTGCTCGCCGAAGAGATTCCCGCTATGACTTTGGCATGCCCCAGACTCAGAACGCCAGATTCAATGAATTGCTGAACCTCTTTTGGTAGCAGAAGGAGACGAAGAATATTCGCAATTGAGGAACGATCTTTCGCGACTGAACTCGCCACCAGGTCTTGCGTTAAGCCGAATTCACCCATCAAGCGAGAATACGCCTTGGCTTCTTCCATAGGATTGAGGTTTTGGCGTTGAATGTTTTCGACTAAGGCGAGAGCCAAGGATTTCTCGTCGTTGGAATTCCTAACCAGGGCGGGAATCGTGGACAACCCGGCAAGAGTTGCCGCCCGCAAACGACGCTCTCCTGCAATAAGTTCGTACACCCCATCGCCTTTGCGCCGAACGACGATAGGTTGCAGGACACCATGCTCCTTTATGGACTGAGCCAAACCCTCCAATTCGCCCTCAACAAAGATCGTCCTTGGTTGGTAACGGTTAGGAATGATCTGTTTCAGAGCAACCATAGAAATAGCCTGCCCATCCTGTTCAACCTTCCAAACCAGCGTCTTTTTTTCAGGAAGCAGGGCCTGAAGGCCCTTACCCAATGCTTTCTTTTCCATTCGCGAGTATCTCCTTGGCTAGGTCAAGATAGGCCTTGGCCCCACTGGATGCCGCATTATACGACAAAACGGGCTTCCCGTGGCTGGGGGCTTCCGCCAACGCCACGTTTCGAGGAATTATGGTTTGAAACACCTTCTCTTTGAAAAATCCTCGAATTTCGTTTTGAACCTGTCGAGAAAGATTAATGCGAGAATCATACATCGTCAACAGAATGCCTTCCAGGTCCAAATGGGGATTAAAGGAATCTCGAATTCGGTCAACATTCCCCATGAGCCGCCCGAGACCCTCCATCGCATAATACTCACATTGCACAGGTACAATCAGGCCCGAAGCGGCCACCAAGGCATTAATCGTTAACAGGCCAAAGGCCGGAGGACAGTCAATGATCACAAAATCATAACCCTGAATTTCCCCTACAATGGCTTTCAAAATAGATTCTCGATCGGCCAGGTTGGATACCTCTATTTCAGCCCCGACCAAGTCTCCATTTGATGGAATAAGGTTTAATCCGTGAATACACGTAGGTAAAATTGCTGAATTGACTAAATGTCTCTCCATGAGACATTCATAAATCGTCGTACCTTCCGGTTCAACGGACACCCCACTGGTGGCATTTGCCTGTGGATCCAAGTCAATCAATAAGACCGATTGGCCGCAAGTAGCCAGAGCCGCACTAATATTAATAGCCGTCGTGGTTTTACCTACGCCACCCTTTTGATTGGTAATGGCTATGATGTGCTTCACTAAGAATCCATTCAAAAAGAAATTTACCGTACTTGAATGTATAAGTACATAATTTAAAAGGGATTAAATTTCAATACACAGGTAATATTTAAATATATTTAGCAGTCAGAAAGGGATAAGTTTCTATTGATAGGGGGCTGTTGAACAATAACTCTTGCCATGATGCAATAAGGCTCTAGCCGAACAGACGACATTGGCTACCAGGCCTGTTCAAAAAAGTTCGTCCAGCAAGGCCGCAGACATTTTTGCGCGCGGAGCGTACACTTTGTACGTGAGCACGGCAAAATGAGTAGAACGCTGCTGGCGGCTTTTTTCAACAGGCCCTGATTGTTCCACGTGGAACACAGTAATTAAGGAACATGCTTTAACACAGCGAGCACTCGTTTTCCAAACTCAAAGGGCAATTCATAGGAAATTTCCTTTTCTAGTGTCATACCCTGCAGCTTCTCGGGATTGTCAATATTTGTGGATCGAAACACAACGAGTTTCCCATCTTTTTTTAAAATATTTTTGACATGTGGCAAAATATGATCAAGGCTTACTGCTTTGATCATGGCCACATCCCATTTGGCTTCTTCATCCAGGAGTGAAGGGCCACCTATCAATCGTTTTTGAAGAACCGAAATACCTGTTAACTCGAGCTTCCCGATAACGGTGTGAAGAAAAGCAGTCTTTTTGGCCCGTGGCTCCATTAATGTGGCTTCCAAATACGGAAAAGCCAATTTGAGAGGAATTCCTGGGAACCCGCCACCAGTACCAATATCTATAAGCGAAATCGAGGTGTTTTCAGGAAATGCAAAAGATCCAGCCAACGAATCCGCAAAGAGTAAAACCGCTTGCTCTTGTTCTGTTTGCAAGCCTGTCAGGTTAACGGAACGATTCCAAAAACTTAGTTCTTCATAATACAGGTGAAACTTTTCTAGAATGTTTTCTTGAAAGGAAAACCCAAGTTTTTTGGCTCCCTCTACAAAAGACTCCAGAAATTTGTCTGTATTTTCTTGATGTTCCACGTGGAACATTCCTCATTTCTAGAAATAAATACAGTTTCTCACAAGTTGCTTGGGTTGGAACTTCTTTAAGCCAGCTTTTGGTCTGCAAAAACAACCGTCATGGTTGCTGGTTTTTTGGTTGTTTTGGTCTTAATGACGATTTCAATATCCCGATCCAACTTATTAAGCAGACGTAAGAGGCGATCTACCGAAAACCCGCTTAGGCCACCACGGGATAGATCTGAAACTCTTGACTGAGTAATTCCCAATATTTCTCCAGATTTTTTCTGTGTGAGCTTTCTATTTTTGATGATGGCATTAATCTGGCTCACCAGTATGGCTTTGGTTTCCATTTCTTCAGGGTAATCAAAGCCTAAATCAGCAAATATATTGCTTGAACCTCTTGTAATTTTCCTCGCCATGACTGCTTCCCTTCTAAATCCAAGCCTCTGCTATTTTGAGAATAATTTAACCAGGGTTGTTTAATTCTTCTGAGTGGCAATTATCTCTTTTTAAATTAATTGGACGGGTTGATAGCATATAGATAGCGTTAGAAAAAGGAATTATTTAAAAGTGCTTTGTATTAAAATCCGGTATGGTCCGCAATATTCTCTCATGTATCTAAGCTAAGGAATTCTTATAATGGTTTGCGTGAACTGATTATTTCCACTTCTTAAGAGCAGAGCCTCTTTATTCTTTGACTCCGGAGAAAGAAATTTCTAAAAACCTCGCAGCTTTTCTTCACAAAAAGTACAGACTTCATATCCATTATCCTAATATCCTAATACTAGGATATATTAATAGCTCTCAACTGTATGGTCAACTTTAGCTGGCTTTTTTGTGGCGTTCGAGGGCTACGAGAAGGAGGGAGATGGCGGCAGGAGTGACCCCGGAGATTCTTGAGGCTTGCCCAACAGAGGAGGGACGCACTTTTTGGAGTTTTTCGGCGACTTCGTTTGAAAACCCCTTGATGCCCTGATAATTGAAATTTTCTGGCACCCGCCGGTGTTCTAATTTTTTAAACTGCTCGATCACCTGTTCTTGCCGCTTGATATAGCCTTCATATTTCACGGCAATTTCAACGGCTTCTGTGACCTCGACATCCATTTCCTGTTTACCATGTAAAAAGGGATGCAGGTCTTTATAAGAGAGTTCCGGCCTTCGAAGGAGTTGCAGAAGGGACGAGCTAGTGACCGGCCCATCAAAGTGAATAGATGTCTGACGTTCAAGTTCAGGAATTTTGGTATGAATACTACCCAGCCGATGAAGTTCGTTGGCTATTTTTTCCCATTTTCGCTGAAACGCGACGTATTCTTGCTGAGAAATCAACCCCAAACGATAGCCAACTTCTTTAAGCCGATAATCGGCATTGTCCTCACGAAGGAGCAACCGATATTCCGCTCTCGATGTGAACATGCGGTAAGGCTCGCGCGTATCTTTCGTAATGAGATCATCAATCAAAACACCCATGTAGGCTTGAGAACGATCCAAAATGAGGGGCGCCTCTCCTTTGGCTCGAAGGGCGGCATTTATTCCTGCCATCATACCCTGCGCTGCGGCTTCCTCATACCCGGATGTGCCATTGATTTGGCCAGCATGAAACAATCCGTTCACGATTTTGGTTTCTAGTGTCTCATGGAGCTGCCGTGGCGGGAAGTAATCATATTCCACGGCATAGCCCGGCCTCAGAAAAACAGCCTGTTCTAGCCCAGGGATGGTTTTGACAAAAGCTTGTTGGACATCAATCGGCAAGCTGGTGGATATCCCATTGGGATAATATGACCGCCCGTCCAGCACTTCCGGCTCCATAAAAATTTGATGGCTATCTTTATCGGCAAATCGCACGACCTTATCTTCAATGGACGGGCAGTAACGTGGTCCGGTGGATTCAATCATCCCACAATACATGGGCGACCGATCTAGATTGTTCTTAATAAGGTCGTGGGCCCGTTCATTCGTAAAGGTAATATGACAGTCAATTTGAGGATGGGAAATGTGTTGGGTTTTAAAAGAAAAGGGGCGCGGCACAGGGTCACCGGGTTGTGGGACCATCACGTCAAAATTGATGGAATCCCGATCCAGACGAGGCGGCGTTCCTGTTTTTAACCGTCCGATCTCAAAACCAAAGTCCAACATGCAGTCCGAAAGATGCTCTGCAGACGGTTCCCCGGCCCGGCCTCCGGGAAGATGAGTCAAACCAATGTGCATGAGTCCTTTGAGAAACGTTCCCGAAGTGAGCACCACCGCTCGCGTCGCCATGGTGTCGCCGGTACTGGTTTTCACTCCCGTGACGGTTCCGTTTTGCGTCAAAATCCGATCGACGGTACCAGGCAATATGGTCAAGTTTTCTTGATTCGCCAAAGTCTCCTGCATGCTTCTGGCATACAGATCTTTGTCGCATTGCACTCTTGTGGCACGAACGGCAGGGCCCTTCCGCGTATTGAGTATCCGGAATTGAATGCCAGCCTTATCGGTATTCACACCCATCTCTCCACCAAGCGCATCCAGTTCCTTTACTAAATGCCCTTTGCCAATTCCCCCCACGGCAGGGTTGCATGGCATTTGCGCAATCTTTTCAGGATCGATGGTTAACAAGAGCACCTGACAGCCCATTCGAGCTGCCGCCAAGGCTGCTTCGCAGCCTGCATGGCCACCACCAACGACAACGATGTCACATTCTTTCATTAGCTCAATCTATCCCTGGTGTTTCATCATGAATCGGTTCATGGCTATTTGCATTCACTTGCCGATACAAAACTCTCGAAAGATCTGATCCAAAATATCTTCGTTCGTGACAGTACCCACTATTTCCCCAAGAGCACTCAAGGCCATTCGTAGCTCTAACGCCACACATTCGGTTGATTGTATATCATCAATCGCAGCTAGGGCATTGTGCAAGGCCTCGGTAGCTTGTTGAAGCAGAACTTTATGCCTCAACCGAGAGACTAGCACTGAATCACCTGCTTCGTACTGGTGTCCCACAGCCAATTTTTTGATAGTTCGTTTGAGCTGCTCAATGCCCTCACCCGTCAACGCACAGACTTGGACAAATTCCGTTGCTTGCTCATCATGTGTTTCATATTGTCGAACTATTGCTTGAAAATCTTCTAGGGAAACCTTTGGGGGAAGATCATGTTTATTCAAAATCATCACACGGGGTTTTTTGCCATAGTGTTTGATGAAGGCCACATCTTTTTCGGTGAGGGGCTGACTTTGATCAAACGCCATGACAAGCACATCGGCTTGTTTTATTGCAGCTTCGGCTCTCGTCATGCCTTTCTGCTCTAATTCATCCATCGTCTCTCGTAATCCTGCGGTATCAAATAGGCGAATCAGCACCCCTTCGACAATGACCGATTCTTCCAGCACATCGCGTGTGGTTCCAGGAATTTTGGAAACGATGGCCCGATCAACATCCAGAAGGGCATTCAATAGGCTAGACTTGCCCACGTTGGGTCTTCCGAGAATGACTGTTCGAATGCCTTCGCGAATAATCCGACCCTCTTGAGCCGACTCGACTAATTTTTCAATAGCTCCAACCATTTTTCTGAGTTTTTCTTTTAATGCATTTTGGTGAATGAATTGAATATCTTCTTCACCAAAATCCATTCCGGCTTCCACATGAGCCAGAAGCTTGACCAAGGCATCCCTATGGCCCTGAATGGCTCCGGACAATCCGCCCTGGAGATGCTCTTGCGCTAATTTCAGACTGTGGAGGGAGTTGGCTTGAATGGTGTCCAAAACCGCCTCGGCTTGAGTCAGGTCTAGGCGCCCATTTAAAAAGGCCCGTTTGGTAAATTCTCCCGGTTCGGCCATGCGGGCTCCAGCTTGCGTGAGGGCTTCGCAAATCGCTTGGACAATGACCGGTCCTCCATGGCCATGGACTTCGACGACATCTTCGCCAGTGTAGGAACGTGGCGCTCGCATAATCACAACCAGCACTTCATCTAATACTGCGGAGGACCCATGTTTTACCTGATCAGGATCTTGAGAATGACTCCAAAGAAATTTCCCTAAATACAATTGATAGGGTTTTATTTCCAAAAGGGATTTGGCACAACGAAGCCGGACAATATTCGAGGTAATGGAGAACGCTTGCAAGCCACTCACTCGCACAATGCCTACGCCTCCTTCGCCAGCGGGAGTGGCGACGGCGCAAATGGTGTCGTCTAAAGCACTCATACCCTAGAGAATGTTGAAAAAGTCCGCCAGCTGCGTTCTCGCCCCTTGGTCGTGCTCACGTACTTTCGTACGCTCCGCGCACCCAAACAGCTGCGGCCTTGCTGGACGAATCTTTTTGAACATTCCCTCCCTCATGATTTTTGATGAAACCTGACAGAATGGGATCCTATTGAGCAATTTTTTACGTTGTTCAAAGGACACTGCTGACGCCCTAGTTTAGGATTTTTTCGATTTGCCGGTCGGCTTGCCGGCTTGCGGAGAAGAAGGCTTCTTTTTTCCTGGCTTGCTCGGTTTTTCATTACCAGACGGCGTGGAATCTGTCTTGGCAATCTCGGTCGTTCCTGGTTTTTTTGGAGGGAGGACATAGCGATCAGTGACAAATTGCTGTGTGATCGTCAATACGTTATTGGTTACCCAATATAATACGAGGCCTGCGGGGAATGTCACAAACAAAAAAGTCAGCCCAATCGGCAAAATCAACATCATTTTGGCCATATTGGGATCCGCTGTTGTCGGCATAATTTTTTGTTGCACGAACATAGACACGCCCATAAGTACTGGCAGCACATAAAACGGATCCTGGATGGACAGATCAGAAATCCAAAGCATAAACGGGGCCTGCCTCAAATCTATGGTCATATACAAAATATTAAATAAGGCAATAAAAACCGGCATTTGGAGGAACATGGGCAGACACCCGCCGACCGGATTGACCTTATGCTCCCGATAGAGTTTCATCAGATCTTCATTAAGCTTTTGTTTGTCGTCTTTATATTTTTCTTGGAGCTTGGCGACTTTGGGTTGGATATCCTTCATCCCTTGCATGGATTTATAGCTTTTATATTGCAAGGGCACGAACAAGAGTTTGATGCCAAGGGTCAATATAATAATGGCCCACCCAAAGTTGTGCGTATAGTCATTGATATATCGGAGAACCGAAAATAGTGGTTTGGCCACCGCCTTCACCGGTGCCCAGCTGCCATAAATAAACCACCCGAAATCAATCGTATCCTCTAACCCGTTTTCAAAAGATTTCAGGACATCAAATTGTTTGGGGCCTGCATATAAGCGCACTTTATGGACTTGTTCCTCTGATCCAACCGGTAAGTTCAATCCTGCGGATACAACCATTTCATTTTCAAGTTTTGAAAACAGACCGGTTGCCTCTTCCGGAATGAAGACACTGATGTAATACTTATCTTGGAGAGCCAACCACTTCACAGGACCCTCTCGGCGAATGTTGGGATCATCTGCCTCAGGCGACTCTTTGACCAATTCCT
>CP070628.1:626643-630922 GCA_020355985.1 Nitrospirota bacterium | reverse complement strand
GTGATCTTTGGGGTATTATTAACTCGATCCGAAGCAGTCTTTGCAGGACGGGCTTATGCTGCATATGGAGGAGTTTACATCGCCGCATCTCTGATCTGGTTATGGGCTGTCGAAGGCATTTTCCCTGATCGATGGGATGCTATAGGTGCCGGTATTTGTCTGGCAGGAGCTGCTCTCATTCTTTGGGGACCGCGAGCTTTATAAATCAGGGATCAGCTTATATATAAGGAGTAATACTTCCTTTTCCTAACGATTTTATTCATGGCTGACAATTAGATTTAGTAACTGCAGTATCAATATATATCGCTGTTCGCTTCTGGCCGGCTCCCGACCCACAGCGGACATTCATTTTATAATCATTAACAGTTCTGCGAATTACCAGAAGAAAACGGTTAAACTCATTAGACCTTCTTTTCATTCGCAACACGGCCCTCAAAGAAAGAAGCCCTACCTTTTAAGAAAACTCGAGTAAGGATGTCTTTTATGGGGCGAAAATTGATGCCAAAATTTTCTCGATAGATTTTTCGCAATTGTAGGCACCGAGAAAATTCTCAAAAGTCCTCTACTCATGTTCGCTTCAATTCCCTTAACTGCTTTAAACTTCATCTAAAACGTCTCATACCCATAGAACCTGTGCAATTCTACACTTTAATCACGGAGCGAAATCGCACACCTAAAGGT
Source organism: Nitrospirota bacterium (assembly GCA_020355985.1). The sequence goes on along the minus strand of CP070628.1, from coordinate 630,241 downwards.
CTCTGATTATAGATCGTGCAGCTCATAAAACACATGGACGAAGAAAATACTTTGGTTTTTCAACGCGTTAGAAAGGTTGCAATCTGGATCAAAGAATTAAAGGATCTAGGAACACACTTTGCATTTCATTATTTTGTAAGCGAGGTGAAATATGAATCCAATTTTTGATCTCATTGTCATCGGCGTCATTTTCAGTATGGTTCTGGTAAATTTGTGGTCCGTAAGAGAGTCACCAAATACTGTTTCACCTTGGACAAAGCTGAAAGAGAAAATTCATGACATAAGTCCATGGGGAACTAACCCAACGATTTCTTCGCCCCACGGAGAGGTACGACTCACTCACGATTAATCCTCGTCTGTCTAACAGGATTTCACGCGGTCAGCGGGGCTCTCAATTCTTCAAGCATTCCCCCCGAGTAAAATGGCCTCCCACCTTCTATTCTAATTCACCCTATTCTTGACCACACTCCCCGTATCAAGAGAGTTCCCCTCATCCTGCTTGTGGTTTTTATTACCTGATTAGTCGTAGGTTCACCTCCCTGTATTTTCCTACAGAATAATTCGCTACGGTATGAACTGTTCACCCTTTAAAACCTTCATTGCTCAAACTGGCCTGTTCCTCAAGCATTTCCATCAAGAACTCAGTTATTAACATGACATCGACAACGCTCGAAACAGCCTTCAATCTTCAATCAGTCAAAGGGGATGTGTTGGGTGGCCTCTAAATCTATTTCTTTAGTACAGACTTTAAGTGTTGCTATGATAAAACTAAACAATTTGATAAATTCCTCCTCCTCGCTACAGCGCAGAAGTTGATGAAAAGTTAGATTCGGGGGTTTTCAGGGTGGGTTTATTTCTCGGGGAATGAGATGTTTAATTTCAGGGATATGACGATAGGGAAGCAAGTGGGCTTGGGTTTTGGGGTCATCACACTTATTTTAATGGGAGTAGTATTGCTCACCATTCAGCAAGTAAAAACTATGGAGGTCATTACCAAGAGGGTTGTCGACCTTCGAACGCCCACGGCTCATGCCAGCCTTATGATGTTAAATGGCATCAACCATTCCCTGGCCTCGCTGCGTGGGTGGGTACTCCTTGGAGATCCCAAATTCCAGACAGAACGAGCTCTTGCCTGGGCAGAACAAATCAACCCATCCCTGAAGCAGATGCATCAGCTAGCTCCCCACTGGACAGATCCAGAAAATAAGGTCCGGTTAAAAACCATTGAAAAAGAAATTGATAATTTCAACAAGGCCCAACAGAAGATCGAAGAAATAGCACGAACCCCGGAAAATTCTCCTGCACAAAAAATTCTATTCGATAAAGCAGAACCGTTAGAAAAAACCATCGTGGCAACTGTTTCTAAAATGATCAAGCAGAATATGAAAGGCAAAATTACTCCCCAAAATAAGCGACTGGTGGAAATTCTCGCTTCTATAGAGACGACAACCAGTCTGGCCTTGGAAAGAGCCGACGAGTTTTTGTTATCTGGCAAACAAGAATTTAAAAAAGAGTCTCTCGAAAACTGGGAAAAAAGTGCTGCGTCTATGGAAGCATTAAAGGAAAATGCAAACACCTTTAGTAAAGAGCAGTTGAAGAATTTTGCATCCCTGCAAGATGAACTCAATCAGTTCGATCCGTTACTGAAAGAAATTATCCGCATTCGGTCTGGAGAAGATTGGAACCGAGCTAATTATTGGGTGAAAACTGAGGCTGCCCCTTTAGCCTTTCGAATCAAGGAACTCTTGAATGAAATGGCTGCGGTTCAGGAACAATTGCTGGAAAATGATGTTGAGACGATTTCCAGTAGAACTCATTATTTAATTGTTCTGTTAGTGGCATTGTTTGTGACGGCGGCACTGATTAGCGGCCTGTTGGGAGCAAACATCACTCGCTCAATCAGCGAACCCATCCTGGATGTATGCAATTTGACAGATGAGCTGGCGCATGGAAATGACACAAGAAAACGCCTCCCAGTTCATTCCCGAAATGAATTGGGCACCCTGAGCCAAAGTTTCAACCAACTTTTGGATCGATTGCAGAAAGAGAAGTCACAAGATAAAGACTGACTTGTTGCAAACAATTACATGGCCGCATGCGGGCAGGGTGTGATGTCTTTGGCCGTTGACATTCCCAGATTGCTCCCCTCCCATCAGGGGTGGCTTTACAACACCTACAGGCTACGATAGAAGAATCACTCATCGATTGATGTCATTCTGGCACGCACAGATAACTCAAGACCGTTTTCTCTGAATTTCCTTTTCCACTCGTCAATCTTAGACCTGACCCTACGGTCCACAAATTTCGTTTCGGTCATATCCAAGGTGACCCGCTTCCCTTCCAGAAAGAAACGATCAAGTTGTTTTCTCAGAGGAATCCAAGAACTGAAAATAATGGAACCTCGTAATAAAATCGTGACAGACTGATCTCTTTCATGAATGATCTTGGCATTCAATCTGAGCATGGACCCCCCGCGAATAAAACGGATGACCAACATGACTCCAATTCCAATGGCTAACCCTTTTAAGAGATCAGTCGCAAGTACACCCAATATGGTAGAGACAAAAATAATAAACTGGTCTGTTCCCTCACGATACACAGCCACAAACTCGTTGGGAGAAGCCAGGCGAAATCCTGTGATGACCAATAACGCTGCCAAGGCAGCTAGAGGAATTTGATTAATGACTCCTGGAATCAATGCCACACATATCAGTAAAAACATCCCGTGGTAAAAATTGGCAAACCGGGTTCTTGCTCCATTATCAATGTTGGCTTTACTTCGAACAATTTCAGAAATCATGGGCAACCCACCAATGAAAGACGACAGGGTGTTAGCGATGCCGGTGGCCAACAGGTCTCGATCCAGATTAGTTTTTCGTCCCCAGGGATCGATTCCATCAATCGCCTTTGCACTGAGAATCCCCTCCAAACTTCCAATGATCGCAAAAAGAACCGTATATTTAATTCCAGTCTCCGTGGTTATGCCTGAAAAATCCGGAAAGGTTATGGCATTTAGCAAATTACCTGGAACATTGACTAAAAACTTTTCGCCTAATTCGTAGATGTGATTATTGAAGGTATAAGACCCCTTCTCCCCAATTCCCAAAAATATCGCTATTGGAACAGTGATCATTAACATCAACATGGGTGCGGGAATGACCTTCAATTGAGGATTTTTTATATAGTTATACACCACCACAATAGTAAGACCCATCATTCCAATGAATGCAACTTTCGGGTTCATGTTCATGACAAAGGAAGGGATGCCAGCGAGTAACTCTAGAGGAGCCCCCTGTGGGTTTAATCCCATCAATACAGGAAATTGTTTTGCGATTATGATGACTCCAATGGAAGCCAGCAAACCGTGAATCGCCGCTTTCGGAAAAAGCTTTACAAGAATTCCTACGCGAAAAAGTCCGAGTATCATTTGGTATACGCCTGCCACTACCCCAACACCCAGCGCCAAACGATAGGCCTGAAAATCCTTCGCAGGGTCCTCCCCGCCCGTAAAACCAAAATCCTGAACACAACCTAATGCAATAACAATCAAACCAGCAGCAGGTCCCTTAATCGTCAGTTCTGAATTGCTCAGGAAGGT
>CP070628.1:621386-626543 GCA_020355985.1 Nitrospirota bacterium | reverse complement strand
GTCGAAGTCCAAAAAGAATATCGCCTCACCGGAAGATTTGTGTGATCGATATGGCGCCGATACTGCTCGCCTCTTTTCACTCTTTGCTGCCCCACCGGAGAAAGATCTGGAATGGAGCGATACGGGTGTCGAAGGCTGTAGCCGATTTCTGAATCGCGTGTGGCGTCTGGTGCAGGAACAACTTCCCGTGATCAGAGTGAGCAGGGGGGCTGGCCCAGAGTCGTCAGAGCTTTTGGCGGACTTGCAGCGGGCTACGCATCACACCATTCAAAAAGTCACCCACGATCTCGAACGAGACTTTCAATTCAATACCGCGATTGCGGCGTTGATGGAATTTGTGAACCAACTGTATAAATTGATGAAAGACTATCCGGCGAACACCTTAACGGCTCCAGAATGTGCTGGTTGGCGATCGGCAATCGAAAGCTTGCTCATACTTTTAGCCCCCTTTGCTCCACATCTCGCTGAAGAACTATGGGAAGCGGTTGGACATCCGTCCAGTATCGCGCGACAGCCATGGCCCGCGTTTAATCCCGAACTGCTTGTGAGTGCAGAATGGACGATTCCGATTCAGGTGAATGGTAGGCTACGAAGTAAGATAGCTGTACCGGCTGGCTCCACGAAGGATCAGGTGATTGCCTCTGCTCAGAGCGATGCTAAGCTTCTGGAATGGTTACAGGGCAAGGCCCCTCGCAAAGTTATTTACGTTGAACAAAAATTGGTGAATTTTGTCGTTTGAGCAGAACATGCCGAATGGTCCTTCTTTTCGGTGTCTGTTCCTGATGTGGGTGTGCGCGTTTGTGCTATGTGTGACAAGCGCGGGATGTGGATATCAATTTGGAGTCGAGGGGGCAGGTCCAGTGATTGGTGGCAGTGCTGATCGTACTGTGCAAGATCCGCCGGTACGCTTGGCGATTCACAGGCTTAAGAATAACTCATTTCAACCAGCTATAGAATTCAAGTATACAGGTTATCTCCGTCGGACTTTTAGGTCGGGGGGAGGGGCGGAAATTGTTGAAGACGAACTTTATGCCGATTATATCTTGGATGGGGCTATTCTTTCAGTGTCGTTTCCTTCCTTAGCGTTTTCTGAAACTCAAACGCAAGCAAGTCGCGTTCAAGTTCGTGTGTCTGTAAAAGTCAAGGACCGTAAAACGGGGAAAGTCCGCTGGTCTCAAGCCGCCACCGGCACCGCGGAATATTATGTGGGAGCCACATCAACCGGTGATGCCGAGACGGGTTTGCAATTTAATCAAGTTCTGCAAGATCGTGCGATTGAACAGGCGGGTATACTGGTCGCATTAGATTTGGCAGATAGTTTTTTAATTGCTCGGGAAAACGGTAAGTTCCAGAAAGAGGAGAAAGAGGATAAAGAGGATAAAGAGGAGAAAGAGGAGAAAGAGAAATCGATGAGCGATTCGGCAACTTTATTAAAAGGCGCCAAATCTTCTGAGACCTTGGAGCTTTCCAATGAAGTGTTGCCTACGAGTGCTCAACCTTATTGATTGTCCTGTCAGGATTCCCCGTTCGCCGCGGAGTTTGATGAGATGAAAGTTCATGAACTCCAAAATCAGATCATACGACAAGGGCTTGTTCCTCTGTATTTAGTTATAGGGGAAGAGCCCTATTTCCGTGACCAGGCGCTTAGGATTATTCATGATGCTGAGCAAAGTCGTTCAGATTTTGGGAAAGGTAATGAACCCTCGACGGAGAATGTCTCGGCTGTGTTCACTGTCGATGTAGTTTATGGAGATGAAACTGATGCTTCTGAGATTCTCGGGCTTGCTCAAGAAATCTCATTTTTCTCTTCACGGCGTCGACTGTTTGTGAAATGGGCAGAGAAATTATCCGCCAAAGATGGCGAATTGCTCATCCCCTATTTCCAAAACCCGAATGACGCAACAACCCTAGTTTTCGCCGCGCCCAAGTTAGATGGGCGTACCAAATGGGTACAGGCCTTGAAAAAACAGGCCGTGGTTGTGGACTGTGGGCCACTGTTTGAAAATCAGCGCGCAGGGTGGGTTAACCAGCAAGCACGTGACATCGGGTTACTGCTAGAAGCACAGGCCTTGGAGATGTTGAGTGATCAGGCCAATGAAGGTTTATATTCGGTCATGCGTGAATTGGAAAAATTGTCGGCGTATATGTCGGAAGGGCAACGTGTGCGGGTACAGGACGTCGAATTGGTTCGAGGAAAGCTTCCTGGGATTTCAGTGTTTGATTGGTCTGAAGCCGTTGCCAGAGGAGATCATGCGCGCGCGTTGGACATTGTGGCGAAAAATTTGGAAACGGGGGAAGCGCCGTTGCGAATGTTGGGCGCGTTTTTGTGGCAAATGCGGCGTATTTGGAAGGCGCATGCCTTGTTACGGGAAGGAAAGGATCAAGGGCAAGCGGCTCGGCAGGCGGGCATTCCACCATTTCGTGCCCGTGAGTTTATGCAACAAGTACAACGGTGGCAAGAACCGCATCTTCGTCAAGCATGGACCGCGTTTGCTCAGGCCGATTCAGCCCTCAAAGGTGGGCGAGCATCGCAACCGAAATCGATATTAAATGACTTAGTGATTCAACTCTGCCAAGGTATGCAGTTCCAATCTACCCGATAGAAAAAGCACCCAACTCAAAAGGTATGAGAGAGATAGAAAGGAAGATAACCTTGGAGGCGCTGGTGTCTACACAGAATTGACGCGGGTAGCAAGACGGGAAATCCACCGCGAAGCCGTGTTCCGATGAAGCGTACCTTTGGTTACAGCCTTGTGTAGTTCAGAAGTGGCTTCTTGTAGGGAGGTTTTTGCCGAATTGGCATCTTTGTCCTTTATGGAGCTATGGACCTTTTTCATAAAGGTTTTAACGCGGCGTAAAACAGATCGGTTGCGTTCTTGCCGGGTTAGAGATTGCCGAGCAGCTTTTATTGCTGATTGATGACGATTGGCCATGAAGTCCTCCAAAAAGAATAAGTCTACTTCTTACCACAGCTTTTCAAATTCGGTCAACTGAACAATCCTACCAAAATAGGAGCAATGATGAAGACTAACTTCGTTTTCTCCTTTTTGAACAAGGAGGTAATGCGAGTGCGCATAGCTAAAATCTCGCGTTCCGAATGCTTGCAGGCCTTCAAGTCCTCTGATAAGATTTGGTCCCTTCAACCAGATCACATGTCTTCGTGGTGGGTGTAGCTCAGCTGGTTAGAGCGCCGGATTGTGGTTCCGGAGGTCGCGGGTTCGAAACACGTCACTCACCCCATTTCTCCCAAAATGACGGCAGAGACCCTGCGCGTTTCCCTCACAAATTTTGGCTTGTACGATTCCTCATTTAAGAATCAGAAGAAGCGGATTGGTTTGGATTGGTTTCGGACAAGGGAATAGGTTTTTCTATCTTGTCCTTGCTAAACACTTGAAGGGGCAGTTTCCCAAGTTGGTTGGCGCGATTGATGAGCTGGTCTAACTTCTTAACGGCTAAGGACAGACGTTGGAGGGAACCTTGCTTGATGGTTTTGGTAGGGACTGGTGAGGAGGCAAAAATTGTGGTTTTCATGAGTCATCTTCAAAGGTGTACCTTATTGTAAACAATGTGTGGAGAAAATTCATTGAAATGTTTCTGCCTTTTATGCGAAATTGCTGCGCGTTTTTAATAGAAAGACATATTGAGTTCTCAAGCTGTTGAAAAGATTGCCCCTACATCATTCATTGAGGAATGCCTAAAAAATGTAGGAATTCGTTAGGACCGAGAGAAGGAAGCTGATTAATGACGAGATTACAAATAAAACACCAGGTGGGTGGATTGACGGGGCTAATCTTTTTCATCCTTCTTGTCGGCTTCGCCTGGGGCGGCGAGTTCGATGTCCGCAACCGGGTGACCAAAGGCACGCTTGAATATGGCTTGTTGGGGGGCTATTGGAAAGGGAATGATCTGTTCCAGAATGCTCCCTCGACAAACCGCAAAGCAATCTATGTTTTGCCGCAGTTGGGGCTGGTCTTAACAGATGAACTTGGCAGCGGTTTGGTGGCGGGGAACCTGGAAGTGCTTATTGAGCCTATGGCCGCGCATTATTATGAACCCTTTAGCGCCTCCGCCTTTGGCGGGTCTTTGGTAGTGAAATACAATTTTCTGTCGTTTGGCCGATGGATGCCGTTTTGGGATGCAGGTGCAGGTATGTTGTGGACGGATCTCGCGCCGCGTATTCCCGAACAAAGTACGCAGTTTAATTTTATTCTGCAAACCGGGCCAGGTGTGTCGTATTTTGTGTCAGAGAATTGGGCAATCACGGCGGGCATTCGTTTGCATCACATTTCCAACGCTAATATCGGTGAACGGAATACTGGGTTGAATGCCTGGTTGTTTAATCTGGGTGTGTCGTTCTTTTCCCCCTAAATTATGTGCACCCGTGAGGAACCGAATTATGAAACATCTGGCGCGTTGGGTGCCGGGTGACAATTACGGCCAAGGTAAATGGGCGAGACTAGCAATATTGGCATTCATCGTACTTGTCCCATCGACCATGGGCTTAGCCGACATGGATATGCTGTTTCATCAAGGCGAACATAACCATTCGATTGCCTCGGGCCAATGGGAGGGATCAGCTGAAGGGATCGCGTATTCAGAGTTTAATCATGCGTTGGCTGGCTTGGCGGTCATTTTGGTGGGGCTTACTGAATTACGTACGGCGATGGGGTGGACCGCCTTGGCCTGGTCTCGATGGTTGCTGCCGGTAGCGCTGGGAGGCTCAGGAATCTTTCTATTGATCTGGAGCGATCATGAAACCTGGCCCATTGGCTCGTGGACGTTGGCTGAAACACTTTCCGGCAAAGATCCCGAAATGCTGCAACACAAAATATTTGGTGTCTTGGCGCTTGGCGTGGGGGCGGTAGAATGGTTGCGGCGAGCGGGAAAGCTAGGGCATTGGGTTTGGAGCGCGCTGCTGCCAGGCTTTGCGTTCATTGGCGGTGGCATGCTGTTTCTGCATATGCATGGTCCGCATCCAGCTGCCCATCAAATACAAACCCACCATTATGTCATGGGCGCACTCGCCTTGGCAGGCGGATTAGCCTGGTTTGCCGGCGAGTGGCTCCATCGCCCTGTTCCGACAGCATCAACTCTTCCCACCCAAAAAAGGCGACCCGTCCTCAAATATTTCTGGGCTATCGCAGTCATCATCATTGG
>CP070628.1:617662-621286 GCA_020355985.1 Nitrospirota bacterium | reverse complement strand
TGACTCCCATACTTTTAGCCATCTGACAGTGGAGATCGGTCAGATCGAGGCGTATCGGTTGGGCGTTCACTTCCAGAAAGCATCCCCGCTCCAAAGCTGCAGCCATGATCTGTTCCATGTCGAGATCGTACGGTTCCCGCGCATTCAGGAGCCGCCCGGTAGGATGGGCTAAGATGTTGAAATAGGGGTTATCCATTGCGCGAATGATTCTTTCGGTTTGTTTGCGCCTGGAAAGGTTGAATTTGTAATGGATTGCGCACACCGTCAGATCCAATTGCCCGAGGATGTCATTGGGCAAATCAAGAGACCCGTTTTCCAAAATATCTATTTCAGCTCCCTTTAAAATCGTGAAGTGTTGGAGTTGTTGATTGAGCCTGTCGATTTCTTCGATTTGTGCTTTCAGGCGTTTGGCATCGAGCCCATGTGCAATGGTGACGTGTTGAGAATGGTCGCAAATGGCCAGATATTCATATCCCTTGTCTTGAGCGGATTGGGCCATTTCTTTGATAGAGAAATGGCCGTCTGTAGCTTTGGAATGGGAGTGAAGATCCCCCCGAATATCTTTGAGCGTGATTAGGTGGGGGAGAGCATGGTGGAGTCCTGCTTCCACCTCACCTCGATTTTCCCGGAGCTCTGGGGCGATGTAGGGGAGACCGATCTGAGCATAGACCTCTTCTTCGTTTCGGCCTGCGATGAATGTTTCTCCACGGAATACCCCATATTCATTCATCTTGAGCCCTTTTTTAATCGCCAGCGTTCGAACCGTAATGTTATGGGCTTTCGCGCCTGTGAAATATTGTAGGGCAGCACCATAGCTTTTTTCGGGAACCACGCGCAGGTCAACCTGGATGCCGGAGTGAAGTATGACCGTGGCTCTGGTTGTTCCTTTTGAGACAATTTTTTTCACTTCTTCATAGGCCACAAAGCGATTCATGATTGTCGTTCCATTTGCGGCGGCTACCAAAATATCCAGATCGCCAATTGTTTCTTTTCTGCGGCGATAACTGCCGGCAAGGATGGCTTCTTTTACTCCTTTGATGCTTTTTAAAAAGTCTATAATTGGCTCTGCGAATTGTTGGGCCGTATTTAATTTGATTCGCTTTTCACTGCTTGACTGTCGATCCAACTCCGCAAGAATGCTCTCTTCTGTTTTTGTTCCAAAACCATGAAGCTTTCGAATATTGCCGGCTCGGGCGGCCCTGGCAAGCCCCTTAAGATTCTTGATGCCCAGTTTCTCGTACAGCATTTTCACCCGCTTGGGCCCAAGGCCAGGGATTTTGGCTAGCTCCGCAAGTTGACCAGGCAGTTGTGAGCTTACTTGGTCGAGAAGTGTGAGATGGCCCGTCTCCACAATTTCTCGGATTTTAGTTGCTAAATCTTTTCCGATGCCAGGAAGTTCGGAAAGGTCTGCTTCTTCTGCCAACATCGAATTCACACTGTGGGGGAGGCCTTCAATCGTTTGCGCGGCTTTCCGATAGGCTCGAATTCGGAAGGGATTCGCGCCTGTGATTTCTAGGAGTTCGGCCAGACGGCTAAACATTCCTGCAATCTCGGTGTTGTGAACTGACATGGATGAATGGCTTTATTTTTTTAGGAACGCTACTGATTCCGAAGGGGGTACCTTTTATTCTTTTCCTTCGTCTTTCCTATGGCCTAGCCGGGGTTCTTGCCTATACTTCTTAATCATACTTTTAAGAGCGAGAGCGTTGGTTGTGGCAAAGCCCTTTTCGTCATTGTCGAAATAGCAGTAGACGTCCTTGCCTGATTGTGCCCACGTGCGACATTTATTGGCCCAAGCACGAAGGGTATGGCCATGATACTTTCCTTGATAGGCCTCCCCAGGGCCGTGAAGCCGGATATAGACATAATCCGTGGTGATGCTTTCGGGTGACCATCGGCCGGCAAGGTGATAGAGGCAAAAGGCCGACCCATATTTGCTGAGTACGTCATAGACGGGTTGTGCGAACCAGCTTTCGTCACGGAATTCAAATGCATAGCGGAAAGATTTGGGGAGGGCTTTCAGAAATCCTTCCAACCGGGGTACATTCATTCGCCAGCGTGGTGGCAGTTGAAAGAGAATCGGCCCCAATTTTTCTTGTAAGATTTTAGCTGTCCCCAAAAACCGTTCAATGCTGTGCTTTGGATCTTTAAGCTTTTTCATGTGAGTGATGAAGCGGCTGCTTTTGCAGGCGAACAGGAAATCCTTAGGAGTTTCCGCCAACCAGTTTTCTAGGGTTGAAGCTGAAGGAAGATGATAGAAAGTGTTATTGATTTCGACGGTAGTAAATTGTCTGGCGTAGTAAGAGAGAAACTCCTTGGTAGGTATTCCTGCCGGATAAAATGGCCCAACCCAAGATGGATAATGCCACCCTGAAGTCCCAATGTAGATCCTGCCCATAATCTTCAGGTACTGACGGAGAGGCAGCCAATTGGCAGCGATTCAGGTTCACAGGAGTAAACGTTCTTTCGATTCTTATCTATTTCACCCATAGGTGTTGTGGACCATGGACGTGAGTCTAGAGGTTGCAATGAAAAAAAAGGTCTAATCATCAGGGCGTTCAAGGGCCCGGCAGGGCCCAAGAACCGTCATGATGATTATTCCCTGGCGAAGATCTGCCTTATTGCCCAAACGAAGTCGACTGACCGCCCGGCGTTTTGTCGTGGTCGTTGGGCTGAAGGTCTGTAGGGGTTGTGTGGGCTTTGACGGAGAAGTTCTCGTGGTGTCAGGTGCCACACGGTCAGACTGTTCCAGGGCATCATCGGATGGAAGAAAAAGATCCTTAAGATCCTTGAGTGCGATTTCCTGACGGATCTTCTCATTCAACCATCGAATGGCAAGCGCAATTCCTGACAGAAAAAGAAAGACGATAAACAATATTAATGATTCCATGCTCTTCTCATCCTCAGCGGATCGGGGTTTCCGGAGGTTCTTCCTCTGTGCCGGCAATGGCGCCCCGCATGGCGGTGTCGGCTTGCACGTTCTTCATCCGATAATAGTCCATAATCCCTAGATGCCCTTGACGAAAAGCTTCGGCCATGGCCTTGGGGACTTCGGCTTCGGCTTCAACCACACGGGCGCTCATTTCTTGTTCTAAGGCCACGGCCATAGCCCGCCGCTCTTCCGCTTTGGCTTGGGCGATTTGCTTGTCTGCATTGGCCTGGTCGATTTGCAACTTTGCGCCAATATTTTCACCTACGTCCACATCAGCAATATCTATGGAGAGAATTTCAAACGCTGTACCTGCATCGAGTCCCTTCCCTAAGATATTTTTTGAAATGTCATCCGGGTTCTCCAGAACATCCTTATGTGTGGCCGAAGAGCCAATCGTACTCACCATTCCTTCTCCTACTCTGGCAATCACCGTTTCTTCGCCTGCTCCGCCGACCAAGCGGTCAATGTTGGCACGAACCGTGACCCGTGAGACGGCGATCAGCTGAATACCATCTTTGGCCACGGCGGTGATGCGAGGTGTTTCAATGACTTTGGGGAGGACCGACATTTTCACGGCTTCCAGGACATCACGACCAGCCAAGTCTATAGCTGCGGCACGTTTAAAGGTCATAGGAATATTGGCTTTATCAGCGGAAATCATGGCATTAACAACTTTCACCACATCGCCTCCG
>CP070628.1:614211-617562 GCA_020355985.1 Nitrospirota bacterium | reverse complement strand
TCTCACGATGGTGCTGGTGCCAGTGCTGTACTCCACATTGTATCGGATTCCATCCCCCCATCCCAAAGACCCGACACCAGATCTTCCGGCACACGTTAGCGACATAGAATCCTACCTCCAATCCGAGGAAACTCCCGCGCACTAACCCCAACCAAATGAGATCTGATACGGATCAGGTTTAACCGTTATTCCCGTCAAAGCTTTTGGGTTAAATTTCCTACATCATTTGACGTTTTGAGTGCATACTGCCAAGAAGGTAACTATAATATGGGGTTCATTAGGTCCTAGAAAAATTAGTCACCACGGTTGGATCGAATCGAGAGAGAGTTATTATATAGTTCTCTTTCTAATAATGACGGCAAAATAAGTGCCATCCATGCCAATCCATATGATTATTGAGGATGAAGAAGAACTCACAATCATACTATTACCAAAAAGAAGGAGTATTCACATGCTGTATCATTTTTCCTCTCGATTTATTTCACTCGTTGTCATTTTAAGTTTGTCTATTTGGGGATCACTTGGGCTAACGGCCCACGCGCAAGAATCCGGTTCTCTTAAAGGCGTCGCGGCCTTTGAGGGCGAAGGCATGCTCTTTCAATTAGAAGATCAGCAGGTCTATTTCGTGGGGGGATACGTTGGGGTCATGGTGGTCGGCAATGACAAGGAAGCCTTAAATGCTGCCACGATGATTTGCCCGGCCACGATTGAAACAAATTTAGCCACCCTGTCCCAATCCGGACATGGCCGATGCATTCTTACAGATAAGGATAATAATAAGGTGTTTGCCAAATGGACGTGTTATGGAAATCCCGCCAATTGCAAAGGCGCCTTTACCTTCACCGGAGGAACCGGCAAATTCAAAGGCATTTCTGGCATCAATGAGTTTTTTGTCAAAACGGATGTGCTGGCCTTTCAAAAAACCGGGGAGCCGGGGATGGTCAAAAAGGCTGGCGCAGGAGAAGCCGTATGGCCGGAAATCACGTACCAACTCCCCGCAAAGTAAAGACCATTTGTTCATGATGGTGGAAAAGACCGCGCTGGGCCATTTGCTGAGTGCGGTCTTTTCGTTTCAGATAAGATAGCCAGGGATTTTTAAAGCCAACTTCAATGCAAAGAGGACTCATCATGTTCGAAAAGATTCAGAGAAGATTGTTTTGGTTTATTGGAGTTCCATGTTTTTGTCTGGCAGTCTCAACAATCTCTGCCTTTGCGCAGGACCCACTGCCGTCTTGGAACGAAGGGAAACCCAAGCAACAGATTCTGGATTTCGTGAGGGGTGTGACCACGGCCTCCTCTTCGAATTTTGTTCCTCCAGAAGAACGTATTGCCGTTTTTGATAACGACGGCACGCTGTGGTCTGAACAACCGGCCTATTTCCAACTGCTCTTTGCCATCGATCGCATCAAAGAATTGGCCCCGCAGCACCCGGAGTGGAAGACCCGGATGCCCTTCAAGGCGGTCCTGGAAAACGACATGGCGGCACTGGCCGGTTCCGGTGAAAAGGGGTTGATACAACTCGTCATGGCTTCGCACGCCGGTATGACCACGGCAGAATTTGAGAAGATTGTGAAAGATTGGCTTGCCACATCCCAACATCCACGCTTCAAGCGTCCCTTCACCGATCTCGTCTACCAGCCCATGCTGGAATTGCTTGCATATCTTCGGGCCAAGGCCTTCAAGACGTTTATTGTCTCGGGAGGGGGCATCGAATTCATGCGGCCCTGGACCGAACGCATCTACGGCATTCCCCCCGAGCAGGTGATGGGAAGCAGCATCAAGGTCAAGTTTGAGCTACGCGATGGGAATCCCGTGCTGGTTCGTCTCCCGGAAATCGATTTCATCGACGATAAGGCAGGCAAACCTGTTGGCATTCATAAATTTATCGGTCGTCGCCCAATTGCGGCATTTGGTAACTCCAATGGTGACTTGCAGATGTTGCAATGGACGGCAGGAGGGGAAGGTCCGCGGTTCATGCTTTTGGTACACCATACCGATGCCGAGCGAGAATGGGCCTATGATAGAGAATCTAAAATCGGGCATCTGGATAAGGCGTTGGATGAGGCCCAGAGTCGTGGTTGGACCATCGTGGACATGAAGAAAGATTGGAAGCAGGTCTTCTTTTTTCAGGCACCGTAATGCCAAGATGGAAAAGCATTATCAACTCACCAAGCAGATAGCAACTCTTCTACTTGGGATCTTGAGACCGGGGCTGTGCTATAAGAGTAGATAAAGAAAGGGGGAAGTATGGCCAAGAAAAAATCAGGCAAGAAGCACAAAAAATCGGAGGCAACTCAAGAAAAGGCAACCACAACCAAGCCGGAGAAAATGAGTCGCAAGGATTTCGAGAAAGAACTCCTTAAACTGCAAACAGAACTCTGCCACTTACAGACGTGGGTCAAGCAGAAAGGTTTAAAAGTCATTGTTATCTTCGAGGGCCGCGATGCCGCAGGCAAGGGCGGGGTCATAAAACGGATCACGGAGAGGGTGAGCCCCCGTGTGTTTCGAGTTGTTGCGCTTCCCTCCCCTAGCGATCGCGAAAAGACTCAAATCTATGCCCAACGGTATATCCCTCATTTTCCGGCTGCGGGTGAGGTGATCCTTTTTGATCGAAGCTGGTACAACCGCGCAGGAGTCGAACGTGTCATGGGTTTCTGTACGGATAAAGAATACGAACGATTTCTGAGAGTCGTCCCCATGTGGGAACGGGAATTTATCGATCAAGGCATTATTTTGATCAAATATTTCTTTGATGTCAGCCAGCAAGAACAGGAACGTCGCTTCATTGCTCGCGCCACCGATCCACTCCGTCACTGGAAACTCAGCCCTATGGACGTGGAGTCCTGGCGACGCTGGTGGGATTACACCGGCGCCTACGCACGGATGCTCGAGGCTACGGATACGGATTGGGCTCCATGGTATCGGGTGCAGGCCAACGACAAAAAACGCGCTCGGCTCAATTGTATTTCGCATCTGTTGAGCCTGATTCCGTATAAGAAACTTCCCTACACCCCCCCCAAAGCAGGCAAACGACACAACCCTAAACCTGGAACACCCAAGAGCCTGACATTCAAGCATAAGGTGCCCGAGGTGTATTAGGCACAATAAAAGTTTCCGACAAGATGGCAAGAACCATCTCACGTCAAATTGTTAAGGTTGTAGGCCGCAAAATCGAGAATGAAAAAAACGGATGTATATTTTATCTTGTTGAACCTAATATCTGAAAAGGAGGCTTCCTGATGAATGGCCTTGAACAGAGCCAGAAGCAAAGGCCCCTTATTGTGGCTGGACTAAGCTTGATACTCTTGATGATGGGATATGTTGTATCCCCTGCCAATGCAGAGTTTGCCC
>CP070628.1:611265-614111 GCA_020355985.1 Nitrospirota bacterium | reverse complement strand
CCCGTACTTGGAAAATTTATTGGTAATGGCGCCAACAGGGCAGACTGCTAAGCAATCGCCGCAGAATTCGCAGTCCAACGCTTGATCGCCTTTGGCCACCACTTGGGTAAATCCGCCTTTTTTCATGAATTGCAGGGCATCAATGCGTTGCACATCTTTACAGATATTGATGCATTCCCCACAGGCGATGCAGCGGTTCATGTTGAAATCCAACACCAAGCTGCGCGTATCTTCAGGAATATTTTTTTGCTTCGCGTTGGCCAGGTTGGTCACGCCATGTTCAAAGGCCATGTCTTGCAATTCGCAATGACCGTCGGCATCGCAAACCGGGCAGTCCAAGGGATGGACCGATAAATGTTTTTCGACGGCCTTTTTCCGGGCTAAAAATAAATCCTCTCCCTCGGTTCGAATCACCATCCCGGCTGCCGCTTTCGCGGTACACGAGCGAACAGGTGCTTTTTTCCCTTCTTGCATCACCAGGCACATACCGCATGAGCCGAAGGGGTCGAAGGTGTAGTGGTAACACATCGCCGGGACGATCTTGCCAGTACTGGCTACCACGTCATAAAGCGAGACCCCAGCTTTGGCCTGGACGGTTTCCCCGTCCATTGTCAATTCAATCGTCTCGGCTTCGACCTCAGGAGATGTGACTGGTTTTAAGCCCATAACATATTTCCTAGTGTGCTAACTTGGTTCATCAATTTCACTCATCGAGCGTAAAGGGAAAGAAGCACATGCTTCCCGTTTTTCACCTTACAGTCTTATTTATCGATCGCATTCTCCCATGACTATGTCATAGCTCCCGAAAATAGTGACCGCGTCTGCGATCATATAGCCCTTCGACATATGATCAAAGGCACCCATGTGAATAAAGGATGGAGAGCGGATTTTCAAACGATACGGATTCCCGCCTCCCGTACTCACAATATAGAACCCCAGCTCGCCTTTATGTGCTTCAGTCCCGCAATAGATTTCTCCAGCGGGAGCGTCAAAGCCTTGGGAAAACAATTTGAACTGCTGAATCATAGACTCCAAATTTGTGAAGACGCGATCTTTTGGCGGCAAGGTGACGCTGGGCACATCGGCCATAATAGGACCAGGTTGCATTTGCTCCAGGCATTGTTTAATGATTTTGATGCTTTCCCGAAATTCTTCAATCCGAATCCAATATCGATCATAGGTATCGCCATTTTTCCCAACGGGAACACTGAATTCACACCATGGATACGCGCTATAAGGTTCGTATTTACGCAGATCATAATCTACACCGGACCCGCGTAATGTGGGACCGCTTAATCCAAAACTCAGGGCATCCTCAGCGGAAATGACGGCCACGCCGCAAGTTCGAGCCAACCAGACGCGATTCTTTTCGAGAAATACCACATATTCGTCAATTTTTGGAGGGAAATACTCTAAAAATCTTTTGATCTTATCGATCAACGAATCGTTGAAATCCCGCTCAACGCCACCGATGCGATACCAGCTGGTGGTCAGGCGCGCCCCGCAGAGTTCGTCAAACCAATCCAGCAAAATTTCCCGATCCCTAAAGGTATAAAAGAAGACGGTCATGGCACCGATGTCCAACGCCTGAGTGCCTAGCCAAAACAAGTGACCGATGATCCGCTGGACTTCGGCGACAAGAGTCCGGAGATACTCCGCTCGTTCGGGAATAGTAATGTCCATGAGTTTTTCAACCGCACGGCAATAGGCAAAGTTGTTGTACATCGCGCAAACGTAGTCCAAACGATCCGTATGGGGGATGAACTGATGGTAGGTGCCGCCTTCAGCCAGTTTTTCGACACCGCGATGAAGATAGCCCAATACCGGGGTGGATTTAACCAGGCGTTCGCCTTCCAGTTCCATGATGACCTTTAACACCCCATGTGTAGCAGGGTGTTGTGGCCCCATGTTCAGGAGTAGTTCTTCGGTCCGAAGCGTCGGGAGGTCTGCAGTCTCTGGATGATTCGGGTCGACTTTATAGACGGTGGTACGTTGATCTTCGAGTTTCATGATAATTCAAAAAGGCACATGACTAATTAGGGTCGTTTAAAAAATCGAACGTATCT
The DNA here is from genome assembly GCA_020355985.1 of Nitrospirota bacterium. The sequence goes on along the minus strand of CP070628.1, from coordinate 612,045 downwards.
CGCCACCCCTTGCCCTGAACGGGGAAATCTTTGCGCAGGGGATAGCCTTCAGTGTAGTCGTCAGGCATGAGAATGCGGCGCAGGTCGGGATGATGGTTGAACCGAATCCCCATCATGTCGAATACTTCCCGTTCCATAAAATCTGCGCCCATCCACAGGTCGACCATTGAATCAACTTGGCAATCATGTTCCGGCACGCGGGTTTTAATGCGGATACGATGCCGCTTGCGAATGGAATAGACTTCATACACCACTTCAAACCGTTCAGTGTCATCCGGCCAATCCACCGAACTGACATGCACCATATAATCGCAATCCAGTTCAGGGTCAGAACGAATGTAGGCACAGACATCGTGTAGGGCTTCGCGTTTGACGGAAATCGCCAGATCCCCCCGCCATTCGTTTGAACTGAGGAACCCTTCCGGGAATCGGCTTTGAATTTTTTCAGCAATAGGGTGCATAGTAAGGAATCAATTGAATGGCTGAACCTTAATGGCTATTGGACGCGCACCAAATCAAATGTGGTCATTCCAGCTTGCTGACCCTTTTCAAAGAAAGACCATTCTTGTTGTAAGTGACCGGACTCGCTCATGGTAATTTTGAGATCATGCATATGGCCTTCCTGAGCAAGGTGGGCCCGATCTTCAGGAGATAAAGAAAATGAAAGGTTTTTTCCTTCCATGGCGACTAGATCTAAATGAGGTTGATTTCCCACAGAACAATAATGCGTCATAGCCAGCTTCCCGGACTTATCATGGTAGACATTGACCATCTCATGTT
>CP070628.1:602937-611165 GCA_020355985.1 Nitrospirota bacterium | reverse complement strand
TACAGTTACTGCTATGAAGATTGTGGGGCATAAATCTGAAAAAATGCATCAACGCTATAACAACGTCAGCGAGGCTGATTTGCTACTAGCTGCTTCTAAACTTAACACGCTAATAACACCTACCGATTCTTCCGTTCCTACCAAAATCGTAAACCTTTGATTTTATGGAGCCGGCGAGTGGGATTGAACCACCGACCTACGGTTTACGAAACCGTTGCTCTACCACTGAGCTACGCCGGCTCAACTCATAATACGAAAGATTAAAGAATCAAAATCGAACTATAATCCTCACTGGAAGGATGGCTAATGGGGTCGTTTATACCTGTCGTCACTTGGTATCGTCAACTAAAGAGGCTTCGGCCAATAAAACTAAAAGAATGAGCATGAGAAATATTCCCCCTTCCAGAATGTCTACTTTTCCCTTCCATTGACATGGGTGGAAAGATATCCTAATTTCCTATCTAGTGTTTACTGAGAAGATGAGGAAAAATCATGAAGGGTGTAGTTAGCTTTATATTAATATATACAATGATAGGCTTGGGAATGATGTTGTTCTTTACCCCTGTCCATGCCGAATCGGACTTTCGTGTCGAAAAAGTCGTCCTTTCCAAGGATGTAGCCAATCGAAATCCAGAAGGCATTTTCTCGCCACCCGCATACTGCGAAAAAGACAAAAACAGTCAAGCTGCAATTCCTATCGTCAAGACATCCCAAACGTCAAAAGTAATATTCTGGACCAAAGTGCTAGCCACAACCAAGGGGACATTGCGTCATAGTTGGCACCACCAAATCGAAGGCACCTGGACAATGGTCTCGGAAGTAAACCTTTCCATCCGCCCGTCTTCAGGATATCGGATGTGGAGTTTAAAATCCCTAAAACCTGAGGTTCATACAGGCGAATGGATGGTGGTGGTGGCTCCTTCTAACCAACCTGATAAAATTCTTTGCATCACCCGATTCACGGTAAAAGAATAACCTTTAGAACCTCACTAGACTTACCGTCACTACAGGTCCTTCATAGGAAAACCCCTTGTTGCTCCCCTATGACACGTAAAAAATACCTATCCATCAATGCCAACTTCACAGCCCTCTGATTCTTCGCCATCCACCTTCGTCCCTCGCCTCCAGGCATTTGGTAATCTCATCCGACTATCCAGCCAAACGGGTACTCTCCTTTTGCTCTTTCCTACATTATGGTCCCTCGTGCTAGCTTCACGAGGGTGGCCTTCTACCAAATTACTCGCCGTTTTCGTCATTGGATCCTTTATCATGCGCAGTGCCGGAGTGATTATGAATGACCTTGCCGATCGCTCTTTTGATAGTCAGGTAGAACGAACTCGCCATCGACCACTTGTATCTGGACAATTGCGTTCTAAACATGCCTTGTGGTTTTTAGCTCTTTTACTGTTGGGAGCAATGGGGCTTTTATGGTTTCTCAATCCGCTCACCTGGGTACTCAGCCCCGTGGCTTTATTGCTGGCCGGGTCATATCCATTCTGCAAGCGTTTTCTTCACATTCCACAATTGATCTTAGGTGTGGCATTTGGCTGGGGAGGGGTCATGGCCTGGGCTGCTGTTCGCAATGACTTAGAGGCAGGAACCTGGCTTCTCTTTGCTGCCACGATTTGCTGGGCTATCGTTTACGACACGATTTATGCCATTCAAGACAGAGAAGATGATTTGAAAGTCGGAGTCAAATCCTCAGCCATTTTATTTGGCTCTTACACCTGGATTGGTGTGGGCTTAGCGGCTTGCACAATGCTGTTTTTTCTATCGGTAGCTGGCGAGGTCAGTGCGTTGGGAAAAGAATACTTTGTGGGGTTACTCGTGATTGCCATTCACATGGGCTATCAGATCGTTCTCCTTCGCTCAGAAATCTCACCCCAAAAGGCTTTTACCCTATTCAGACAACATTGTTGGGTAGGAGGCATTGTCCTGGTGGGAATATTCCTAGGGACCAAGTAGCCCTTGCGCCAAGGGCTACCATCAACAGAATGATTTCAGAAAGGGAAAATACCTAGATAAACGTATGGGAGAGAAGATTATGAACTAATTAAAAAGTTTACTCTGCATCGGGAACAGGAGCCTCAGGTATTGGTGCTCTTAGGGTTCCTAAGTAATAGGTTAACGCCCTAGCATCTGCATCAGATGCACCTAAATTAGGCATCCGTGTGTGTTTTTTCATCGCTTGCGGATTTCGGATCCACCGATAAACCCAAGTTGGATTTAGCCGAACTCCGGCACGGTCTAAGACTGGACCAACCAACCCACCGATATCATTAATACTATGACAACCATTACAGCCATAGGTGTCAGTGTAAAGTTTTTTGCCTAGTTCAACTTGTTGAGCCCGATCAGCTTCAGAAATGGTGAGGTCGGGACGTTCGATCCGAGTTTTTTTGGGGCGTTTGGAAAAGCCATCAACTGCCGCTTTGGCTTTTTCATATTTGGTGTTGGCAACGAGGAACACTTCCTCTTCCGGTAACGTCACATCCTCTGGCTCGTAATCCTCTAGTTGCTCATCAGTCAAAGTTTCTTCATATGCTTCTTGAGCAGCCTCAGCCTTTTCCGTGGCTGCTTCATATGTCGCTTTTGCCGCTTCCATTTCTTGTTGCGCAGAGGCTAACACGTCTTCTAATTCTTTTTTGCGGCCAGCCAGATCGAAGGTCAACGACATACCATGGAGAGTACGAACATGGGCAACAATTCCCCAAATTTCTTCCTCAGACAACGTATATTTAAAAGTGGGCATAGTAGAGACAGCAAAATAATCGTCGTCATCTAAGACCTTTGGATCTTCGGTATCCCGCATATCTCGATAGACCGTATCGAATATTTCTTTATCGCTAAATGTTGACATTTCCGCATTCGATGCCAGGTTTTTTGGTCGTGGGTCAGGCATCCGGTCCCAATTAAATCCCTCACCCTGCTGTCCAGAATCTCCATGGCAATGACTGCAATAATGATGATAGAGTTTTTTACCTTTGGCTGACCGTTCATCACCTGCACACCCAAAAAATAAAAGGGTACCAGCAAAACCCACTACCATTAAATTTATAATTGTCCCTGACATACTTCTCTTGGCCACCCGTTTCATGCTGATTGGCCCTTTCTCAATTTCCGCACCACCACAAATTCAAAAGCAGCAGCCAGAGCTAGGCCAAAAATCACCCACCCGTAGATGGAATTATCAGCACTCGGTTCAGCGCGGACTGACCACCAGGATGACACAGCTTTTTGGCTGCCTTTTTCTTTGACAAGGCCATCAACCACAGCCCCGTCCCAAAAAGCAAAAGCAATATTTCGCCATTCTCCCGGTTCGATTTGGACGTCTTGTTCATCTTCGGTTTTAAGAGCTCGAGAAAACACAACTCTCCAAGTACCACCTTCCCACGCACCTGTGGCTTTAACATCTTGTTTTTCTTGGGGCTTCAATGTGTTAAATCCCTTAGCACTCATGTCTAGGGCTTTCCCATTTTCTTTTTTCCAAAACCAAATATTCACCGGCCCGCCTTCAACTTGAAGCATGGGCTGTCCATGAGCGAAATGGGCCATTTTGTCCCCGACCATAAACTCCACTGCTGCTGCATCCTTGGGGTCATCAGTCGGATCTTCATATTCAAGCAAAATTGCTAAATTCTGACCATCATGCAAACCTTTGACTTTGACAGAATTAACCGTCACTTCCTGAATGCGGTCCTTCCAATGTACCTGGGGAGCCAATTTAAATTCCGAACCCGGAACCGATGTCCATTGAGCAGAATTCGGGTCATCAGCCGGAAGACTTCCTTCAACTTGGTATAATCGAACTGACACACTTCCCCCTGCTTGATCTGCAGGAGGAGGATCACTGGCAAACCCATTTGACGAACCGAGTATTCCGGATATTCCCACAAAAATGATGATTGAAAGGAATCTCAGTCTATTCAACATGTCACATTCTCCACAAAGACACTTGTCTCAAGTAATGGGTAGGGCTCCGTTATTCTTCTTCTTCCCAAGTCCGAGGAGATTGATGGGCTCCATCGTACTCACCCATGATAATTTTCCAAATAAATTCATCTGGCAATTCTTCTTCCCAACGAGGCATTGCTGATTTCCAAGGCATGCCTTCTACAGGTAGCCCGACACCCCCCTTCTTAATCCTCCAGAATAGATAGGATTCTTGAAGCTGGGCTATTGTGCCAGGATCACTGAAGTTTGCAGGAGGTGGGTTAAAACCTGGGGCTGCTGGCCCCTTTCCGTCATAATTCGCTCCATGGCAAGGCGAACAGTATGCCGCATACAACCCTTTTCCCATATTAATGTTGGCTTCATTATTTTGGTAGGGATTAGCTAATCCTACAAATTCTCCAGGCGGGGCTGGATGAATGGTCCGATTTTCAGCCGGAGGAAGATCACTGGGAGCTAAACGAGTATAGGTCTGCCATCCGACTAATAAGGGGAATAATACCAAAACCGCTAACCGCGCCATTTGGCTAACTCCGGACTGGCCCTCACCCGATAAAAATCGGAAAATAGGGCCCATCAGGGACTCCAACCCTGAAGCACTCATTGTTCCAAAAATCATAACCCCACTTAACGTGAGGGCAAGGTACAAATAAATCAAACTGGCAGGTAAAGGAGCTGTCACTAACGGAAGAATAAACTTCAGGAAGATAAACATCCCGACAAGAAGAATTGCCCCGCTTGCAATTGGACCTTTCATTTCGTTCCTCCTGTGTTCAACCACTCCATATTAGGGAGCCAGAACACTTTCCTCTGAAACGGAATTGGCAATGACCGCCACTTCTACCGCTTCCGTTTTTTCCTCATCAGATTCCATGATATCTTCAACCTTTACACTGATTGGTTCTCCACTCATTTTCTGAAGAAACGCAATCACCGAAAAAATTTCAGGCTTAGTCAGTCCGATAGGATCTTTATCGATATGGGGCATACGCGCCGGATATTCTTCAGGTTTTGTGGCATGACGGAAATCCAAATAAATATAGGCTTGTGGTTGCGTGAGGCTTTCATAAATAAATTCAGGCGCCAATTTCGCCCCGATGCCATTCAAATCTGGACATCGTGACGATTCACTGGGACCAATCGAATGACAAAGTGCACATTGCCCTTTACTAAAAAATATTTTTTGGCCAATTGCAGCCAAATCTTCAGGGGTCTTAACTTCTGCCAAATCAAAGGTTTCAATAGCGGGTGGGAGGGAAGCCATTTGGGGCACACCCAAGGCGATCAAGCTAAACATTCCTAAGACCATAGCCACAAACCCTACGACACGGAGAAACATCCCTTTGATAAACAACAGAATAAGTATCCCGACCCCGACGACACAAAGACCAATTATTTGAAGTAACGCAACTTCACTCATGATGCCTCACTTATGGTTTTCGAGGATTCCAGTTTCGTTCGATTCCACCGAACTTGGCGCTCCACCAGCCATGGCCGGGGCTCCACCAGGAATATCAGATAACGGCGCTTTGGCCTGTTGAGCCTTGGCCTTATCACCCAATGTGGCCACCCAAAAGATAAAGGCAACCAACAAACAATAGACAAAAGTATTTAATGACATAAACGCGGCGGCATAGCCCAATGCTGGCGAAAAAGCATATTCCGAGGTATCACGCATCACCCCATAAATATGCCAATGGACTCGTGAAGAAGACCGTGCATAGCCCATAAGAGACATTAGCAGGATCACCATTACCGCATTGAGGACTAAACTATATCCCGCCCGTATAGGCATCTTCCCCCAGACCATTTCTGTCGTCGTTTTAGCACTCTTCATTAACAATGCCGTCAAAGGGGTAAATGTGACCATAATAAACAAGACGATAAGCACTTGGGCCACAGAGAAATAATTGATTCGAATAATGGCTGGGACGAAATAGCCCCAGACTCCGAGAACAATCACCGCAACGCCGCCTACCAGGAGCAGGGCACCCATAATGGCCTTTGCAGCCTTAGCCCAGCCAGCCGTTTCTTGCTTCCCTGCACGCCAATACATAATAAAACTCATAAAAGTCACAAGGATCATCAGGTTAGAAACGGTCATTTTGGCGGACATTACACCAAACACCCCGAGCAGCGGATGGTGTGTTCCGCCCATTTTTTGGGCTTCTGCCAAGCTCGCAACCAAGGAATGTGGAGTCATCCACACCCCAAGACATAATAATAAGACGACAAGCATCGCCATGATCGGTTTTTTATAGGAATTTTCAGACCCAGGTATTCGATAGGTAATACCCATCCAGAAATAGTAATTTGCTCCTAGAAAGAGCACACCAATCAGCATGGCTTGGAGAATAAACAGCCACGCTAAAAAACCACCCATGAGCGTAATGCCCATTTGCTGGTTGTACTGATACACTTCTCGCATCAACCAATAACCGGCAAATGGGAGGGGCAACATACCGAATACCCCAATAAAATTCCCGACATATCCCATCCAATCGTAATGCTCACGTTCTTCACGGGAAGCTGCCAGAAGGTATCGTATCCCGGCATAGGCTCCAACGATAAATCCACCTAGCACAACATTCGCGATGAGGCGATGAATGTTGACCGGCATCCATGTCGGGTTTTGCATGGCCATCCAAGCTCTCGTCCAGGCGTCGCCATCTCCTACCACGACAGGACTCGCCTGGAAGGTTGCCCATGAATTGGGAACGGCCATGATTCCAAGGGCAAATAAATTCAGCAGGAATCCTAAAAACAGATGAAAAGCCTTTTTATTCCCTTGCATGTAATCCCACCCGTACCAATACATATACAGAGTGGCCGTTTCTAATAAGAAGAGCAGACAATACAGGAGGAAGGAGGGGAAAAACATATCGGTCAAGTATGCCATCAACTTTGGGTACAGACCGATCAACAAGAACAAGAGAATGCCACCAAAAAGCGCAGTGGTCGCATAGGCGGAGGTCAGAAGTTTCGTAAACTCTTTGGCTAACTTGTCATAGCGGGCTTCTTTGGTTTTCCAGCCCACCAACTCACAAATCCACGCAAAGATTGGGACACCCAGTACGAATCCTGCGAGCAAAAGATGCTGCTGAGCGACAATCCATACCAAGTTTCTACTGCCAATTCCTGGAACATCACGATATTCCACCGACATGGCTTTAGTTTCTGCTCCAGCTGCCAAAGCTACGACTGGCAGCAACAACACGGAGAGGAAACTCACCCACTTAAAGATCGTGGGCATTTTTTCCAGGAATCTTTGGGTGTTCGATTGCTGTATGTGGTTGGCCGATTTCATCACTAGGCCCCCTTCACTCGTACATTTTTATGCACCGAAACAGATTTCGCATACTTATACCGCATGCCATGTTCCTCTTGCTAGCTCCATAAAATTTCAATGTCTTTTTCTTTATTCCTTTTTTCCCGCCTGTACCTCTTTGGCAGCCGGTTCTTTTGCATCCTGATCCTTGGAATCTTTCGATTCACCATCCTTTTCTTCTTCAAGTTTTTTCACAACCAATTCTGCTTTTGCCAACACCTTCTCGGCTTCTTTTAATACTTTTTTCGGCTCAACCTTCTCCTCTTTTTGTCCCGTTGAGATAAACTCATATTCTTCATGGGGATGGGGAGTCGTTGAGGGTAACAGAGCCCAGAAGACAAAAACCAGAACCACCACAGCACCGGTAAAAGCCGTTAGCAGCAGGGGCTGATCGGCGGGAATGCGAAGACCATCCCAAAAATTTGCCCTATCCTCTTCTGTTCCATCGAGAGATTTCGCATTTCTGACAAATGGTTGAGTAAGCCAACCCAATCCATACAGCCAGCCAAGGATACAGACAATGAGAACCCCTGATGCCACACTCCCCCACATCACAAGCTCTATACTAATTTGCTCTGCTACTGGAAGTGTCGGATAAATGCCATCTTTAATCGCGTGGACAATGCTGGATGTCACCGACTTCGCGACTCCGGTTGCTCCTGAAACAATAATTTTTATCAATGGCAAGACAATGGCTGAAAATACGGCCCATCGAATCCAAAGATTTTTCCCTATCCCGGGTTGTGGATCGACCTTCAGTCGATCTATGAAAACGGTTCTCGCGCAAAGCCCTAAAGCCCAAATATCAATTGGGATGGACACAAGCAAAAGCAAGAATAACCCTTCACCCCCCCATGGATGCATGTGAGCCGCCAACAATAATAGGCAGAACACCATTTTTATAGGGAACCCCGTCCAGAAGGTCGGCCAAAAAATGAGGAGCCCTAAT
>CP070628.1:600155-602837 GCA_020355985.1 Nitrospirota bacterium | reverse complement strand
TCGGAAGAGGTAATAAAGAAAATGTCCATGAGTATCAGACCAATCCATTGAGTCAGCTCTGTCCATGGCAGATGTTCTAGTAACAGAGGTAGCGACATGGCGACATTCTTCAAAACAGGTTCTGCCAAATCACCCTCACCAAAACGTTCAACATACAACGCCGTCCCTCCAAAAACAGCAAACCAGACGAAGTTCACCAGCGTTGGGATCAACAGGACAAAGATCACAAACTCTCGTATCGTTCGGCCTCGTGAGATTCGTGCAATGAATATCCCCACAAAGGGGCTCCAGGAAATCCACCATCCCCAATAAAACAAGGTCCAGTTTGATTGCCAATCCGATTGGGTTCCCAAGTCTACCCATACGCTTATCTGCGCCAGGTTGAGCACATAATCACGAAGGCCAAGAATAAAGGTGTTCGCCTGGTAGAGCGTGGGGCCGGTAAGCAAGACAAAACCCAAGATCAGAAACATTAATGCCACATTCGCGATACTTAAATATTTGATCCCCCGTGACACCCCACTTACCGTGGACCAAGTGGCAACCACGGTGATTAACACAATAATCCAAATCTGGTTCGAGATGACATATCCGATGTCTGCCAATCGGTTAAAGGCGGCGTTGATTTGCATGGCTCCCAATCCGAGGGAGGTGGCCACGCCTAACAGGGTTCCTACCGTACAGAAGGCATCAGTGCCATGCCCTAACCAGCCGTCAATGCGTTTTCCAAACAACGGATATAGAAGTGAACGAGGGGCCAAAGGCAAACCATGTCGAAAATGAAGGAGCGCAATGCCCAATCCGAAAATGACATACATCGCCCATGGATGCAGCCCCCAATGAAAATAGCTGAAATAAATCGCCTCGCGTGCCGCTTCGTTCGTTAGGGGGTGAGCTGTCGGTGGGCCATGGAAATGGTTCAGTGGCTCGGCCACTCCCCAGAAAACCAGTCCCATTCCCATTCCTGCGGCAAACAACATGGCAAGCCACGCGCCTCGGCTATACTGCGGCTCTTCATCTTTCTTTCCAAACCTGACGCTTCCATACGGACTCACCACAAGCCACAAAACAAACATGACAAAGCCTGCGGTAGCCAGAATGTAATACCAGCCGAACGTCTCAGTGATAAACGTCAGGGTTGCTTGGAAAACCCTGCCTGCCGTTTCGGTCCAAAAACCGGCAAATAAGATGAGGGTGACATTAAAAGCCGCTGCGGCAAAGAACACCGGTGGGTTCACCCCATCCCGCCATTCACGGAGTAGGAATTTGATGCGACGTATCACCTTCATGGGTGTTTTGCAGCTAGCTTTTAGGGTACTCTTTAGCGGTGGTTTTTTCCTGGCATCTTTGGAATTATGACTCAGGAGTCACAAGAAGTAATTAGCTTAACTTAAATATGGGCAAGGTGACGATTATTCTAACGCACCATCATTCCTTCTCTTGGAGCTTGCGGCATTAATCTTATCCCAATCACCTCGTCTTCAACAGTCCTACTCATCGTTCAGAAAAATCCGATGTCCGTCAATTGCCATTCGGTAAGGTAGGGGAGTGAGATGCGGGTTGCTCAAAATGGTTCGCCCGAATGACCTACGATTTGAATGTGAGGACTGACCTGGTTCCTTCCAGCCCGGTCGTCAGCCGGGCTATCGTAAACTTGCATAAAAATCCTGACTCCTCACGGGGTTGAGGATTTATTACGGATGTGAAAGGCACAAGGCCGGCACGTATTAACCCACCTATGATTCCCCTCTTGTCTTGCCTGCCAAACCAAATGCGGTTTCATATAGGGGTAAGCTGGATTAAGAACCCAAATAAATATTGCCCCATTTCTCCTCACTCGAGATCGTTGTCAAAGACACTGGAACCAAATAACACTCAGTAAGTGATTGAAAGCTAAGATGTTTCCCACTGCACTTCCTCTGCGCACGAATTTTGCTTTTTAGAATTATTTCAGTAGGGATCTAAAGAAAAAGCGAGTTATGGGTGATGCCTTCTTGGCCGGAGGAGGCTTTTTATTATGGCGAAAAGACTTTTAAAATATGTTCTAGGCTTCAGTCTCCTCATGGGAGTGAGTACAGGATGGGCTCCTTTGGGTCGCGCGGAATTCGTGGTAGATCTCTACGGGGGATTAGCCATGACGGAGGATAGTGACGTGCAAGTTCGGGTGTCCGATGTGCCCTTTTCAGGGACAGGGGGGACTCTCACTTCCGAGACATTAAAGGAGGATGGAAAGTTTAAAGATTCATTCACTGTGGGAGGACGCGTGACCTATTGGACGCAGCGGTTTCCGTGGCTAGGCGTGGCCTTTGATGCCTCGTATTTTAAGGCCGACGCCAAAAACGCCAATATTGAGATTCCCGTTTATGGGTTCTCCCTCTTGATGATGATGCGGTATCCCTTGCTTCCAAATGCGCAGTTTCCCCAAGGGAGGTTGCAACCCTACCTTGGAGTGGGTCCCGAATTTGCTTTCGGTAAAGTCAAGGCTGAATTCGAAGAGAAGGGGTTCAAAACGAAAATTGAGGAAAATGAGGGAGCCTTTGGTATTGATGTGCGAACAGGCCTGTTGTGGAAACTGAGCCAACAGTGGGGGATTTTTACCGAATATCGATTTACTTATTTAAATTATAATACGAACGATCCGGATGAAATTAGGTGTGAGCCCTTCGATCAAAAGGATTGCCC
>CP070628.1:597531-600055 GCA_020355985.1 Nitrospirota bacterium | reverse complement strand
TTTAATGACACTGGTTCAGCGATTCGCAAGCGGGATGAAGCTCATAAGATGGCTGAAGCCAATCGTGCTTTCTCTCATTATCGTGTCTAGGATCAGGTAGATTCCTTCGATTAATTAGGTGATTAGAGATGGCACGCGAGTATCCGCTGGAACAATATCGCAATATCGGTATCATTGCCCACATTGATGCTGGTAAAACGACGACCACTGAACGGATATTATTCTATACCGGTAAGACCTATCGCATAGGGTCTGTTGACGATGGCACAACTGTTACGGATTGGATGGAGCAGGAGAGGGAAAGAGGCATAACCATTGTATCTGCTGCTGTATCCGCGGAATGGAAGGGTTATCAAATCAACATTATCGATACCCCTGGGCATATCGATTTCACTGCGGAAGTTCAGCGATCATTGCGAGTTTTGGATGGTGGAATTGTAGTATTTGATGCCGTGCAGGGAGTGGAGCCACAAAGCGAGACAGTCTGGCGGCAGGCCGACCTCTATAAAGTGCCTCGTATTTGTTTTGTGAATAAGATGGATCGTGTTGGGGCTTCGTATGAACGCACTATCGCATCCATTCGTGAACGCTTAGGGGCAAACCCCATTGCAATGCAAATCCCGATTGGCGAAGAAGCCGGTTTCCGAGGCGTTGTAAACCTTTTAGATAATGTAGCCGTTGTTTGGGAAGATGATTTAGGAAGGGAACCCAAGCAGGTAGATATCCCAGAAGAACTAAAGACTCAAGTTGCGGAGTCCCGTGAAAGCTTTATCGAGCGAATTGCTGAGCTGGATGAAGAATTGACGGTCAAGTATCTGGAAGGGGCTGAGATCAGCTTGGAAGAACTGAAGTCCGCTCTAAGAGAGGCTGTAATTGCCGGTAAGGCAACCCCGGTCTTCTGTGGCTCATCATTGAAGAACAAGGGCGTGCAAATCCTCTTGGATGCTGTGGTTGACTACTTGCCTTCTCCTTTGGAGGTTCCTCCCGTTCAAGGTGTGAATCCCGATAATGAAGAAGATATCATCGAGTTGCCTGCAGATGATAGTGCCCCGATGAGTGCGTTGGTCTTTAAAATCGTGACTGACCCTTACGTTGGGCGTCTATCTTATTTTCGTGTTTACTCCGGTGTAGTTAATCAAGGCGCGACCGTGCAGAACTCCACCAAAGGAAAACGCGAACGTATCGGGCGTTTGATTCGTATGTATGCCGACCGTCGCGAAGATATTGACGAGGTGCGGGCAGGTGATATTGGTGCTGTTTTGGGCTTGAAAGATACCTTTACGGGTGAGACTCTTTGTGATAACAAAAAGATTGTGCTTGAGACCATTTCTTTCCCTGAACCGGTAATTTCGATCGCGATAGAACCCAAAAGCACTGCTGATCAGGATAAGATGGGTGAGGCCTTGCGGAAACTTGCTGAAGAAGATCCCACCTTCCAGGTTCGTTCCGATGAAAATACTGGCCAAACGATCATTTCTGGGATGGGAGAGTTACATCTCGATGTTTTGGTTGATCGCATGTTGCGCGAGTTTCGCGTACAGGCGAATATTGGACGTCCGAGAGTTGCTTATCGGGAATCTATCTCGCGCCCGGTTGAAAAATTGGACTACAAATATTCCAAGCAAACTGGTGGGCATGGTCAATATGGGCATGTTGTACTGAATTTTGAACCAGGAGAACGTGGCAGCGGTATTTTGTTTGAAAATAAAATATTTGGTGGATCCATTCCAAAAGAATATATCCCGTCAATTGAAAAAGGCATGCGGGAAGCTGCTGAAAGTGGTGTCTTGGCTGGATACCCCGTTGTTGACTTAAAAGTCACCTTAGTCGACGGTTCATTCCATGAAGTGGATTCCAGTGATATGGCCTTCAAAATTACGGCTTCCATGGCTTTCAAGGAAGGTGTCCAAAAGGGCAGTCCTGTTTTGCTTGAGCCAATGATGAAGGTTGAAGTAGTTGTTCCAGAAGATTATTTAGGCGATATTATTGGCCAGATAAATAGTCGTCGAGGCAATGTCCTCGGTATGGAAATGCGAACCGGAAATGCACAGGCTATACGTGCAATGGTACCACTGGCCGAAATGTTTGGTTATGCAACTGAACTGCGCTCTGCAACACAGGGAAGAGGTGTTTTTAGTATGGAATTTGACCATTACCAACCCCTGCCTGAAAGTGTAGCGCAAGAAATGTTGAATTAAATTCATCATCCGTTTTTTTGTTAACTGGAAGGAGAGATCATAAATGGCGAAGCAGAAATTTGAGCGCACGAAACCGCATCTGAACGTTGGGACGATGGGACACATCGATCACGGGAAGACGACGCTGACGGCAGCGATCACGAAAGTATCGCAGATGCTGGGGCAGGCGGAGTATCGGGCATTTGACTCGATCGACAACGCGCCGGAAGAGAAAGAGCGCGGGATCACGATCAACATAGCGCACGTGGAATACCAGACAGAGAAGCGGCACTATGCGCACGTGGACATGCCTGGGCACCGTGACTACATCAAGAACATGATCACGG
>CP070628.1:594438-597431 GCA_020355985.1 Nitrospirota bacterium | reverse complement strand
GAACTTCGCCATAATCTTCATGCTTCATGTCCTCGCAACGGAATAGCCGAAATAAAACAACAGTCTGGTGCTGACACCTTTTGTTTAAGAAAAGAAGCGGCGCTTGTGAACGCGGCACCTTACCCCATACCTCTGGCCCCGGGAATGTTGAAAAAAGCCGCCAGCGGCGTTCTCCCAATTTTGCCGTGCTCACGTACTCCATGTACGCTCCGCGCGTCAAAATGGCTGCGGCCTTGCTGGACGGACTTTTTTGAACATTCCCTTCAGCTGATGATGGCCGTTTCCTTTTGGGCCTGTATTGGCCCTGGGAATGAAATATTCAACAGGGGCACAATGCCCAAGAGGTTGGTACTTGGATTTTCCCTTTGAATCTGCGATTTATGTGGGCCAGGTGGTCTAACTTATTAAAGAATTTTGGGTTATCATATTACATATAGCCGATATGTGTAGATTGTGGGCTAATCTGAGGAGATGAAAGAGTCATACTTCGCTTTAATGAGTATTTCATTTCTCAGAGAGAGAACCCTGTTATTATAAAAAATATCAATGGAGTGTTTTGCTGTTCCTTTTCTAATAACGTTTTAATGTGAGGTCTCTACTGTTTCATTCCAAATATTTCGCTTCCACTTGCAACATGGTAAGCTCAGGGCAGAAGGTAGGTAATGGATGATCAAGTTTGATGAATTAGTGCAACCGCATTCACCTGATGTGGTGTTGTATCATGCTGAATGCATGGATGGATTTGGTGCGGCTTGGGCTCTGTGGAAACGGTTCCCCGAGGCGCGATTTGTTCCGGTTAAGCATGGTTATCCCCAACCCGATGGGTTAGATGGCCAGCATGTGGTGATGGTTGATTTTAGTTATCACCGCGAGGACATTCTGGCGTTAGCTGATCGTACGGCCAGTCTTCAAATTTTGGATCATCATATTACCGCGCAATCTGCTCTGGCCGACTTGTCCTTTGCGTATTTTGACATGGATCGTAGTGGGGCGGTGCTTGCCTGGGAATGGGCTCATACTCAACCTGTTCCGTGGTTATTGCAATATGTGCAGGATAAAGATTTGTGGCACTGGCAGCTCCCGCATAGTCGGGAAATCAGTGCAGCCTTAGCCTCGTATGGGTTTGATTTTGAGACCTGGGAGCAATTCCAGTTTGAAACCTTAAAAGTTGAGGGTACGGGAATCTTACGCCATGAAAATTCTTTGGTGGATAAGCTAGCTCAAGAGGCTATCATGGTTTCCATTGGTGGGTACACGGTTCCTGCGGTGCATTCGCCGGTGCTGGCTAGCCAAATTGGCGAACGGCTTGCTGCTCACCACACCTTCGGGGTGATCTGGCATCAGAAAGACGGGCGGCGATATTTTTCGTTACGCTCAAAAACCGGGGGAGTGTCCGTTTCAGAGATTGCTGCGCAATATGGAGGTGGCGGGCATACGCATGCGGCAGGATTTTCTATCGCCATCCGTGATGAATCTACTCCTCTTCTCAACCCTGTTGTAGACTTTCCAGTTCTTTCTTCCTCCGCTCTTTCTTGAAATTTTTGTTCTCACCGCTGGTGTATTGATGATTCCATTACGGGATGATAATCCAACAGAAATTACTCCGGTCGTGACCGTGACATTTATTGTGATGTGCGTCCTGGTATTTCTGTATGAAATCTCCTTGCCAGCATCAACGAATGAAGTTTTTGTGTATATGTATGGAGCGATTCCGGCTGTGGTGTTTGGGCATGTTCAGTTGCCGCCGGAGCTCATGACCGTCCCTGCCTATGGCACCCTGATCTCCAGCATGTTTTTGCACGGAGGCTGGATGCACCTAATTGGGAATATGCTGTATTTGTGGATCTTTGGAAATAATATTGAGGATGTAATGGGCCATGGAAAGTTCATTGTATTCTATGGAGTCTGTGGCGTTATAGCCGCTCTTAGTCATGCGATCATTGATCCTGAATCTACTATTCCAATGGTTGGAGCCAGTGGAGCGATTTCAGGAGTGTTAGGAGCGTATTTGTTGCTATATCCCCGTGCACGAGTCCTCGTATTTATCCCTATTGGATTTTTTAGCCAGATGATCTATGTACCGGCGGCCATTGTCCTGGGCTTGTGGTTTCTACTGCAATTGTTCAGTGGGGGGATGAGTGTTGGCCACGAAGGAGGGGGAGTCGCTTTCTTTGCGCACATAGGAGGATTCCTGGCAGGAATGGTATTGATTGGATTGTTTAAACACCCACATATCCGGTTTTTTAACCAACATGAAACGTATCGAGGTTCAGACCGCTGGCAATAATGGAATTGGCAAAAATTTTAAATATTCTTTGCCAAATATATTGACAGGTTCTGTCTCCTTGGCTATAGTCACAGTTCGCCCATAGGGGAAGATCTTTGAAAATTTAATAACTGTCAACCAAGAACAGTAATTAAAGTGTATTGAAATGGCGGCCCTTGTAAATGAATTTACTTTTGAGAGTTTGATCCTGGCTCAGAACGAACGCTGGCGGCGCGCCTAACACATGCAAGTCGAACGAGAATCCGGGGCAACCCGGTAGTAAAGTGGCAAACGGGTGAGGAATGCATGGGTAACCTACCCTCGAGAAGGGAATAACCCGCCGAAAGGTGAGCTAATACCCTATACGCTTCCCTTTTTATGAAGAGGGAAGGAAAGCTAAGCCGTGGGCTTGGCGCTCAAGGAGGGGCTCATGTCCTATCAGCTTGTTGGTGGGGTAACGGCCTACCAAGGCTACGACGGGTAGCTGGTCTGAGAGGATGATCAGCCACACTGGCACTGAGATACGGGCCAGACTCCTACGGGAGGCAGCAGTGAGGAATTTTGCGCAATGCCCTAACGGGTGACGCAGCAACGCCGCGTGGGGGATGAAGGTTTTCGGAGTGTAAACCCCTTTTGTGAGGAAAGAGAAGGTGGGTAACCACTTAGACGGTACCTCAAGAAAAAGCCACGGCTAACTTCGTGCCAGCAGCCGCGGTAATACGAAGGT
>CP070628.1:590887-594338 GCA_020355985.1 Nitrospirota bacterium | reverse complement strand
GAGGGAAGTAAAATAATGACAAAATCGAGCCCGTGCAATCCCTACCAACTTTTTCTAGAAACCAGTAATCGAAAACAGGATTTCTCCTAGCGTTTTCCTTCCCGCACCTATACGAGTGACATGGTTGCGTTCCTCTGAGGGTCAAGGATGGCAGACGCTGGCGTTGAGATTGGAATGAATAAGGGGAGTCGATCACGCCACCTGATGCAGGCGGGCAACTATCGGCTCTTACGAACTCAGGCGTTCCAGGTTTGGCAGGATATCGTGTGTGCATCATGAGGCGTGACGCCACAACTCTGCAAATTGGCTTCATTTCGGCCACTTGCCGTTAGGTTGACAATACTTTGTTACTTAAAGATTGCCCTCGGGAAGCTTCTTTGGTATTTTTCTGCTCGCTTCAAAAGGCCATTTCATTTCTATTTGCGCACTAGTTCATTGCGAGGGATAAAGCAAAGGAGATGTCGATATGGACAAACATACGATCTATTACGCCACGAATCGGAAACATGAGGGGAAGGACCGTTGGAAGCCCAATGGGTACGGCTCCAAGTTTAGTGATGACGGGATGGAAAATCTTCGTTTCGGCAAAGTTACCCTCGAAGCAAATGAAAAAAAGGTACAGAAATTCCTGGAAAAAGAAGTCGGAGATATTGGCATTGGCAATGGCGAGGATTTATCGAACTACCTTGCTGAACAGGCAGAATCGGCAAAGATCGCAGCGTTCAAAGAAAGCCTGGCCTCCGATAAATCGGATATCATTCAACCAAAGGCGAAATTGGGCTCATTGGCAGCATTTGGCGAACTTAGGAAGGCCATGCTCAAGGGGTGTGATGTATTGATATACATTCATGGCTACAATGTTTCGTGGGCGGAGGCAGTGGGATCCGCCAATGCCTTACAAATCATGCTTAATCGCGCTCAACCCCAAAAGACCGTACACCCCTTGCAGGTGGTTCTGTTTACCTGGCCATCAGATGGACAAGCCCTGCCTTATGTTTCCTATCAATCTGACCGCTCGGAAGCCGCTGGGTCGGGGAAAGCCCTAGGACGGGGCATCTTGAAAGTAAGAGACTTTCTCGCAAAGGTCCGCGCTGGGAACAAAAAAATTGGTGAAAAAATATGCAACCGCAAACTACACTTGCTGTGTCATTCGATGGGGAATTTTGCGCTGCAGCATACCTTGGAGCGAATCAATCAATTCACTCCTGGAAGAGCCCTCCCTCGAATCTTTGAAAATATTTTCCTGTGCGCGGCTGATGTAGATGACGATTCCCTGGAAACAGGACATCCGCTAGGCCAAGTCCATGAATTGACACGCAGCGTGAATGTTTACCACAACAAAGGGGACCTGGCTTTGGTCATTTCAGACTATACCAAGGGACACCCTGATCGGTTGGGGAGTGCCGGAACCGCTCGCCCGAGACTGGTCCATAATAAAGTCCAGCAAATCGATTGTACGCCAATTGTCGAAGGATTGGTGGAGCATAGTTATTATTTAGTGGGGAACGTTAATAGAGATATCCGGCAAAGCATTGATGGCATGGCTCATCAAGACACCGAACGGCTGCGCGCACGCGTGGGTGAAACAGGAAATCAATGGGAGATGGTAAAAGCTTAATCCTTCAGGCTGTCCTGAAAATTGCAAAAGCCTGTGGGTGTCCCTGGCGAATTCCTTATTGCCTCAGCCAGCGCGATCCTCAGGCCAGGGTTCTATCTAAATTCCTAAATGAAAATCGAATTGGAGAAATTATTGCGCTGTTCCCTCCAAGTGCCATGGTCATCCCCGGTGTGCATTCCCCTGAGGGTCAAGGATCCGAGACACTGGGGTTTAGCGTGGAGGGAAAAAAGGGGCGCTGGACATCTTTACTACTTCGCTTGCCTCTCGAGAAAGACTGGGTGGGTTGCTGAAATACTATTACCGAAATGCCGCATAAGTTTTTTGACCATACGAGGTTCAGCCATCGTCTGTTGGTTGATCAGGCATTTCAGGTTTGGAAGAAGATCGCGTGCGCATGAGAGAGGGCCTGGGGACTCCACACATGCGTTCTCAATGCAATGAGTTGATAAAACCGCACCATGTAATAATGATGCCCGTTTACTCTTCCCGCATATCCTGATTGATTCGTCGGTAATAGTCTTCCCGGAATTCTTCAAGTGCAACTTCTACTTCCGGGCCTTCAAGGCCCATATGAACCAATGCCGCGCGAGCTATTTCTGCGCTGGCCTCAAGGGTTTCTGAGACGGTGAAATGCGCACCCAGCGTTCTAAGGTCTTGACACGTAATAAGGTCATGCCCGCGCGCAAAAATAGGCATATGTGGAAAGGCAGCATGAAGGGAGGATACCACTCGCTCTGTCGCCTCAAAGTCAGCAATTGCAACGATCACTAAGGGGGCATCGGCAACCCCGGCTGCTCTTAGAACTTCAGGGCGTTGGGCATCTCCGAAATACACCGATCTCCCTTCTGCGCGTTCGCGCTCCACAAGAGATACATCACGATCGATGGCGACATAAGGCACCTTCATTGACTCCATGATATGGCCGATCCTATGACCCATTCGTCCAAAACCAGCAAGAATTACCGGCTTGACATCTTCCTCTGACCTGCCAATTTCAACATCGGGTATAGTGGTAATACTGTTACGAGAAGACGAAAATAGCCGGTAGGCTATTTTTTCTAACACTGGGGTAGCAAGCATGCTCAGTAGGACAATAACAAGAAGATGTTGGAATAATGTTTCATCTAAAAGATCCATACCTTTCGCTAATGCGAACAGTACCAAGGCGAATTCACCACTTTGAGCCAGGAGTAAGGCTATCGAAATCGATGTCTTTGTTTCTATGCCAAACAAACTTGACAAAGGCCAGAGAGTGATGAACTTGACCGCCATTAATGCGACCACAACAACTAAAAGTACAAGAGGATTATTTAAAAAGAGGTTGAGATTTAAGGACATTCCCATTGACATAAAAAACAGCCCAAGCAGCAAACCTCGAAAGGGCTGGATCTCGGCGATAATCTGGTGGCGATACGATGAATCGGCAATCAAGAGGCCAGCGGTAAAGGCTCCCATAGCCATAGATAATCCAATACGCTCCATGACCTGCGCTGAGCCCAATACCAATAGTAAAGCCGATGCGGTAAATATTTCTGGGGAACCAAATCGGGCAAGTCTATTCAGTAGGGGATTCAAAATATATCGGGCGGTCATAATAATGAGGATGAGAATGATGAGCGCCTCGGCAAATGCAAGAAAAACATCTTCTGCTATGGTTAACTCCGGTGCGGCCATCAATGACACAAAAGCTAGAAGTGGGACAACCGCCAGATCTTGTAACAGTAAGATGGCAACAGAGGGTCTTCCAAATTCTGAAGAAAGCATCTTCCTTTCCGTTAACAGTTGAAGGACAAAAGCTGTTGAGGACAGAGCTAACGCCGATCCTATTAACAG
>CP070628.1:582371-590787 GCA_020355985.1 Nitrospirota bacterium | reverse complement strand
GTGAAAGAGTACCCGGAAGAAACCGATGAGCCGGTTTTGAGTAGTGCGGATTCGGCCGGGTCGGCCATTGGGTGGTTTATTTTCGAGGCTTTAGAAAATAACCCTGTGCCGATCGACAAAATGTACGATTACGCTGAAGATGTGATTAAAGCCAGGTTTGAACGGGTGTCGGGTGTGGCGGCTTCGAATGTTTATGGGGGGCGCGAGCGGGAAATGCAAGTCTTGGTGGATCCCGCCAAGCTGGCCTCACGTTCTCTCACCTGGTTGGCTTTGGCGCGGGCGCTGGATCAAGAAAATCGGGATTTTAGTGCCGGTGATTTTGATGAAGGAAAGCGATCGTATGTCGTACGGACTGTGGGTGAATACAAAACCCCAGAGGACATCGAATCGGTAATCATCGCGCGAAGGGATGGCGCGCCTGTCTATGTTCGCGATGTGGCGTCTGTGAAACTGGATTACAAAGACCCCACGAATGTCGTCCGACAAAGTGGCAGGTCTTGTATTGCCATTAATGTGGTGCGGCAATCCGGAGCGAATGTTCTTGAGATTATGGAAGGATTGCGGGAAGCCGTGCGTGAATTAAACGAAGGACGGCTGAATCCACGTGGCTTTAAGTTGTATCAAGTCTATGATGAGACCGATTACATCTATAGTTCGTTGTCGTTAGTCCAACAAAACCTGGTGGTGGGGAGTTTGTTGGCCATCATGGTTCTCTATATGTTTTTACGGACCGGCAGCACCACCTTGGTCATTGGGTTAGCGATTCCCATTAGCATCATGGGAACGTTTATTTCGCTATGGCTATTGGATAGAAATTTAAACGTCATTAGTTTAGCGGGGATGACCTTTGCGGCCGGTATGCTGGTTGATAATTCCATCGTGGTGTTAGAAAACATCTATCGTCATCGGGAAAAGGGGAAGTCACTCATCCAGGCTGCCTATGATGGGACGGCCGAGGTTTGGGGGGCGGTGCTGGCAAGTACGTTGACGACGATTGCCGTCTTCATCCCGATTGTATTTATTGAAGAACAATCTGGGCAACTCTTTCGAGATATTGCCATCGCGATTAGTGCAGGTGTGGGCCTCAGTCTATTGGTGTCCATGACGGTGATTCCCAGCTTGTCAGCTCGAATCCTTACGACACGAAAAAGGGATTATGAGGCCTATACTAACCAGGAGGATGTGGACGCCGAGTTTGATGAGCTGGTGTTTTCGACCGATGAAATGCCTCTTCAATCTCACGGCCTGGCTGACCGGATGAGTGAGTTAGTGTCGAACATTTGTGCCAATAAGGGACGTCGTCTCATTACCATTATTGGCATTATCGGATTGTCTTGTGGTCTCGCATGGACGTTGGTTCCCCAAGCAGAATATTTACCCACTGGGAATCGAAATCTTGTCATAGGCATTCTGCTGCCTCCGCCGGGTTATAACATGGAGACCTTCGTAAAAATGGGGCATACGATTGAGGCAGTTCTGCGTCCGTATTGGGCTGCCAAACCGGGATCTCCTGAGGAAGCGCACCTGGACGGACCTAGCATCAGGAATTTTTTCTATGTGGCACGTGGGCGAATGGTGTTCATGGGTGCTCGGACTAACGAGGATGGGCGAGCCAAAGAACTGATTCCGCTCATGCGACGGGCGACGGCAGACTTGCCTGGAGTCATTAGTATCATTACGCAACGCAGTCTGTTTCAGCGAGGATTGGGTGAAGGCCGGAATATTGACATGGAAATAACAGGCCCTGATTTGAATGCCTTGGTAGGCTTGGGAGGTAAAGTGTTCCAACAGGTGAAGGGGTTGATTCCTGATGCCCAAGTCCGACCCAAGCCCAGTTTAGATTTAGGAACGCCAGAACTCCACGTGAAACTACGACGTGATCGCGCGGCGGATCTACAACTGACGAATCAAGAACTGGGTTTTACGATTAATGCATTAGTGGATGGGGCAAAGGCTAGTGACTACAAATATGAAGGCGATGAGATTGATTTGACGATTCGTGGGGAAGATCGTTATGCGACCAGGACACAAGATATCGAAAAGATTCCCATCCATACCCCGGGAGGGCGTTTGACCACGGTTGGGGCGATTGCAGATGTGAAGCTCGTTCCCGGTCCGGAACAGATCAACCACATCGAACGTGAGCGAGCGATTGTCATCCAGGTTATTCCACCATCCGAGATGCCCATTGAAGAAGCCATGGCACTCTTGCAGCGTCAGATTATTGCCCCCCTGAAAGAAGAAGGGTCATTAGGGCAACTGTACAATATCAGATTGTCGGGAACTGCCGATGATTTGACCCAGACCTATGATGCACTCAAATGGAATTTACTTTTGGCATTGCTGATCACCTATTTATTGATTGCCGCCCTGTTTGAAAGTTTTCTATATCCGCTGGTTATTATCACCAGTGTGCCGCTTGCGGCGGCAGGGGGCTTATTGGGCTTGGCGCTGGTCAATCAGTTTGTGGCCTATCAGCCGATGGACGTTCTGACGATGTTGGGATTTATCATCCTCCTCGGTGTTGTAGTGAACAACGCTATTCTGGTTGTCCATCAGGCCTTGAATTTTCTTGACCCAAAGCGCCGTGAGGGGAGTGATCCCTCTTTTTTACCAAGTACATGGTCGACCGACGATCCCACTGAGGCTATCGCGGAATCGGTTCGAACCCGGTTTCGTCCCATCATGATGAGTATGTTGACCACAACTTTTGGCCTCTTTCCTTTGGTGGTGTCTTCGGGCGCTGGTTCAGAATTGTATCGCGGCATTGGCAGCATTGTGTTGGGTGGTCTGGTGACTTCCACGATTTTTACCCTGATCTTGGTGCCGGCCTTATTTAGTTTTTTCATGGATTTAAAGAAAGTGGGCATGCGCGTCATGATGCCTAAGGATGCTGTGTCTCCTACCATGAGAGAAGTATAAGTCATAGGTAACGAGGATGGTAAGAATGCCTTCATATATGTTTCAGGCAATACAAAGGGAACGCGGTTTGCGTGTCTCAGGATGGTTGCTGAGGCTGAGTCTGACAGTCTTTCTGTGTGGATTTGGACAGTCAGGGTTTGCTGCAACTGATCAAGTGTCCTCCAAAAAATCAGAAGTCCCAGTTTTGAAATTAAGTTTACGGGATGCCATGGATGCTGCGGTAGATCAAAATCCCACTGTCCGGTTGTTTAAGGAACGTATTGCCCAGGCGCAAGATGTGGCCGACACCCAATTAGGCCAATTATTGCCAAATTTGTCAGGGAATTTGGGCTATTCCCGGCGTCGGATCTTCCAAGGTTCATTCGGGGGCAGGGCCACCGTGATCGGCCCAGAGGATTTTTATGAGGCGCGGGCCTTTCTCACCCAAAACTTGTTTAGCTTGAGTCTCATTCAAAAATGGCGGGCTGCCAAAGCAGGAGTGGATGTGGCAGGATTGGATGCGGAAGTCACCAAACGTGATACCATGGCCACCACTGGGCTTATCTATTTAGAAACCCTTCGGGCCAAAGCTGCAGTAGACGCTCGTAAAGCGGATGTGGCATTGAATAAGGAATTACTTCGACTGGCGAGGGAACGGAAATCCGCGGGGATGGCGACTAGCTTGGATGTGACGCGAGCGAAGGTTCAATTGGAAGACGTCAGGCAAAGATTATTAGTGGCTGAAAATGAGCGGGATCGTGGCAAACTGAATCTGATACGGGCCATGGGGCTGTCGTTCGATGTGCGCCTTGTACTCACGGATGAGATGAAATTGGTGAAAATCTCCGACCAATCCATGGGAGAGGCATTGCAGGTTGCAAAAGAGAACCGGTCCGAACTGAAGGCACAGAAGAATCGTGAGCGACTGGCTTCCCTGAGTTTAAGTTCTGTGACCAATGAACGGATCCCTTCCATTCAGGCCTTTGGCGATGTGGGTGTGGTTGGTAATCAAATCCCCGACGCACTCACCACAGACAATGTCCAGGTTCTTATGAGTGTGCCGATTTTTGATGGTGGGCAGCGGGAGGCAAGAATTTCGGAGAGTCGCAGTCTAGTCAGACAGGAAGAAATCAGAACTCAGGATGTGCAATATCAAGTGGCTTTGGAGGTTCGTGATGCGCTCATTACGCTGAGTTCGGCCAAACAGCAAGTGGCGGTGGCTGAAGAAGGATTAAAGCTTTCACTCACTGAATTAGAATTGTCGCGCGAACGGTTCGCGGTCGGTGTCGCCACAAACCTTGAAGTGACGGATGCTCAAACCCGTGTGGCTCAAGCACGGGATAATTTGATTGAAGGATTATTTACCTTTAATGCCTCTCGTATTAGCCTGGCCCGGGCGCAGGGGCAGTTGGAAAAATTGTAATCGTTCGAACGTTCTCGCTTAAAATGTAGCATGACCACACTCCAACTCAAACAAGAAATCAAGGCCGCGGCTAGTAAGCGGAGGACCTTTGCCATTATCAGCCATCCTGATGCGGGAAAGACGACCCTCACGGAAAAACTGTTGTTGTATTCTGGAATGGTCAGAACTGCGGGGATGGTCGGTGCGAGGAAGAACAGGAAATTGGCTACGTCTGACTGGATGGAAATGGAGCAGGAGCGTGGGATTTCCATCACTGCCTCCGCTATGCAGTTCCCCTATAAACAGGCGGTGATCAACGTGTTGGATACTCCTGGCCATCAGGATTTTTGTGAAGATACCTATCGGACGCTCACAGCTGCGGATAGCGCGATCATGGTGATTGATGCAGCTAAAGGTGTGGAAACCCAAACGCGAAAACTTTTTGAAGTTTGTCGGCTTCGTCAAATTCCCGTGCTGACATTTATCAATAAAATGGATCTTCCTGGCCGACCACCCTTGGACCTCATGGCCGAGGTCGAAGAAATATTAGGAATTCACGCCAGTCCTATTAATTGGCCTATCGGGTCTGGGCGAGATTTTATGGGTGTAGTGAATCGAGAAACGCGTCGGGTCTTGTTATATACCAAGACCGCTAAGGCTGGCTCGGCCAAACCGGAGTTGACCGAACTTCCGTTGGATGATCCCTCTTTAAAGAGTCGTGTGCCTACTTATGTTTGGGAAGAATTGGAGCATGATCTCGAATTATTGGATATTGCGGGAAATCCCTTTTCCAAAGATTCCTTTCAAAACGGAAAAGTGACACCTGTCTTTTTTGGATCAGCCTTGACCAATTTTGGAGTGGAACCCTTTTTCGATGCCTTTGTCGAAATGGCACCTCA
This sequence comes from Nitrospirota bacterium, assembly GCA_020355985.1. Next base: position 585,585 of record CP070628.1, on the reverse strand, counting down.
TCCTCATGCTCGAGTCGCTGATATGCCGGATGGCCGTGAAATGGTTATTGATCCGGCTGATGTGCCGTTTAGTGCCTATGTATTTAAATTGCAGGCGAATATGAATCCGCGTCATCGCGACAGCACGGCGTTTATGCGCGTGTGTTCGGGTAAGTTTGATCGCGATATGGTGGTCAAACATCATCGAACGAAAAGTGACGTGCGATTGACGCGTCCGCACAGTATGGTAGCCAAAGAGCGGAGTACGGTGGACGTGGCCTATCCTGGAGATGTCATTGGTATTATTAATACCGGTGCCTTTCAAATCGGGGATACCATCTCGTTAACGGACGGATTTAACTATAAACCCCTTCCCCAATTTCAGCCGGAGGTCTTTGCGCGTGTGAGGCCGACTGATACCACAATGCGAAAATCTTTTGATAAAGGAATTGAGCAACTCGCGAAAGAAGGCACCATCCAAATAATGAAAAGTCTGGATGGATTGGAATCCTTTGTGGCAGCGGTGGGGAGGCTACAGTTTGATGTCTTAGAATTTCGATTACAAAATGAATACCGCGTCAAGACGGTCGTTGATATGTTGCCGTATGAATCCAGCGCCTGGTTAGTGGGAAATGTGGAGACCTTTAAGCCACCGTCTGATGCGTTGGTCGTGAAAGACAGCCAGGATCGAGCCGTCGTGCTGTTCCGCAGCGCCTGGTCAAAAAACTTCGCGCGCGAACGGAATCCTCAACATGACTATAATGACATGGGGTAAATATGGGTAAAAATTAGGGGGAAGATTCGAAAAAAGCAGTGCCCATTCATTGACTTGAGGGGGTATCGGATAAAAAAACGAGTCTGACCCCTATAGGCGAAGAAGGGATTTGTCGTCCTTGCCGTCAATTCCTCAGAGTTCAGTTATGAAAAAGAAGTTGAACGCCTCAGAACCTATGTGGAGGGAAATAATATTTTCTTGCCGGTCCCTATTGATAATGGGTACCGCAATTGGCGCCAATATCACAATCGCTACTGGCCGACGTTATATGTGATCGATAAAAAAAGAACTATCCAACATACTTGAATCGGTGAAGAGGCCTACAAGCAAACTGAAGAAACCATCCAACGTCTTCTCGCTAAGACAGCATAAAAATGGATTCTTAAGTTCTTTGGGTTTCAGATATCTATATCTTTTTAGGCGTGGATATCTTTTATAGCCGGATTTCTTTAAGGACCTCTAACATATCTGAATGAATTAACGTATTAGTGGCTAGGATAGTCTTGCTATAGATAGAGTAGGGTTCGCCTGCGTAGTTTGTGATCTTTCCGCCAGCTTCTTCTACGATGACCTTTCCTGCTGCGGTATCCCATGGATTAAGTTGCAATTCCCAGAATCCGTCAAGTCGGCCGCAGGCGATGTAACAGAGGTCGATGGCGGCGGTGCCAGTTCGACGCATCCCGCGTGCGCGCACAGCGAAGGCGCAGAATTCTTTGAGATTATTATCTGTGGCGGTATGGATGTCATAGGCAAACCCTGTGACGAGCAAGGCTTCGTTTAGTTTCGGTGTGGTTGACACCTTGATCGGTGTTCCATTGAGAGTGGCACCGCGGCCTTGTTGTCCAAGAAAGAGCTCATCTCGTGTGGGATCATAGATCACTCCGATTACACAGGTCCCTTGGTATTCCACTCCAATTGACACGTTGTACATGGGAAAACCATGCGTGAAGTTGATGGTTCCATCCAGGGGATCGATGATCCATTTGATGGAATGTTGGGGGATGTCTTGTAAGCCTTGTTCTTCACTCAGAATCTGATGTTCTGGAAATGTGTTTTGAATTGACTGAATAATGGCTTCCTCCGACCGTAGGTCGGCTTCAGTAACCAGGTTTATTGCCTGGCCTTTTGAATGAATGGTAAAGCCTCTTTTTGCATAGTCTTGAAGGATAGCACCTCCCAACCGTGCTGCCTGAATGGCGGTTTGCGTGAGTACGTCGATTTCGTTAATAGAGAGTGACATAGTATGGGGAGAACGACTGAGAGCAGCATACCCGATACTGCGGGTATTCCCAAGTTGAACAAGATTATTTAGAAGATGGGGAATTGGATGATCAATGTCTGAGGAAAAAACACGCCGAGAGCAGGTGGCCCTACCCCCGGCGGTACTACTGGCGGGACTGACAAATTACTTCTTCTTGCTTGCAGCCTTAGCTTTTGGTTTAGCGGTGGCCGCTTTCTTTTTCGGAGCGGCTTTCTTTTTTGTTGCTGCCAAGTCATTCACCTCCTTTCACTCAGAAGGGAACTTCAGCCTTATTGCCCGGTCAGACGGCTTTCGTTAAGGGTTTCTCGCGATTGACTTCGAACGTATTAGGTCCTACCTTGCGAAATCGAGAATCTCGTTTTAGGGATGTGGCAATAGAAGTCACGGGTGTTTTCCCTCGAATGGGCATTCCGCCCTCTTTGAGCCGTTGATATAAATCTTTCGCATGGAGAGGGCGACCTACCTCTTGCAAAACCATGTACACCGCATCGGGGACGCTTCGTCCAACATACTTACTCCGCCCCAAGAGAATCTCCCGCGATTTGGTCGCGACGTCGATGTCAGATGTCGACACATTCCCTTTTTCCTGAGATGCGATTTGAATCGAGAGGTTGGCCAGCTTCGCTTTGTCAGCTTCCACCCGATACAGGGTTTTTGCCAACTCCAAGTATTTCTCAACCGTTGCGATTTCCTCACCTAATTGCTCCCGCTTTTTTTGAAGTTCCTTGCGTTTGCGTTCGTACACACTGATTCGTTGTTCCAAACCACTAAGGATATCTTCGAGTTCATCATCTTGATTCTCCATCGTTTGAGCTCCACCATATGTTGGAGCTAATTTTATTCATGTTTTAAAGCAAAGTCAATAAGCAAGCTTTAATTTAATTATTTATGTATGCTTTTTGTAAATGATACAAATAGTTATTTTTATCCATTTCATAAATGGAATGTTTATCTTGCCGTAATTATGTTTTAGGCCAAATGTATTAGGAAAGACAATTGGAGGTAGGATTGGTTGTCATAGTGGTCAATATATTGTGGTCTAGTGTAAGCATATTTTAAAAAATATGTTGTTCATGTGCATCCCTCTGTTTTATGAGGTGAATTTTTTGCATATTATAAAAGTAGAATGCTTTGATCTCTAGATTCTGGAAATCTGGAATAGCTGTCCATTCAAACGAAAATGAAAAATAGAAACTAGC
>CP070628.1:579172-582271 GCA_020355985.1 Nitrospirota bacterium | reverse complement strand
TGCCATGACCTTGAATGAAGTGACTGTATCTTGTGAAGAGGAATGGTCTTGGAATCTTCGGTCTGTCGTTCTAAATGGGTAGTGTTGGAGATTGAACTTGTGGCTCATCGCCCCTCTCTTATTGCTGCTTCCCTCTCAACCTGATTTTGTGTTGGCGATAACTGTTCCCAATCTGAGAAAGCCTTGTGCATGCGTGGCGATAAACGCTGCCTACAAGTGTTTGAATCTAGCACTGAATTTCATTCAAGTTAACTAACTCATTGGAAGAATTTTGTGGGTATTTCTGAGAAATTCGTCTAGTCTCGCAGAGTTGTTTTAGCGAAAGAATGCTAAATTTCTATCTGAATTTGTCCGAAAGTAATGTTCAGGGGATTGCCCTGTTCAAGGGAAACCTTTCATTGGTGGTTGACCGCAAAAAAAAGGATGAATATTCGTGCTGGATTTGACGCTTCCTAAAGAGGCCCCATTACAGACAGTGGGCATGTGGAGAAAATGTGTCGGAAAGACCTTAGGAGTTTTAGAAATCCTCCATAAACATATTATTCTTGTTCTTAGTGTACTGTTTGGACTCTGTTTGCTAGTTATTTATTTTCATATCTCGCAGTTGAAGACACAAATGGTAGCAACCATTGCCCTTCGGGGTGCCGACTCCCATTCCAAGGAATCAAGTGACATGCGGGAATGGTATTCAATCGAAGTCGTTCAACGACTACATGCCCTGGGCATCAAGGATTCGGAACCTTATCGAGAGAAAGAAGGAGCTATTCCTTTGCCGGCTTTATTAAGCTTGAATTTGGGTGGTCAATTGTTCTCGGGGAGGCCGGGGGAGCGCGTGCGTCTGTTGAGTGGGTATCCATTTCCTCAAGCAGGAAATCTTGACCAGCGGATGGATGCGTTTCAACGTCAGGCCTGGGAATTTTTGAATCAACACCCTACAGAGTCGTTTTATCAGGTCGAACAGGTTGATGGTCGTCAATCACTGCGCTTTGCTACGGCCAGCCGTATGCAGCAGGAATGCGTGAATTGCCATAACGAGAACGTTGAGAGTCCAAAACATGATTGGCAAGTCGGACAAGTGGGTGGAATAGTGGAAATCGTCTACCCTCTGGATTCGTTAGAGAAAATTACCGGTATGGACTGGTTAGATTCTTACGGGATGATGGGAATATTGGTCCTGTTATGGCTGGGGGGGTTCGGATTAGTTGTCTTGAAGCTTCGTGGAGTATCGGAGGACTTAGAAAATCGCGTACGGCGTCGCACAGCTGACTTGAATAAAGCGAATCGTCAATTGGAATTGGAAATTCATGAACGGAAATTAGCGGAGGAGACCATTCGCCAAGCCAGAGATAATTTGGAAAAACGCGTGCAAGAACGAACAGGAAAATTGGCCGCGTCGAATGCTGAGCTTATTCGAGAGGTGGCTGAACGCAAACGTGCCGAGGATGATATTCGTAATCTTAATTCCCAACTCGTTCAACGCTCCGCTCAGTTAGAGGCCAGTAATAAGGAGTTGGAAGCTTTTAGTTATTCAGTTTCCCATGATCTTCGTGCGCCGTTACGTGGGATTGATGGGTTCAGTCAGGCGGTGTTGGAAGACTATGATGATAAATTAGATGAGTCCGGCAGAAGTTATTTGCAACGGGTGCGAGCGGCAAGCCAACGCATGTCGCAGCTCATTGATGCCATGTTAAATTTAGCGCGGCTGACGCGGGCGGATATTCATACCAAAACATTCGACATGAGTGCGATGGTGCATGGCATTTTGGAAGATCTGCAGAAAATAGAGCCGGAGCGAGAAGTGGAATGTGTTGTGGCGAATAATTTGTTGGCGACGGCTGACCCACAATTGATTCGAGCGGTCTTAGAAAATTTGCTGGGTAATGCGTGGAAGTTTACTCGACAGCAACCGAACCCGCGTATTGAATTCGGCCATGGGCAGTACAAGGGGCAGGCAGCTTTTTTTGTGAAAGATAACGGGGCGGGATTTGATATGTCCTACGCCCATAAATTATTTGGCACATTCCAGCGCTTGCATGCTTATACGGAATTTCCTGGTGTTGGAGTAGGGTTGGCAACGGTGCATCGAATTATTCAGCGTCATGGTGGACAAATTTGGGCTGAGGGTGCGGTCGGCGAGGGAGCTATCTTTCATTTTACACTATAAAAAAATCGGTTAAACCAAGGAGGATATGATGACGAACAAACACATTCTTTTAGTTGAAGACCATCCCGATGATGAAGAGCTGACTATGCGAGCCTTAAAGAAAAACAATATTATGAATGAAGTTGTTGTCGCGCGAGATGGGGTTGAGGCCCTGGAATATTTATTCGGAACGGGGGCCTATGCCGGGCGAGATATGAATGTCATGCCGCAGATCATATTGTTGGATCTCAAGCTTCCCAAAATTGATGGGTTGGAGGTCTTAAGGCGGTTGCGTGCAGATGATCGAACAAAATTCCTGCCTGTCGTGGTTCTCACATCCTCGAAAGAAGAGCAGGATATTGTGAAGAGCTATCAATTAGGTGCCAATAGCTATGTTCGCAAGCCGGTAGACTTTCAAGAATTTTCACAGGCCGTTCAAAACCTTGGACTGTATTGGCTCATCCTAAATGAGTCGGCCCCTGAAAGTGTGCCGGTTTAACCCAATTTCTTCAAGATACCAGGGTAGGATGACTTTTCAGCTATCCTCATAGGGATAGGTAGGATTTTTCATTGTTTGTCAGTAGTCCCTACAGCCTGTCAAAATTTTGAGGGCAGGTTCTCTCCATCCGATCTTGCCTAAAAAGGCGAATAATTGAGGACTGGTTCGTCGGTTCTCGCAATTCTTCGAGTTTTTTCCACTTTCCACACATTAGGTAGTCGGCTCTTTGAGTCTCTGGTGATCTAGGCATATCCTTTGCTGATTGGGAGGGATAATGTCACCGTCTTTACGTTGCAAGGAGGGATGCCATGAGACGACTCCTAAGATTGGAAGCCTCTGAACCTGTTCTTCAATATGAATCTCAACGGAACACCAAAAGATTCCCTCCCTCAGAGGGATTTCAACTAGGGCTGTCAAAACCTGGAAAAAGGAGTAGTTGCGGAATCACACAATGTGC
>CP070628.1:573065-579072 GCA_020355985.1 Nitrospirota bacterium | reverse complement strand
CTGTCTGCCCAGTCCGCAAATCATGATACCACCGAGTCCCAAGAGTCACCCCCAAGGGCAAGCGCATGGCTCCGCCTGCCGTAAGATAGAGAATCTTTTCATCGGGCTCCAGCATTTCATTAAATGAAAGCGGAGTCCAAATATCTCCACGTCGCACCCGTGGTCCGGCTCGGGTATAACGCTGCCCAACACTAACATACCAATCCTGATGCCCTTGAATGAAGGCATCGGTATTCACTTCTCTGAACTCTTGTTCGTAAGGATTTAAAAAAGTATCCAGCCGGAAATTAAACTTGGAAAGGAAAAAGGGAGATCCTAATGGCTTATGAAATTCTCCCCTGGTCCAAATATCCGAAAATCGGGATGCCAATGGAGGTGGAGTCCCAACATGATAACTTTGCGCAAATAACAGGTCCAACCAGGTGCTGGATTCATCACTTCCCCCCTGCTGGCTAATTCGATTTTTCAAGGCATAGGTCACCAGACTTTTCTTGATCAAATCATCCACCGCATCAACTTGAACTAAATCAGACTGATCAGTCGGAGGGACAAATTCATACATGACATGAGGCTTAATGGAATGACGGACCCAACTATCATCACCAAGGGAAAACCGTCTCGACAGATTCGTAAAGCCTTCTGCACCGACCCAGAACGTTTCCCGATGTTGCAGGGATTTTTCTGTCTGCCCACGGGTATAGGCCACTTCTCTAAATTTGACTTGCGGCCGAAACCCCACCACATTACCCAAATTAAGCCCCTCAACCGACATCCCTGGCAACAAATCTATACGGCTTACATCAAATCCGTCTTTTCGTGAAAAATTCACAAAAGTCGTCTCGGCAGTTAGCGCGAACGGACTGCCCAAGACGCTGGGGCTGAAGAACTGGTGTCCCACTTCAGGAAGCCGTTGAAACGTTGTATCACCCCCGTCACCAAGAGGTTGAAGATATTGTCCAAAAAGATACAACGCTCCATGATCTAAACGTTGAAGAATATTGATAATCGATTCTTGACTTGGTAAGGCTCGTTGAGCTCCGGAACTACTAAAATTCTGCAATACCGTCCGATCGGTTGAATAATTGGCAAGAATTCGTAAAGATAGGTCTCCAGAGAATTCTTGAACATGGGCCCCTCGAATCTCGGCTCGCCCACGATTTTGATCGGTATCATAAATAGACTTCACCAGCCAATTTCCCTTCGCTTGGCGATTCCAGGCATAGCGATATTCCAGGTCTCCACCTCCACCACGCTCCGTCAATATCCGTGGAGTAATCGTTAAATCATGACTGGGATTGATGGCCCAAAAAAATCCTTGTTCGAACTTGAAGCCAAAGCTATTATCAATCCCCATATTGGGAACTAAGAGTCCTGTTTTTCTCGATGCCCCGAGTGGATACCCAAACGTGGGGATCGGAACAACCGGCACATCATTAATATTGAACCAGACCCCCTTTCCCCACAAACTATCCTCATAATCCAGATCGACATCATCAAACGTAAACCGCCAAGCGGGAATTTCTCCATCCTTTGCATCGCAATTGGTAAATGAACCATCTTTAATTCGGTAGTGAGTTTCCGAAAACCGCTGGAATCGTCGGCCTGTGACAAAAGAATTTTGTTCTTTTCCAAAAATTCGTCCCGTCGTCAAGACTCCAGCTTCCGTATTGACATTGAGTTCAAGCTGTTCGGCCCAGACATCAGCATGTTCATCTCTTAGATGAACATGCCCTACGGCCGTGAGAAGCCCCGTCAATTTCTGAAGAGTCGCCTCATCTGCAGTCAGTCGAACAGCCCCTCGGGTCACATCCACCGATCCTATCGCATGGTACTCTTCTCGCTCATGATCATAGTCAATACGATCAGCCGCAATTTCAACCGGCACCCCAGGTGCATTCGTGGCATTCACATTCTGCGTAGATATGGGAATCTCCGCTAACAAATGAGCCGGGATCGAAAAGGATGCAACCAGAAGCACCAACAGACATGATTGAAAATTTACATGTCCAAGGATCTTCATCTTTGTACAATTGGGGAACGTGGGGATGTGAGGTGTTGCAAGATTTCTCCAACCAGAAACAACGAGCCGGTGACACAAATCAGATCAGAGGGATCGGCACGATCTCGAGCCTGACAATAGGCTTCCCATGGATTGTGAATCACGGAAAGCGCCAAATCATCTCGCGGCACAGCTTGCGCAAGCGCATCAGCGGGCATGGCTCGATCCATGTGTGGTTGCGTGATAATCAGGGAGTGAACAAGAGGGAGTAAGGCCTCTAAAAACTCACCAATATTCTTATCTTGCATCATCCCAAGTATCACAATCAGTTTACGGCCAGGGCAATCATGAAGTTGTGACTGAAGAAAGTCAAACAATACCCGCGCGCCTAATGGATTATGGGCTCCATCTAGGACGATCATCGGATGATGCTGGACAATTTCCAGACGGCCTTTCAAGCGGACATGTTGCAAGCCTGATTTGATCGAGTCGAGGGAAAGAGGAAAACGTTCAGCAGTGGACGATTCCAATAAGGCTAGCGCATGGCCAGCATTGTTCATCTGATGCCGTCCCAACAAATTTGTCTGTAAGCCCGAGAAAGAATCTCGAAGGCCACAGTAGGCAAATTCTGTTGGGCTGATTTCTGTTATAGAAAACTCTTGCCCAAAGCGATAAAGAGGGGACGTGGATTCTCGCGCGATATCTTCAAAAATCTGACTCACACCCTCCGGCATCTGTCCCAACACCACTGGGACATTTTGATGAATAATGCCGGCTTTTTCTCGAGCAATGTCTTGAAGGGTAGGTCCAAGATACATCTCATGATCCAGGCCAATTCCTGTAATCAGCACTCCCAAAGGATCCAAGACGTTAGTAGCATCAAACCGTCCTCCCAATCCGACTTCAATGACGGCGATGTCCACTTGTTCATTGAGAAAATGCTGAAAGGCCATGGCAGTCGTCAATTCAAAAAATGTGAGGGAGTGGGACGGATCGGCCACTCGTCGAAGGTGTTCCGTTAATCCACAAACACATTCTTCCGAAATATTTTCATCCTGCACTCGTATGCGTTCACGAAAATCCATCAAATGTGGCGAGGTATACAAACCCACGCGGTACCCTCCTGCTTGCAACATGGCAGCCAGCATCGCCGCTGAAGAACCTTTTCCATTGGTCCCCGCAATATGAAGCGTGGAATAGGCTCGCTGAGGATGATCTAACCGTTGAAGAATATCGTTGATGGGCTCAAGCCCAAGCTTGACACCAAAGCGGTGGAGGGAAAACAGATAGGCAAGTACTTCTGGGTAGGTTACCACGCAAATCGCCAAATGGTCGGCAAGACAACAACAGGAAGGGCACAGCCTAAGAAGACATGACACCTGCCCCACAATGGGTGAGCAGCGTGGCGAGAGTAGCTTTCAGTTTTTTCCGATCAACGATTTGATCAATCATGCCGTGATCCAATAAAAACTCAGCGCGTTGAAATCCTTCTGGCAGTCGTTCCTTGATTGTTTGTTCAATCACTCGCGGACCCGCGAACCCAATGAGCGCTTTTGGTTCGGCAAGAATAACATCCCCTAACATCGCCACACTAGCCGTTACCCCGCCAAATGTCGGATCCGTTAATAACACGACATACGGTAAACGAACTTTCTGAAGGCTGGCTATGGCCGATGCGGTTTTGGCCATTTGCATGAGGGACAATGTCCCCTCTTGCATCCGAGCCCCACCAGACGTGGTCACCAATAAAAACGGCATTTGGGCACTCACCGCTTGATCAATGGCCCGACAAATCTTTTCTCCCACAACCGAACCCATACTTCCGCCCATAAACGAAAAATCAAATAAACCAATAGCAATGGGAATATCAGCCACATGACAACGACCAGTGAGAAGGGCTTCCTGCTTTCCTGTTTTGCGTTGAGCATTTTGAACACGGGCTTGGTAAGGAAGCGTATCTTCAAACTGCAAAGGATCGCCTGGTACCAGATCAGCATCCCATTCCTGGAAGGTTCCTGAGTCGGCAATCAACTCCACCCGTTCTTCAATCGACATAGGGAAATGATAATGGCATTTGGGACAGATTTTAAGATTCCGGTCAACTTCGCGTTTAAAAATGGTCGCTCGGCAAACCGTACATTTTATCCACATCCCTTCCATAATATTGACAGAATTCCCTTTAGAATTCTCTGGCTGACTTCGCTTAAACCATCCCATTGATGAAAGCGTCCTCTCGTGTCATGCAGACAATGAATAAGATGGTTGTAGACATATGCGATATGGGAAAACCGGGGAAGGAAAAGAGAGAATGCGCAAAGAGCATGTCACATTCTATCTGAATTCATCGATCAAAAAACCTTACCATAGGGTGAGGGACCCGGCAAGATTTTTTTGGAAGGCAGAGGGCGGAAGAGGTTATGCGCGTTCCACAGGGAAAGAACAGGGAGTGTGAATAAATTTCACCCGCCCCTGGCATGCATCTCCAAATGCGGGTCTTGGCGCAATCGATCAATGTCGATATATCGCCCACGACCAGCGCTGCCTTCGAGCTCTTTGCGCTCTTCGGCTCCACGATCCTTTCGAGTCTCCCAGACGGATTGAATCATGGAGACCAAATCTTCTCGTGAGCGCCTGGCCCGAATAGGCTTACGCAAATCTAAACCCGTTTTGGCATAGAGACAAAGATACCACATCCCATCAGCGGTCAATCGGCTTCGATCACAGGTTGAACAAAAAGGCATAGTCGTGGATGGAATAATACCAAAGGTCGTTCCGTCAGGAAGACGAAATCGCTGAGCAGGAGCCGAGCTGACTTCGTGCACCGCCTCAATTGGCCCATAATACTGCCTCAGCATGACAAGGATGTCTTTGCGGGAAAGAACTTTATCAGCCGACCAATCATTCGCTCCACCCACATCCATATATTCAATGAAACGCACCTCGCCATTCACCCGTTTGCCATACTCGATCAAGGGAATCAGCTCATCGTCGTTATACCCCTTCATCGCAACGGTATCCAATTTTAATCCACTAAACCCGACCCGACCAACCGATTCAATACCTTCAAAGACCTGCTCCAAAGTATCCCGTCGGGTCAAGGCCTTAAACCGTTCTGGCTTCAAGGTATCCAGGCTCACCGTAATGCGGTGCAAACCCGCATCAAAAAGATTCTGCGCTTGTTCAGCAAGCAACACCCCATTGGTCGTCATGGCAATATCCTGAATGCGGGTATTCTTCTGGAGCATCCCAATCAAAGACGCTAAATCTTTCCGTAGTAACGGCTCCCCACCAGTAATACGGATTCGATCCACTCCCTGCTCCGAGAACAGTTCCGTCAGAAAGACAATCTCTTTAAAAGTCAACAAGGTTTCACGAGGCAACCACACATACTCTTCCTCGGGCATGCAATATTGACAGCGCAAATTACACCGATCAGTCACGGACACACGGAGTGATCGTAAGGGCCGGCCCCACAAATCTTTCGCGGGCTCAGGCAACACCTGTTTTTCACTCGCTTGCATTAGGGATGCTCCTCCACCCAGACCTCGCCCTCGGGAGTGTATTCCATTTTCCATATTGGCGTGATTTTTTTCAGTTCATCAATACACCATTGACATGCCTTGAACGCATCGGCTCGATGCTCGGCCCCCACGATAATCAACACGATATTTTCGCCAATCTCGATTGGCCCATAGCGATGTAAAACCAAGGCTTCAATAATGTCAAAATCTTGTAACGCCCGTTCACGGATTTCTTTGAGTTTCTTTTGAGCCATGCCTTCATAATGCTCAAACGTCATAGAACTGACATCACGGCCCTTCGATCGATCACGGGCCGTCCCTAAGAACATGGCAATCCCCCCGATTCGGTTGGATCGAGCACGAATCCGTTCTAACTCTTGATCAATAGAAAAATTTTCCTGCTGAACCCGAACCAGCATACCTTCTTCTGTTTCAACGGCCATGGCTCACCTTCCTCAGTTCGTCGCCATTTGATTAAGCTTGGATT
>CP070628.1:570026-572965 GCA_020355985.1 Nitrospirota bacterium | reverse complement strand
CTTTGGCGTTTTATATGTCGGACTGCTATTGAGTCATTATATCCTTTTGCGAAATCTTGAGAATGGTGTGGCATTAGTCTTTTTTGTCATCTTAGTCACATGGCTCTCAGATACCGGCGGATTTTTTGTTGGGAAAACCTTGGGGAAACATCCGCTGGCTTCTAGACTCAGCCCAAAAAAAACCATTGAAGGGTTACTTGGCGGGATCCTGTTTTCGGTTGTCGGAGCGACATTGAGTCAATTCACGTTTGTCCCCTTTTTCTCCTTAGGCCAATGCGTTATGCTCGGTATGGGATTAGCCCTACTTGGCGCACTTGGTGATTTAGCCGAATCTGCGATCAAACGTAGCGTGAATGCCAAAGATTCAGGCACAATTATACCCGGACATGGCGGGGTCCTTGATCGCGTGGATAGTCTCCTATTCACTGGACCTGCGATGTATTACTATGTCATGTTTTCTCTGTCCTCTTAATAACAGAGCGCCTCAAGGAAAAAGGAAATCCATTTCGTGAAACGTATTGTCATTTTGGGATCGACCGGTTCCATTGGATCCAGTACGCTGGACGTTGTTTCAAGATTCCCGGATCGCTTTCAGATCGTAGGATTAGCCGCTGGCTCGAATGATCAAATACTGGAAGACCAGATTCGAACATTTCAACCCAAAGTTGTGGCGCTGTTCTGCACAGATGCGGCCAAGCGCTTACGTGCTCGCGTGGGCGATACTCAGGTCGAAGTGCTTGATGGAGAGCCCGGACTCTGTGATGTCGCGAGATTCCCACAATGTGATTTAGTGATTTCGGCTATTGTCGGTGGTGCCGGCCTCAAACCCACCCTTTCGGCCATTCAAGCCGGGAGGCCAGTGGCGTTAGCCAATAAAGAACCGATGGTGATGGCCGGGCAACTGATGCAACAGGAAGCTCATAAACATGGCGTCACCATCTTCCCCATCGATAGCGAACATAGCGCGATCTTTCAATCCATGGAAGGTCATCGCAAAGTGGATATCCGGCGCGTTGTGCTTACCGCCTCAGGTGGACCATTTTGGGACTGGCCTGTGGCCGATCTTCAGCATGTCACTCCCGAGCAAGCTCTCAAACATCCTAATTGGGAAATGGGTGCCAAAATTACGACCGATTCGGCAACTCTGATGAATAAGGGGCTCGAAGTTATAGAGGCCCGATGGCTCTTTGATCTCCCTGCGTCACAGATCGATGTCGTGATTCACCGAGAAAGCATTATTCATTCTTTGGTAGAATATTGTGATGGATCCGTAATCTCGCAATTGGGACATCCGGATATGCGTGCACCCATTTCATACGCAATGAACTACCCTGAGCGAGTCCCGCTCCATCCACCATTGTTGGATTTAGGGAAAATAGGGAAACTTACATTTTTCCCTCCAGATACCGAAAAGTTTCCTTGCCTGCAATTGGCCTATGACGCCTTGGCTGGAGAAGCCGGACTCCCAGCAACACTCAATGCGGCCAATGAAATCGCAGTGCACGCATTTCTGAATAACCAGATTGCTTTTTTAGATATTTCGAGAGTTATTCAAGAAACCATGACGGCGTATTGTCCAAGGCCATTATCTACGATTGAAGACGTTTTAGACGTAGACCGATGGGCTCGCCGAACTGCCGAAGCAATTATGAAAACCTGTGTGGCACCGGTATAGCAACAACATTTTCCCTGTGAACACGTATGAATAGTTTTTCGCTTTTCTCCCCAGACGCCATATTCATCTTTGGACAAAAACTATGGTGGTTTTTGATTGTGCTTGGTGTGCTGGTCACGTTTCATGAATATGGGCATTATCTCGCCGCTCGGTGGGTTGGCGTCAAAGTTCTGAAGTTTTCTATTGGGTTTGGCCCACGATTAATAGGGCGTCAAGTCGGCGATACGGAATACGTGGTGTCAGCAATTCCTCTCGGAGGGTACGTCAAATTATTTGGTGAAGAAGGATCCGAAACCATTTCTGCGCATGATGAAAAGGAATCCTTCATTCACCAATCCCTTCCTCACAAAATGCTCATTGTGGCAGCAGGGCCTGGATTCAATTTCATTCTTAGCTACATAATTTTTACAGGCATGTTGGCTATGGGGTCGCCCCTCTTTGTCCCCAATCTTGACAATATGCTCCCGGTTGTCGAAGCCATTACGCCCGAATCCCCTGCGGCACTCTCCGGATTGAAATTGGGCGATCGTATTACTCGGGCCAATGAAGAAGAGATTTCAACATTGGGCGAACTATATCAAATTCTCGATAAAACCCACGGCCGACCCGTGACATTAGATGTCCTTCGGAATAATAGTTCTAAAACATTCATTGTCACACCGACCACTCAAGTCAATGAAGATAATCCGGAAGATACTCCCATTTATTTACTCGGCATTGAAGATCACCCGCCAGTAGTCGGAAAGGTCATGCCTGGTACGCCTGCGATGGCCTCCGGACTCCAACCTGATGACCGAATTGTTCAAATTAATGAGAGTCCGATTGTCACATGGTCTCAGATGACGGAAATTGTTCGCAAAAGCGCGGGGATTCCACTCACGATGAAGATTGAGCGGAAAGGAACGCCTCTGACCGTTTCGATCACACCAGAAGCGCACACAGCTACGAGCCCTAGTGGGGAAACCCTGTCTATTGGCCGAATTGGCATTCAAATCTCAGGCCGAGGCACGGTGCTAAGAAGTTCTTCATGGTTTCTCGCTCCATGGGATGGCTTAATCGCGACCTGGGATTGGTGCGAACTCACGGTCAAAGGGATTGCAAAACTTATTACAGGAGAAATTTCGTCCAAGAATATTGGTGGGCCGTTAATGATCGCCAGCGTTTCCGGAGATCATGGTGAACAGGGGTTAGGTGCTATCATGTGGCTTATCGCGATCCTTAGCATTAATTTAGGGATCCTCAACTTTTTGCCCATTCCTGTTCT
>CP070628.1:564181-569926 GCA_020355985.1 Nitrospirota bacterium | reverse complement strand
GTTCGCCCTGAATGCGATAATGAATTTCGCCACCAAAATCTAATTGTCGAATAGGAACGGGTCGATAGGCTAGGGTATGTCGCCTTAACGTTTCCTCACCCAATTCCCGGATGCCGACCCCCTGGATTCGAGAGGCAGTCCCAGTGAAATATCGGTCAACCAAATCTGAGCTGAGACCAATGGCCTCGAAAATTTGCGCGCCACAATAGGATTGCAACGTCGAAATACCCATCTTGGAAAAGATTTTCAACAGGCCTTTATTCACGGCTTTGATAAATCGTGACTCAGCTGTCGCCGCATCGACTGTTTCTGGGAAAAACCCTTCCCGCTCCATATCTACAAGCGATTCAACAACCAGATAGGGGTTAATTGCGCCAGCACCGTACCCAATTAAGCAGGCAAAGTGATGGACATCCCGTGGTTCACCGGTTTCTAAAATCAAGCCAACTTCGGTTCGTGTCTCCTCCCGCACTAGATGATGATGCACGGCAGAAACCCCTAATAAACTCGGAATAGGGGCCCATTCGGCGTTGACTCCCCGATCACTCAGAATTAAGAATTTCTCCCCTTCCTTAATAGCCTTGGAGGCTTGCTGACAAAGCTGTTCGACCGCCGACGCCAGACCATCAGGCCCTTCAGAGACTTTAAAGAGCAAAGACAAGGTTTTACTTTTAAAATAAGGATCCCCAATCATGCGGATTTTCTGAAGATCCACATTACTCAGAATCGGCTGCTGAAGTTTGATTCGTCGACAGGCTTCAGGTATTTCGGCAATCAAGTTCGGTTTCGGCCCAATATTAGTGACCAGGGACATCACCAAATGCTCACGGATCGGGTCGATGGGGGGATTCGTGACCTGGGCAAACAATTGCTTGAAATATTTAAAGAGAAGTTGCGGCCGTTGGGACAACACTGCTAACGGCGTGTCAGTTCCCATGGAAGAAATTGGTTCCTCGCCATTCACACCCATCGGAATCAACACCATTTTAAGTTCTTCTACGGTATAGCCAAAAGCCTGTTGACGTTGCCGAAGCGTGGGATGATCAGGTTGAGGAACATTCAACGGCTCCGGCAGTTCATCCAAAGATACTCGATGCTGCGTCAGCCACTGACGGTATGGTTTGCGTTTGGTTATTTCGGTTTTAATTTCCTCATCGTCAATGATCCGGCCTTCAACGGTATCCACAACAAACATCCGACCTGGTTGTAGGCGTCCTTTCATACGAATATTTTGTGGATCTGTCGGCAAGACACCTGCTTCGGAGGCCAACACCACCAAATCATCTTTGGTGACCTGATAGCGACAAGGCCGCAGTCCGTTGCGATCCAAGGTCGCGCCGACCAACTTCCCGTCGGTAAAACACACGGCTGCAGGGCCATCCCACGGCTCCATTACCGCAGCATGATATTCATAAAACCCACGACGATCAAAATCCATTTGTGGGTTCCCGACCCATGGCTCAGGAATCAACATCATCATGGCATGCGGAAGCGAACGACCGGCCATCACGAGAAATTCAATGGCATTGTCCAGGCAGGCCGAATCACTTTGTGTCAAATCATCCACAATTGGAAAAAGTTTTTTCAGATCATCGCCAAATAGATCGGAGGCTAGCCGTCCCTGCCTTGCCCGCATCCAATTGACATTACCTTTCAGTGTATTGATTTCCCCATTATGTACAGAATAGCGATAGGGATGAGCCAGAGACCAAGTAGGAAATGTGTTCGTGCTAAACCGTGAATGTACAAGGGCCAAAGCTGACACAAACGATGAATCGGCCAGGTCAGGATAGAATAACGACACTTGTTCAGGCAGTAACATGCCTTTATACACAATGGTATTACAGGACAAGCTTGAAACGTACACCCACTCCTTCCCAATCACGGCCGATTCTCGCACAGCCCGGGTGATCCGCTTTCGGATGACGTACAGCTTGCGTTCAAACTGCGTGGGGTTGAAGGAAGCTCGAGCAATAAAGAACTGGCGAATGGTCGGCATGGTCTCCCGAGCTTGAACGCCAATTTGGTCTGCTTTGGCTGGTACATCTCGCCAACCTAAAAATTCTTGCCCTTCTTCTCGAACAATCGATTCAAATAAGGCTTCACATTGTTCGCGAGCTTTCCGATCCTGAGGCAAGAACACCATCCCCACCCCATAGCCCCCAGCCGAAGGTAATTGAATACCAATTTCCTCTGTTACTCGCTGAAAAAAATCATGTGGAATCTGAGACAGAATGCCTGCACCATCGCCGGTACAGGGGTCACATCCTTGAGCACCACGATGTAAAAGATTCTCTAAGACCAATAGCCCTTTTTCAATGAGATCATGTGATTTGTGGCCCTTGATGTGGGCGACAAAGCCAATCCCACAGGCATCATGCTCGTTTTGAGGTTGATAGAGCCCTTGAACGGAAGGCAAACCAGGAATTTTCATGGTAGAAAAATCATCCCCACTTTCATTAATGCTTTTCCAAAATATTTCACCTAAAGAATTCCAATACCTTACACTTATTGAAGGGATGAGGGGCGTGTCTCCCCTCTTACCATTCGGGGAGTCTCAGAATTGTTGGACTGGTCCCGGAGATTTTCGACAAAAAAGGAATGAACAAGTCGGAATTGTCTCCGCCCACAGTAATCCAAAGTAAAAAATTCTGTCAAGACAACTGGTTGATCTTCCAGCAATTGCACTGACAGTCAAAGGCCGCTCTTTCTTTAGTTTTGCACCGGATTTACCTGCCAATCCAGCCTTGACAATCCACAGGATACTCCATAGTATCGCCGCCATGGCGAACGATCCTGCCGTTAAAGCCCTGGACTCCATGGAAGATGTGTGGGAGGCCTTCCGGCCAGAGTTACAGGAGGTCGAGGCCCAGATTCAGAAACATCTGGATTCTCACGCTCCGCTCATCAATACCGTGGCCGATCATATTCTCTCAAGTGGGGGGAAACGCATACGGCCGCTCTTGCTCATCTTATCAGCCCGCCTGTTTAGTTATCCTGAAAAGGCAGATCTCCTTCTTGGCAGTCTGATTGAATTTATTCATACCGCGACCTTACTACATGATGATGTCCTAGATGAAGCCGATATTCGCCGTGGGGAAAAAACCGCGAGGCGCATTTGGGGGAACCACGCCAGCATTCTGGTTGGGGACTATCTCTATTCTCAAGCCATGGCGCTGATTGCCTCATTTCACAACCATGACATTAACGAGATTATGGCTGATGCCTGCCGGAAAATGGCTGAAGGTGAAGTATTACAGCTTTGCGCTAATAGCCAGCCTGACCTCACCGAAGCCGATTACCTCAAAATTGTTGAATATAAGACCGCTATCCTGGTCGCCGCCTCGTGTAGGATTGGAGCCATCGTTGGAGGAGCCTCCCTCGAAGAGCAGATGGCCCTCTATCGATTCGGCTATAACCTCGGAATGGCCTTTCAATTGGCCGATGATCGGTTGGATTATTCAGCCGATCATGCTCGGTTGGGCAAATCATTAGGGCAGGAGATTCGTCAGGGGATGATCACACTTCCCTTACTACACCTCCTCCAAACCTGCTCTGCTTCTGAACAAGCCTGGTTGCGAGAAAAGATTCTGTCGCATTCGGTGAATGCCCAAGAGCTCGAACGTATCCTCCAAATGATGAAAGAACAGGGTTCGTTGGCCTATTCCACAATGAGAGCTCGAGAATTCATTGAAGCTTCAGCTTTAGACTTAGTCTCATTCCCCGATAGCCTCGCGAAAAAATCTCTTGCGATTGTTTCCTGCTACATGGTCAACCGCGACCAATAAGCCCCTCTTTTTTCTCAAACTCCTATCGGAAAGCACCCTGGCGGTAGAGACGCCAGAATGTTGTCAGGCCGGCCCAGATCGGGTGCCGTCGTTGAGCCGGAGTTAATTCGATTTTTACCCCGGAATGCCGCTCAATTTTCCAAATAAGATATTCTGCACCTCCTTGAAACGTAAAGGCGGCTTTCATGAGGCGCAAAATCGATAAGAACTTTCCCTGTACTTTTCGAACAATCCAGCCTATGCGATTCTTGGTGTGATCCCACCTGGAATATTTCATCTCATACATGGTCAGGTCATCGTTCTGAATAACCTTTACCTTCGGGAAGTGCGCCGAAAACGCGGCATGGGCTACCTGTTCATAGTAGGCTTGGTTACTTCCCCATAATGTGGTGATTCGCCCTTTAGATTCGGCACGTAATTCCGCGCTATAACTGAGTGCCAAGCCAGTACTCCATACATCTTTAGCAGAAAATGACTCTGGCATTTGGGGAACCACATTTCCCAAAAAGGTCAACACGGCTCTCCCCAACCCTGAAATAATTCGTTCCCTTATCCCTTGGTTCGGACAAGCCATCACGGCCGTTGGCTGCGCAAAGCGTCCCCAAAAGTAAGAATGAAACCACTTGACAGCAACGCTTCGCTCAAAATCCTCCAACGACAAGACGGCATATTTCATACGAACTTTGTGCCCATCGACATCAACCTCTCCATAAAATACATTGGGTGGGAGCCACCCATTGAGAAGCGCCAGCCAAGTTGAGGAATATATTGCGGCGTACCGATCCACAAGGACATAGCAATCTACCAATCCATTATGATCCGTGCCCGCTCGCAAACAAGAGCCATAGAGTAAAATTCCCTGAACGGCCTTCCCATATTTGTTGGCGAGGAAATTCCCTGCTGCCTGAATGGAGTGAGGAATCGTTTGGGTGCTGGCTTGACCGACTATCTCTAAAATTGTTGTGGAAAGGGCCATGACTACTTAGCTTTCAAACGCACAAAGGAAAGCTCGCCTGGGGAATCCAGGATCAGAGGATCCTCAGGATTGGAAGATGCATACACCTCACCGTCCAATACAAATCCACTGTTAAAACCCAGGCGAATCTCAAAGAGGTTGTCACTCACATACCCATGAGTCCCTGTCGCAAGAGCATGAACTTTTCCACGAATCAGAGCCGGCAAAACCCGCCATAAATAGCGATACGGAACTCGAAGGCTGGTATAACGCAAAGGTCCGGATTTGTTGCCCCAAAATGGCTTCATGCCTAAAAACAAGCGATTCAAGGTCGTGACCATCAGCACCAAATACTCATTCTGAGAAGAGGCCGTTTCTCCTGCGGTGACATGCACGCTAATAGGATTCAATCCCTTTCGTGACCCAGTAGCCAATGCCAATAAAAATTTGAGCAGAATCAGTCCTGCTCCCCATTCTCCTAAGCGCCCGATCGACTGCTTGGTTTGGAGGCCCATTTGCGTGCCATGATAAATCGCTCCTACCCCGAAAAACATCCCATATAAGGGTTCTCGTTCCTCAGGAAAACGAACACGAAGAATCGGTCGTGATTCGATGGAAAGGTTTGGAGTGGAAGATTGTGCTTCCGTAAGAAATCGGTCAAGAATGTTTGGCTCCAATTTCCCCAAACCCACATCTCCAGCGATCAAATTTGCTGTTCCTGCAGGCAATAGGGCCAAACGAGGCAAAGAGGTAAATGGGTGATGTAGAAACAAGCCGCCCATGGTCGCTTGAATCGTTCCATCGCCTCCAATTACGGCCACACATTTCACCTGCTTTCGAGCAAATTTCTTCAAGGCCTCAAGAATTTCGGCGGGCGTCTGAACTACAGCACATGGCACATCCTGATATCGGGAAAGAATTTCCTGAAAAAATTTTGGATTCCGCTTATTTCGACCACTCAGCGGATTATAAAGGATCCCCACTCGCATCTTAGGCCAAGAC
>CP070628.1:560195-564081 GCA_020355985.1 Nitrospirota bacterium | reverse complement strand
GTTAGGCAGCACAATTCATCTGTATCTGAAAAAAACGTAAAATCCCCCGTTACATTAGTTTCGGGGGATTTTTTTATGTATGGGCGCCATTCTGCCGTTGTCAGGGGCTGGATAGGGGAAGACCTCTTTAAGAGAAATTGATTCTGATAAATTATTCAACATTGCCAGCGCACATCTTCACCTGGAATTTGAACTGAATAAGTTTCCATTGTGGCAAAAGAAATCTTAACTTTTTTATGCTCTCCTCTGATTTGCCTCGACTTGTTCGTGACTGATAACGCTCCGTTATGCAGCTGCCCTGTTGGTTTCTTAATTTGGGGTCTTGGGTTTGCTTACTGGCAGCCGGATGGTGACTGTAGTTCCTCCATTTACTTGACTAGCGATAGTAATCTGTCCATGATGCTGGGTGATGATGCGGTGAACGATGGGCAACCCCAAGCCTGGTCCTGCCGGCTTTGTGGAAAATAAAGTGTTAAAGATATGGGGTAATATGTGCTCCGGAATTCCTCGGCCAGTATCTATTACTTGAATATCCACAAAGTCATCCTGTTTCGAGGTTTTCAAAGCTAGTTCTCCCCCAGTAGCCATAGCTTCCAGGGAGTTGGCCACCAGTTGGAGAATCACCCGTTTCATATTACCGACGTCCATAACCAAAGGCGGCAAGTCCTTGCTCAACTCCAGCTTAAGGACGATGAGCTTTTCTTCCAAAGATGTCTTGATGATGTCTAAAGCCCCGCGAATGACTTGATTCAGGTCATGTGCCTCATCCCGGGGGATGAAGACAACCGCAGTTTCAACGATTTCTTTGACCATGTGCTCTAGGCGCCTGACTTCATGAATGATGGTTTCAGCGTAGTTCTGCGTTTCTGAACCCTGGGGGAGTTTTTTGGATAGGCGGCGGGCAAACCCCCCGATAGCGTGCACCGGATTGCTTATCTGGTGGGCCACCAGTTGAGCACTCCGGACCGCCAGACCAAGCTGCCCAGCGAGGGATTGGAAAAATTCAACGTGCTCTTTGGGGAAATAGCCTTTTTGACTGCTCGACGCATTGAGCACACCTAGGGCGAGAGTTTCAGTAGCGATAGGGGCTAGGACAAAAGAAGACAGTACCTCTTCCTCCAAGAGACCTTGAAGGCGATCCCCGATGATTGACGAGTCTGAGACCGAGATAACTTCTGGAGTCAGAAGACATTGCCCCAATAAGGATTGCATGTCAGGCTTGATAACCTTGTCGATGGCTGTAGGCGGAAGCCCCCTATAGCTTTTTATGCGCAAGAAACCGTCTTCGTCCAGGAGGCGCACCGAGCACTTTTCCACCCCCAGCCGTTCAACCAGAAGATCTAGCACCCCCTCCATGAGGTCAGGCAAATAGAGGGTGGAGGTGAGCCGACGGGCTGCTTCATACAACACAGATAATTCAACCACCCGCCGTTTAAGTTTCTGCTGGGATTCCTCTAAAGAACTTGAGACCTTGCCGAAAAGATCGAAAACCCTCTCCATGCGGGAACCCAACGAGGAGAGATAGCCCTCTATGATCACTCGGGCTGCAGCCGGTCCGAGTGAGCCAGCTATAGTGCGCTCTACGAAATTCACCATGCGCATTTTTTCCTGGTCTCCCCATTCATACTCCAGCATACCTACTTCCATGAGAAAAGCCCTCTGAGCCCCTTGGGCTTTGGCAGGGCCGATGAATTTTCCCATAAAGGTTGTGAATTGGTCCAAACTCGGGAGATTCGTGAAGTGTTTTTCTTCCAGGATGTCCTCTTCAAATGCAAAGACATCTACAAAGCGCCGGGCTTGTTCTTCTTCTACCGGAGAAGGAGTGGTAAGTAAGGAAATGCTTAAAAAACCACCGACGTTGAAAAACATTGACCAGAAGAAGGCATGAGAAAGATTGTCAAGTCCTTTCAGGCCTAAAAAAGCCATTGGTTTGAAAAGCTCGACGCCAAATGGCCCATCCGTTAGAAGATATGGGGGGAAAAGGCCTGCCATGACCATATAAGGCAACGCCAGGGTATAAGCCCATATGAAAAATCCAAGCCCTAACCCTGCCATGGCGCCATAACGAGTGGATTGCCGCCAATACAAGGCGCCGAGCATGGAGGGTGCCAGTTGGGCCACACCGCAAAAGGCAATAAGACCCATGTCCACAAGCATGGCGGAAGGCCCGATATTGTAGTAGCTTATGTATCCAAGAAGAATAATCAAAATAATGCTAGCCCGTTTGATGTTTAAGAGGTGAGGAGGGAAGCGTTCTTCAATTCCAAGATGGACGGCCAAGGGCATCACCAGGTTGTTAAGGATCATATTGCTTACGGCAATTGAGCAGACTGCTACCATAGCTGTTGAGGCGGAAAGTCCTCCTATGAATGCCAGAAGGGCCAGATAGGGGTAGCCACTTTGTAAGGGAAGCTGGAGGACAAAGGTATCTCCCTCAACCGAGGGCAATCCTAAAAGAAGACCGCCGAAGGCGATGGGCATGACAAAAAAGTTGATCAGTAACAGGTAAAAGGGCAAGAGCCACATGGCTTTCAAAATGTGGCGCTCGTCCGTGTTTTCCACAACCGCCATGTGAAATTGCCGGGGCAAGAAGAGAATGGCCCACATGGCCAGGAGATTCTGTACAAAAATGAGCATGTAGCTGTTGTGGGAGGCGGTGTTTACTTGGAGCAGGTCTTTGTAATCAGGATCACGGAAGATGCCCGCCACGATTTCTCCCCACCCATCAAAAAGCCAGAAAGTCACGAAAATCCCGATGGCGATGAAGGCCAGCAGTTTAACCAAAGATTCAAAGGCCACGGCAGCCACCATGCCTTCGTGGCGTTCAGTGGGGTCCAGGTGACGGGCACCGAAGAGAATGCCAAAGATTGCCAGAATCAAGGCTACGTAGAAGGCGGTGTCTTGAAAGACGGGCTTGGCCTGGGAAGATAAAACGTCATTATTGGCCAGGATATTAAAAGTGTCAGAGACTGATTTGAGCTGTAGGCCGACATACGGGACCACTGCCATCAGCACTCCCGTGGCAGTGAGGGCACCCAGAAAAGCGCCCTTGCCATAGCGCAGGGCAATAAAGTCGGACATGGTTGTGATATTGTTTTCTTTGCAAATTCGTAAGACTTTACGCAAGAAAAACCAGAAGAAAAAGGCCATTGCGGTGGGGCCGAGATAGATGGTGAGGAAAGTCATCCCTTGGGTGGCGGCCCTGCCAACGCTGCCAAAAAAAGTCCAGGAGGTGCAGTAGACCGCCATGGAGAGGGTATAGATGTAGGGATTGGTGATGATGCTCCTTCCCCTTGCCCGCCGCCAATCTCCATAGTAGGCAATTGCGAAAAGAAGAAACAGGTAGCCAAAGGCCACAAGGGAAACGAAACTCTGGCTGAACATGTCATAGCACCAAGTTTACGCTCATCTAAACCGAGGGCTATTGTTTAGCGAAGCAAAGCAATAAAACAATGGCGCCGATCCAGATTCCAAAAAGATAACAAGCCAGAGGTGAAACGCCGCTCACCAACCCGCCGCTATTGAAAATCTGCAAGAACGGATAGTTCACCAGAAAGAAGAACAATCCGCCTAGTAGCATCCACAATAAATTCCGCTTTGACATCACCTTCACCTCTAGGCGCAGGTCTTTGTATAATTTTTATCATAGTATTTTTATGATAGGTATTCAATACCTTAGAAGCTGAGTCTTTCAGCCTACCAGTAGGAAAATTTATAGATTGAGCCTGATTGTTATTGTTGTTCGTCCTATCAGGCTGGTGGATTAGTGAGCAGATTTTTTGAAATTTTTGAAAAGATTTTGCCGCTTACGCTAACGTATTTCAGTAGCACAGAGTATTTTCAAAATGAGCCTTCTGCTATCAGTCGATACACATGAATCTTTCCT
>CP070628.1:556186-560095 GCA_020355985.1 Nitrospirota bacterium | reverse complement strand
TTTCTTTTGGCCTGTATTATCAAGAATTTCCCGATCGGACACAGTTTGATTTTTTAATTACTCTCAGGGGCCTGTGGGGAACACAAAGCAATGGCACAGAATTAATGAAGTCGATTCTCGGGCCCATCATGGAGGATGAAAAAGGCGTGCCCTGGGATTATCGATAATGATACCAATTATTCGTATGAATAGTAGGCGCGTTTCGTGGGGGATTGTGATGGTGGTTATGGGGAGTGTGTCTTTATCCAGTAACGCTACGGCGCAAAATGTGATAACAGATCAGGTCGCCATCACTTCCGAGCACGGGAAACTGTTTGGTCTCACTTCCGGAGAAGGGATCTCGAGGGAAATTTTAGCGTCGGGTGAAGAGGTCCTGGTCATTGAAGCCAAGGGCGTGACGGGATTTGTCCAGACGAGTACACGGTTGTTGGGATTCTCTGGCCGACTTAACCGCTGGGTGGATTTAACCCTTCCCACTGGGGAGCAGATCATCAAGTGGACAGTTACTTCACGAATGATCGTGGTTCAAGGTCGAGAAGCGGCTTACGGATTTCAAAGTGATCGTGGGCGGTGGAAACGGGAGCCTTGGGGAGCTGGCGAATCTTTGAAAAACACTGCTGTTAAGGCTCATATTGCGGTCATGGTAACCAACCGACGAGTGCTAGGTTTCTCAGCATTTACCGGGGGGTTTTTCCCGCGAGATCTGCCTGTGGGGAATCAGATTCAGGAAATCCAAATAAATGATAATGTCGTGATTCTTCATTTGTCGGGTATTATGTTAGTCTTCAGGGCAGGATTAGCGATTTGGGCAGAGTTGCCTTAAGCTTAATTGGATGAGAGGCTGGTGACTGGCTGGGGCTCTTTGGTGAGGCCGGGGTAGTCTACCCCGATGGGTGTATTGGAGCAGTACTGGCTCCACCATTGGATGACTTCTTGAAGAAAAGGGTCTTCTGGGCCGGTGGCAAAGAGATGACCATAAAGGTAGCCTGTTTGCGTATCAAACAGGATGAAAATCGGCATAGAAGCCGGTTCTGGGAGAGGCGGTGTGTCCATGCGACGTTTGGTTTTTCTCGCTATTCTCCAATCCATTGATTCTATGGGAACTTATCGGTTTCCCTCCTCCGTTCCTTAAGGCGATTTTCTTTCGTCACTTTAAGCCTTGCCTGTGCTCTTGGAGACGGTGTTAGAAAGCAATGGAATGAAAGATGAACCATGTGAAAATCGTTGAGGGAATTACTTGAGTCCTCTTGACCATCCCAGTGAAATGGGGTAGCTATGGTTTTGAGTTTTCTCACCGGTTCAATGGATTGGTGACGTATTCGAATTGTGATGGAGGCTATTCATGGAAACGACAGGATCTGTTGGATCGCTTGCTAATGATCGGGTTGCCAAAATTCTCTTAGTTGAAGATGAGCGGGATGTTCGAGAAACCATCAAGCTTCAATTAGAAGATGAAGGGCATGAAGTCAGTGAAGCCGAGTCTGGAAGCGATGCCCTGGCACTGGCCGAATCGTTGGCCTTTGATCTTGTGTTGACCGATGTCATGATTCCAGGGATCAATGGTATTGAGTTAGTTCAGCAGCTGAATCAATTGGATTCGCACCCCGTGACGATTGTGATGACCGGATATGGGTCCGTAGAGATGGCCGTCAATGCCATCAAGGCCGGCGCGTTTGATTTTCTCTCTAAGCCTTTTTCCGTTGAGGTGTTGAGTGCCACTGTGGCCAGTGCGTTGCGAGTGAAATCACTGCAAGATGAGAACACCGAACTCAAAAAGACCGTCAAAGGTCAATTCAGTATGGGGAAGTTGGTCAGTTCCAGTCAGGTAATGAAAGAAGTGTTTCAACTCATTGACTGTGTGGCGGATACGGATAGTACGGTTCTTATTTTAGGGGAAAGTGGTACGGGCAAGGAGCTCATCGCTCAAACGATTCATAATAATAGTACCCGGCGGCGTGGGAATTTAATCCCGGTGAATTGTGGGGCTATCCCGGAAGCCCTTTTGGAAAGCGAGTTGTTTGGTCATGAAAAAGGGGCTTTTACCGGGGCTGTTGCGTCTCGAGTCGGCCGATTTGAGTTAGCGTCAGGTGGAACGATTTTCTTAGACGAAATCGGAGATCTGAGCCCCCCTCTTCAAGTCAAGCTACTCAGAGTCCTTCAAGAACGCACATTTGAACGCGTAGGGGGGACACGGACGTATAAATCGGATGCGAGGGTGATTGCCGCGACGAATCAAGATCTTGAGAGTTTGGTTGCCGCCAAACAATTCAGAGAAGATCTTTTTTACCGCCTCAACGTTGTGCCAGTGTTGGTTCCCCCCTTGCGCCAACGTATTGAAGATATTCCCCTCTTGTTGCAGCATTTTATTTCAATGTTTAATGATCGTCGAAAAGCGGAGTTGACGGGTGTGTCCGATCAAGCCATGGCCTTGCTCTGTGAATATCCTTGGCCAGGAAATGTTCGAGAAATTGGGAATATTGTCGAGCGAATCGCGATTTTGAAACGGCGAGGTTTGATCGAACCTGAAGATTTGCCAGAAAAAATTCGTCGCCTCCCATCGAATCATCTCCCCTCGATACCTGCCGCGATTCCTGTTGGTGGTTTGGATCTTTCTCGTGCGGTTGAAGAATTTGAAAACCGCTTGATCCTTGAAGCCCTTGAGCGAACCAAATGGGTAAAAAGCAAAGCCGCGCGTCTACTCCAAATCAACAGGACCACCCTCATTGAAAAATTGAAAAAGAAGTCTCTTTCGGAAGTTGTGGCCCAGCGTGCCACTCCTCCTGAAGATCTTGTGGATGCCTAACGGCGACATCCGTTCTCACCTGTCCATTTCTCTTTCAAACGGGCCTTCCTTCAAATAGCCTGAAGTTCTGACCATTCCGTCAACCCCTTGACGCCGGTAGTTTTTTCCCAGCATCGCGTGCCTGCCAAGAAATCTTCAATTTTTCAAGGAAAATTCTCGGAAACCTTCATAAGCCAGGAAAAAATTTCTCGGGTCTAATTTTTGCTGAATAGATGCCCCAGGTTGGGGGGGCATACGAAACGTGAGAAGATTTCTCGGGATTGTCTGTGTGGCTGTCCTTTGGCCAGGCTCGGCATTGGGTGGGACATGTTCGGATTTTCCTTGGCATTACCCCCGGGACATGGTTGTGCCGAATTTGGTGCATGAAGGCCAGAAGGCTATGCAAAAAGGATCTCTGTTGGAAGCACGACAATCGTTTTCCTCCTATCTAATAGAACAAGACGAAGGGTTGTTTGCGGATGGCGTCCAATGGGCAATGGCATCGCTTCCTGAGGAATCGGATGAACTGGGAACAGAATTTTTGAAGCAGATCGAACGTCTTCAAGCAATGAGAGCGGCCGAGCCGGATAGTGTCTATGCCCCTTGGGCGCTTTGTTCAATGGGGCAACTGTATTGGGATGCGGGATGGCATTCCGAAGCTAGGGCGCTGTTCGAAGAATTTCTTCGTTCATATCCTGAACACCCCATGGCTGGAGGGGTGATGGTCGAAGCTGGATTGGGATATTTGGAAAACCAACAATTTCTTGAGGCTGCGTTGGTGCTTCGTCGGGTCGTAGAAGAACCGAAATGGGAAGCGCATCGACTCAGGGGGGCGTTGGGATTGGCTGAAGCGACGGCCATGTCCAAGGCGTGGAAACAAGCCTATTATTGGTATCGAGTTGTGGACGCCGAGAATCCTGAGCTTATTCGACAGTCGGAGCGTTCGTCTTATTATTACGGATTGACGGAATTGGTTGTTGGTGATTCTGACAACGCGATTCCACGGTTTTTGACCATTGTGAATCTCCATCCGCAGCAGAAATTTGCTGGGAAAGCTTTAATTCGTATTTCTGAAAAATTGTTAAAAGAAGACCGTGAATTCCTGTCTCTATGGTTTGCCGAACAGG
>CP070628.1:552808-556086 GCA_020355985.1 Nitrospirota bacterium | reverse complement strand
TGATTCGAAAAGGAGATGGTCACCCACGCTCAGTTTTTGTTGTTTGAGCGCGTCAGAAAATTCGACCACTCGCTCATCATCCAGGTGGGAACTTACCACCGCACGTCCATCATCGAGCAATTGTTTAAGATGGACAATTTCACCTTGTGGATCGTATCCGCGTGCTTCAATGACATTAAGCCCCTCGTTCAAAATCACTTCTTGCCCTGTTTTGAGAGAATCTAATGGGATAGAGGGATGGAGATTCACCCGCAACTTTCGTCCGCCTAGAGAGACATTAATCGTTCCATCAGAATTTGTGCCGTAGAAAATGGCAAAGGTTGAAGGCGGGGCTGTTAATTTCTCAACCTCTTTGCGGAGCGCTTCAATTTGTGTCTTGGCTTCTTGAAGACTCGAGACTAACCGCTCATTTTTCTGTTGTGTTTGATCAAGTTGGTGGCGAGATTCATGGTGCTGTTGTCTTTCAAGTTCTAAAGACTCCAGTTGAGAACGCAACTTCTGAATTTCGCGGGTCGGGTCGTCAGTTTTTCTCATTCCCATAAGCGGCTCAATCCCTTTGTATAATTCCCTCTGCGGTAAAGACAATAACCCCTTTGAGGGAGATCCCGCATTCAGAGGGGCTTGCGCTGTGAACGGGAAATCACGAAGAAAACTAGTAGAATTCTACCACTCAAAAAAAAATAGGGTCAACCAAAGGTGATGGTGAGATGAGTGAGAGTCTTGTTGACAAATTAGGGAAGCTGTGAAAGGAATTCATGGGTGCTGTCAATTATGTTGGGCGCTTGGAGAATTGCTGAGATGACGGCGATCCCATAGGCACCGGATGACATCACTGAGGCCACGTGCCTTGGATTGATGCCGCCGATAGCAAAAATAGGCAGACGACTTGCTCGACAAGCCGTCTCGAGGGCGTGAAGCCCTAATGGCGGTCCATACATGCGTTTGGAAGGTGTCTCAAAAATCGGACCCAGCACGACGAAATCCGCTCCCTCCTTTTCAGCATATTGAACCTCCCTGATGGAATGAGTTGAGATCCCTATTAGTTTTTCGTTTCCCAACATACGGCGAGCAAGGGGAAGAGGAAGACTGTCTGAACGAAGATGTACGCCATCGGCATCGAGGGCCATCGCGAGATCGATTCGATCATTTACTAACACCTTCCCTTGGTGTCGTTTGATGAGAGGTATGAGATTTTGAACCAGATCAATCAGCGGACGAGTATCCAGATCCTTTTCGCGAATCTGGACCATGCGCACTCCGGCATCAACGGCTTGACTGATGACCGAGGATATTGGCCGCTGAGAGGTGTTGTGCCGATCTGTGAGAAGGTAAAGGCGAGGCAGCGAGGAAACGGACATTCCCGGGATTAGAGCATGCCTTCTATCGGGCTGCTGGCGGTGGCATAGAGCTTACGGGGAATTCTGCCGGCTTTGAAGGCTAATCGCCCGGCATCCACCGCATATCGCATGGCCGTGGCCATCATGATCGGGTCCTTGGCGTCGGCGATGGCGGTGTTCATGAGAACGGCGTCGGCGCCATATTCCATAGCCAAGGCTGCATCGGATGCGGTTCCAACCCCGGCATCGACAATGACAGGCACTTTTACTGTTTCCATGATAATTTTAAGATTGTAGGGATTGCGGATGCCTAGCCCTGAACCTATTGGAGCCGCCAGCGGCATGACAGCCGGACAGCCAATGTCCATCAACTTTTGAGCGACAATGGGGTCGTCGTTGGTGTATGGGAGAACCACGAATCCTTCCTCAATCAGAATTTTTGCGGCCTCAATGAGCCCAGCTGTATCGGGAAACAATGTGCGTTCATCACCGATCACTTCCAGTTTCACTAAGTCCGAAATACCTGCAGCGCGGGCCAACCGAGAATATCGGACCGCATCCTCAACCGTATAACATCCGGCGGTATTAGGGAGGATGGTGTATTTTTTTGGATCAATGTAGTCGAGAAGGTTTTCCGAATTCTTATCCGTAATATTGACGCGGCGAACGGCCACGGTCACGACGTCGGCTCCCGATGCTTCAATGGCTTGTCGTGTTTCTTCGAAATTTTTATACTTTCCCGTTCCAACCCAGAGGCGGGAACGGAATTCATGCCCGGCGATAATTAATGGGTCGTGTATAGGATTATTACTCATATTATTTTTTGCCTCGTCAGTGCCTTGGTGGTAGAGAACCGCCGCCGATAAAACTTAATATTTCTACCGTATCGCCCTCTTGAAGATTCCAGGTTGGAAAGTTGGAACGGTCAAGGATTTTGAGGTTGACTTCCACCGCCACTTGTTCGGTCCGTAGATTCAGCCCCTGGAGAAGAGCCGTCACTGTAAGGGGGGTGTTGTACTTTTGTTCTTTTCCATTGACCACGATCTTCATGATGAAACGCGAAGGAAGACAGAGTTAAATGCGTGTGCTTGTGGAAAATCATCCTACGGGACATGCGAAATTCTTGTCAATGAAATGGTTCCTTGTGAGCACGAATCGCCTCTGGACATAGGGCGAAAGACTTATGATGGTTAACTAGTTTTGTCTCCATGGTATGGAATACAATGAAGGGTGAGTGTTTGTTGTCTTTCCTGCGTACAACATCATAATGTTATGTTGGGATTTTTCTCACCGGTTATAGAATGAGTAACGTCAACCAAGATTTAGCCGCCTTGTTTGCTTCAATGGCTGGGTTGTTGGCCTCACGAGCTGAAAACCCCTATAAGGTGAAAGCCTATCAGCGTGTTGCTGACTCGCTTCGAAATCTCCCAAAAGAAATCGGTGTTTATGCCGAACGGGGAGAATTGCGGACGATCCCTGGCATTGGTAAGGAATTGGAAATTAAAATTCAGGAGTTTCTTTCAACTGGCCGTATTCGGGCCTATGAAGAACTCAAAACGCCTCTGCCCGATACCGTTCGAGAATGGGTCAATCTCCCTGGTTTTTCTGAACCGATCGTGCACGACTTATTTTTTCGATTGGGTATGACGACATGGGAGGATCTGGAAGCATTGGCACAATCGCATCTTCTTCAGACGCTTCCTGGATTAGGAGGACGAAGTGACGAAATTCTGAAAGCGATTAGGAGCAAGCAATCAAATTGTCATCAGGAGTAAAGCCGGCATAGAATAGGTGGAAGAATCCGGATTTCACCATGGTCGAGAATATTTCGACAAGACCAGAAATTAAATCAGCCAATAACGAACAGGCCTTACATTTGGAAGGATTAATTATCTTATGGCTATCTCCGCATTTGTGTTAATTGATACGACAGGCAATCAT
>CP070628.1:549429-552708 GCA_020355985.1 Nitrospirota bacterium | reverse complement strand
GACCTTTCCAAGCATGCAACTGCATATCGCGAACTTTCCCTTCTTCTTCGACGGCCACCTGGTCGAGAAGCCTATCCTGGAGACGTCTTCTACGTTCATTCACGGCTTCTGGAGCGGGCCGCTAAAATGAGCGATGAAAAAGGTGGGGGCAGTTTGACGGCATTGCCGATTATTGAAACGCAAGCTGGTGACGTTTCTGCATATATTCCCACCAATGTCATTTCAATTACGGATGGGCAGATCTATCTGGGTAGCGATCTATTCTATTCAGGAATTCGACCAGCTATTAATGTAGGGTTATCCGTTTCACGGGTCGGGGGTGCGGCCCAGATTAAAACCATGAAACAGGTGGCTGGAACGCTCCGATTGGATTTAGCCCAGTACCGGGAAATGGCCGCATTCGCACAGTTTGGAAGCGATTTGGATAAAACCACCCAGGCTCAGCTGGCTCGTGGTGCTAGGATGACGGAACTGTTAAAACAGGATCAATATAAGCCCCTGACTGTGGGCGACCAAGTCTTGATCATTTATGCAGGAGTGAACGGATTTGTCGATGATATTCCTGTTTCCAAACTCAAAGAATTTGAGCAGGATTTATTGAGTTATATTAGCGAGAAACATGCCGGAATAAAAAGTGACGTGGTCAGCAGGAAAAAAATTGATGAAGAATTTGGTGAGCAACTGAAGCAGATCATCACTGAATTTAAAAAGACCAAGAGATATTAATTACCTTTTCAAAAGCCTTATTCCGGTAAATCATGGCAAGCCTTCAAAGCCTTCGACGAAAAATCGGTTCTGTCAAAAACACTCAAAAGATCACCAAGGCCATGAAGATGGTCGCGGCAGCAAAGCTCAAGCGGGCACAGGATCGAATCCTTAGTGCTAGGCCCTATGCCATTAGAATGCGGCAAGTGCTAGAAAGGGTCAGCCATCGAGTGAGTCCTTCCGTGCATCCCCTATTTCGCCGACGTCCGGGAAACCGAGTGTTGGTTGTGGTGGTGACCAGCGACCGGGGATTGTGTGGAGCCTTCAATGCCAATGTCTTGCGCCGAGCCGTTGAGATATTGGAAGAACATAAGGCTCGAGGGGCCGAGGCCAGTGTCAGCGTCATTGGTCGAAAAGGTTTAGATTATTTTCGCAGAAGAAGTTGGCCCATTCGGCATAAATGGCCAGGTGTATTTGATCGGTTGACCTATGAACATGCCAAAGACATCGGGCAGGAACTCATTGACGACTACACGAATGAATCCTTTGATGAACTTTATGCCGTTCACAATGAATTTAAATCCGTCATGCAACAGGAAATTCGGGTAAGAAAGGGGCTTCCAATTGATTTGACTGAAGGCACAGAGCCCCCTGATACCGCTGGTGGGCACTACCTGTATGAACCCAGTGAAGACGAGATTTTTACGGGATTAGATGAAGTCGTGTATATCCTAACCTATCGAGTATTATTGGAGTCGGCTGCGGCCGAACAGGCTGCACGAATGACTGCGATGGATGGAGCAACCAGAAATGCCGGAGAGCTTATTCAGAAGCTTACGTTGTTCTACAACAAAACTCGACAGGCTGCGATTACCAAAGAACTGATGGATATTGTTGGAGGGGCGGAGGCGTTGAAATGATGACGTTCTCCCATCAATAATCAGATCACTGTAGCCTCAAGTGGAAGGCTGAAAGATTCCATATTTTTCAAGATTCTGGTGTGTTGGG
The DNA here is from genome assembly GCA_020355985.1 of Nitrospirota bacterium. The sequence goes on along the minus strand of CP070628.1, from coordinate 550,995 downwards.
TTAGGCCCAACCATTTTCAAAAGCGATATGCAGGAAGTTCAAAAAGTCAAATACAGTAAAGCGGCAAGGACCTCGGTGTGGGAAGAACCTAACCGTTTGTGCTTGAGTACCACAAAGGGTTGGCATGCTGTTTCTAGGCTTTTTCAACATTCTGATTGGAGTGGCCAACAACTAAGACAAGAGGTGGTGACGTGAGCACAGAAGCAGGAAAGGTTGTTCAAATTATTGGACCGGTGGTAGACGTGGAGTTTCAGCCCGGCCAATTGCCGAATGTTTTTAACGCCCTGAAAATTTCCCAACCAGCTGATCCCAACACAGGTCAAGAGGCGATCGAGCTCACTATGGAAGTCGCTCAACATTTGGGGGAGAACCGAACCCGTGCTGTAGCCATGTCGTCGACCGATGGGCTGGTCAGAGGCATGCCAGTTGAAGATACCGGAGCTCCTATATCTGTTCCGGTCGGGCGAGAAACCCTCGGTCGAATGGTCAATGTCATCGGAGAGCCGGTAGACGGCTGTGGCCCAGTTACTACCAAAAAGAATTGGTCCATTCATCGTGAGGCTCCCGCCTTGGAGGATCAGGAAACCTCTACAGAGGTCTTGGAAACAGGCATTAAAGTTGTGGATCTCCTTGAACCCTATGCCAAAGGCGGGAAGGTAGGGCTTTTTGGTGGTGCAGGAGTCGGCAAGACTGTCATCATCATGGAACTCATTAACAATATTGCCCTTCAACATGGAGGGTTTTCTGTGTTTGCGGGAGTCGGAGAACGGACCCGTGAGGGAAATGACTTATGGCATGAAATGCAGGATTCCAAGGTCATCGATACGAAGGACTTCTCAAAGTCCAAAGCCGCCTTGGTGTATGGACAAATGAACGAACCCCCTGGGGCCCGCCTCCGGGTGGGATTAACCGGACTGACGATCGCGGAATACTTTCGGGATGAGGAACATCAGGATGTGCTGCTGTTTATCGATAACATTTTCCGATTTACTCAGGCTGGTTCTGAGGTTTCCGCACTCTTAGGCCGGATGCCCTCAGCTGTTGGATACCAACCAACCCTGGGGACGGAAATGGGTGTATTACAGGAGCGGATTACTTCAACGCGAAAAGGATCCATTACATCGGTCCAAGCTATTTACGTTCCAGCCGATGACCTCACTGATCCTGCTCCAGCCACGGCTTTTGCACATTTGGATGCCACAACCGTGCTCTCGCGGCAAATAGCTGAATTAGGCATTTACCCTGCAGTGGACCCGTTGGATTCCACTTCACGAATTTTGGATCCTCATGTTATTGGTGAAGAACATTATGGAGTGGCCCGTAAAGTCCAAACAACTTTGCAGCGCTATAAGGATTTACAGGATATCATTGCCATTTTAGGAATGGATGAATTGTCGGAAGAAGATAAAGAATTAGTTGCTCGGGCGAGAAAACTTCAGCGCTTCCTGTCTCAACCCTTCCATGTCGCTGAAGCCTTTACGGGAACTCCGGGAAAATACGTCAAACTCCAAGATACGGTACGGAGTTTTAAAGAGATTGTCGAAGGCAAATACGACGACCTTCCGG
>CP070628.1:543747-549329 GCA_020355985.1 Nitrospirota bacterium | reverse complement strand
TGCAATTTTTGATATAGTTCAACCAGACACGATTTTTATTTTCTGGCATAGGAGAACTCCTGCATGACTTCGGGCATTCCCCCTGAACTCGACCACTCCACCTTTCGGTTGGCCGTTGCACAGTTTGACCAAGCCGTTTCTCATATGGTCCTCGATCCCAATTTTTTTGACCGTTTAAAATCTCCACAACGAGCCCTGTCCGTCAGCATTCCAGTCCGAATGGATGACGGTCAGGTCGAGGTCTTTCGTGGATATCGCGTTCAACATGACCTCTCCCGAGGTCCCACTAAAGGGGGCATCCGCTATCATCCCGATGTAACCTTAGGTGAGGTGAGTGCGTTAGCGATGGGGATGACCTGGAAAACTGCCTTGGCCGGGTTACCATTTGGAGGAGCAAAGGGAGGGGTAGCCGTCAACCCTACCCACCTATCTTCCGGAGAATTGGAACGACTGACCAGACGCTATATTGCCGAAATTTTTCCATTACTTGGGTCAGATAAAGATATTCCTGCTCCAGATGTGGGAACCAACGCACAAATTATGGCTTGGGTCATGGATACCTATAGTCAACAGGTGGGATTTTCAGTCCGAGATGTCGTCACCGGAAAACCTCTCTCGATTGGGGGAAGCTTAGGTCGGGAAGAAGCCACTGGCCGTGGTGTCGTGGACGTCACATTGGAAGTTCTAAGGCATTTTCAATATGCTTTGGCTGACACCACCATTGTCATACAGGGGTTTGGTAATGTCGGATCTCACGCAGCTCGGATCTTATACGAAGAAGGTGCCAAGGTCATTGCCATTAGCGATCGATTTGGAGGACTCCATAATCCAAAGGGATTAGACATTCCCGCGATCTTGACCGAACGGAAAAGGGCTAAATCCATCCTTCCCTCTTTGACACAATTCGGAGAGCCCATTCTCCATGAAGATCTCTTAACCCTTCCCTGCCACGTACTCATTCCAGCCGCCTTGGCGGAACAAATTACGAAGATCAATGCCCCTAAGATTCAATGCCAATTTCTCATTGAGGGAGCTAACGGCCCCACGACCCTTGATGCTGATGCGATTCTTAACGACCGAAACATTTTTGTGGTTCCTGACATATTGGCCAATGCGGGAGGGGTAATTGTATCCTATTTCGAATGGGCACAGGATGCACAACGTTTTTCGTGGGAAGAATCCCATATCCATAACCGACTACAAGCCATTATTACCAAGGCATTTCATCGCATTCTGTATGAAGCGGAAGACAAAAAAATCTCGATGAGAATTGCTGCTTTGATTGCCGGGATTAAAGAAGTCGCGAGGGCCCACCAATGCCGGGGACTGTATCCCTAGATAGAGAACTAAACGGAGAAGATTCCCAGTGGGAGAGATAAACAAGGAAGGCCAACCAAGGCCATGACCTGAAACGGTTTACGTCAGTTCTCCAGAATAAATCTTCATAACGGTGGCGAGAAATTCTAGAGCTTGGGGCTTAGGTCGTTGAAATGAATTTCGTCCAATGATCGAACCAAAGCCTCCGCCATCACGAATTGCTCGGGCTTCATCAAAGATCTTGTGATCTTCGCCCTTTGCTCCACCGGAAAAGATCACTATTCGGCGTCCGTCAAAGGCACTTTGCACCACATGACGAATGCGGTCTGCTGGAGTGCTAATCGGGACTTTTTCTTCTTCATATACCTTCTTGGCTGCTGCTTGTTCTAAATGAGCACTTGGGACTTTAACTTTGATAATATGGGCTCCAAGCTGTGCGGCAATTTGTGCCGCATAGGCCGCGACATCTATCGCCGTTTATCCTTCCTTACTCAATCCTTCCCCACGCGGGTAGGACCACACGACCACAGCCAGCCCATAGGATTTCGCTTCTTCAGCAATCTCCCGCAAATGTTGATACATCTCTTGGCTATGGGCTGATCCAGGATAAATGGTGTAACCCACAGCGCAACACCCTAATCGCAGGGCATCACGAACACTCCCCGTAATGGCCGAATTGGGGTTTTTCGTTGTCTGCAACGAATCATTATTATTGAGTTTTAAAATGAGCGGAATTTGGCCAGCAAACTCGGCTGCTCCAGATTCTAAAAAACCTAGTGGTGCCGCATAAGCATTGCACCCCGCCTCAATCCCTAATTGAAAATGATAAAATGGATTATAGCCCGGAGGGTTTGGGGCAAAGGATCTGGCAGGCCCATGTTCAAACCCCTGATCCACAGGAAGGATGACTAAGCGTCCCGTTCCCCCTAACCGCCCACTCATCAGCAACCGAGCCAGATTCATCAACACGCCTGGAGGATTGCCATCATAATTTCGCAAAATTTCTTTCACCCGAGGTGTCATCACGACTGCTCCTTCCACCAAATTTCCATTAAGTTTTTATTATTAATTCTTTTTGATAATTGGTTCTTCTGTAGTGTAAAAGAGCCTGGCAGCTAAGACAATATAGCTACATGTTTTTCTCTCGAACTATCGCTCATTATTCAGTCCTCTCAACCTTCTTTCGAAGAGCTATCAACTCTTGCTCCATTGATTCAAAGCGTTCAGCAATGGGATCTGGAATATTCGTGTGATCCATAGTGGCCTCCGGAAGACGCTCTCCTTCATATTTGACAATGCGTCCGGGATTTCCCACAACTGTGGAATTCGCAGGAACTGAGCGGAGAACCACTGCATTAGCACCAACCTTCACATTATCACCAATGCGAATCCCACCCAACACTTTCGCTCCTGCTCCCACGACGACATGGTTTCCCAACGTCGGATGGCGTTTCCCTCGTTCTTTTCCAGTCCCTCCCAATGTAACTCCTTGAAACAAGGTTACATAATCCCCAATTTCCGTGGTTTCGCCAATGACAACTCCCATTCCGTGGTCAATAAAGAACCCTGCCCCAATGGTTGCACCAGGATGAATCTCTACACCGGTAAGCCAACGTGTAATTTGAGAAATGAGGCGCGGGAAAAATGGAATTTCTCGACTCCATAGCCAATGAGAAATTCGATAGGCCAATAGTGCATGAAAACCTGAATAGGTAAAAAACACCTCCAGTCGACTTGTAGCAGCCGGATCACGCTCAAACACCGCCTGTAAATCTTGAGCAATTTTGGTCACCTTTACCATTCATCCACCAACCTATACAACCAAGAAGCAAAAAGGCACTCCTACACTCTCTCAGCTTTTCAAAGACTGGATCAAGCAAACTGCCATAACCGCGATCCCTTCTGCACGACCAATCATGCCAATCCCTTCCCCACTTTTTACTTTAATATTTACTCGATGACAATCCACCTGGAGCACTCTAGCTAGACCTTCCTGCATTTTCTTCATATAAGGAGCAAGCTTGGGAGCCTGGGCGCAGATAACGGTATCCAAATTCACGAGACCAAATTTCTTTTCCCCTAAAGTCTGCACAACATTTTCCAACATGAGCAAGCTCGAAAGATCTTTAAACGCAGGGTTGTTGCTAGGATAACGTGTCCCAAGATCCCCTTCTCCCATAGCCCCCAAAAGCGCATCACAGACCGCATGTGTCAACGCATCCGCATCGGAATGCCCTTCCAGGCCATGAGAATGGGGTATGGTGATGCCGCCCAAAATTAAGGGGCGGCCTTCGCACAAGGGATGAATATCGTATCCTTGACCGATTCTCATTTTCCCCACACGGTTCTGCCAGACCCTAAAATTGTCAAACTTCCCAACAAATTGAATACGATCACGTATTGGGGTCTACCCTCTTCAAAATAGCCTCTCCAAAAATTAGATCCTCAGGTTTGGTTATCTTAATATTAAAGCAACTTCCCTCCACAACGGAAACCGGGTAACCCATCCGTTCGATCAAGGCAGCGTCATCCGTAACCTCCCAATTTTCCTGTTGCGCGTATTTATGGGCCTCAACCAACCAATCATATCGAAAAACCTGCGGAGTTTGAATATGCCACAACTCTTCTCGGTTTAATGTTTCTTGAATAACCCTTTGTGCGTCAACCCGTTTAACCGTATCATGAATGGGCATGGCTACTACTGACGCCCCAGTTAACTCCGCACATGAGATGGCACTTTCAACCAATTCATCCTGGATAAAGGGACGAACTCCATCATGAACCAACACCAGGCCTGGAGCTTCGGAAATGGTCAAAAGCCCATTGCGCACCGAATCTTGGCGGCGTTGTCCACCAGCTACAATGTGCGTGACCTTCCCTAATCCAAAGGGATTCACAATTTCATGCCAACAAAAGTCTCTGTCGCTTTCAGGTACAGAAAGGATAATTTCACGGATTGAAGCGACCCGCTGAAGAACCTTGAGGGAGAGAACGAGAAGGGGAATACCGCCCAGGGTAAGGTATTGTTTGCGAGCTGCCCCACCCATACGAGTCCCTTGGCCCGCGGCAGGAACAACTGCCACCACAGATTTAGACACGCGTCAAACTTAACTCCTCGCGTTCGGTTTCTTCTTTGAGGCGTGTAAAAATCATTCGACCAGCACTAGTTTGGAGCACACTCGTCACAATCACATCCACGTTTTTTCCGATAGACAATCTGGCATGATCCACAACCACCATCGTTCCATCATCTAAATAGGCCACACCCTGCCCAGATTCTTTTCCTTCTTTCAACACAAATACGCGAATGGTTTCTCCCGGCAGCACCACCGGCTTAAGAGCATTACATAGGTCATTGATATTCAGTACTTCCACTCCTTGAATGCCGGCCACCTTATTCAGATTAAAATCATTCGTCAGGACCTTCCCATTCATTTGTTTTCCCAATTCAATCAATTTCGTATCGACTTCTTTGACATGTGGAAAATCATCTTCCACCAATTTCACTTGAACATTAGTCATTTTTTGAAGCACGTTCAAAATATCTAAGCCTCGTCTCCCCCTGGCACGCTTTAATCCATCCGAGGAATCTGAAATATGTTGCAATTCTTGAAGAATAAAATGTGGGACAATCAATGTTCCTTCGATAAAACCAGTTTCACATAAATCAGCGATTCGCCCATCAATAATGACACTGGTATCCAGCAACTTCAGTTTCAACGTCTGCTCTTCACTTCCAGGGGACGGTTCTTGATCAGCCAACCCTTCTTTGCCAAATCGTATCCCCATGCTTAGGCCCCAATAGGGCACACCTAAAAATAGGAGCAGAGTGGCTAAAAGAGAGAAGACCGAATGCTCAGAACTTCCAACTACCCCTGTCAAGAAGCCAATTGATCCAGCAATCAGAAGGCTGAGAACCAATCCAACCCCGCCCCACAAGACCACTGGGAGGGGAACAGCCTGCAATCGTTGCTCAATAACAAGAATACAGGCTCCCACCACTGCTCCAATGACGGCCCCCATTCCAAGAATTTCGGTTTGGCCATCCGAGAGACTCCATCCTAAGGACATACCCAACACTATCCCAACGACAAGGAACATAGCTCGTAGCACCATACGAGATTCTCCTTCTCTTAGGTTTGCCATTCAGACAGAAGACAATCCTCTGCCTTTCGTTCATCGTTCTGATTAGGAATTTTCCACAAAACACGCTTCATAATAATTTGCCATCATAAGTAAATAATCTACTTCTTCCACTAGAGGAG
>CP070628.1:540850-543647 GCA_020355985.1 Nitrospirota bacterium | reverse complement strand
AGGGAACTCAATATGGGTGAAGTCGCCTTTGACGAAGGTAGTGGTATTACTTGTCATAGTTCAGTAGTGGTTTCGCCGGGGTCATTCCCGAACGATGACAACCAGCCTGAACCACTAAGAAGAAACTTGCAAGAAAAAAAACAACATGTTGTGCAGATCCGCCCCTTTCCCTACGGGAACTTTTTTTGGTCAGGTATTCAGTCCACGGATTAGCCGACGGATTTGTGGTCAGGTATGGCTTTGCGCGTGCGCCCACCCAGGCGCGTGCGTGCGTGCGTGCGTGCGTGCATGCATGTGCGGGCATGTGTGTGCGGGCGTGCGGGCGCGTTGTATAAATTCGCGTGCATGCAACGTGCGTGCGGAAAAAGGTTCAACCTTTCCTCGGAATGCCACATATTCGCGCTTCTATGGGGCCAAATCGGGCTTTGTAGGGGATAGGGTAGGTAATGGTATGGGAAAAAGGTAAAAACCCCGTAACGTGGCAATTTGGGCTTCATTGGATCCGGGCACAAAAAAGCCCCGGACGGTTTAGCATCCGGGGCTTTTTCTTATGGGTTAGGGGATGGACTACCGGATTACTGGGATTCTTCCAAGGCATTCCAGTACTTCCCTTTGGCTGTTTTGCACACTCCAACCACCAGTGCAAGTTGGAGTAACCACCTTCCATTTTGTACCCATTTTTTCAACGTACGCTCTCCTATCCTCAGAGGAGCCAAACCAAAATTGAGAGTTGAAATCAGCGCAAAATTTGTGCGCTAGATATTTTGTGAGACCGATTTTCATATTTTCTTTTTTCTAGTTAGGGTTTGGGTTTGGGTTTGGTTTACAATGCAATCCAATGGAGGATTACGATGATTGCAACAAGGTAGAAAATGGAGTAAATCATTGTTGCCCTCCTTCTATCCATTTGACCGCTTCCTGGAAAGCGTCATAAGTGAGAAAGAAGCCTTCCTTGATTCCCTTTTCCGTGTTCCCAGTTTCCTTTACGGCAAGGATGCCATAGGGTTCCGGGCCATCCAGGAAGCGCAAATCGGTCGAATCCATTTCTTGTGTGCCAGGAAGGGACAAAACCCTTGCAACGTCATCCTTTACAATGGGGAATGCGATTTTCTGTCCCCTTGCAAGGGCTTGCTTATAATGAGCCAACCTCCCCTTGGCCCATCCCCCCCAGGAAAAGGTTAAATGGTAGTTGTCCATTTCCTGTCGATTGGGGTCCTTGGTGTAATCGTAGCATTGGACTCCAGGGAAGGAAGCAATCAAACTTTCCCATGAAATGTCGCTTGTGCAATTAAGGCGCACGGCGAATTCCTTGCCCGCTTTCCGTGCGCTTTTCCGTGCGCTTTGGATCTCACTTGCAAGGATCTTTTCCGCTATGTCGCGCCGAAATTCTACGACCCAAGATTTGACAACACGGGCTACATCAATCCCATTGTGGCCAGCCCGCTTCTCTATAAGGTTATGCCCGCTTTCATCAAGACAAGCTGATTCACAACCCAAGCACGAAAAGGTGCATAAGTTTTTTCCGCTCTTGTTAGAAGGTGCGAGATAAAGACCAAGGGTCAGGAAACCCTTGACTTTGCCTTTGTCCAACTTTTGTGAGCTATCTTTGCCCGCAAAGTATGAAAGGCCAAGCTCTCGTAAAAGAGCAGAGCGACTCTTTTTCAACTCGAGCGACTCCAGGATGGTTTGCGCTTGCAAGCGCAACTTGAGCCGCTCAACAGGAAGGGAAGCGTCTAAAAATGTGGATGCGAGGTTTTGTAATGGCTTCATTTCTTTAGTCATGTTAGTGGTGTTAGCGGTTTGTTTCCGTAATGGCCATAACGGCCGTTATGAGGGAGAGGGCCATAATCCCCCCGCCCACAACGTGAATTCCGACATGCTCGATCCATGCGGTGATCTCAACCCGGTAGAGAAAAGAGCATGTAAGCGCATTAAACATTAGAAGAGCCCAGATAAGGAACCAGGTTACATCCCAGAGTTTAGTAGTGGTCATATTATAGTGATGGTTAGCGTTTAATCCTCCCCGGGCAACGTGCCAGGTAGAATATTCACACAGGATGTTGAGTGGATGCCGAGGTGTCAACCACAGATTGCAACTATTATCACACCGGACTACATGAAACCAAACTAATGCATGCGATTAATGCGGGGGGAGGGATGTTAGGTTGGGCCCAATCAGTAATCTACACCCTTATTGCAAACTACTTGCATTAAGCGTCCCATGCCCCACCAAATGGCGGGGAAGTGCAGTCCATCGGACTATGAATCCGGTGTGAAGCCAGCGGCCGGGCGAGATCCACAGCCCCCTGGGCGCGTTACGCGTTAAAATAGTACCCGTATGCATACACGCGTTACGCGCGTAGCCCCACCCCCAGGGGGGGGGTATGGCGAGGTACATTGCGTTAATTGCCCCAACAGATTTTTCCGTCAAACCAAGCCGTGTTGCGGAGTCGAAGTGGCGCGTACATTGTATGTACCTGCGTGTACAAATCGTGTACATGAGGCGTATCGTATAGAGTAGTAGCACAGTGCTGAAGGCACGTCCGTGCGGTTGTCGCAATCACATGCTACAATGGGTGTTTATGCAGTGCCGTAGGTACAAATAATAACCCACTATTCGTGCGCACGAGCTTAAATAGGTGGGTGAAATAAATTGCGTCAAGCTTTTTTATTTTGGCAATTTGGCGTGAGGGTAGTGGTGGAGTGGGATGGTGGTGGTATTGAAAAAGTGGTTTTGTGGGGTTTTGCTTTGTTGTGCAAAGTGGGGTATTTCGGGGGTAAAATGGGGTGTGGGGTT
>CP070628.1:535922-540750 GCA_020355985.1 Nitrospirota bacterium | reverse complement strand
GTGTTTAGTATGACAATAATACCTATTCATTTACCTAGCACATGGCCAGATTTCCATTCCAATCTGCCCCTCCACCAGAAAAGGGCCGATCTAGAATTTCAGCCCAATGTTCACGTAAATTGGCAAGAATCTGTAAGTAACCAGAATAGGAATTGGGTTTTTGCATATACCCATTCACCCGCAACCCGGCCGTTTGGATAATGTCCCGTGGGGCTTTAGATGTTGTCAAGACCACTATAGGAATTCTAGCGAAGGCAGAGTCCTGTTTAATCTCCGCGAGGACTTCTAAACCGGTCATACGAGGCATATTTAAATCCAGCAAAATCACACTGGGGCGAGGGGAAGACTCTGGAGACGTGAATTCACCTCTGCGGTACAGATAATCAAGAAGCTCTATTCCATCATTTACCTGTTGTAACCGTTCTCCAATTGGAAATTCCCCCCAAGCTTCTTTGACAAATTCGCAGTCATCAGTATTATCGTCAGCCAATAATATCGTTTGAATAGGACGGTAAACCATACAACCTCTGATTCTTTTTGAGATTTTTTCGAAAATTACTCAACGTTGATGCCGGAATGCCCTAGGACACACAGATAAATTCTCCCGAATTCTTTTCGGTACGTTTGCCGAAAAACTTGCTTTAACCCCTGGAATAACACAAGAAGGAAAAGAGCTTGTTGGAAAACCAGAGAAATCTGCAGCTAAGCCGGAATCGGAAGGCGTTTCAAAAAATGGTGTGGCGCAGGAGTTTCAACCAAACAATCACGCCAGGGATCAATGCGTCGAACATGCCACCACTGCAATAGATCATCCCAACCGGAAATACGAATCACTTTCGCATCCACAACATGACGGTTCCAAGGTTGATCCATGACAAAGACCCTTGCTCCAACCTCCTGATAGCTTTGAAGATGCTGAGGATGATCATCAATGGCAAGAGTGATTGATTCTGGAATCTCCGTTTTTTCTTCGGTATGGTACAACGCATCGAAGGGTAGACTATGTCTCGTCAACCACTCCAGCGTTTGCGGCCGTGAATAGGGACGCCTGGCAGTCACCATAATGATGCGATACGTTCGGTGAATAACCTCTAAGGCATATTTGGCCCCAGGAAGCAGTGGTAGCTGAGGTATACATTCTTCATGAAACCGAGAAAAAATTTCCTCAATGAGATCTCCTTGAAACGCACTCGAATCCAGTCCGCCAGCGCTGCCGTACATTCCCAAGGGCCAGGCCTTTCCCGTTACTTGCTGAAACAAGCGCTGAACTTCGGGTTCGGCTCTCCCCAGGACGTTATCAATATCAACCGCAAAGCAGAGTGGAGACTCAGACTTCATTAATAGATCTTCCTTATCGCATAAACAGATTGAGCATCGGTAAAGAGTAAGGGTACCCAACAATTTTTCTCACCCTTTCCCCACCATAGAAATATTTTGACCTAAGAATCAAGCATTTCTCCAAACTTGCTAGCAAGACTACTCCAATGCCAACGAATGGACAGGGTTATCCAGGGGAAAAATGGACATTCGAATACTTGAACGGAAGACCGCCCCCTTAAGGAGTTAAACCGGCGGTGAGCGAATGCTTTGGTAGGGAACTTCGAAGGGGCCGATTCGTCAAAGCCAAATACGCTTTACTAATAGAGCCAACAGGGCGGACTTCCATGAGGAAAGGGGTTTCCCAGTCATCATCAGCAATATCAGGTTCTTCAGGAATCAAAACTTTGCGAAAATGCTTTTCATATGCAGCTAAAATTTTTAATGGCACGCCACCCACGGTTCCAACATTCCCATCAGCCGTCACCGTTCCAGTCAAAATTGTGGCTTCATCAACCGGTTCATTTTTGGCCAGGGCGACAATATTTAATGCAGCCATTGCCGATAAGCTTTCCCCGTAAAGTGTTACCCCTGGATAGGGCAACCGGAAACGGATCGTCCAAGAATCAGGGTTCAATTCTGCCGCTTCTAAGACTCGATAGAGAGCTTGCATAACTGATTGTTGGGCATATGGAGAAAATTTTCCCGGTGTTGCGAGAAATTCCACATCTAGCCCTTTGTGATCAGGACGTTCCAGAAATTCCAATTGAATTTCAGCAACAATTCCAACCGGCTCAGCATTAACATTCGTCGTCGTTCCCAAAATGGGAATAGCCGTTCGAATATGCTTCAAGGGCAAGTCAGAGCCCGGAGCCGCTTGGCTTTTCGATGGCAAACTCAGTGAAACGGCCCCAAAGGCCATAAGGAAGACAAGAAGGGAACAGGATGGAAGAATCGAGTAAGTGACAGCACCTGGAGCATGAGGAGTTGAGCAACCCAAACCCCGCAGAAAGCGTTTGCTGAATGATTTCAAGAGCCCAACCATCGCAATCCTCCAATAAGACTTCTCGTTTCCCTTCGGCCAAGCTAAAAGGAAACTTAACTCTCAGGAGGCTGATGGCCATGAGCTTGCTCTCTCTAATCCTTACACTAAGCAATTCCTACAAGGAATAGGCTCCTTTCTGACTAAGTAGAAATATGGACTACACTGAAAGTCTTCCACCCTTCTCCTGAATACAAATGCAATAACAAAAAACCAACCAACGACTTTCATAAAAAATCCCACAAAGAATGACAAAATAGGCAGAACCAACATCAACACGTCATTGCGCAAGGTTCCCAAAGAGATGGCGATAAAGCGATAGACTTGAAATTATTTTGTGCGGCACTCAAACCTCGCACCAGGAGGGGATCAAAACATGAAGAAGATTCTTCAGAACCCAAAAGCCAGAGTCTGGTTCCTGAGTGGACTCACAGGAATGGTTCTCATCGCAGGACTTTTACTTGAGGAAGGACAAGCCCGCACCTATACCCCTTCGATTATTGCCCCTCTTCACGTGAATAAGCAGAATCTCCAGACGCATTTGTCTGAAACGATCAATCCCCAAAAATCCCAGGCCCTCCAATCAAGCCTTAAACAGGAAACCAGAAATCCTGCCACGCACACCACGCACAAGCAGGCGCCAGACAAACAACCAGCCAAAAAAAGAATGGGCCTTGCGATCTTGTTCTTAGGAATCTTGGCAGAGGAAGGCTAATTCTTCTGACGCATGCAAACGGTGTGGAGAGAGTTGAAGACCGTCGCCAATTTCAACATTCTTATTTGTGCAAAATCTCAAAGATGATGCCTAAGGATGGGAAAAAGGCAAAAGACACCGAGCCCTTACTCATCCATCAGCTTTTCTAAATATTCCCCAGCCTACTTTAATCGTTCGCCCCCCATTCATGAGCCTTCCTGCGAACAGATATACCCTAGCCTAATCGTTACGAAACTTAGGGATTTTTATAAATCGAATAGCCTGGCCCATCAAGTCTTAGGAGAGGTTGACGGAGATCAGAAGAACTTTTCAGCGCACTGTTGGAGATGAAGAAGATGAAGGGTTGCTGGAAGTCGAGAGATGTGTGGGAGACATACTTTCCAATGCCAATAACAGAGCATGCGTTCCCGATCGCCCATGGCCTTGGGCTTGAACCGCCTGATACAGCTTGTGAACCACTGCAAGGCCTGGGAGAAGTAAGCGCATACGGTTGGCTTCAGCCAAGGCCATTCCCATATCCTTGATGAAATGTTCCACAAAAAATCCGGGGAAGAAATCTCGTTGCACCATTTTTGGTGCCAGATGAGTCAACGTCCAGCAACCGGCTGCCCCCTGGCGAATTGACTCCAAAAGGTTCTCGCTATCCAACCCTGCCCGATGCGCATACAGCAAGGCCTCGCACACACCGATCATCGTACCGGCAATCGTAATTTGATTGCACAATTTGGCATGCTGACCACAACCTGCTGGCCCATGATGCACCAAGACTTTTCCAAAGATACCGAGGATGGGCTTGAGGGCTTCAAAAACAGGAGGATCCCCGCCAACCATGATTGATAACGTTCCCTGTTTCGCACCCACATCCCCTCCTGAGACCGGAGCATCCAGTGCAAAGGCCTGTCGTTCCTTAGCCCGTTCAAAAATCTCAACCGCTAAACTTGGTTCGGATGTCGTGAGATCCACAAACACTTGACCAGGTCGGGCATTGGCTAATAAACCTTCTTTGCCAAAATAGATTTCTCGAACTTCCTTGGGAAACCCCACCATAGTACAGATCACATCAGCCTTCTCGACCATGGCTACAGGAGAATCCGCCCATAAAGCCCCTTGTTCCAATAACGTTTTGGCCTTTGAAGGGGTGCGCGTAGACACCGTCAAGGGATACCCTGCACGAAGAAGATGACCACACATGGAGGCACCCATCACTCCGGTCCCGATCCATCCAAGACGAACAGGCGAAGGAAGGATACAGTTTGTGGAAGAGGTGTTAGTCATTGTGAGAAATTACGTCGAGTAGTATGTGCCATCAAATAGCCGGTTGTTGTTGGGTGAGACAATGAATGGTCCCAAATCCCCAGACCAGATCCACCGCATGAATGCCGACCACCCTTCTGTCGGGAAATAAATCAGACAAAATACCCAAAGCCACACGATCATTTGAATCGTTAAACGTGGGCACGAGCACTACCGAATTGCCAATGTAAAAATTGGCATAACTAGCTGGGAGCCGCTGCCCGTCAAAGTATAACGGAGCTGGCATGGGCAACGGCACAATGCCCACTTTCCTCCCATCTTCACATCGCATATTGTCAAGCCGCTCACGGTTTTCAGCTAGAGGGCGAAAGTTTGCATCCGATAAATTCGATTCCTGACACAAGACGAGCGTATAAGGATCCACAAATCGGCACAGGTCATCCACATGCCCATGAGTATCATCACCAGCAATGCCTTTGCTTAACCACAATACTTGTGTC
>CP070628.1:532184-535822 GCA_020355985.1 Nitrospirota bacterium | reverse complement strand
ATCTGTTCCAGCACGTACCATCTCGCCTAACATTTCCTGCAGTTGCACAGGGGCAGGTGTGGTATGAGATGCCACACGATGTTCATTTCCATATAGATACCCCACGGTTCCGAATAATCCCACCTGATGCCCCTGGGCTTCTAACAGCGATTTAGCCAGGTGCGTCACGGTAGTTTTTCCGTTCGTCCCCGTGACACCCACCATCTTGAGATCCAGAGACGGCATCCCATGGAGTTTAGAGGCCAGCACTCCCAAGGCCTTATGAGAATCATGGACATATACCAATGTGGCATCCGCCGCTATTGTCTCTGCTGCGGCATTCTGAAAACAGCGATCTTCCACAACCACAGCCACAGCTCCCTGAGCCAGCGCCTGGCTCACAAAATTATGCCCATCTTGCTGTGCTCCCCGAATCGCCACAAACACCGATCCAGGACGAACATCACGTGAATTTTCAGTAATCGATATCACCTCAGAATGAAGATCTCCATGAGTCTTTACGATATCTACCGG
This sequence comes from Nitrospirota bacterium, assembly GCA_020355985.1. Next base: position 535,309 of record CP070628.1, on the reverse strand, counting down.
AACAAGTAACTCTTGAAGTATCACGACTTACTGCACAAGAGCCTGTTGAGGGGGTGCGTTAGGGGCTAAAGAAGCCGTACGAATCAATTGAGCTCCGCCTGGCAAGATTCCCAAATGTGGCAATACTCGCTTGGCAACATTTCCAAAAACAGGAGCAGCGGTTTTCCCACCCCATTTTCCAATTTCCGGTTCATCAATCACCACCAACATAGTCAGACGCGGTTGTTCAGCCGGCACAAACCCGACAAACGAGGCGATAACATCCAATGATGAATAGGTACCTGTTTTCGGATCAATTTTTTGAGAAGTCCCTGTCTTACCGGCGACACGATATCCCACCAATTTGGCTTCCCTGCCGGTTCCTGTTTCGACAGCCGCTTCAAGAATATGTCCCATGCCTCTGGCAGTTTGGGAAGAGATGGGTCGCCGCTTCGGCTGTCGATCTTTTGTGAAAACGGGCTGACCATGACCATTCAAAACTGAAGAGACCACACCTGGAGTCATGAGCCATCCCCCGTTTGCCACGACAGACATCGCGGTCACCATTTGAATCGGGGTGACGGCAATTTCTTGCCCCAAGGCCAAAGAGGATAGACTCCGACCACTCCATGTGTCGGGATGATGCAAAATTCCTGGTGATTCTCCAGAGAGATCAATTCCGGTCTTCTCCCCAAAGCCAAACGCCTTCAGATAAGAAAAGACACGTGATCTCCCCAATTGGACAGCGACTTTTACCGCTCCTACATTACTAGACCGCACCAGCGCTTCCGAAAATGTCATCCAACTGGAATTGGCCGGATCATGTACGATTGTGCCCGCCACGGGCATTTGCCCATCACCTCCATAAATCAAGGTGTCAGGCTCCATGACCCCTTCTTCCAATGCCGCGGCAGCAAGGACGACTTTCAAGGTCGATCCCGGCTCATAAGGATCTGTCACGGCCCGGTTCCGCCAATCTTTGGCAGACAGTTTTCTAAAGTGGTTGGGGTCAAACGTGGGATAAAGAGCCCAAGCTAAGATGGAACCGGTCATGGGATCCATGATCAAAATACTTCCGGATTTAGCACGACTCTGACGCACTGCTTTCGATAATTCCTCTTCAGCAATAAACTGGATCACCTCATCAATCGAAAGGGTGACATGAAACCCGGTCTGCAGGCCCGAAGAATCCTGGTTGTAAAGGGATGAAATGATCCCACCCTTGGCATCCCGTTGATACTGCACAAGGTTCTTTTCTCCACGCAAAAATGACTCGTAATGAAATTCAATGCCCTCCAATCCTTGATTATCATCACCGGCAAAACCCAAGATATGAGAACCCAACGCTCCCTTGGGATAAAAACGATGAGGTCCTCTGGGGACCTCCACTCCTGGAATGGCCATTGCCACCAATTGTTTGGCAACTTCTTCCGAAATGTGCCGCTTGACCAAAACATGGGGTTGCTTACGTTGAAAAATCTCACGCAACTGGGCAACCGACATCTTAAGAACCGGCGCTAAAGCTTGTGCGGTTTGCCGAGGATTTTTGAGAGACTCGGAATTCACATAGACCGATGGAACATCAACATTCAACGCCAAAGGATGGCCATGACGATCAACGATCACCCCTCGGTCGGGCTGCACCATCACCGATTTCTGATGTTGGCGTTGCACTTGATACGCGCCAGCATCAGATTGCAACACCTGCAAATAAAACAGCCGACACCCTATTAGAACGAATCCGAACAGGAGACAGAGGCAGACAATGCCACTGCGCATTTTACAAACGGGGTGAATATCTTGAGTAGCTGGGCTCATGGCAGACTCACGAGGGAATCTGAAAATCTTCTGACTAATCGTATTGCCGAACTGGTTTCCGATTCTTGAGAAGGATTCGTATCGAGGGAAACCATGACAACCTGGCCTTCTTGGGGCACGATGAGCCCTAATTGTTTGTGGGCTCGCTGAGCAATTTGCTGTGGATCTGTGAGTGCCGACAACTGCCCGTGCAACATTTCCTGCTGTTTTTTAAGAACCGTACGCTGGTTTTCCAAATCTTCCATGTCATATCCTAGCCGCCACATATCAATCTTGACCCCTACATACAGAAGACACCACGCTCCCAATAAAATCATCATACCCAGCAAGACATTTTTCCTCACGGGTGCACCCCCTCTGGTAAACGTTGGGCAATTCGCAACTTGGCACTTCTTGCGCGCGGGTTTTGTTGAATTTCCTGTGTATCAGCAACAATCGGTTTTTTTGTCAGCAATGTGATTAGGGGATTTTCCCCTCCAGCCATTGCTCGGAAGGTGTGTTTGACCACGCGATCTTCTAATGAGTGGAATGCCACAACACACAACCGTCCACCTTCCTTGAGGAGACTGACTGCATCCTGTAAGGAGGGTTGCAGAAGATCCAATTCCTGATTAACCCGAATTCGAAGAGCTTGGAAAGTTCGAGTGGCACAATGTATGCGCCCTTTTCTGTAGGCATGGGGAACGGCCCCTTTAATAACGGCAACAAGGGCTTGTGTCGTGTCCAACGCATAGGTTTTCCTGGCCTGAACAATCGCACGGGCGATGCGACGAGAGAATCGTTCTTCTCCACATGAAAAAATCAAATCGGCTAACTCCTTTTCAGGGAGAACCTTGACTAAATCAGCGGCTGTCGGACCCTGCGCTTGGTTCATACGCATATCCAAGGGGCCATCAGAAGAAAAACTGAATCCACGCGCAGGCTTGTCGAGTTGCAATGAAGACACTCCTAGATCAAAGACAACCCCATCGACCTTCTCAAAACCCGCTTGATGCACAAATTTCACAATGTGGGAGTAATTCCCATTAAAAATCTTAACGTGAGACCCATACGGTTCTAAGTTTTTCTCCGCAATAGCCAAGGCCTCAGGATCCCTATCCAAACCAATAATATAAGCATTATTTCCTGAACTTTCGAGTATTTTTAATGACGTTCCCCCAACTCCCAAGGTACAATCCACATAAATTCCACCTGATTTTGGGCTGAGCCAATGGCAAATTTCTTCAGCAAGAACAGGAACATGCACATCATTCATTCATTATGTTTCATTTTTGCCATATATGTGAGCTATTTCTCCCACTTCCTCCCACATTCCGCAGTATACAACT
>CP070628.1:529104-532084 GCA_020355985.1 Nitrospirota bacterium | reverse complement strand
GCTCGTGTACGACATCTAATCGATCTTGATGAACTGCCGCTCGTTGATTCAGTTGAAACTGCGCAAAGCTTTTAGCCAGAAGCCCTTCGATTTGATCGATAGTATGGGCCTTGAGCAGATTCAACACCATGGGATAGGAGACCACGAATTGGCTATCAATCGATTCTGGATGGCCGGTGAGTCCTTTTCCCAGGACATGCAGGTCGATGTAGGGCGATGGTGTCACGACGACAAACCCTACGAAGTCTTTTCCTCGTCTGCCACCACGCCCGGCTAATTGCTGAATTTCGCTGACGGTCAAATCGGCGAAGTCCTGTGACTTGCGAACACTGGATTGGCTAATGACCACAGTGCGCGCTGGAAAATCGACCCCGGCCGCGAGTGTGGTGGTGGCAAAGACGGCATCAAGTAATCCCTGACGCATTAATTCTTCAATAGCCATTTTCCAAGAAGGAAGATGGCCTGCATGATGGGCCGCCACGCCATAATCCTGAACTACGGGAATGAGCGGATGGTTTGCGATGCTGGGGAAATCCTTGGTGAATTGTTCCAGAAATGTACGAATGGCTTCAGAATGGGAAGATGATACGCTGGCTGAGGTATGGATGAAAGTGTCGATTGCCTCGTCACACCCTCGGCGAGAAGTCAAAAATACAATAGCGGGGGTTAAACGATGTCGACGAAGAATGTCGACGAGATCAATCGGATGAATGGCTGGTGGCATGGAAGATGAAATTGTATCAGGAGTGAAAAGGGAAAAACACTAAAAAGCCCAATATGAGTAAAACAACAAAAAACGGCGAAGAGCCTGTTCCACTGCTCCTGAAGATGCGGTGGTTGTAATCAGCAATCAAACTAAATATGCCAGAAAAAATTTTAAGCTTGCATTCGATGGACCGATAAAGTTCTTAAGATTATGGCGATTGATGTAATTGTACGAGGAAGCCAGGGGGCCACTGTGGTGGACTTTCATGGTCGGCTTGATATGCATTCCCGGTGGCATGTGAAAGCGATAATCAATCAATGCTGCCATACGGAATTCGAACATCTCATTTTGAATCTACAAGGCCTGACGTTTGTGGATAGTACCGGTCTTGGATTCTTGGTATTGTGCTCGCAGCAATTTAAAGAATTAGGTCGGCGGATTACCTGGATTGAACCGCAAGGTTTTGTTGGAGATTTGATTAGGAATTTGCAACTTCAAGACCTCATTGCCATTTGCCCCACCGAGCAGGACGCTTTATCCTGACTATCACTCTCTAAAGAAGTAGGAAGACCTTCATTTGTTAATCATGGGATTTTGGTGGTTAGTTCGGCGTTGCCTGAGGCCTAAGAACGAAGCTTCGGACTCGCCAAAATTATAGCCCTTTCCTAGTTCCTCTTGCTCTGTTTATTTTCCTTCTTCTGCGTGTCGACTCTTCTTAGCTCAAGCTCTCCTACTTCTTGGTTCAGGGGAGCCTGTAATGCAGGGGCTTTTGTGAATTGCAACAGTTGAGTGGGAATAGCGCTACGATGTCCCGAAAGCAAGAAGGCTATCGTACAACTCAGCAAAAGATATGGGCCACTTGCGATGCCAAATAATTCTAAGCCCAAGAAGACAGCGGTAATTGGAGTATTAATTGCCCCTGCAAGAAGACCAGTCAATCCTAAGGCGGCAAATAGGCCGGGATCTTGACCGAGTATCCAGCCTAGAGCTGATCCACTCGTTGCCCCGATAAAGCAGATGGGGAGGATCACTCCGCCACTCCCACCAGTATTGAGAGTCAGAGCCGTAGTCAGTATTTTCCCAAGAATTAAGGCCCAGACGATGGCACCTCCGTCCAAGGCGCGTTGAATTGTCTCTTTTCCCAATCCCAGAACTTCCGGCGATGCGAGCCAGGCGATACCCAATAGAAGACTGCCACCAATCGCACCTTGAAGTGGGGGGAAATCCGGCAAGTAATACCTGAGACGTTTGGTACCATTGAGGCATTCTACAAAGACCATCGAAACAATTCCGAAAACCAATCCTCCCACCAAAGAGAGCATGAGGAGACTTAGGTCAAAAGTAGGAAAAGAAGATACCACAAAATTCATGTCGGGCATGTCGAGGAAGGAGGCGGTCAAATATCCCATGAAGGCGGCAACCACAGATGGGAAGAGGACTTGGTAGGCTAATGATCCAACAAACAGCGCTTCAATGCCAAATAAAGCCCCAGCCAAGGGTGTACCTAAGATCGAAGCAAATCCGGCGCTTAATCCGCAAATGACCAATGTTTTTCTATCATAAGAATCAAACTGTAAGGCATCTGCCAGGAAAGAAGACAGACCACTCCCAATTTGTACGCATGGTCCGACATTGCCGGCAGAGCCTCCAGCGCCAATTGTGAGAATTGTTGCAAAAATTTTCGCAGGAATGATCTGCCATCTCATTTTTCCTGAATGCAAATGGATAGCCCGAATAACTTGTTCAACACCCTGTCCGCCAGCTTCAGGAACCAGTGCCGAGGTGAGCCACGCCGAGAATGCCAACCCAAGGGGGAGCAGCCAGTACACCCAGGTTGCCCCAGTGCCCATATCAATGATGAAGTTAAGCAAAAGAACGAACCCGGTACTCGTCATACCCACCAAGATGCCCACGATGGCGGCCAGGAGGAGCCATTTTGCAACATGGATGAAGAGAATGAATTCTTCTGATAATTGGCGAGTCATTTGAATCGAGGTTCCTTATCAAGCACCATAACAATGGTCCGCCCCTAACGGTAGCCTTTTAGATAAAGAACTCTAAGAAAAACTATTTTCCAGAAGAATCTCAAACATGGCATAGCGTGAATGGCTAGCGATCTCCATTGACAGGTATTTGAACCCTTGGTAGCGTCATTTGCGTGAATCAGCATACCCAAATTGCTGGTATCTGCATACTCACTCTGTTCTGATTGAACATCCAGCACGTATCTGTATTTTAAAATAGCCCAGCCGGCAGCATGAAACCTTCTCGCTC
>CP070628.1:525758-529004 GCA_020355985.1 Nitrospirota bacterium | reverse complement strand
GCGGGCCCCCGCCATATTGATGAATCATCGACATGGAATTGAAGGCCCCGGTGTTGCTCCCCCCATGCTCCAGGTCTTGTTGCATTTGCTGCATCATGCGCTCGTGTTGCTGCTCGACGAGCGCCGCCCGTTCGGCTCGGCCCTCCAGCGCATCCTCCACAATCGTCTGCCCTTTGAGCTTTTCCGCCCAGCCCGGCGATGGGGAGGTCATCCCAGCTTTGTGGATCATCGTTTCGTGGGATTCTCCAGCCAAGAGAGTCCCAGCCGAAAGCAACGAAATCCCTCCCAGAACAAGCCCGAGGGAAAGGGTTGTGATGGCATTCCGAGTGTTTACATAAAACATGGACCGGCCTCCTTAAAAATAAATAACCTACGCATTAACCTGTATTTTTTAGAATCAATCGGACAAATACATACACTACCCCCTGAATCAGGGAGCAGAAAAGGTACTCCAAACCATTTAGTCTGTCAAGTCCAAGCACCATCTTATTGATTTCAAACCATTTGATCAGACCATAGGATCAGTGAAGGAAAAAATGAGAGGAATTTTCAGTTGTGGAGATAGGAATCATACCTGTTTTTTCCGTTCAAACAGCATCGCACCCTCTTCTCTTTACTCTTTATTAATGCGACTGACTTTCTAATTTTTGTATTGGGAATTAGGAAGTGAGGTGGGCAACCAAATCAGTGAAGCGTTGCTGAAGAGTACAAGTCACCGGACCAGGGATTCCTTTGTGAATCGTTTGCCCATCGACATTCACAACTGGAATGACCTCAATGGTTGTTCCAACCAGAAAAACCTCATCGGCTTCCCTGAGGTCGGCAAGAGTTATTCGATCAAATTGGACGTCCTGGCCCTGTTCTTGAGCCAAGTTAATAATCTGTTGTTGAGTCACTCCAGACAGGACAAAATAATTCCGTTCCGGGGTTCGAAGCTGTCCATCTTTCACGATAAAGATATTGCTGGTGGCACCCTCAATCACGCACCCATTCCTTACAAAAATAGCTTCGAACACCTTAGCTTCTTGTGCCCGCTGCTTCGCCAACACGTTGGGAAGAAGATTTAGACTCTTGATATCACATCTATCCCAGCGAATATCAGGAACGGTGATAACCTTCACACCTTGTCTCGTCAATTCAATCGGAAGGGCGCCCATTTCTCGAAATGACAAAAAAACGGTAGGTTCCGGGTTTACAGGAAACCCATGCTCCCGAGGGGCAACGCCCCTGGTTATTTGAATATAAATTTTGCCTTCAGTATATCCGCTCTGTTGAAGACCAGTGAGCAGAAGGCGGTAAAAGTCCTGAGGCTTGATGCTAAAGGAAAGTTGAATTTCTTTTGCACTACGAACGAGGCGGGTACAATGTTCCTCCCAAAAGGCAGGGACGCCATGGTAGGCACGGACTACTTCATAAATGCCATCACCAAAAAGAAACCCTCGATCATCAGGGGATATAGAAATCTCACTTAAGGGAGAAAATTGCCCATTGAGATACCCAATATCTGGCATACCAGATCACTTTGCAGAATGATCAAGGACGGTCACCTCGAACACACGCCGATCTTCCGCTGTGAATTTCCAGGCCATCCTCTTGCTAAATTCCAAGCGATGAGTTCCTGGCACCAAAGCCTGAAACTCAAAAGAGCGGCGTCCAGAATCTACGGCATTATTACTCACCGTGCGGAGGAAGTCATCCTCAACTAAAGCCAATACCTTTGAATCATACGTAGGAACCCATTGTTCTCCACGCGTCCGATCTTCCCATAAATGAATATGAAAGGTTTCGGACTGCGACGTCTGAATAGACTTATTTGCAATGTGACTCGTATCCATACTCTCTTCCCTATTCCAAATACCTGCCATTATTAATGAACGAATGTTTATTCCCCAGTAAGCCAATCACGTTTTTTTGGACAGACAAAAACCTGTCCCTTGACTACCTGGACATCGTAATTTACGACACAATAGCCTCCTCCATCTGGCCCGAATCCTGTCCGAATGTCAAATTGTTGATGATGCCACGGACAAGAAACAACATAACCCTTGAGTCGCCCCTTTCCCAATGAAGCCCCCTGATGTGGGCAAATATCATTAATCGCAAAACACCGATCGTCGATTCGAAACACCGCCAGACTCTTGCCTTGCACTTTAAAAACACGCCCTTTCCCTTGGGGAAGATCCTCAAGGTTGGCGACAAAAATATATCCCTCTTTGGGGCTCAACGGTTCACGTTGTTTAGTTTTCATACATCTAGAGCTTTAATTTGATAGAACAAGGCGTCAAGGAATAAACAACGTAAATTTCAGTTGATTGCCGACAGCAACTTTCTCTCGAGCAATAAACCCGGCATTGGTCTCAAGGATATATCGAGCATCGTCCGGCGGAGGGCCATACCATGGACAGGGATTATCAGAGCAGGGCGGAACATTTTTTTCCAGATGTACAACAATTTTACTTTCATCTACCCATATGACATCAACCGGAAACTGAAACTCCTTCGTCCACACTCGATGAGGGCCCGATTCCCCAAAAATATAGAGCATCGCTTCCTCTTCCGGGAGCGTCGGCCTAAAGGCCAATCCAAACAAAAGTTTCTCTGGGGTATCCGCCACTTCAGCCTTGAGAAAGGCCCCACTGGGAAAGTTCACATTGATGACTTGTGTTTGCCCGGGTGAATTAAATAATAAGGCACCAGAAATAAGTAGCAACGACATGATCACCAGGAACAATATTCGTTTTTTATTGGTCCCTTCCGGCAATTTCAAAAAAGACAGCATATCAATATTATTTCACAGTTTTCTTTCTTAAGCCCGGTCAAACGAAGGAGGACTGGGCAGCAATACCTTCATCCACACAAGCCCATCCCAGACAATTTACCGGAAAGCCAATTCAAGGTAAGATATCATTTAGAATGATTGATTTTTAGCCGAAGAAGACATGAATGGGGGCAAAAGATCTTAAACAGCAAGCCATTTCACATTTATTCTCTTATCTTGGAGGCTCCACATGCGCTACCTCCCAATTACCGCCATTTTCTTATCGCTAGTTATTGCTCCCACTATCAGTGAATCAGCCTACCCTACCGTCTCGTCAGTCATCGATCAATTTGTTTCAAACGTTTATCCCAAAGGCAGTCGGTATTTCTGGGTGATTAATGATACAACGTCAGATGTTTCAAATGAAATGATTGTGGATATTAACACGGAACTTCAAGTGAATTCAGAAGAGGATTCAAAGCCAAATC
>CP070628.1:522686-525658 GCA_020355985.1 Nitrospirota bacterium | reverse complement strand
TTCCAACGTGTTGTTCAATCCGTCAAGGTAAAATGGGTGGTGCTTTCGGATCTCAAACGATTGGGATTTCCTATCGATCAAGCGGTGCTCGATCTTCCGCTTGAAGGTCCTCATGGAACCACGATTCCCTTTGTCATCGACGCAGGAGGGTTTGTCCCACATTCGACAAAATGGTTTGGTCCTGACGATCAAACCGAAGTGGCCTTGGCTGGGGTTAAAAAAGCTCAAGCGGCCTCCAATCCCCTAGACACCCTGATGCAGCTTAATCGCGTCTTAATGATTGCGCCAAATAATAAACAGGTGTTGAGTGTCTTTGCCAATCAATTGTACCAAGGGCTGTTAAATTATGGCGGTCGTCTCAGTGGCATTTCCATTGACGATCCCCGTTTGGCTCAACGATTCAATGAATTGTATTGGACTATCATATCTCAAACCGATCGTTTTGATTTGGGATTAGGCATGGTGACCGGGGGAAAAGCTGAACCGACCCCTGCTGATTATTTGTATCGCATGATTCCAGTTATGGAGGCTCTCGCATCCCTTGAGCCAGGAGATTTTCAAAATCGCCTCCATCTCATCTCCACCTATCGTTGGAATAATGACCAACAAGCAGCCTTGTCTGCGCCACAGGAACTCTTGGCCGTAGTGGCTCCCGAGCAAGAAGAATTACGTGCCGAAGTGCTCTTGGAATTGGCATGGGCTCGCATTGGGAAGGTCGCGTGGAATCGGCATTTTGACGACCCGGATATTCAAAAAGGCTATGATGAGGCGAAGCAGGCATTTGATCTGACAAAGGACCCCTTAAATAAATTCACTGCCACCTATGCGATGGCCTATAGCTTGGCCTTTCATGTCCCGCGCGATAATCAAGCCATGTTAGATCTTTTGCAACAAGCGAAGGACTGGTTCGAAAAAATCCCAGGCGCGAGCCCACAAAGTTGGGCTTATATGCTGGAGAACGATACGCTCAAGGGAATAGTAAAAACCGACCCAACATTCAAATCGTTATTGGCGGCACGATAATATAGAGGAAAAGATAAACTAAGACTCGTGAAGCGTAGGGAGTACGACTAAAAAAATCCCCATTCTTGACGATCTGCCCATTGCCCTCGCGCCTAAGGGTCCGGTTCTCTCTCGCCTGTTTTATCTTTATTCCTTTCCCCGTTTATCTCATGGAATTGGATTTCCGAAAAAATCCCGCTATCTTGAGTAACATGCTGGACGTGATGGCTGACGGCGTCTTCACTGTAGATGCCAATGGCCATATCGTGGCATGGAGCACTGGCGCAGCGCGGATTACCGGCTATTCCGGCGAGGATGTCATCGGACATTCCTGTCATATCTTAGAAGGCCAGAATTGTAAGGGCTTTCAGGTCCTGACTGATTTTCTGTCCAATCCCTCGCCCTATCCCTGGGGGATCTGCAATCAAGAATGTAAGGTGTTAGGCAAGGACGGGCGGGAACTCTATCTCTTTGGCAATGTATCTATTATCAGAGATGAACAAGGGAACATCGCTGGCGCGGTGGGGACTTTTACCGATCTCACCTCCTTTATACTCAATAATCAAAAAATCGCAGTTTTAGAAGAACAGACAAAATCACGGGAGGCCTTTCACCAACTCATTGGCAAAAGTCCAGCCATGCAAGAAGTCTTTCGTCGATTGCGGCTGGCTGCGCAAAGCGATGTCACGGTCTTGCTTACTGGGGAATCCGGCACTGGCAAGGAATTAGCCGCGCGTGCTGTCCATGCTCTAAGTGCTCGCAAGGATAAGCCATTTTTTGCCATTAACTGTTCGGCCATTCCTGAAACATTATTGGAAAGCGAATTATTTGGACATGTCAAAGGTGCATTCACCGGGGCGATTCGAGATAAAATCGGCGTGTTTCAAGCTGCGGATGGAGGAACATTATTTCTCGATGAAATTGGAGACACGAGTCCCTTACTTCAACTGAAACTGCTTCGGGTCTTGCAAGAAGGTGAAATCCGGCGAGTGGGCGATGATCGCGCCATTAAAATCAATGTGCGTTTGATTACGGCCACCAATCGCAACTTACAAACCCTGATGGCCGCAGGAACGTTACGGGAAGACTTTTATTATCGCATTCATGTATTCGAGATTACCCTGCCGCCCCTCCGAGAGCGCTTAGCCGACATCCAACTTTTGGTGAATCATTTCATTGAAGAAAATTCCAAGATCTTCCATCGTGAGGTCAATGAAATCGCCCAAGATGCGTTGCAACGACTTCAGGAATATGGTTGGCCAGGGAATGTGCGAGAATTGAAAAATGCCATTGAACATGCTTTTGTAACGGTAACCGGCAACTGCATCACTCTTTGGGACCTGCCTCCGGAGGTCCAACGACCCTCCTTGAAAACTTCTTCCGCTTCCACCTCTTCCTCCTCCCTGGACCCAACCGAAGAAGCTCGCATTCGAGAAGCGCTGCGGCAAACTTACGGCAACAAAACGGAAGCGGCTAAACTTCTTGGCGTCAGCCGTGTAACTCTCTGGAAAAAACTCAAAGGCCTTGACCTCAAATCTCCTGCTTCTCATTAATCAAGGGTAAATAACGACAAGACTTCGGGAATCTTGTCGTCCTGCCTACAGTAGTCAGCCGTTATCCAGAAGCCTGCAACCTACTCTGGACATAAAAAGTGGGTTTTCCTCAGGCCCCTGAGCTCACTAAATTCACGATTTATCCATCAAACCTCTGCAAACTAAAATCTATTTTTTAACAGATAAGAACCGTTAACTCGTTAAGTTAGCGGTTAACGCTTTCTGTGGTCCATTTAACTTACTAATACATGATTTCGTCACACCTAGCCCAAATAAAATTCCATAATAGTATGATTTTATTGAATTTTTATAATTTTATTTTAATTATTCAACATGGCATGCGCATTGCTTTATTGCTTTAATGAAGAAGTAAAAATACCCAGGGGCAAGATAGAGCCCAAGAGGAGTCATGCCATG
>CP070628.1:518126-522586 GCA_020355985.1 Nitrospirota bacterium | reverse complement strand
CAGTTGGAAGAGGCTATCCCTTGGTTGGAAAAAGCCATGAAAGCCAAACGCTACGAAAACCCAAACTTTCCCCATATGAATCTTGGGAGGGTGTATGAACGGCAAGGGGAATGGGACCAAGCGGTCGAGTCCTACAAGAAATCCTTGGCCTTGAATCCTGAATATAAATCTGCAAAACAAGCACTGATGCGCATTCTCACCTTAATGAATTAACCATTTCATAAGGCTATTTTCACATGAACGATACAAAAACCATTCTTGTTGCCGTCAGTGATATTTTTTTCTATACCAAAATTCGTGATGCCTTTTTGCCTTCCGGCTATAAACTTGAACGGATCCGCAACACTGAGGGTTGGGAGGAAAAAGCCCTTCAAAGCCAGCCAATAGGCTTAATCGTCAATATGAATGACGACCGATTAAATGCACCAGACTTATTGAAAGCCCTCAAAGCCTCTCCCCAAACCCAATCCCTCCCCATACTGGCCTTTGCCAATCATGAAGAGGTGGGAACGTGGAAACTGGCGAAAGAACTCGGGATTCAAAAAGTCGTCTCTCGCAATGAATTCTCAGCACGGACTCTGGCACTATTTGAGGAACTCACGGCCTCAACCTCAACATGAATACACTTCCACTCCATGAACAACATCAGGCCTTAGGGGCCATTTTCCAACAGGATGGAGAATCGGAAATTCCCGTTCATTATGGTTACCCCCAAATGGAATATGAAGCCCTTCATGCAGGCGCTGGCCTCGCAGACCTCTCATCTCGCGGACGAGTGATCGTCACAGGTGATGATCGAATCACCTGGCTCCAAAGTATTATTAGCCAGGACATTCTTCCGCTCCAACCCGGACAAGGGCGATATTCAACTTTCATGGATCATAAGGGGAAAATACTGTCCTATTTTCGAGTGTTCATGTGCCCAGAACAAATCGTGATTGAAGATGTTGGGGAAGTGGGAGAGCAGACACATGCGGCATTTCGGAAATTTCTGCTCTATGGCACAAAAGCCAAAATGGCCAAAGGTCTAGAGAGCCAAGGACTTCTTCTTTTGAGTGGGCCGAAAGCCGCAGAAATCATCAAGGAAGCATTGGGTGTGGAAGTCGCAAACCTTGCTTCACTTCAATCCATAGTCTTTAGCTTTGAAGGTACAGATGGCTTTATCGCGCGAACCGAAGAAACTGGCATGCCCGACTTTGAACTGTTCGTTCCTCTCGGTGTTTTAGCTGCTTTGTGGTCTCATCTTTTGAAGGTAGGGGAGCCGAGTGAGATAAAGCCTTTCGGAAAAGCTATACGCGAGACCGCAAGAATTGAAGCAGGGTTACCTCGATTAGGTCCAGACATCAATGACCGAATCGTGCCTCCGGAAGCAAACTTGGAAGGAATCGCCTTTAGCCTCTCAAAGGGGTGTTACCCCGGACAGGAAGTTGTGGCGAGGATGGATACATACGGATCAGTCAAACGGAGGCTCGTTGGCCTAATGGTCGAGGGAACAGAAGATGATCTACCAGAAGCAGGGGACAAACTCTTTTCCGGAACCAGAGAGGTTGGATGGGTTTCAAGTTCAACCTTCTCCCCTCTCCTTCATAAACCCATTGCCTTGGGATTTCCGTTGCGAGATTTCACTCCACAGGGCACCCAACTCGAAATAGAAACCAGAGGCAAAAAGTATCGCGCATCTGTCAGTTCCCTTCCCTTTACTCCACCTCAATAGGCTTTTAGAGATGTTGGGCCTGATTTCTTAGGTCTTTCTTCAGGCGGATTTTTCAGGATGCCGGCCTTGAGAAATCTTATCCGCGATGGCTAAGACCGGTTCCCGCTCCTCGTCACTGAGCGCAAGTAAAATATGGGCTTCATCTCCATGCATGAGACGTAGACTCAGAAACATATCCTGGGTGCGATTTTCTTTATTGTCCCAGGTCCCATCAATTAACTGGATTTTATCCAGGTCACAACAGGAAAACACATCATACCGAAAATAAGAATCACCAATAACCATATCGAAGACGACATTTCCACTTGTCAGGACAATGGTATTAAATCGACCCTGATCTTCATAGCCTTCCGGAAGGAATGTATTGATATGGATCAATTCAATTTTTCGTCCGGCCAACGCGCGCTCCATTTTTCCTTGTAACGCTACATAATCAACTTGAAGTGGCTTTTCATCTTCATCAGTGGCGGCCAGAGCAGCTTCTCTTGTTTTTTCCCACACATCTTTAGCTGTCAACACTAAACACACTCCTTTGCTGAAGGGCACAATAAATAAAATTTTGCATCAATTCTCTGTGAATAGGAACCTACGATACCCGCCGATTGTAGAAGAAAGCAAGAGAACGGAACACCACTCAATATTTTTCCCATATCAGCTAGACAACCGCCAGGGGGAGGATTGCCTTGAGTCCTTCCCGTTCGGCATACTCCTTACAACACGTTACCGTTAGCCTTTCCAAGGAGATAAGAACATGAATGCTGAATCCTGTTTAGTTGGTGGATGCACCGAGGCCATCTATGCTCCTGCTGGCACTCAGTCGTTGTGCAAAGAGCATTTTTTACAGTTTCTGACCTGGCGCAAAAAAAAAGGCGGGCTTGGCATGTTCAAGAAATACAGCGCCATGACGATGGAGGAACGTAATTCCATAGTTCAGGAATGGGGTCATACGTTTCTCAATACGACTAAAGCCTAACCCTATCTATCATTTACTCCATAAGGGGCGAACCATGATGATGGATAATTTTCCATTCCTCTCCAATCCGCTCAAATAGATTGGTGGCCACCACTCGGCTATTCTGAGGGGACTCTCCAACCCGGCTGGCGATATTTTCCGTGCAAATGACCCAAGCAATGTCAGCCGCGACTTGTACCTGCAATTCGGTTAACTCAAATTTCATGGAAAAGGTATTATTAAAAATAACGACCCAGGAATCTCTTACGGCCGGCCACCCGACTCGAATACTCCACCCTGGATGAATGCAGGTCACATATTCCTGATGTGCCCAAATCGAATCCATCAGCCCCACATCTAAACTTTCAAATGCGTGATAAAACAATTCATTCACACGTGTCACTTCTTCGATTCGTTCCTTCAACATAGTACGCTCTCTTTCTCTCAATCACTTCATCTAATATAACTTTTCTCATATCGGCTTGCCCTGTGCTTGCCGATTCACTAACCATACACCCAACAAGATCAATCCTATCCCACTGATTTCCCTCAAGCCAACTGCTTCCCCCAGAATCACGAGGGAAAAAAATAGGGCAGAAACTGGAACCAGATTTCCAAAAATGCCAGCCCGGGACGGACCCACTCCATCTACCCCAAACAACCACGCCTGTTGACCCAACGCGGTCGCAAACACCATAACATATACTAAGGCAACCCAACCCGACAGCGGGACAGTATCGACGCCAACAACAAGCATTTTGTGATTCAGCACGAGCAAAGGTATTTCAAAGAGTAATGACATCATCAGCGTCGTCCATGTCACCGTGAGAGGGGAAAATCGCTCCATAGTTCGACGACAACCAATGGTGTAGAGGGCCCAGCTTACCAAACCGGAGAGGACCAACACCCCCCCCAACACAGGGTTGGATCCAACGCCCACCATCCCGCTCTGACCAGTGACGACCCCTACCCCAACAAAAGAAACTAAACACCCTTGCCAGATTAACCGCAGTGGCACATCTCTTAAGATCAATGAAGACAGAAAGGCCGTAATGGCTGGACTTGCTCCAATAATGACACCTGCCGCTCCAGCCCCAATAAATTGCAACCCAAATAAGACCAAAAGATGATTACCTAAGACGCCGAATCCCAAGCACCCAAACATTCCCCAATCTTTTTTTGAAAATCTTCCCCCTCCTTCCTTCCACATCCACAAGGGGATCAAAATCGCCAGAGCCCCAAGACCACGAAGCACCGATGTCTCCACTGGAGAAAATGGCCCTAAGGCCACTTTTTGCGCGACCACGGACCCTCCCCATACCATCGCTGCCGTGACCAAAGCACTATAGGCGGAAACAACCGTAGGCTTAGAATGATGAGCGTTCATAACTGGGGAACGACAGAAAAATAATAAATATCAGAAAAGAGAGACGCACCTTAGTTTCTAGGTCAATCTCCGGATATATTGAATGGGCTCCAAATTATAGTAAAGACCAACCCTCCATTCACCAATTTTTATAGCTATTGCCAATTTAGCCTATTTCAGACCCCATCGCCCCCGCCAAAACCCATCGGTCCGAATGGCTTATCTGATAGGTCTTCTGTCCTGTTGACGCATCGAAAATTCAGTCGCTACAATAATTTCCTGTATTTTGCCTGCTGTGAGGGTTTCCGATGATCCCTCCTTGAGACTTAAGGTTCAGTCTAACTTAATCCAATTGAGGATACTTTTCATTTGTTTGTGAAGGAGGAATTATGTCGTTACTGATCACCGAAGAATGCATTAATTGTGGT
>CP070628.1:513986-518026 GCA_020355985.1 Nitrospirota bacterium | reverse complement strand
CCGGCAGTGGGTTCATCCAGGATGGCGAATCGTGGTTTCATTGCCAGGACGGCTGCCAATTCAATGCGTTTTCGTTCTCCCCCGCTTAATGATTTATCAACAAAACGCTTGCCATAGGTTTGAGGAGAGAGGCCAACCTTGGTGAGGTAGGGGAACGGGTCGATGTCCGGATTCCCTAACCTGATGTATTGAGAGACGGTCAGGCCTTCGAAGCGAGCAGGCTCTTGCCACGCTAAAGTCATGCCTAATCGTGCCCGTTCAAACATGGGCAAAGACCCAAGATCCATCCCCATAAAGGTTATTTGTCCGCAGGTGGGAACAAATCCTTCGCAACCCATTAAGATATAGCCCAATGTACTTTTCCCTGAGCCATTGGCGCCTAACAAGGCATGGATTTCCTGCTCTTGGATAGGGAGAGTCAGATCTTGCAGGATCTTCCTTCCAGCAATTTCAAATGTGAGACGTTGAATGGCCACCAAAGGCATGACGGGAAACCTTTTCTTCCACCAAGATCGTCATGATGTGCCGATCTCCAGTTCGTTGGCTATCTGCTTTTCATAATAGCGCAAACATTCCGCTTCGCGCCCCCTCACAATTCGTCGTCCCTCTAGGATTCCCCATTCAGCCGTAATGATGGTACATTGGGACTCCTTCTCGCCATCCTCGAAAAAGAGCACGACCCAATCTCGGGTTTTCCCTTTTTGATGAGCTCGCGCCGTGTTAGAAAATAAGGCGGTGTAATGACGCTCTTCACGTTGCGTGTGAAGAATGGGAAGCCAGGCTTCATGGGTCGGATTAAACCGGCGAGGAGCAAAGAGATGCAGCAGTCCGGCTTTAGCGTTTTCTCTATATTCTCGATCGACATCCAGTAGTTCTCCGATGGGAGGCATGTCGTGTGCGAAGTGTTGGGCTTTTGCCCTTATGCGTCCCAATCGTTCACTTAAACAGGCGATGAGACCAGCCAGTCGTTTTTCTCCGATGCCGCCTGCTTGTCGTAGACGGCCATCATGCGCGGCCGCTTCCAGCTCTTCCAGCGTATCGATTTCCAAGTCATGATGGAGGCGAGCGGCCAGTTTTTTCCCGATTCCGGGAATGGTGGCCAAGAGATTTTCCGGCTCCGTTTCACCGCGTAACCGTTCAAGCATGGGGAGCCTTCCCCTAAGGACTAATTCCCGAATGGCCCGGGCCAGGCTTTCTCCGATACCAGGAAGCTTTTGAAGCCCTTCGAGCCCCTCAGCGCGGACCAGATCGTCGATGGGTCGTTTTAATTGTTCGAGAGTTTGCGCAGCATGTTGATAGGCTAGGACACGAAAAGGATTACTGCCTTGGCTATGCAGAAGTTCAGCAACCTCCTTCAGCCGTTGGGCAACGGTGATATTGAAAAGTGGAATATCGTTTGTCATCGATAGCAGTGCCAAGGGAAAAATTTCATCTTTCCATTCTCCCGGGGCTCCTAGAAAAACAACACAAAGGGTTGTGCTTAAAAGGTAAAACCCTCAGAACGCAATTTTAAGAGAAAGTTAAAAATATATAAAATCAAATGTGTAGCCTTTCGCGCCACTATGGGCCAAGTAGAGAAACCCCTCTCTTATTTCGTGATACGAAGAGGAAGGGGTTGAGAAGCAATTTCCTCAGTACAGTGATTTCGTCATGATTTTTCAATAGATAATGAGCCTGGAGTGATGCCCTGGGTTTTTTCTACTCCGAGGCATTCCTATTGCACTGGTGCGTTGATGATATATGTGAATTAAGGTCTCCCCCTGAGGGAATCAACGCACTCATGGATTGGCTGATCGCGTGTTGTGACAAAGATTCCTCAGCACATTGTTGAAGAAAGGTATAGTCGGATGCCCAGAAGGGAAATCCACGTATGACACAATCATAGAATATCCTTCGTGCGCTACAATTGGCAGGGTTCATCTTTTTTGGTTGTGACGAAGTTTGAGTTAGATTCAAGCAGGAAGGTCTGACCGAAAAGGATGCCGATCGCTTCATGAAGGTGAAAAAATCTGAACTTCAATTGAGAGACAATGCCTGAAGAGTGAAATATAAGTTTTGCCACAGATAAGATTCCTAAAAATTTGGGCGCGCTTTGACAACCCCGAGAGGCGTAAAACGCATGAACACATCAGTCCAAACCATTTCACTTTCTGGATTAATTCTAGCCTTTTTCCCGACCCTTATTGTTATTAGCATATTGTTTCGATGGTCATTGGACGCCCGGACGGCTCTGTATGCGGTCGCACGGATGCTGATGCAATTGCTGCTGATAGGGTACATTTTGATTTATATCTTCAGTGCAGATCACCCAGGCATTATTATTTTCGTGACAACGGTCATGCTTGTAGCAGCAAGTTGGATCGCACTGCGCCCTCTGAAGAATAAACAACCGCATCTGTATTGGAAGGCTCTAGGTGCTATCCTGCTTGGAGGCGTTCCCATTCTTGCGCTGGTAACCCAGGTTGTTCTCAATATTCAACCTTGGTTTCTTCCTCGCTATTTTATTCCACTTGCCGGAATGATCTTTGCGAGTTGCATGAATACGGTTAGTGTCGCAGCGGAACGATTCGAATCCGAGTGTGCTAAGGCTATTCCTTACTCCGAAGCGAAAAATATCGCCTTGCAAGCGTCACTGATTCCTGTCACCAATTCACTATTTGCTGTCGGCCTTGTTTCCTTACCAGGAATGATGACGGGGCAAATTCTCTCTGGCATTTCCCCTCTTGTGGCAGTGCAGTACCAAATTGTTGTCATGTGTATGATTTTTGGAGCCTCGGGACTGTCCTCGACAATCTATCTTGTTCTGGTAAAAGGATGTCCGAAAATTGCCGGAGACGCGAGGTCCGTTCGGGCTTTATTGCAAGTTCTACTCCGGCCAAGGTAGTTCCTCATCGCTTACGACCGTATGCTTGACCATACTTGCCATACGAACTGCAGATTTAATGGAATAGGAGAACATTTGGGAATGGTTCGCTCTATTGACTTTTCCCGCTTCGATGGCACTACAGAAAATGTGACTGGCTGCCTGAAGAATGGCCTGGTCGCTTTGATTCAGTTCATCGCTAAAATCCATGATAACCTCCTTGATTTTTTTTCAAAAAAAGTTCTTAGCTGGTCTCGGCGTGCGTGAATTGAGAAAAAATGACAGGTTCTTGTTTGAATAAAGGAGATGAAGTCCTTCGTCCATATCTTTGAGGCCCGTGGCAGTCCCGGCAATAATTTTGAAAAACCCTGTTCCAACTTGACTTGGCTTGGATCTGGATGAACCGAACTCTGTGGAGCTAAAGCTAGACCGAGTAGCACAAGAATAGACCAGAGAAATAGGCGATGATGTTCTGGATAAAAACCTGACAGAACGCCTTACAGAGAGCATTTTACGGCATGATCGGTTGATAAGGGGCCAATTGTCGGATGTAAGCGGTGACGGAGCGCATATCGTTCCCACTGAGTATGCCCCACCAACCATGCATGGGGCTAAATGCCAATCCCCATATGATGGCTCCTCGGAGATCCATTTCCGATTTGGCACGAGACTCGGGGCGATGAAAATTGGTGGGAGGAACGATCAGCTTGGCAGCATCCGGTCCATCACCTTTTCCATGTAAGCCGTGACACCCCACACAATGGGCCTTGTACACGGCTTCTCCTTTTTGTGGAGAGACTTTGGGCTCTTCGCCATGAGTCGGAAGGGTTAACCCAATAAGCAATAGACAACTCAAAAGTATGGCGTCATATTTCATGGTAGGCCGCTCCTGTAAAAATTGATTCCATCGTCCTTAGGTACTCGCCTAACGACCAGTCTAGTTAGGATAGGACTTTCACCTTCAACCTTCTTCTGGGTCTCTTCCCATTTGGGTTTCGCAAAAGAAGAGGTCGTCTGGTGATTCAGCAATGGTCCCTTCTGGGATTTCAGCGGAGGCATCATCCGTTAAAGGCACGCAATGAATTTGACGTAAGATGGGCAATGTTCATCCCATCATTGTCTCTGCAGAATAACCTTATGTCACCCACGCACTTACGATTTTTTTCTTGGTGCTTTG
>CP070628.1:510978-513886 GCA_020355985.1 Nitrospirota bacterium | reverse complement strand
TGGCAGGCTTGCTAAAAACGAGTCCACAGGAAGTCGTCGAAAAAACCAAAAAATTGTTAATGACATTAAAAGAAACTGAACGTGCGCTCGAGCAGGCCAAGCAAAAAGTCTTAGATCAGCAGGGGGCTAGCCAAGACGCCACCATTCAAGACGTGAATGGTGTGCCAGTTCTCGTTCAACGGATCGATGGCCTCACCATGCAGGAGCTGCGGACCTTTTCTGATAAACTACGAAATAAGGTGCCGTCAGGACTGTTGGTGTTGGGCTCTGTCCTCGATGATAAAGTGGCCTTGCTGGTCATTGTGGGTAAAGATCGGACCAAGCAATTACCTGCAGGCAAGGTGGTCCAACATATTGCGCAATTCGTGGGCGGGTCTGGCGGTGGACGGCCGGATATGGCCCAAGCCGGTGGTAACCAACCAGAGCATTTGGATATGGCGTTGGAACAAGTGTATGAGTATGTAGCCGCGCAGCTTGGTTGATGATGAATAATCGGAGTTGTGCTCCGTTATTTTTCCATCAAACTTTCCTCATGATGAACCGAAAAGGATCACATGGAGCGTAAGGGAGAGTAAGATGAGGCTGTTCAAAAAGCTGGTATTTGTTGGGCTGTTGGCTGGAATCGTCGGCATCCTTAGTATCGTGGCTTTTGTGAAGTTTAACCAGCCCTTTGGTGCTTCCCATCCCGTGCAAATTGTTGATATTCCTCCCGGCATAGCATTTTCTCACGTCTCACATCTGCTGCATCAAAAAGGGCTCCTTGGTCCGGAATGGTTTTTTCAGGTATTAGGACGAGTCCAGCAAGTGGATCGAAAAATCATTCCTGGCGAGTATGAACTGCATGCGGGCATGCGGCCGACTGTGTTGCTGGCGAAGTTAGTCAAGGGAGAGGTCTATCAGCATTCTGTGACCATTCCGGAAGGCTATAACATCGTACAAATCGCGGATATTCTTGACCAAAAGGGTTTGGCGGACAAAGAAGAGATTCTTCGCCTGTGCCGAGATAGGACTTTTATTGCCAGCATGAACGTCAAGGCCTCCACGCTTGAAGGCTATTTATTTCCCGATACGTATCGGTTTGCTCGTTACACGCCACCGGAATATATTGTGCGAACCTTTGTCAGCCGTTTTCATGAAATGGTCACGCCGGAAATATATGCCCAAGCTAAATCGATGGGAATGACGCTGCAGGAAGTGCTCACGTTGGCTTCAGTCATTGAAAAAGAAACCGGGCTGGCCACAGAGCGTGCCCTCGTGTCGGGCGTCTTTCATAATCGTCTGCGAAGAAACATTCCCCTTCAAAGTGATCCTACGGTCATTTATGCGCTGGAATATTTTGACGGGAATATTCGCAAAGCGGACCTCTCTGTCAATAGTCCCTATAATACGTACAAGGTGCGTGGCTTGCCCCCTGGCCCCATTGCCAATCCCGGTTTGGCTGCCATTCAAGCGGCCCTCTATCCAACCCCTAGCGACTTTGTGTATTTTGTCTCACGCAATGATGGTAGTCATAAATTCTCAGCCACCTTGGCCGAACACAACAAAGCCGTGGACAAATATCAACGACGTCCTCGGTCCTAGCAATCTTCGTCAATCTGTTTTTGCTCATCTCCCTTCATGACGATTTTGGAAAAACTACAGCGTTTAGGGGTGGAATTGCCCCAAGCTCCACGCCCGGTCGGGTCCTATGTGCCGGCCTGCCAAGCAGGCGACCTGATCTTTGTGAGTGGTGTCTTGCCTTTTCAAGAGGGAAAAATTCTCCAACCGGGAAAAGTGGGACGAGACTTAACCGTGGAGCAAGGTGCAGCGAATGCACGAGTGGCTGTCATCAATGCGCTGGCTATTCTGCAACAAAAAGTCGGCGATTTATCTCGTATCATGCGCATTGTTCGAATGACCGGGCATGTCGCTTCAGCGGAAGGGTTTGTGGATCAACCCGCAGTCATTAACGGGGCGTCAGATTTTCTAGTGGAAGTGTTTGGTGATAGGGGCCGTCATGCACGGTTAGCCCTCGGAGCGTTTGAATTACCCCTGCATGCTCCAATCGAATTGGAACTGATCGTCCAGGTTTCTTCAGCATAATCCTAGTCTCCTCCCCTTTGTAATAAGGCGGATCGAATTATGAAATGGTTAACATTCTCTTCTGTAATAATGGTATGTAGCCTCTTCCTTGGAAACGGGGACTCCTCGTTTGCAGAACAAGCAGTTCTGCCGAGCGAAGAACATCCAACCATTCAAGTGATTGTCCAAGCCTCCACCTGGAAAACACGAGGCCGCCTACTCTATGACGTGGAAGGTTCCATACTTAAAAAACTTTCTCTGGCTGGCTTTAAGGCTGTGCATGATACGAAGAAGCCACATCAATATCAGTTGGTGGTTCAGTACGAAGAAGAGCGCGGGGCACAATATGGCGTGGAATTATGGGGGACGACGATTAAGGCGTCGTTTTTCTTTCGTGGTGCTGGTATGGCGGAACCATGGAGCTGGAAAATTCGTGAAACATCCACGAACACCATATCCGGCCCGGCGCCGTATCTCGATGCTTTGTTGAAATTCGAAACGCATCCCTATTACTTTTTTCTGGGTTCCATGTTGCAAAAGATGACAAAAGGCGAGGGTTCACAACCAAGCGCGCTGACAAAGGCTGTCACGGAGTTTGTGATGGAGGTCTATCCCACGATTACTGAGGCCGCAAAGCAAGATGGGGTTCGCATTCAAGACCACTTTATGGATAACTCACAAAGGGTATACCAAGAAGTAGCGTTGCAGCGAGCACTGGATGAGTTAGTTCATCAAGATATCCCGCCTGAAACGTTAGCACCCATTGCCGAACGTCTTTTGGATTCAACCGATCCGCATTCCAGAATTCGCGCCGTGCAGATTCTGGAAGGGACCCAAAATGGTGCCC
>CP070628.1:507295-510878 GCA_020355985.1 Nitrospirota bacterium | reverse complement strand
TGGTCTCGTCTGGGATCAACGACCATATAGGTTTTGGAGGGCATATGGCATTCCACGCATTGGGCTCCCGCAGAACCGGTTTGGTGAAAATGATGTGTCTGTCTATCAAAATGCTCCGAACGGTGGCAACCCGTACAGAGTGCATTGCCCGTTTCCCGCAATTTCAAGCCGTGCGGTTCATGGCAATCACTGCATGTCACTCCTGCATGGTACATCTTGCTTTGCAGAAAGGATCCGTACACATAGACTTCATCCAGAATCTGGCCATCCACATGGTAGAGCCCTTGTTCAAGGAGCGCGGGTAGATGGGTTTCCAGCAAAGGTTTCCCATGCTCATACGCATCAGTGATACTGGTTCGACGAGAATGACAACGGGCACAGGCTTCGATCTCCGTGTGGGCATCCACCGGAGCTGTTCGTTCTGCGGTATGCCCCTCTGCCGGGAATTGCCAAGCCTTGTCGTTAAAGAGAGGGAATTGGACTTGCAATCCTTTTCCCTTGGTTTGTCGAATTTGGCCTTCTCCTTGCTTCTTTTCCGCCCAGGCCACATGGTGAGAGCCGGGTCCATGGCAGGCTTCACATGCCACATTCATGTCGGTCCACGTCGTCTGATAGGTATCCGTCGCGAGATCATAATTTTTTTGAAGATGCGTCGAGTGACATTCCGCACACATGTAATTCCAATTTTGATTGGATCCCGTCCAATGCAACTCGTCATCGTGAGAAATTTTCTCATTCGGATACAAATGAAACCAGCGCTGGCCTCCTTCCTCCTGTAAACGAGTATCCCAGGCAATGCCTAACGCTTGATAGCGTCCACCAGGAAACTTGATCAGATATTGTTGAAGAGGAGTGGCCCCAAATGTGTAAGTGATTTCGTAGTCTGTCAGCGTTCCGTCAGGACCGTCGGTTTGAACAATAAATTTTTCCCCTTGTTTGTAAAAACGTGACGTGACTCCAAAATTCGTCAATGTGGCATTGTTGAAATTTCCTAAAACGGTTGCCTCACTCGCTTCCTGCATGGCGAAGTCATGATGGGACTTTTCCCAAAGTTGAGACTCGTAAGCATGACAGGTGGTGCAGACTTTGCCGCCCACATACTGCAGAGGAGGCAATGGCTTTTCAGATATTTCAACAGGTGACTCTGGCGTTTGAGAAGAAGTTGGCTGAAAAGCCTTATTCCCAAAATACCCCAAGAGGCCGATAAAGAGGATACTGAGAAGGATAATAAAAAAACGGCTCATGTCCGTAAGCTGGGCATTGGAGACACTGTAGCTTTATCAACGCTCGAATCAAATTTGGCCATGGTGAAGCCGTAGAATTTACGATAATGGAATGTTGAAAAAAGTCGCCAGCGGTGTTCTCGCCCTTTTGCCGTACTCACGTACAGGGTGTACGCTCCGCGCGTCAAAAGACCTGCGGCCTTGCTGGACGGGCTTTTTTCAACATTCCCGTAGACAGCTAATATTGAATTCGCCTCAGATGCGTATGCGCCTTTCTTTGGAAATACTCCACAGGCCCGATAATGATTTTCTCTGATGAAATTTGGGAGACTTCTTGGCCAATAGCCAAATGATTGATGATGACCCACTATGACGTAGGTCTCATGTGAGAAACAATAGGCCAAAAAATTGGCTCTGCAAATTCACGAAGATCTTTATTTCGCAATTTCTAATTCACGGTTCTTCGTGTGAAGGAGCCGGATGAAGTCGTATTCAAACGGAGAGCCTGTCTGATAATACCGAAAGCTCAATTGATGCCGGGTATCGATAGCATTGGTCAGGGTATAGGGGGCGCTACGCTCCAGATGCGTATCCATTCCTAACGGCGCATATAAATAGAAAAATTGTGCAGCGGAATCAACAATAAGACCGGTGGTATCTCGTACGGAAGATGGTCCAAAAATGGGAAGGACGAGGTAGGGGCCAGGATTCAAACCATAATGTCCCAGGGTTTGCCCAAAATCTTCAGTTTGTTGAGGGTAACCCAAGGGGGTGGCATGGTCAAAGAACCCTCCCAACCCGAATGTGGAATTCACCAGAAACCGCGTAAAGATTTTCAGACTGGTTTCTCCCTTAAGCTGAAGGATGGCATTCAGGAGGTTACGAATGTCGGCAATGTTTGAGAAAAAGTTGGATATCCGATCCTCAAAAAAATCAGGCACCACGGTTTCATAGCCTTCCACGACAGGGAGAAAGACATACTCATCAAATTTTGCATTAAAGAGATACATTCGTCTGTTGAAGCTCTCAATGGGATCGTGGATTTCATCCACAAGAAACCGGACCCCGGGCCGGACGACGTCCTCGACAGGTCGTTGAGCGGGCTCAATCGTATCAGCCTTGGAGTCGGTGGAATCCGTTGCCGAGGCAGCTGGATATTTTCCTGAATACACTTGTACAGATGCCAGTTGGGCTTTGGTGGTTTGAAGGTCCTGTCGAGCATTGTGCAGCTTGGCTTCTATGGCTTGAATTTCTCTCGTCAATTCCGATGACATCGTGATGGATCTGGTTGAAGAGACAGGGTGTGCCTCCCTATCCAGGTGCTCAGGGAATGATGAGCGGTCTTTTGGGATTGGTGTGAAGTGCACAGGAAACGGTTTGGGAAAGAGAAGTGAAGAGGGCTTTTTAGGGCTTTGAGTCCGCGCATCAGTTTCTGTTTGAAAGAATTGGACGATATACGCAATGTTGTCCCGGTGCTCCAGATTCCCGCAATGACCTCCACGGGGATAAAGCTTCGCCCGGTCACCAAACACCCCAAGTAAATAGTCCAATTCTCCAGGAGCTAAAATGATATCATCGGCGTTATGAACCAGCCCGATGGTCTGGTTCTGGCGCAGGTACTCTTCCAGACGAAAGAGGCTGAGATTGTCGATAAGCATTTGTTCTGTAGTGCCTGGATATTTGTTCTGAAAATAGGGAGAGAACAGCTCACGAAAATAATCCAAGAAACTCACGCGACCGGACACCTTAAAATAATCCGTGACAGAATCACCCGTGGAAAGAACCAAATTTTTTGGTTTGATATAGCCCGAATTGTTTAACACATCAGAAGTAAAGAGCATATTGGCTGCAGAGATCCGAAATGAGGTACCGATCAGCGCAGCCAGATCCTCATCAGCCGGTTGCCTGTTTTTGTAAGCGGAATACAAAAAGTCTCCGTTCAAATGCACAAAATCTCCGCGCCGATACGTATCCGTAAACGCCCGAAATACTCTATCGAAGTAATCAGGGAAGTGATCGATCCCTCCCGGAATATTATTCTCCAGCATTTCATCCAGAATCGACGTCGAGTTGTATAAGCTTACCGGCGGGTTAATCATCAGAACTTTTCTGAATTGGAAGTCTCCTTGTTCATCATCAAGCCGGGACACAAACGCTGCCTGTGCGGCCCCTAAACTATATCCCGTCACATGGAAATCAGTGACCTCCGCTTCTTCACGAATGTGCAGCCAGGCCAACCGCATGACCCGATACAGGTCCTGAGAGTCTTCGAGTAAATGACCTGGCATGCCACTGGTCGAGGCTGAAGCAATAAAATTCGGATGCGTCGGGGAGGACAGAGACAAGACGTGAAAGCCTCC
>CP070628.1:502417-507195 GCA_020355985.1 Nitrospirota bacterium | reverse complement strand
CCGGCCTTGGATAAGGCCCTAACTAAGCGCTCGGACACACCAAGCGCACCAAACTGAGACAACGCAGTTGAAGACATAACACTATTCCTTTTGTTACAAGGATCGTATCTACAGGTAGTCAGAAAACCGAGGGAAGCAGAATAAAGGCGGGAAGTCCGCTCCAAGCAGGATCTGGTCGCGATACGATCGCGAGGCCCGAAAATTTTGAATGTTCCAGCTGTCGGGCCAAACCAGCACGAAACAATATTAGAATACAGCACAATCTATAAGCTGTCAAATTAAAGCGAAAAACCATTCTTAAATGAGTTTCCCTTCCACACACCAACAAAAGGACTCATGTATGAACAGCATTTACGACATCACCTGCCAAAGCATCACAGGAGAAGACCAGTCTCTTTCAAAGTATCGCCATAAAGTCCTGCTCATCGTCAACACAGCCTCTAAATGTGGGTTCACCCCTCAATTTGAAGGGTTGGAAGCCCTCTACAAGCAATATCACACACAAGGTTTTGAGGTACTTGGATTTCCGTGTAATCAATTTGGCAGCCAAGACCCAGGAAGCCATGAAGAAATTCAAAACTTTTGCCAAACCAAATACGCCGTCAGTTTTCCCATGTTTGCCAAAATCGACGTTAACGGACCCAATACGCATTCCCTCTATCAACATCTTAAAAATCAAGCGCCAGGCATAATGGGATCGGAAGCAATCAAATGGAACTTCACCAAATTCCTTGTGGATCAATCGGGGAAAGTCCATGACCGTTATGCCCCGACGACCAAACCAGAGAATATTGTCCCGGCCATTGAAAAGCTCTTGAATATGATTTCGTGATTCATCCCTTAATTAACCAAAAGTGTAAAGTAGCTCACAAACCATCTTCTTTTTACAATAACCTGTAATAAAACCCACCAAACCAAGACTGCCCACAAATTAGTCGATGCCTGATACAGGTCAGATACTGTTTGCCTCAGGCGCCATTCACCATCACAGAGGAGGGTTCGTGTATGAACACAAAGAAATCATTATTAGTGGGTGCAGCCTTGACGAGCTTACTGGCTGCCGGTGCGTTTGGATCAACCGCACTTGCCCATGCAGAAGGCATGGCGGAAGCCGCTGGACAATGTCATGGCGTCAATGCCTGTAAAGGCAAAGGTGATTGCCAGGGCATGGGCCATGAATGTGAAGGAAAGAATGCCTGCAAAGGAAAAGGTTGGGTCAAAATGTCGAAAGACGATTGTGAAAAAGACCCCAAAGGCCATTGGAAGCCAATGCCTGAAAAACATTAAGCACTGATCAAAACATTGATTCACATGACAATTTCCCCTCCTACCTCATGGAGGGGAAATTGTTTGTTGTGAAAAAATCACCTTACTCCACCCACCCTAGTTACAGTCTGCCGTTCAAGAATGGGGCCAATCGTCATTTAACAATATCGTCCCCTGACTGCCCTCATTGTCATCACCATCTATACTTTTTCCTAATTTAGGATTAGGATTCTCCAACCACACATCACTACCACACCGGTCTCCGGAAAAGGTCATGACCAATGCATGATATCTTTACCATAATCCTTGCCGGTGGTCGTGGCGAACGGCTCCTCCCGCTCACCCAACACCGCGCCAAACCTGCGGTCCCTTTTGCAGGCAAATACCGCATCATCGATGTGACCCTGAGCAATTGCCTCAATTCAGGCCTTCGAAAAATAGCCGTGCTCATTCAATACAAATCTCACTCGTTAGATCGTCACCTTCGGAGGGGTTGGTCGATTTTCAATCCCGAACTTGGCGAATTCATTTTTTCCATTCCCCCGCAACAACGTATCAGCGCCGACTGGTACCGGGGCACCGCCGACGCCGTCCACCAAAATCTGTTTCTGCTGGAACAAGAACGGCCGAAATTTTTATTGATTCTGGCCGGAGATCATGTTTACAAAATGAACTATGCAGACATGTTTCGATTCATGCAGGAGACGGAGGCCGATGCCGTCGTGGGAGCCATTGAATGGCCAAGAGAGGATGCCACTGATTTCGGCGTCTTAGGTGTGGATGCCAACCTGCGCATCATCCGGTTTGAAGAGAAACCGGCCAACCCGTTTCCCCTGCCTGATGATCCGACACATGCATTTATTTCCATGGGCATTTATCTCTTTCGCACAGACCAACTCTATGACGAACTGCGAAAAGATGCCGGAATGGCCACTGCCCATGACTTCGGAAAAAATATTATTCCCAACATGATTCGAGACAACAAAAAAGTCTTCGCCTATAATTTTCAAGATGAAAACAAAAAACAAGTGAAGTATTGGCGAGACATTGGCACCCTGGACGCTTACTACGAAGCCCACATGGATCTTGTCGATGTCGATCCCCTCCTGAATTTGTATGACGAGGCCTGGCCCATCCGCACCTACCAAGGACAATTTCCTCCCGCCAAATTCGTCTTTGCCGATCAACATCCCGGTGGACGTGTAGGCTTAGCCTTGGATTCAATCGTGTCGGGGGGATGTATCATCTCGGGAGGAAAGGTCCAAAAAAGCATATTGTCGCCAGACGTCCTTGTGGATCAACATGCAGATGTCCAGGAATCGATCATCATGGAAAATGTCGAAATCGGAGAAGGTGCCCGGATTCGCCACGCCATCATCGACAAGGGGGTGATCATTCCACCGGGAACAGTTATCGGCTACGACCTGGAAGCCGACCGGGCACGCTATATGGTCACAGAAGACGGCATCATCGTGGTCACCCTCTCATCCACGCACCAATAGAATATAGGCCTGTGGAATATTTCCTATCAACAGCCCAAAGATGCCCCAAACGAAATCGACATCAGCAACTGGCGGGAATGATTACAAAAGGCCGTCCAGCAAAGCCGCAGTATTGCTTGCTACGCCCCATAGGGCGAAATTGCTTAGCTTACCCCGAAGGGGAACACCTGTGTGTTGAGGCGCGGAACGTACTCCCAGGACGTGCCTACGGGAAGGGGCGAGAACGCCGCCTTGCCTGTCCCATCTTGAAAATGGCCCATTTGTCTTCAACATCCCCCCCAAGTAAAAAAGCAGTAGGCAAAACGGTCACAAACCGATTACACTACAACAAAAAAAAATGAAAACACGGTTTCAAGACATCACCTATCTCCTACATTGTTTTATTATTCAAGAAAGGACGCCTCACACATGGCCGCACAACACAAGCAATATGCCGAAGGAAATTCTGGAGAACTCTACGGATACACGGGGAAAAATGCGCCGGAAGGCACGAAGGCGCTTGTAGAAGAAGATGGAAAAACCCTTACCCCCGATGGCCTCAAGTTTTGTCAAAAACGAGGCTACCCTAGCCCAATGGTCGAAACTCTCCGTGTTATATACGATCAATATCATTCGCCGGCTGTAGGCCATGCCATAGAAGCATCTGCCCTCAATGCAGACCTCATGATAGAAAAACAAAACAATACAAAAAAAATGTCGGAACGACTCCGATTGGACTGGGAAGCACAGGACAAAGCCTTCAAAGCCAGTCTCGCCGCAAAAAAATAAGCGCAGCGAGTTTCGAGACTTCATCGGGAAACCGTACACAACACATTTGAAGGAGTACCCCCATGGGTAAAAATCAGGACGCCCGAAAAGAAACCAAAAAGAAGCCGGCAAAAACCATGAAAGAAAAACGCGCTGACAAAAAAGCAAAAAAATAACCCAGCCCTCGAGTCTTATACCCCTTACTGGCGAGGGGCATCTCCTCGCCAGTCGTGTGAACCCATCCAGCGTATTCAAATCGTTTGAACAATGGGCTTGGAACCAACCCGAGAATGGCGCGCCAAACAGCCTCCCTGAGAATGCCGAGCGAACCAACCAAGGTCCTGGTCCTCTGCACAGGGAATTCCTGCCGCTCCATCATGGCCGAAGCCCTCATCAACCACATAGGAAAGGGGCGCTATGAGGCATGTAGTGCAGGAAGCCATCCCACAGGAGAAGTACATCCCGGTTCCATCGCCACCTTACAACGGCATAAAATAAATCCAGGTCAGCCCCAAAGTAAATCCTGGGATGACATGACGAATATTGACTTTGATTTCATCATCACCGTCTGCGATCGGGCCGCCGGAGAACCCTGTCCAACCTTTCCTGGCCAACCGAGAAAACTACACTGGAGTATCCCCGACCCCGCCAAAGCCAAAGGCACCGAATCCGAGATTCACGCTGCATTCGATCAGGCCTTTTTCCTGCTCCAAGATCACATCCAAAAAATCCTAGGCTAAACACTAACAACCGCATTCATCATTCCTACGAACATCTGACAGGAATCTATCTCCAGAGACATTTGTCTCAAATACTGCGATTCAGGAGCTAAAGCGTCATTAATGTATTGAAAAGGTATCCTGAAACGTCCCATCAACAGCAATGAATTCCATGTCCATTCGGGTATCGGTGGCATTAATGAGCAAATACCCTTTACTATTTCCTTCTTCACGACATAAGTGAACCGCGAAATATTTATATTCACTATCGAAATGAGAACAAGTGTTTAACGATTTGCCTACCGTTCCCACAATGACAAAAACGGTTCCTGCTCCTCGAAAATACTCATTATCTGATCCGTCATCAACAACTGCCCCAGAAGGAAATGTTCCCGGTTGAACGATGCCCAGCGAATGGGAACGTTGATAATCATGATCGTGACCTTGAAGGACAATGTCTACGCCTTCCTCAATAAGAAGTTGGGCAAAGTTTTGCCCGATTTCACAGCTTTTATTGCCAATAGTAATACAATTTTTGTGCATT
>CP070628.1:482435-502317 GCA_020355985.1 Nitrospirota bacterium | reverse complement strand
CGGTAATCGCCTTAACCAATGATTTTCGAGAAGAGATCTTAGAGAAAAAAGGCGACAGCGTGAAAATGCTAGAGAAGCTTAGAAGTAAGCAAACCGAGGTGGATGGAAGCTTGGCTGACAAAGCTGAAAAAGGCATGGGTCTTCTCCAGTCCCAACGCATCCCTTTAGGACAGCCTTCGCCCGAGACTATTCAGGAGGTTCATCAAATCGTTCGTGGTCTGCATCTCAAGGGCCATGGGTGGCATATGTGGGATCATACTTCTGAGGGCGCGGCAAATATCGTGGCCGGATCCAGTATGAGAAAATATGTGAAAAGTTGGATGACGGAATGGGATTTCCTTCGCCTCTATCCTGGCGAACAATGTGAAATTGAGGTATCTTCATTGAAGCCTTGCTATGATGAACCACAGGATGTTCCGGAAGCCCAGCTGCCTGAATCAAGTCCCTCGGCACAGATTGCCGATGTTCCTGGAGTATCTCAGAATATTCCAGGGGAAGAGGCTGAATTAGTGGCTCCTACCAGTACAGGGGCATCAGCATCTTCTATAATTCCTACCTCGTAACAGCCAGTAATTTGGTGCTGGAGCCAGTCTCTGTGGTAATCTAATATTCCAATCAAATGGTGTTCCTTTAGGTTTGTGCCCCCCAGGGAATTGACTGGAGTCCTCTCCTCAATTGGAAACCCACTCTTTCTTTGAATCCTAGGTGAGCTTAGGGTTATTCTTAGTGTTCTCTGTCTTCTAATTTCTCCACCATACGTGTCACACCCTCGATCTTCCCCTCTATCCACACTTTTTCGCATGTGGTGGCCATTAGCCGGAAGCTGGCTCCTCATGGGTGTGGAATTATTGCTAGTCGCAGCGACGGTGTCTCGCTTAGCAAATCCGAAAATTCATTTAGCCGCCTATGGTGGAGTGGTCTTTCCACTCTCTCTCTTGATCGAGGCCCCGGTCATTATGATTTTGGTCGCTTCCACCGCCTTGTGCAAAGACTGGCCGGCTTACCGCCTCATGCGGAATTTTATTTTAACCTTGGGCGGGCTTCTGACTCTACTTCACATTCTTCTGGCCTTTTCCCCTTTGTATGGTGTGGTGGTGAAGATACTGTTAGGAGTGCCAGAGAGTATGTGGGAGCCTGCCAGAATGGGTTTGCAAATGATGACCCCATGGACCATGGCCATTGCCGTGAGACGGTTTTTCCAGGGGATGGTCATTCGCGTTGGCCGAACGCGGTTGGTTGGCTTGGGAACCCTCATCCGATTAGGGGTCAGTGCATCCATGTTGTTGGGAGGATTGGTGATACAAAGCCTCCCAGGAATTATTGTGGCTACGGCCGCCCTGTCGGCTGGTGTGCTTGCCGAGGCTGGTTTTATGTTTTTGTGTGTACGCCCGATTGTACGCGACTTACAACAGAACGAAGCCGTGCCAGAGAATTATCTTTCGCTGCAACGTTTGTGTATTTTCTATTGGCCTTTAGCTCTCACGCCCCTGATCATGTTAGCCACCCTTCCCATCGGAAGTGCGGCTATTAGCCGTATGCCTCGAGCCTTGGAATCTTTAGCGGTATGGCCGGTATTGGGCGGACTCACGTTTATGTTTCGAAGCGTGGGAATTGCTGTGCAAGAGGTAGTCGTGACATTCTCAAGTCGACCTCATTTTTCTCTTCCATTACAACAATTTGTTTGGTTAGTCTCTT
This sequence comes from Nitrospirota bacterium, assembly GCA_020355985.1. The sequence continues at coordinate 500,622 of CP070628.1, read as the reverse complement.
TTGGAGCCAGTGCGACCTTGCTGCTAATTGCAGCAACTCCACTCTCCACCCTATGGTTCGAGTCTGTGGCGGCGCTGAGTCCGGAACTTTCCTCTCTTGCCAGCATGGCACTTTGGATGGCAGTTATTTTGCCAGCCCTGAGTCCATGGGAAAGTTATTTCCAAGGGGAACTGGTCTATCGAGGTGCCACGAAATACGTGACGCAAGCTGTCATTCTGTATCTACTGGGAAGTTCATTCGTTTTAGTCTGTGGAATTTTTTATGGACAGATTACGGGATTGTTTATAGGTGTTGCAGCTAGTCTAACTGGTATAAGTGCTCAAATGTGGTGGCTTTGGAAGCACAGTCATAGCATGCGAGGGACGTAGACGGGTTCCCGCCCAGGTTGACCTATGCCTTAGGAATTTTTGATAAACGCAAGCTTTATCTTTACTTAATTTACTCTTGTAATACCCCATTTCCTTTTGAATGAAAATGCAGACAATGTGCATGGATTTTCATGCATAGTTGTGACGATATAAAGAAAGAATAAATTTCACAACTACTTGAAATATTTAAAAAAATGCTGGATGTAGATTCTAGTAACAATGGAACATTCTTTGCTTTTCTTACGGGATAGATTATGGACAAAATTTTAATCATTGAAGACGATAAGCAGGTTCGAGATTCTGTTTCTCTTTCTTTAGAATCAGTTGGATATCAAGTCATGGAGGCGGCAACCTGTCAGGAAGGCCTTCAAAGCCATAAGAAATTTGGGGCGTCTGTTATTATTTCCGATTTGGTGTCACTAGAAAAGGAAGGAGGCGAAATTCTACGTAGGCTTTGTCAGAAATCTCCAGATATTCCTCTCATCACCCTTACAGGAACGATTTCTGATGCTGAAAGCACGAGGTCGTATCTTCCAACAATGGGGCCTGTGTCTTCGCGCACTTTGCAAAAGCCGTTTACCCTTGACGAACTTCTTGCGACCGTTCAAAGCGCATTAAGTTGAGTCCACTCAAATTCGTTCCCACTCTCACCCGTTTCCAATGCCCCTGTTTGTTTTATTTGTCATACATTAAGCACATGGCAGTTGAGAAGTCCTCTGGCCTCTAGCGCCTAGAACTTAGTCGTTAGGAGGTTCGAAGTGTCCAGAAGGGCGTGAACCCCAGGGAACCGTCGTCGCACGGATTTGCTTGGACAAGCTCTTGAGGTTCACTTGGGCTGCCCGAATGAGTTTAGGATCTCCGAAATGAATAAGACCCGTGAGCAAGGCGAACAGTTCCGAATGTTGGCGATGGGCTTGGATTAAACGTTCAAAGATTGGATCTATTGAACGATCTGTCGGGAGTTCAGGCTGCTCTTCATCAGGATCATTCCATAAGCGTTGAACAGCTTGTGGGTCTGAATGGAGCCATGATGTGGGTATATGAAGCTGCTGGGCAAGGGCTTCGAGAAGCGAGAGGGAGGGATCGATACTTCCATTTTGCACCGATTGTAGAGTTTCGAGTTCAATGCCTGATCGATCCGATACCTGAGAAAGCGTGAGATGACGATACTGGCACCATTGATGAAGATACAGTTCTTTGGACATAAGCGGATCATAGCCAACAGGTTTCATCAAGTCTACTTTGAAGGTTGAATCTATGAGAAGGGTGTTATTATCACCAATAATGGTCAGGCTAGTTTGGACGTCTTAATCGTGCATCAGGTAAAATAGGTTAATGATCATGAGATTGCGGTATCCTTTTCTGGGTATGATCACGATTGGGCTTCTCTTCCCCTTTCAAACCTTCGAGACTCATGCGTTGTTTATTTTCTGAAAAAGAAGATGGTCGGGAATGAAAGAAGCTTCGTCTCCTAGTTCCTATTGGATTTGGCCAAGTCCTGTTGGGCAATTATTGTTGACTGGAGATCGACATGGTCTTCGTGGACTGAATTTTCAGGATGGGGCGCACCCCCTGAATATAGATGAGAAGTGGAAACAGGAGCGAGGTCCGTTTAAGGACGTGATCAAACAACTGGAAAGCTATTTTGCGGGGCGGTTACGGAAGTTCACCATTCCCCTGGCTCTAGAAGGCACGATTTTTCAACTTTCGGTTTGGAATGCTCTCAAAGCCATTCCATATGGTAGGACGGCTTCTTATGGGACTATTGCCAAGAAAATCGGAAATCCAAATGCCTCACGTGCGGTTGGGGCGGCCAACGGACAAAATCCTGTTTCGATTATTGTGCCCTGTCATCGCATCATTGGACGAAATGGGCATCTTGTAGGCTATGGCGGAGGTCTGCGGATTAAAGAAGCTCTGCTGAACTTGGAGCGCTGTTGTGCCTAGCCTCAAGCGGCAAGAAAAATTCTGTGTTGACCAAAAGAGCAATTGTTTCTAAAGATTGGACATGGAGAGAGGTGGGTGTGGCCATCTTTAGATGGCTCCAAAATGTATTTGGACCTGTGTACGACGAGTATCCTCAACATAGCGGTATAAGGTTTCCCTTATTACCGGAAAGGCTAGCTGGTCCCAGGGTATGGCCTCGATGGGCATCAATTGCACCTCAAGACTTTCTTCCCCGGGTCCAAAATTAAGGTCTTCTAAGATGGCGCGGTAGACCACATAAACTTGATCGACGTGAGGTAAACTGAATAGGGCGTATAAGGTCTGAATCTTGACTCTGGCATTAGCTTCTTCCAGAGTTTCTCGCGCGGCAGCTTCCTCGGTGCTTTCTCCTAATTCCATAAATCCAGCCGGAAATGTCCATAAGCCAAGTCGGGGCTCAATGGCTCGTCGGCATAACAGAATTTTCCCGTTCAGTTCCGGAATGCACCCCGCCACAATTTTAGGATTTTGGTAGTGAATGGTTTGGCACGCCGGGCAGACAGCTCGGGGGAGTGTTTCACCTTGGGGAATCTTTTGCTCAACACCTTTTCCGCATTGACTGCAAAAATTGATGGGTGGAAGCATGGTGTATGAGTGTTAAAAAAACGATCAAGGCTACCTATTCTTTTTATGTATGATACCTGGAATCAGGCCAATTTCAAATCGTAGTAGAGCTGCTCGAATAAGAAGCCGACTTGCTGTGCTGGTAGCGACTTTCGATGGCTTTTTATTGTGGTTCGTCGTAAGCCTTTGTTAGAGTTGAAAGCCATTTTCATGGCTAATTAACCCCATTCATCAACCTAGGAATCAGTAAAAGGAAAATTTGGAATGAGTGTGAATGATAAACAGGTAATCTTTTCTTTGGTGGGGGTCGGGAGAATTCATCCACCCAAGAAACATGTGCTGAAAGATATTTATCTCTCATTTTACTATGGTGCCAAAATTGGCGTATTGGGATTGAATGGTTCAGGAAAAAGTACCCTGCTTCGAATTATTGGAGGGGTGGATACGGACTATGTTGGGGAGGTCACCTTTTCGAAGGGGTATTCAGTTGGGTTGTTTGAACAAGAGCCATATCTTGAATCCGGGAAGACCGTAAAGCAAGTGGTGGAAGAAGGGCGTGCCGACGTCGTGCAGCTACTGAGAGATTATGAAGAAATTAGTCAACGATTTGGCGAGGACATGAGTCCAGAGGCCATGGAGGCCTTGATCGAACGGCAGGGGAAATTACAGGAACAGATCGAAGCTGTAAATGGATGGGAATTAGAGCATCAATTGGAGGTTGCCATGGACGCCTTGCGGTGTCCCCCTCCGGATGCCATTGTGGATGATTTGTCAGGTGGCGAACGCCGACGGGTGGCGCTCTGTCGGTTGCTCATTCAAGAGCCAGATATTTTGTTGCTGGATGAGCCGACAAACCATTTGGATGCAGAAACGGTGCAATGGTTGGAACAACATCTTCAACAATATAAGGGCACGGTGATTGCCGTGACCCATGATCGGTATTTTTTAGATAATGTGGCTGGTTGGATATTGGAACTTGACCGGGGTCAGGGGATGCCTTTTCAAGGGAACTATTCTTCTTGGCTTGAGCAAAAGAAAGACCGATTAGCCAAAGAAGAAAAAACCGAGTCCAAACGTCAAAAGACCCTGGAACGGGAATTAGAATGGATTCGTATGTCGCCCAAAGGCCGTCAAGCTAAAGGCAAAGCCCGTATGACACGGTATGAGCAATTAGTAGGAGAGGAGCAGGCCCAGCAGGCTGATGATTTGGAGATTTATATTCCTTCGGGCCCACGGTTGGGCGATGTAGTGGTTGAGGCTGAGAATCTTTCAAAAAGTTATGGCGAAAACCTGCTGTTTGAAAATTTGTCGTTTTCGTTGCCGAAAGGTGGGATCGTGGGAGTTATTGGTCCAAACGGTGCAGGCAAATCCACCCTTTTTAACATGATTGCCGGTTTGGTTACGCCGGATACAGGGTCTTTGGTCCTGGGTGATACCGTTAAGCTTGGCTATGTGGATCAAAATCGAATAATCGATGATAGCTTGAACGTGTGGGAATGTATTTCGGACGGCCAAGAAACGGTGATGTTAGGCAAACTCGAGGTCAATTCTCGAGGCTACGTTTCACGATTCAATTTTTCGGGGTCCGACCAACAGAAAAAGGTCAAGGATTTATCGGGTGGGGAGCGAAACCGGGTGCACTTAGCCCGAATGCTGAAAGAGGGTGGAAACGTGTTATTGTTGGATGAGCCAACTAACGATCTGGATGTGAATACGCTACGGGCGCTTGAGGAAGGCCTGGAACATTTTGGTGGCTGTGCCGTTGTGAGCAGTCATGATCGATGGTTTTTGGATCGCATTGCCACCCATATTTTAGCCTTTGAAGGGAACAGTCAAGTTGTCTGGTTTGAAGGCAATTATACGGAGTATGAGGCCAATAGGAAGAAACGATTGGGAAAAGCTGCTGAACATCCCCACCAAATTCGTTATCGGAAATTAACGAAATCCTAATGGACACTTATGGCAACTGAAGATCCTGAACGCTCTCCGAACCCCAATAAACCTTCTCCTGAAGTGATTGAATCCCATAAAACTGGATCGGTGGTAATCGCAAGGATTGTTGGGATTTTGTGCGTGGCTGGAGGTTTTATGTTAGGCATTCAAGGCCTGGATAACCCTGATTCTCTCATGCTTCCAACGGCGTTGGGAATGATTGTTGCGGGTTTGTTTGCTCAAGGGTTTGCGTTGGTCAGATCATGGTATGTGTATTCTCAAAGGTGCAGATAGGTCAGTAATACGTTGAGCGTGAATGTTGAGCGACGATTTGTGAGGTATGGGTCTCTTCTTCTGGCCGTGGGCCTTTGTTGTCTCATGGTGGGTTGTGCGCCTTGGCGTGATGACTTTTTCGATAGTGGTGTCGGCGTTTTGACTCAGACCGATGTGAAAGACAAGTTGGGGACACCGCATCTCGTGAACGAGCCATTACTTTCTGATGAGACGACGTGGTCGTATCGACATGTTCTCTCTGAAAGTGAGTTGGATCCTTGGGGATTTAAAGCATTTGGGCAAGAAGCGGGAAGCCTTTTGGGTGGGGCAAGCGGGCTATCGCAGGAAAAAATCTATTGTTATGTGTATATCCTGACCTTTGATAAAGATGCCGTGCTTCGTCACTGGAAAAGAGAATTATGTGAAGTCCCCACTCCCCCTAACCTTTTCGAACAAGGGCTTTCTGGGAAGTTAAGGCTTCCGCCATTTGTTAACGCATATCGGGATATCCCTGCCTAGACAGAGATTCCTTTCCATATTGAGGGGCTTCTCTCATGAGTGTGTTTAAATCTGGCGCCTTTCTTCAACAATGTTTTTCGGTTCATCCTCTCACGCTTAGCTTGAAACTTGTCACTCCACCAGAACTTGTTGGGATCGTCTGTACGAATTGTCGCATGAAGCACCGGTTGACCATTCGACAGGTTGCTGAGGGAGATTTGGAGAAAATAGGAGGGAAGGACAAAGGGTTGTTGCCTCTTCATGATTGTTCACAGATGCATCCCGAAGATGTCAGAATTTCAATGGTTGATGTCGTTAAGAATTCTGTGGAACTGCGGTGCCGTCCTTGCCGGCGCACCTATCTGCTAGATATTGGAATGTTTGAAACGCAGCAATCCTGAAACTTGCCAGCTACTGCTGAAGCAAATCAGTATTTTGTGGAAAGTGAAAAGTTAGATATGTTTGCCGGACGGCCGCACCAGGTTTCCCTGATGCGGTCGTGCATGGCATGGAGAATATCTTAGCGGTTTGGCTGGGGCGTATACCGTAGATACGGTTTTACCATTCGATGCCCTTTTGGAAATAAATTTGGGATATCGGAATCAGAGACGGCCGGGGTAATGATGCAATCTTCTCCGTCTTTCCAGTTGGCAGGTGTCGCCACTTTGAATTTCGCTGTTAATTGAAGGGAGTCGACTACACGCAGGATTTCTTGGAAATTTCGGCCTGTTGATGCGGGATAGGTTAAGGTCAGCTTCACCTTTTTGTCCGGCCCAATGACAAAGACTGAACGGACAGTCATGTTATCCAACGCATTGGGATGAATCATATCATACAGGTTTGCAACTTTCTTTTCGGGATCAGCGATAATCGGATAACTGACGGTACAGCTTTGGGTTTCATTAATATCGTTAATCCAACCTTTGTGTGAGTCAATGGGGTCAACACTAACGGCTAGAACTTTCACGTTGCGTTTTTTGAACTCCTCGGTAATTTTGGCCATGGCTCCCAGTTCGGTGGTGCAAACAGGAGTGAAATCTTTGGGGTGTGAAAAGAGAATCCCCCATCCGTCGCCTAGCCATTCATGAAAATTCACGGTACCTTGTGTGGTTTCTGCCGTAAAATTCGGTGCTTCATCTCCAAGTCGTAATGCCATAATGACCCTCTTTTCTGTTATGAATGTAGTGGAAAGATATCTCAGGGTTGAAGCAACCCTTTGAGAACGTTTGCTGATCATGCAGGAAAAATTTTATTCTCTCAAGCATGGGCAACAAAAAAGAAGTCTAAGACAGTTTCGTCGGGATGGTCAATATTGAGTGAGATAAGATATGCTATAATGGAAACTTTTGCAGTTTTGAACAAGCCATCTACAGATTAATTATAAAAAGGGGAAGGGTATGACGGAATCTTTATTGCACGTAGCTGTTATTATGGGAAGCAAGTCTGACTGGGATACTATGCGATTAACCAGTGAGACGCTCACGAAACTTGAAATTCCACATGAAAGCAAGGTGTTCTCTGCCCATCGAGCTCCTGATGCACTGATCGAATACATCGGGCAAGCTGAAACCCGTGGCGTACAGTTATTTATTGCCGGGGCAGGGGGCGCGGCGCATTTAGGTGGGGTCATTGCGTCGAAAACCCAATTGCCGGTGTTAGGGGTTCCGATGCAATCCAAGGCCTTGCAAGGTCTCGATTCACTCTTATCCATTGTACAAATGCCCAAAGGCATTCCCGTTGGCTCCCTGGCAATTGGAAGCGCTGGCGCGGTAAACGCGGCGTTATTAGCCGCAGCTATTTTGGCCTTAGCCAATCCAGCTTTGGCGCAGCGGTTACGATCATACCGGGAAGAGCAAACCCGTGCGGTGTTGGCAGACCAGCTATAAAAGGAACCCGTGTCTAGTCCTGGCTTTCAATTCACCGTCGCTCGGTATGGAATTGCCTTTGGGAGCCTGGCTTTGAAAAAAGGTCAGGTGTATTTGAATATCTTCTTTCTTGGCTAGAATCCCTACAATCTCTTGCAAAGATCTTTAATCTGATTCTCCATTTTCCTGGGTGATCAGCTCAAAACGAGGGACTATTTTTCCTCCTTTCTCGACCTTCTCGCAAAATCTGCCAAAGGGTCTAACCCACAGCCCAAATGCTCCGTACAGGGCACGGTACACGACCAAGTCTTCTTCCGTCTCAGAGTGCTTGGCGATGCCAATAACCTGATAGGTGTTTCCTTTATAATGACGATACACGCCAGGTTGAATCATGAATATGCTCCATATTGTTAAAGATGTTTTGCCAGTCATTTTTTCACTTTGACTAATGAAACTAAATGCTTATCGGCAATGCTGTTGGCGATAGGAGTGGAGGGCAATGCTGCTGGCTACAGTGGCATTCAATGGAATCGACCCATGGAATTGTGGAATGCTGAGTCGTTGCTGAAACTGGAATGAGGGGATCCCGATGCCTTCTTCGCCAAGGAGAAGGCGGACGTGTTGTGGCCAGGATATGGTTGATACATCTTCACCATCCATATCCAATGCGTGAATCCATTTCAAAATTTCTGGCTGATGTAATTCAGTAATTGAACACCCTTGATTAAGCGATTGGACAAAGACGGCCCCGCTGCTGGCTCGAATGACTTTGGGGTGAAAGGGATGTACGGCTTCGCGAAGAAGGATCACGGTGCGTACGCCAAATGCCCGACAGGAGCGAAGGAGTGCACCCATGTTCCCTGGGTCACCAATGGGGCAGAGTATTTCCAGGCCTATGGGGGGTTGGGTCAGATCAAATGGTGGCATCGAAGGGTTTGTGCAGACTAACAACGGCTCTTTGGTGCCGAAAATATCTAATTCATTAAAGAGTTCTTTGGGGAGCGCAAAGTATGTTGCTTGAGGCGAAAGATTTTCCAGGACTTGGCAGGCTGGTGGGAACAAGATTTCACAAATGGATATTCCTGAATCGGGTGGAATTTCTTTTCGAAGTTTTTTGCCGGATACCAGGCATTGCTGGTGGGCTTTGACCCCTTGAGACTCAAGTAAAGAGACCCAGCGCTTAAACTGAGGGTTGTGGCGGCTGGAAATGAGGCGAGGTTTGGTCATGAAATTTAAAAAGGTAACTGCGAATGATGTTTGAGGTCTGGATTGCAGCCAGAGAGTCGGTCCTGAAGCAGGATGGGCAACATGGTTTTCGGCAGTAATTATAGCAAATATCACTTAAGAAACCGAAAAGAATAGCCGATAACGGAATAAAACCAATGATCCCGAATACCCCGTGTTGGGGTTCAATATTCATTTTAAAAATCTACAGTGCTCATGGTCTGTATGCCGGTTGGTGTAAGAGGAAGAGGAAGAGGAGGAATCTATGTTTGGATCCCGGTCAGGGGGAAAAACCGATCAAAAAGGTCAGGAACCAATGAAGGCTCAAAAGACCAGTGAGCCAAATGGAACTAATGAGACGGAAGACTACGATAAGGCCCTAGAATCATTGGGCAGGGTTCTGCGTTGTCTTGGGCGGCATTCGTTTGATTTGGAAGAGCTTTCGGAAGAAGAGATTGAAAAGAAATTTGAACGGTGGGCCATGCATGTATTGGTGGGCGTGTCAGTACGTGATGAGGATCCCGAAGTTGATGATGGACCCATTAGGCGTGATTGGGGCGAACTCGCCAAGTTTGTTAATAGGCATCGTCAACAAGAAAAAACATATGTGGATCGCAATCTTCAAGATATGAGAAACGTGCTGTGGGAATTTACGAATACAGTTGGGCGGGCGATTGTCGAAGATCAAGAAACGGACCAGCAAGTTGATAATTATCTCGGACAATTGCGAGCGGCAACAGAAGGAGGATCGTTTCGTGAAGTCAAGCAGGCCTTATTAGGAGTTGTTCAAGGCATGAATGCGCTTGTCGATGAACGAAAAAAGCGGCAACAACAGCGGATCAAGCTACTCGGTGAAAAATTGCGGTCAGTTGAACAGGAACTGGGGAGTGTTCGAAAAGAAATGGAGTTGGATCCGCTTACGCGACTCTATAATCGTGGGGCATTGGATTTGCAATTAGAACGCACCGTCAGCATGAGTTTTTTCTCGGAAAGTCCTGCCTGTGTCTTCATGGTTGATATCGACCATTTTAAAAACATTAATGATACGCATGGTCATCCGGCTGGAGATGCCGTAATCCAGGAACTTGCCGATCGTTTGGTCTCCACCTTTCCCAGAAAGACGGATTTCGTGGCACGCTATGGAGGTGAGGAGTTTTGCGTATTACTCCCTGGAGCCACGCTTGAAGTCTGTCAGCGATTGGGAGATAGGTTGTTGGAGGCCGTAAGTGGGGAAAGTTTTCGGTATCAGGAGATGAGCATACCCGTTACGGTGTCCATCGGTGTGGCCGAATTGATGCCTGGAGAAACCGTTTCAATCTGGATAGAGCGTGTGGATCGTGCCTTGTACCGAGCAAAGGAGAACGGGCGCAATCAAATGTGTGTGGCGCTTGAGACCGTGGGCGTGTCTCCGGAAATCTAACCACGGAAACCTGACGATTGTGAAGATCAGGCTTTAGGTGGTTTGTGGTTGGGTCGACGGTGCAAGATGTTTCACCGCCAAGCGGTGTACCTGAGTGATCTCTTCAAAACTTCCAAGTCGCGTGTGAAAAAAACTAGCAATCTGGGGAATGCCTACCATGATTTGGTCTAAAATCGGCCCCCAATCTTCTGGCTGAACATTCAAGCGACCTTGGCTTTTTTCACGGACACTGGCAATTGCTGCTTCGGTGTGCGGAGTCATCCAAATATCCGCAACCCAACTGGATAGTGAGACAACATCCACAAGCGATTGAAAATCCGCTGGTGTTTCGAATAACTCCGGCGTATGGCTATAAAGGATAGCGACTTGAAATTCTTCCGGTAGTTGCCATTGTTGGGCCAGCCAGGCACCGACTTGCGAATGGTCAAGACCTAGATGTTCCAGCTCAAGCCGATATAAATCGGCATGAGCCTCCATTGGCTGTCCCTGTAAAGCCATGAGTTCATGAGATGCCACTTCGTTTAATGCCAATATCCCAATATCTTGCAGGAGAGCGGCGAGGAACATAAGTTCCGTATCGACATGGGTAAAGTGTTTCCCAATTGCACGAGCGGCCATGCTGGCAAAAATTGACCGTCTCCAAAACTGCACGTGGTCGATTGCTGACGTGGATGCGTCTTTCATGTCTTTAATGAGACGATAAAAGCAGAAGGAAAGAGCCAAGTTGGCAATGGTGGAAAATCCGAGTAGGTTCACGCCCTGTACGACACTGGTGACTTTGTGGCGAGCCCCTCCATAGTAAGCGGAATTGGCCATGAACAAGATTTGCGCGGCCATCCCCGGGTCTTGAGAAATGACCTCAGCGAGTGTTGAGGCAGGAGTTTCCTCGTCTTGGCACATCTTGAGAATTTTTGATGCCAACGGGGAGAGAACCGGGAGAGACTTGCAAGCTTTAACCTTCTCGAAAATCGTTTCTGTTTCTTCGCTTTTCTCTAAATCTAATGGAAGTGTCAATTGCATGAAAACGTCCTTGGTAATTGGGTCATTCAAATTTTGTCGAGGACCAATCTCTTGTCTCTTCCGGGGCCCTCTCTCTGTTTTCGGTTAAAGCAGACGTGAGCTTAATAGGGGTCTTGAGGACTTTTTTTTGAAGGGTCGGGTATGCCCATACCTTCAAAGCCTAAATTTTCTGAGGATGCCTCGATACCTCCAGTCTTCATCTTTTACTGATAGTCTTCCGTTAAGGGGGTGAGAATCGGTATTCGATACCTATACGGAAGGTGAGGGGTGGCCCGGGGAATCCTCGAAATTCTTCATACGATACGTTTGTGAAGTTTTCCAGAGCGGTATACCAGCGCCAGGCTGGAACGGGATGGTAAGTAAGCGTTGCGTCGGCTTTGGTATAGCCACTGACACGCGTGGTCTGAGTGGGTATTTGAAAATCCAGTCTTGAGCTGACGAAGGTGACTCGGCTACTGAGGCTCACGTTTGGAAACATTTGGACATTCAACCTAAACCCGCCACGCCATTTTGGTCGATTTCTTAGGGAGTCTCCAGTTTCGGTGACTCGTGTGGTCAAATACGTGAGGTTCGCTTGGAATGAGATAGGAGCTTTTGGAGAAAGCGTCAAAGAAAACTCCATGCCTTTGGTTAGGGCTTCATCCAGGTTGGTGAGTTGAAACAAACCTTGGTTGAGGAGCTCTGGATCCAAATCGATAAGCTTCTTAAAGCGATTGTGGAAATATTCGATTGTGGCCACGAATTCGTTGTTGGAAGTGTGATATTCCAGACCAAGGTCCCAACCCGTACTGGTTTCCGGCTTCAAATCAGGATTGCCGATGATGGGATCCCCAAGGCTGGCTAAGCTAGGGAGTTTAAATCCTTTTCCGTAGCCTCCGCGAATGTAAAGTAAGGGGAGCAGTTGATACTTCGCACTAAACCGAGGACTGACTCTTGGTTGAGCATTCTCTGAGAGATCTAGACGAGTGCCGCTGTTCAGCGTGAGTTTTTGCCATGCGGTTGCGGTCAACTCGACGAAGGTTCCGCCAAATGTTCGGTTCAGGGAAAAATCCACCGGTTCATTTGAACGACCCCCGAAGGAGCTGAGGTCTTGGGTGCCATCGCGTTTCCCGTGTTCGTGGGTGACTTGTCCGCCCAGGGAGACCGTCCACTGAGGTGTGATGGTCCAGGTTTCGGTGAGGCGGCTTTGAAAACGGTCATAGCGTGTGTCGAAGGTCGCAGGTGGGAGTTGAAACACCATGGGAGAGAGAAGGATCCCGGGGTGATCAATATCTTGAATCCGTCTCGAGGCACTGAAGAACAGTTGATGCCGCCAAGCTGGAGAGCTGTGTAGAGATGCCGTGAATCCCGTCAGAAACTCTTGAGTGTCTCGCTTTTCGGTTTTCTCAAGTAAGGCGAGTTCGGGGCCACCGCTTCCTTCCGGGAAATTTCGCACGGACGAATCGTTGAATTGTCCTGTCCAGCGGATGCTCCAATTGGGGTTGGTGTCTAGGGAAACGTTCCATCCTAGGGCAGTCTGAGAAAATCGGTCGTCCTCAACCTGTTCTCCACTTTTAGTATGGGAAAGAGACAAATTGGTAAAAAATGGCCCAAGTGATCCCCCTGCTTGGACAAGTCCCTTCAGGTAATCAAAACGCCCTCCTTCGCCAAGTACTCGAAGATAAGACGTGGTGTCTACTGATTGGGTGATCAGATTAATGGCACCGGCCATGGCCTCGGACCCATAATAGGCCGATAGGGGGCCACGAACGATTTCCACAAGTTCGATTTGGTCAATGGGGATCGTTGACAGGTCAACTGATCCTCCTCGCTGATTGGTTGAGTCATTTAGGGGAATGCCATCTAACATGATGAGGGTGAAATTGGGATCTGCCCCTCGCAAATATAGCGAACTGATCCCGGCACGGCCTCCCATTTCATCGATATGGAGGCCGGGAACCTGTTGGAGGACGCTTGGGATTCGATTTGGCTGAAGTGCTGCGTATTGCTCGCGCTCTATGACGGTAATGCTTTGAGTGGAGTGAGAGAGTCGAGTAGGCATTGCTGTTCCGGTCACAAGGATGGGGTCGAGCATGGTGACGTCGGTTTCTTCAGCACGAACCAGATTCATACTGAAGGGGTCTATTTCCAAAGTTAAAGAGAAGAAGACACATAGAACAATGAAGCGCTTGTTGGAGAATTCCATTAAAATTCAAGCGTCAAAGCATTATTGTCTTCAAGAAAATAGCCGTGTGAGTGTGGTATGAATAGAGCTGTGGTTTTTGATTTTCAAATGCTTACCTAAATATCTTCTCTCCCAAACGAAAGCCATTCATGCTTAAACGCGAATTTAGTACGAAACCGTTGGTGACTTCTGCAATGCCCCCAGGTGTGTGGCATTTAGTCGCCAATGAGGGAGCGGAACGCTTTAGCTATTATGGCATGCGGGCCATTCTAGTTATTTTTATGACTGGGATGATACTCAGCCCACAGGGAGGATTGGATCCTATGGGCGAGGCTGAGGCAAAAACCTATTTCCATATCTTTGCTTCAGCCGTATATTTTTTTCCGTTTGTGGGGGCTATATTAGCGGATGTCTGGTGGGGAAAATATCAAACGATCATTTGGTTGTCTTTAGTGTATTGTGGCGGGCATGTCGCATTGGCTTTGGATCATACTCGAGTGGGTTTGCTCATTGGATTAACGTTGATTGCCATAGGCTCCGGAGGGATTAAGCCCTGTGTGTCGGCCAATCTTGGAGACCAGTTTGGTCCGATGAATCGGCATCTACTCTCCAAGGCCTTTTCATGGTTTTATTTTGCCATTAATGTTGGTGCGTTTTGTTCGATGATGCTCACCCCGGAATTGTTGAAACACTATGGGCCTAGTGTCGCCTTTGGTGTGCCTGGGATCCTCATGTTTGTTGCGACTATTATTTTCTGGGCCGGCCGGCAGCAGTATGCGCATATTCCACCTGATAGGTCTGGCGTTATTGAAGAATTGAAAAGTCCAGCAGCATGGCGAGCAATTTTCAGGTTATCTGGAATTTACATATTCGTGGCATTTTTTTGGGCGCTCTTTGATCAAACCTCCTCCGCATGGGTGCTCCAAGCTCAGCATATGGACCGCAATTGGATGGGGATTGAATGGCTCCCTTCGCAAATTCAGGCGATCAATCCAATCTTAATTCTTCTATTCATCCCCTTATTCGTCTATGTGATCTATCCCCTTATGGGTCGATGCATGGAATTGACGGCGTTACGGAAAATGGCGATTGGATTTTTTGTGACGGTGGGGGCTTTTATGATTTCAGCCTATATCGAACAACTGATCGCCCAAGGGGATACTCCACCGATTGCCTGGCAGCTGTTGGCCTTCATGGTCATGACTGCGGCAGAGGTGATGGTCTCGATTACCTGTTTGGAATTTTCCTATACCCAAGCACCGTTAAAGCTTAAATCATTCATCATGGGAATCTTTTTGCTATCTGTTTCTCTGGGCAATGGATTTACGGCTTTGGTGAATTATTGGATTCAAAGCCCGGATGGGACTGTGGCGTTGACGGGGCCTTCATATTATTGGTTTTTTGCGGGCGTGATGTTTGTTGTCGCGTGTCTGTTTCTCTTTGTGGTGGGAAGATATCAGGAAACGACCTATTTGCAAGGCACTGAGAGTGGAATGTGAAGAAGGCAAAGAACTTATCTGGCAAGAGTCGAAGGGTGGGTTTCTTGCCGAAGGTACAAAATTTGGTTGACTCGAAAGGCCTGATCGTAGTCGCCGGGGTGGATGTACTGCGAATGAAAGCAGCGGCCGTCAAATATCATTAATCGATTGGGTTTCATCTCGATGAGCTGGAGTAATTCCCAATAGGCATTGCCATCATTGATATATTGATTGTCGCGACAGGCAAACAGCGGGTTGAAGATCATACTATTCTGAAAGTTTTCATATCCCTCCGGGCTTGCTAAAAATTCATCACTTAATTCGAGCTGATTAGCTAACTGTCGGATTGTACTATCCGGCATAATCGGCACTCGTTCGAGTTCAGTTGGCCGATGGCGATAGAGCCCAGTTCCACCCTTACAGGAATCTCCTGGGTTAAGGTACACCATCGCGGTTACGTCTTGATCAATATGGGGTTGGCGTTGCCCCACGTTTAAGCGGAAATTCTGCATCTTGATGCCTTGAAACACGACGGGCTGAGGGGAAAAAAATGGGGAGAGTGTACCTCTCCACATTTGACTTAAATGGTCGATCAAGGGTTTTGTATTTACGTTGAGACTTGCCCGTACTCCAGGAAAGTTTCCCTCAATTTCGAACCGATCGGTATAAGGCAGTTCCAATGCCGTTTGGAGGATGTCGTCGGGATATTGATAGAAGTGATCAGCTATAATCACTTTGTGTTGACCCAATCCGACAGAATGAACTGAAATAACAGGATTTTGATTGACAGCGAATAAGTCTGGGCGAAGGGTTTTGGGCATCGAACGAATCCCTTTTTTCCAAAGAGTGCGGTAAAATATATTGAGAAAATTATTTCATGGTGCGCTGGATCAAGTTGGAGAGTCAAGTGTCAGAAGTGAATGAATGCTGTAGAGGGCTGAAGCCAGGCTTTCTCTTCATTTTGTGAAAGGAGTCTGAACTTATGGCAGCCCCATACCGAAAACTCTTAGACACGATTCGGACAGCCTTTCCTAAACCGGTTTCTGATCGTGTGCATGATTCATATTTTGTTCATAGTCTTATGCGGGCTATCGATGCCGTTGATACGCTGAAAAGTGAGCGGCCTATATTAGGGGAACGCCAAAAGCTAGATTATGGGGCTGCTAAGAAGAGTCGATTAGTTGAAGAAGGTAAGAGCGTAGAGGCGGTGACGCAAGAGTTGATCGAATATTGTGAAGGTTTAACCCTGTGGGGCCATCCTCGCACACAACAAAATGTCGTTCCACCAGTCACGATTTCCTCCCTCATTGGAGTATTGCTTTCCTCGCTCTATAACCCCAATTTAGCCTGGGATGAATATAGCCATGGAGTCGCGCGGGCGGAAGTCGAAGTGGTTTCCATGCTAGCTGCGCTTTTGGGCTATGATCCGGAGCGGGCCGGTGGCGTATTTACCTTTGGAGGGACAGGGACCACGCTCTATGGCATGAAATTAGGTTTGGAAAAGGCGTTGCCTGGCTCCATGGAACATGGGGTTCGTGAAGATGCTGTCGTGTTTGCCAGTGACGGTAGTCATTATTGTCGATATAACATTGTCGGCTGGTTAGGGTTGGGCGCCAAAAATCTTGTCACGATTCCTACGACAGAGCTTAATTCCATGAATGTGGATGCTCTTCGAGAACGTGCATCTCAAGCCCTCCAATCTGGTCAAAAGATTGGGGGAATCATTGTCACGCTTGGGACCACCGATGCCTTTGGCCTCGACGATATTCAAGCCATTACCGCGCTACGAGACGAATTGGTTCAAGAATTTCAATTAACGTACGTACCCCATATTCATGCCGATGCGGTCATTGGGTGGGCCTGGTCGGTGTTTACAGACTATCCCTTTGAAGGCAATCCCTTGGGCTTTCGTCCCCGTACCCTGCGTGCGTTAGCAGGAGCCTGCCATCATATTCAAGATCTCTCTTGTGCCGATTCCATCGGCATTGATTTCCACAAGCCAGGATTTGCCCCCTACATTTCCAGTTTGCTGTTGGTGAAAGATCAAGCCGACCTCACACGACTACGGCGGCCCCAAAAACAAATGCCATATCTCTATCAATTTGGAGAACATCGTCCAGGAATGTATACGCTTGAAACCTCACGGTCGGGGACGGGCACGTTGGCGGCGTTAGCGAATTTAAAACTCTTTGGTAAGGAAGGCCTACGCGTCATTATTGGGCATATTGTTGAAATGGCGCAGCTCCTAAGGGAACATTTAGAAAGTCATGCCTGTACGACAGTGCTCAACCGTGATAATTTTGGTACCGTCACCTTATTTCGCGCCTACCCCGATGGCGTGGATACTTTTCAGATCAAAGAAAAAGAAATGCATGATCCTGCGTTTCGGGGCATACTCCTACAACACAATGAGTATAAACGGAAGATTTACGACTTCGTGCATCAAGAAGGTATGGCAGGTCGAGGGGTCATGTTGTCGTTAACGGATTGTTATCGAAAGACGGACTATGGAGAACCTATTGTTGCGCTGAAATCGTTTATCTTGTCCCCGTTTGTTGATAAAGAGAACGTGGAAATGGTTGTGAAAAAAGTGCTGGAAGCCCGAGACCTTCTGGCATCAACAAGCCAATAAGTTGAGGAACAATAAGGTAGACAATAATAAATTTTCCAGGGCCGAAACCTGGCATCTATCTCGGGGTTAAAAGGAATGGTCGCCGTGAACGTCGAGAAATCTAGGGGCTAATACGCGGCTTTCGGCTGAGAGGAACCCTCGCTCTCGGAACCCATGGTAGGTGATGGTGATCTCTGTTTCTGGCCCGCGCCACGTGTACTGTTGATTAAGCCCTCTCATCATTCCCCCATGTGACGGACCGCTTTTCCCAAAACGGTCTTCCAAGTACTGCAACAATGATTTGTGTGTGGCCGCTCCTTTGTAATGGAAGAGGGCCCGTGCATATTGATCTTCCACGCCGTAGAGTTTGACTGACTCCATGAGAATCCCTTCCACGTGAGGTTCCCCATGTTTCAGCGTATATACGTGGAGCGTGTTGGATGAATCGATTTCTTTCAGGTCTTTCCGGTTAGCTAGAGGATTTCCCCACTGAATACCAAAAAACCCATTGGGGTCTTGGTCGATTGGGGTCCCGCTGATTGCCGTTCCTAATAGTAAGAGGTAGGCGCAGAAACTCAGCCATACCCATCTGTTGACTGTGGGTTTGATGGCCGTATGAAGGTGAAATGGCAGGTTCATGAGATGGTAGGAGGCTACCATGGCAGGTCGGGGAGGGCAAAGTAAAAAAACCCTTTAGGGCCTGTCTCACGGACCAGGCTTTGAGATTCAAATGAACGTGCTGAAAATTGGCAGAGCAGTTTAGACAGAAAGAAATGCTGGTTCT
>CP070628.1:474546-482335 GCA_020355985.1 Nitrospirota bacterium | reverse complement strand
GCGTATTCAAACTCAGCAGTGGGACAACAATGGCGCTAGCCTCTTTTAGGGCAGAGAGCCATGTTGATGGTTCTATAAAACTGACGTTCGGGAAACCGGCCAGCTGATCTCTCATTACCTGGCCATACAGATCTTCTGCATTTTGTGAAAAGACCAACTGAATTCGGTAACCATCCAAAATCAGTCGACGGACCTGCCAAACAGCTTCCTGGAAATCAACGGTCGCACCAGTAAAAACAGTAATTAAGGTCCCACGGCTTCCATCGGCACCCATTTGTTGAGCTATTCTGCTTATCACTGCGGTTACAATTTTTTGAAGTTTTTCATCCGTCATAATCATATCTCTCCTCGGGCCAAAAACTGTTCGTTCAATTTTTTATACAACTCAATGCAATGCCCAAAGGAGTTACAAGCATCGGATTGTCAGGCTTTTCTACCGACAATCCGGTCTCTTCTTCTATAACGTTTTCAATTTCGGGGAAACAGCTGGTACCCCCAACAAGGTATACGGTATCAACAGGATGGCCTCTAACGTGTCTTTTGACGATGCTCGCCATTTTTTGGAATACCGGTGTTATCAATAGTAGGATCTCAGATTGGCGCTCAGGGTCTGTTTTCATTAATTCTGCTTCATGCACAGGAATCTTAAAATGGCCGGCAAGAACCAGATCCACGTGGACCCCGCCGGTCGGCTCATCGGCTGTATAAATGACTTTACCCTCTTTTATCACAGAGATGCCTGTCGTTCCCCCACCGATGTCCACGACAGCCCCGTCGGTAACCTCTAATACCATGGAAGCCGCCGTTGGCTCATCAATCAATCCCTTTACATCCATGCCAACCGCTGTCAGGACATTGCCAAATACCTTGGCATTTTGCCCGATTGTCCCGGGAGGATAGGCCGCAGCGGCGGATTTCACTGGAAATCCTGCCCCCCTTAAGGCATCGACCTGCCGGCGTAAAATATTAACAGCACCCAAATAATCAAGCACCAATCCATCCCGAATGCTGTATTTGCTACGCGTGAGCACACCGGCTAAGGGGTTACCCCTGCGGTCCACAACAGCAGTGACAATATAAGCAGTTCCGAGATCAACTCCTGCAAACAGCGAGTTCTTACGGGAGTGGTTGTTTGTAAGTGACAAAGCGGCTTCAAAAGTAGCTATCCGCTGATTTGCTGATTCACTGATTTTCATCGGATTAAATTTAACTATCCTTGCCCGTAACTCTTTTTATAACCGTTTCCGCCGCACCTGAAGCACGTTCAACATCCGATTGTTTTCCAGCCAAGTATAAACGGCCAACCGCACCATATGTTCTGCAATCCACAAGGGTAATCTGAGAATTTTTTTCAGCTTCGTTTGCAGCAAGTGTAATATAAGCAGCGGGCTGAACTTCAAGAATGTAAAGATCCTGCCCGGGCAGCAACATTGAGCAGAGCCGGGAGACATTAACCATCTGAGCATGGTAGGCATTCACTTTGTGGATAACCTCAGAGTTCAAGATCTTTGGTTTAAAACGATCTTCAAGAGTTAACCCCAAAGCTTTAAGTGCCGCAGAACCGGCGTGTTTCACGTCTGCCTGTGCTTGTGAATGAAACTCCAGTACACCAAAATGCCGTTCCACCACCATGAGGCCCGGCCGTATATTCGCCGCTTTTACAGCAGCGTCGATCACCTTGTTAATCACAACTCCGGGGGAAACTTCCATGAGTATTGCGGCCATACCTGGAATAGGAATATACCCTCTTGCGTTGGCACCTACATAGGCGGCAAATTGGGGTTGCAGGCGATCCAGGTATACATAAGAACGAAGATCAGGCATTTTAAACTCCTTTTGTAAGGTAAAGCTGTTCAAGACATTAAACCTGACGGACAATGAAAACCTTCTACGATATTATTATGTTTCCATGTCTCTATCACGCCGGCTTTTTAGCTTTCCCTTTTGGTTTTGGCTTTTTTTTCGGTCTAGCCGTTTTCTTTTTTGCAGAAGTCTTCGGTCGCTTTTTTATTTTTACGCCTTTCTTTTGCAAAGGCGTTTTTTCTTCAGGCACATCTTCAGCCTTTTCTACTTTGGATGTCTGGGGCGGAGGCGTTTCCGCTGCAATCTTTTTTGTTGCCGCAGGAGCAGTAGGTGGCTTCGGTTCATCGGGTTTTGTTTTGGACTCAGGGGGCTCATCCGAAGGCTCTATAGAAAGTTGTCGATCGGGCCTGGGTATCACATGGACAGCCACTACCTGTCCAACTTTCCTTGCCGCCGCCGCACCAGCGCTGACCGCAGCCTTAACCGCAGCTACGTCTCCCCTGAATTTTACTGTCACTAATGCTACCTTGGTAATCTCATATCCGATCAGGATAACATCCGCTGCTTTAGTTCCGGCATCTGCGGCCTCAATGGCTGGTATAAATCCCCTTGTTTCTATTAGTCCAAGGCTTTTCTTTTTCATGGATTATCCCTGTCTTTCTAAGTTGGTTAGCAATTCTGTTACGACTAAGGTTATCAATTCACCTAATTGATTTTGAGAGAGTTGCGCCAAATCGTTTAAAGCATTTTGTTGAAGCTGCGTCGTGTTTTTTGGGTTAGCGGAATACGCCTGTTCAGAGCGAAAAAGCAGCGGATTTCCTTTTACCAGTCGAGCGGCATTAGCACCCAACCTGCGCAGCTGTATCATATTAAATTCATCGGCTGCCATTGAAAATAAAGGCTTCTCAACCGGCAAATCTCGATGGTGTAATACAGCCATTTGATTGGTTCCGCTTATGGCAATTCCGACATTTAGCTTAGACCCGTCGGCAGCCTGTTTGGCGAGGATCTTCAGCGGTTTTTCCCCTACTTCTTCGATCTCTACCGGAATTTCTTCCTCCTCCAATCCCCAGAGTATATATCCAATTTCTTTTTCCGGTGAAGGCACGGTCGTCAATATTCGAACCACCGGTTTTGCCTCGCTTCCGGTGATGCGTTTATCCTCTACAGGACTAATTTCTTTGCTTTTCTTCATAATCAAGAACAAGGCCAGTAGCCACAGCGTTTCGAGGGCCTTCTGCTCCACGAATGTTGGCTCTGCCAGTGACCACACCGTATTCAATCAAGGAATCCGAAATCATCTGAGGAATTTCAAAATCCAGAGCGGACCCTCCTACCAAAGCAACGAAACTTATTAGCCGGATATTGTTGGCCGGTCCAATCCTTTCCAGAGCACGGATGGAATTATGCACAAAAACTTTTTTTTTGGCTTTTTGTCGGATTTCGACAATTTTACCCAAGGGTTCACGAGTTTCTATCGGTATCGGTCCGCTTTCGGAAATTACTACAACACGTCCGAAAAGGCGGGGATCAAGCGGCTCACGAAAAAACTGTACCGAGCCGTCTTCATGACGCATGTGAAAAAGCGTTTCAACTTTCGCCAGAGGAAAAAGCTTGATATTTTCCGCCAATTCAAGATCATCCAAGCCAAGTTCCTTATCGATAAGAAGCGTGACCATTTCACCTGCTCCCGCAAGATGTACACTTTTGATCTCACCGGATTCGGTTATCAGAGAGGCATCCGTCGACCCACCGCCCAGATCTAATATGGCCATCGGGGGTTTTGTTCCAGGTGTGGTCAGGGCTCCCCTTATTGCCATTTCAGCTTCAACTCCGGCCACAATTGTCGGCACCATGATTTCTTCTTCCAGCTTTCGAGCCAGCCGCTGCATGGGCAGTTTTTGGGTTTCAACCATGGCTGCCAACCCAACTGCATTTCCAAGTGAGTATTCACCAGCCAGACTTCCCCGCACTCTCTGGGGAACGAGCGTATCCACGGCAAGAATGTCTTGGACACGGATGGCGCTGACGGGCTGATCTGTCAGATCGGCCATTACTTGGCGAACCGTTTCGAACATGCCGCCCACATTGGTCCCAGGTTCAGCTTGTATTTCCAGAAGTGGTGATACCTTCACCACCTGTTCCATAATGCTCTCCGCACCCTCATCGATCTGAATGTCAACTTTTTGATGTTGACCGATGAGTTTAATCTTACCCGCCGGGATTCGACGTTCCTGAATGTCGCCACGGGGGGTTTTAATGACTACGGCACTCCGCGTTCCTGTTAGAGCCCTGGCAATAGGGACAATGTCGCGAGTCTCCTCAGGGGTTAGATCAAATAGGGTAGCAATGTCATAGGGATTGGAAAGCTTCTCAACCGTCTTGCCGACGGCTGCCACCTCTACTGCTGCCGGCATTCCTACTGGGACGCGATCAATATGAACGACTTCATCCACAATGGGAATGGAATGATGAAGCCTGTTGTGAATGAGAACCGCGTCGTCTTTCTGAACAATGGCTCCGGCAATCTGCAATTTCGCAGACATGACCCTGTTCAGTTGTTCAGCCGCCATACGAAACTCTGTTGACCCCGGAATGACCACGATCCATGGCTTATTCGGGGAAGCAGATGCCATATCTTCCAGCATGATGGTGGTTCCGAGTGCTAATCCCATCCCTCCTGGTGTAGACGGATTGTGGCCAATCATAGCGGATTCCGTGATAACCGTCTCAGTTATTGTTTCCATGGCAACATCACCGATAACCGGGGTAGCCTCATTCAGCAGAACAATGCCGAGGTCCTTGCGTGGAACCCCCAACGGGCTTAAGGCCCGGTCCAAAGCATCGATAACGCCAAGAACGTTCCGAACGGTTCCTTTGATACCCACCGTTTTTACGATCGAGCTGGAAATGATCCGCGCTTCGCCTGATCGGGCAAATTCAGCAATAGCAACCTCCGTTGAATTGTTCCCGATATCCACTCCAGCGATGTACGGCATATGTCAGCAACTCCTTTTACTGTTTCAGACGGCCCCGTTTTTCGTAAACATCGGCCGCCTCTCTGACAAGGGCCGCACATATTTTCGCGTTGTATTTTGATTCAAGCTCGTTGGCTATGTCGAGCAGCTCCGTTTTGGTGCACCTATAGGGTCGTAACGAATTATAGATTTCCAGTACCCGGTCATCAGGAATTTTGGTCATTTCTGCTGCCCGGCGTAGATTAGCAGCAAGATGCGGTCTCCCAATACTTTCGGCAATTTGGGCTTGATATTCGAGAGTTTCGGGACGAATTTTTACGTCGTCAAAACCGATCTGTCCTGATACCACTTTGTCAAGTGTAATGTCTTCAAGGGCCAATCCGCTGGCTGATTTTACCAGGTCGGGTCGTTTTGTTCCCAGTGGATAGTCCTTTTTTGCTTCAAGTTTTCCAGTAGAAGTTCCTGTAAGAGTTTTCTGTCCAGGATTCTTGCCGAGAGCGGCCATCGCCCGTTTTACCGCTTCGGCAATCACTTCTGGAGAGATGTTCATATCTTTTGATTGAGCCATGTGCTCTTCCTCCTTGGATAGTGGTTCATATAAGATGGCATTATGGATTCTTGCGCGGAGAGTCATAAGGTCTTCTTCACGTACGCCATCAATTGACTATAATTGAACCGTTAATTCCGTGCTCGATACGTTAGGCTGCACATATGAAACCTCTTTGTTGTGGAGCAATGCTGCGAGCCCTTGATATTTAGGTCGAGCCATGGGATCATTGCGGACAGGGACAGGGTTAGGCTGTTCTCCTTTGGCATATTTGGCTGCATTGCGTCCGATGGCTCGAAATGTTTCTTTCTCCACAAGCGGGGACTGAGAAAACAGCTCCAAATTTTGGAGTGGAGCTAAATCCCGCTGGTGGATGACAGATGTCCCGCGGGAGATGGTGCCGATACCAATTCCTGACCCGCTGAGTTTGGCGGCCTCATGGGCGATGAATCCCACATCGGCCGTCTTATTTACCCTTACCAGACGAGATTTGAGGCCTTCCTCCTCAATGCCCGCCATGATTTCTTTCAGCACGTCTTTATGCGGAATCTCGATGATGGTCTGGGTCATAGCGACACCAAAGGCTGGTGGAACGCCGATGACGACTTCATTTCTATTCGTTCCGACTTTTGCCGTCCCAAGTTCCTGAAACTGAAGTTGTGGTGCGCTTCCTGCCTGTCTTGCTGCCGTCTTTTCATCCCCCTGCATCTCCTTTAATACTTCGAGGATAATTTCTTTTACCATATCTTCAGTAATGTTCATCTTAAATTTCCTCCATTAGGCAGTTCTAGACGTCTTCAGGACTGATAGCTGCCGGAATATTTTTTAAAAGTTCCCATCTTTCACCTTCAAGACGGTATCCGGTACCAGGCCCTTCGTAATCATTTAGATCATTAACGGCAGCCACCACGTTGAAATTCTCATCAAAGATAGCCGAGGTGTGAAGATAGTCTCCGGTTACCTTTCCTTTCAACATATTGAGCACCGATTTCGCCACATCATTAAACCCGTGTTTCGCCAAAGCGCGTACAACATCCACGCCTGTGGTCCCACGCTGCATAAGTTCATCGATGGCACGAAGATCTTCAGGTACGTTGCGGTCCGGCATGTCTTTGCTGCCATGAGCGTAAGTAGCAGCTTCCACTTCCTCATCTGTAATGGGCGGAAGTCCCAGTTCATTAAAAACAGCCTGCAGAGCGCGGGCGCCTTTATTGCGTATGGCAATAACGTCTTCTTCTTTGACCGGGAGTAAGGACATATCAATCTGAAGGTCACGTTGTAAGACAAGCATGTCGTCATAGTCATCGCAGTCATGGGTCGAGCCGGCAAACATGTTGTCATAATTGGGAACGGAGCTATATCCCGAAAAAACAAAATCCGTACCGGGAAGAAATTGCATCATCATACGGGCCGTATTGCGGATAGGGGAATGCGTAAAGGTCTGGTCATTGCCAGACGCCACCTCAAGGTCATTGAGCACGGTGGCAACATTCTCAGCTAGCACCGCACGAATACCTGAGGGAACTGCCCCAGGAACCCCGATTACGCTGATTGAGCCGTTCTGGAGCCCCTGGACACCGGCTCCTTTAGTGACCATCACACACCGAATCTCCAAATAGAGCATCGATTTTCCTTCCGCATAACCCATTTGGACTTCAGATCCGGTACCGGAAGTGAACCGCATTTTGAGACCTCGAGAGGCATATGCGGACGCTAAAAACGCCTTTGACCAAGGGGTGTCGTCTCCATCAACGAAAACCTGTTCAGTGCCATAGACCGAAACGGTTTCCGCGTAGTGCGTCAAGCCGCGCATACCCATGGTGAGTTCCAGAGCCTCTTCCACTGCACATTGAGCCAAGAGTCCAGGACGCCCAGTTTGGCCGCCGACCAAAAGAGAAAGGGCATTCATAGGAGCATAACGTCCGACACCAACCGTAGTTTCTATCTCACTGAAGCCTCTGTAGCCTGCTTCGGCGGCATCAGCTGCCAAAAGTGCCGGTGTGTCTTTCAGATTGGTCACATGAGCTTGATTGGATGGCGTACGTCTTGGCCGTAGCTTCTGCATAGCCATCATGAGTTCGACGACATTCATATTTTTTAGAATATCAACATATTTGGCCGGCGTCATACCAACGGACAGTCTTACGACCTCAGTTCTAGGTACGCTGATATCCACCAGCATTCGTGCGATTTCGAGAGAATCTATGGCCATGGCCTCTTCTGCCACATCGGTGTCAATACAATGATCTGCAATCCAGGTGTCGATCATGTCGAATTCTTCCCTGCGCTTGCCGTCCATTTCCAACACAGTCCCGTTTTCTATCTTGATACCAGGGGTCGGATCATTGGGGCTTTCCATGGCTACCAATCCCACATCAATCCATTCCTTGATAAAGCCGTCCTGGTTGACCGCTCGTTCGGCCAACACTTCGAAACGCTTTTGTCTTTTACCCATTTTCTG
>CP070628.1:471768-474446 GCA_020355985.1 Nitrospirota bacterium | reverse complement strand
CGCATGAACTGCGAACTCCACTCACAACCATGAAAGGGTCGGTTTCTAGTATAATGGAGAATGGCTCGGGCAGTAATGGCCATAAACACCAAGAGGTTCTCAAAGGCATTGACAGGGAGATCGACTACATGAGTCAATTGGTTAATAATCTCCTAGATATGTCTCAAATTGAGGCGGGAACGCTCATGCCTCACAAAGAATGGCATCTACTAGAAGATCTAGTGGAAGGGGCTCTCCATCGTACGGAACAAATATTAGATACTCGAGACGTAGATATACACATTCCTGAGAATGTCCCTCCGATTTTTGTCGACGCAGTTCAAATACAGCAAGTTCTTATCAATCTGTTAGATAATGCCGTGAAGTATTCATTGCCAACTTCGCCAATTCGACTCAACATTCGCATTGAAGCTCAAAATATTGCGGTCGAAGCATCCAATGAGGGAGAACCTCTTCAATCACAGGATTTGGAGCTTCTTTTTGATCGCTTTTATCGTCGACCACCAATACGCGAAAAACCCATTCATGGCACCGGCCTGGGCTTGGCAATATGCAAAGGGCTTGTCGAAGCCCACGGCGGTAAGATTTGGGCAGAGTCAATTGGGAGAAAGGTGACCATCACCTTTACAATACCGACAACCGAAAAGATGGCTAGTTTTTCACTTGAAGGACGACAAAAGTCGAAACGAGAATGAATCCAGGCGCCCGAATACTTGTGGTGGATGACGAACCTCAAATCCGTCACGCATTACAGGTCAATTTAGAGAGCAAGAACTATGACGTAAAGACGGCTGCTTCGGGAGAAGAAGCTTTAGAAGCGATCGCCCAGAGGAATCCAGATGTTGTCATTATAGATTTATTACTTCCTGTGATGGATGGAATAGAACTCACTCGTCGCATTCGTGCTCATTCTCCCGTCCCGATTATTATCCTCTCAGCCATTGGTGATGAACGCAAAAAAGTAGAGGCTCTTGAATCGGGCGCTGATGATTACGTCACCAAACCCTTTGGCATGGAAGAATTGGTAGCCAGAGTCAGATCGGCGTTACGAAGGACTATTATGTTGTCAGGGACGGAACCCGTGTTCAAAAGTGGGGGGCTCTCCGTCAACTTTGAACGACGAGAAGTACTGGTAGAGGGCAAGCCTGTCAAGCTCACTCCGACAGAGTTTGATCTCTTGAAATATATGATTCAGTACATCGGCAAGGTCCTCACACACCGAACGCTCCTCACCGCCATTTGGGGGGAAGCGTATGCCGATCAAGCCCAATATCTTCGGGTGTTCGTTGGGCAACTCAGAAAGAAAATCGAGACGAACACTGCACGTCCGCGGTACATTCTGACTGACCCCGGTGTGGGGTATCGTTTCGCACTCAATATTGAAGAGGAGGATAACCCATAAGCTATCCCCCAAACTACCACCCTCCCATCCCACCATCGATTCCTTAGACCTTCTACATTCAAACAACCCTTGTGCAGTCAATCCATTCGCGTATCGGCTTGCCGTCTATTGGGCAAACTTTATGCAAGTTGGCAATCCCTTTCTACGCCAAGTCAAACGTTCTCTTAGATCAAGGACGCACGATTCGATTGGGCCTTTATCAAATATTTACGAGGTAGTGTTTATTTAAGAATAGAGGCCTTATGCCTCATGGAAGTATCATTAAAAAAGAAATGTAGTAGTACGCCTATTACCAAGAGCGTTTCTTAATGGCACCATCTATTTTAGTAGTTGAAGATGAGCAGGACATCAGCATGATGTTGCATGATCGACTGACGTTTCAGGGATTCGTTGTGACGACGGCCCGGGACGGAGCCGAAGGTCTAGCCATGCTTGAGGTCTTGATGGTTGACGGCATTCTGCTGGACATCCAGATGCCGGTTTTGGACGGGTTAAGTATGTTGGAACAGGTTCGTGAACGTTTTCCCCATATTCCCGTTATTGTCATGAGCGCCGAACTCAACAAGAAAAAGCTGATTAAGGCGATTGAACGGGGAGCTCATGACTATCTATTGAAACCCATCGACGTCGACCTCCTTGCTAAGAAATGTTCGACAGTCTTTGGGACAGGCTGGGTAAACGGCGATGGGGAAGGTTCACCTTCTGCCACAAGATGAGACATCATAATCGCCCCTCAAGAAATATGTCATATAGGATTGAGAAGGAGATCATATGAAACGGATTCTCCTGGTTGATGATTTCGAACCAGGAAGACGCGTACTCCGCGAAAGACTGGAGATACAGGGGTATCTATGTCAGGAAGCTGAAAATGGATCTGAGGCTCTGCAAGTCATGGGGACGAAGCACTTCGATCTTGTCATCACCGACAACCAAATGCCCGTCATGACCGGCCTGCAAATGATTCAATATCTAGCAAAAAAAACAAAAGATCAACGACCGTCCGTAATTTTTCTCACAGGTCATCTATCGGACCAATTGTCTAAAGCTGCACAGGAAGCTGGAGCATGCGCTATTTTGGGGAAACCCTACAAAGAGCAGAAACTTATCTCAGAAATCACTCGAATACTGGAGCTTCCGTCATCTGCGTAACAGGCCTAGGGTTGCTTGGCAGTATGGTTTTCATTTGGAAGGGGCCTTACCAATAATCTTCCTATGAAAACTACGCTTCTAACATATACGATTGCGTTCACGATTGTATGAAAGGCAATCGTATTGG
>CP070628.1:467518-471668 GCA_020355985.1 Nitrospirota bacterium | reverse complement strand
GAACTGGCGATGGCACCGGCAACCCTGTGGGCGGCCCAACGATCATCACCTTGGATTACTGTGGAACGATTCTCGCGTGGCCTTGTCTAAATTTGATAGTCTATGGCAATTCAATTCTAAAGCCACGTCAGCCCGAAACCCTTGCACATCTGGCTTACGACCTGGCCAATATGCCTTCGTACAATCTCGCCAGAAAGACGGTGTCGATTTTCATCTCATCGCTGTCCATTTAAAGTCCGGGCCGACGGTTTTTGCCCTGGAGCAACGGCAAAAGGCCTTTAACCGCATTGATAAAGCCGTTGCCCCCTTGTTGAAACAAGATCGTGATGTGGTGATACTTGGGGATTTCAATACTATGGGCGCTGGAGATCGGCAATCACAGGCCTCTGAACTGAAATACCTCCGCCGGTTTGTCCGCAAGGAAAAGCCCGGCTTTTCCGACCTCCCCGTCCAACTACAATGTTCACAGTATTTCCGTGGGCACGGAGGGCAGCTTGATCATGTTTTGGTCGCCAATGGCATGAAGGAAATTGCCGTCAAGTCTGTTCAGGTCACAGGGTATTGCGCACTGGCTGGGTGTCAACGCATTCGAGGAGATTACCCGCTTGCCTATCGCCGTTTATCGGATCATTGCCCTGTTGTTTTGGAAATTGCCAATGCCGATGATGATTAGGCCACTAAAATTTCGCTCTCCATTGAGAGTGGAAAAGGGTTAGATTCCAATTGTCAATTTCCAATCCGGCCCCTTTTTCAAAACCTTCCGGCAGATTACACTTATTTTTCGCTTTTCAGGTCTCCTTCCCTACTTACTCGACGGGCTTCGGCTTCCACAAAGACTCGCTTCACTAACGGATGTTTGACCTTGATGGCTTGATCCAAATCCGCGACACAACCTTCAATGATTTCCGATTTTAACCCGTCCTGAAAGTCCAAACTCATCGTGACCAGAATAAATTCCGGCCCCATGTGCATCGTGAGTACTTCATTCACATGCGTCACACCTGCAAGTTTCCCAGCCATTTCCCGAATGCTTTGCACAACTTCCTGATTAGCACGCTCACCGATCAACAACCCTTTGGTTTCATACGCCAACCAGACTGCCGTTCCTCCCAAGATCAATCCAATGATAACTGTGGCCACCCCATCAAAATACACAATCCCAGTCAGTTGCCCTAACCAAATACCAAAAAACGCCACAAGCAATCCCAGCACCGCTGCCGAATCTTCAAACAACACCATGAAGATGGTTGGATCTTTTCCCCGCTGAACAGCCTGCACATACGACCATTGGCCTTTGACACGTGAAAACTCTTTGAAGGCCAAAAACCAGGCCCCACCTTCAAAAATTAGCGCCAAACCCAAGACCACGTAATTGACCACCGGATTACTAACAGGCTCCGGATGAAGAATATGCACCACGCCTTCATAAAGAGAGATTCCTGCACCCATCGCAAAAATCAGGATAGCCACAACAAAACTCCAGAAGTACACCTCTTTTCCATGGCCGAAAGGAAATTCCTCGTCCGGGGGCTTTTTGGCTTTGTGAAGGCCATATAATAATAAGCCTTGATTCCCTGTATCGACGAGGGAATGGATGCCTTCGGCTAACATCGCGGAACTCCCTGTGACCACCGAGGCGGCAAATTTGGTCACCGCGATCAACGCGTTGCCAATAAGTGCGGCATAAATGACTTTTTTTGATGAAGATGCCATAGGATCTCACTAATCGAATAATGCGTCACTCGAACCATCTAATTTCGAAACACAAGAGTTCTGATTCAAACAAATTCCTGAACGAAAGTCTGTGTCTTTAGCAGTGCGATCTTCTCCCGGATACCATCACTCTTTCATGCTCACTATGAAGCTGAAAGATCCCATTGGACTTCCTCCGTCTTTTCTCACACCTCAAAGAAAACCCGTCTTGGATATCACCTGGCCAAAAATCCCTCTTCCCCTTGTTCACCATTGCTTGCAACCAATACCCTAATTCGCACTATATATTGTATTTGACTATATTTGTCTATCTTGTATATTGTGCTTTTAGCTTTTCATTGTCATCATATTTCCATTCATGTTTGTCGTTTTAGAATCTAGAGCTTAAACCCTATCCAGATTCGCACCTTACTCAAGAAGGCATGTGATGACGACACAAGAAAAAAGTCAAACATGTTATTGCCATTTACCAAAAAGGCCACAAGCAAGGCTTAGAGCATTGGTTTGTTGATGCATCCTGCAATCTCCTCTTGACCCGAAACTTTGGCCCCGTCCCAAGCAGGGACGAAGCCCTTCGTTTCCTGGATGGTGCAGAACTAGAATTACGAAATCTTTTGGATTTTAAACTTCGGCTCAGGTTGGGTCGGTATACTCTAGGTATTCCCAAACGCAATGAGCACGATTGGTGACTTGTCTAGTGAATAACGAGTAAAATCTTACTTTCGGCCTTCCAGCTAGCCTTAAAATGAGGTTGGAATAATGTGGAGAGACCTTGGCCGTTCTACCCAATTGCTTTTTTCCATAGAAAACAATTGTTCCTCATACGTCACACGATCCTTTTCGGAATCAATAGGGGAAAAGTTCTTCGTTCCCCTCCTTTTTGGTTATCCTAAGAGCCTCTCCCTTTAGACTATAATGAAGCTCAAGAATCCATTGCCATACAAATTTAACTTAATATTATCCTCCTGGCAAAATCATTCCGGATACGACTATGGCGTCTAAAAAGCACCCAGGTAATTCTAGCGGCCGTACCGTCAAGGCACGAGATCTTCAGTATATCCAACGCCCAGCAGATGCCGAATTGCTGGATCACTGCCGGAATGGAAGACCCGCCTACATTCTCCATTCCCCACAAATGGGGAAATCCAGTCTAATTGCCCATACTGCCGAACAGCTCAATGCCGGCTCCCATCATGCGGTTCTCATCGATCTGAGCCAGTTTTCCCTTCCTCCACGGGAAGAAGAATGGTTTCACACTATCGTACGTATTTTGGATGACAACCTAGATCTCTCTACCGACGCAATGAACTGGTGGGCGAAGCCATCTGTTTTTGCACTGCCCCCATATATACGACTCACAAAATTGATTACTGAGGTCATCCTACCCGAAATTTCAAAGCCTCTGGTTTTGTTCATTGATGAAATTGAACGAACTATGGCACTGCCCTTCCGTGGACACTTTTTTGAATGGCTAGGCGCGCTGTATGAATCACGAGCGACGGATTCCACCTTGTATCGCCTCTCATTCGTTGTCTGTGGTGTGGCAACCCCTTCCCAATTAATTCCTGAAGAGGGGCCAAAGTTATTCCAATGGAGTCATCGCGTGGTGCTCTCAGATTTTACGCTTCAAGAGGCGCTTCTTTTAGCAGAGGGACTGAGTCTTCCAACGGATGCTGCCAATGAGGCCGTGCAATGGATTTATGGGTGGACGAACGGACATCCTTACCTGACTCAATTACTTTGCCAGCTTCTAGAAGAACAACACCGCACGGCCTGGCTTGAAAAAGAGGTCG
Organism: Nitrospirota bacterium; assembly: GCA_020355985.1. The sequence goes on along the minus strand of CP070628.1, from coordinate 468,162 downwards.
ATGACTGTATCCGGCATTTCATAGCGAGCCCACAAGCCCTTCGTGATCCCAACTTTCAATTCGTTCGAACAGCCTTAACGGAACCTGGGGCCAATGGAGAGTCTCTCCTTGAACCCTATTTAGATCTCTTAGAGGGCAAGATAGAAAACCTGAAAACCAATCAAGCCGCCTTGGAACAACTACGATTAGTCGGCGTTCTTCGTGAGGATGATGAGGAAGAGATTGTCATTAGAAATACCCTCTATCAGGAAGTTTTCCCGATTCCCTGGGCAAAACATCATCTTCGTCCTCAAGCTACAGCACCGCAGCCTGTTTTATCAGCCCTTCCTTCAACGCAGCATTCATATGTCATAGCGGCCAGTCTATTCTTGGTTGGCGTAGGATTACTGGTGTGGTTCTTCGGTGGTCCTGCTTCAATTCCTCTCTCCGTGACGTCACAACAGCCCCCTTCTGTATCGAAAGAACCTCCTGCAACACCCTCTGCATTGACCGAGGTAGCGAAAAATGACCAGCAATCAGAGGCACTCGCACAAGCTCAAGGAAAAATCCAAGAACTCGAGGCCACCATTGTGCGGTATCAACAACTTCCAACAGGTGAAGTTGAAAGCTTAATAGACCAACGTACACAGCTGGAGACCCAACTT
>CP070628.1:461391-467418 GCA_020355985.1 Nitrospirota bacterium | reverse complement strand
GGCTTTGGCATTATTGAAGCCAGCTCCGATTATCAGATTGTTGGCTTTGAAGAAAAACCTGCTCATCCTAAACCCATGCCCAGTAACCCGGAAATGTCCTACAGCTCCATGGGCAATTATATTTTCAATGTCGACACCTTAGTCCGAACCCTAGAGAAAGATGCCAGCAAGGCAGGAACACACGATTTTGGACGAGACATTATTCCTTCCCTCATTAAATCCCATCGGGTCTTAGCCTACGACTTTATGGAAAATGCTGTACCCGGCATTCATCCGCATGAAGAATGGGGATACTGGCGGGATGTGGGAACGCTGGAAGCGTATTGGCAGGCCAACATGGATGTTTTGGGTGAAACCCCTATTTTTGACTTACGCAACGTAAAATGGCCCATTACTACAGATGCCTTGACCGATCCCGTCGCAAGCATGGTTCGTTCTCAGATGAATGATGCCATGGTCGGCCAAGGTAGCCTCGTGATCGACAGTACGATTAACCGATCGATCATTGGTCGCAATGTTCGAATCGGAGAAGGCTGTACGATCGAAGAATCCATTATTCTGGATGGAACCGTGATTGGCCCCAAGAGTCACCTCCAGCGCTGCATCATTGATCGATTTAACGTGATTGCCCCTGGAACAAGCATGGGTGGAGACAAAAGTCGTGCAGGGAAGCGAGCTTCCAGCAAACTAGGGCTCACAATTCTGCCTCGTGGACAATCCTATGGAGGTCGGGCCATCTCATCCTCTTCGTCTCTCACGTGATCCAACGATCATGTCTGCCTATTTTCCTCGCATTCCGCTTTCAACCTATCGTTTGCAGTTCAACGCTTCCTTTACATTTTTAGACGCCGCACGTTTGATACCTTACCTAGACACATTAGGCATAACTGATTGTTATGCGTCACCCTATCTGAAGGCCGTGCCAGGCAGTCCCCATGGCTATGATGTGGTTGACCCTACAGTTCTTAATCCTGAAATCGGGACCGAAGCCGACTATCAGGTCTTCATCACGACTCTCCAGGAACATGGGATGGGACAGATTTTAGATGTGGTTCCTAATCACATGGGTATTGCCAGCTCTGCCAATGTCTGGTGGCAAGATGTCCTGGAAAACGGCCCCTCTTCGCATTATGCGACGTTTTTTGATATCGATTGGACTCCGGTCAAACCCGAACTGGAAAATACGGTCCTCCTTCCCATTTTAGGAGATCAATATGGCATCGTTTTAGAAAATCAAGAAATCGTCTTACAGTATGATGATGGGCAATTTTTTTTCCAATATTATGAACACCGCCTACCCTTAGACCCTTCCACATGGAGCATTATTCTAACCTTCCGTCAAGACGACCTTTTGGCCACTCTTGGAGAATCCTCACCACATCTACAAGAATTTCAAAGTATCGTCACGGCATTATCCCATTTGCCATTACGAACGGAAACGGATTCAGAGCGCATCGCTGAACGCTATCGTGAAATGGAAGTTATTCGTCGTCGACTCTCTACTGTCATCTCCGAAAATGAAACACTCCGTCATTTTCTTGCCGACAATCTCCGAATGCTCAACGGTAACAAGGGCTCCCCTCCCAGTTTCGACCTTTTAGATGTATTGGTCTCCAATCAAGCCTACCGATTAGCCTTTTGGCGTGTGGCTACTGAAGAGATTAATTACCGCCGTTTTTTTGACATCAACCAATTGGCGGCCATTCGGATGGAACAACCTGCGGTTTTTCATGAAGCCCAACAAAAGATCTTTGATCTTGTTTCATCTGGTGCCGTTACAGGTTTACGAATTGACCATGTGGATGGTCTATATGACCCTCAGGGTTACCTGGCTCAATGGCAAACCTGGGCAGCACAACAGTTTCACGCCGAACCTGATTCTCAAGGGCGGGTTCTCTATCTGTTGGTCGAAAAAATCTTAGGTATGGGGGAACCCCTGAATCCCGATTGGCTCGTCCACGGAACCACCGGCTATGACTTCCTCTCTCTGGTGAACCACTTGTTCGTTCAAACTTCGCATCAGAGGCAGATCGAACAACTTTATACCCGCTTTACCAAGAAATCACTTTACTACGATGATCTCATCTATCAATGTAAAAAACTCATTATGACCAGCTCCATGGCTGGAGAAATCAATGCGTTAGGGCACGAACTCAATGTTCTTTCTGAGCAGAACCGCCGGTCACGAGACTTCACGCTTAATAACTTGATTTATGCTATTCGAGAAATCATTGCGTGCTTCCCAGTTTATCGCACCTATATCCGTCCTGAGCCCGAGGAGCCAATTACGGACCGAGACCGCGTCTATATTCGGCTGGCTGTAGCTCGCGCCAAACGACGCAACCCGGCTCTCAGCAATTTGGTTTTTGATTTTATTCGTGACCTTCTCATGAACACCCCTCAAGATTTTTCCCCTTTAGAGTGGGAGATCCTCCGTCCTTTTGTCATGAAATTTCAACAAACAACCAGCCCCGTTACCGCCAAAGGCGTCGAAGATACCGCCTTTTACCAATACAACCGGTTGATCTCATTAAATGAAGTTGGAGGAGAGCCCCAACATTTCGGCATTTCCCTTTCGCACTTTCATCAATATATGCAAGAACGAGCAGATCATTGGCCCTGGAGTCTGTCTTCTACCACTACACATGACACCAAACGCAGTGAAGACGTCCGTGCGCGTATCAATGTGCTATCAGAAATTCCCACGGAATGGCGCAACCGCCTGCGTACCTGGAACCGTCTCAATAAAAAGGCCACACATCGCCTTGAGGAACAACTAGTCCCCAGCCGTAATGAAGAATATCTTATCTACCAAACCTTGCTGGGAGCCTGGCCGTTCGGTCCATACTCGGATGAAGTCCTCACACAACTCCTAGAACGTCTTCAAACCTACATGATCAAAGCCTTACGGGAGGCAAAAGTGACCAGCAGTTGGCTGAATCCAGACGTAGCCTATGAACAGGCGGTCTTGAAATTTCTGGATCGCATTCTTTCTCCCTACCCCACAAATGTCTTTTTGGAGGATTTCCTGCCGTTTCAAAGCCGTATCGCCGGTTACGGCATCTATAATTCCCTTGCCCAAGTGTTGATTAAAACACTAGCTCCTGGCGTCCCCGACTTTTATCAAGGCACTGAGCTTTGGGATTTGAGCCTAGTCGACCCGGATAACCGTGGATTGGTGGACTATGCGCTTTACCAAGAACGTCTGGCTGAATTGCAAGACCTCCAACAAAGGCTTAACCCCATTGAGCTCATACAGTTTTTGTTCCAATGTGCCGACAATGGTCTTATTAAAATGTATGTCACACGCACGGCTCTCCACTACCGCAAAACCCACTCTTCCCTTCTTTTAAACGGTTCCTATCGTGCATTAAACGCCCAAGGAAGACGAGCGGAGCATATCTGTGGATTTCTTCGACAAGAAAAAAACAACGTTGGCTTGATCATTTGGCCACGATTTTTAACTCAACTCATTCCTGATCCCACAACTTGGCCTATTGGGAAATCCATATGGGCAGAAACGTCAATTACCCTTCCTTCGGACATGAAAGCCCAATCATTTCGGAATGTCTTTACCCAAGAAATAGTGGCTCCACAAAAGGATACAGACATGGTAGAATTATCTGCAGCCACGTTATTTTCACATTTTCCTTTTGCCTTATTGGAGCCTCTTTCATGACTGTGACCAATCTTGATACTGTTCGCGAAGCTGATGACGGGCCCAAGTCCGATCATTCCATGCCACAAGGAGAGTTGGGATGGGAGGGCCATGTCCATTTCTCCGAGGAACTCCCACTATTGAAACGGATGTTGGACACCTGGCCCGAACTCCGAACAGGTCTCTCCTATGGTTTAATTTTCGCTTCCGGGGTATGTTTAGGTGGGGCGATCATGGCCATGATGTCAACTTCGAAAAACAACCAAAGAAATTCATAACGATCATACGAGCAGGGAGGAATATCACCATGAGCGACAACAATGGACAAGGCGATTCAAGCTGGGTCAATACATTTGTTTTTATCGCTGGATTTTTATTGGGCGCAGGAACGGCCATCATGCTCACACCTGAATCAGGCTCCCAACTCCGCAACCGCCTAGCCCGTGGTGCCAAAACCGCGCAAGACGAATTTTCCGAAATGGCTGCACAAACCAAAGAGGCCATGCAGGCTTGGTCTGAGGAAGCAAAAGAAACCATGAAACACGCGGCCAATCGAGTCAATTCCGCCGTAGATACCACAAAACAAGCGGTGAAAACCCCTCTCCAAGATTCATTTGACGATTAACCCCAAAACTGCAGTTCGTTTCCTCTTGACGATCGTATTGTCCTCTTCCGAACGGAGGAACCATCTTCCTTTTATCAAATCTGCCTTGCCTTCTCGCGGTTTCGGGCTCCTCTTTTAGCGCAAAATCGACTCTGATTCATTCTTTTGATCCTTGTCCCGTCTTTAAATTCATGGGACACTAGAGACCATGACTCATTCACAGCCTGCACCTTCTCCTCTTACCCGTCGCCTTAAACTGGGGCTGGCTTTAAATGGCATCATTATCCTAGCCGAGTTCATTGGTGGATATTGGACCAATAGCTTGGGGCTCATCAGTGATGCCAGCCATAACCTCATCGATCAGGGTTCCCTGTTATTAGCCTTATATGCTCATATTCTGGCGAGTCAGCCCCCAACCGAAGAACGTACCTTTGGCTACCACCGTGCCGGCACCATTGCTGCATTTCTCAATAGCCTCACCTTACTCCTCACTGGGCTAATAATTGCCGGAATTGCCTTCTACCGAATCATAACCCCGCTTGAGCACATACCTGGCCTTTGGGTCATGGGCATTGCGGGAATCAGCATGATGGCGAATTTTGGGGTGGCATGGTTATTACGACAAGGCGCCAAAAATGATTTAAATATTCGCGGCGCTTTTCTTCACATGATGATGGATGCCTGGATGTCAGTAGGCGTGATTCTCTGCGGGCTGGGAATTGCTCTCACTCAACTCACGATTCTAGATCCCCTCATCAGCTTGGTGCTGGTCGTGGTCATCATTAAAGGCAGTTTTCCACTATTTCGAGAATCACTTCACATACTCCTGGAGTCCACGCCAACTCATCTCAACACCGCAACGATTGTCAAAAACCTTGAATCGATCCCTGGCGTCAAAAAAGTGCATGACCTCCATATCTGGTCAGTGGAACCCAGAATTACCATGCTGACCTGTCACGTCCTCGTGGATACGGAAACGGTGCCCAATAAAGATCTTCTCCTACAGCCCATTCAATCCCTACTCTCATCACAGTTTGGCATTCACCACTTGACCATCCAATTGGAAACCGAATGCCCCGAAACGGAAGATCTCCACTGCAACCTCAACCATCTCACAAAAGAAAGTTCCCAAGAACCCGCCCTCCCGCACGCTCACCATCACTAATAGGATGAAAGGAGTCCTTATAGTTTCTGGCTGCATCATATCGTGAATTATTTATGGCATAGGGAACATTTCCCCGCTAACACCCTCAGAAGGGATACCAAGTATTACAATACTAATTTTATTCCTAGGCCTTCCTGTAAGCCTCCTTGGTTAGTGTTATCTCGCTTGCTCAGTATTCTGGCAAAAAATTACAATCCTAATCCAACTTCTAACTATGGTTTGTTTCAGTACCTGGTTGCTGTCCATTCAGTTAAATATTTTTCCCTAAATTTAACAGCATTATCCTTCCCCAAAAATTTTCTTGCTCTTGAGAAACCAAGGCCACTGCATCCCTTAAGGGTAGGCAAACGCTCCTGGGCCATTTGCGGAAAATCCACTCTTTCCTTTAATCTTTTTAATCACCTTCAGGACGGCCAGGCGGGCTGACTTTCAAAATAATTGAAGGACTTTGTTTGAGAGTGAAGCGAGTTGATCCAGTATGCCCTAGTTTACGTCAGCCAGATTTGATGTGGCCGAATGGGGGCGTTCCTGGTCTTGGGTCCTTTTGCCGAACAAAGATTGGGCCTTTCAGGACACGGAGTGCAAACAGGCCTTGGCTGC
>CP070628.1:457431-461291 GCA_020355985.1 Nitrospirota bacterium | reverse complement strand
GAGCGGCACAGCTATGAAACGCATTATGATAACACAGAATTTCCACAACGCCGTATTTGGTTGGATGCCTATCAGATTGACCAATACGAAGTGTCACTCGGAGAATTCTTGCGCTTTCTTTTGGAAACTGATCGTCCCGTATCTCCAGAGTTGCGAGCCCTCATTTGGCATCTCATCAGCATTCACTTCATCCCGGATCAGGCGCTGGCTCCCTGGCCCGCTCTCTATCTAACATGGGAAGAAGCTCAGGCCTTTTGTCTCTCCCAAACCAAACGGCTTCCCTCGGAAGCCGAATGGGAAAAATCGGCGAGGGGGACCACAGGAAAAACCTTTCCCTGGGGAAAGCAAGATCCCTCAAAGGAAATTGCAGTTTTTGGAGCCTATCATGTGCATGAAATTCCGTTAGTCGCCAATGTGGATAGCTATCCTGAAGGGAAAAGCGAATGGAGGGTCTACCATATGGCAGGGAATATTGCGGAGTGGGTGAATGATTGGTTAGGCCCAGACTACTATCCGATCATGCCAGAACGAAATCCACCTGGGCCTAAAATGGGGCGCTACAAAGTTGTGCGTGGAGGTTCGTGGAAGAGCCTACCCGTCATGCTTCGCGGAGCCACCCGTGGCGGGGCTTTTCCAGAAGAGCGCTCAGCAAATATCGGTTTCCGCTGTGCCAAAACTTTTTCACCATAATATGCACTCAAGCTCTTATTGGGAATGCCAGCACAGGATATGCGAATAGAGAGGACGGCTTAAACCGTCCTCTCTAAAAAACCAAAACTGAGCGAATTTAATGTGTAGATGGGGTATGAGTGACCGTAAGGGAATAGTGCGCAGGTGAATAGCCACGAACTCGAACATGGGCCGCCGTCACATTTGCAGGCACATCCAACGAACAAGTTTCTTCAGCTCCGGTAAGATACGGACGACAATCAAATGCATTGGTTTCTGGATCTTGATTAAACCGCACATAGAGATCTGGGTCGCCGGGATTGCTTTCGCCGTGCATCACCACTTCCACAATGGTTCCAGGGGAAACGGGAAATGGTCCGTAGGATTTCCATGCATTCTTGGCAACACTTTGTCCCGTAAACGTTTCCGTTTTTGGTCCACAGGCCACAGGCCCAACCGGCTCCTCAGGTCCCTGGCAAATCGAAGAATCAATGGTGAACCCCTGCGCAGGTCCATACAGACAGGCAGACCCATTTTGGTCAATGTTCGTCAGGGTTAAGGACCAATCCCCTTGGCCGTTACATTGCGGATAATGCATGACCGAAAAGGCATCATAGCTCGTGAGCGGTCGCCAGTTATTATCTTCGAAGCACGTGCCGGAATCTGGGCGAGTATGTTCATGCCGGAACCCAAGGGTATGACCTAATTCATGTCGCAAGATCCCTTGCAAGCTTAATGTACCGTTAGGGTCCAAACCAAACGAACTATTATCCACCAAGACATTTCTTGAGGAGCGAGGCTCGTTGGGGAAAAATGCCCGAGCCAGATATTGTCCGTTGACATTGACCGGTCTCACATCAAAGACCACATTGGAGTTGGAGGCCGTACAACTGCCGTCTTGCCCGCCTACATGAATGAAATCCACATTTGCCACGGCTTCCCATGCCCCAGTGGCCGCCTGCATATCAGCCACCATTTGACCGTACTGATTGCCAAATGACGTGCTCACACAATAGGTAAGCAGCCGCTTTTCCGTGCTATTCCAAACCGCATCCTGGCCATTGACCTGATGCACCGTCAATTTCACCGGCCCCCCCGTGGCAGGTTGAAATTCTTCTTTGATTCGAGTTTCAAAAAATTCCTGTAGATGCTTCTCATCCACAATCGCGGTGTCACCGTTGACAATATATTTTCCGCCTTCAAAAGGCTCTTGGTAGACCTGGGACTTAAATTCCTCAAAGGTTTTATCCTTCCAGGCGTCTCGTTTGGCCTTGGCATTATCCGAAAGAATTTCCATCCCCTGTTCCGGGGAATTTCTGGGTCCAGGGTCAACACCTGGTGGTGGGGTTGAGTGGTGATGGGAACAGGCAGCTAATCCGAAACTCATACAACAGATGACCGTAGCATGGGTGAATGAAAATCGAGGGCGTTTCATAAGTCTACTCCTTTTCAATAAATGACAAAACATCCTTGTTTTTACACACGAGGCGCTTACTCAAACCTAGAGAGCTGCCCACTTCAATCGAAACCTGCCGGGACTTGGCCTATTTTATCAAGGGGGGCACATTTCCTTTTTTATATTCACCAAATCCACACCAAGACTACGGCGATGAAGCTGATCAAAGAATCTGTCAGCAGCATGTTCATCCGCGAACTCCGCACAAAGACGCGTTTCCCCCTCCAGCCCAATACGACGGTCTACCAGGCGTTTCACCTCGCCTTGTTTTTGCCCTTGTTTCAATATCTGTCGAGCGTAGCCCAACACTTCCCTGGCCTCATCTGGGACACCTTTCCCTCGCGATAAGGCGTACACGGAAAAGCTAGAAGGCCCTGGTGCCATGGATTCACGGGCATTAATTTCTGCACATCCAGCAGCAGCCTCGATCAAGAGGATTGACATGGCCAATAAGAGGAAGATCCCCTTTAAGGGACATGTAAAACATTTGGTTGAGCAAATATACATGGGCTGATATTCCTTCATCTGATCATGAATTGTCAGTAACACTTCCCCTACTAGCAAATACTATTCCCCAGGTGGAACAGCCTCTCACATCGTTTACAATAAGTGTAAACCACACTTTCATTAAGGATTTCCATTGTTGCGACAAACAGTACATCTGTCATTCTCAAAACTTCTCATATCAATTTTGATACAACCTGTATCTACAAAGATAGGGAGGGACCTTCCCGCAATTTAGAAAAGGAAATGGCGTGATGCTTGTGAAAGAGAAAAAACTAAGATCCGAAGACAGACTGGACTATTTTATAGGAAAGGAAGGGATAATTCTTTTAGAAATCATTCGCCAAACTCGAGGTAAGGATTCCTCCGAGACTGACTATCAGGGAAAGAGGTCCGATTGTATCCTATTAATAGGATTTCCCCCACAATTGCTCTAGCCGCTTGGCGCGGCCGCAATTCCATTTGTAATATTTGTAGCGAATAGGATTCTTGGTATAAAAATCTTGATGATATTCCTCCGCGGTATAAAATACCGAAACGGGAGCTATTTCTGTCACGATGGATTCGGGAAAATTTTTTGAACTTTCGATTCTTTGTTTGGATTCCTCAATCAATTGTTTCTGGTTTTCATCATGGTAGAAAATTGCGGTACGGTATTGATTCCCGTGGTCACAAAATTGTGCATTGGGCGTCGTAGGATCCACATTTCGCCAAAAAATGTCCAGCAGTTGCTTATAAGTGACTTTACTAGGATCAAAGGTGATCTCTATGGATTCCGCATGGCCAGTGCCACCAGCAGAAACTTGTTCGTACGTCGGATTCTCAACCTGGCCTCCAGTATATCCTGAGACCGCCGAGGAAACCCCATCGATCCCTTCAAATGCCTCTTCCATACACCAGAAACAGCCACCGGCAAACGTGGCCTTGTTTTGTTTCGATCCATCATCGGCATAACCTCCATAGGGGCTGACTATTAGGCCACCAATCACCAGCGCGGCGAATCCAAAACCCATCAGGTAATTGTTTTTATGCATACTCCTTTCCCCTTCCTTAATAAATTCACACCCTAATCTTGGGCCTTGTCTAAGTTTACTCCTTTATCCACTTTCATAATCCAGTCTTTTTATATAACAGATTGTTACTGGATTAGGAGTCGCTGAGGACAACTGCACCAAGGCCAGCGTACATAGGGGAAAGCTTCGGAGTATTGTGGCCCCGGTATTAAAAGAAG
>CP070628.1:454802-457331 GCA_020355985.1 Nitrospirota bacterium | reverse complement strand
CGTAAGATGTTCCTCCTGGCCGGGACGTTCGTCCTGGTCAGCGGAGTCGTCTATTTTGCATTCATGGCCGCGTGGCTGAATGTCTTTCTGTTCATCGGGTATGTTCGCATTATCCAAGTCATGATGGGTGGACTAGCGGTTGGCATTGGTCTGGTGAATGTGAAGGAATTTTGGGCTTTTGGGCAAGGCCTGTCTCTTGCGATTCCTGAATCAGCAAAACCCGGGCTCTATGCCCGAGTCCGAAAAATTTTGGCGGCCGAGCATTTGAGTCAGGCCATGCTTGGGATTCTTGTGCTAGCCATTTTAGTGAACATGGTTGAGTTTGTTTGTACAGCAGGATTTCCAGCCATGTTCACGCAAGTGCTGAGTCAACAGGGCCTGACCACTTCGGAGTACTATGGTTATTTAGGCCTCTATAATCTTGCCTATATTGCGGATGATGCCCTGATGGTCACCATCGCGGTGGTCACACTGAGTCACCATAAATTACAAGAACAAGAAGGAAGATGGCTCAAGTTGATCAGCGGGTTGGTGATGTTGGGGTTGGGGGTTCTCCTGCTGATCGCTCCGGAATGGTTATGGTAAGCGTATAGGATTGGGAACCACCGTTTACAAACCTCACTGAATCCCTCTGCACGCCTCGTAAGTGCCGGCAAGCCCCTGTTATCCTGTATTGGCGCTTTCATATGAATGTGCCCTCCACAATCTTCATTGAAAATGTTTTTCCGGAACAGTTCAGGGGATTCTTGGTGTCAAGGGAGGGTTAAGTGGGATACTCAATCTTCCGGTAGTGTTGCACTGAAAAATGGCAGATAGGGCATTTACCGGGAGGGATTTCGTCCATCGTAGACCCACAAATTTGGCAGACGAAGTACTGGTCGGTCTTCTCATCGATGGTCTTGGCGACTTTTTCAAAAAACCAGGGAGCCCACCGCTGAATTTTCATGAGGACATCACGATGCTGCTTCTCCGACTCCCAGGCAAACGTGGCAAAGGTGATTGCATCCTGGACTCCTTCAGGTTTCACGTGATTGATCATGTCTGGGTAAAAGCTATCGATGTCATCTATTTCGTCGTTGGCGGCTTTCATCAGGTTATCACGTGTGCTGCTCACTGTCATTTGAGCCTTGCTAACCGGCACTATTTCTACATCTAGCCGAGAGAGAACCTTGGCAAAATTCTGTGCATGGATCAGTTCCGCGGTGGCGAAGGCCGCACACAAATAGGCAATTCCTCGATACCCTTCCTCCTTTTCCTTGCGTCCAAATTCTACATACTGGCGGTACATCGCGATTTCCCTCTTACGGGCAATCTGGAGGAACTTGATGGTTTTGGGATAAGGGGTGGTTGCCCATGAAACTCTATGGCCCAAACCCAATACCAATGACGCGGTTACAAAAAGCCCTGTGGCCATGATTTGCCTGCGACTGAGATGTGTGGTTTTCCATGCCTCCGTCGAAAGGTAAGAAAAAGGTACTTTTTTCTGCATTGTTTCCAGGGATCTCGTTGGCTTAACAGGTAGAGAAGTTCCGATCGCAGATCTGAGCTGATCCTGATAATCAGAATTTTTCGACCGGTTTGATTGGGTAGTGGTGTTTCGCGGATGCGTGACGTGCATTTGGGGCTTCATAATTCCCTCCGTTTGTCTTTGCACTTGCCGGTTGTGAGGGGATAGTTCATCCCGAGAATGCAGGAGTGCATTATTTCTGCCAGCTTGCCAGCTTGAATGATGAAAGATCCTGGACTGCTTGCTTTACTCAAATAGCCCTGGAGGCTGCACTCTTCAAGAAGGAGCAGACTTATTAATTATGCAATCTTTTTCGCCGATGTCTCCCAAAATAACTTGTATGGCTGTAGCATTTCACTACAGAAGGTTTTGGCCTCTGCCCTGAAAGGCGCCATCACATCATTGATGGGCCCCAGATCTTCTCAAATATCTCGTTTTTCTGTCATTTTCCCTAATAATTCGACCTGAAATTTCCGGCCCACTTCCTGCAGACCTCTGTGAATGTGAAGTGGGGTATTTCTATGTGAAAGGAGGCCAATCAGAGGATTTTTCCCGGATGTCATCGGGCACTTCGATCGGGGCTGAATGAATTCTCAATATAATTGTTCACTTTTGTGATCGGCTTAGGTTTCATGGGGAGAAAAAATGTTTGTACAAGAAGGACAGGATAAGTTTTCCAGGCTCTGTCATTATTGGAGGATACATCATAAGTTTACTCTCCGTTTTCAGGGGGTGTTTCTATGTCGTACATAGGTGTAAATATTGGTGCGATGACAGTGAAGGTGGCAATCCTCCGTGGTGAGACGAGAAAGGCCAAAGTGGTGGCTCATCAAGGGCGGCCCCTGCAGGTGCTCGATGAGTTGCTTGCCACCCCTGGGTTCGAGGACGGGGAATACTTTGGTGTGTCCGGTCAGCTTGGCCATATTCCCGAAGTGGCCGCTATTCAGCGAGCGCTCGGTGAGGTGGAAGGCACGTTTGACGCAGTGGTGTGTCTCGGTGGCGAATCCTTCCTGGTTTACCTT
>CP070628.1:449727-454702 GCA_020355985.1 Nitrospirota bacterium | reverse complement strand
TTGTTCGGACGATTTCTGATGGCGTCAACGAGGATTTGCCGGTAGACTTTAATCTCTTTCTTAAACCGTCTGGATGGTTCTCTGGAGTTATGCACATACTGGCGGCTCCTAGATCTTGGAAAGGCTTCTTTGATCTGTATTGGCATTCGAAGAAGGCGTCATTGCAACTCACGCGATTTTTTGAGGAATTTTTCTCTGCTGTTTCGACAACGCCAACGTTGCCACCTTCTTTAACTGTGAAATTGTAACGTATGAATGTTATTCAAAGCATTGGGGCTCGAGTCGTTGCACAGATCGAAGAAATGGGCGCCATGCTGCTGTTTCTGTTGCGGTCATTTGGGTGGTTGTTTCAGCCGCCATTCCGGTTGTTTCAAATCATCAAGCAGATGCATTTTGTGGGCTTTAAATCTACCTTTGTTGTCGTGTTGACAGCCCTTTTTACCGGGATGGTTCTCGCTCTTCAAGGATATTATTCCTTGAGGAAATTCGGATCAGAAGGACTCCTGGGTTCTGCTGTGGCGCTGAGTATGATTCGGGAATTGGGCCCTGTGCTCGCCTCGCTGATGGTGACCGCTCGAGCGGGATCTGCGATGACCGCTGAAATTGGTATTATGCGGATTACGGAGCAAATCGACGCTTTGGAAACAATGGCCATCAATTCTCTTCATTACCTAATAACACCAAAGGTGGTGGCCTCACTCATTTCTGTGCCGCTTCTCGTCGCCCTTTTTGACGTGGTGGGAATTGGAGGAGGCTACCTTGTTGGAGTAAATTTGTTGGGTGTAAGCGGAGGGTCGTATTGGAGTTCCATTGAATCCGCAGTGGAATGGAGAGACGTCTATGGTGGAATATTGAAGTCGATTAGTTTTGGTATCATCATCAGTTGGGTCTGTTGTTATAAGGGATACTTCACGAAGATGAGTGCTGAAGGGTTGGGAAAAGCCACGACCGAGTCTGTGGTTTTGGCGTCGGTGCTCATTTTGGTGTGGGATTACTTTTTAACATCCGTCCTTTTATAGGAATTTGCATATCCGATATGGGGACTCCGATTATTATTCAGTTAAAGGGGGTTGAAAAAACGCTTGGTGGGCAGCCTGTGCTCAGAGGAGTAGATTTGGCAATCCCTAAAGGTGCCATCACCACAATTATTGGTCCAAGTGGTGAAGGAAAAAGTGTGCTATTGAAGCACATTATTGGTTTGATGCGGCCTGACCGAGGGGAGGTGCTGGTTGACGGTGTAAATATTGCCAACATCCATGCTCGAGAATTGAATGAGATTCGGAAAAAATTTTCGATGTTATTCCAGTCGGCTGCGCTATTTGATTCCATGGATGTCTTTGATAATGTCGCGTTCCCTTTGAGAGAGAAACGTGTAGTTTCCGAGTCCGATATTCAGCGATATGTGCCAGAAATGTTGGAGCGAGTTGGGTTGGGGAAAATGGGGCACAAATTCCCTGCGGAACTCAGTGGCGGGATGAAGAAGCGGGCAGGGTTAGCCAGAGCCTTGGTGATGGGCCCGGAAATTATTTTATTCGATGAACCGACCACGGGCCTAGATCCTTTAATGGCCCATGCCATTCATGATTTGATTTTAGCAATGCATAAAACGTTTGGATTTACCGGAATCATGGTCAGTCATGAAATCCCCAAAATTTTCCCCATCTCTGATTGGGTCGCCATGTTGAAGAATGGTAAAATGCTTGCGATGGAGCGTTCTGAAGAATTTCAACGGCTGTCGGATCCTTTGGTTCGTGAATTTATTTCCGTACCGCATGCCATGGCCACAACATAAGAAGAATTTCGAACGTTAGAGAGTGGTAGTTAACTGTTTCATCTTTCTTCCGAGGAGTCGTGAATGACCACACAATTCCCTTGCCAGGTGATGTTATGATGGAACGAGGAAAATTAGAGTTTGTTGTCGGTTTGTTTGTGCTCGTCGGAATTGTCTGTTTAGGCTATCTAGCGATAAAGCTGGGAAAATTAGAGCTGGTGGGGGGGAATTATTATGAACTCACAGCGGACTTTTCATCGAGTTCCGGTTTAAAAAAAGGGGCGTCAGTTGAAATTGCTGGGGTTGAAGTTGGTCGGGTGAAGTCTATTGAACTGAAAGATGATCAGGCTCAAATTGTTTTAGCGATACAGGATGGGATCCCGGTGTACAATGATGCCATTGCTTCGATCAAAACCCGTGGGATTATTGGTGAAAAGTATATGGGACTTTCTCCTGGCGGGTCGGGAGAGCTCTTATCTAAAGGAGGAACAATTGTTGATACGGAATCTGGTATTGATTTAGAGCAAGTCGTTAGTCAATTTATCCATGGGAACGTAGAATAATTAATTGTTTTGATGGTACGAGGAGGAGTTATGCCAAAAATTGGGGAAATGATCAGAGGGACTGTTTGTCTGCCCAGGCCGTTGGTCCAGCGGACGGCTTGCCCCCGATGTGTTTTGGTCTTGGCTTGGCTTGGCATCTTGCTTCTGTGCTTTTCTGTGGCGTGGGGAGCAGATACGCCAACTCAGGCTGTCAAAGAAACGATAGACCAGGTGTTATCGGTGCTTGCTGATGAGGAATTGAAAGATCCCACACGAACAACCGAACGGCGGGAAAAATTAGAAGCCATTATCAAGCAGCGATTTGATTATGAAGAGATGGCCAAACGTACGCTCGGGAAACAATGGAAAAAACTCAATACCGAGGAACAAAAGGAATTTGTAGGATTATTTCAACAGTTTTTGACTCGTTCGTATGCTGGAAATGTTGATGGCTATTCCGGGGAACAAGTGGAATATCTGAAGGAACGGCTGAAGGGCGATTTTGCTGAAGTCCAGACAAAAGTGGTGTCGCCGAAAGTACAAATTCCCTTGGATTATCGTCTTCTCAAAAAAAATGACAAGTGGGGAGTGTACGATGTCATCATTGATGGGGTAAGTTTGACAAAAAATTATCGAGGTCAATTCTCGCGAATCATTAAATCCTCTTCATTTGACGCCCTCCTCGACAAACTTCGTTCAAAGAATGATCTCGCGGCCTCGTCCTAGGGAGCTGTTTGATGATGCCTTTCCGTGCGCCGTGCTTGGCGGCAATGGTCTGCCTGGCCTTAACGGGAAGCATCATCCCCTCCACTGTCTTTGCTGAAAAATCTTTTTTTCTTGTCCCTGCTATTTCGACTTCCAAAAACGATGGGCAGGATTTTGGACTCATCGTTCCCGTGCTGGACTCGGATGAGGAGGGGAATCTTCGGTCGCTGCTGGCTCCTATGATGGTCCATAATTCATATTTGGGGGTGAGAGGGACCATGAATTATTTCCGGTATTGGTCGGGAGGCAGCCAATTAGAGACGGTGGGTTCTTACACGGATGAGATAGAGAGGAAATTAAAATTTCGATACCAGGATCCGGGGTTTATTGAAGGGCTGTTCTTTGTGGACATCGGAGCGCAATTTTTTAAAAACGCGACGAAGCGGTATTTTGGGTTAGGCCAAACAACGCCGGAGGACCATGAAACCAACTATACGGGTCGTGAAATTGAAGTGCATTGGGATTTTGGGATTCATATAAATGATGTGACTCGGTTGTCGGTCAATCAGCGATTTCGTGATGTGGACATCCAAAGGGGAGGAGTCGACGATGAACCCTACTCCAAAAACCGTTTTCCCGACGATCCAGGAATGGATGGGGCAACTATTCTCGCGCATCGTTTAGTGTTCCAGTATGATTCGCGTGATCATCTCGTGAGTCCGACCGCAGGGACTCGATTCGAAGCGTTTGCAGAATTAGCGCAGAACTTTGAGCGGCGGGATATTGATGATCAATTGTATACACGTTATGGGTTTGATGCCAGGCAACTGTTTCCAAGCCGGAACAAGCGGTATATTTTTGTGGCACGGGCCATGATGCAATTTAGTTTTGGCGATGGGATTCCGTTTTTTGAACAAAGTTCCTTGGGTGGTGAGAACAATCTTCGAGGATTTGGAAGAGATCGATTTATTGATAAACATATGGTGGCTGTGAATGTTGAGGAACGCATGCATCTGATGGCCCTGAAAATGCTCAATGTGACCATTGAATTGGAAATGGTCCCATTTGTTGATATGGGACGGACCTACGAGGATTTTGAATACCGACAATTTAATGACTGGGAAGTGACTCCGGGTGTGGGGTTTCGAGGGATTGTGCGGCCAAATTTAGTCAGCCGGGTAGATTGGGGATATAGTAGGGAAGGCGGGGCAGTTTTTGCTGGATTAAGTTATCCCTTTTGAACGAATCCTTAGGTATTGACGGCTGCTGGCAAAGGGTTGCCTCAAGAAGGTCCACAAGCAATGTTTGATGACCTCTAACCCGATACCCGATGCAATCTAATCCCCTTTGCTTCAATCCCTGAGCCAACCACCCCCTTGCCCTCCCGCATAACCGGCACCATGTGTCGCAATCATTGGCAACGTCTAGGGCAAAGAGATCGGTGCCGCCCTCCTAGTAGGCTGCCCCTCCTCCATTTCGAAAACCTTGATTGGCGTGTTTGACACCATGCTGGTCCTTCGGTATTTTCAGAGCTATTTGTTTGCCCCCAAGGGATCTTTATTTTTCTGGTTTCCTATTCTTGAAGATCAACAGATGAAGACGAGCGGAAATCCGACATCATTCCCGAATATTCTCCTTCCCACAGCCCCATCGCAATTGCTAACAGAAGATTTAGCAATACGCTTGGCTACGCGGGCCCTCTTGAATGTGCAGCATGAAGAGGGCTATTGGCGTTTTGATCTGGAATCAGATCCAGGAATGTCAGCGGACTATATCCTGATGATGCATTATATGGATGAGATTGATACGGAGCTCGAGGCAAAAATCGCTACGTACCTTCGTGAACATCAATCTTCAGATGGAGGATGGCCCCTTTTCTATGGCGGGGTTTCTGACCTCAGTTGTGCCGTAAAAGCCTATTATGCTCTCAAGCTTGCTGGCGACCATCCCAATCTCC
>CP070628.1:446607-449627 GCA_020355985.1 Nitrospirota bacterium | reverse complement strand
TAATCTTTTCCCAAGACTTGGGCATTAGCCAACCGTCTCCTTCTTGATTCTCTGATCTTTCCCATCTAGAGAAATTTTCTCCCATTGCCCTCCCATCAGAGCAAGAAGTTGCTTGCGACACCGTGAATCCCATGTGTAAATGGTATTGATGGAGTGTTCCCCGAATATTTCCTTGATCTCTGGAAAGGTATGGCCTTCCAGTTTCAATCGAAACAATTTTTGACACCGTTCTCCTAATTGCTGTAGCGCGGCAATCAGTTGCGTCACTCGCTCTTTCTGCTCGGCTTGCATGGCTGGATCATTTCCCGAATCGACAAGTGAATGCTCTTCAACCGATTCTTGATTGTATTCCCCACGCCTCAACGTTTTTCGGTGGTGATCGAGCATTTTATACCTAAGAATTTGAAACGATAGAGGCACCAACTCGATTAATTCCGTCACATGGGGGTATTTTTCGTGCAAAACCATCAGCACATCCTGAGCCAAATCTTCGGCTGCTTCCCTTATCCCACGAGATGTCGCATACGCCAGAATCCTTTCACGAAGCTGACGCAATATTTCTTCCCGGGTTAGCCCCGCCATTCATTTACCCTCATGCCAAATTCTCTTTTTCCTCAATTCAAATCTGTCTCACATCCTACCACTTCCAGACGAAATTTCACGTGTGTCATAATAGAAAAGCTGGAAGAGCTAGGCGTAAATTTTGGCCTCGTGAACGACAGAAGATAGAGAAAGAGAATCAGAGGGAGGATAAATACACGGCAATACCGAGAACAACCAAACTGAGCATGACAATACAACGTTGAACCCATACCACTTTTCCGGCAAATAACAACGGTTGCGTTTCTGTCAGTTGGCTCTTTCCAATTTGGCCGTAAGGATCGAGAATGAGATCGTGGACGAAAATTAATCCACCTACAATGGCAAACACAAAGAGTTTGAACATCATAATTAATCCCCAACTGGTTTCAATACGGGCCGATCCACTTTCCTCCAGCAATTGAGACGCCCCCGTAAAGACCAGCACCATAAGACTTACCCAGCCCACAGTTTTGAAACGCTGTCCTATTTTCTTGGCCATCTCAAGAGCCTCTTTCGAGGGAGCCTTGGCCTTACCTTCAAGAAGACTAGGTCTCACCGCAAATTGGAAAAACAACCAGCCTCCAATAAATGTGATAGCACCAACTAAATGAATCCAGGTGACTAAATACGAGGGCATACCTCTTTCTCCCTAAGGTACAACATATATTGAAATTTTGAACCTCCCAATAATACCCACCAGAAAGGTGAAAGACTACTACAGAAAGCTACTAGATCTTTCAAGGCGGGAGAGAAATACGCTATGGTGAATTTCTCGCTCACATATCGCCCACGAGGCTATTGTTTGAGAAAGACCCACTCCTAAAGAACTAGAGGTTTTTCGATGAAGACCAAATTGCCTTGCCCCCCACATCCCTTTTACTGGTATGCAGCTGCCTTGATGATGCTCACTGGCTTACTAAATACCTTGTCCTTAGTGCCTGTATTTGGGGCTGAAGAGGATAAAGCACGGTGGAACAAGAAATATGATACGGAAAAATATATAGCTGGCCGCAACCCCATTCCCTTTCTTCAGAATCATACCGATTTACTGCCAAGGGGAAAGGCCTTGGATCTCGCTATAGGCGAAGGACGCAACGGGGTGTATCTGGCCACTCAGGGCTTCCAAGTGACTGGCGTGGATATCTCCGAAGTAGGTCTAAAAAAAGCACAGGCCCTGGCAGCCGAAAAGGGCGTGACCCTCGCTACCATAGTGGCCGACTTGGAACAGTATGACATTCCTCCCAATACCTTCGATGTGATTATCTGTGCCTATTATCTCCAGCGCGATCTATTTCCTAAAATTGCCGCTGCGCTAAAACCCGGCGGCATAGCTCTCATCGAAACTTATACAATGGACCACCTTCAGTACCGTCCACGATTTAACAAAGCCTACCTGTTAGAACCAAATGAACTCCTGACAATGCTGCCCGGCCTCCGTGTTCTGCGGTATCAAGAAGTGGATACCGGGGAAGCAGCCTTTGCCAGCATACTCGCACAAAAACCGCAATAACAGAAGACATCCCACTAGGACATCTCTACCTGAGAGGTCATTTATCCCCTCACCGTCATTCCTATCTCCCATTCAGTTATTTCCGACATTTAATATCGGGAATCTATCTTGGTTTCCTTTCGGATGGATACCCGCTAAAAACTGCGGGTATGACCGAAGGGAAAATGGATGCCCGCTGACAACTTGCGGGGGCGTCTGAAAAGAACGGCCTTGCGGCCATTTGGAGAGTTCGGGTACCCTTGCAACTCTCTTTCGCCTCTAGAGAATTGATTTGACCCACATGACTGACTCCGTAACCACAGACCCCATCGCCGATCCTTGGATTGAGATTGGCCCCCAAGCTTTAGACGAGGACCTGCTTAACCAACGCGCATGGCGCATGCCCGATATTGTGATTTACCAGCATGGGCCTGAGGAATGGTGGGTAGCCCCGCTCGATGAAGAATTACCTCTCGTCCGGTTAAACCGTATGGGTGCAACTTTGCTCGGCGCTATGGATGGCCGCATGACTATCGGGGCCTTGCTGAATCAATACGGCAAATGGGTATGTAGCCCTTCCCAGCAGAATGGGCGCTGGCATCTAGAACGGTGGGCACAGCCGCGATTTTCTCTAGCCTACTATGGCACCGAACCGCCCAGCGGACACAGTGCCGAAGCCAAATGGGATTTGTTACTACAAAAAGTGCGGGAAGGCTGGCATCAAAACGTTAAAGCAGAAACAGAAGATCATTTGTCCAAATTTCATGTCCAGGGAATTCAGGGCCCACACGGGCATTTTGAAATTATCGAAACAACGGTCTCCCATCTCTTCCGCGAGCCCTGCGAAGCCATGAATGGCCTCACCTATGGGCGGTTACTTGGCAAAACTCTTCGGCAAATGGGGTGGCTCTCACCCAAGCCCAAACAGATTGTGGAAGTAGGTGCTGGC
>CP070628.1:435668-446507 GCA_020355985.1 Nitrospirota bacterium | reverse complement strand
GCCGTCTTCTTTTTCTGATCTTTCAATTCTTGAATGAGGGCGAGAGTAGAGGGAAACACGTCCACACCATGAGCATGAAGTGCCCCAAGGAACATGGCATTCTTGCGATTCCCCAAACCACAGACGGTTTCTTGGCTGGGGGGATCGGAAGGCTCGCCATGAAGTAAGGTGATGCCTCGGGATTCCAGGAAACTTTGAACACCGTCATATCGAAGCTTGCCGTCAACATACTTGCGGTAATCCTCCACGATGTCGAAAGCCTGAAAAGTTTCTCCTTGCTGAATCGCACGTTTTTGAAGATATTGATCAAAAAGACTCTTCCAGGCCGCTGCATGGACCTTTGCAGTGTTGGTGAGCACACCATCCAGGTCGAAAATAGCAGCATCAATATGACTCAAATCAATCAGAGCCGACGAAGAAATAGGCATAGTGCTATAAACCGTCAAAAGAGTTATTGAATGCGCCGCTCCAATTCTTGATAGACCTTAGTAAAAGCTTTCAATCGAACCTCAGGATTTCCTTCTACCCATGCAGGATCTGGGAGACTCCAATTTACCTTCAGAGGCTGCCCCTGCCAAATGGGGCACGACTCCGCAGCGGCCCGATCACAGACGGTAATCACCATATCCAAAGATTGAGAGGTCATAGAGGAGAATTCCATCCAACTTTTGCTGCGAAGCGTCTTTTTGGAATATTACAGGGACGCCAGCAATTCGGTCGCTAAGGGATTCACCTTTCCTATAGGGTGACTTCCCCCACTATAGGCCAGAAACCCTGGGTAGCCTAATTTATTCAGGACCGCCTCGGCCATTATGCTCCGGGCCGAATTGCCAGTGCACAGAAACAGGATCTTGAATGGATCGTTATTCATCACATCACAACCAGCCGTAATGGCTTAGACAAATATCCGGATTGCTAAAATTTTACTCTAAGCAATGTTGGTCGTGGCTTTTCACAACATGGGGTCATTTTTAGGGGAAGGCAGGAAGGTTTAGGGAGAAGTCATATGGCGGATGATTTTGCCTTCCACCATATAGACAACCAATTCGGCCATATTGGTGGCGTGGTCAGCAATACGTTCAATATACTTGGAAATAAACGATAGGCGGATAGCTCGAGAGATCGTTTTAGGATTTTCCATCATAAACGAAAGTAATTCACGAAAAATTTGCTCATTCAATTCATCAATATAATCATCTTCATCTAAGACTTTTCGCGCAAGAACGGAATCACCCCGCACAAAGGCATCCAACGATTCTCCCACCATTTTCGTAGCATGTTCTGCCATCAAGGGAATATCGATATAGGGCTTCAATTGGGGTTCTTCATTGAGTTCCATTGACCGCTCACAAATATTTTCGGCCAAGTCACTCATCCGTTCAAGCTCAGTTGAAATTTTCATCGCGGTCGTAATGAAACGAAGATCCCGTGCGGCGGGTTGCTGTAAGGCCAATAGTCCGAGACAGGCCTCGTCCACAGCCACATCCATCGTATTGACCTGACGATCGTTTTCTATCACTTGCGCGGCCAGATCATCGTCCCGGTCAATCAAGGCTTGGAGGGCCTGGCGAATCTGGCCTTCCACCAATGATCCCATTCGTAAAATATTTTGCTTGAGATCGGCTAATTCTTCGTCAAATCGTCGTTGGATAGACATGGCAGATTCCTGTTCTCACACAATCAACCGAATCGACCGGTAATATAATCTTCTGTACGGCGATGGGATGGATTGGTAAACATGGTTTTTGTATTATCGTATTCAATGAGTTCACCCAACAAAAAGAATCCCGTTAAATCAGAGACTCGTGCAGCTTGCTGCATATTATGAGTCACAATTACGATAGTTAATCGTTCTTTGAGGCTATAGAGGAGTTCTTCGATACGTCCGGTGGAAATCGGATCGAGTGCGGAACAGGGTTCATCCATTAATAGCACATCCGGATTGACAGCTAAGGCCCTGGCAATACACAACCGCTGTTGTTGCCCACCTGAGAGACCTAAGGCACTGGCATGCAATCGGTCTTTCACCTCTTCCCAAAGACCCGCACCTTGTAAGCTTGTTTCAACAATTGCATCCAACACCGCCCGTTTTCGCACGTTCTGCAATTGTGGCCCAAATGCCACATTTTGCCAAACGGATTTGGGAAAAGGATTGACCTTTTGAAAGACCATCCCGACACGAGTTCGAAGATCGGTCACATCTACTTCTGGAGCATAAATATCATTTCCTTCTAGAAGAATTTTCCCTTCGATTCTTGTCCCATCCACCAAATCATTCAGTCGATTCAAACACCGAAGCAGCGTAGATTTCCCACAGCCCGAAGGCCCGATAAAGGCCGTAACCTGATTGGCTGGAATCGGCATATTAACTTTGGTCAGGGCTTGAACAGCCCCGTAAAAAAAGTTCATATCCTGGATGACAATTTTTGGTGGGCTATCCCCAACGGGGTTTGATGCCGATTCCGTTTTGTCTTGCGTCATGGGTTCATCACTATCAAGGACTTTTTCAACTACGAGGGTCGGCAGCCCCTTCCTCTCTTTGCGGGACGACCTTCCCGGAAGAACAGGATTGGATTCTATCTGCATGATTGTACCTCATTTACACTGAAGAGCCAGCATAACGTCTTCGCATACGGGTGCGCAGGGCTATGGCCGCCATATTCAATAGAATAACCACAAACACTAATATAAACGTGGTCACATAGACCATGGGTTTTGCGGCCTCCACGTTGGGAGATTGGAATCCCACATCATAAATATGAAACCCCAAGTGCATAAATTTCCGATCCAAGTGTAGAAACGGAAAGAACCCATCCACAGGCAGTGCAGGCGCTAACTTCACCACCCCTGTGAGCATTAACGGGGCCACTTCCCCTGTCGCGCGAGATACCGCTAAGATCAGACCAGTCAAAATGCCCGGCATCGCACAAGGGAGAACCACTCGCCATAACGCTTCCAATTTGGTGGCCCCAAGACCTAACGACCCTTCACGATACTCACGTGGGACTGCAGACAATCCTTCTTCCGTCGCCACGATGACCACCGGTACAGTCATCAACGCCAGAGTTAACGACGCCCATAAAATACCTCCCGTTCCAAAGGTCGGGTTGGGCAAGGCTTCAGCAAAAAACAATTGGTCCAACGTTCCCCCAACCGCGTAGACGAAAAATCCTAATCCAAACACCCCGAAGACAATCGAAGGAACTCCGGCCAGGTTATTCACCGCAATGCGAATCATTCTCGTCAACACACCTTGCTTGGCATATTCTTTCAAATAAATCGCTGCCAATACTCCAAAAGGTACGACCGCAATACTCATGATCACGACCATCAAAACCGTGCCAAAAATGGCGGGAAATATCCCACCCTCCGTATTAGCCTCCCGAGGTTCTTCACTCAGCACTTCCCAAAAATTTTGTAGGTACATGATGAGTTTTTCCCCAATTCCCATGCTATTGGGCAACCAGACCTTAACCAACGTTCCAAACTGAAAGGTTTTCTCTTCACCGGCCACATCCACAGCCGTCATCCTGAATCGTTCGAGTTCTTTATATAAGGTTATGAGAGCCGCATTTTGTACCTCATATAAAGATTCGAGTTCTTGTACCTGCGCATCAATACTCGCACGTTCCTCTACCTCCGCTTGGTCATTCATTTCCAAGGAACGGAGCCGCAATCGAGCCTGTTCAAGGCGGTAATTTAATTCGCCAATTTCATCATGTTCAATCTCATGAATCTGTTCTCGGATGCCGTTGCTTCGTTCCAATAACGAAAACAAGACCCTCATCCCTTCTGCGTTTCCGGAAGCCAGAATCGTCTCCCCTTCTTGAATCTCTTTGATCCGCCCATAAAAATTTCCCCATTCCCGACGCTCAAATGCCAACACATCAGACGGATACTGTTCGTTCAAAATGTCCGCTTGATCCACCCAACGAAAATCCAACCCGTAGAGATCACGGTTACCTACCTTGAGTTGAATGCGTTCATGTCCTTTGGGTTTATTCGTAGTTTCCAAGTCCGGAATCGTTTCCGTTGCGACCCACTCCCCGAGCACAACACTGCCGTCTTTCAGCGTGAATTGAATCAGGTCTTTTGGCCAAAAATATCCCATCCCATTAACCATGATAAGCACCAGAAGGCCACCAATCATGAGCAACGACAGACCAAGAGCCCCGCCACAAAGCCAAATAAACAGTGAGCCGGAGTCAAAAAATTTCTTCACCGAAAATCTTTTCACTTGTCCCTTTTCATCCCTCAATTCTCCCTGCTAACTTTTCACTTTTAAAATTGTGAATACTTCTCACGAAGGCGCTGACGAATCAACTCCGCCATCGTGTTAATACCAAACGTAAACGCAAACAGAATTAAACCGGACAGAAACAAGACGCGGTACAAGGTTCCACCATGGGGCGCCTCCGGCATTTCGACGGCAATATTGGCAGACAACGTTCGAAACCCATTAAAGATACTCCAATCTAATATTGGCGTATTACCGGTCGCCATCAAGACAATCATGGTTTCGCCTACCGCACGGCCAAAACCAATCATCAAGGCGGAAAAAATTCCCGGACTGGCCGAAACGAGAACCAGGCGCGTGAGCGTCTGCCATTGAGTCGCCCCAAGTGCGAGGGAGCCGGCGACTAAATGACGCGGAACATTCGAAAGGGAATCTTCTGCAATACTGAAAATAATGGGGATGACTGCGAACCCCATCGCAAAACTAATCACGATCGCATTGCGTTGATCATACACCAGTCCAAAATGATCAGTGAGCCATTGTTTATAATTCCCGCCAAAGACCACCGCTTCAATCGTTGAGTTCAACGCAAGGCACAATCCCACCGTTGCCAATACCGCAACCGTAATCACCAGTAAATCAATGCCATATTTATCCAGCCCGGTAAGGGAACGAGGCAAAACCTGCCAAAGTAGACACACCAACCCAATCACCACAGGTAAACTCAGGGTCCCCGCCACGACAGCCGGAAAAATCTTTTCTAATAATGGCGCGAACCACAGCCCCGCCAAGAATCCTAAGACAACAGACGGAAGGGCGGCCATAATTTCAATGCCAGGTTTAACGATGGCCCGGAGATGGGGATGCATAAACATCGCGGTGTAGACCGCGCCCATGACTGCTAGAGGAACAGCTAGGATCATGGCATAAATGGTTCCCTTCAAGGTCCCAAATATGAGAGGCATCATTCCAAACTTGGGTTCAAATTCGTCAGATCCACTGGATGACTGCCAAATAAGTTCAGGATCCTCATACCCTTCATAGATGACGGGGAAAAACAGTGATCGAAATGTGACTTCGGGATGTGGATTGTCGATAGAAAAAGTCTTCAAGCGGCCATCCGCCCCTAACCATACCCCACCATTGGCCTTCGGTGAAAAACGAAGGGCCGTGGTCTCCATCGAGAACCGATCAAATTCCAGAACCGTCTGACCCGTCGTTGCATGATGCAGAATAACGTGACCTTGGCTATCTGCGGTTAAAAATCCCTTATCCCGCTGAGAGGGAGAGATGGCTTGAACTGCCCCATTATGTGCCTGAAACGTTGTGACTTTTCGGAATGGGATTGGTGATGGGCCCTTCCTTTCATTCATGGGAACCCAGGTCATCACTCTTCCTTTTTGAGTCCCGACAATTAATGTTCGTTCCCCAAGCAAATAATTGAGAGCCGTGATGACCTCTCCAGGTTCGCCAACGGCCACTCGGCGGACTTTCGTATCCGCGCCATCTTTCAACAACCATTCAAGAAGTTCACCTTGTTTGGTCCCGGCTACCAATCGTCTGCCAAAACCATCTAACACCATATGCGTAATTGTGGTTTGTTCGGGAATTTCCAACTGACGCTGCGTGATAGTCACTTCATCAGAGAAAGAGAACTCCCCCGGCTCTTCCAATTGTGTCAACCATAGCTCTCCCGACTCTGTGACTGCCGCGATAACCTGTCGTTCATCTTGTTGGGTATGAGCATGAAGAATCAACTCCTCGCCGACCGGGATTACACGAATAGGTTCTCTGACCTGGTGCGTCGGCATAATCCTTCGATTAGTTCCTTCAAATACCGGTCGAAAATGTATGGTAACCGGCACGACCATCCCTTCTTGAGTGGCCAAACTCACTCGGTTCCCTTTTTGGCCGATCAGGACTGAAGACTGCACGGTTCCTGGAATCTTAAGCTCACCCTCGATTTCCGGAACGGGAGTGCCCTGAGGCATCCGCAAAAATTGCAAGCGGTTTTCTTCAAGCACAAATACCACCTCTTGGTATTCATCCGAACCAATGACCGTGGTATTCGAAGGCAACGCTCGGCCTTCATGGACTTGCACAGTAGCAACAAGATCACCACTGGTTGACCGAAACAGGGGGATGACTTCCCACATCAAATAGAGAAAAATCCCCATAATACTGACAATCGTAGCAATGCCCCCCACCCATACAACAACACCAGCCGAGCGATCCACTGTGTGCCGAAGACGCCGATGAGCTGTTCTATTTTTTCTCTTCGCCCATTGGTCGGGTGCAGACAAAATTTCTCTTCCAGAGGTCGAAACAGAATGGTGCGTATTCATTCGATCCTAGCCGTAGAGATTGGGTGGGTCACAAAAAAACCCCCGTTATGGGACGAGGAAGTGGTTCACTCGGTGATGAAGCAACCTATTCAAAATTGCCGCGTTGCTTGGCCATAAGATCTGCGCTTAATGGGAAATACCCATCCTTAATCACAACGTTTTGCCCTTCACGGCTGTACACAAATTTCAAGAACTCTTTGACAAGGGGTGACAGGGATTTATTGGGAGCTTTATTCACATACACCAATAAAAAACGTGCCAAGGGATAGGTCCCTTTTGACGCATTCGCAAACGTCGGTTCCACAAAACTGCCGCCGTCCTTCATGGCCAACGGAATCGCTCGTACTCCTGAAGTGCGGTACCCAATTCCACTGTATCCCAAACCCGCACGATCTTCGGTCACACCCTGAACAACTGATGCTGAACCCGGCTGTTCCTTGACTTGATCCCGGTAATCTCCGTTCTGCAACACTTTCTTTTTGAAAAAGCCATAGGTCCCAGATGCGGAGTTCCGTCCATATAAACTTATTGGCATTTTTGTAAATGCACCCTTCAATGCCAATTGCCCCCATGTCTTAATGTCTTCCTTGTATCCCTGACGACGTGTTTTGGAAAAAGCCGCATCCACCTGCGCCACGGACATCCCAGGTATGGGATTATCTTTATTGACGTACACCGCTAACGCATCGATAGCCACGGGAAACGCAGTAGGCTTGTACCCAAACTTTGCCTCGAAGGCATCCATTTCCTTGCCCTTCATTTTTCGGGACATAGGACCCAATTGAGCCGTACCTTCAATCAGGGCAGGAGGCGCGGTACTGGACCCTTTACCTTCAATCTGAATTTTCACGTTTGGATACTGTTTTCGAAAGCCCTCAGCCCATAGAGTCATAAGATTGTTTAACGTATCTGATCCAATACTATTAATATTTCCTGACACACCGCTCACCCGGGTATACCCTTTCCAGTTTGGGTCATCCATCGATTCTTTGGCCCACGCCATTGACGAATCTATTCCACTAACCCCATTCCACCCTAACAACAGGCCAACCATAACAGCCCAAATCCCCATGGCTCTTCTTTTCGACGTATCCTTCATGAACATTTCCTCCTTGTAGTAAGTAAAATATTGTACATTTTTGAGATTTCTCTCATGTAACAGGTATATTACGAACATGTTACAAGCTGACCAATTCCCTGGATTGAACGCTTTCAGGCGACCTCAAACGCCCGTTCCTTTATCCGCACTTCAAGAGCCATATCTACCTGGTGTACGGTCACCAAACCTTCCCGTCGGAATCTCCCCACAATCGAAAACATATCGCTCCATCGAATCCAAGGAAACTTTTCTACGATCATTTCAAGCGTGACAACTTGTTCTTCCGCAATAAAATTCAAGACCTTTTGCTCATGTTGTCCCTTAAAAATTGATTTGGCCCACATTCTTTCTTTGATTGAAACCATTTCCCACCTCCAGGGTAATAATGATTGGTCCAGGGTCAATTCACAGCCATATCGAAACTCTCACACCAATCCTATTCCCAGCATATTGCTATCCGGTTGGGATCAGGTTACAGCTCTGTAACGTTTAAGGGCATATAGACAAAACCGGCAGCGGTATTCTCAACTTTCAGTGGCATGCTCGCCTGCAACTTAGCGCGCCCAAATTTACCCATTCCCCCATTTTCAATTCTAACAATGAAGTAATTACAGGGTTAAAACCCGAATTTAGGTCTCCATCATTTTTGGTCGATATACGAAGAAGGAGGCGTGGGATGTCAGGCTTTGAATTCATTGATAAACATCTGGTGCAGACTTTAAGGCTTTAGGGAAATTTCTCTCTTCAGCACTTACCAGTCCGTGAAACCTTTCTTTCCATCTTGCAACAACAAAACATGACCAGCATTCCCATGCATTTGGGCCTCATTCTTATGGCGACCGAGACTTCCCCTGAGGTGGAAATGCTCGTACAAAGCTTCTCGGCCTATGGCTTTGAACTCACCATCGTTCCTGATGGCGAAACAGCAATCTGCTCCAGTCAAGACATCAAGCCAGACTTAATCTTTTTGGATGTCACCCTGCCAGGACTGAGTGGATTTAATACCTGCCTACGCCTCAAGGAACTGGATGAGACCAAAAATATCCCAGTTATTTTTGTCACGGCTCCTTCGGATATTGTCAGTTCCGTGCAGGGATTTTCGGTTGGAGCGGTCGATTATGTGACGAAGCCGTTTCAATTAGAGGAAGTCATTGCTCGCATCACGACTCATTTGAAAATTCGAAATCTCCAAGTCCTGCTGGAAGAAATTATCAATAATCTTCAGGAGGAAGTGGCAGAACGCAAGCGGGCTGAAGAAGCGCTGCAAGAATCTATGCTCATGGTTCAACAGGCAAATGATCGTATGAGAAGTGACCTGGCTACAGCCGCGCGCGTCCAACAAGCGCTTTTGCCAGAAATCCTTCCCGCGATCCCCGGTGTTGCCTTTGCCTGGACCTATCGACCCTGTACAGAGCTAGGTGGGGACTCGTTAAACGTTTTTCAGCTTGATGCTGACCACGTGGGACTATACGTGCTGGATGTGAGTGGCCATGGGGTCTCGGCATCACTTCTTTCGGTTACCCTCAGCCGTGTGTTGATCCCTAGGCGTGACCCGTCCTGCCTGTTTATCAAATCCAACGGGACACCTGGAACAGACACCCTTGCTTCTCCCACAGAAATTGCCACCCGCTTAAATCGCATGTTTCCTATGACTGAGGACGGACGCCAATATTTCACGTTGATCTATGGAATTCTCAATGTACGAAACGGTGTGTTTCGGTATACCTGTGCAGGTCATCCACCTCCGTTGTATCTCGGGCCCAATCAACCGGTTCTCCAATGCGAGATCGGAAATGTACCGATCGGTCTCTTTGAAGATAGTCAATATGATGAGGGAACGATCCAATTACAACCAGGTGGGCGTTTGTACTTGTATTCGGATGGGGTGCTCGAAGCCAAGGATGCGTCAGGGGGGTTTTTTGGTGAAACCCGCCTCCAAGAAACGTTGGAAATGAGCCAACGGTCATCGCTACAAGTTAGCGTCGATTCAACAGTGAACGCGGTCCTGGATTGGGCAGGGAACAATCAAGCTCAGGATGATTTATCCATATTGTCATTCGAGTGGACCTCATAATATGGACAATCAGGGGCACCAGGCATACGACCATATGATTCTTGAGCATCGGTTTCCTGCTCGAGCCAAGGAACTGAGGCACACGCGGACCATAACAAGAATGTCCCTTAATAATCATGGCTGGCACTCCGATATAGTAGAGGATATTGTGCTGGCTATCGATGAAGCGTGCCAGAATATTATTCGTCATGCCTACCATGGAGAATGCGATGGCCCTATCACGCTACACATCAAACTCCAGGGCAATTCATTGGTCATCGTGCTCGAGGACCATGCTCTAGCGGTTAGCCCCGATTGCTTGATCCCACGGGCGTTCGAAGATATCCGTCCTGGCGGATTGGGATGTCATTTTATGCGGCAAGTGATGGACCACGTCTCCATCGGACCATCTCCAACTGGTCGGGGGAATATTCTCCGAATGGTCAAAGGCGTACATTAGACCTCACAACAATCGAGTCACACATGGAGCATCAGATCCGTAAAGAACAGGGGTATCACATTGTGACACTCACTGGAGAGATTGACTTAGAGACCTCACCACAGGCTCGGCAAATCTTGCTTGGGACAGTCGAACAAAGCGAAAAACTTCTGATTGATATGGCAGCCGTGACCTATATTGATAGTTCCGGCATCGCCACGCTAGTGGAAGCCTTCCAACGAGCTAAAAAAAATGGAACTCAGGTGGCGTTTATCTGCCTAAACCCAGCCGTTGTTCGCGTGTTGTCCCTTGCCCGGCTCGACAAAGTATTTGCCATACATGCGAATATTGAAAGCGCCATTCATGCTGGTCTCTGACCGTCCACTCTCTCCTCTCCTGCAAAAGGTTGAAGCCGTAGGGCGGGTGACCACCAAATGGGTGGACTCTCTTGGAATTGGCGCAGCATTGCTCTACCAATCGGCTTTTTGGCTCTGCCTAGGAGGTCATCGAAAACAGCAGGTTCGGCTTTCACCAATAATCTCACAAATGATGGAAGTCGGCATCCGAGCTTTGCCGATTATCACACTCGTGTCGATCACCATCGGACTCATGCTAGCCATTCAAGGCATCGACGCATTAAAAGATTTTGGAGCGGAACATCAAGTC
>CP070628.1:430099-435568 GCA_020355985.1 Nitrospirota bacterium | reverse complement strand
TTTGTCTGGAGACGGCCCCTGAATGCTTCGGCTGATTACCGTCTCGCATTTCGCGAGTTAGGGCTATCCATCGGTCTCCATGCCATTGTGAAGATGCAAAGAACAATCGAACAACATCCGGAGAATTTCTCCAACCAGCACGAGGTAGATGCCAGTCTGTCAGGACTCGCACGATTTCTTTCGCTGACCGAAATCATCGAGAATTTCTGGCTTGAGCCCATCAATCAACAGAGTTACAGCTGGACCGGGCATCGTGATATTAACAGCGTGATGTTGGCCACCAGCCTGGCGCCGGAAGCGTATCTGACGCTTCAATAATGCTCACTTA
The DNA here is from genome assembly GCA_020355985.1 of Nitrospirota bacterium. Next base: position 435,240 of record CP070628.1, on the reverse strand, counting down.
GCGCCGAGTGCTTTGGCAGCTTTTTTCACATCCTTTTGGTTGACCCACAAAATGGCCCCGCAGCGTCCTCCGCCACCTCGCACGGCCGCGGCCGCCCGTATGTTAATTTTCGCTTTCGCGAGTTTCGCGGCATAGGGAATAAAGGCGCCCACTTGATCCTTATCATCAATGACAAAACAGGCTTTGGGACCTTTGATGTTCCATTTGGCCTTTTTGGCGGCGGCCGTAAACTTGGCAGGGTCGACGGGCACACAGTCGACTTGGGCTTTTCCGTTTTTTTCCGGAAAAGCCAGAAAGGCCAAAAGGTTGACCCTGGACTGTTGTAGGTGCTCCAAGAGCTTGATTCCTTGTCCGGCTTTATGGGGAACCATCATTTTGTAATATTTGGCAAGGTGGACTGAATCGGACATGGGGACCTCCTCATGATTGGTAAAATTGGTGAATGTTTAGAAAGTTTGCTGGTCTTCTCTTGGAATATTTCGACTGAAGTGGTTAAAGAATGTGCTGCAGGAAGTTTGTAGCACGTTTCCAGAACTTTTCAAAATGTATAAATAAAAGGGGTCGGGAGTCTTTTTTTATTCTTAGTCATTCATTCTACAACTGTTCCGTAAGGCAGTTCATCTGGTAGAGAAATTCCTTACCTTTACATTGATTTTTTTGAAGGGCATGATGAGTCGGGTGGATCGAGCTACAAAAAGCTCTTCTTTCACAATTTCGTGACACTTCAAGTTGTCTCTCTATATGATTCTTTTAAAAGACTTCCCTTCCTACGGAGAAAAACCTTGTGAGTTGGAAATTGCTGTATTGGATTCTTGGGTTTATTGTTTTCCTACCCCTATTCAATCTTCTGCTTGGTGTGCACCCGCCAAGATTTGAAACGGATGATGACCCTAAGAAGTACGGCCTTGACTACGAGTTGGTTTCATTTCCAACCTCTGATGGATTGACCTTGCGGGGGTGGTTTATCCCAGCAGCCACGGTATTGGGTGAAGGGCTTCAGCAAGGAGAGATGGCATGGAACCCCTGTGCCACCATACTGGTGGGTCATGGATATCCCTTTGACAAAGCCAATATCCTTCGGCATGCGCTCTTCTTGCATCCCCGCTTTCATCTTCTGGTGTTTGATTTCCGGTATTTTGGCGAGAGTGAGGGATCCTATACCACGGCTGGCCTCTTGGAAACGCTGGATGTCCAAGCCGCCGTAGAATATGTCAAAAGCCGGAGCGATGTGAATCCTGAAAGCATCGGGGCGCTGGGGTTTTCCATGAGCGCATCCGCCTTCATTCTGACGCGGCACCCTGATGTGAAAGCCATTGTGGCCGATAGTCCCTATGCCACATTGGAGGGACTCGTTGCCCGGCAATTTTTCTTTCTGCCGGGCTTCACCAAATGGCCCCTTGTCGCCATGACCAAGCTCTATGCCCGACTCCTCCTTGGCGTACGAGTCAGTGATGCGGCACCAGTCGACGTTGTTCGGGAACTCAACACCCCCTTGCTGATTATTCACGGGGATGCCGATTCGCAGATCCCTATTGGGCATTCACAGATTATTTATGCCAATGCCGTTCACGATAAGACAACGTTTTGGATCGTCCCAGGGGCTGACCATGGCTTTGCCCATGGGCTTGAAGGCCCTCGATATGAGGTGCGGGTGAGGCAGTTTTTTGAGCAACATTTGTGCACACCAGCTCTCTCACAACCGGGAAAAACAAGACAATAAAAATCTCTCCCGCCAGATAATTCGTTGTAATATTAAGAAGGCTTATTGCAGAAGATCGCCAGAAGCACGAGTAGCTGAGAAAGAATGATTGCGCGTGTGGTCGGATAGGCAGTGTATTTCTGGCTGGCCTGAATCTTTCGGAGGAGTAACAGCCTTGTACTCATCAGGATTGAGGCTCAGATCAGAGAATTCTCCCATTTCCGCAATGACGAGCACGTCAATGACGGAAATCAGTTTTCGTTGGCCTGGTAAAAGAGAGCGGTCCATCAACGCACCATGCAATCTCAGGTGTCCTTCAGTATCGATGGGAATGACAAACCCGGAATAGGGACGGGGAGACGTTAAACGTATGCCTTTGGCGGCATTCTTCGAGATCCATTGGGTATTCCAGGTGGACAATCCAAGAGCATGGCCGATTTCGTGTTTGGCGATTGTCAGAAGGTCCAATGCTCTGGGTGAGCCGATGGCGCCCGAAAGCACACGTCCGGAATTGACCCGGCCTTCCTTGGTGTCCGTATAGCATTCGACAAGGGTAGAGTATTCCGAATGTTTGTATGGAGTGGAATCGAGAATCCATACGGAGGAACCGTTATTATCAAAGTAGATGATAGCCTCAGTTACCCTATTGGGTGGCCCGCTTTGTGACCGAACGTAGTGAACTCCCCCGCCCAGTGGAAGGGGAGACCACCCGAATTGGATCGTTACGATATGATCGTCCTTGATGGCTTGTTCCCACATATCAGCCGCAGCGTGAAAGACTTCGACTAGGCTACCTTCTCCGATGCTATTGTTTGGGGCAAGGCCCGCTTTTATGTGCAGACCATCAAATTCGAAAGGTTCGCCGGGGGGAATATGCTGACGGATGATGGTCAAGGCTATCGCTGAAGGCGTTCCGATGGCGCACATACCTCCTGTCCACAGAGCGAGGAGGAGCCAGAATTTCAGGCAAGAGACGAATGGATTTTTAGATGTGGACACTGTGATTCCAATTTAAGAATGGGCAGACTTTCCAGGGCTGAGTGAAATATATATCATTCCTGATACACTTTTCGAGCATACCTCCTAGATGAAATTTTTCAAACTAAACAATCTTGTTCCTATTTCCCTTCACATCCGAAAGCCAGGGGGAAAGCAGAATGCGACTAATTTAAGGGAACCCGGTTGGCCTTTTGTTCTGTCGTGTGTGTTTTTCCTAGTTGTGGGGGTGCTTGGTCTGTCCGGAAAGCCTGCCGTTGCTCCCGAGCAGGTCGAGAGTGATCTAGAAGTCTTTGTTCGCCAAGGGTGTCCGCATTGTGAAAAGGCCAAAACCTATCTTACTGAGCTGAAGCAACGGTATCCCCAACTCAAGGTGACCGTTCGCGATATTGGCCAAGATTCTCAGGCTTTGCTTCGATTGAAAACGTTGGCTGCGAAATTTGATATGACACAGCTTGGTGTGCCCGCCTTCTATGTGCGAGGAGAGTTGGTCGTGGGGTTCCAATCTGCCGAGATTACCGGAAAGCAACTAGAAGAATTGTTAGGGCGACCACCACCGGATGTGGGAACTCCTTCAAAGGGTGTCTGCCCGCTTGAACCGGAGGTGCCCTGTCCCCCGGCGCCCACGAAAAAAAATGTCGGGAAAAAGATCATTCATATTCCTTTTTTTGGTGATCAGAATCTTCCAGAACTCGGCCTACCGCTTTTTACACTTTTTCTTGGACTCCTCGATGGTTTTAATCCCTGTGCAATGTGGGTGTTGCTGTTTTTATTGGCATTGCTAGCCAACCTTCGGGATAGACGTAAGATGTTCCTTCTGGCCGGGACGTTCGTCTTGGTCAGCGGAGTTGTGTATTTTGCGTTCATGGCAGCGTGGCTCAATGTCTTTCTGTTCATAGGGTATGTTCGCATCATCCAAGTCATGATGGGAGGACTAGCGGTTGGCATAGGTCTGGTGAATGTGAAGGAATTTTGGGCCTTTGGGCAAGGCCCGTCGCTTGCTATTCCTGAATCAGCAAAACCCGGGCTCTATGCCCGAGTCCGAAAAATTTTGGCGGCGGAGCATTTGAGCCAAGCCATGCTTGGGATTCTTGTGCTAGCCATTTTAGTGAACATGGTTGAATTTGTTTGTACAGCAGGATTTCCAGCCATGTTCACGCAAGTACTGAGTCAACAGAGTCTGACGACTTCGGAGTATTATGGTTATTTAGGTCTCTACAATCTAGCCTATATCATGGATGATGCCGTGATGGTCACGATTGCAGTAGTCACACTGAGCCACCATAAGTTGCAAGAGCGAGAAGGGCGATGGCTCAAGTTGATCAGTGGATTGGTGATGCTGGGGTTAGGTGTTCTCCTGCTGTTCGCTCCCGAGCAGTTAATCTAAAGTAAATCTGTCTGGGATAGAAGGCTTAAAAAATCCTTGTGATTAATAGTCAAGAGTTCTAAAGTATGACTGTTCCAATAGCTAAGCAACACTTCCCCCATGAGTGTTCACGTGACTTTGGAAATCCAAGATGTATTAGAGGGTCTCTTGGAAGTCTAGGGGAGGGTGTATGCTGGATAAAAAAGAAATCGAACTTTTGTATGGGCAGCAGGTAGAACAACTCTATTCGCTTGCACCAGTTGGAATCATTGCCTCCCTGGTCAATGGACCTATTCTGACCTATATCCAATGGAACGTGGTCTCTCATGGCGTGTTGCTCGCGTGGTTGTCTACCCTAGTTTTGCTTAATGGGCTATGGCGCGTGCTTTGGTATCAATTCAAAAAAGCGTCTCGAGGGCCGCTGGATTCACATTGCTGGGGTCGTAGATTTATTGGGGGGACCCTTGCCTCGGGTTTTCTTTGGGGGGCCACGGCTGTTGTGTCCTTTCCCGAAAACTCAATTCTGCATCAGATTTTTTTGGCCTTTGTGTTAGGAGGCATGATTGCCGGGGGGACCGCTGTGTATGCGGCCTTGCAAGGAGCTTTTCTGGCCTATTCTCTTCCTACCGTTACCCCCCTCCTCGTTTGGTTCTTTGTCCTGGGTGATGAGCTACATTTGGCGATGGGAGGCATGAGCCTGCTGTTCGTTGCGTTAATGTTCGTCACCTTACGACACAACCACACCGTGACAGTGGCATCGATGACATTAAATCTTCAATTGGTCAAGTCTAATCAATCATTACAAAGCGAAATCCGTGAGCGTCAACAGGCAGAAGTGGCTCTTCGGGATAGCCAAGAACAGTTACATTCAGTCGTGCAATCAACAGACGAGGGTATCATCTCTCTGAATGGTCAAGGGGAGGTGATGTTTTGGAATAAAGGTGCGGAAAATTTGTTTGGGATTTCGACGGATGAGATGCAGGGTCAGACCTTAGAGAGAATTATGCCCCAACGGATTCGTCTGGGGCATCAGGCAGGGATCAAACGGGCGTCGCAAGCCGGAGGAAAAACCGTTGAGGG
>CP070628.1:426790-429999 GCA_020355985.1 Nitrospirota bacterium | reverse complement strand
GAGAGAATGCAGAGATTATTAATGGGGCCAACTCCTTCTCCATTCAATAAGAGATAGGGTCCCGTGAAGGGCGGTTCGGGCGCCGCAAAGTAAAGGTTGGCGACACGACGATAGGGCGGTGGAGTGAGCGAGGGAAGAAGCTCCCCCGTAGTTGGGCCTTCGGTGGCCACGACAATACCCTGAGCGGAAAGGGATTCACCTGATTCCAATGTCACTGTTGACTTGTGAATGGAGGTTACTCTGGCTTGTGTTCGAATCTTTTTTTTCGGAAGAAGCGAGCCTAGTTGTTGTGAGATGGCTCCCATCCCCTCAGCGGGGAGTGAAATGTTTCCGGATGCAAATATCCGAAAAATAAATTCAGCCATCCGACTGGACGTCTTCAATTCCGCATCCAAAAACACTCCACCAAGGAATGGTCGAAAAAACCCTTCGATCATAGAGGCAGAAAATCCCCAATTCTTCAGGTATTGGAGTGTTGAAGTTTCCGGTCGGGTAAAAACATCGGGTATCGAGCCGGAGAGGGCTTTGTGGCGGAATCTGGCGACTCGCAATTTGTCTGAAAATGTTCCGATTGGAATCAACAGTGATTGGAGTGCAGAAAAAGGCTGACGAAAGGGGTCCAACATGCGGTGCCATTTTCCTCCAAATCGAATAATCGCACCAGGGGAAAAATGCTGGAGCTTGAGTGCCTGGTAATCCAGCATTCGTTTGGCCTCGGGATACGCTGTAGAAAAAACCTGAAACCCTCGGTCCAGAAGAAACCCTTTCACGTGATCGGTGCGAACTCGACCGCCGACGGCATCCGATGCTTCCAAGAGCAGATAAGAAATTCCATCCTTCTCTAGCTCGCGTGCGCAAGAGAGCCCGGCAAGACCCGCACCAATTATCAGTACGTCTTCATTCATGATCATCAAAGGGATTGAGGGTTACCCTAGACGGGAGGGTTTGTGTGTGGCCTCTGGAGAGGCCACATTTAGTGTTCTTCCAAGATTTCAATTGAATTGCCGAAGGCATCGGTAATATAGACGGAATGGAGTCCGTCACGGTGTGTCACCAAGTCTCCAAATTTGTTGGCGTCCGGCCGAGTAAGAGCAAAGTGGGAGGGATGTTCGTGGGGGAGAACCAGCGCTAACTTGGAATTGGCAAATTGTAGCAGAGCCCAAGTCTCATCCACGTATTCCACATGACAGTTAAACCGAGAGGTGTACCATTCGAGTGCCTTGGCAATGTTTGGCACTGGAATGGCGACATGGTGGATGTGGTCTAGTTTCGAATTTTTAGCCCGAATTCCTTTTTTGCTGTTTTTCTTTTTAGATGGAGGTGTAGCCATGAAGAATGTAATCTCTTTTTATCCATTTTAATTGGTATAAGTCTCGAATCGCTTTTTGTCAGGATTAAGAAAACTGTTCAATATGCTCGATGAGCATTTTCGAAACCTTGGTCAGATTGTAGGGCCAGGCATAGTTGAGCGCCACACCGGGATGCTGTGTGCGGAGCTCTGCTAACTCTTCTGGAATTTCGTATTCAGAATGTGAACCACCTGGTGTGAACATCGTAGATACGATCGTAATAGATTGCGCACCTTGTTTGATAAGATCTTCCACCGCTTCCTGCAGCGTCGGGCCACAAAACTCATTATAGGCTAAGGCAAAGAGCGCACCATTCACCATGGGTTTCATCTGTGCTCCTAAGGCTTCCAGCCCGGCCTGATAGGGATCGGTTTCCGGTGTTCGAGGCCACGTCCGGATTTTCGTATCCAATTCTAATTCTTCTGCGGACATGGGTTGGCCGGCTGCTCGGCGTTGGGCTTCCAATCGTTTCAGCTTACTGACGAGATCCGCTGGATATCCTTTGGGAATGCCTCCATGACCAACAAGAATAATACCCTTTTTGAGATCTGACATTATTGTGTGCTCCTTATACTGCTCATAATGAATAATAAAAATGCAATCATGATCTTGTTAACATTCCTAGGTTAGAGGATGGCGAGGTTGTGGGATCTAAGCCCATAACCTCTTTCACCTGCTTCAAGTACGTAATACCATATTGAGCAAGAAGGGCAGAAAAGGCACGAAACCCCGCTCCTCCTGCTATGACCCGACATTGTGGTTGAAAGGTATGCGCCATGGTCTCTATCCAGGACCGACCTGTCTGAACGTCCGGTTCTGTCGTACTGGCAATGATCATAAGGTCAGCGTGCCTTCGACGCAAGGCCACTTGAAGAACCTCGAAGGAAACATTCGGCCCTAAATAGGTCGCTTGCCATCCACGTTTTTGAAGAAGAAGCGTGGCGGTGAGTGGCGCGATTTCATGGTTATCTCCTGGCACGCAGGCGATTAAAGCTCGCTCCGGGCCAGCAGAGAGATTTTTTCCTAAGGCGTTGATTAGCTGTTGACGAACGATCCGGCTCATACTGTTTTCGGCTGAAATAGAAATTCTTCCCTGATGCCATAGTTCACCGATAAGGCGCAAGAGCGGAAACAGAATAACCTCCATGGCTTCCTCTAATCCCAATTGCAGAATCCAACTGGCAATGGTTTTCTGAATGGCATCATAATCCTTATTTTGAGCCGATTCGATAAGCTTTCGACTCTCAAGTTGAAATTGATTGGGTATACCAGAACAACTATAGGAGAAGGCTCGCATGGCTTGACGCAATTGAGTGACACCGCTTTGAGCCAACTGTCCGATGGTTTCACCATGAGTCAGTTGCGATTTTAAGTACAGTAAAAATTGCACGTCGTCTTCCGTAAACGTGCGATAACCATTAGGCCCCCGTTGGGGACGGACCAAATGGTAGCGTTCTTCCCATTTTCTGATGAGGTGGGTACTCAATCCGGTCATGCTGGCCACGGTTTTGATGCGATAGGCCGGCGTGTGATTAATTTGATTAGACATGATTGCGTAACATCAGCTCTTTAGGGTGTGGATTGAGGTACACCTGATCGAGTAAATACGGAACAGCCAGAATACGCACATAATGTTTAATGAGCGTCAAAGGAACCGTCAGAGGCGTGAGATGCCGATGGTAATCCTCAATTGTTTCCTGTAACTCGGCCCGTTCAATTTTGCTCAGTTGCTTTTTGAAGTGTCCGGCCAGATGCTGCAGGACATTCACATGTTTTCGCACCGTGGCCTTGGTTTTGAGCGCGTCCATGAAGCGTGCTCCATAACGGGTGGCGAGGTCGCTCGGTGTGTAGTCGCCAGCT
>CP070628.1:423563-426690 GCA_020355985.1 Nitrospirota bacterium | reverse complement strand
GGACATACACCACATCAGAATCTGTCAAAATACCTAACGCGGCTTGCACCATTTGAGCATTGAGTCGATGATGGGGGGTGTGGAGACCAGGCGTATCGACCAGCACGAGCTGCCCTTCAGGATAATGGCCTACCCCTAAAATTGGCATTCGCGTTGTCTGAGGTTTATCGGAAACAATTGCAATTTTTTCTCGCACTAAGGCATTCAATAATGTGGACTTTCCCACATTAGGACGACCAAGAATCGCAAGTTGTCCAGACTTCATAACTGATACATAAAAGAATATTCGAAACGGTAGGCCCTACTTGAAATGCACTTGGAATAAAAGATGAGGGAAGGCAACGCGAGTACTAAGGCCTAGCGGTAATAGAGGAAGGAACAGGCTCCACAAACTGATAGACTGTTTCGCCTGGCCTAACCATGCCCAATCGATTGCGGGCTAACTCTTCTAAGCGCTGGGGATCCTGTTGAATTCGCACAATATCTTTTTGCATGGAGGCATTGATGTATTCCAATTGTTGAATCTGTTTCACTAAATTTTGACGATTCTCTCGAACCTGAAAGTATAATGGCAAACCATCGGCATTAAAAAACATCGTTCCCGCCAGCAAGCTCATGATCAAAAAGGCTCCAACAATCGGAAGCCGCTCAAAGAGGTCCCCCCAAAATCCTCGTGATTCATGTTTTTTACTATTGGGTCGCATTCGTTAGAATTTGGATTGTAGGGGTAGAACATTTTGGCCACGAAAAACGGCGGCTTTACCCATGATTTCTTCAATTCGAAGCAATTGATTATATTTCGCTAATCGATCGGTCCGCGATAATGAGCCCGTTTTAATCTGTCCGGCATTTAAACCCACGGCCAAATCCGCAATGGTGGTGTCTTCGGTCTCCCCCGATCGATGTGAAACAATCACCCCATAACCGACCTGTTGAGCCATGCGCATGGCTTCAATCGTTTCGGTCAAGGTTCCAATTTGATTGACTTTAATCAAGATGGCATTGCCAATTCCCTGGCGAATCCCACGCCCTAAAAATTCAATATTTGTCACAAACAAATCATCCCCAACCAGTTGAACACGATCACCCAATTGCTCGGTTAACAAACGCCAGCCCTTCCAATCGCTTTCATCCAATCCATCTTCAATCGACACAATGGGATAGTGTTTGATCAATTGTGCGTAATACTCCACCATATCCGATGAAGATTTTTTTTGAATGGAGGAACCAGATCGAAGGTAATAGGTTTTGTTTTTAAAAAATTCACTTGCGGCAGCATCCAAGGCTAATGCTACATCGCGTCCAGGCTTATATCCCGCCTTTTCAATGGCCTGCAGAATACTGTCGAGTGCCTCTTCATTGGAACGAACGGCTGGAGCAAATCCTCCTTCATCCCCTACCGCAGTACTTAAACCTTTGGATTTAAGCAGAGCCTTCAGATGGTGAAAAATTTCGGTGCCCATTCGTAACGCTTCATGAAAACTCTTTGCACCTACAGGCATGATCATAAATTCTTGGATATCCAACCCATTATCCGCATGCGCCCCACCGTTAATAATATTCATCATGGGAACCGGCAGCTCTCTGGCAGATACGCCACCAAGATACCGGAAGAGGGGCAATCCTAATTCTTGTGCAGCAGCGCGTGCGACAGCTAGCGAAACACCCAGCGTGGCGTTGGCTCCAAGCCGGGTTTTCCCTTTGGTTCCATCTAATTGAATGAGCCGCGCATCCACACCTGCCTGATCCTGTGCGTCCATCCCGCGCAATGCCGAGACCATGTGTTTATGAATCCCCATGACGGCTTTCGTGACACCTTTACCCATCCATCGTTTTTTATCACCATCCCGAAGCTCTAATGCTTCCCGGGTTCCCGTTGAAGCACCTGATGGAACAGCCGCACGACCGAGCATTCCACTTGTTAATCGAACATCAACTTCCACCGTGGGATTTCCACGAGAATCGAGAATCATACGGGCCGTCAAATTTTGTATGGCACTCATACGTTAATTCCTACTCCTTCTGATTTCTACGTCTATCACTTATGTGTACTCCGAAAGAGGCCTTAGATCAAGATCCTAGTGAATGTTTCAATAACTTATTCACTTTTCCAGGATTAGCTGTTCCTTGTGAAGCTTTCATCACTTGACCGACTAAAAAACCTAACACAGCCTCTTTGCCTCCAAGATATTGCTCCACTTGAGCAGGGTGTTGGGCCAAGACCTCCTTAATGAGGACGGTTAATTGTCCTTCATCGGATACTTGAACCAACCCTTTTTCTTTCACCAATTGTTCGGGCGTCATTCCCGTTACATACAGTTCGGGGAATAATTCCCGAGCGACTTTCAAGCTCACTGTTCCCGAATCGACCAATTGCAAAAGGTCGGCTAATCGTTCTGGACGTACAGGAGAATCTTCAGCTGAAATGTCAGAGTTATTGAGTTCGCGAAGAAGTTCTCCCGTCACCCAATTACTCACGGTTTTGGGATGAGGGAAGCATTTCACACAAGCTTCAAAGTAATCAGCCAACCCCTTGGAATCCGTCAAAATACCAGCATCATATTCAGATAATTGATAGTCCTGCACAAATCGTCGCAGACGTGAGGAAGGCAATTCAGGTATCGTGTGACGGAGTTCTTCCATCCACTCGGAATCGATGGTGACGGGCAATAGATCAGGATCAGGGAAATAGCGATAATCATGAGCCGCCTCTTTGCTTCGCATCACGGCGGTCTGACCTTTATTGACATCCCATAGCCGTGTCTCCTGCTGCACCGCGCCGCCTTCCCTCAGAAGTTCTTCTTGACGACGTATTTCATATTCTAAGGCATCCTTTGCAAAACGAAACGAATTAATATTTTTTAATTCCACCTTTGTCCCTAGTGTGTCTTGCCCTAGAGGCCGAAGCGAGACATTCGGCTCACACCGAAAACTACCTTGCTCCATATTCCCATCGCAAACGTCCAAATAGACCAACAGTTCCCGTAAGGTCTTCAAATAGGCATCAACTTCCTCTGATGAATGAAGGTCCGGTTCCGTCACAATTTCTAATAAGGGCGTCCCCGCTCGATTTAAATCCACGTGACTGCCTTCGGCGCCTTCATCATGAACATTTTTCCCGGCATCT
>CP070628.1:419245-423463 GCA_020355985.1 Nitrospirota bacterium | reverse complement strand
TAGGAGGGGCTCAATTCATTTCGGTGAGCATAGAAGAAGAGAAATTCGGGTGGTCTCGACGATTCTCACTAAAAGGGTGATAGGCGGAGGGAGTACCCTTTCTCTTGTCTTTCTCATATGGGTGTGTGTGGTCTTGGGTGTGGAAGCCCCAACTGTCGTAGTCCAAAATACGATTGACGAGGTTATTCAACTGGTGACCGATGAAAAGTTGAAAGTCCCTGGCCAGGCAACTCATCGTCGGCAGTTACTCGAGGAGACAATCGGCAAACAATTCGATTTTGAGGAAATGGCCAAACGTTCTTTGGCGGTGCATTGGAAAAGCCGGAATGCAAGTGAGCATCACGAATTTGTCACCTTGTTTCGAAAACTTCTTTCCAATACCTATGCTGGGAAAATTGAAAATTATTCAGGAGAAACCGTTAACTACCTCAAGGAGCGTTTAAAAGGCGGCTATGCAGAAGTGCAAACCAGCATGAATTCTGCCAAGAACGTAATTTCTTTAGATTACCGGCTTATATTAAAGGGTGGCAATTGGCGTGTATATGATGTGGTCGTCAATGGGGTGAGTTTGGTGAAGAACTATCGTAGTCAATTCACTCGAATCATCCATCGCTCCTCTTATGAGGATCTCGTCACCACCTTGCGAGAAAAGTCCAGTGAGATTACGGCTCCCTGAAATGAATGTCTGCACAACGTTTAAAAAAGATGTATCCATCCTGAAGCTGGAGATTCTTGAACCCTTCCAGCAAGAGGATGTATGCATGCAAGGTATGAAATGAAACAGGATAACGTATTCTTTTTCATGGTGCTTGGAGTCTACTTCGTGTTCATGGCTGGCTGTTCTGGTGTTCAGGTTGTGCCCAAGGATTTGGAAGAGCAAGTCAATCGAGACATTTCCTTTTCCCAATTGCTCGAAGCCCCCCTGGAGCACAAAGGGCAAATTCTTGTCATTGGCGGTCAGGTTCTTTCTGCAAAACGTCTTAAACATGGCACGCAAATAGAGGTGCTTCAACTTCCGTTGAATCGTCAGATGGAACCGGTTGAGTCTCTCCAAAAGTCCAAAGGGCGGTTTCTGGCTCTTCAGGAAGAATTTTTAGATCCTGCGACTCTCCCCTTAGGTACCAGGGTGACTGTAGTCGGAGAAGTCTCCGGGATGGTGACCTTACCTTTGGATGAAACGACCTATGACTTCCCCACCCTTGTGATTAAACATTTAAGGGTTTGGCCTCACATCTCAAGGTATCGGGTACTTCGCCTCTATCCATATGGTTATCCCTATTGTGGCCCCTACGGCGGGTCATATTGGTGGTTGTAATGTTACGAGTGTCTTGAGGCGGGAAGAGGGTTAGAAAAAAACGTTCCTCGTTATTAGGTACCTATGAAGACACATATTGGGATCGATCAGAGTCCCGGTCCTCAGATTGAGGCACAGCCTCTTGAGATCGTTGAACGAAAAGGCAAAGGGCATCCGGATACGATCTGTGATGCCATAGCAGAATCGATTTCGCTTCAACTCTCTCAGGCTTACCAAAATACCTTTGGGCGAATCTTGCACCATAATGTTGATAAGTGCATGTTGGTTGCGGGTCAGGTGAAGTTGCAACTGGGGAAGGGCCGAGTCATCCAACCCATGCGTCTGATTCTTGGTGGTCGGGCTTCTTTCGGTGTAGGCAGAAAAGCCATCCCCGTTTCCGAAGTGGCGCTTGAGGCTGCGCAAAACTGGCTCAAGAGCAATTTGCCTCATGTTAACCCCGATACCCACATGAGCTATCAAATGGAATTGCAACCCACGTCAGTCGAGCTTGGGGCCATTTTTGAACGGGGGTCTGGACTGTTGCCCGCCAACGATACGTCTGCCGGTGTGGGATACGCCCCGCTCACTCCGACTGAACAATTAGTGCTTGGTGTCGAAAACTATTTAAATAGTCCAGGCTTCAAACAGGAACATCCTGAAACCGGAGAAGACGTCAAAGTGATGGGGGTCCGCATGGATCGCAATCTCTCCTTGACCGTTGCTATGCCTTTTTTGGCCAAAAGGATTAACTCCGAAAAACACTATTTTGAGGCCAAAGAAAAAAGCCTTCTCCATTTACAGAAATATATTCACAAGCAGTCTCATGGGTGTAAACGGGTTCAAGTAACCTTGAATGCCCTTGATCGAGCCAAACAAGGATTGAAGGGGATGTATCTCACACTTTTGGGAACCTCTGCAGAACAAGGGGATTCTGGACAAGTGGGACGTGGGAATAGAGTCTGTGGACTTATTTCCTTGAATCGACCCATGAGTGTTGAGGCGGCGGCCGGGAAAAACCCGGTGAGTCATGTTGGGAAAATTTATAATGTTCTGGCCCATGAATTGGCGATGCGCATTCATGCGGAGATCGGTGGTGTTCGCAGCGTGACGGTATGGATGGTGAGTAGAATCGGTCAGTCTATCAACCGTCCTTTGGTTGTTTCCACCCAGCTGAGTTTGAAAAAAGGGTATTCCTTGAAACGGATTTCCGGGGAGGTTCAGGATCTCATCAAGAATGAACTGGTTGACATGGAAAAATTTTGCAATGCCTTAGCCAAAGGGCAATTCGGGATATGTTGAATGGAGCTGTTGAAAAAGTTCGCCAGCTGCATTCTCGGCCCTTTGTCGTGCTCACGTACTCCGTGTACGCTCCGGCCGCCAAATTGCCTGTGGCCTTGCTGGACGGGCCTTTTTGAACAGCTCCGCGAGTAGGGGAAATCAATGAAGGGACTGTGCGATTTTCTCTTCTGTTATTGCGGTTCGTCAGTTTCGCAAGTTTTTAGCAGGTGTTCATCCTTCTCTTTTGTCATCCCCGCCGGCGGTTAGCGGGGATCAATCTGAAAGGAATCCAAGATGGATGCCCGATGACTCATGTCGGGCATGACGGCCGGAGGGGGTTGAAATGCCCAATAACAAAAGCTGGGCAGGGCTCCGATGCGGATGAAGATTCTGGGTGATCAATGCCGAGAGTACCAAGAGGGATCTTGATTTTGCACAAGAGCTCGTATGGAGAGGGTTTAACATGAAAATTCGTCAGCTGAAATTACAGGTTCCTTATTGGATAAGAACTTGACGGAGGGTATTTCCAAGCAGACTGACTCCTTGAAAAGTTCGCGTCGGATAAGCGGGTTTACCGCCATATGTGTGTTGATCAGTAGTGTAGTGGGAACGGGGATTTTCACCACCACTGGTTTTATGGCTCGGGACGTGGGTGATCCATGGCTTATTTTAGCCCTGTGGGGTGGGGGAGCTTTATTGGCCCTGATAGGGGCCATGTGTTACAGCGAGTTGGGGGCGGCCTTCCCATTGGTGGGAGGCGACTACATCTATCTTCGTGAAGCGTATCACCCTTTTGTCGCTTTTTTGAGCGGGTGGGCCGCATTTACAGTTGGCTTTGGCGCTGCTATTGCCGCCGGAGTCATGGGATTTTCAGCCTATGTGCTCCAACTGGTGCCCGGTGCGGGCGATTCCACTCTTCAAGCCAAAGGGATTGCCTTGGCACTGATCTGGAGTCTAACCGCAGTTCATGTGGCAGGGGTTGGAGCGGGAGGATTTCTTCAACAGGTTCTCACTATTTTAAAGGTCGGCGCTATTGCGTTTCTTGTCGTGGGGGCGTTCACGATTGGGGATGGGAATTGGCAGCATTTGGCGAGCACTTCTCAAAAATCTCATGCGGGACTAGGAACCTTGGTCGTGGCGTTTATCTTTGTCACCTATGCTTATTCAGGATGGAATGCCGCTGGATACATTGCCGGAGAAATCATGAATCCAACCCGCTCCATTCCGCTGACGATGATAGGAGGCACCCTCTTCGTTGGGGCCTTATATGGGGTTCTCAACCTCGTGTATTTTTATGCATTACCATTGCACATCCTGGCGGCACCTCCTTTGATGCCTGTGGCAGAAAAAGCCGCGGTGGAGATGTTTGGTCCTCTCGCGGCAAATTTTGTGACCATCATGTTGTGCGTGTCGATAGCGGGCGCGGTGAGTGCCATGGTGTGGACGGGACCGCGGGTCTACTATGCGATGGCCCTGGACGGCTTTCTTCCTACCTTTTTTTCGGGGAAGAAAGACCAGGCTGGAGCTCCAGTGCGTTCTATTCTTCTGCAAAGCCTGTGGGTGACGGTATTGGTGCTTTCTGGAACCTTTGAACAACTGATTGTTTACAGCGGAATGATTATTACCATGTTTACAGCCCTCACTGT
>CP070628.1:410585-419145 GCA_020355985.1 Nitrospirota bacterium | reverse complement strand
CGTATATAGGCTTTAGGATTAAAGCAAGTTGAAATTTCTTTAGTTGATAAATGTTTGGCGATAAAAGGATCACGTTCAATCAGTGCTTGAAAGTTTTCTTGATTGTCCCATGCCGTCATGGCATGTTTTTGTACTCGCTCGTAGGCTTCTTTTCGGACGGCACCCTTATGAATGAGGGCTAACAAGAGTCGTTGAGAAAAGATCAACCCACCGGTCCGATTTAAGGTCTTCATCATGTTTTGGGGATAGACCACCAATTTGGATAACACCTTGGTTATACGGACCAACATATAATCCAATAAAATGGTGCTATCGGGAATAATAATTCGCTCAACGGATGAATGACTGATATCCCGTTCATGCCATAGCGCCACATTTTCCATGGCTGCCAGACTATTGCTTCGAACAACCCGAGCCAGACCACAGAGGTTTTCTGAAGCAATGGGGTTACGTTTGTGCGGCATGGCTGAAGATCCCTTTTGCCCTGCCTCAAAATATTCTTCGACTTCTAGCACCTCCGTACGTTGCAAATGTCGAATCTCTGTTGCCACCTTTTCAATGCTGGCGGCAATGAGGGCCAAGACCGAGAGGAAGGCCGCATGACGATCACGCTGAATGACCTGATTGGAAATGGGTGCCGGCTTCAATCCTAATTGATGACAAACGGTTTTTTCTATAGAGGGAGACAAATGGGCAAATGTACCCATGGCCCCTGATAACTTACCAACCGCAATATCCGCAATCGCGCCTTTTAGACGGTGTTGTTGGCGTTCAAATTCTTGATACCAAATGGCCACCTTCCACCCAAAAGTGATCGGTTCACCATGAATTCCATGTGAACGTCCGACGGTCAACGTTTCTTGATGAGAAAATGCCAATTCTCTCAATGCATGCAATAATGCTTCGATATCGTCCATGAGCAAAGTAGACGCTTCCACCATTTGCAATGCCAAAGCCGTATCCAAAATATCAGATGAAGTGAGACCGGCATGAAGGAAGCGTGCATCTTTTCCTGCTTGCTCGGCAACAGATTCCAAAAAAGCAATAACATCATGTTTGGTGATTTGTTCAATAGCGGCAATTCGGGAAGCGTTAATAGAGACCTTTTTTCGGATGCGCTTCGCGATTCCCTGAGGAACTTGGCCCATTTGTTCCATGGCCTGACAGGCAGCCAATTCCACTTCAAGCCAACATTCATATTTCCGTTGTTGGGTCCAAATGGAACCCATGCGTGGTAGCGTGTAACGATCAATCATAGGCTAAAGGCGCTATCGGAGGAAGGCTATTATTGGGATGTTTTAGGTTGAGCAGATTGCATTTTTATTTGATTGCGTTTTTCAGTCAGACGTTGGTCATCACGTAGGATATGATCTAATATTCCATTCACAAAACGCTGAGCTTCATCATCCGCAAAGCGTTTAGCCAGTTCAATGGCTTCGTTCATCGTTACCGCAGCTGGGATATCCGGCTCCCATAACAGTTCGTAAATGGCACATCGAAGAATATTTCTGTCCACCACCGGCATCCGCTTAATCGACCAATCCACCGCAAATTTCTGAATGAGATAATCAATATCTGACTGATGATCTTTCACACCTTGAAGCAAGCTTGTAGCAAAGGCCCGAACCGTTGCGGATGCCGATTGCTTATCCCAAAATTTCTCCTCCCAAACTGCTTGTTTCGTTTGAAATTCTTGTTGAAACAGCAGTTGTAAGGCCAGTTGTCTGGCCAGTCGGCGAGACGACCCTCCCTTTGTTAAAGAGGTCTGGGGAACGTCTGATGGAATCGTCATGGTCATGAATCGGCGTTAACGTAAAAACCCAGTGTGCCGAACGTTGGCTTTATGTAATTGCTTCAGTAAAGAAACCATTTCAATCGCTGTACGAGCCGCATCCGCTCCTTTATTGCGTTCTGATGAGGCAGACCGTTCCATCGCCTGTTCAACCGTATTGGTTGTGAGAACACCGAAAATAACAGGGATTCCAGTTTCCAATGCTACGGATCCGATCCCACGGCTTGTTTCCCCGCTAATGTAATCAAAATGAGGGGTTTCCCCACGAATAACCGCTCCTAAACAAATCACTGCATCAATCTGTTGCGACTGGGCTAACACTTTAGCGGCTAGGGGTAACTCAAACACTCCCGGAACACGAACCTGCTGAATCTTTTCGGCCGCAGTCCCCAACTGATGCAATACCTCTTTTGCTCCAACCAACAATCGACTTGTGACAGGTTCATTAAACTTACTGACAACAATACCGATGGAAAAATCCTTTCCATCGAGATTTCCTTCAAAAACTGGCATACTGTTTGGTAAATCCGTAGAGACCTTCTTCTATAGAAGGGCTGAGATAGCAGTGTGTACCACGCGCTTCAGGGAACTGCAAGTCCCTCTTACACATTATTGAGAAGATGGCCTAATTTGGCTTTTTTTGTTCGTAAATAATGGACGTTGGATTCTTGCGGCGCAATTTCAATTGGCACACGTTCCACGACCTCTAAGCCATAGCCCTCGATCCCCACAATTTTTCGAGGGTTGTTGGTAATGAGTCGGATTTTTTTGAGTCCTAAATTCACTAAAATTTGGGCTCCAATGCCATAATCCCGCAAATCTGCCTTAAACCCTAATTGCAGATTAGCTTCGACGGTATCACTCCCTTTGTCCTGGAGATGATATGCCTTGATTTTATTGGTCAAGCCAATTCCTCGTCCTTCTTGATTAAGATATAAAAGTACACCTTTGCCTTCTTTCTCAATTAAACCCATTGCTTGGTGGAGCTGTTCCCGACAATCGCACCGCAAGGACCCAAACACGTCAGCTGTGAGACAACCTGAATGGACACGAACCATTGTGGGGCTGGCATCAATTTCGCCCTTTACCAACGCAACATGGGTACCGGAATCCAATTCATTTTCAAACACGACAGCCTCAAATTGGCCCAAATTGGTTGGGAGATTGGCTCGGACCATTTCTTTGACAAACGTCTCCCGATGTAAGCGATATTGAATGAGATCTTTCACTGTAATAATTTTCAATTGGTGTTGCTTGGCAAATTCCATCAGATGCGGTACACGGGCCATGGTCCCGTCATCATTCATAATTTCACAGATAACTGCAGCTGGGAGTAATCCAGCTAATCGAGCCAGATCCACCGATCCCTCTGTTTGGCCAGCCCGCCTGAGAACCCCACCCTTGTGTGCTTTGAGCGGGAAAATATGTCCTGGCCTGGCAAAATCGTTAGGCTTAGCGCCAGGAGTCACGGCCAGCTTAATAGTTGTGGCTCGATCGGCAGCTGAAATGCCAGTGGTGATATTCTTTGCGGCATCAATGGAAACCGTAAAGGCTGTTCCGAACGTAGCCGTATTTTCCTGTGATTGTGGAGGAAGCTTGAGCTCCTCAACACGCTCTGGGGTCAAGGCCAAACAAATGAGTCCACGCCCGTACTTGGCCATAAAATTTATGGCATCCGGGGTCACTTGCTCAGCCGCTAATACCAAGTCCCCTTCATTTTCCCGATCTTCATCATCAACCAGAACGACACACTTCCCAGCTTGAATATCTTGCAAAGCCTCAGGAATGGTGTGAAATTGTGAATCGGTGGATGATTTTTTTTTGTTTTTCATAAATGAGGCACTCCGCAATCTGCTGCAATCGGTTTTTCCTTAGTTTTCCGAAACAGACTTCAGGTGATCAAATCGGCTTGAACGTTGGACTATCATAACACTAAGTGCAGCGAATCCTGAAACAAGCCCAAAAGCAAAAAACCCTGCCGAAAATGTCCCTGTAAAGTCTTTTAACCATCCAAAGCAAGTTGGCAATAGAAATCCACCCAAGCCCCCCGCTGCTCCAATCAAGCCAGATGCCGTGCCCATCATTCCTTGGAAACGACAGGACACCACTTGAAACACAACGCCATTACCAAACCCTAAACACAACATAATCATAAGCACGATAGCCAAAGCCCAACCGATTGTGGAAAATTGCTCTGAAATCAGACACAAAATCATGACCAGGGCAAACAGTCCCTTCAATAACAGGAATCCGCCAAATCGATCGGCAACAAACCCTCCTAATGGCCGCGCTGCACTCCCCACCAGAGCTGCAAGAGCTGTCAATGTTCCTGCGGCAACCATATCGATCTGAAACCGATCATGAAAAAAAATAGGAAGATAACTCGAAAGGCCCACAAAACCACCAAAGGTCACAGCGTATAACCCACATAACCAATACATCGATGTATTGCGTAGTCCTTGAGAGAGAAGTGAGAAATATGTGGATGTTTCTGGTTTCTTGTGGATATGTCTTGGGGGTGAAGCTGGCTGTACCAACCAGAAAAATAAGCACGCCGTCCCGAGCACGGGCACTAACATCAGAGCAAAGACCTGATGCCAGCCAAATATGGCAGCTAAGCGAGGGGCAAAAAGAGACGCCAACAGCAGCCCACTATTACCCACTGCCGCGACCCCCATGGCCAGTCCTTGATGAGCAGGAGGATAGGCTTGGCTGGCTAAAGGCAGGGCAATAGCAAAGCTGGATCCAGCTATACCCAGTATGAGCCCAACTATTAAGATTTCTCCGAAATTGGTTCCCCATTGCCAGCCAAGCAGAAGCGCCACGGCTTCAAGCCCCAATATAACAAGCCCCACGGTTTTTGCTCCGACCCAGTCACCTAAGGGCCCAATCACAATTCGAAGTAAGGAACCTCCCAATAAAGGTATCCCGACTAATACCCCTTTTTCGAAAGCAGACAGAGCAAATTCTTCGGATATGGCAATGCTAAGGGCTCCAACTAAGAGCCAAACCATAAAGCTCACTTCAAAGTGCAACCATGCTCCCAGTAAGGTAGGCCAATGACCTGCTCGTAAGGCGTGCAATCCTTCTTTCAACATCCCTTTATCAAAATCTCCTTGTTGTGTGGTAAAGCCAATTTCCTCCCCAGAGGTATTCACTATACAAGCCGGATCGCCTTCCACACGATAAAAATAGCCTTTTAGGCATTGCTACTAGTTAGGCTCTGCCCCCCACCAGGGTTATTCTTAGCCTATTATTGAGCCTTTTCGGGAGAATCATTTGGTCATGGCCACCAAATTCATTACAATATAGGCAAATCTCAGATAAAGAATAGGGCCTACAATCCACAAATCATTCGGATGAAACCTTCAAAGAAAAACAATCCCAAAGTGATCGACGTTCTGGTTAATACTTCAGATTCTGTTGATTCTGTTGACGAATTTGCCTCCAGGGATGACGAATTATTGCCAGTTGGTATCTCGCATGATGAAGATCAACAAGAACCGGGAGAGCCTCAGGCGAAGGATGCCGCAACGTGGGAGGCCATGTCCACGGCTCTGAGCCCCACAACCACATTAAGTCGTTACCTCGCAGAAGTCAGACGTTACCCCTTTCTCTCTAAAGAGGAAGAGCTTCAACTTTTTCACGAATATCAAAAACTCGGCACACGCGAAGCCGCCATGAAACTCATTTTAGCGAACTTGCGAGTGTGCGTGAAAATTGCTTCGGAATATGGTCTTGCGGGTCTGGACCAAATGGATCTTATTCAAGAAGGCAATGTTGGCTTACTACAGGCCATGAAGAAATTCGACCCCACAAAAAATGTTCGTTTCTATGCCTATGCTGCCTGGTGGGTTCGGGCGTTTATCTTGCGATATCTCCTGAATAATTTTCGATTGGTCAAAATTGGCACTACGCAAGAACAGAGGCGCTTGTTTTATAACTTGCGCAGGGAAAAAGCCAAGCTTGAACGGCAAGGTTATATCCCTGACCCCAAACTATTGGCCGATCGTCTGAATGTCAGGGAGCGAGATGTGGTGGAAATGGATCAACGCCTGGGCAGTTGGGAACTGTCATTGGACCAACCGATGACAGAAGATGGGGAAGGGACGTTTCATGATTTGCTTCCTGCCATACAAACCCCTGTTGATGATCAACTAGCCAATACCCAACTCCGGCTTCTTTTTCGGAAAAAGCTTGCGGAGTTTGCCAGCACGCTGACTGAACGTGAAGAGGATATACTGCGAAACAGAATGTTGTCTGAGACTCCTGTAACCCTGGAAGATTTAGGGAAAAAATATTCGATTACTAAAGAGCGAAGTCGTCAGATTGAGGCAAAAATTATTAAGAAATTACGGGAGTTTATGAAAAAAGAAATCCTCGACTTTGAACTGCTCAGGCAATAAACATTTAGTTGTTAATACCTATTTTTAGGATTTTTCACCGAAAACCACGTCCTTGGCTATCTAATTAAATATCTTGTTTTTGATCTTCTGCTCGTCTCCCTTTAAAAAACTCCCATTCCCCTCTTGACTTCATTTCTTATCGACTTATCTTGCGGTTCAGTTGACGTTTACAAGCCCACCCATTGAGTCAATTCATTCGGGGGGCTCTAGCCGATTAACAGATGATCATTTCAATTCCACAAAATTTTTCAATTCACTTGGGCATAAACAATTGAAGGAGGTAAGCATGGCAGCCACGAAAGAAAAAAAGGAAGCTAAAGAAGAAGGAAGCAGTGCAAAAGGGTTTCGCCCTCTTGGCGATCGGGTCTTCGTGACTTATACCGAAGAATTAGAACGGACTGCTGGAGGCATTTATGTGCCAGATTCCGCTCGGGAAAAACCCCAACGTGGCACGATTGAAGCCGCTGGAGCTGATGTAGAAAATGTGAAAGTCGGCGATCAAGTTTTGTTCGACAAATATTCAGGTACCAAAATTAAAATTGAAAATGATGACTGTCTGATTTTGAAAGAAGAAGATATTTTGGGTGTGTTCGTAAACTAATCCTGCCGAGATTGATTGAGAAACGGTTCAATTGATATCCATATTACAGATGATTTCTAAGGAGGGCATGTATGTCTAAGCAGTTACAATACAGTGAACAAGCTCGCGCTTCGATTCTTCGAGGTGTGAATAAATTGGCTGATGCGGTCAAAACCACGTTGGGACCCAAGGGCCGCAACGCAATTTTGGATAAGAAATTTGGTGCTCCAACCATTACGAAAGACGGTGTGACGGTCGCTAAAGAAATCGAATTAGGTGAGCCCTATGAAAATATGGGTGCCCAACTTGTAAAGGAAGTGGCTAGCAAGACCAGTGATGTGGCCGGTGACGGGACCACCACAGCCACAGTTTTGGCTCAAGCTATTTACCGAGAAGGAGTAAAAAATATTACGGCCGGCGGCAATCCCATGGAAATCAAGCGAGGGATCGATCAAGCGGTTGAAGCCGTCATTGAGGAACTCAAAAAAGTCAGCAAACCCTGTCAATCCAAAAAAGAGATCTCGCAAATTGGGTCGATTTCGGCTAACAATGACCATACTATTGGTGACCTGATCGCCGAAGCTATGGACAAAGTTGGGAAAGATGGCGTGATCACGGTGGAAGAAGCCAAGTCCATGTCCACTTCCTTGGATGTGGTTGAAGGTATGCAATTCGATCGTGGGTATATTTCCCCGTACTTTGTGACGAATGCTGATCGTATGGAAGCCACGATGGAAGATGCATTTCTCCTTATTGTTGAAAAAAAGGTGAGTGCCATGAAAGACCTGCTTGCCATCCTGGAGCAAGTCGCAAAAATGGGGAAACCGCTCGTTATCATTGCTGAGGATGTTGAGGGCGAAGCCTTGGCAACCTTGGTCGTCAATAAATTGCGGGGCACTTTGAACGTGGCGGCAGTCAAAGCCCCTGGCTTTGGTGACCGGCGAAAAGCCATGTTGGAGGATATTGCTACATTAACCGGTGGCCAAGTGATTTCTGATGAAGTTGGCTTAAAGCTTGAGACGGTGAAGCTCACTGACTTAGGCCGAGCCAAGCGGGTGAATATCGACAAAGACAATACCACGATTGTGGAAGGTGCTGGCGATCCTAAACGGATTGAAGGCCGCGTGAAACAAATTAAGACACAAGTTGAAGAAACCACGTCTGAATACGATCGTGAGAAATTGCAAGAACGATTAGCGAAAATGATTGGTGGTGTGGCTGTCATCAATGTCGGTGCCGCCACTGAAACTGAAATGAAAGAAAAGAAAGCTCGCGTCGAAGACGCCCTTCATGCCACAAAAGCCGCAGTGGAAGAAGGCATTGTCCCAGGAGGAGGGGTAGCCTTGCTTCGCTGTATTCCTGCTCTAGAAAAATTACAACTCAACCATGATCAACAGGTTGGAGTGAATATTGTTCGGCGAGCTTTGGAAGAGCCAATTCGGCAAATCTCGGTCAATGCCGGGGCTGAAGGCTCTATCATTGTTGAGAAAGTAAAAGCCGAATCCGCAAATCGTGGCTACAATGCCGGTACTAGCGAATACGTGGACATGGTTGAAGCCGGCGTGATCGATCCCACTAAAGTGGCTCGATGTGCGCTACAAAATGCTTCAAGTGTGTCAGGGCTGATGCTGACGACTGAGGTCATGGTCACGGACATTCCTGAGGAAAAGAAAGAGGCTCCAATGGGTGGTGGCCACGATCATGGTATGGGTGGCATGGGCGGTATGGGCGGAATGATGTAAACCTCAGCTCGAATGAGCAGAGGAAAGAAAAACCTGGAGG
>CP070628.1:406785-410485 GCA_020355985.1 Nitrospirota bacterium | reverse complement strand
GTGAACCTGCAACCTACTGCAGCATAGTTGCCAGTTGGTTATTCTTAGGCGGCTCGGGCAAACGCCCGGGCCGCCTTTCTTGTTGTCATTCCTACAAGGTTTAAGTAGGAATCCATCTTATGGTTATTTTTCAGATGGATACCCGCTACAGACTGCGGGTATGACAGATAGAGAGGTAAGGAGGGATTTTTAGTTTGGAGAACCGCTGTGGCTAAGAGATTTTCTGGTTAAAAGGGGGCTTGGCCGGCACGGAGTTTGGTGAGGGATTCTTTGACGAAGGCGAGGTCTTGGCTTCCGGGTTCCATATTTTGTGCGGCGAGCGACCAGGCCTCATCTGTTTCTTGTTTCCGGTCTAAATACCAAAGGGCAATGCCTCGATACCAATTGACTGCTGGTTGATTGGGTAGGTCGGCTAGAACCATATCAAAATGTTTGAGTGCTTCCTGAAAGATCTTTGGGTCATCGATCTTCCGCGAATCTATGAGCAGGACACCATAGTTATATCGTGCTTCATGTTGTTTGGGGTCTAACTCTAAGACTTTGGCCCACGCCTTCTGGGCCTCGGTTGCGCGTCCTAATGCTTGGTAGGAACGCCCGGCCATAATTTGTCCCTGCAAGTCATCTGGGTTTTCTTTCAACCGGGTTTCTAGCTTTGCTACCATTTCCATGGGATTGGGGCCGCCTCCCATTTGAGCTTCGACGGCCATGAGTTTTTGGGCGGCTTGAATTTGTAAGGCGCTATAGATGCCGATGGAGGCGAGTAAGACCACTAAGGCCGATGCGATAGCTGGAACCCAGCCTTTTCGTTGCGGAGCAGCATCCTGAGTATGGCTCCCATCACCCTCTCGCCCTTCTTTGAGTACCTCTAAACGATCTAAGATGTGAAGCAGCCGATGTTCGTCTGTGGCTTTGAGACGTTCATAGTCGGCTGGTTCCATCCGCCCCTGCGCGCGTTCCATCTCCAATTCTTGTAATGATTGATTGAGGACGCCACGTTCGACCTGAAGATCGGCATATTCTTGTTCCTGGTTATCGTCTAATCCAAAGGAAATGGGGGAAGGG
This sequence comes from Nitrospirota bacterium, assembly GCA_020355985.1. Next base: position 409,423 of record CP070628.1, on the reverse strand, counting down.
TCTCTTCGCCAAAAGGGAAGGGTCAGGGCAAATAGCACAATGCCGAGGACGATGAGAAGCGGGGTGAGAAAGGCAATGATCGGAGGCATGTCAGGGAAGAGGTGCTTACGATTCCAATTCGCGGTCTAGGCGTTGGCGAGCCTGTTCGTCTAAAGGTGGTGGCGGGGTGGTTGAAGGGGTTGGGGTACGACGAACCCAACCAATCACTTCTTTATAGAGGAGGAGTCCTCCTCCTAGCAACAGAATGAAGGGCCCCACCCAGAGAAGCCAATTCACGCCATGTTTAGGGGGTTGCATCATAATATAATCCCCATATCGGCTGAGGAAATATTCTTTGATATCCTCTGGGCTATGCCCCATTTTCAATCGTTCTCGTACCACGTCACGCATTTGTTGAGCCAGTGGAGCGCCCGATTCCCAAATGTTTTCCGTTTGGCACACCGTACAGCGTAGCGTTTTGGCAATTTCTCGAACCTGGATGTCTAGTGCCGTTTCGTCTTGGACTTCTGCCAACAGGGACCAAGGTGTTGTCAGAATGAGAATGAAGGAAAACGCTAGGGGAATAGGCATAAGCATTACGAAGGGGTGCTGATGGGCTGCCCCTTGAGCAATGGAGCGATAACTTTTTGGGTGATAGTGGTATACATATGGCCTGTGACCGGTCCAACATATTTATAACGGATTTTCCCCTGTTGATCGATGACGAATGTTTCGGGCACCCCATAGACGCCATAGTCGATTGCCAATTGCCCTTTCAGATCTCGCATATGCGCAAAGGTTGTCCCATATTCTTTGAGATATTGTTGGGCATCAGGCAATTTGTCTTGGTAGTTAACGCCAAACATCACGAAATTGGGATCATCTTTAAATAATTGGTGGAGCTGCAAAACGCTTTCATGCTCGACCTTGCATTCATAACACCAGGAGGCCCAAAAATTCAGCAAGATCACTTTGCCTTTGAATTGTTCAAGCGAAATCGTTTTTCCTGTTTCCACATCAGGTCCTTCAATCATCGGGGCATCGGTGCCAATGAGCACGGTGGGTATGTGTCGCGGATCCCCCCAGAGACCTTGATAAAATAAGGCAAACAGCCCGAATAGGACTACGACTAATGTTACCTGCGAGCCCTTGGTCATTCTTCCCTCTTTCGTGGGCGGAGAATGTTCAAGATGACACCTAATCCCATAATAATGCCACCGCCCCATACCCAGAGGATGAGCGGGTTAAGGACGCCCCGTGCCACAGCCACTCCTTCTGGAGAGACTTCTGGCATCGTCAAAAAGATATGTCCCATATTGATCGAATAAATTGCGGATTCTGTCGTCGGAGTTTTGGTGGCGTTGTATATACGTTTTTGCGGGCGAAGTTCTGTGATGAGGGTCGTATCCTCAAATACTTGAAAGACGCCTTCTTCTGCCTTCCAATTCCCGCCTTCCACATCATGAATATTGGTGAGCTTCATTCGATAGTTACCAATGGTCATTTCGTCTCCGACCTTCATGGAAACGACCTTCTCTGTTTGATAGATTGTCGAGGCAATAATTCCGATGACTAAGACCAGTACCCCAATGTGGGTCAGCATCGCCGCATAGCGGCGCTGGTTAGCTGTAAATGCGGCCAAGCTTCCCTTGAAAATGTTGCTGCTATTTCGGTGGGCATAGAGTTGGGAGATTTTCCCGAAGTCCATCACAATGGCCATGCCGGCAAACGCCACAACATAACTTCCTGCCAATGCGTAGAGGTTTCGAATCCCAGTGATGGCCAATACAAGGACGATGATGGCGCCAGCAAGCAGAGGAATCGAAAAACTTTTTTTCAAATTAGCGACGGATGCTTTCCGCCAAGGGATATAGGGCCCGATGCCCATGAGAAAGAGCAGGCCGAGTGCGATAGGCATGAAGACCGCATTGTAATAGGGTGGACCAACAGTAACTTTTGCCCCTTGCAAGGTTTCAAGGATGAGTGGATAAAGTGTACCCAAAAAGACGGTAGCGGCGGCCACCAGGAAAAATAAATTATTAAAGAGAAAGATCGATTCCCGCGAGATGAGCGAATCCATTTCGATCTGTGATTTCAGTTTGGCCGACCGGAGAATAAGCGCTCCGAAGGCAATGCCGATGACGCTGCCAACGAAAATTAAAATATAGAGACCTCGCTCAGGGTCGGTGGCAAAGGAATGCACTGACGTGAGGACTCCGCTCCGAACCAAAAATGTTCCAATAAGCGAAAGGGAAAATGTGACAATAATCAGGAATAAATTCCAGACTTTGAACATTTTTCTCTTCTCTTGCACCAACACGGAATGCAAATACGCGGTTCCCACTAGCCAGGGCATAAACGACGCATTTTCCACGGGGTCCCAGCCCCAATAGCCACCCCACCCCAATTCGTAATAGGCCCAATAGCCTCCGAGAAGTATGCCGGTTGTCAGGCACATCCACGCGAAGGTGGTCCAGCGTTGGGTTACTTTGATCCATTCTTCTCCCAATCGGCCAGAGAACAAAGCAGCCATCGCAAAGGAAAAGGGAATGGAAAAGCCGACATAGCCCATGTTCAACATCGGGGGATGAATGACCATGGCCGGGTCTTGTAATAACGGATTCAGATCTTTGCCATCCATTGGGACGGGGAGAAGGCG
>CP070628.1:403812-406685 GCA_020355985.1 Nitrospirota bacterium | reverse complement strand
CCATACCGGAGTGGCCATCATTCAACAGGACTCCAACATTTCTATCGATTTCGTAGAAACCGCAAAGGTTTGGATCAAACCGTTTGATGAAACGACTCTTACATCCTATTTGGCCACCAAAGAAAGTATGGGGAAAGCAGGGGCCTATTCCATTCAAGGGAAGGGAGCACACCTCATAAAAAAAATAGAAGGGGATTACCCTACTATTGTCGGTATCCCGCTTTGGAGAACAGCCAAAGCATTGGAACAGAATGGAGTCATCTTACCCACTCCAGTAGAAGAAATTTACCGGTTAATGCCGTATGCAAACTGGAAGGAATTTGATTAAGCGGGGTTTCGCCCCCGCATATTTCTGACAAAAAAAGGCGGCTCCTTTTGGGAACCGCCTTTGGTAAAACCAGAAATATTGATTGAAACTTACATAAATTTCATGAACTTTTCTTTGGCCTCTTCCATAATCTCGGCCGTGATCTCCGATCCGCCGCGCTCTTTGACCAGCCGTTCAATCTCTCGTCGGGCCATGGGACGAATGAAATCGGGTATATTATCTAGCCGTTGTTGAGCGTCCGGGGTCCAGTGAATGCCTTCAGTAGAAGAATTCTTGGAATCATCCATAACCTGCAGCGTCACCGTCGTAAAACCATTTTTCCGAGCATAGGTTTCGACACTACTTTTGACCATGGGCTGCACAAAGGAAGGGAGTTTTGCCAGCTTCTCTTGGGCATCAGGTGTCCATAGCAATTGGTCTGTAGCGGGAGCGGTCGTGCCTGCTGCCCCTGATGAGCCTAAACCCATTTGAGCGACCATGGCCGAGAACGGACATCCGCCGCCCTCACCCGATTCGCCAGACGAAGCGGCCGGAGATGCAGAAGCGGCAGGTGCTGTAGTCGCAGCCGGTTGGCCTCCTTGAATTTTGTCATTCAAATAGGCTGCCATTTGCCCCATGCCTGCTGAGACGTTTTCTTCTAATCCCCCTCGTGTCATTTCTAAGGGCTTCGGGGCTTCGGTTCGGCCACCCAATTGGACTCCCAAGGATGAGACCATTTGGGTTTCTCCAGGATTGGTGACCATCGAAAACCGTGATTGGCAGGAGGGACATTCAAAAAAGACCCCCAACGTTCCTTCTGCCGGTTTTTCGACTTTTTCAAATGTCATATAGGTTTCGCATTTGAGACAGACAAATTTCATTTCGCTTCCCTTCTGAGTGTCGGCAAAGGCCAACGGTTACGTCGAGGCGCTACAATTTCCCAGTTAAAACCTGTTGATAATCCAACAAAGTATGAATTTTTTTCGCGATATCCTGATATTTCCGCACCGTGGGATTGTCCCCATCCAAGATTGGCTCCCCTTTATCAAAGGTGCGGGCGAAATTGCGATCGAAGGGAATACGGCCTAAGAGCGGCAGACCGAGCGCCTCACACATGGATTCCGTATCGCCCTCAAACAAGGGATTGGTCTCTCCACAGGAAGGACAACGATACTCACTCATATTTTCAACAACCCCTAATATGACAATTCCCAATTCCTGGGCATAGGCAATGGATTTTTGTACGACATTCGAAGCCACTTCAGATGGTGTCGTCACAACCACCGCTCCCGCTAAATCCGGAATGAGCCCCGCCAAGAGAGGTGGTTTATCTGCAGCTGCGCCCGGCGGCAAATCGGCCAGCAGATAGTCTAATTCTCCCCACGCCATATCAGAGAGAAACTCCCGAATCACATTCATTTCCGTCATGCCCAACCAGACAGGACTCAAATCCATAGGTCCTTTCCACCGAACCGGGGCATTGGCCTGCAAGAGGAAATCCATTGAAGCTACCTTGAGGTTTAAAGGACCTGTCGGCGGCACTGCCCCCTCTGGAGTATCCAATAACCCCATTCCATGCATACCTAACATTTGTGGGACACAGGGACCATTGATATCCACATCCAACAATCCCACCCGTTGCCCCATGCGCGCGAAGGCCAGTGCCAAATTCACTGTGGTCATACTTTTGCCCACCCCGCCTTTGCCGCTCATGACCACCACCTTCCGACGGATGCCTTTCATTCGAGACATGACCATTTTGGTCTGAGCAGAGATCTGCTCCACAACTTTGGCATCGTCAGAATAATGGAGGTTATTCAAAATCGCTTTCAGGTCTTTTTGTTGGTTCATTGCTACAACCTTACAATCAGAAGATTCATATGAAAAGTCAGCAAATCACGGTACCACAGCATTTTTTCCAGCGTCAAACCAGGCTTCCATGATGAGAAATTGGACGGAGTGGCCCCCTAGCCGTATCTCGACAGCTCTCCTGCTTTAGCCTCTTTGGGTGATGTAAAACTCCCCGCTATCTCAATTCACTTAATACCGGCCTTGACGGCAGCCCTTTTCACCGCTTCGATCCCCTTTTTCATCCCTTGTGGAGAAGCATAGGATTGGCTCGTGCCAATGACTTTGGAGTTACGTGCAACCAGGTTAAAATACGATTTCCCAGCTTTGTTTTTCTTCGCAACATAACATGCACCATCCGAAGCATGGTTCCGAACCGACTGAATTGCGCGCCTGGCTGAAGATCGTAGCGCGTACCCTTGGCTTGAAAGAATGATCTCTCCACTTTGTACTTTGAGACGAAAATAGAATTTGCCATTTTTCCCTGCAAAGACTTCAAACCGACTTGTGCTGCTCGCCATGTAGAACCTCCTTGTGTGTGGTGAAAAAACTGCGAACTTCCCAATTTTCCTGATAAAAAATCCGATAGTGAAAGCGTTTATTCGAGGGGTTTATGGGACACGATACAACATCCTCTTTTTAAGCTAGACTCCTTTGTTTCATCATTTATTTAGTCCCCATTGGTTCATTGGCAGGTAAGATAACTCTCATTAACAGT
>CP070628.1:394486-403712 GCA_020355985.1 Nitrospirota bacterium | reverse complement strand
GTGAAACGGGCCAGACAAGTCAAAGCCAAAGGCATGGCCTGTGTGATGCCTGATGTGCCCAAAACTATAGACAAGCTTGATAGGGTGGCCCAAGCTATGGCGGAAGGCATGACCTTAGGGGATTACCGTTTTTCTGAATATCGCACGGATCAAACCGAAGACCGCAAAATCTTGCAATCTTGTACGTTGTTAGCGCCGACCCCAGCAAGCCGCTCAAGAATCTACGCGGGGGCAAAACGTGGACAGACGCTCGGGGAAGCGACCTGCTTTGTCCGAGATATGTGCAACCACCCCGCCAATGTCATGAAACCCTCACGTGTCGTGACTGAAGCCAAAGCGATCGCCAAGGAATCAAAAATTCGGCTGAAAGTGTTGGATCGCCAGCACATGAAAAAGCTTGGCATGGGCGGGTTGCTAGGCGTGGCACAGGGCAGTATTGAACCACCGCATTTTATTATTTTGGAATATTCTGGTGGTCCGAAGGCGCAACGTCCTGTTGTCTTGGTCGGGAAAACGGTCACGTTTGATTCCGGCGGCATCTCTTTGAAACCATCAGAAAATATGGAACACATGAAAGCCGATATGACCGGTGGGGCCGAGGTCTTGGCTGCGCTCCGTGCGGCCTCTCGCTTGAAACTCCCCATTAATGTGACCGGACTCCTTCCCGTCACGGAAAATATGCCAGGAGGCCGGGCAACGAAACCCGGCGATATTCTCACCATGCTTTCTGGCAAAACCGTGGAGGTGCAAAATACCGATGCAGAAGGTCGGCTGATTCTTGCTGACGGCTTAGCCTATGCCTCCCGACTCAAACCCGCCTGCGTCATCGACGTGGCGACGTTAACCGGCGCTGCCATTGTCGCGCTGGGAGCATTTGCCATCGGAATGTTAGGCAACGACGATATGCTCAAAAAAGCCCTTCGGCAAGCCGGGAATGATTCCGGCGAACGGGTATGGGAGATGCCGCTGTGGGATGAATATTTTGAGCAATTAAAAAGTGACGTGGCTGATATGCGGAATATTGGTGGGCGCGGAGGCGGCATGATTACTGCCGCAATGTTCCTCAGTAAGTTCGCCGGCGATCATCCGTGGGTGCATTTGGATATTGCCAGCACCGATTGGAGTATAGGGGAACGGCCTTGCATTGCAAAAGGCCCAACTGGCACCGGCACTCGATTACTCATTCAGTATCTCATCAATCGGGCCAGCGGGGCTTAAGAATAGGGATCACGTGAATCTGACAGACCACATCGGGCAATTATGCATGATCGGGTTCGAAGAGACGGAGGTCACTCCGGATCTTCGAGCCTGGATGCAGGAGTATCGACCAGGCGGCGTGATTCTGTTTTCACGCAATTTGGTCAATCCCGAACAAATCGCCAAGTTGACAAACGATTTACAATCCCTCGCCGGGGACATTCCTTTACTCATGGCCATTGATCAAGAAGGGGGACGAGTCTCACGACTTCCTTCCGACTTTACGATTTTTCCTCCAGCAGCAACCGTCGCCCAGTCTGGCTCAACCGAATTGGCGTATCAAGCCGCAGCCGTTACCGCCAAAGAATTACGAGGTGTGGGCATAAACATGAATATGGCCCCGGTTTTGGATATCCACACCAATCCGGCTAATCCCATCATTGGGAATCGCGCATTTGGAACCGAGCCGGAACAAGTCTGTAGAATGGGCGCCGCCACCATCGCAGGACTCCAGGATCATCGAGTATTGGCCTGCGGGAAACATTTCCCCGGCCATGGTGATACCAGTACGGACTCGCATATCGAGCTTCCCGTCGTACATGCAACTCGCGAACGTCTAGAAAAAGTAGAATTACAACCGTTTCGCTATGCGATTGATCACGGCCTTCAAGCCATCATGACGGCCCACGTTCACTATCCGGCGCTCGACCCCACCGATCCTGCCACCCTTTCTTCTCCTATTTTGTCAGGGTTGTTGCGTCAGCAACTAGGATTTTCCGGGGTAATCCTGAGTGACGATTTGGAAATGCGCGCAATCTTAGATCATGCAGCCGTGGGTGATGCTGCCATTCGTTCTTTGCAAGCTGGTGCGGATATGCTGCTGATTTGTAAAAGCCGCAAACTTGCGTCAGATACCTTCGAAGCCCTGCGCCATGCCATAACATCTCAAGAGCTCGACCTCAATCAGGTAGAAGCCAGTTTGTCCAGAATACAAGCTGTGAAACAGCAATTTGCATATCCTTACCGACCCATCGATCTTTCTTTACTTTCCAACATCATAGGCATTTCTTCACATCGAGAAGTCTTGGCCAGTATTTTGGACCAAGCTGAGACCATCGTCTAAATCTCCGTTTTGCTGGGGCTGGTGGTTTTTGACTTCCTGGACATTCGCATGAGCAATTTGCTTAGCTACCAGACAATACTTTCAGAACGTTCTTTGAACGTTTTCTGATGAAATAAGGCAAGAACGTTTCACCTGAAGGAGGGGACCGATGGCACTGAAAAAAGGGGATATCATTGATGAACATAAGCGGCATCCCGACTCCTGTGGCTTAATACTTAAGGTAATGAACGGCGGTGAAGGATTCGAAAAAATTCGCTGTTGCGGACATGAATTGACCGCCGAAGACGTTGTTCCCACATTGAACCAAGGGCGAGGCCGAAGAAAAGGCCCACTGCTTCCCGGTATGACCATTGATGAACAAAGAGTGTCGACAGATTCCTGCGGATTACGCCTGATGATTATGGGTGGTGGCGAAGGATTTCAGGAAGTCATTTGTTGCGGGCATTCAATTGGGACCAGCGCCATGCAAGATTTGAAATTTGGCCAGATGCGGACCGAAGATAAAACGCCCGAAGCCACCCCTAACACACCCCATGAGGGAACGGCCTAAGGAAGAAGCCAAACTATGTTGGGCTGGACACCAGAATCAATCAAACAATGGGTTCGATGGATGCAGTTTCTGGATCGGTGGGGCTATATCACCGCCTGTTTGAGTTTTCTCATCGTTGGCATGTTGGTGTTTGGGTACAGCTGGTTTGCCTATGTGCAATCCGTGGAGAAGGCTTTTTTACCCGCGACGATTACCTTGCTGAATGATTTATTGTTTGTCATCATCCTCCTAGAATTATTTCGCACGGTCTTAGGATTTTTACAGTCCGACCGAATTCGCCTCGAACCCTTTCTGCATGTGGGGATTATTGCTTCTGTCCGACGGATTTTAACGGCCGGGGCCGAATTCTCCCACCAAGACGATATCCCCGAAGAACTCTTCCATCATTACCTGATGGATATGGGATTGCATGTCATGGTCATTCTTGTGCTCATGATTGCCTTATTTCTTTTAAAAAAGACAGAACAACCGTTTGAACCACTTCTGACCAAATAAATTTTCACCTCACATTCGTCATTCTCGGCTATTTTTGAGAAGACGGAATTTTCTTTCCCATTCCTTATCAGCTCCCATCTACCTTGCGCTCCACGAAGGGCTATGGCACTATTACCCCCCATTTCATATGGCATGTTGATGGATGTGAATTATGGAGTCTCTCCCTGAATTAGTCGGAACAGTGCATATTATTTTGGGGCCATACCGTGGGAACCCCATTGCCCTGTACATGCGTCAGGATGGGTCCATCTGCCAGATTTCTCCCCGTATCTACCCTTGGAACCGTAGAGTAGGAATCGGTGATACACCCAACCGTGCTGCGGCTGATTTTGAAAACAAATGGAAGGAAGCCGGTTTAGCAGCAGAAATGTATACCGGTCCCCACTGGGAAGGCGGGATCAAGCCAGAGAAACCCAAACCGCCCCCTAAACCGCCAGCTCCTCCTGCCGCTAAACCCGAAGCAAAACCTGCCACACAGGTATCAGCTAGCGAAACTCCTGCAGCTTCGGCAGAAGCTAAAACCGCACCACCTGCCAAAGCCGACGACTCGGCTCCGCAATAAACTTCGTCCTCGTAATTTTTTTCGCTTTTTTGTTTTGCGATTGCAGAATGCTTGGCTGGAATTATGTAGAAGCCTTTAGCCCTTAGCTACTGACATAGTGACGAGCAGCTTTGATAAAAGCCGAAAACAGTCGCTTTTGAAGAACATCTTGGCGGAAGAGAAATTCTGGATGCCACTGGACTCCCAACCAAAAAGGATGGCCCGTCGCCTCAATAGCCTCAATCACTCCATCTGGGGCCAGGGCACTAATATGAAATGAACGAGGGATGGTTTTTACGGACTGATGGTGTGAACTATTCACGGGCATACTGGATTTTTTGATAATCCGTCGAAGCAACGTTTTAGGCTCAATGTGAACGAGATGCGCCGTTTTTTCTGCTGATTTTTTTTGCATATGCTGAATTTTGGTTGAAATCTGACCGGGGATATCTTGAATCAACGTCCCACCCAAGGCCACATTCATCGATTGCATTCCTCCACAAATCCCTAATGTTGGCACATGATGCTCAAAGGCTAGTTTCGAGAGACCCAATTCCAATTGTGCCCGCTCGTTGCTCATCTGCTGAAAGGGATATCGTTGTCGTTCTCCATAGAATTGGGGAGCAAGATCAGACCCACTTCCCGTCACAAGTAACCCATCCAACCGCTGTAAAAGAAATGTCTGCTGGGCACGCCCTTGAATGAGAGGCAAGACCAATGGGACGCCCCCTGCCTCTTGGATGGCTTGAAGATACCTGGCTCGCAGAAAATACGTTGGCTCTTTGCCACCCATATCTTTCCGAGTGCCGGCGTTGAAATCCGGGGTAACCCCAATAACAGGTTTTCCGATTTTATTTGAAGGACGCAGGAACTTAATCCACTCTTTCAGTCAAATACGCCTCTTCTTCGTAGGCGGAAACTCCAACAAACCGAACAGGTTCGTTGCCTTTTAAATGGTCCGGCGTAATGATATAAGTTCCATACACGCTTGGCTCCCATACATCTTGAGCGGTTTCAACATCACCACCAGTCAACGCATAGGCAAAACCACCTACTATTCCCCCTCCAATGGCATAGGCCATCTTCAAAGGCGTATACACCAATGTTAAGAAAAAACTTCCAACACCCAAAGCGGCCTCATTGCTTGGGCTACTTTCTTCCTCAGCTGCCAAGCTGACGCCTGGTGCCCCAAATGCCACAACCAGTGCGAAAAGGATAACCATAAACATACTTGTCCCTTGTTTCATTGAACCTGTTAAAAAACTCTGCGGTTGTTTCATCACGCGTGACCCCCTTTTCCCTGTGTCCCTAAAGACCAATTGGTAATACGCCAGCACCAAGATTTTTATTTTCTTCTCTCATAAAATTCAGTATACACGACAACAACGTTTATGCCGAGGTTGGTTCTATCCCATTTTTAAATTCTTCTACGTCCAATTCGACCATAATCTGTTGCTTTATTTTCTCGGCCTCTCGTTGAATCGCCTCATCCGTTTCCGAAATGAGAAAACCCGCCGAGACCTGGGCATTTTCCTGTTTAATGCCTTGCTGAATAAAGGTTTCTAACTTGTGGAAACAGATGAATTGGATAAATAAATCGTACCCTAGCTTTACATAGGCTTCTCTTTTATCGCTGGGTATAATTTGAAGATGCTCTTCAATCCATGACAGAAATGCAAGTTTTTTCTCCAACCGTCTGATTTGATTTCTCTCGATAAGAACTCCGACTTGTACCCCACCTTTCCAAGATCGTTTTTTGACATTAAAGACACAGTGAATTGTGTCAGATGCACCTTCAATCGTTTCCGGTCCATAAAATAGGGTAATCCGAAAGAGCGGAATTTGTGGGGGTGAAAGAAGAGACATCAGACAACAATCCACTTTCTTCAAGAAGATTGCCAAAACCCAATGGCAGAAGGTACGTCCTTATAAGACAAGGGTATAGCCTACCGCATTTGGGTTGACACTCGTCAATCTTGAACGATAGAGTCTTTGAAGGTGAGTGTTGACAGATCTTGATTTTTGCCTGATTTAAAGAAGGGGTAAGGCCATGTTCGGCACCATGGGGTTCTCAGAACTGATGATCATTTTAGTGATTATCCTGATTATTTTTGGAGCGGGTCGGTTGCCGCAAATTGGTGAAGGTGTAGGGAAAGCCCTGAAAGGGTTTAAGAAAGAGGTCGCCGATTTACCCTCTGCCATGGATCCCAATGATACAGAGGCATCTCCTCAAACCGGAGAGTCTGTCGGAGACACATCAACACCTTTGGCCCATTCATCAACCCCCGACAATCCTCAGGTGGGACAAGCAGCCAATCAACCCTTCCAACCAGGGCCAGAGCAGACCCCAGGCACAGCGGCGGCCTTGCTCTATCAAGGTGCCGGGCCAAAACCAGCTCAACAACCCAGCAAGGCCTCGAACGTTTCCACCTCTGCCCCTAGTCAACCCAGTAGTACAGTTCCAAGCCCAATGTCTATGGAAGACCGACAAGCACAGCCGGTACCAACCGCCTCTGCGCAATATCCTCCATTACCGCCAGGAGCCCAAGCTAAACCACTGGCAAAACGGCCTTCAGCCATTGTCAATAAACAAGCCGTAGCACGGGTCCAAGCCCAGCAGGCTGCCCGTAAAGCCCAAGCGGCGACAACTGCCCCTCAGGATATGCAGTCATTAGGTGAAGGACTGGGAAGTGCAGTACGCACTTTTAGGGATGCCGCAGCAGATATTAAAAATTCCATTGATCCTCAGATGCGGACCATTCAAGCAGAAATGGAAGCCGCCGAGCTGGAAATGAAAGAGTCAATTGAGGCAGCCAAACAACCATTGGCTCCAAAAGAACCCTCCGGCTCCGTGTAGATGTTTCTTACCTAACTTGCCTTTCTTCTCAAGACCCACAACCTTAATTGGGGCTCTTTGCCTTTTCACTTTTCTAGGGTGTGTAGTTGAAACACCTCCAGAACCTCCCGACCGGATTACCGAACGACTCATCATTTTATTAAGGGATCCCCAGCCTGATACCCGACGAACAGCAGCATTATCTTTGGGCAAAATTAGTGATCCTCAAAGCATTTCTGCCCTAGTAGCGGCCTTATCTGATCCAGATGAGGAAGTTCGGCAATGGAGCACCTGGGCCTTGGGTAACCTCGGTAGCTCGCTCACCAACGAAGCTATTGTAAGCTTAGTCCAGCATGTTTCCGACTCATCAGATTCCGTTCGACAAGCTGTCGTTTTAGCCTTAAGTCGAACGACTATTTCAGAAGAAGTCCTGCAGGTATTAGCAGAAGCCTTCCCCATCTCCACACAAGCCACCCAACTCTCGATCATCCAAACGCTCGCCCAGTTTGAATTTCCATTTGCTTATACTTTATTTATTCAGGCTCTCAAAAGTCCTGATCCCTTGATTCGTCAAACCGCTATCGCAGGACTAGGCGAACTCGGGGATCCCCGTGGTCTTTCAGTTATGCGCACACACCTTCTTCAAGATTCTAACGTGGGTGTACGATCTGAAGCAGCATTTCGTCTAGGCAAATTAGGAGGCCACGCCGATATCCCCGCGCTCCGCCAGGCCAAGGAAACAGACCCGACCCCCAATGTCCATTTTTGGGCAACATGGAGCCTTGAGCAAATTGAATCCGAGATCTAAACCATCAAAAATCGTAATATCCCTCATCCCCTTCAATGGATTGAATGCTGAGGGAAAAGGCATTACAATCTTCTCTTTATGCGGCTTATGGAGTTGAAATTAACCAACAAGAGACTGGGGTTGGGGCTAAGTCTGGGGCTCATGACGCTCTTAACCTTCGGTTGCTCAACTACTCCCATCAAGTGGTACAAACCAGGTGTCAGCAAAGCGACATTTTCCCGCGATAAAGAGGAATGTGAAAACGCTTGGCTAACAACAGGAACAACGGAAAAAACTAAAGAGGTCTATACTTTTGAGGGATGTATGGAGGCTAAAGGTTACCGTGCTGCCATTACCGGCCCTTCACAATAATCAATCACCTCTGTCGAGATTCAAAGACCAGGGCGAAAAGCCTCAAGCCGTACTTGGAAGGACGCGAATATAGTCCAAGAGGGGGATAGACAAATCGTTTCTTTTGTCGTGTATGGTGGAATCGTATACCGTTGGATAGGTGAGTAACATTTAGAAAATTTCCACAAGAGTTGGAGCACGGAAAAATGAAAAAAGTCCTGCTAGTCGATGATAATACTAGTGCCCGCGAGGCCTTGAGCCTCGTATTGGACTCTCAACACTTAGAATGCATAGAAGTGAGCAATGGTTCGGAAGCCCTCGAATGGTTAGCCACACACCAGGCTGATCTGATCATTTCTGATAATCAAATGCCTGTTCTGACAGGGTTAGACTTCATCGATCAAATCCAATTGCACCAAAATCCTGCGAATGAATCTCCCGTTATTCTCTTAAGCGGGCATCTCAACGAAGAGGATAAGCATCGGGCTCGTAAGGCCGGAGTGTTTGCCATATTGGATAAACCCTGCAATTTCAGCGAATTTGTTTCTATGGTTCAATTAGCCCTTCAAGACTAGCTCATTTCTTTCCCTAATCTTTTTCCTCCTCTGCCCACCGTTCTTCACAACACAGAACACTAAAATCCTGCAACTTTTGATAACCGTAGAAATCCCTTAAACCTAACCCGTTTGCGGTATATACGCCTCTCCTTCCCTCTTGATATCTCTTCAGGTAACGTTGGATTTAGGCCACTCACTGCATACTGTGATCCTTAATTGACGACGTTGAAAAAGAAGACCTGCTCCAATAGCTCAGAAACCGGTCGATGTACATAGTTACAATTATTTAAAAAGGAGAAACCTGATGTTAAAAATATTTGGCGGAATGATCATAGGATCGATGATGACCATGATGCTCTTAGGGGGCACTTCCGCTGCTGACCAAGTTCTGGCCAACGTTCAAACATTATACGTCGACCAGATCAATCGACCAGATGCGACAACTACCCTTCTGCTTTTAGTGATTATAAGTATCTTTCTCGCAACCCTAACAATGTGGCCAGCAAAACCCGTCATGGAAACCGAGAAAGTTATTAAGAAATTACGCCGCCATTGCAAGTAAGAATTCATGAACTTCGACCAGACAAGAACCAGGACAAATAATTTCAATCAAAAATTTTGAAGGTTTCGGAACGGATCACAGGGAAAAAGCAATTAACAACATGATGCAATTGCTATGAATCTTTAATAAGCTGTAAGGAAGGTCGATAAGCTAACTCAGGATCTATCTGATAGTCTTTCAAAGTTCTAAACCCACATCCTTTTTGAAAAATTTGCGCTTTAAGAGAT
>CP070628.1:391785-394386 GCA_020355985.1 Nitrospirota bacterium | reverse complement strand
AGGCCCGCATCAGTTCATGAAGGTCGCCGGCAGCCAGCTTTTCGCAGTCTTCGCGCATGAGTTGGAGCATTTCCATTACGACTTCAAGATTCTTGCTGCTGGTCATATAGTAGGTTGCCGTGCCCGCACCATACTCATGGGTGGCCTTCATCAGACGATACATCATCCCCTCGGGTTTGAGATAATTGGGGTTGATATCGATGGCTGTTGTGTAATCACAATTATCCAAGAACAATCTTACCGGTTTGTAAATTAGATCCACCAATTCTTCATTGGACTGGCTCAGGGTCGGTGTGAAATCAGCATTGTCACGGACGAATCGGGCCATGGATTTGGCACAAATCCGTCCTTCGGCGTGGGAGCCGGAAGAGAACTTGTGACCGGAAGCGCCCACACCGTCACCGGAGGTAAACAGGCCGTTAACCGTAGTCATACGGTTGTAAACCTTGTCCTTGTAACGGATCTTGTATTCCTCGGGTACCCAGTCGTAATCGGGCCCGGACGTCCACAGACCACAGCAGCCGGAATGCGAACCCAGCAGATACGGCTCAGTAGGCATAATCTCTGAGGTCTTCTTAGCCGGCTCGGTGTTCGTGCCGCACCACAGGTTGGCCTGTCCGCAGGTCATGTCCAGGAAGTTCTCCCAAGCTTCTGATTCAAGGGCTTTCATTTCTCTCTTGTCCAGCTTTTCACCCATTTCTTTCAGTGCCGTAGGCGTATCCATCATAATGGGGCCGCGGCCCTCCTTCATCTCAAAGAGCATCAGGTGGTTTCGCAAACAGGTCGGGGTAATGGCAGCTGTGCCGTAAGGTGCATATTTCTCAAGCTCTGCCTGAGCCGCTTCACTGCCCACATAACCTTCACCCAGACCGTTGAGGGTTTTGGCCTTAAAGAGCAAGAACCATGCACCCACCGGCCCGTAACCGTCTTTGTAACGGGATGGGGTGAAACGGTTTTCCATCATGGTCAGTTCAGCACCAACTTTCATGCACATGGTGTATGTGGAGCCAGCGTTCCATACGGGATACCATGCACGGCCTTTACCTTCGCCCACGCTGCGCGGCTGGTAAATGTTAACGGCACCGCCACAGGCGACCATCATGGTATTGCATTTAATAATGTAAATTTTGTTTTCACGAACGGAAAAGCCGACCGCACCGGCGATCCTGTTCTCTTCATTGGCATCCAAGAGAAGCTCGACGATAAAGACACGCTCCAAGATGTTGTCTTCGCCAAGCGCCAGTTTGGCAGCCTCGGCAACGACCCTTTTGTAGGACTCACCGTTGATCATGATTTGCCATTTACCTGTTCGGACAGGTGTGGCACCTTCCTTTAAGGTACCCATCTTTTGGCCTTTTTTGCCGTCCAGTTTCTTTCCGTCGTCGGACATTTTCCAGATCGGCAGACCCCATTCCTCGAACAGATAGACAGAATCGTCAACGAAACAGCCCAGGTCATAGATAAGGTCCTCTCTCACAATACCCATCAGGTCGTTGCGGACCATGCGGACATAGTCATCCGGCGTATTGTCGTCTTGCGCAAGTCCAATGTAGGTGTTGATGGCTGAAAGACCCTGGGCAACAGCACCGCTTCGCTCCATAGCAGCCTTGTCAACCAGCAGGATTTTCGCATCAGGCGCCCACTTTTTAACCTCGAAAGCCGTTCCACAGGCAGCCATACCGCCGCCGACGATCAGAATGTCAACGTCAAGCTCTTCAACTTCCGGATCTCTGACGGCTTTAAGTTCACCTAAAGGTTTATTCGGTAATGCCATATTATTTCCTCCTTAAAATCGAAATATTCTAGATTGATCACCATACCGGATCATTAAAACCCAAAACCAATTAGACCGTTTCTATGGGTGTTGGAATCTCGAAACCGTCTGCCTCTTGAGTCGAAAGCAGTTCGCTGTCAAGATCTTGGCCTTGCAGATCCAAGTAGGCGTTGGCGCCGCCTTCCGGGGTCGTCCGGATAGGGAACTTAAAGCGCTTGATGGTGCCGTTTCTGAACTTACAGGTCCACATTACATCCTCGGTTCCCAACATTGGCATGATGCTGCTTCCCAGCGGGACAAAGTCAGCATAGCCTCTGACCTCAATTGCCTGTGTGGGGCAGATTTTGACGCATGAAAAACACTCCCAGCACTGATCCGGCTCCTGGTTGTAAGCCAACATTTCATTGGGCTCCAGAACCATCAGGTCATTGGGGCAAATGTACATGCAAGCGGTTTTGTCCCCGCCTTTGCATCCATCACATTTTTCCGTAATTACAAAACTTGGCATTTATTATACCTCCTAATTTTGCTTTGTAAAAATTCTAACATTTCAACCATTAATAAAAAGTTCTCAATTTCGTTTTCTAAGTTTTGACACCTCCCTTCAAGAAAATGGCCCACAAGCATAGATATCAGGCCTGTTACAGATTGAATGACTACAATAATATGTATTCCGGTTCTATTTTAATCACTATAAATTAGTGATTGAAATTTAAAATTGGAGTATGAATATGTTCTTTAATATCAATGACATACAATGTGGATAAAAAGTAAAAGATTTAGATAACAATTAACATTATTCTTGTCAAGAACTTTTGAGCAAACTT
>CP070628.1:388087-391685 GCA_020355985.1 Nitrospirota bacterium | reverse complement strand
GATCATGAAACCGATTTGGCTAATCGTTGAATACGCCAAAATCTTTTTAATGTCGGATTGCGTAAGGGAAACAATTCCGGCAAACAGCGCGGTGGTGGCTCCAATTACCGCAATGAACGTCATTGTGAAGGGAGAAAGGACAAACAAGGGGCTCAATCGCACGAGCAGGAATGGACCCGCGTTCACCATGGTCGCAGCATGAATCAAGGCCGACACCGGGGTGGGGGCTTCCATCGCAAACGGCAACCATATATGAAACGGCATTTGAGCTGACTTGCCCATGGCCCCTATAAATAAGAAAAAAGGAATAAGCGCCACGGGATAGACAGGAAGATTCCATCCGATCCATCCCATGATATTGACCGTATGATGTTGCATGCTTTCGGCTTGGGCGAGAATGGTCTGGATGTCAAGCGTGCCGAATGTAAAAAAGGTCAGAATAATCCCGAAACTTAACCCGACATCCGCAACCGCATTGACAAAAACGCTTTGGTCGCTGCCCGACCTGCCGAGAGTCTATGGGCGGCATGGGAAATCAAGAGATAGGAACAAATCCCCATGACTTCCCAACTGACCAACAACATCAAGAGGTTGCCACTCATAACGAGCAACACCATGGAAAAGGTAAACAACGCGATGACTGCAAAGAATCGGTTGTATCGTGGGTCCCCGATCATGTACCGTGAGGAATACACATGCACGACACTGCTGACCCCTGTGACTAGGAGCAAAAGCAGAACCGTGAGTTGATCCACAAACAGATTCAAATCAATAGACAGCGACCCAGACTGAAAGAAACGATAAAGAGAGAGAGAGAAAGGCCCGTTTCTCAAAACTTCAAGAAATGCCAAGACCGATAAACCAAAAGAGAGGCTTATGGCGGGAATCCCGATCCGGTGACTTTGCTCACCCCATCGTCGTCCTCCGAGAACAAGGATGAGCGATGCAAGGAGAGGGAGCAAAGGAATCAGAATAAAGATAGCCATGGCTTCCTTTAAATACCTGGCGGAAGGGCGTGGTTCAATAACAGCTGGACAATGGGATCGCTGAATAGACCAAGAATCATTACCGCAGCGGAAGTTACTCCCAAACTCACTTTAAATTGAAAGGGGATTTCGCCGAGTTGACTGTCTGCTTGGGTGGGTTTCTGGCGAAAGATGCCTTCAAACAGCTTGAGGAAATACGCGAGCGTAAGAAGAGTCGAAAGCAATACCGCAGCCACGGCAATATAATTATTCGCTTCAAGTGCTCCAAGAATGATGTACCACTTTCCAAAAAATCCTCCAGTCGGGGGAAGACCGATCATACCTAAGGCGACAACAATTAAGGGCCCGGTAAACCAGGAGGTTTGTTTCCCAATCCGCCCAATGTCCTCAACGGTTCTCACGCCATATTGGCAAATCGCCACGCCTGCCAAAAAAAATAATGCCGCTTGCATAACAGCATCATTTAGTAAATAAAAAACCCCTCCCACAAACCCTGTTTGATTCCCCTGACTGATCCCAATGAGAATGATACCTATGTGCGAAATCCCTCCATACGCGAACATCATTTTTATATTTTGTTGGGTCAAGGCCAGAACCGCCCCTATCACGGCCGCCAGTGTTCCAAGCACCCCAACAAGTAACAAAATTGGAATATCATAAATAACAATTGACGCGCCTAAGACCCAAAAGATAATTTTGAGCCACCCCAATAGCGCAACTTTGGTGACCAGTGCCGCCAAGATTGGGGAGATGGATTCAGGGGCATTGGTGTAGGCCTCGGGTAACCATGCATGAAATGGCACGAGAGCCATCTTAATCCCCAAACCGATAAATATAAAAAGCAGTCCGCCCACGACAGCTTTGGAGGTTATTAAAAAGGGAAGCCTCGCGGCCATATCGGCCATATTGAGGGTTCCACTTGCCGCGTAGAAATAACTCACGCCTAATAAATAAAGAGAAGCCCCGAGTGTTCCCAATACAAGATAGCGAAAGGCCGCAAACAAGGCACGCCCACCAGCGATACCTACGAGGGCGTAACTGCAGATGGCGGCGACTTCTAAAAAGACGAACAGATTAAATAAATCCCCGGCAAACACAATTCCGGTCAGCGCCGAAATCAACAGTAAGATCAAGATATAATAATGAACGATTCGTCCACCAAGATCCTTTGGGGAGGTTGGCCCGGCAAAAATCAATGCTGTCAGACCTAAGAAACTCAAAGCCACCAAGATCACACTCGCCAATCCATCAGCGACCCATTCAATGCCTAATGGTGCGGTCCATCCACTAAAGGCATACCGCACTTCCCCGTGATTGATGACACTAATGAGATTCAGAATGGAGACCACGACCATGGACCCGAGCACGGCTAGAGAAATGCTCCGACTCCACTGGCGGTGTTTCAGACAGACTACCGGCATTGAAATCGCAGCAAACAAAGGGAGCAGAAAGAGAATGGCTGGAAAGTGGTGACTCATTCTAATTTTTTTAAAATTTCTTCCTCATCAAGACTGCCGTATCGTCGGTAAATGGCCGCACACAATGCCAAGGCCACACCCAGTGTGGCGACACCAACCACAATAGCTGTCAAGGTCAGCACATGCGGCAATGGATTCGCATAGTTCAAGGCTTGCACAGGTTCGGTTGTCGACAGAAGGACAGGGGCAGTCGAGTTTTCCTTCGCACTAATGGACACGAGAAAAAAAATCACGCTGGTTTGGACAAGATACATGCCGACCAGTTTCTTGACGAGGTTGTAGCGTGTCACCATGATATAAAAACCCCATAGGAAAATGATGACAAAGGTCAAAAAGTTGAGCCGCTCAAAGACCACGGAAAAGAGGTCAACCATTCAATGAATCCTCGATAATTTCTTCAGCTGATAAACTAAAGACAATGGAAATAGCTGTCACAGCCACGTCTACAGCCACACCAATTTGCGTCAATACGATTCCCAAAGACCGGCGTGAAGCTGTCTCAAGCCCCGGAATCTCCAGATTGGCATAATTCAGAAACTCTCCACCCCCAATCATGCACAAGCCACCGACTCCGGCGTAAATCAACATACCCACCCCATCGCCGTGCAAAGCCTTTTTAGCAAACTGGCTCCGAGAGGCATCATGGCCAAAAATCAACACTGATAAAATCATACCCGTCCCTAAAATCACCCCTCCGACAAACCCTCCTCCAGGACCGTACTGGCCAAAAAACAACACGTACAGCCCAAAAATTTGGATCACAGGAATGAGAAAACGTCCTAAGGTCTGAACTATGACGCTGTCATGTTGCTGAATCATGATGTTTGTCTCCTCAGCAACAATGCACAGGCAATGCCTGCTGTAAAAATCACCACGGTTTCCACCATGGTATCGAGGGAACGATAGTCCATCAGTACCGAGGTCACCACGTTTGGCGTATGGGTATCCGGATAACTCTGTTCGAGATATGTTGGCGAAATATGAACACTTGCTGGGGAATTAGGATCTCCAAACTCAGGAAGATCGTTCGCCGCATAGAGCAAGAGAATTCCCAACAGAGGAAGGGCAATCAGGGCCGCCATAGGAGGTGGCGGCCGCCGAAGCCGACTGTCTTTGGGAGCTGTTCCAAAAAGG
>CP070628.1:368912-387987 GCA_020355985.1 Nitrospirota bacterium | reverse complement strand
CGGCTCTTTATCACATCTCCGATGGGGGATTCTCGATGCCGGTCATTAAACGTATTGAAGACAGAAATTGCTAATTCCGCTTGCTTGTTCCAAAACCAATACCCCCCACGAAGGTTGACCAAAGTATAACTTGGAACCCGGACGTTGGGTATTGCGCTATTAGAGATGAGACCAAGTCCAGAAAATTGGGAAAACTCAGGACTCACTGGATAGGTTGCGTCCCCAACGTAGTGAACGACTAAATTCCCATTAAGCCCATTATCAAAGTTGAGGTTGAAGCCGCCATTGACCATTGAAGTGGGCCCACCTCGACGCAAACTACCGGTAATGGATTGTTTTGTATCCTGGTAGGAATAATTGGCAAAACCACGGAGCCAAGGAGCAGCAAGAAATTCCAAGCCTACTTCGAAGCCTCGGATATCGGCCACACCAGAAGTATTGAAATACGTACTACTTGTCATTGAACCTACTTCAACCCCAATGAGGTCGGTGATGTGATTCCAAAATAGAGCCAATCGAGGACGAACGCGATGGTTCCAAAACCATCCTTGATATTCCGCCTCATATGAAACAATTTTTTCAGGTTTAAGATTGGAGGATCCCTCTAGGGTATTGATTGTTGTGAATCCAAAAACGGTGACGGTTGTAACGGCCTCAGCATTAGTTTCAAGAAGCGTTGGGGACCGATAGCCAACTGTTCCCGAGATGCGAATGGTGTGATTTGGAATTGGAGAATAGAACAACGCGATACGTGGGCTATATGTGGGGTTAATTTCTGAATGGAGATCCATTCGCATTCCGGCAGTGAGCCAAGCTTGTTTGAAGGGGCGCCATTCGTCCTGAAGGTACAGGCCCAATCGATCTTCACGGCTAAAAGAAGTAATTTGGGTGCTTGAAAGGGAATTGTGCCGGTAATTAAGTCCGGCAATCAAAGTATGAGTTGTGCCAAGGGCACGTTGTCCTTGGGCTACCACATCGTAGGTATTATTATCGAAGGGGATGTTAGAACTACGTCCATCCGCATCTCCAACAGCTATAATACCACCAAGAGGCGATACAGGATTAAAGTCAACCGTCGCATCTTGTCGGGACCAGAAGGCTCGTACAAAAAAATCCTCCTGCTCATAACCAATTCGGGCATAGCTTTGCGTATTAGGGGTATCAATTCGGACAGACTCGGCTGCAGCATCCAGGCGGTTAGTGTCATTGATACCCCCTTCCACTCGGATATTTGCCTGATTCCACAGACGGTACTCAACCATTCCATTGAAACGATTGGCACGATATGCGAGTGAATCTCGATTACGCCATTGGTCATTTTCATCATGACTATATGCGAGACGGTATCCCAAACGATCATGCTGGTTGGCATACATGGCCGTGCTACGAATTGTCCCGAATTCCCCACCACCAACCTGGGCTGTGATCCCTTTGGCTTCTTCTGGGGTTTTCGTAATAATATTAATCACTCCGTCGAACGCGTTGAATCCATAGATACTCGCAGCCGGTCCCTTGAGGACTTCCACACGCTGAATTTCTTGAAGGGCAACCGGGAAATCTTTCCACGGCGAAACGCCTTGGGTATCGATATATGCGGAACGTCCGTCAATAAGAAGCAGCATCTTATTGGCTAGTTCCTGGTTGTTTCCCCGTACGCTGACATTGAATTGTCCTCCAGTTCGCTCAATCACCGAAATCCCCGGGATCCATCGGAGTAATGTGGCAAGGTCTGTAGCCCCGCTTTGCTCAATGTCTTCCGCCCTAATCACATAGATATTCGAGGGGGCTTTCGAAATGGGCTGCTCCTCATAGCTTGAAGTCAGAACAGTCTCCTCAGCCAAAAATCGTAGGTCGTCCTTAAGTTCTGGCATCGGGTCATCGGAGAGAAGAGGGGATAGACTTGGATCTTTCGAAAAAGATGGAGTGATGCAGAATGACAGCACCATTAGGGAAACGAAGAGAGGGACTAGAGACGTGGAATAGAGGGGACCCATCCGATTTATCACTTAGAGGCTCAACCCTTAACCTTTGAAGCGGCATTCTTAACGTGTGAGAGTTTCATGTAATTTTTCAATAAAATCAATAAGAAAAATTGCATATGGAACATTATTCCATTGGGTAACATTATGATTGCTAACAATAAGGCAAGTTGACGAGCTGGAAGAATTTATAATTTTGGTGGGGTTGGGTTTTCTCCACTAACTTCATCGCGCGGTGTGGTTATCCTCTGACATTTGCGGTGTGTTCGACCGGAAGGAAATTCCGCACTTGAGTTAAATAGGTGTTTGTGGCAGGCTGATCGGGTCTTTCTCCATAAGAAGCTATGTTGCTATGCCAAATTGTCCCTATGAGGGCCAATGGGCAGGTCACGGAAATAGTCGATCCTCAGAAACATGCTGAATTCGTCCATATCGATAGACCATCGCCTGATTGTGGCTCTGGATGTTCCGTCCCTCAAAGAAGCGAGGAACTATCTTGATGATCTTGACGGGGTTGTCCGGTTTTATAAAATTGGTCTGGAATTGTTTCTAGCCGTCAATCGTGATTTTCTTGATGAGATCCGGGCACGACAATGCCGGATTTTTTTGGATCTCAAGATGAACGATATCGATGAAACTGTTCGCCGAGCCGTGAATTTGGCTGCGGATTTGGGAGTCGATTTTTTGACGATTTTAGGCAATCATGCCACGGCCAATGCTGCGGTCAGAGGGCGAAGAGATCGTCCGCTAAAAATTTTGACGGTACCTTTACTTTCAAGTTGGGGTGAGAAGGATCTTCAAGAACTGGGATTGTTACCTAGCAAAAATGGAGATGGAGCCCGTTTTCCTACTCTTGATGATTATGTGCTGTGGCGAGCCGAGATGGCCATGGCTCAGGGCTGTGATGGGCTCATTGCCTCGGGAAAATATGTCAAAATCTTCAGGGATCGGTTTGGAGAAAACGCCATCATTGTTTCGCCGGGCGTGCGTCCTGCCGGTCACGATTCCCATGAGCATCAGCGTTCATTGACGCCTTTCGAGGCAATTCAGGCTGGGGCAGATTATCTTGTCGTTGGGCGACCGATTCGGGATGCTGGCAATCGCAGGGAGGCCGCTCAACGGATTCAAGATGACATAGGTTCTGCCTTGAAGGGGCGTGGTGACATTGAAGAGAAGCCAGAGATGGTAACAAGGCCTATCCGGGGGAACAGATGATGACACAGAACACGTGGACCCAAATTCTTCTTGTGAAGGAAGACCCAGGCAAACTTGAAACGTTCAAGACCGCCTTGGGTGATGCGGGGCATGATGTAGTGGGCTGTTCTACAATAGGTGAAGCGGTGACTTATGCCCAGCGCGAACCTTATGCGGTGGTCTTGATTGATGTGGAGTGCCCAGATGAGACGAGCCTTGAATTGCTTGGCCTTTTGACGAGAAAAAATAGCAAGGTCCAAGTGGTGATGAATGCCGCGATTCAGTCCTTAAACTCTGTTAAAGAGACTATCCATGGAGGATCGTTCACGTTTTTTGAAAAGACTGATTCCTCTTCTAATGTACTGAACCATGTGCATCGTGCGTTTCGAGCGTATGTCACGCATTCTATAGAAGAACTACAAACCGGTGTGGCGACGCATGCTGCGGCGCTTGAAGAACAGCAGGTACACTTCCAACATTTAGTCGAACATGTTCAGGAAGTTTTCTGGATTGCCTTACCTGATCACTCCCAAATTCTCTATATGAGCCCACGTTATGAAACTGTGTGGGGAAGAAGTTGTGCCAGCTTGTTCGACCATGCTGATCATTTCTGGGATTCGGTGCATCCTCAAGATCAGGAATATGTGTTGACGCGTGTTGCAGAGGGCCAAGTGAGGGGATTTCAAGCAGAATTTCGGATTATTAGACCAGATCAGACTGTGCGATTCATTCGGGCGCAAACATTTCCCATACGGAATGCCTTTGGCGAAGTGGTTCGTGTGGCTGGGGTAGCAGAAGATATAACCGAACAAAAACATGCACAAGATACCCTGGTCAAAACAGAACGCCAATTTCGACAATCAAGCCGTATGGAGGCGATTGGAACCCTCGCCGGAGGGATCGCGCATGATTTTAATAATATCTTAACGGCGATTCTGGGTTATACAGAGCTGGGGTTGGCGTCCGTCCCGAAAAACAGTCGAACGCATCGCAATCTTCAGGAGGTGTTGACGGCCGGACATCGTGCGAAGCATTTAGTATTACAAATTTTAGCTTTTAGTCGACAGTCCAGTCAGGCCAAAAAGCCAATACCCATTCATACAGTTATTCAAGAGGCGCTTAAGCTGTTACGTCCAACCATTCCTTCCACGATAGAAATCCACCATTCTTTCGAAACTGAGGCCTACGTGTTGGCCGATTCCACCCAACTGCATCAGGTTATGATCAACTTATGTACTAATGCGGAATATGCCATGCGGGAAACAGGAGGCCTCCTGGAGATTTCATTGGACGATTTTGAAGCCACGGAAGAGAACATTCCATCCATGCCTGGGTTACAGGTTGGGCCTCATATTCGACTCACCATAAAAGACAATGGAATCGGGATGTCCTCTGACGTGCTTGAGCGGATGTTCGATCCCTTCTTTACGACCAAGCCGATTGGGGAAGGGTCGGGAATGGGCCTATCTGTTGTTCATGGCATTGTTGCGAATCATGGTGGGGTTTTGATGGTCGATAGCCAAATGGGCATAGGGACCAAAATCGAGGTGTATCTTCCCGCGATTTCCGTTCCGATTAGTGATGGGGATGAAGGTCAAGGCCCGATCCCCCTTGGGAAGGAATCCATCCTATTCGTGGATGATGAAGAAACCATTGTGTGGCTGGGGAAAGAACTGCTGGAACAGTTGGGCTATACCGTGGATGTGCAAACGAATTCGGTGGAAGCGTTGAATGTCTTCCGGCAGAATCCTGAGCGCTTTGATTTAGTGATCACTGACCAAACGATGCCGGGCCTGACGGGTGAAGCGTTGTCCAGAGAACTCTTGCGTATTCGTCCCGAGCTTCCCATTATCCTTTGCACAGGGTTCAGTCACATCATGACTGCAGAAAAAGCCAAAGCCTTGGGGATCCAAGCGTATCTCATGAAGCCCTTGGCGATTAGGGATTTGGCCTCTATTGTCCGGCATGTACTTGATAAAACGTTCTCGCTGTTTGTGTAATTTTACATGAGGGCTATTGGTATTTGGCCAAAGAATTTCATATTACAGAGCAATAAGATAATGTATAATAAAAGGAACGCAAAATGTCCTGAATGATGTACCTTTTTATGATTGGAGCTTTGTGGATTTCACTAAAATCATGGGAATGCCAGAGTTGATTGCCTCTTTGGTCTAGCGGTCTTGACCATATTTTAAGAAACTAAACGGTTTGGGGCGGAAGAGGATTACGCGCGGTGGCGACCATTCTTGTCATAGACGACGATCCACAAATCTGTGATTTGTTGCAGCAGGTTCTGGAAAAAGAAGGTCATGCTGTTCACACGGCCTTAAATGGGCTAGAAGGGATTAGTCTCTACCGCCAGCATCACCCAGAACTCATTATTCTAGATATTCTGATGCCAGAAAAAGAAGGACTGGAAACCATTCTCGATTTGCGGCGAGAGTTTCCCAACGTGATGACCATCGCCATGTCTGGTGGGAGTGAACGGGCAAAAATCAATCTCTTAGAGTTGGCCCAACGATTAGGGGCACAATATCAATTGACCAAACCGTTTCAATTGCAGACTGTTATCGAGTTGGTGAATACGGCTCTACGCAAAAAAGGAAACGTGCTATCTTCTGAAGGAAAGGGGGAAGCAATGGGGTCTAACGAATAATGACGGTCATTATTCTATAATTTGAATTGTAGGCACCTATCCCCTCTCCGCCCGTCTCGCGATCGAAATGCTTTATGGAAAAGCCGGCAAATACACAGTTTCCCATTCATGACCTCTTAAGTCGACGATGGAGTCCTCGTGCCTTTGCTGAACGGCCGGTAGAACCTGAAAAAATTCAACGTGTGTTGGAGGCCGCTCGATGGGCCTCATCCTGTTTCAACGAACAACCGTGGGCCTTTATCATTGCTACGGCTGACCAGCCGGCCGAACATAAAAAACTTCTTGGTTGCTTGGTAGAGGGGAATCAAGTCTGGGCTAAACGGGCTCCCCTCTTAATCATCACGGTCGCAAAACAGCATTTTGATCACAATGGCCAACCCAACCGGCATGCCTTTCATGACGTGGGATTGGCCGTCGGGAATCTGGTTGTCCAAGCCACTGCCATGGACCTGTTTGTGCATCAAATGGCGGGGATTCTTCCCGATACCATCCGCACGAGTTTTTCCGTACCTTCCGGGTATGAACCTGTGACAGGGCTTGCTATTGGATACTCAGGAGACCCAAATGCCCTTCCTCCTGAAGTTCGTGATCGTGAGCATGTTGCACGATCTAGGAAAACTCTTCAAGAGTTTGTATTTTCAAAGACGTGGGGAGAAAACCCGGAATTTCTTTAAAAGTATAAATATCCGCCCTAACATTGGTATGGCCTAGTATGCGAAGACGATTGCCTGCTTATTTGGAAAGCGGCAATCTCCGAGTCGACAATCTCTCTTCGCAGACTCCAGATTTTGGTAAAGCCGTTTTCCTTCCTACCCGATAAAAGAAAGTAGTCGAAACATCCCTAGACTCTTTCATTTCATCTCATTCAAGGATTCATGATGACGCATCAACAAAAAATTGTAAGAAAAATCTCGGACGTTGTTCGAATATGGCCTCTAGTCGTAGTTCTCTCACTACTCTGGGGTTACCCTACGCTAGCTGCTGATAGCCCACAAGACCTTCCAGTTGTCCAAACCCCGCAAATTCTATGGAAGGTGCAGTCACCAAAAAATACCATTTTTCTTGCTGGATCCATTCATATCTTACAGAAACACCATTATCCCCTTCATCAGGTGTTTGACGAGGCTTTCGATCAATCCGCTAGAGTGATATTTGAGGTTGATCTTGATGGGTCATCCTCTCCATTGGCGCAAATGACCATGCTGAGAAAAGGTCTCTATCTTAATGGAGAGAGTTTGCCGACGGTGCTGTCTCCGGAGATTTACGCTACCGCCAAAGAACATTTTGCTGGGCTAGGGCAGCATATCGAAGATTTTCATCGCATGAAACCATGGATGGCTGCCACGGCGGTCATGGCACTGGAGCTTCAAAAGTTGGGATTTGAAAGCGCATATGGGGTTGATCGTCATTATTTTGAGAGAGCCAAAGCGGCGGGAAAAGCCATACAAGGATTAGAAACGGTGGAGTTTCAACTCAATCTCTTTGATGAGTTACCTCTTTCGATTCAAAAGCAATTTCTCTTACAAACGTTAAAGGATCTCAAAAACCTTGAGAAACAAGTCAGTGAAATGGTCAGGGCATGGAAACAGGGAAATATTCAGGAATTAGAAACGCTCCTCCTAAGCATGAGCGAATATCCTGAGCTGAATCAGGCCCTGGTCATCAATCGAAATAATGATTGGCTGCCTTACATTGAACAAGCGCTTCATGAGAAGGAACCTGTTTTTATCGTGGTCGGTACCTTGCATCTCCTGGGGAAGGACGGTCTTGTCGCCATGCTGAAAGACAAAGGATATCGTATTCAACAGTTATAATGAGGGGAAACACCAATGGAAATCTCTTTATGCCTTGAATATTCATGAACCCGTCCCTGTAATGTGATAACCCGATCCTTGTAAAGAATATCCAAGAACATCTTCTTTGGACACCCTACTTTCTGCGGTGCCATGGCCGATAGAGTGAGACGGAAGGGGAAGGGGTGGTACATTTGAAGCATAAAAATTACGTGAAAACCTCCCTTGCCCTTGAGGGCTTCCTAATAAAGAGGAGTGATGGTTGGGGGATAAGGGTGAAGACGTTTCGGACGTGAACCCAGCATAGCTAAGGAGACGCTAATACATGATTACCGCCATAGGCGATGTCTTACGACGATGTTATGAACGAGGGTGGATCACCAGCCGGGATGGAAATTGCAGCCTCCGACGCGCCAGAAGTGTCTATCTGTACATCACCCCATCAGGATGGCGAAAAACGATAGTCCATCCAGAGCATATGATCAAAATAAAGTTTGTGGATGGACAGATGCAGGTGCCTGCAGGAACTAAACCCTCTGGTGAACTGCATATGCATTATTTATTAACCAGAGGGATGAATCGTACGAGGGCGGTGGTGCATGTGCATCCCACTCATGTGGTTGCTGCCATATATCGAGGATTCGACCTCCAAAAAATTTGCCAAGATTTTCCGGAAATTTACCGCTACACCCGTATCGGGCCAACCACCCCAGCCCTCCCTGCGATTAGCTCAGAACTCGGAGAGGCGACGGCCCAAGCGTTGGGGGTCACGGATAAAAATCCCGCAGGAGATTTTGACATTGTGGGCCAAGCCAACCACGGAGTCTGCTCCATGGCACCGGACCCCTGGTCGGCCTACGAACACATAGAACGGCTCGACCACATTTGCCAAATCGTCCTGGCCAGTGGCGTTTCCCCCTAGCAGTTAAGGGAATGTTCAAAAGAGGCTGTCCAGCAAGGCCGTAGTTCTTGTGATGCGCGGAGCGTATCCGTAGTACGTGAGCACGGCACAAGGGCGAGAATGCCGTTGGTAGGCTTTTTTCAACATTCCCAGGATGGCGAGAATGGCCGTCAGTTTTATTCTCCCTTCACTCAGAGACTCGACGTATAAGAGTATCCTTCTTCCCTTCTTTTGCTGCGGCCGCACTGAATGCCTATTTTGACCATCCTGCCAACCAGTTATTGATCTTCCAAGATCTTCTCTCCCTACTGGTAGTGGGTGGGGTGTTGGGGATAGCGCTTATCTCTCTGCCCACGATCAACTGTTCCATTTGACTTTTCCCTGATTGAGTTTTCCACAAAAATATTCAGAAACTGCATGAAGAGGGACTTGGGCTCTCTTGCTGTGAGACCTGAGACAAGCTATCATTTTCTTTTGTCCGATTCAGCATAGGAACAATCATAGTTTCTTTAAAATAGAAAGGATTATTGATGGCTTCAAAGAAATCCGTTCGCAAGGCATCTGCTAAGAAACCCCTAAAGGGAAAAACTACTGCAAAGAAAAAACCCGTTGCAAAAAAAAGTAAGGCCAAGCTGTCCGCTAAGTCTACTGCGGCCAAAAAGAAAAGCAAGGCCGCCAAACCATCCAAAAAGAAAAAAACAACTTCTAAGGCTTCTTCAGCGAAAAAGAAGGTCGTGGCTAAAAAGTCTGTGACGAAGAAAAAGAAAGCAACCCTGAAAAAGAAAGTGGTGAAAGCTGTTTCTAAGCCAAAAGGCAAAAAACCCGTTAAGAAAAAGCCCTTGGCTCAAAAAACAAAAACGTCCATTGGGAGGAAAAAAGTAAAGTCTAGCCAAGCGAAGAAGCCAATAACAAAAAAGGCCAGGTCATCAGCCTCTATAGCCCCACGTGTGCCAAAAACAAAAGAACCTCTTCTTTCCTCGACTGAACGCTACAATATTGGTGGGCTCTTTGCTTGCGCGATGGAGCGTCGGCATGATCCTGATTGCTCGCGCCTTCGAGCGGTGCTTCGTCATTTGGATCTCTCGGCTCAAGAAAAAGACAATCTCATTCGTCTGTCAGAAGGATTCATGATTCCCAAATTGTTTGCCGAGAATCTTCCTGAGCAGAAAGTGAACCAATTGTTAGCAGATCTAGTGAAATTTGGCTTAGCCCAAGGAAGCTACGAGAAGTATTGGCGTGAAGAAATTCAACAGATCGGATTTTGGCTCGGCATTTTCCCCGCCCAATTCCAAGCCATCGAACAGCAAGTCAAACGCTAACACTGTACAGCTAAGACAGATATCCAGAGGATGGTATTTGAATCTTAGGCTGGACGTTTTCCGCTCGACCCCGAGGGCAGACGCTCTAATCATCTGACGGGCTTAGTTTGAGTAAAGCGAGTTGGTCCGCCTTTCATAAGCCCATAAGCTCGTGCCTGCCTCATTTGTTGAGATTGGACTGGGCGTCAATGGTTTTGGGTCCTCTCCCCGAACGAAAAGGACCTACGCCGCTGGGCCGAGACCCGACAAACACCATTCTTCAAATAATATGAGAAATAATGAATGTGCGGGAAAGGATCTGCTTAGAGGAAGGAATTTGTTAGGTTAGCCTAGGTCGCGTCGACCTTCAATAGACTTCAGGAGGGTCACTTCGTCGGCGTACTCAATATCCATCCCGACGGGAATCCCGTACGCAATACGAGACACTTTTATGCCAAGTGGCTTCAGACGTTTGGTAAGATAAATGGCCGTGGCCTCTCCTTCAATCGTCGGATTCGTCGCCACGATTACTTCTTTAATCCCTCCCTGCTGAACACGGTTTTCCAAGTCATGGGTGCGAATGTCAGCCGGGCCGACCCCATCTAATGGCGAGAGCGCGCCGTAAAGGACGTGATACAAGCCACGAAACGCACGACTTTGTTCAATCGCATGGAGGGTGCTGGGTTCTTCCACCACTAAAATACTAGTGGTATCTCGCTTGGGGTCAAGGCAAATGTCACAAAGTGGACCTTCGGCAATATTTCTGCACTGTGAACAGAACGTAATTTTCTCCTTCACTTCCCGTATAGCTTCGGATAGGCGGAGCGCTTCTTCCGTGTCGGTTTTCATGAGATGAAATGCCAAGCGTTGTGCCGTTTTTTGCCCAATACCCGGTAAACGCACTAATTCTCGGGTGAGGCGCATTAAGAGGCCTTGGGACTGGCCATTGACTTTGGATGTGGATGAAGCTGTGCTGTCTGCCATGATGTAAACTTTTGGTCTGTCTTAAAACATGCCGGGAATACCCATCCCGCCCGTGAGGGATTTCATTTCTTCTGCCATGAGTTCTTTGGCTTTCCGGAGGGCTTCATTGGTTGCGGCCACAAGGAGATCTTTCAACATATCAGCATCCCCCGATTTCAATACTTCAGGATCAATGGTGATGTTGGTAACTTGCATGGCCCCATTGGCCTGTACGGTCACCATGCCCCCACCCGTCGACGCCTCTACGGTTTTGGTAGCCGCTTCTTCCTGAATTTTTCCCATTTTCGACTGCATTTCTTGTGCTTGTTTGAGTAAATTGCCCATATTGGCAAAAGGATTTTTCGACATTACCCTGCCTCCTCTTTTTTGGGAATTCGTTGGGCTGACGCCAATTCTCCACCAAACAATTCTAACGCTTCTTTTACGAGCGGATGGGTTTTCACCTGTTGCATCAGGTCTTGGTTATCCTCATGTTTTTTTTTTTGCGCGCAGCTCACCCATGGAGGGTGGGCGTTCTTGCCCATCATGTAATACGATGACTTGGACTCGTATGGGACGTCCGGCCAATTCCTCGCACATGCTAGCGATGAGTGCCCGATTTTCCGGCTTGTCGGTCCGCCATCGCGCAATGGCATCCCTTTTTGAATAGCCGATGACGACATGATCGGCTTCCAGGGTGACCACACTCCCTTTTTCTAAAAAACTGCCGACATTGGGGTGGTCTTTCATCATGCGATCAACCACGTGTTCCCAGTTTAACGGCACTGTCTGACCTGAAACAGGGGTTGCCAGTTTGGGTGATGGTTGTGGTGGTTCAACGGAAGATTTTGGCTTGGGCAGAATCGGCTTTTCTTTTTCTGGCGAAGATTGAGATGGAAACATTGCCGTGGCGCCAGCAGCGGGTTTAGTCCGCTCAGGAGCTTTTTGAGATGTATGAGGTTTTTCAGTGAGTGGTGGCGTTTTTGAGACCTGTGAAGGTGTTGAACCAACTGGGGCTTTCGTGGGAAATGGTTTTGCATGGCGTGATGGTTGAGCTTGGATCGTGGTGGTTTGTTCTATGCTGGAGGTGAATGGGGTACTAGGATCTAAGAGCGCAGCCCGGACGACAGCCGCTTCGATGAGAAATCGTGGATGAGAACTTCCTCGGAGGCTGTCTTCCGTTCGAGATATGATTGAAAAGATGGCCTGTAAATATGGTTCGGTGAGGGGTCTCGCTTGTTCAATGATCTGCGCCCCTTCTTCCTCTCCCAATTCCAACAGGTTCTGCACCTGTTGATGCGAAGGAACGACGCAGGCCACGAGGAGATTTCGAACCCGTTCCAAGATTTCGCGGCAATACACGCGCACATCAAATCCTTGGTCGACTACTTCCCCGACTAGTGTCATGGCTTGAGAAGCCTGATGAGCCAAGATGGCTTCAATCATCTGTCGAACCAGTTCATCTGGCACGGAGCCAATTAAGGCCTCTAAGTCTTCATGCTGAAGCTTTTGGCCTCCGAATGACACTGCTTGATCGAGAAGGCTGAGTGCATCACGCATGCTGCCTTCACTCGTTCTGGCCAATACCGATAAGCTGCGATCTTCAACCGTCACGCCAGTTTGAGTGACGACATGGCGAAGTTGCGAGATGATCTCTAACCGAGAAATGCGTCGAAAGGTGAAGTGTTGGCAGCGAGAAAGAATCGTCGCAGGAATTTTATGAACTTCCGTGGTCGCAAAAATAAAGACCGCATGGCTTGGAGGTTCTTCTAAAATTTTGAGCAAGGCATTGAAGGCCGAATTAGAGAGCATATGGACTTCGTCGATAATGTACACGCGATAGGAGCCATGAAACGGAGCAAATTTCACGTTCTCGCGTAGTTCGCGCACATCGTCCACCCCGGTGTTTGACGCGCCGTCAATTTCGATGACATCCACGGAATTCCCACGGGTAATTTCTACGCAACTCGGACAGGTGCCACAGGGCTGGTTGGTTGGGCCATTTTCACAATTTAGGGATTTAGCCAGAATTCGGGCTACCGTGGTTTTCCCCACTCCTCTCATACCGGAAAAAACATAGGCATGAGCCACTCGTTTTCGTGTGATGGCATTGGTAAGGGTTTGCACGACATGGGTTTGCCCCAGGACTTCCTCAAAAGTTGTGGGGCGGTATTTACGAGCAGAAACCTGAAATTCCATGGGAGAGAATGCTCCAGCTGGTATAAATAAGCCGATGATCGTGAGGGGGTTATGAGTAAGGAACCGGGAAGGTGAAAAACGCCTTCTTCTCTATCCTCCTCTTCATATGACTCTTCACGCCCAAATAGTCGGGGCCAGGTGATCCTGCGGCACACAAACTTGCCCACTTACCGTTGCTTCCTTCCGGACCTGGCGGAGTTCGTAGGATTCTGTTGCACAGGGCCCAGCCCCTATATAACATTTCCGTCACCAATAATATGGCGGAGAGGGTGGGGTTCGAACCCACGGTACCGTTGCCGGTACACGTGATTTCCAATCACGCCGATTCGGCCGCTCTCGCACCTCTCCGTAATATGGCTGTTTTAATGAAAAATAGATGTTATTCGTTAGAAACGTATTTTCTAGTGTGTTTCCACTAAATAAGAGGTCAAGGGTTGTCATCTTACCATGGGGTTTTAAGGGCGACAAGCAATTGAGTGAATAGTAAAGAGTAAGGGAGAAAGTAGCAAAGAAAGGGGAAATTATTGGCTCACTGCTCTTCACTCTTTACTGCATTCGGGATTGAAACATACGTTGTCGTCGGGATGATCGATGAAGGGCAGCAAACAAATGACCCCGAAAAAGCAACATGAAGACAGTGGCAATGGGGGTGATAATGAGCACGATGATAAAACTTTCATTGGAAGACATGCCCAGAAAGGACAGCCATTGGGATAGGATGGAAAACGGTAAGGTGATGAGATGCCAGAAATCCAATCCCCCTCGGCGCCCGGCTTGACTGGAAATTTGAAAGAAAAAGGACAGTCCAAATGGAGCCAAAGCAATGGCGACCGGCAAAAACCATTCAATCCAATTTTCCAGGACGAATTCATAGCTTTCCTGAACAATTTCAAGGGCGGATCCCTTCCGGCTTTGATAAATGACTTCAGGAACGGGATTTAACAGCACGAACATGAGAAAAAACACGGCGGTTGCAATTAGAGGCTGGTACGGGTTTGTTTGCAACCCCATTTCTAGGAATAGCAACGGGAACCACACCATAAATCCCACGGAAATCACCTCCCAAAAGTATTGACCCATGCTCTGCTGAATATCTTGCCATTGCAACCGTCGCCCGCCACGGATGGCTTGTTCCGTTAAGCTAAGAGTTGCGCCAATGATCAAGGCATTGACGGCCCCGAGGATCAATCCCCCAACCATCCCCAACGGGGCAATTAGTGAGGTGACAAGTATCAAGCCCAGCGCAAAGACCAGTAGGACGGGGATCAGGAGCCAACTTTTCCGAAAGGAATGGAGAGTTGCAAGCAGGGATTGGTGATATAATCGAACTGTTGCCTGAAAGAAGCCCTGCATCAAGAAGGGGAGGTCTGCCGTTTTTATCGTTGTGCAGGAGGTTTGGAGTTCAAATTCACGATGTCTTGTTGTCGTTGATCGCGGTCTTTCCTGATTTTTTGTAGGCGACTGGGGCGGTTCAAGGTCCACCATTTCACTTTTTCTGTGAAAGTTGGTACTGGCGGCGTAGCGGATCCCACAGGGGAATGTTGAAAGTCATACCCCTGATAGGTGTCTTTCTTTTCCAGAAATTTCTGGTAAATATCTTGATAGAGCTGTTTGAGGTTCATAAGCCCTTACCTTACCCCACTTGATTGGGGCTATCAAGTGGGCATTTCTATGACGAATAAGAGTTCTCATCAACTCCTAGTCCTGCATTGACAGTATTTTAGGGATGGCCTGTACAAGAAAGACCTTTTATAATGGAGAAGTTTAACTCCAGGTGCCTTCTTCTCAATGGTCAATAGAGGTGTACTCTCAGAGCGGGATATGTTGGAAAAAAATTAGATTGAGCGTAAAGGCGCGAGAGTGGCGGAACTGGCAGACGCGCAAGACTTAGGATCTTGTGGGTAACCGTGGGGGTTCAAGTCCCCCCTCTCGCACCATTTTTTCATTTTCATCCCTAATCGGGTTTTTTATACAAGGATTCCTCATCTTATGAAATTAGAAATGACAGAATTGGGGCCAGTCAAACGGGCCTTGAAAATTGAAGTTCCGGAAGAGGCTGTAAAAAGCGAGTTTCAAAAAGTATACGCTGAGCTAAAACGGCAAGTGCGTATTCCCGGGTTTCGACCTGGGAAAGCTCCTCTTGAAATATTACAAAAGCGTTATGGGCAAATGGTGGGGCAAGATGTGGTCCAACGATTGGTGCCAGATTATTACCAGCGAGCCGTCAAGGAGTCTGGCGTCGTTCCTGTTGTTGTCGACATTCCGCCATTGGAACGTATGAAAGTCGAGCCCAATTCCTCTTTTATCTTTACGGCAACGGTGGAGATTAAACCTTCCATTCAATTGGGCGACTACCGACCACCGAATCCCATTTCTTTAAAGAAAGTTGATCGATCGGTCACGGAGGAGCAAATTGACGAGGCGCTCCAGACTTTGCGTAAACAACAGGCTCAGCTGGATGCCGTTTCGGAAGGGACCGCGCTTCAAGATGGGCTTTATGCGGTGCTTACCGTCGAAGGGTTTGTTGACGATCAATCAGTGGAAGGATCCCAGAAAAAGGGGCATCTCCATCAGGTCGGATCCAAAACGCCCATTCTTGGGGTAGAATTAGATGACCACCTGATTGGAAAGAAAGCTGGGGAAACATTTGAAATCCCTCAGCCCTATTCAGCCAGTCACCCTGATAAGAATTTAGCTGGAAAAACCATGGTCTTGAAAGTGACCGTCGATGCTGTCAAAGAACAGAAATTGCCTGATCTGGACGATGAATTTGCGAAGGACTGTGGTGAATTTGATTCGTTAGAGCAATTGAAAACCACCATCACCACCCAACTTGAAAATCTTTTGAAACAGGAGCTTGAGGAAGGTTATAAAGATCAGGTGATCGAGCGCTTATTGCAGATGCACCACTTTGATATTCCTGAAGTGCTGATCGAACGGGAACTACAGACATTGGTTCGGCAAAAATTGATGAAAGAACATCGCCATTCTCACCGAGAAGATGATTTAGAAGAACCAATTCGTTTACAAGAAGAGGCCAAGCGGCTTCAGCAGGAGCTGCAGCCGGAAGCGAAGCGGCGTGTGAAGCTCAGCCTGATTCTTGATGCGATTACGCAAAAAGAAGGGCTTCAGGTTTCTGAAGAAGAAGTTGAAGCAGAAGTGCAAAAGCTTGCGACCTCCTTGAAGCTGCCGGTGGCGGAAATTCAGCGCATGGTGGAAGCCGGAGGCCCGGGTGCGCAAGAGGAATTTCGTGAACGGATGAAAGCCGAAAAAGCCTTGCAGTTTGTGTATCAAAATGCAGTGATTCAAGGTTAAGAGACGGTCTTGTACCTTACCGGCACAGTTAGCCGACGCTAGAAACGATAATTATTCTAAAACGAGGAGGTTCTAGGGAATGCTCATTCCGATGGTCATTGAACAAACGAATCGTGGTGAACGATCATATGATATTTATTCTCGTCTGTTAAAAGATCGGATCATTTTTATTGGAGCTCCGATCGACGATATGTTCGCCAATGTTATTATTGCCCAACTGTTGTTTTTGGAAGCAGAGGACCCGGAAAAAGATATACACCTCTACGTCAATTCTCCTGGTGGGAGCGTGACGGCGGGATTGGGAATTTATGACACGATGCAATACGTCAAATCACCCATTAGTACGATTTGTTTGGGACAAGCGGCAAGCATGGGTGCGTTGCTTTTGACCGCGGGGGCCAGTGGGAAGCGGTTCGCCTTGCCGAATGCCCGGGTCATGATTCATCAGCCTATGGGAGGCTTTCAGGGACAGGCAACCGAAATTGATATTCATGCCCGGGAAATTTTGAAAATTCGTGAGCGGTTGAATGATATCATGGCGCACCATACGGGGCAGCCGTTGGACAAAATAGCGGACAATACTGAACGGGATTATTTTATGTCTGCTGAGGAAGCCAAAGATTATGGCTTAATTGATGAAGTCATTGTTCGCAGTCTGACAAAAAGTCCAAAAGATGAGCCCAAATCTGTGGGCAAGGGTAAAGACAAAGATTAAGCCTGAGGGAGGATTTTCTTATGGCGCGACAAGCCAAGTCAGATGCCAATCTTCGTTGCTCCTTCTGTGGAAAGAGCCGTGATCAGGTTCGAAAACTTATTGCAGGCCCGACCGTCTACATTTGCGACGAATGTGTTGGGCTATGTAATGAGATTATTTCCGAAGATTGGCAGGAGTCGCGTCAAGAAATTTCCACCAAACTTTGTAAGCCTCTGGATATTCATCAATATTTGAATCTCTACCTTATCGGCCAAGAGCGAGCCAAACGGGTTCTTTCAGTGGCTGTGTATAACCATTATAAACGGATCGCGGCGAATGAAACCGGAGATGTGGAGCTTCAAAAGGGGAATATTCTGATTCTTGGCCCGACCGGAACGGGGAAGACCTTATTCGCGCAGACTTTGGCGCAATACCTGGATGTGCCTTTTACGATTGCTGATGCGACCACGCTGACCGAGGCCGGCTATGTCGGTGAAGATGTCGAGAATATCATCCTCAAGCTCCTGCAGGCTGCAGATTATGATGTCGAACGAGCTGAACGGGGGATTGTGTACATCGATGAAATCGATAAAATCACTCGCAAGGCTGATGGTCCTTCAATTACCCGTGATGTTTCTGGAGAGGGGGTCCAGCAGGCGCTTTTGAAATTGGTCGAAGGGACCGTCGCAAATGTGCCTCCCCAAGGAGGGCGCAAACACCCTCATCAAGAGTTCATTCAAGTGAATACCACGAATGTGTTGTTTATTTGTGGAGGGGCCTTTGTTGGACTGGATGCGATCATTGAGCGTCGGCTGAACCAAAAACGCATGGGGTTTGGGGCCAATGTTCAAGCTCGAGGCAAAAACCAAATTGGGGACTTGTTTTCGAATGTCGAACCCGAAGATCTGCTGCAATATGGACTTATTCCTGAATTTATCGGACGATTACCAGTTATGGCCACCCTTGATGAATTAGATGAATCGGCGTTAGTTCGAATTTTGACGGAACCCAAGAATGCGTTAATTAAGCAATATCAAAAGCTACTGGCATTCGATGAAGTGAAACTCAAGTTTACGGAAGGCGCCCTTGTGGGCATTGCCCGAAAGGCCTATCAACAAAAGACCGGTGCTCGTGGCCTACGTGCGATTTTGGAATCGATCATGCTCAATGTGATGTATGATATTCCTTCTCAGCCCGATGTGAAGGAGGTCTTGATTACTGAAGAGGTTATTCAAGGGAAGGGCGAACCTATTAAAGTTTTTGAGCATCGGAAGTCTGTGAAGTCTGCTGTTGGGTCATGATCTTCTCTTCTTCCTCCTCCTGATACCCGGATTCCTGGTTGTGACAGAGTACCTTGGTCCCTTGTTTCTTATACTTTTGGATCAAAAATGCTGATTGGCATTGCGGACAGGGCTGATTGATAGGCTTGTTCAAGATGGGAATGGTACAGGGAGGATATTTGCTGCAAGAATAAAAGTTTTTCCCCTTTTTGGTTCGCTTCTGAACCAAGTTCCCGCCGCATTCTTGAGAAGGACATTTCACCCCTAATTCTAGAGGTTTGGTGGTTTTGTAATCTGGATATTGCGAACAAGCCAGAAAATTGCCAAATCACCTTCGTTCCCAGTATTTCATCAGCGGGGTTTGAGTTTTTTGACCATACGAGCTGGTTTCTTAGCAGCCGATTTTTTTGCCACCAGTTTCTTTTTTGCGGCCTTCTTCGCAGGCAATTTTTTGCCGCTCGCGGTTTGGTCGTCACCGGCCTTGGTCTTCCGGGCTTCAAATTCGAAGCCGACTTTTCCGTCATCCCCGCGTTTCAGATAGGCCTTGAACTTGCGACGGGTACGTGATGAAACAAAGCCGGTCAGCAATTCGGTTCTCCCTTCGCTCAGCAATTTTCGGATCTGAGTGGGTTCGATTTCCTGTTGCAGTATGACTTTGCCCGTTCGAAAGTCGCAAGTCTTGTTCGGGCCGACCGCCTTTTCACAGGTATAGTTCATTCTGTGTTCATAAACCGATGCCTGACACTTCGGGCAACTTCCTAGTGATTCCTGGCCGTGAAAATCAACCGGTTCACTGTTTTCAT
>CP070628.1:364287-368812 GCA_020355985.1 Nitrospirota bacterium | reverse complement strand
CATCGTCCATTCCATCGTCAACAATTTTCCCCTACACATAAAGATTTCCACCCATCTACAGAAAGCTAATACTTCTCCAATAGTTCTCTCTCTATCCAATCGACTGCATGTACAAACGTTTGTGCCACATGAGCGATGGGAAACTGTCCATTATCCCTCGCTTTAATGGCTGCTTCACTATAGACACTCGACATGACCAAAACACCAGTGACTCCAGCCTTGTGAGCAGATTCCAAATCACTACACTTATCCCCCACAAAAAAACACTGCGACAGGTCAAGGGAAAAACACTCTGCCGCTTCTTTGATCATCCCCACCTGAGGCTTGCGACAGATACATCCATTATCGGGATGATGAGGACAAACGTACACTTCGTCAATATGTCCTCCATGAGAACAAAGAAGATCCATCAATTTTTGATGAATGCGTTGTAAATCCTGAATCGTCATCAACCCCCGGCCGATGGCCGACTGATTGGTCACAAGAATTACCTGTACACCCATTTGATTTAAACGAGCAAGAGCTTCAGGAACACCAGAGAAAATTATGAGTTGTTCAGGCGATGTCACATATCCATGATCTTCATTCAAAGTCCCATCTCGATCCAAGAAAACCGCGATATGTTGTCGAGACTTAATACTCATCATTCAATTTGCTCGCTCGGTTGAGATAGAACAGAAGACACATGTATGTGTTTCATCACGGTCGTCAGCACCTGGGACGTGGAAATCCCTGTCATACAGCGATGATCAATAGGACAGGCTCGCAGGAAGCAAGGTGCGCATCGCACATCCGTACGGATGATAGACTGACACTCTCCTGATGGACGCGTCGCTTCAGGATCCGTTGATCCAAAAATAGCCACCACCGGCACCCCAAGCGCTTGAGCCATATGCATCGGGCCAGTATCGTTGGTCACAAGAACTGCGCAACGCCCTATAATACCCATCAACTCCCTGATAGAGGTTTTGCCCGACAAAACAAGCGGTTGAGAAACCATGCGATTAGCAATCTCCATCCCAAGAGCTTCCTCTCCCTTTCCTCCCATAATGAGACAACGGATAGATGAACAGCCTGGATACTCCTTTCGAATCTGCGCAACAAGCAGATCACCTAATTCTGCAAATCGCTCAGGCAACCAACGCTTGGCTGAACCATATATCGAACCTGGATTTATCCCTATCCACAAGATTTCTGATGATAAGAATACTTCAGGAAATTTGGCTTCGCATGTTACCTGATCGTTTACCCTAACAACGAGCTCCGGGGCCCGTTCTTTGGAAGGGACATTGGTTATTGCCTGCACAAGTTGTTGATAGTATCTCGTTTGATGCAGGGAAGGTTGAGTAGGAAGGCGAACTGAATGAGATAAGAGCCATTCTCTCCCGTCTGTCGCATATCCGATTCGTGTCGGAATATTGGAAAAGGCGACAAGGACAGCAGCTTCAAAAGCATTTTGGAAAAGCACAGCAGTATCAAATGCCCTCTTTCGGATGACTTGACTCAGCCTCAAGAGTCCAAATAGCCCACGATGATCAGTTTGGTGTTCATAAACCAGTACGTCATTGATCCCACATTGCTCTCGCAATAATTCTGCAATCGTCGGTCTAGCAACAATGGTGATACAAGCCT
Organism: Nitrospirota bacterium; assembly: GCA_020355985.1. Next base: position 367,180 of record CP070628.1, on the reverse strand, counting down.
TGGCAAAACAATCACGAATATCCATAAGCGCCGGCAGACACATAACCGCATCGCCAATCCAATTTGGAACACGGACAAGAATATTGTTTGGGGATGGGAAACTCATGGTTAACATTTGAACACAAGAGGCATGTTCAATCCACCTCCACCCCCATCACATAAACCCCGAGCGCTCCAAAAGATGCATCAGATGATCCTCTCCAAGGAGGAATTCATATTTTGTGGTGATTACCCAGAACGGATCGTCTTTCGTAAACCATTCCCGAAGCTTCACTGCATCTTTTTCCGTAGTCACGACAATCTTAATATTGAATTCGTCCATTTTTTTTCGAATCTTGTCTACTTCATCCTGACCATAGGCACAATGATCAGGAAACTGGATTTCTTCACAAACCTTGGAACCACAATTCGTCAAAATTTCACGAAATGATTGAGGATTCCCTATCCCGCTTACGATCAGGAGTGGGGTCTTCAATAAAAATTCCAACGGCCTGATTTGTCCTGTCACAAGATGCTGAACCTGTTTGGGTACCGATTTCAGAATTATGGGACTAATCGGTCGCCCAAGAGATTCTTCAATGCACCTCTGAACAGGCTGAATGGATGATGGGGAATCGGCCCGAGTAAAGACAAAAGCTCCATCCCCTTTGATACCTTCTAACGGTTCTCGCAAACGACCTAACGGCAAAACTCCGGATAGACCGCATATATCCATGGAATCGAACAACAACACATCCAGGTCACGATACAATGTCAAATGTTGGTAGCCATCATCTAAGATAAAAAAATCACAAAAGCCCTTCTCCAACACCCATTTTCCTAGACGGTGGCGGTCAGGCCCAACCGCCACAATGGCCCAAGGGCAATTCTGAGCGATCATCCATGGCTCATCACCAGCTGTTTGCCATTTTGTGACCTGGCCCTGCCCATTGGACACCATAAGATTCTGGGATGCCCGCTGCCTTCCATATCCACGACTTAAAATTGCCACCCGTTTACCCCTGGAGTGGAGCTGATGGGCTAACCATATGACAAATGGCGTTTTGCCAGTACCCCCAACCGTAAGATTCCCCACACTAACCACTGGCTTTGGCAAATGGTGTTGCCTCAGCCATTTTCGTTGATAAGCTATTCGTCGGATCCTGGCAATCATCCCATAGGGAACAGCAGCGGCTTGCAACACCCATGGGCAATACTGTTGAAGCCAATCCCAAAGTCGCTGATGGAAAGAAAAACGGGAAGTGGGGAAGGTAATCACTAAAGACAAGGGGTTAAAGCCATATCCCACAATAAGGCTAGGAAAAAATATTTCGTGATGATTCCTAACGATTGTCTATGATATCTGAGCTTTCACAGAAGAAGCGGCGCTAGAAGACATAGGACCAAGGGAGCCATGTTGACGAATCCCCAACTGTCCAATCAATCTCAAATTTTCCTTTACCACGCCTCGGTTCTGTTGAATCACTGCCAACGCTTGTCGCCCCATCTCCTCCGCCTCGGCAGGATGTTCAAATAAACGCAAGAGATGCGTCACCAAATCTTTTGGTTGGTGAACTTGAATTGCGCCCCGGGCTTGCAGAAGTTGATGCGCAATATCTCGACAATGATCAACATAGGGACCAAAAATCACCGGTCGACTCCATTGGGCTGGTTCTAATAGGTTATGGCCCCCGACGGGGACTAACGTGCCACCAACAAATCCGACAAATCCCAAACAAAAAACATACGGCAATTCCCCTCGCGAATCTAAAACAATGACACGAGGTGAATGATGTTGGGCTGATAATATATTCTTGTCGCTCATCTGACTGCGTCGAACACAAGACAATCCAAAATGGGCAATCACAGCTTCGAGCTCTGGAGCTCGTTCAACGTGTCTTGGCGCCATAATCAACACCACATTCATATGTGAATGGGATAATATTTGATAGGCCTCTAAAAGTTGCTCTTCCTCGTTAGGATGTGTGCTCCCAGCAACAATTACCAGCTCTGCATCACTGATTCCCAAAGTTGCTCGAATGGTCTGGGCCGAATTAAAATTTTTCTGGCAGTCAAATGTTTGGTCAAATTTCATATTACCCGTCACGTGAACCATTTTCGCATTGGCCCCCAAATCTTTGATCCGCTCAGCATCCTGAGTAGTTTGCATCAAAGCCATATCAAGCAATGACCATATCGGTTTCATCAATCCCTTCACCAACCGATAACGGGAGAAAGAGCGTGAAGAAATCCGACCATTGACTAAACAGACAGGCACCTGATGTTGCTCGAGGCATGTGAGCAAATTTGGCCAAATTTCTGATTCGACGAGGAGAAACAGTCGTGGGTTGAGAACCCGGATATACCTATTTACCGCCCACCAAAAATCCAAAGGGGCGTAACAATGTGTTGCAATCCCCTTCAAACGCTTGATCACCATCTCGCGCCCGGTTTCGGTCACAGTCGAAACCACAATGGTTTGATGAGGATCCTCCTCCTTTATAATTCGCAGCAATGGAACAACAGCCGTCACCTCACCTAATGAAACGGCATGTACCCATACAACTGGTCCAGGAAGATGTTCCAACACCTTAGGTACTTGCCCCAATCTTGCCAACAAACCTCTTTGGCATCGTTTCTTCGTAAGAAGCAGGCCCACGATAACGGGGGCCCCCAACACCAGTAACACATTATAGATCAACCAGAACATAAAGAATTACATGGCAGAAGTAGATGGATCTTTTTTTGTAGCAACCAGAAAACTCTTAGCGGGATCAGCATCTTGGACAGCTAATTCAGCTTGTTCAGTCAACAGATTCAATGCATGCTCCAATTCCACGCCACGCCTGACCAGCTCATCTTTCTTTTGATTGGATGGCACCCAAATCGGGTCTCCCCAAACAAACAGCCCTTT
>CP070628.1:361137-364187 GCA_020355985.1 Nitrospirota bacterium | reverse complement strand
GGCGACTTTTACGGGAATGGGGTTTGTTTCCACGAATAGGGCACTGAATAAGGGTGTCAATTTATAATGAAGCTTTCGTGCCTGTTCGTAGTCACCTTTCAATGCAGCTGAGACCATTTGGGTCATTTCGGCCGGGGCCACATTTGCGGTGACGGTAATCACCCCTTTTCCACCAAGGGCCATCATGGGCAATGTCAAAGAATCGTCTCCGGAAAGGACCAGAAAGTCTGGCTTTGAAAGGTGAATAATTTCCGATACCTGTTGCAGTGACCCGCTACCTTCTTTAATTCCCACAATTGAAGGATTGTGTGATAACCGCGCCGTTGTTGTCGGTAGCATATTGATGCTGGTGCGTCCGGGAATATTGTAGAGGATTTGTGGAAGGTCAATGGCCTGAGCCACGGCTTCGAAATGACGAAAAAGTCCCTCTTGTGTTGGCTTATTGTAATAGGGCGTAATGAGAAGCGCTCCATCGGCCCCAACGGCTTTGGCATGTTTGGTAAAGATTATGGCTTCGTCGGTGGAATTGGAGCCGGTGCCTGCAATGACCGGTATTCGTTTATTCACGACCTCGACGGTGACTGCTACTACACGTTCATGTTCTTTAGGTGTGAGTGTGGCTGACTCACCAGTTGTGCCACAGGGCACAATCCCATCGGTTCCTTGAGCAATATGAAACTCGATGAGGTCAGCCATGATCTTTTCATCAAATTTCCCCTTGGAGAATGGCGTAACAATGGCGACTAATGAACCAGAAAACATGATGTTGTCCTATGCTCAGGCAAATATCTCTGGAATTGATTCCCCGCGAATCAAATCTTCGTAGGTTTCTCTTTCTCGAATCACCATCATCTGGTCGTCTTTTATCAGCACTTCTGGCGTTTTTGGCCTAGAGTTGTAATTGGAGGCCATGGTATATCCATAGGCTCCTGCGCTCATGACCGCTAATAGATCTCCCGGCTGCGGTTGTGGCAACTTTCGATCTTTGGCCAAGAAATCACCTGATTCACAAATTGGTCCAACAATGTCAATTGTACTGACCGGAGCGGACTCGTTTTTGATGACTGGCTGGATGTCGTGATGCGCGTCATACAAACTTGGACGAAGTAAATCGTTCATCGCCGCATCGACGATGACAAATTGTTTATTCGCACCCTCCTTGTTGTAGAGTACTTTGGTAACCAAAATCCCTGCATTGCCAACAATAGATCGTCCTGGTTCCATGATAATTTGGCATGAGGTCGTTTGAAGCAACGGGGAAATGGCAGCGGCTAGGTCTCTTGGATGCGGGGGGGTTTCATCGGAATAGGTAATCCCTAGTCCTCCTCCAATATTCATATAGCGAATCTTCACGCCTTGAGATTGTAGTGTCTGAATGAGGCTTAACACTTTCTTGATGGCATCAACAAACGGCGTCACTTGGGTCAATTGGGATCCGATATGGCAGTGTACGCCCACGACATCAATGTGAGGTAGTTGTTTGGCAGATTCAAACTCCTTCAGAGCCTGCTCGGCTGCGATTCCAAACTTGCTTTTTTTCAGGCCAGTGGAAATATAGGGATGAGTTTGTGGATCGATATCGGGGTTGATGCGCAAAGCCACGCGTGCGCGCACATCAATGGTGCCAGCGACTTTATTGATTTGGAGGAGTTCGCTAGCAGATTCGACATTAAACATGAGAATATCGGATTCCAAGGCATACTGAATTTCTTCTGAAGATTTTCCTACTCCTGCAAAAACCATCTTGTTAGAAGGGATGCCGGCTTTTAAGGCCCTGAACAATTCCCCCCCGGACACAATATCTGCGCCGCTTCCTTCTTTAGCCAAAAGTCGTAAGACGCCAATGTTGGAATTGGCTTTCATGGCATAGGCCACAATGTGGGGGATTTCTTTAAAAGCGTCATCAAAAGCATGGAAATGGCGGTGGATGGTTCGATGGCTGTAAATGTAGCAGGGTGTTCCTACTTGACCGACAATGTGTTGAACAGGGACTTCTTCACAAAAGAGTTCATCTCCCTTGTATTGGAAATCATGCATGACTCACACTCTCTTCAAAGATATCCCAATCACCTAATGCCATTTCAGCAACCGTGGCTTGGAATGCTTCCTTCAATTTTCGATAACGTAAATTGGCATGAGGGGTAATGGCTTTTAATATTTCACCATCTAACAAGGTTTGAATCGCTTTAGGCGTGGCATGTTTGAGATGTTCAAAGTTAACCACGATGTCCATTCTCGCATCTTGAGCGGCTTGTTTAATGCGGGCCAATAGTTCGCGTGCATTCAAATGGTCTAATGTTCCCTCTAACTCTATAAAGAGGGCAGCAAAGGCATCATGCCGACGGGCTTTCACATTCAAACACAGCTCCTGCTTTTTCATGGGTTGTGATGCCTGTGGGAATAGGGCATTAGGGATCAATTGTTGAGTTTCAAATGTCGGAAGCTTGGCCTGGAGATTCTTAAGTACATCGGCTAATGGAGACAACCTTCCTTGGGGTGTGGATCGACGAATGAGCTTCCGAAATTCCCAATTCATTTCCAATCTGGGAATTAAGCGTTGACTGGTATGGGCCACACGTTTCCAAATACAAGGCCAGGAATAAAATTCATGGTTAGCCCAAAAAAACCCTTCCTGTAATTGTTCCGGCGTCATGCGTTTTGGTGTATACACGACATGTTTGCCATCATACTTTGACCAATCTTGATCAATAATCCGCCCTTCCCGTTTGTAGCGCTCAAATAGCGCGGTACCAGGAAGCGGGGTGAGAACATTGAAGTACGCTAGTTCTACTTTATTGCGGGTGAGAAAATTGATGGCAGTCTCGAATACTGATTCGTCATCATTGTCGAAGCCGAATACGATGCCGGGGTTCACCATAATGCCATGATCGTGAAACATTTTGATTTGGTCTTCAAATTTTCTAACTTGGTTGAATCCTTTATTGGTTTCACCCAAAGAATCATCGGATAGGGACTCTAACCCTACAAAGACGGAGACGCATCCGCTATCGGCTGCTAATTTTACCATGTCAGGATCGTCGCCAAGGAAT
>CP070628.1:348656-361037 GCA_020355985.1 Nitrospirota bacterium | reverse complement strand
TGACAACGCATTAACCGAATGAATAAAGGTACGAACTGGGATCTCCAAGACAAAGAGAAAAAGACAGCCTCGTTAGTGGCCTTTCTTGGATTAAGAGTATGATTTTGGTAGAATCCATTCTGTTTTTTGGAAGATCTTTCTGTTTGTTCCTTCCTAGGAAACATGTCTAAATCTGAGACACGCCATTTCCTTGCGTTCCCACGACAATGAACAGGCTCTCTGAAACACGTCAGGCAAAAGGCTCATCTTGCCTAAGCAAGGGCGCCTCGCTAAGGATCATGTTGATTCTTGGTCTTGCCCTAGGGCTCGGAGGATGTGCAGGGAAAGATCAACCGACCCAAACGCTGGAAAATTTGGAGAAGAAGGGAGATCCCACTCTAGTAGAGTCTGCCGAAGTTTCGCTGAATGAGGATATTGACATTGACGATGAACTTTTTGATCCGTTTGATGAGTCTGACGATGCCCAAATGGAAGAATACGACCCATTCGAACCGGTTAACTCCGCTATCTTTGAATTCAATTACCGGCTAGATAAATATTTCGTAAAACCGGTTGCCCAAGTATACAACTTCTTCATCCCCCCAGATGCACAACAAAGCATCTCTAATGTGTTTCAAAATATTCGCTCCTTTCCCCGACTCTTCAACAACCTCTTGCAAGGCAAGTTTGAGGGTGCCGGTATTGAAATGAGCCGGTTTCTCATCAATAGCACGCTTGGAGTCGGAGGTTTGTTCGATCCGGCAGGCATAATGTTTGACCTTACAACCCCCCAAGAAGACCTGGGGCAAACACTGGGAACCTATGGAGTGGGGCCGGGCCCCTATATCATGGTTCCCTTTTTTGGGCCCTTCACCCTAAGAGATGGAGTGGGATTTATCGGAGATGGCCTCCTTGACCCGTTTAATTGGTTTGTTCTCCCCTTTATCAAAACTAATAGCATCCCTCAGTTGGTTCAGGACCGTTCAACCATAAGAGCCATCCGATCAGGACTTATAGGCGGAGAAGGGGTCAATTTGCGGGCATTAAATCTTGAAAAATTTCAAGGGGTGGAGGAAGGAACACTCGACCTATATGGCGCCGTTAGAAATGGGTATTTGCAGCAACGCCTGAACGATATTCAGGAATAGCATTCCAGAACTTCTGCCAACGCAAAACGAAGCTCCATTAAAATTTCACTAGCATCAACATTCCTGAAACCGCCTCTTCCTCGCTTTCTCACGTCCCAAGAAGCTTTTAGCCGCCTTGGTCTAAGGACAGAAAAAGAAAAAACGGGTATCATACTCAGAGGAAGGGCTCAGGTTGTTCTATAAAATATATCGCTCTTCACAAGAAACCCACTACTCCCATAAAAACTATGCAGTCATTCTCTTCCCAAACTCCTGCTGGCCGGTTACTGTTGACAGTAGCCGCATTTGTCATTGTTGTGGCTGGCATGCGGGCAGCGGAACCAATTCTGATTCCGTTTCTCTTCGCAAGCTTCCTGGCCATTATTCTCACCTCTCCGGTCTTTTGGCTTCGACAAAAAAAATTCCCCGCTCCTCTGGCAGTGTTCCTTGTCGTCATGGGAGTTGTAAGTGTCGGAATTGGCTTTGTCTTGATAATTGGAACGTCTCTGGACGATTTTTCTGACGCAATCCCTCGCTATCAAGTCTTGCTCACCAAGAAAATGGCCCCCATTCACCAAGGGATTCAAGGGCTGGGATTTCAATTGAACGAAGACGGGCTGCTCAAATCCATTGATCCCGGAGCCTTCATGAAATTTGTAGCCCAATTGCTTTCGGGATTGGGCAATATTCTCACAAATTCTTTTCTAATTTTTCTAACCGTTATTTTTATTTTGCTAGAAGCTTCAAGTTTGCAACAAAAAATACGCGCTGCTTTTGGAGACCAGAACCATCCGTTTGCCCAATATCACAAGATCGCGAATGGGATAAACCACTATCTTGCGATTAAAACCGTAGTAAGCTTGGGGACCGGAGTGCTGGTGGCCATCTGGGTATGGGCCTTAGGTGTCGATTTCCCCATTATTTGGGGGCTCTTTGCGTTTTTGTTAAATTACATTCCCAACCTAGGATCCATCCTTGCTGCGGTGCCTCCTACCTTATTGGGATTTATTCAATTTGGTATCGGACGTGCCCTGTTAGTCGCAGCTGGATTTGTCGTAGTCAATATGCTTTTCGGTAATGTCGTCGAGCCAAAGCTCATGGGGCGCACGCTCGGCCTCTCCACGTTGGTCGTATTTCTTTCATTGGTATTTTGGGGTTGGGTTTGGGGTCCGGCCGGTATGCTACTCTCCGTTCCGATGACCATGGTGGTAAAGATTGCCTTAGAAAGCAGTCCATCTACTCATTGGCTCAGTATTTTGTTAGATTCCGAATCCTCAATCGTCAGAGCGGCGAAACACCAAGAACCCACCTCCTCGCAAGGGAACCTTCCCTCCTCCACCAGTCCGGAAACGGGCTTTCCGCTAAAAACAGATTAGTCCTGTAAGCTCTTCCCATTTATTTCTATCCCTTTTCTCCATTACCATGGGATTCCCTTCACTTCTGAAAACTCAATGCCGGATCACCGCACCCTAACTCCTATGCATGTGGAAGAATTTTCCAAGATCCTTCTCGTACAAGCGCTGGAAGAATCCGATCCCCACGGGCATCACCTTCCCCTCTCCACGCGACATCATGCGACGCAACAAGCCAGGGACCAACATAGCCCTTCACCCGATCATTTGTCGCAAGGGGACTTGCCTTTTCTCATCAAACGGACCGAAACAATATGGGCCTTTGTGAACAAGGCCTTTCCTGCCCTTGCGCAATCTTGTGACCGTTTGCAGGTAGACATTCCTACTGCTCTGGTAGCAATACCCGCCTTAGGAGCCGGGTTACTCATTAACGGCCTTGGAGAAACGCAAAGGGTGAATTTACTCAATTTTCCCCTTCTCCTTTTGCTTCTATGGAACTTGGGAATCTACCTGTCCACTCCTTTGATGGCATTACTGAAATCCTCCTTGAAGACAACCTGGTTAGACACTGCAGCCATTTGGTTGTCTAAAATGACGGGAACCTGGGGACAACGTCCCTGGTATTTAGGAAACCTTTCCGATTCTTCGACAGTCCCCTGGGTACAGGAAGCAAGGAAACGGTTCTTAGCGCTTTGGTGGCCTCACGTGAGACCTGTATGGACTCAACGTCTTCGGCAACTCCTCCACCTAGGAGCAGCTTGTATAGCCTTGGGCATCGTGCTTGGTCTGTATATCAGAGGGCTGGCTCTGGATTATCAAGCTACCTGGGAAAGCACATTTCTCTCTGCAAACCAGGTCCAGGTTCTACTCCAGGCCCTTTTGGGTCCTGCCGCATGGCTCCTTTCCTATCCCTTCCCAGATGTACCAGACATCGTGGCCCTCCAAGCCCCGCAACATGGTCCCGCCGCTCCATGGATTCATATGTGGGCTGTGACCGCCCTTGTGACGATCGCGGTCCCACGCAGCATCATGGCTTGGAGATACCAACGATCCCTGAATCGGGCCAGGAAAACGTTCGTGTTACCCCTGCACGATCCCTACTTTGTCCATCTGTCAGCTCCAGACCGAGGACAAGGGGTACATGTGGATATTACGCCCTACAGTTATCACCCATCCCCGGTGACCAAACATTTTCTGGACCTGACATTTCTGAAACTCTTTGGAAACCTCGCCACCATCCAATGGCAATCAGCCATATCTTTTGGTCAGGAAATTCCAACCTGGCCTGAGGTCTCTACACTCACTCGTACATTTGTGGTGATCTTCAATGCGGGACAGACACCTGAAGGGGAAGTTCATGGAGAATGGCTCCATACGATTCAAACGCAGATGGATACGACCAGACCAGATTCAAGACTTCTGGTGCTTCTCGATGAGGAACCGTATGGCCAGACCGTCGATAAGACTCGAATAATCGAACGCCGACAAGCCTGGCAACGCCTGGGCAACCAATACCATCTTGAAATTGTTCCAGTTGATCCATCGACCACCTCACAGGACCAGTTTCTTCAAGAGGCACTACCCGCGCTTTGGCCCACTTCAGAGTAAAAAAAGAAACAATGACGAACTCGATAACGCTATCCTTGATTTCCCATACTAACATCGGGAAAACCACCCTGGCCCGCACGCTCTTACGCAAAGATGTGGGGGAGGTACTGGACCAGGCGCATGTCACCCTTCAAAACGAGCAATTCCTTTTGCTTGAAACAACAGACGGCCTGCGGTTAAACCTGTGGGATACGCCAGGGTTCGGAAATAGTCACAAGCTGTTGAAACGTCTTCAAGGCCTATCCAATCCGATTGGCTGGCTGATGTCACAAGTCTGGGATCGATTGGCCAACAAGCCGTTTTGGTGCAGCCAGCAAGCTATTCGAAACGTCCAGGACGAGGCAGATGTAGTCCTCTACCTGGTCAACGCCACGGAAGATCCGGTCATGGCTGGATATCTTCAACCCGAATTGGAACTCCTCACCTGGCTCAACAAACCGGTCATCATCCTCCTCAACCAAACGGGCCTGGCAGATCCTGAACAACATCGCCGATTGGAAACTCTGTGGAAACGGCAGTGGTCATCGCAAACCGTGATTCACGATATCATGAGCTTAGATGCCTTTACCCGATGTTGGGTGCAAGAAGGTCTCCTATGGGATCGCATATTTCAGGCACTACCGGAAGATCAACGCCCCATCATGATCCAACTGTCCAACGCTTGGCGTGAACAGCAACTGAACACGCTCCATAGGAGCATGAACATCTTGTCTCACATGTTAGTCGAGACAGCCAAAGACGGCGAAACTCTAATCCCGGATACCGTTGGGCAATCCACCAAAACCCTGGTTAAACGTTCTGTGCAAGCCATGGATCAACGATTAGCTCATCGCATCTCTAGTATGAACACCCAATTGATCAAACTACATGGATTATCAGGTGAAACAGCCCATACCATTCAATCGAGATTGGAAGATGTCACCGTACCCGGTGAACGAAAACCTTGGGAAGAAGAAAGTTTTTGGGGCGGCCTGGTGAGTGGCGCGGCCGCGGGATTCGCCTCAGATATCGCGACAGGAGGATTGTCGCACGGTTTCTTTACCATAGGGGGAGCTATTTTAGGGGCATTAGGAGGTACCGCATATGCCAAAAGTCAGGATGAGAAGAACCCCAACCGTATTTCCTGGGTACCAGGTTTTCTGGATCGCCAAATACGGAATGCACTCCTGAGCTATCTGGCTGTCACTCATTGCGGCCGAGGACGAGGGGAATATAGCGACCCTCGTGAATTTCCTCTCTTCTGGCAACAAGAAACCGATCGCGTCCTTAAAAGGCATCAAGATAACCTACAGTGCCTCTGGAAACAATTTCAAACCACCGATGGTCTAACCATTGAGCAAGATTCCACGGATCAACTTGTCCGTCACTTAACCGAGATGACAATCGAAATTTTGCTCAAATTCTACCCCGAAGCTCAATGTTGGTTGATCAAATCGGCTCTCTAAGCTCCACCTCTTGTTTGATACCTAACATACCGCCTTTACTTTCTTCTCTCACAACTTCCTGGCAACAGAAAATTATAAGGTTGCGCGAAAAAAGTGTCTGAATCATTTTTTTGCATTACCATAAAAGTGAAACTTCCCCTAGCAAGCTGAAGGGTATCCTGCGCCGTTTTCATGAAGGTTCCTTTTATGGTGAAACAAGTACAAATTTGCAATATTTATCCAAAGAATTTTGGGTTACTGCGACAAAAAGATGTAATTTTTTCTGGCGCACTCAGACTCCTTACCTAGACTTGATGTAAATCTCCTAAAAAAGTGTATTGAAAAAATTAATCCCCTCAAGTCTGTGAAATAGATTACAAAAAAATCTGCTTAAGAAGGACCAGTCTGTTGAATCCTGTGTTTGCCGCTCATTCAGGACTTCAAGTTTTTCGACGCAAGTTCTGTCTGTTTGTGATCCTGTCTATTTTCTGGTTGTCCTCCGATTCCCAAGCCGCATTTAATGGATTCCAGGTCCAACCCCATTCTATTCCTTTAGAAGAAATTTCATCAGGAGGCCCCCCTAGAGACGGCATTCCCGCTTTGATGAACCCACAATTTCTTCCTGCCGATAAAGCCGAATTTCTATCCCCTCAAGATCGAGTGCTAGGGATCCAGGAGGGCCATAAAACCAAAGCCTATCCCATTGCTATTTTGAATTGGCACGAAATCGTGAACGATACATTGGATGGAATTCCTGTGGTGATTACTTATTGCCCCCTCTGCGGAACCGGCATGGGATTTCTCAGGATGGTAGACAACCACCTTCTGACCTTCGGAGTCTCGGGACTTCTCTACCAAAGTGATGTCCTCATGTATCATCATCAAACCGAAAGCCTTTGGTCACAAATTGCAAGGCAGGCAGTCACAGGGAAACATTTAGGCCAAGACTTAGAACCCATTTTCTTAGAACACACGACGTGGAATGCCTGGCAAAATCGTCATCCCGAAACCTTAGTGCTTTCTCCTGAAACAGGGTTTGCCCGCGACTATAGTCGTGACCCCTATGAGGCCTATGCACTCACCAACCAATTGATGTTTCCCCCCGCCCTACAAGATGACCGACTCCCTCCCAAGGCCTGGGTCTTAGGAGTTGAGGTCAATGGAAAATTTAAGGCATATCCCTTTTCTACCCTGGAAGAAATAGGCCCAGCCTTTTTCGATTCCTTCCATGGGCAACAATATGTGGTCTGCTGGGATAAAGAAGCCAGAAGCGCCAAAGTGGTTGATCAACGAGGCAGGCCATTCCAGTCCCTAATGGCCTACTGGTTTGCCTGGTACGTGTTTCATCCAGATACCGAAGTCTTTACCCGGGATTCAAGACAAGCAACGCCGGAGATGAAATCTCTTAATACAGTTTGCTAGAAATGATGCCATCGCGGAAAGGTAACTTTTTTGAATAAATCGGGTCCTTTATCCAACTTAATATATGAATCGCAAAGGTTGTCCCCATGCCTCAAACTCTAAAAAAACATTCCCTCGAACAATTACATGACTCCAAACATTGGTATCTCAAACAAATCAAAGTGTTTGCGGACCTACCCGAGGAAGATAAGAAGGAATTGAGGGAGATTTCCCACATGACCTCCTACCGCAAACACGAACCGATTTGTTTCCCGGGGCAACCGGCAGATACCGTGTATTTGCTCAAACAAGGACGAGTTAAAATTTCCAGGGTAAATGAGAAAGGCCAAGAAGCCACCATCAGCCTCTTGGAACCCGGGGAAATCTTTGGCGAAGTGGAAGCATTGACAGGAATAGTCCGGGAAACGCTTGTTTTAGCCCTGGAACCCGTTTTAGTGTGTGAGATTACGCGGGAAAATTTTGAACATTATCTTGAACGATGCCCTACCGTAGGAATCCGCATTCTTAAAAAGATAGGAGGGCGCCTCAGATACGTAGAGTCGAAATTCAGTGACTTGGTGTTTCACAGCGCCCCGGCTCGTTTAGCCAAGTTGCTCTTGCAATTGAGCGAAACGATGGGAGAACGTGACCAAGGTACGATTCGGTTAAACGTCCGCTTGACCCCCCAAAACTTGGCCAATCTCATTGGGACATCCCGAGAAACAGTCAGCGCTTTACTCGGTCAATTCCAACGCCAAAATTTAGTGAGGCAAGATCATCGACATATCTGTCTGTTGGATACGGACGGACTGGCCAACATTCAATAAAAGGAGCACGTATGCCCAGAATCCCTTATGCCGAAAAAGGCAAGGAAGGGAAAGAAGCCACCGCTGTATATGCCAAGCTAGAAGCCGAATTCGGGTTTGTTCCCAACTTACTTAAAGTGTTGGGACATTCCGGACCCGCGACTCAAGCAATGGGCGCGGTCTTAGATAATCTCTTTCATCATTTGTCGTTGACGCCTCGTATTCGGGAAATGGCCTATCTCACTGTAGCCAGATACAACCAATGCGCGTATTGTGTTGGCCATCATTCTTTCTTTGCAAAGCAAGCTGGGATGACCGATGGAGAAATCGCGTTACTGGGAGAATCGGGGATAACGAACACCAACTTTTCGGAAGGCGAACAAGCGGTCATCCGCTTTGCCTTGGAAACCACTAAAAACGTATCAGCCTCAGATGAGGCCATCACAAGTTTGCAGAAAGTTTATCCTTTGAACCAGATAGTGGAAATTGCGTTTGTGGTAGCCACTGCGAACTTTATCCAACGAATCGGCAAAAATCTCGGTATCGAATTAGAGCACCCACCAAGCTAACACTTGCCCACCTAAGGTTTCTGCAACATTCGATTCAGGAAGAGGCAGGGGGTTGCCTAATCTTTCAATTATCCCCCAGTTTTACAGACTTCTACCATTTTCCTTTGCAGTGTCTATCGGGATGCATTTCGCGTTTTTATTCAACTAGGTAAAATTTCCAAAGGGTTTCAAGTTTTACTGCTATGTTCCGATACGTTCTACCTTAGACACCAAGAATGTTCTGGCAAATACAGATGCCAGAAACTCTTTCCCGAAAAGGCAATCTCGTCGGAGAACGAGAGCGCAAAACCACGGATCAGGCATTATCAGCGTCTGACAGCCGGGTTGCCGAAGGAAAGTTGATAATCTTCTTCGAAGGAGGCTTTAAGTTAACCAAAGTCTCCTATCCCGCCTGAGGATTCTCTTCGCCCCCTTCTGCTCAATTACTACTTGTCGACCGCGCGCTGGTTCTCGCCGTTGGGAAGCCAACTCCAGGTGAAAGAACATTGAATGGCGTTGATGCTAACAAAAACTTCCTCATTATTCATCGCCGAAGCGAAAGGTAAAGAGTCATGAAGCAACATGTTCCTCAGGCAACCACCTCACTGGAATGTCCAACGTTGAAAAAGAAATGTGAGGTGAACTTTGAAATTAACGTGTTTCGTGGCACCAGCCATGGGGGGCTAGAAGTGACCGGTTGCTCCGAATCCTTGTCCAGCAATGTGACATGTGGGCAAGACTGCATACACACCTTAGAAGCACAGCAACTACACGAGCAGGAAATACGCAAACATCAGGATGCCCTTAGCACCATCGGTTCAAACGTTATTGGGTAAGAAAATTCAAAGAAAACCATCTTTTCTATCACGGATAAATGTTTTACAAAGGAGGGGCAATAACTATGATGAACTATCGTTTTTTCAAAGCCTTCGTGATGGCTACCGCCATGGTATTCGGAACAAGTCTTGTACCGTTCTCAATGGCCTTGGCCTCGCCGTCAACATCCAAGGACGTAGACCTTGAGATCACCGTCAGGGTGAATCAAAAAGGATTTCTTGATCAAAAAGGAAAAGTGTTTAGCCCCAAAAATGTCCTTTCACTTCCTCAGGGCAAAGTTGTGCGCATTACTTTTTTGTTTGACGAGAAGATGAACAGCCTGGCCTATGGCGATACACACCAAGTGGCGCTAACAGGTAATGGATTAACAAAGGAATCTGGAAAAATTTGGATGTTTAATCAAAAAACAAGCATTGCCTTTCAGGTTGGCGAAAAAGGAGCCAAATACCGGGCCTATTGCATCCTCGACTGTATCGGAATGGAACATTTAAACAATCTGGTCATTCAAGTGGTATAATGTTCATTTGCCAACTTATTGGCTTATTCCGGGCTGCGGCAAAATCGCCGTGGCCCTTTTCTTAGATCCTTAAACAAAAAAGACAGCTAATGCCTCCACCACAAAAACCACCCGCCTTAGGGCCATCAAACCTGTACGCTTCGGCTGTGGAGGCGCCCCCAAACACAAAAGACATTCGCACCAACCCTGGGGCAAATGTTCAACTGCCAGACAGCCCCATGTTTCAAGAGCCCCCTAACGGGCAGACAAGACCTCCTACCCTATTTGTGATCTTTGGCGCGCAAGGAGATTTGACCAAACGCAAACTCATCCCCGCCCTCTACAACTTGGCTACTAGCCATCATCTCCCTCAAGAATTTGCCATTCTCGGAGTGGACGGCATCTCCATGACCACAGAGGACTTTCGTCTCAAAATTAGTCGAGATATCCAGGAACTCTCGACGCATCCGATTGACTCAACCATCAAAGAATGGCTACTTGACCGCTTGCATTATCTCTCCGGAGATTTTCGCGATCCGCACACATATGAGGGCCTTCAGACGGTACTCTCACAATTAAACGCTCAATACGGTACCCAAGGGAATTATCTCTACTATATGGCCACGGCCCCAACGTTTTTTGGAGAAATCGTGCAACAACTCGGCGAGAAAGGATTAGTAGCACACGATAGAGAATACTCCCGGCGCATCGTCATTGAAAAACCATTTGGGCATGATTTGGAATCCGCTCAATCTTTGAATCACACCCTACGAAGCGTCTTAGACGAAAGTCAGATTTATCGCATTGATCATTATTTGGGTAAAGAAACGGTACAGAATATTTTGGTGTTCCGGTTTGCCAACGGCATTTTCGAGCCCGTGTGGAACCGACAATACATTGACCATGTGCAAATTACCGTGGCAGAAACCCTGGGTGTCGAACACCGTGGCACGTATTATGACAATGCGGGTGCATTGCGAGATATGGTGCCCAATCACTTGTTGCAGATTTTAGGTTTTGTCGCAATGGAGCCGCCTAACACATTTGATGCCGAAGCGGTGCGAAATGAAAAAGCCAAACTCCTTCGCGCGATTCAGCCTATGAACCCCATTGATGTCTTACAGTCGACCGTCGCCGGTCAATATGTGGCCGGAATGTTAAATGGAGGACAGGCCTTACCCTACCGTTCCGAGGCGAATATCTCGCCAACGTCCCTCAGAGAAACGTACACCGCCATGACCTTATTCATTGAAAGTTGGCGATGGGAGGGGGTTCCCTTCTACTTAAGAACCGGGAAGCGCTTAAACAAACGGGTCACCGAAGTTGTCATTCAGTTCAAATCAGCTCCGCTCATGCTGTTCCGCAAGACCCCGGTAGATCACTTAACCCCCAATGTGCTGGTCATTCGCATACAACCCGATGAGGGAATTTCTTTGAGTTTTGGGGCCAAAATTCCTGGCCCGCAAGTGCAAGTAGGAAACGTAGATATGGACTTTCAATATGCCAATTACTTTGGTGATGCCCCGAGCACTGGCTATGAAACCCTGTTGCATGATGTAATGGCAGGCGACGCCACGCTCTTTCAACGAAGCGACAATGTCGAGTTGGGTTGGAGTGTCGTCGATCCAATCCTGAAAGTCTGGGACAGCTTAGGAACGCATGCCATCCATAACTATGCGGCCGGAACGTGGGGACCATATGAAGCTGACGCCTTGTTAGCCAAAGATGGACGAAAGTGGCGAAACTACGAGTAGCCCGTCAAGTCATCATTTTCAAGACTATTCATTTCAAAATCATCAGAATCTCCCATTATTTCATCAGAGGATAACCCCCCAAACAAGTATACCCATCTGGGCTTCTTCTGCATGTTTTTGCATCATCTCTTGGTTTATTAGACAGAAAATACTCTTAATCTTGGAGAAAATCATATCGCCATTTTTTGGGAATCGGCGTTCTTCCCTTGCATATTAAATTTCTGGTAGTCCAGCACCCGTGCCGGTACTGGACGAATATCCCAGATGACCCCACAGAATTGTAATCCCTTAAGGAGGTAATAGGTGATGTCAATTTCCCACCATTTGAAACCTTGTCTGGTTGAGCTTGGATAGAAGTGATGATTGTTATGCCAGCCCTCACCGAAAGTGATCAACGCTAGTATCATGCTGTTGCGACTATTGTCCGAGGTTTCAAACCGACGACGACCAAAACGATGCGACAAGGACGTGATGGTGAACGTGCCGTGATACAGGGCCACAGTAGAGATGACAAAACCCCACACAAGCATTTGCCACCCATTCGTCCCCAACGTGGGATAAGCATGACCTACCCATTGACCGAACCAAAAGAGATTCATTGCCAGCACTAAAGGGACGACCACTTCGAAACGATCAAGAAGCCGTAGTTCTGGATATTTGGCAAAGTCCTGAATGCGATTCAACTTGATCCCCAGCTGTTGATAGGAAAGAAACCACCCCATATGACTCCACCAGAAACCATGCTGGACTGGCGAATGGATATCCGCTGGTTGATCAGAGTACAGATGGTGCATGCGGTGATTGGAAGCCCACCACAATGGCCCACGTTGTACGGCACTGGCGCCAAGCACCGCAAACAGAAACTGCATTGCCCGTGAGGTGCGAAATGAACGATGTGAGAAATAGCGGTGATAAAACCCTGTGATGGCAAACATCCTCACAGCATACAAAAGGATCGCAATTATGACGGCGATTGGACTCCACCCAACAATCAAGACAGTGAAGACGGAGAGATGGAGGACCACAAATGGGATGGTGCGTACCCGATC
>CP070628.1:342355-348556 GCA_020355985.1 Nitrospirota bacterium | reverse complement strand
TTGTTCGGTTCATGGCTACTCCAAATTTTATGGACCAATTGGCCCAGGTCGGAGTCCCGGCCTTACTGACTATTAGCCACCCTCATTTTCAAGCAGAAGCCCCAATAACGCCTGAAATGCGGGAAGAATGGATTCAAGATCTGCAATAAATTCAACACAGAATATTGTGCACAAGAACCAGAAACTTAGGTCAAAATTGACAACCTTTAAAGATGTGCTTTAAGATGAAAACTCAATGATGGTGCCCTTTCAACCGATTGAAAGGAAAGAAGAATTTAAAAATTTTCGGATGTTCATACAAGGAGGAGAGACATATGGTGACCATTACCTCAATTGCTGAAGAAAAGATTAAAGAATTAATTAAGGAAGAAGATAATGCCGTGGGCCTTCGGATATACGTGAAAGGCGGAGGCTGTAGCGGTTATCAATATGGTATGTCATTCGAAGACAAAACGAGTGACGATGACACCATCGTGGAAAAGGGTGACGTCAAAGTCATTGTCGATTCACAAAGCGCCCCGATGCTGAGCGGTGCCGAAGTAGACTATGTAGACAGCCTTCAAGGCTCTGGATTCTCCATCAAGAATCCACAAGCCAAATCCACCTGTGGCTGCGGAAGTTCCTTTTCGACGTAACCCACTATTTTCACAGATCACTGTTAACATGAAGGGCTGGACTTGATGTACGTTGCGTACCAGAGTCTAGCCCTTCTTTTTTCTTGACGTGCAATTGGCTTGAAAGAGAATGGCGATGCCCAAAGCAACATTAACCAAACGTCTTGAGTTCTGCTCCTCCCATCGTTACCACAATCCCAACTGGGATGATGCCAAGAACCAAGAAGTATTTGGTGCCTGTAATAATGTGAACACACATGGGCATAATTACTTATTGGAAGTAACGCTCTGCGGAGAGATTGATCCGGTCACGGGCATGATCATCAATCTTTACGACCTCAAACTCTATCTGTGGGAAGTCTTAAAAGAATTCGATCACAAAAATTTAAACTTAGACACGCCCTATTTTCACGATCGGATTCCCACCTCCGAAAACTTGGCCTGGACGCTGTGGGAATTATTAGCCAAACATCCTCAATTACCCGCACTCGAGAGAATTCGTCTCTATGAAGATGACACTCTTTACGCAGAGGTGATTCAAGATTTTGTTCAGCCTTCTTCATCGGAAAAGACCGCTCTTATTGGTCGCCGATATCAATTCGCAGCCGTGCATCAGTTGGAACAAGGGCTCGCCCAGGGGCATCAGTACGAACTGTGGGTGTCCATCAAAGGCATCATTCCTCACGATACTGGACAGGTTGTCAGCCTCCCGGCATTAGACCAGATCGTAAAACACGAAATTCTTCAGCGATGGGAACAGAAGAATATCAGTCATGACCCACTGTTTTCCGATACCCCCATCACTGATCTCTCTCTTGCCAAAGAGTGCTGGTTTCTTCTGAGACCACATTTTCCGACTCCCCCTTTACATCAGGTATCAATAAGTCAATGTCCTGAGACCTTCGCCATCATTTCGGCATAGACCAGGGCCGCCTCCGACCACGGACATCGAAGAAATTAGAATCTCACTCAGAGTTCCTGGCAATCAGAGTCAGGTATTTTCAGAAGAATTGTGTGTGTACGAGGTGTGGGGAAATCGTGACTAACTCGGCTGAGAAAAATGTTGCCCGATCAGTGCGGATAACTCAGTGGCCTCGAGCTTGCCTTCTTTAGCACAAATGAGAATGCCGTTGGAAAAGAAGTGGGTAGTGGGATAGGTTTCAAAATTATGCTGTTTTTTAATTCCTCGACATTTGCCCGGGACATGCATTTTGGCTTTCCCGATTCGCACATTGAGAAATGCCTTAGCCGTTTGCTCCAGGATCGGGTCATAGGCCTTGCAGGGCTCACAGGTGGCAATTCCATAGGCCACCACGGCTGCTGACGATTGCGAAAAATCCTCATAGTTTTCATCATTCACATTTTCTACTATTCCTGACATATCCTCTCCTTCTCTTTTCTGCGGCCTGGCCTAGACAAACGAAAACCCCAAGGGAGCTCACACTCCACTTAGGGTTCCTCGTTCATCCCACTCTTAGCCTAATTTGCTTAAGGCTTCCAGAATTTCTTTATCATCTCGTGCCGTTTTGATGTCTTGAACTTTAGCATAGGCGACTTTCCCGCTTTTATCCACAACAACCGTTGCTCGCTTTGAGCAGTTCAGCGGTTCAAAATACAAACCATAAGCCTTCGACACCGTCCGATGCATATCAGCCAACAATTTGTGCTTCAGATCCAAAGAATCGGCCCATGCTTTATGCGAAAAAAAACTATCGCAGCTCACGCCCATGATCTCCGCATTCGCAGATTCAAAACTTGGGAAATCATCGGTCAAACACTTATTTTCTCCCGTACAGACAGGGCTCCAATCTAATGGATAAAACGCCAAGACCACATTCTTTTTCCCTTGATAGTCACTGAGTTTAATATCGTTTTGGTCCTGATCTTTGAGCGTAAAATCCGGGGCCACATCGCCGACTTTAATTTCTGCCGCAACATCTGACATGTTCTATCTCCTCCTTGTTGAATAAAATATACGGAAAAAACTTGAATGGTCTTTGGTCGTACCACGGGGTGAAAAAGTTTGTCAATCTGCGCAAAAGGCCCAGAGAATCGCCCATTTGGCCTCTCACCAATTTTCCTTTTTCCATTTTCTGGAGTATGGCCCTTTGAATTTCTTTGGGATAACCTGGGCCTTGATTGCCTTGTGTTTTCACTAATCTCAGGGTATCGTAAAATTAAGGCCGTGAATTATCTCCCTCTCTTCGCCTCTCACACAAAGGCTATCGATTTCTTTCCTTAATGAATACCGTGCAGCAGTTTTTTTCAGGGCTCAAAACATGGTCGTGGCTTCGAATTCTTCTTGTTGGCTCTTTCATCCTCGGCGGTATTGGAACCGGTACCGTTGTGGGAATTCTTTTTGTCGCAACCCGTGACCTGCCAACCTTCGATTCCTTCCAAGATTATCAGCCCAGTTTAGTCTCCAGAGTGTATGCTGATAACGGTGAAATCATTGGCCAATTTTTTATTGAGCGTCGTCTCTATACCCCGATTGATCAAATTCCCCAAGCCTTGACCCAAGCCGTCATTGCCGTCGAAGACACCCGGTTTCTTGAACATCCGGGACTGGACATTGTGGGGATAGGCCGTGCCGCATGGACGAATCTCAAAAAAGGTGGACGTTTTCAGGGCGCCAGTACCATTACCCAACAGTTGGCACGAGCCCTTTTCCTCTCTCCAGAACGTACCTATCAACGAAAAATTAAAGAACTCATTTTAGCGATTAAAATGGAATGGGTCCTCACGAAAGATCAGATCCTGGAAATGTACCTCAACCAGATCTATTTTGGTCACGGGGCCTATGGGATTGCCGCCGCCACTCTTACCTACTTCGACAAAAGCGTCCAAGAACTCACTCTCCCTGAAGCCGCTTTTTTAGCGGGGCTGCCAAAAGCGCCAAACACCTATTCCCCGTATCGCAATCCGGATCTGGCCAAGTCTCGAAAGGAATTAGTTTTATATCGTATGATCGAAGCTGGCTTCATCACGGACGAAGAGGCCCAAACCGCTATCGGGACGACATTGAATTATCGCCGTCAGTCTATTGAACCGATTGCTTCCTATTTCATCGAAGATATCCGGCAACATTTGGTCGAGCGATATGGCGAGTCACTTGTCTATAAAGGTGGTTTGCAGATTTACACCACCTTAAATATTGCAACACAAAAACTTGCTGAAGAAAGCCTGCAGCAAGGTTTACGTCAAGTGGATAAACGTCAAGGGTGGCGAGGACCGCTGGGACATGTTGAATTTGGTAAAGACTTTGTGGCTCCCGATGAGTACCCGGAATTACAGAATCCTCGCGCTGCTCAGGTTTATGGCCTGTATCGAGCCCTTGTGACGAAAGTGACCAAAAAATCAGCAGCTATTTTGGTTGGCAATACGTATAAAGGAACCATCGAGCTTAAAGATATGAAATGGGCCGGACGCCGGCTAAAGAATGTAAAAGATGTTGGAACTGCCGTCGTTCAAAAAGATATCACTCCACGCCACCTACTCAAAGTTGGAGATATCGTGGAGGTCTTGCCAAAAAATGGCAATCTCGAATCAGGCAGCTTCGCGTTGGAGCAGACTCCCCTTGTGGAAGGTTCATTGCTGGCTCTTGATCCCCGAACCGGTGCGGTTCAAGCCATGTCCGGAGGCTATAATTTTAATCGCAGTCAATTCAATCGAGCTGTGGCGGCGCGACGGCAGCCTGGCTCGGCCTTCAAGCCTCTTATTTATGCCACAGCCCTTCAACAAGGGCTTACCCCGGCGTCATTGATTTTGGATGCACCGGTGGTCTACCAAGATGAAGAACTTGATCGGGTCTGGAAACCAGAAAATTATGAGAAACGTTTCTATGGAACTATTTCCCTACGGGAAGCCCTGCGCCATTCGCGAAATGCCGCAACCGTCAGACTCCTTGAACAAATAGGCGTCCCGGAAGTCGTCACGGTGGCAAGTAATTTGGGAATTCAAAGCCCGCTCAGTCAAGACCTCTCTCTTGCCCTAGGGTCTTCAAGTGTGAGCCTTCAGGAGATCACGTCAGCCTATGGTGTGTTTGCCAATCAAGGCATGTGGTTGCGGCCGTATCAGATAACACTTGTCAAAGATGTGAAAGGGGAGATCTTGGAACAACACTTGTTTGAACCACGGCAAGCCATGACACAGGAAAATGCCTATCTCATCACCAACATGTTAATGGATGTCATCCAAAGCGGAACAGGACGTCGAGCAAAAAGGATCGGCCGTCCATTGGCGGGGAAAACCGGAACGACGAATGGCTATAACGATGCCTGGTTTGTGGGTTATGCCCCTAATTTAGCCACAGGCGTATGGGTGGGATTTGATTCGGTCCGAACCTTAGGTCGATTGGAATCAGGGGCTCACGCAGCCCTGCCCATCTGGACGGAATTCATGGGACAGGCTCTTCGTGATTTGCCCGTCATGTCCTTTACAATCCCCGAGGGTATTCAGTTCGCCCAGATAGATACCACAACTGGAGACTTACCAACAAAAACCAGCCGCAATATCAGCACAGAGGTTTTTCGGAAAGGGACGGAACCAGAGAAAGGTGCCGTTCAAAAAGCCAATCCCATGGACTTTTTTGAATTCGACCGGATGAATTCAGGTTCTTCCAGTCAACGCTCTTCATTTTAAGAAAACTCAATTCCTGTTTCGCGTCATGGGCTATTGCTCTGCTACCCTTTGACATCTTGGTATTCTTCATACCACGCCATTTGAATAGCCTCGAGCTTTTTCTCATTTGACGCTTTCGGATCATCTTTGAATTCTGGAAGCGCAACCACCCACGCATGTAAATCGGTAAACCTCACCGTTAAGGGATCGAGGTCAGGATATTCTTCCTGTAACCGAATACCAATATCTTCAGTATCCGTCCACATTAAATCTTGGGCCATGATTTCCTCTTCGTTTGAAGAACGTGTGAATCCAAGCAGGGACTCGTTATTTCACGAATTCAGAGACTTTTTTACTTTCCAGCGCTTCTTTCAAGGTCGCATCCATCAAGACTTCTGCCAAATGATGCGTCTCTTTTTCAACCTCTGTGATCCCTGCGCGAATGACACGATGGTCATCCCCCTTCTGCGTTTCACCCAGTTGTCGAATGACTCGCTGAATCTCTGCTTTCTCATTTTCACTTATGAGATCAGATGCACGGGCCAAGGCTTTTTCAGTTGCGACAATAATCGCGTTCGCTTCAGTGCGGGCTTCGATGACTTGGCGGGCTTTAACATCCTCTTCAGCAAATTGAAAGGAATCTCGAATCATCCCTTCCACTTCGTCATCCGTTAATCCATGCGAGGGCTTAACCTGCACAGACTGCGCTTCACTTGTCCGGATGTCTCTGGCCGTCACATGCAAGATGCCATTAGCATCGATGAGGAACGTGACTTCAACACGAGGTACCCCGGCAGGCAATGGTGGCATTTTCAATTGAAAGCGAGCCAGACTGCGATTGTCTTTCACAAGTTCCCGTTCGCCCTGGAGAATATGAATATCCACAGACGTTTGACCATCGACATAGGTGGTAAACATTTCCTTGGCGCTCGTGGGAATGGTGGTATTGCGCCGAATGAGTGCACTC
>CP070628.1:335979-342255 GCA_020355985.1 Nitrospirota bacterium | reverse complement strand
TTCTTTTCCATGACGACAAGGCTTGAGTGGTTGAGAGGGATCAGTGAGGCCTTCTCGTGCCACTTTCTCCGCATGAGCACGCTCCTGTTCTTGCCTGACAATTTCCTGTTTGAGAAAGGTGATCTGCTGAGCTAGCCCATCGGATTGTACGATAGCTTCGGGGATAGAGGCCTGCAAGGAAGCGAGCATCGTGTTCCTGAAGGAGGCAGATTTGATAAATTGCAAAGCCTTTTCCATCTTTGGTTGAAGGGAGGAGAGATCAGTAGGGCACTGCTCCGCAGCGATGTTCATCACTGCCAGTTGGTTGCTGGATAAAGGGGAATCCTCCGCAAAAGCCTCTCTTACCTCCCACACCCAAACATTAATGAGAATAACACCGACTCCAATAGCGCTCATTAACTTCTGTAAAATCATAATTAATCGTGTTTCCCCTAGGCAGCCAAATGGGTATTGGAATATCTCAAACCAAAAATATTCGACATACGCTACATAATAAGTTCGGCCAACCCATACACCGGATAATCCTTCCCATTATAGTGCACGATTCCCTGAACAATTCCCATCCCAAATCCCCCAATAACCCAATTGCCCATCGTCTTAAATTCTTGAATCTCCAATTGAGCACGACCCACTCCAGCTTTGTTGACCCAATTAAGTCCCCAGGCGCTGGGCCATCGATACAATCCCCACGCCTGGTCATGATCCAAGAGCGTGACTTGCAACACCTGAAGCGGTTTCGTTTCCCCTTGAACTGCCAAAAATCCGCTCACCGTTCCGACCAACGGAGCCATCATGTCACTTTCTTGTGAATGAACATAGAGATCACCCAGCCCTTCGATTACCAGATAGAGCCCTTGAAAGTGTTTCCACAAGCCCCAATACGTTCGTGAAAGCCGATTGAACTCTGGCATCATGAAATATTCATAAATCACCCGACCCTTTAACCTTCGACCGTTCCACTGCAATTCAGCCGCCGCAGACCCCAACCAATACCGACCGCCTTCATGTTCCCGCGCAAGGCGAATTGGAATAGACTCAATCGATAGAGTCAGATTATTAGGATGGCTAATAATTGACATGCCTGTTTCAGGCATGCCCTCAAATTGAAAAAAGGAGGAAGGGGGAATGGTTTGCAATTCATGCATAGAATTTTCATACATTCCAGAACCCTGTAGTGAAATCCACCCCTCGTGCTCATCATGCAGTACCCCAAAATGTTCAGCCTGCCAGGATTCACTATCTCGGCCACGATTGTTGTCCAGGGCGAAGGCAACACGCCCCTGAGTGTCTTCACCCACAAATGAAACATAATCCGAAACATACAAAAGAGACGTATCAGGAAGGGTAGGAATTCCGGGAGCGGAAAGAGGTGGCTCCACCCCCAAACCATGGTTGGGGAACAAGCCCCAATTCAGCACACACAAGATAACTAAGGATAGACCACGGCGAACGAAAAATTTTCCAGAAATTTCTCGTAAAAGCGGGTAGAGAACCACAATAGGATGATTACATATCTCTTCGCATTAAGAGGGATTCAGAAAAGTAAAACTATTTGATGACAAAATGGCCACGACGGTTTTCTTGCCAGCATTCCTCAGTCTGTTCTCTACAAAATGGCTTATCCTTCCCATAGCTCACCACCTCAAGCTTATCACGCGAAACACCCAAATCTTCTAAAAATGTTTTGACAGCATTGGCTCTAGCCTCTCCAAGGACCATGTTGTAACTCTGTGTTCCTCGTTCATCGCAATGACCTTCTATCACAATGTTTTTCTCAGCGTATTTCGCCGTTAATAACTGCGCATTGGTTTTTAATAGGGCCACTGCATCTTCTCGAATCGAAAATCGATCATAATCAAAATAAATATCGCTGAGAGCGGCCTCCAGCGTTTCTGTGGTGATTTCAACTTCTTCCGGCTCCTGCGGCATCACTTTGGCGACTTGCACCGGTTCTTGTGCAGTTGGAGGTTCAGGGGTCGAAGGTATAACTGCTTGAGGTTCTTCATCGTAAGCCCCTCGTGGCAACGCGGGCATTTCCGGTTCAAAGGAAATTGGGGGGATCTCTGTCAAAGGCCGTTGCCTCGACGGCTCTAAGACAGAAGCCCTGGATGACGATATTGGCTCATCGTCCGGAACAGGTGCCAGAGCTTCAGAGAATGGAGAAATTTCAGATGGGGCTATAGTACTTTTCGGCGTCGCAAAAATCTCTGCCGGCAATTCGCTCCGAGGCGCAGGTCTGGCAGGTTCCTCCACAGGAATATCCATCCTTGTCTCCTTTGGAACCGGCTGAGCGATTACTTCTTCAATAGTCACTTTTTCGGGTTTCAATTGCGTGACCTGCACCTTCGGCGCATCACTGACAGAAACAACGTTCATTCGCTTCCGAGAGCTACACCCTGTCAACAAACCAACGATACATCCACTGACCACCACTACTTTAACCACCTCAATAAACAGAGACCCCATTCCGCGTTGTGTCATCTTAGACCTCCTTACCCGCACTTACTTCAGAAAAATAGAACCCATCAAATCTGTTGGTTGTACTCTCCAATAATTCAACTGTAGAAAGTCTCAACCAAAGGAGTCAAGAATTTCCCGCCAGAGACTTGAAACACCTGCTCATTAATCCATAGAGGGAGTCATAGACATCTCTTACATACGCCATAAGAACTACACCATAAAACTTCAAAAGGTATCAAGAACTTCTTTTTTTACGGTCCAATACCTTTATCAACCATCAAAAAATTTAAAAATAATTCACAAGGGACAGTGGAATCAAGAAAGACAAGCCAAGGGGAAAAACGATGCCCTAAGGCAGAGCCCAGGACTAAGGCTTTGGATACGCAAGCTTTTCCTAGCTGCTCTTTTAGGAGGTTCACTAAAACTGACGATCATCAGGAATACAATTTTTGATGGCGCGCTTATATTTTCGACCATTAAAACATACTGGACTTGGGGCAAGGTCAAGGATAGGCTTCAGCAATAGACAATACCTATCGGGATATAGAAAAAAAGAATTATACTTATCTCGCAATTTCTGCGATAACAACATCATACGTGGAGGCCAAAATGAGATGAGCACTCAAGAGGCAAAATGCGGCTACCCCTTTCTGAAAACCACCGTTTCCCACTGGAAGACCATCCAGCGTTCATTATAAGGAGGTTGATTATGAAACCAATGAGCTCATTAAAATCAAAGACAAAGAGTAGGAAACGTTCAGTTTTTGTTTTCTGGATTATCATTCTTCTCTTAGGGCTCAGCAGTCCCTTTGTGTCCTGGGCAGCACTTCCGGGAGAAGAAGAATGGGAGGCCCCGTTAGGATTAGATGAAAATTTTATTGTCATCCCCAAGGATAATCCATTAACAAAGGAAGAGATCGAACTGGGGAAACTCCTATTCTTCGACAAACGACTTTCCAAAAATGACACTATTGCCTGTGGAAGTTGCCACATCCCGAGCTTAGCCTTTACCGATGGGCAGCCCGTCTCAACAGGTATTCATCGTTTACAAGGAGGCCGCAGTGCGCCCGCCTCTATTAATCGTCTGTTTAGTTCTGCACAGTTTTGGGACGGCCGCGCAGCCACATTGGAAGAACAATCGACTGGTCCTTTTGTCAGTCCAGTAGAACATGGCTTTGCCAATCATGATGAATTAGTTGCCAAGCTCAAGACCATTGAGGGATATCGCACATTATTTCAGCAAGTTTTTCAGGGACCCATTACAAAAGAACGGGTCGGACAAGCCATTGCCAGCTTTCAACGAACCCTTCTCTCCGGCAACAGCCCCTATGACCGATTTAATTCCGGTAAAGATCAGAACGCACTATCCCCCAGCGCTCAAAGAGGGCTTGAGGTTTTCCGTGGAAAAGCCCTTTGTTTTACCTGCCATTCGGGTGCAAATTTTACAGATGAAAAATTTCATAATCTCGGAATTGATTGGGATTCCGATCATGTGGACCTTGGGCGTTATGTCGTGACCAAGGAACCTAAGGATATGGGAGCCTTTAAAACTCCTACTCTCCGGGAAATCACACGCACGGCTCCGTACATGCATGATGGCCGCTTTGGCACCCTGCGGCAGGTGGTGGATTTTTACGACCAAGGTGGCATTGCCAATCCTCACAAGGATCCATTTATCCAACCGTTAAAACTGTCTAATCAAGAAAAGGAGGACCTGGTGGAGTTTTTACATTCCTTAAGTGGCGAAGGCTGGCAAATGGAGCCACCAACTAGTTTTCCCAAGTAAGAAGTTCCACCTGTCCGAACGGCTTGAGACCAAAACCAGATGATGGCTTCAGTTTTTCTAAAGGCTGAAGCCATCATCTACACATGGCAGTTAACAAAGAGTAGAGACCCACTCTGAATTGAGAACAAATACCGTGAAAGATGAAGAAGGGAAAGGTAAGACAGATCTTTACTTTTTCCCTGATTCACTTACCTGAATCAGGCTCGAGGCATTCTGGATATTCAGATCGGCATAAAAATCTTTGCCTTCGTGATTGATGACGGTGAAAGCCGGAAAATCTTCGACTTCGATTTTCCACACGGCTTCCATGCCAAGGTCTTCGTATTCCAGAACTTCCACCTTCTTAATACTGTGTTCGGCTAGGCGAGCGGCCGGGCCACCGATCGAGCCCAAATAAAACCCGCCATGTTTTCCACAGGCCTCACGCACTTGTTGGGAGCGATTGCCCTTGGCAAGCATAACCATACTCCCGCCTTCGGCTTGAAATTGGTCCACATATGAATCCATGCGGCCGGCAGTAGTGGGACCAAAAGAACCTGAGGCATGGCCCTCGGGTTTCTTAGCTGGTCCAGCGTAATAGACGACATGATTTTTGAGATATTGTGGGAGGCCTTTTCCAGCATCCAATCGTTCTTTGAGTCGGGCATGGGCAATATCTCGTGCGACCACAATGGGACCTGTCAGTGACAGACGAGTGGCCACAGGATGCTTTCGTAATTCTGAGAGTATTTCTGGCATAGGCCGATTCAAATTGATCTTAACCACGTCACCGTCTAAGTCTTGTTCAGTCACATCCGGGAGGTATTGTGCGGGATTGGTTTCAAGCTGTTCGAGAAAGACACCCTCTTTTGTGATTTTTCCCAAGATTTGCCGGTCCGCTGAGCAAGACACACCCAGCCCCACAGGGCAGGAGGCGCCATGTCTTGACAAGCGAATGACCCGGACATCGTGCGCAAAGTATTTCCCACCAAATTGCGCGCCAATTCCAGTCTCCGCGCAGAGTTGAAAGATTTGCTTCTCCAGATCCAGGTCTCGAAACGCACGGCCCTGCTTGTTTCCGGACGTGGGCAAATCATCCAGATAATGGCAACTGGCAAGTTTGACGGTCTTTAACGTGAACTCTGCGGACATCCCGCCCACAACGAACGCTAAGTGATATGGTGGGCAGGCCGAGGTGCCCAACGTACGAATTTTTTCCGCCACGAACGCAAGAAGAGACTTTGGATTAAGTAGCGCTTTCGTCTCTTGATAAAGAAAAGTTTTATTGGCCGAGCCTCCACCCTTAGCAATGAATAAAAAGTGGTACTCGGGCCCAGATTTGGCATAGAGATCGATCTGTGCCGGCAAATTATTGCTGGTATTTTTCTCGGTGTACATGTCGAGGGGAGCCATTTGCGAGTAACGCAGATTGCGTTGATCATAGGCTTCAAAGATGCCACGGGAAAGGGCTTCGGCATCATCGACGAAGGTAAATACTTGCTGCCCTTTATATCCGAGAGCGATGGCAGTGCCCGTATCCTGGCATCCAGGTAACACCCGCCCTGCAGCAATATTGGCATTTTTGAGGAGTTCTACCGCGACAAACCGGTCATTATCGGAGGCTTCTGGGTCGTCTAGGATTTTTGCTAATTGTTTGAGATGACTCGAACGCAGCAAATGCGAGACATCATCCATAGCCTCACGCGCTAAGAGCGTGAGCGCCTCAGGCCTTACTTTTACTATTTCTTGTCCCTCAAAGTTGGCCGTTGAGACATAGTCAGAGGTGAGCTTGCGATACGTGGTTGTATCTGCAGAATGCTCAAAAATTTCCTGATACTGAAACTCCCCCATGAAGCGACTCCTCTAATTATGGGTATTGAAAGTCAATGCTAGCGAAAACCTTACCCTACTTCTTACCTCACATTTTTCGCAAGGCACCATTTTTCTCGACTCTCAACCGTGGTAAAAATCTTCACGAATGATTTTCCCGTTTTTCCAAGTCTGCACGGCGATCTGTTGCATTTTCACTCGATTGCCGTCTTTAAAGGTGA
>CP070628.1:330391-335879 GCA_020355985.1 Nitrospirota bacterium | reverse complement strand
GCCAGACCTGGTTGTATCCCCATGTTTTTTTGAAGACTACTCACCTCTTGTGCGATACCTTCTCGCAGACTTAGTGCCAGAGCTTTTCCATCAATAATATGTGCTGCCACGTACTCCCCTTTACGCCAGTGGTTGAATACTTTATACGAAGGTTTGTTCTCGCCTGCTACTAGGATCATCACGATATCAGGCACTCAAAAACTTCGTCAACGCAACAGGGCAGGACCTTTCTTGACACCCCAAGAAACCCTCACTTACCATGCCTAGCAGCCGTTGAAGTCTATTCATGCATCTCTAACATCCACCTTGGCCTATCCGTTCACGCTATTTTGTCCCTACTCCTTCTTATGATTTATTTTCGGGGCGCCATCACGCTGTCCCTTGTGGCATTGGCCAGCATGGCTTTTTGGGGGATGCCACTGGGCCACGCCTATGAAATTGCGAACCTTCAGTTTCCGCAAAATATCATCGCAGATGAGGGTCAGGTCTATTATATTGCTAACGCCAACGGAGATCCTGGCACGCGGGAGAACAAAGGTTTTATTAGCAAAGCTGACCAAGAGGGAAAGGTCACGGCACTGCATTTCATCCAAGGCGGCCAGGATTCAGTGACGCTCCACTCGCCCAAGGAAATGGCCATTATCGGCTCCACGCTGTATGTCGCTGACCTGGATGTCGTGCGTGGATTTGACAAGACTACCGGTCACCCTGTTGTTACGATTTCTTTTTCACAGTTTCATGCTGAATCACTGACCGGTCTGGCAGCCGATTCGCATGGCTTATTGTATGTCTCGGATGCTGACACCAACACCATTTTTCGGATTGACCCTGATCAGGACCATGGCATTACCCAATTGATCCAGGATGCCAAATTATCCCATCCTCACGGATTAGCCGTTCACCCGCGCAATGGACACCTCATGGGTGTTGGGTGGGACAACGGAAAAGTTTTTGAAATTGATGAACAAGGCATCCTTCACGAACTGTTTGTGAATTCCTTTTTTTCCGGTGGGTTTCATAACCTCGACGGGATCGATTTTGATCGTTATGGGATCATGTATGTATCAGACCTGACAGCGGGAAAAGTGTGGAGGATTCGCGCAGACCTGAAAAAAGAGGCCATTGCCGAGTTTTTACTTTCTCCATCAGGTATCGGCGTGGATAGGATCAATCACGTGATTCTCGTACCATATCTCTATGCCAAAGGCGCTGAAATTAATGGGCTGGAGCGCCCCTCCAACGATAATCCGAATAAGAAGAAACGAACCTTTTCGGATTATGGGTTAGACTTTTTTAAGAAAGATACACTGAATGAGTAAATGTGTGTATTGTCATCAACGCAAAGGCAAGCGATCCTGCCCGGCTTTGAATGGTATGATTTGCAGTCAATGTTGTGGCGAGCACCGGATCACCAATGTTTCCTGCCCGGCGTCATGTGTGTTTTTAGAGGTCAATGACGACTACCAGCAAAAACGGGCGGGAGGGCGATTTGAATTGGAGCGACGAACATTTTATCGAGAACTCTTGGATTTTGGTGGCGAACGAGCAACCGAGATCTTTTATGTATTTGAAGCTTTAACCTTCCGGCATTTTCAAGATCGCCGTGATGCGCAAGATGCTGATGTCTTGGAAGGTCTTCTAAGTCTCCGACGGAGTTTCAGTTTAATTCAGATCCCCGAAACCGGGATGCCTGCCTTCGGAGAAGAGTTACGGAAGGAGTTTAAAGTGTTTGGCGAACGCCAACCATTGGAGCCCACGATGGTCACTGAAGTTTTGGATCGGGCTCAAACCTTTATCCAAGAATTTTCAGGCTCCGGGCTTCGGTCTCATCGATTTCTGCACGGACTCTTAGGGTATGTGCGAGAACGCCATCCCGATGTGGCTGAACAACTGGCTCGTCAAACAGGAGCTGGGGGACGGATTGTGATTCCCAGTGGGTTTGACTACCAACCCGAAGCCACGTCCTCATAACCTATCCTCTCCTTAGGCAGTTGAATATTTCTTGACCTATTGATCGTCGGCTTATTTCATCACTTCAATCGTCACCTCAATCCGTTCCACCGGATTGTCCCGCAAATCCCGAGGCTGACTCACAATCGTCTCGGCAACTTCAATACCTTTTACGACTTCTCCAAAAACCGTATATTGGCCATCTAAGTGTGGAGCCTTATCAACCATGATAAAAAATTGAGAACCAGCGCTATTAGGATCCTGCGTACGCGCAGCAGAGAGAATCCCTTTCTCATGCACCACTTTACTGAACTCCGCTGGAAGCGTATAGCCTGGTCCACCTGTTCCGTATTCGGCCCGCTTGGCAGGATCTTTGGTATTCGGATCACCACCTTGAATCATAAAACCAGGAATAATCCGATGAAATATCGTGCCATTATAAAACCCAGATTTAGTTAATTTGAGAAAGCTTTCAACATGTTTCGGGGCTAAATCAGGAAAGAGCACGATTTCCATATCGCCGAATTTGGTTTTTAATAGCACGTGGGGCGCTTGCTCCGCTGTGGCCTGCTCTTCCGCCAAAATTGCTGGAGCCAAAAGTAAATTCAACATGGCAATAAATCCCAAGACACCCACGCCCTTTCGAATGACCTTCATTAGCTTACCTGGAAAAACGTTCATGCGGAATCCTCCATTACTATTCAAGTGAATATCCTATTGTATCAGAATTACGCTGACTTACCTGTACCAAAGCTTGTTCCGCTGCATGTTGCTCGGCTTCCTTCTTTGTGCGTCCTTCGCCACGCCCCATGACCTTTCCACGAATTTCAACAGTGATGGCAAACACTTTTTGATGATCCGGGCCTGACTCCTGAACTAAGCGATACTGGGGACTTGTTCCTTCGTGTTTATGAACCCATTCTTGCAATCGGCTTTTCCAATCTCCCCCAGCAGATAACTCAGGGCTATCGCGTAGGTCAGAAAATTCCGCAGCCAGGACTC
Source organism: Nitrospirota bacterium (assembly GCA_020355985.1). The sequence continues at coordinate 332,927 of CP070628.1, read as the reverse complement.
GGGAAATAAAGGCACGAGCTGCCTCTAATCCACCATCAAGGTAGACGGCTCCAAAAAGAGCTTCAAGAGCATTGGCCAACAGGGAATGCTTCTCCCGCCCAGAGGAAACCTCTTCACCTCGACCAAGTCGCAACCATTGTCCGAGTTGAAGACGTCCCGCTGCCCTTGCAAGTGTGGCTCGGCTAATCAAACCAGCTTTCAGTTTGGATAGTTCCCCTTCTGAAAATGAAGGGAAATTCGCAACGAGGCTTTCGCTTATAACAAGGCCCAAGACCGCATCTCCTAAAAATTCTAATCGTTCATTATGCTGGGCATGAGTATGTTCCTGTATTTGCGAGAACGAACGATGCGTGAGGGCTTCATACAATAGTGATTCTTGGTTAAAAACATACCCTAACGTGACCTGAATATCGTTGATCTCCAACACTGCCAACCACCATCTTCATATGGGCAGAAGAAAAACAAAGAATTTTCTTATTCCTTCGCCAAAAATCTTCTCATTGTATCATATCGCATGGCTTTGATAATGAAAGAGGGACTGAGAACAAGTGGGCGGGCAAAAACACGATCAGGAAAACAATAGCTCTTTTGATATTATGCCTCTTGCCATCGACGAAAGACTAAGCAAGCATTGACTCCGCCAAACCCAAACGCATTAGAAATGGCCACATCAAAAGAACAGGGTCGAGACTTGTTGGGGACATAATCCAGATCACATTCTGGATCAGGATTATCTAAGTTGATTGTTGGAGGAATGATGCCTTGTTGCAAGGCCAGGATTGAGAAGACCGCCTCAATTCCTCCGGCCGCTCCCAGTAAATGTCCCGTCATAGACTTTGTGGAGCTGACCGGAATCGAATAGGCCTTCTCCCCAAACACCTTTTTGATGACCTTCGTCTCTACCTGATCAGCAAACGTCGAGGTTCCATGTGCGTTGATATATCCTACCGATGATTTGGAAACTGCTCCATCCTTGAGAGCCTGTTCCATACATTTCACCGCTCCCGCACCATCTTCGGGCGGAGCCGTGATATGAAATGCATCACTGTTCATCGCATAACCAATGATCTCTGCATAAATACGGGCCCCACGAGCACGAGCATGCTCCAGCTCTTCTATGATCAACACTCCTGCGCCTTCTCCAATGACGAATCCATCACGATCTGTATCAAAAGGTCGGCTGGCTCTTTCTGGTTCATCGTTTCGGCGTGACAATGCCTTGGCTGCCGCAAAACCAGCGACGGCTGTTGGACAAATGGTTGACTCCGTACCTCCAACGATCATCACATCAGCTTCTCCACGTTGAATGAGTCGAAACCCATCACCGATACAATGATTACCTGTGGCACAAGCCGTCACAGTGCAGGCATTTGGCCCTTTTGCGCCAAATCGAATAGCCACTTGGCCGGAGGCCAGATTGATGATGACCATGGGAATAAAAAACGGAGAAACGCGGTCTGGGCCACGTTCCAATAAGATCTTGTGATAATGCTCAATAGCGGGAAGCCCTCCAATGCCTGCACCGATATACACACCCACCCTCTCGGCATTGTCAGAGGTAACAACCAGCTTGGCATCATCTACGGCTTCTTGACTGGCAGCAACGGCAAAATGAATAAAGGTGTCCATTTTCTTGACTTCTTTTTTTTCAATGAAGTTTGCAGGATCAAAATTCTTCACTTCTCCTGCAATGCGCACGGAGTACTGACTCGCATCAAACCGCGAAATAGGTTTAATGCCAGATTGCCCTTGGCAGAGTTTATCCCAAGTATTGGACACACCAACATCCAAAGGGGTAACGAGCCCCAATCCTGTCACAACGACTCGGCGTGGTATCCACTCACTCATTGCAACCACCTTGCCTAACTACTTGATGAGAAAATCAGGATTTTTCTTTGATAAAATCAACGGCAGCTGAGACCGTTAGAATTTTTTCTGCATCTTCATCCGGAATCTCAATCTCAAATTCTTCTTCTAAGGCCATCACTAATTCCACGGTATCCAAAGAATCGGCCCCAAGATCTTCCACAAACTTGGCTTCTGGAATGACATCATCTTCTTCAACGCCTAATTGCTCAGCAATGATTTTCTTCACCCGTTCTTCTACAGCCATCGTTGGCACCTCCTCCTTCCAAAGTGTATTCAGTTAGCGACCCTCAGTACTTATGGTCTAGGCCATATGCATCCCGCCATTGACATGCAAAACATGACCAGTAATATATCCGGCTTTTTCTGAGCATAAAAAACTCACGGCATCCGCAATGTCAGACGGTTGACCCAACCGCTTCAAGGGAATCTGATTTAACAGAGCCTCTTTCGTCTCAGCAGAAAGATCTTGGGTCATCGCGGTGTCAATAAATCCCGGTGCGACTGCATTGACGGTAATATTGCGACTGGCATATTCCCGTGCGACGGTTTTGGTGAGGCCGATGACTGCCGCTTTCGATGCAGCATAGTTGGCCTGACCAACGTTTCCGATGGCCCCAACAATCGAGGCAATATTCACAATGCGGCCACTCCGTTGTCGGCTCATCGT
>CP070628.1:326191-330291 GCA_020355985.1 Nitrospirota bacterium | reverse complement strand
CGATTCAACCTTGTTCATGACTCACCCTTAAATGACCTTCCCCTTCGTCCCATGGTCAGCCGTCTCATTATTCCTACAACCTTTGCAGAATCTGGAATTGGATTTTTCGGCACGGTCTATCCCACACAACTTTCTAAGGTGGACTACGAATTTTATGTCACCCAAGGATTTGACGGAGGAAGCAGTGCCGACGGTGGCTCCACCTTTGGAGAAGGCGGGTATCGAGGAAACCGGGGAAGTTTTAAAACAGATAATAATGAAAACAAAGCCATTGTGAGTCGGATTTCGGTCAGTCCAATCCTGGGCGTTGAGGTCGCAGGTTCGGTTCATCATGGCAAATGGGATGACGAGTCAGATCACAACATGACCATATGGGCGGTAGATGGATTACTCCAACGGGGACCATTTGAAATACTTGGCGAAGCAGCCTGGACTAATATTGGAGGAGGTTCAAAGAACCCTGAACCGAATAATGGAACCCCTCCAAAGAACATGAACGGATATTATGTGCAAGGCAATTACCATTTTATGCCAGACTTCCTGAGGAAATCCGCGCCTACCTATTTCGGAGAGTCTTCGACATTTACCGCAGTTGTGCGCTGGGGAGAAGCGGACACCAATTCAGACAGCAACGATAACGTGAATGACCTTCAACGGTTTACCTTAGGTATAAACTTTAGGCCCGTCGAAGATTCCGTCATCAAATTCGCCTATACCTGGAACGACCATAAAGACGATCCCCAGTCGCGTAACGGCTGGCAGTTCAATATGTCCACATATTTCTAAATGGTGAATCGATCCTCTATCAGTATTTTTGTGATTTTTATCCTCACGTCTGGGTGCGTTGGCTGGACCAACGCACCCAGGGTGGCAACCACCTGTTCGCCTGAAGACACCTGGAGCGTTGCTCTGGCCAGCCTCCAGGAATTTGAACTTCGTCGAATCGATAAAGCAAGCGGCGTCATCGAGACCGGTTGGATTGCCGTTCATAATCCCAAGACTGTGTCGGGCGGAGTCTTTCAACGAGATATGAATCAAGAACGAGCCCGCTTTATCCTGAATATTACTCCCGACCAATCAGGCAGCCAGATCAGCGTGAAACAAATTCGTGAGTTTTTTTCACCTCAAGGTGTGCAATCTCGGTCATGGCGCCAAATTCCTGGGCATGAAGAACAAGAACGCCAACTCGCAACCCGTATTCAAAATCGTCTCAAGAGGCAAGCATGTTAAATCTATTTCATTCATCAACGTCCTTAAACATTTTCATGCTCGGAATCAGCTTTTTCCTCTGGCTTGTCCCACCACATTCCTCCCATGCCGCCGAACCACAGCTTGAACGAATTTGGGATCATGAGGTCAAACGCTGGTTGACACCCGATGAACTTGGGCATATGGAAATCTATTTCACAGAAGATGAAGCGGCCAAAGTGATGTTCCCTGATTCGGAGAACATTCGTCGGGAAACACTCACCCTGACGGCTGAACAAAAAGAATTAGTCCAACAGCGGATTGGGTGGAAATTTCCCGAAACCTCGTTTCCTGTGTATATAGGCGAGACACAAGGCAAAATTGATGGCTATGCCATTGTGCAAAACACCATTGGCAAACACCGCCCCATCACCTATATGGTCGGGGTTGATGCTGAAGGCGAAGTCACCAACTTTGAAGTTCTTGTTTATCGCGAAGCACGAGGGAATGAAATCGCCACCAAACGGTTCAATTACCAATACCAAGGCAAAGATGCTCGGGATCCCATTCGCATCAATCGAGACATTATTAATATCTCCGGAGCCACGATGTCCGTTCGGTCGGCGAGTGCCGGCGTCAAGCGAGTGCTCGTCCTGGTTGATGAATTTTATTTAAAGCCACTCGGACTGGGGACGAACTTCATGGTGGCTGGGAGTAAGGAGAAAGGATTCCTGGAATCTTTTCTCGGATTTTGAAGTGAAGAATATTATTGAATGCGGAATTTCAATGCCCGATTTCGCCTCCGCGATACTGACCGGCATATTCGCCTGGTCTACACCTGGTTTCTTCTCTTAATGCTCGCCGGCTTTGTGTTTACCTTCGTGTGGGCTCACGATATGACACAACTCACACCCAAGGGCCTTGCGGCCCATTATCGAGGATCGGATGCCAATTTCGGGGAACCGATGTCTTTTGGGCAATTATCGGAAACCATGCATTTTCATCTGTTCACGATGCCTGTCGTATTTATGATTTTGGTCCATGTCCTCTATTTGACAATGATTAGCCCTTTTCTCAAGGTTTTGACCACGTGGATTTCGTTTTTAGGCGTCACGCTGGATCTGATCTCTCCCTGGCTCATTACCTATGTGTCACCAGTGTTTGTCTTAACCATGCTGACCGGCGATCTCCTGATGGTCATCGGATTTCTTATTATGTTTGTCGTACCCATGTATGAAATGTGGTGGCAAAAAGCCGCATTCATGATGCCAGAATCTGACGACTAGACCTCGTTCTATCTTGCATTATTAGGGCAAAAACATTTCATCAAAAACTCTTCCCTTTTTACCGCTCCAAACCAGCAAATATAGCGGCTACCCTTTTCCCCCATTACAGACTCTTGGGCCTAACCCAACTAAGGGATTAAAAGTCTCATAGGCTTATGCATAACAAATTGATTGCGCGCCTATTTATTTTATTTCCAGCCCCCCCGTTTTTGCTCCTTTTTTTGCCTAAAAACGGGATCGAGCAATTGCGCAATCCTTCAATGAAAACAAATAAGTCTGGAAAAATCTATGATACCTTCCGCACGGTTGTTCATTTAAATCTGCTATTGTTCTTCATCCAGAAACGCATTAACGGCTTTCTGAATCGCTTCTTGTATCTGTTCACAATGCGTTGCATTCTGGATCTTTTCACCCGAAGTAGTCGTCACATAAAACACGTCGACCACCTGATCTAATCGCGTCCCAATCCTCGCCATATGAATGGAGAGATCTAACTGCACTAAGATTTTCGCTAACACGAATAAGAGTCCGGGTTTGTCATCTGCAAAGACATCAATGACCGTATAGGAATCAGACACCTCATTATCCATGAGAACTTCTGTCGGACGACGCCCCGTAGGAAACTGACGTCCGAAGTTCATGCGACGACGACGTTCCAATACTTGATCAATCGAAGACTCCTCTTGTACAACAGCCTCAATTTCTTGAGATACTTCACTCAATCGATAGTCTGACGGCTGCCCCTCACAATCGGAGTCATTGACTGAAAAGACATCCAACACCGTGCCATCAGCCAACGTCATAATTTGCGCATTCAGAACCTCGAGTCCCAAGGCGGCAAGGACTCCGGTAATTTGCATAAAGAGCCCAGGTTTGGCTTGTTCTCGTGTGATAAGAACATATTCTGAAATGCCTAATTCCGCATTGAATCGCCCCTCAACATATGTTGGCCTGGAAGACAAATTCCTCATGGCGAGGAGATGCGCAGCCATTTGCTCGACCGGTGTGTAAGCGACATACCAATCAGGAAGTTGCGAGAGCTGCCCATCAACCCACGAGGGCCAGTCGCATTCAGGCTCCGAGATTTCTCTACCCTGGCTTGCGATACATTCAATGAGTGTTTTTCGAGCCGCGGGCTGCAGAACCGATTTCTCTCTTTCAGTCTTGGTCGATTCCTCCCCCCTGACCATGCTTTCATAGGTTCGAGTATAGAGCTCGCCCAACAGAGATTCCTTCCATTTAGTCATCACTTCTGGCCCCACAGCGGAAATATCTGCCACTGTCAGAATGAACATTTTTTGGAGGACCTCTATGGTTTTCATTTTCCGTGCAAAGGTCAGAATAATTTTTGGATCATTCAGGTCTCGGCGGAAAGCGGTATGGGACATCACCAAGTGGTGAAACACAAGATAGGCCAGCACCTCTCGGTCATGCTGAGACAGCTCCAACCGGTCAGCCATTTTATGAGCAATCTCTTGTCCAATTTTACTATGGTCACCAGGTCGCCCTTTCCCCAAGTCATGCAACAATACGGCTAAATGCAGAATGTCCTTGCCTTGAATCTGACGATAGACCTCACCAATAATGCCTTGATCCTCCTGCAATCGCTCTGTTTCTTTCACCGCT
>CP070628.1:322472-326091 GCA_020355985.1 Nitrospirota bacterium | reverse complement strand
TACCCAACCCGACCCTGTGTCATATGAGTGGTTGAATCCGGGACAGGCCCAACGGGGAAGGGTTATGTCTGTTTTAGGCACGCCTGTAGAATCGATCTCCACAGAGGATGGGGGGCGAGTAGATACCTATCGGTTTTATGAAGGGACCTCAAAAGGTTGGTCGGCCGGACGAGCCATGCTCCATATGATGGCAGACCTTTTTACCTTGGGCTTATGGGAACTAGTTGCGACTCCTACGGAATTTGCCATACGAGGCGATAAGATCACTGCGCAAGCCGTGTTTGATTCCAAGGACGTTCTCAGGAAATTTACGGTGATTAAGCGAGAGGAAAAGCCATTAGAAAAAATTCATGAGGAAACGTGGTAGAAATCTTAGCCACCATTATCAGGGAAGAAAGTACACGCTTTATTCATGATGCCCAGGTCTGCCGGGCGAAATATGCATTCATATGCATTTGGAATCTATGCCATCACCTCAAATTTTATTTGCGAAACTCAGTACCCCGACGAGAGAGTGACCATTTTAAACCCAGTGGCGCGATAAATGTCGTGACGATTACCATCATGACGATGGCTGAAAACACGAATTCCGGGATCACACCAAGCCCTTTACCCACACTGGCAAAAATCAATCCCACCTCTCCTCTGGGAATCATCCCGATTCCCACGGACAATTTGTCGGTCCCCGTTCCAGCAGGAAGTCCCGAGACCACTTTTCCGATGGCTGCAACCACAATAAGCGCTAAGCCCAATGCCAAGGATTCAGTGGATAAAAACGTCGCGAGATTAACTTGCATGCCCATGAGAACAAAAAAGATGGGAGCAAAAATGGATTCGAGCGGTTTCATCAGTTCTTCCATAGTCATGTTTTCAGATGAATACTTGGAAAAGTCTTTCTCATTTAAAATCAATCCAGCCGCAAAAGCTCCGACGATCGTGGCTAATTCGATTTGATTGGCCAGCCAAGAAAAGAGAAAACATAAACCAAGTGGAAAGAGTAGCTTGAAATTTTTATCCAATTGGCTCATGAAAGGAAGAAGCAGGCGAACCAAACGATCACCAAACTTCATGACCAGCCCTAAAAATACCAAGGAAAGCAGGACAATCCGTCCAATGTCGAGAAGATGGACCTCGCCGGTGGCGACAATCCCCACGACAATGGCTAAAATGATGAGGCCCAGAACGTCGTCAATTACGGCCGCTCCGAGAATGACCTTTGCTTCCTGCGTCTGAAGACGATTTAAATCTTTAAAGACTCGTGCAGTGATACCAACGCTCGTCGCGCAAAGGGTAGCGGCAACAAAAAGATGTACCGGCATGGGATTTTGAGGTAATAGCCAAAGTGTGACCAATAAGCCCAAAGAAAAAGGAGCCACGATCCCAATGAAGCCCACACTCAGAGCTCGGTGTCACACTCTCACCATTTCATCAACGTTGGATTCAAGCCCAACCAAGAAGAGCAGAAGAATGACTCCCAACTGTGAAAAAATCCATATCGCCACGATCAAAAGAACATAAATATTCGCGCCAGGACCAGAGAGAATTTGAACCAGCTGCCCTCCCAGACCTTCTGGCCCCAGTTCAGAAGCGGAAAAAATCTTTTGGGCTGAATCGGTAACGGAACGTCCATAGATCCAGACACCTCGCCAGATTTCTGCGGCCTCATTAATGTGCATCACCAAAATAGTCAATGGTCTTTCTAGCCAGACCCCTACATTTCCAATCATCACCCCGATGAGCAATTCTCCTAGAACAGATGGTTGTTTTACCTGCTCAGCAATCCAGCGTCCTAAGATGGCTAAGAACGTGATGAGCGCTAACATTAAGAGGACAGATGAAAAGGGATCGACATGCCCCCCGCTATGTTCATGTTGAGAATTTTCCGGGTTTTGAATTTTAGAGTCTGTAAGGTGTTCTAAATCCAATGATGGTTCGTTAGCAAAGACGAATGAACCTAATTTGTGGACCCACTCCGCAGAAAACAATTCCCACGTGAAGAATATTCCGAGGGCTATAAGGAGAATACTCCCGTAACGTGAAAACATCACAACCTCTTCGGTCTTTCAATGCATCTTCAGCGTTATGCTGAAATCGTTGACCGGCATTGTCAAATTAACTTGCTGCGGACACATGGAAACAGTTTTCCCTCTCCCCTTATGCACACACCGCGTCCTGCCAAATCTGAAAGGCCTGCGTCCGTAAGAGCCGATAGTTGACCGCCTGCATGAGGTGGCGGCCAAGGCGAAAGAGATTTTGGGTCAGCCCATGCAGTGCGAGAAATCGTTGCGCTTGTAATAACGAAGTAAATCCGCGCATATGATATTCTTGTTGTCGCGTCGGTTGATGCGAGCCCTCCACGCGGTTATTGGCACATAGACCGTATTGAAATGCTTCACGGTCAGCATCACCGTACGATGTGCGGCATCTTAACTTCGTAGTTTGTCGGTGATAAGCCAGCGGGGTTCAACGCATTGCCCTTTCAATAATCGACGGAAGAAGCGAACCGCCGCGTGTTTGTTGCGCCGGCGTTGCACCAGAATATCAATCATATCACCGTCTTGGTCGACCGCTCGCCACAGATACTGCCGTTTCCCTTGGATGGTCACAAAGACTTCGTCGATATGCCAGGTGTCGCCTAAACGACCTTGGCGCTTCTTGAGCTTACGTGCATAGTCTGGTCCAAACTTCTGACACCATTGGCGAACGGTTTCATAGGTGACGGTGATGCCTCGTTCAGCCAGGAGTTCTTCCACCTCACGAAAACTGAGACAGAATCGATGGTAGAGCCACACGGCGTGACTGATAATTTCAGAGGGAAAGCGATGACGATGGTAGCTGGGCTTTTTGGTATTCATGGCACTGAGTGTGCCAAACACGAGTTAACATGACAATACCCGCCAAGGACATCCGTTAGCGGATGTCTTGGAAGAAGGCTGCGGCTAAAATTGGAAGTCGAAATTCAACACTAAGAATGATGAGGAACACGCGGGCCAGGCTACGCCAGATGCCCATTTGGACAAATTTGCGTGAGTCAGTGACCACCGGGGGATCTAGGAGGACAGGAGAGGTGTGTTTGATGAGTGCTTCACAAAAGGCCACGTCTTCGAGAATCGGTTGATTGGGAAATCCGCCAAGTTGCTGAAAAAGTCCACGGCGGACGAAGAGAGTCTGGTCGCCATAAATGATTCGGGAATGGCGACATCGAAAATTATCCAGCCAGGAAATGAGGCGCAGTCGCCAATCATTTCCAGAAAATTGGTGAAAAAATCCTCCGGCCTTAACTGAAAGATCTTTCTGTAGAGTCTTGAGTCGTTGAAGGCCGTCAGGTGGCACAATGGTGTCGGCGTGAAGAAATAATAACCAATCGTTTGGATTGTTGCTTTGTTCAATGGCATAGGCTGCACCAGCATTCATCTGAGAAGCGCGCCCTTTTGGAGCCGTTAAAAGGGTAACCTTTGGGGCATTTCGAGCAATATCTTGAGTGCGGTCTGTACTTTCCCCATCGACAATGACAATTTCATGTGAGCTCTGGTCCTGTAGAAGCGAAGATAGCGTAAAGGGAAGCGCTTTTTCTTCGTTATACGTTGGGATGATGATGTACAGCATAAGCGTCTTGTCT
>CP070628.1:316413-322372 GCA_020355985.1 Nitrospirota bacterium | reverse complement strand
TATCGCGAATGTGGCCTTAATGTGTCTGGTCTTGAGCTTTGTCTTCCTCACCGGCCCCACGCTCTACCAGATGAACACCTTTATTGTTGGCCTTCGTGATTATGTGCTCAACCTGGCGCAGATAAGCGTATGGATAGACTTGGGAACCCAATCGGATTGGCAATCGAACTGGACTTTATTTTATTGGGGATGGTGGATTTCCTGGAGCCCCTTTGTAGGGATATTTATTGCACGGATCTCACGAGGCCGAACTATCCGAGAGTTTGTGATCTTTGTCCTGTTGATCCCAACGCTGGTGAACTTCGTCTGGTTTGCTGTTTTTGGAGGGACGGCGTTGTATGTTGAACGTTTTGGTGAGGGTGATTTGGCAGAACCGGTGTTGAAGAATGTCGCCATGTCGCTACCTCTGTTACTAGAACATCTGCCATGGACAGAGCTGACTCAATGGATTGGTCTGATACTCATGGTCATTTTCTTTATTACCTCTTCAGATTCAGGATCGTTTGTTGATGACATGGTGACTTCTGGGGGCAACCCCAATCCACCCGTCGCCAATCGTGTATTTTGGGGAGTGTCAGAAGGAGCAGCCGCCGCGGTTTTGTTGCTGGCCGGTGGGCTTAAGGCTCTTCAAGCCGCATCGATCTCGGCCGGCTTACCTCAAAGTATTTTATTGATTTTCGGGTGCGTAGGGTTAGTGAAGATTCTTCGTCAAGAATCTCTCAAATGACCTTTACTCTGGCTACCTAAAAATGAATGTGCGCATACAGATAATGCATACAACCACGTCGCATGTCGCACGAAGCTTCTGTATGTTTCGTGCACCTTTCATCTTGGCTGCGAAGGGAATGGCTCAGGGCTCATCCTGCTCTCCATGAACACTACGCTCCTGCAGCGAGAGACCGAACATACCCCAAGACAAGGGCAATTTCTTCATCAGACAACACAAACCTCCACATCCCCATTGCAGTATCCGATACTCCCATGTGAATGCTTGTCCACAGTTCTTTATCAGGTTTCTTTTGAATTTTAGACGAGGTTAGATCTGCAACCGGGGGGTTAAAGAGCCTATACGCATCTCCCTTGCCCTCGGGACCGTGGCAGACTTTGCAATGCTTCAGATAGAGAGTCCTTCCCTTCTTAAGATCTCCCCCTTCCGCAAATGACAAACCCGGGAGTAAAAACAGCAGCAAAACTAGACCAATGATTAAGACAAAAGGATGTTTCATAGGACACCCCCGGAGCTGACAGATTGAACTTGATAAAGCCAATGATTAAGAAGGGCCCAATTCACGCTCGCCGCCTTTACCAGGACAAGCTTCGTGGGAATGACCTGTATACAAAAAGAATTTGGAAAGAATCCATCTTCGTGGATTTTGTCATCCTCGCGGTCTTTGGCGAGAATCCATCTGATCCATTGGGCAATACCTCGTCCACCTGATCGATTACGAGAAACGAGCCAATCATCCTTGCTCCTTTTCCTATTATCGACAGGGCGCTGGTGCATTCATCCCTTTCGGCAGACGAGTCCGGACATCCACACAAGCCTCATCTAATTGTTTTTGGGAAAACCCATGAGCATACCGGATGGCTACTCCTTGTATCTTCGTACCACGGAAGGAAGCCTCCTTCACATTGGCTCCACGCATATCTGCGCCATAGAGTTGCGCACGATCAAGGATGGCTTCTTGTAAGTTTGTACGGAACATGCCCACGAATTCTAAGTTGCCTTCCGAAAGATCCGCTTCAACCAAGTTGGCCCAAGACAAATCGGCACCTTCTAAATTGGCCTGTTGTAAATTTGCTTTTGACAAAAAGGCTTCATCCATTTCAGCCCGCACGAGGTTACTTTCGCTTAAATTCGCTCCTAATAAGTCCGCCTCTTGAAAATTGGCCCCGGCACAATTGGCCTTGTGAAGATTGGCATGATAGAGGACAGCCCGTTCTAAATTGGCTTCCCGAAGATCGGCTTGTTCGAGTATGGCCTCATTGAGATTGGCGGCTCCTAAGTCGGCTCCAGACAAATCAGCCAAACGAAAGTCGGCTTCTTGTAAATTGCTGCGACTCAGATCCGCTTCGATAAACTTAGCCTTGGCTAACAACGCACGATAAAAATTCGCCTCTCGGAGATCAGCGCGAACCCAATAGGCGCCTTCTCCATTGGCCATTTCCAAGTCGGCACCCACCAGATAGGCTTCCTCCAAGTCAGCTCCACGTAAAATACTTAAACGTAATTGAGACTCCGCCAAATTCGCCTCTCGCAAATCCGCTCCGGAGAAATTGGCGTGATTCAAATCGGCTTTTCGAAAGTTCGCAAGACGAAACTTCGCACCTGAAGCCTTGGCCCCACGCATATCGGCCGCATACAGTGATGCTTCGTTGACATTGGCTTTGTGAAAGTTCACATGAACTAATGTCGCGGCCGTAAAGTCAGCACGAGAAAGGTTGGCTCCTTGAAAATTAGCTCCGCTTAATTCTTGCTCGCGAAAGTCTGCCCCAGATAATTCAGCTCCGCATAAATTGGCCTGTTTTCCTTTGGCATCATGATGATCATGAAGCCATCGACCATGATCATCTAAAATTTTTCTTAATTCCTCTCTGGGAACATTTTGCCCCTTAAATGGGCCCTCACACCGAGATCCCTTGCCAGGAGTAGGAGATGGTTCATTTTGGTGGTCTCCATAGGCAGAAGGAAGGCTGAGACCAAACCCGGTCCCAAATAACATCGCCATCCCTAGGGCCATCCTGATACTTTCTCCCATCAAACTTCCCCATCTGAGCCCGAATAGATTTTTCAACAATGTGTCTCCTTCCAAAAACCTTTTGCATCAAAGAATGATTGTTTTAATTGACCCTTGTCACAACAATACCTTTAGCAATTTTAAAGCAATTTCTATTCCTTATTCTCAATTTTATTCATACCAAAACAACGAACTAAAGAAAAGGACTGCCTCTTGCACTAAACTTTTATTCATCGAGGTGATACCGTTCCAAATGTCTTTGGACTGCTTATCTAATTGAACTATAATAGGAAAATACGCGTGCACACACAGAGGCAACTTTCATATTTTAAGAATTGTGTTGTTTCAATAAATACAACAGACGGGGCTCTTTGAGATCCCTGTTTATTTTACATTTCGGTAGCTTTTCATCAGGATATTTATCAGCATGAATCAGCTTGTCACACCAGATCTGTTCAAAAAATTGGTCGCGGTTCGAAGAGACCTGCATCAACATCCTGAACTCAGCGGCCACGAATTTCGAACAGCAGATACCATCATACAATTCTTGAAAAATGCCGGATTCTCTAATATCTCGCGCGTGGCCAATACCGGGGTGATAGCAGAAATCCCAGGTCCCTCACATACCCCTTGGATTATTTTACGAGCAGACACCGATGCGCTGCCCATTAAAGAAGAGACAAATCTTGCGTTTTCCTCTGTGAATGAGGGCATCATGCACGCCTGTGGCCATGATGGACATACCGCAATGCTGTTAGGGGCCGCCGAACTTTTGGCAAAGGAAACCAATCTTCCTGCCCCCGTGCGTTTCATTTTCCAACCCGCTGAGGAAAAAGGTGCAGGGGCCAAAGCCATGATCCAAGAAGGAGCACTCGAAAACGGCGGAATGATTTTCGGTGGTCATTTGGACCGCCATTATCCGACTGGAACGCTTGTCGTGACCGACGGTCCGGTGAACGCGTCTACCGATACCTTCTTGGTCGAAATCCTCGGGCAAGGGGCCCATGGAGCAAGACCTCATGAAAGCATCGATGCGGTGGTGGTGGGAAGTTTATTGGTGATGTCCTTGCAAACCATTGTGTCTCGTGAAGTGGATCCAGCCTTTCCATCGGTTGTCTCCATTGGCCGATTCCAGTCGGGGACCGCATCCAATGTCATTGCAGGGCAAGCCACATTGGAGGGCACCATTCGAGCGCAACACCCTGCAGTTCGAAAACACCTCCATACGGCTATTCAACGAATTGCCAATTCCATCGGCCAACTCCATGGAGCGAACACCACCACCACCATTCACCTCGGAACGCCGCCGGTGATCAATTCGCCCGAAATGGCCGCCTTAAGTCGTCAGGGGGCGGCTCTGACGGTTGGGCAGGAAAATGTTTTGCCTTTGCGGACGGCTAACATGGGAGGAGAGGATTTTAGCTATTATTTGGAAAAGGTCCCCGGAGCCTACATCCGTTTTGGATCACAAGTGCCCGGTCTCGAAAGTTTTCCTGCTCACTCCAGCAAATTCGACTTCGATGAACAGGCGCTTGCAGTAGGAGCATCGTACTTTCACCGCATGGCGATACTTGCTGGGCAGCAACTTCTCAACCAAACACCCCAGACAGAGGTCTGATCTCTCAAAGCCATGATTATCGTCCGACCAGCAGAAGAACAAGATATTGAAGGAATTCGGGATATCTTCTTAAAGGTCTATGGGAAAGATTACCCCTACAAAGAATTCTATGACACCACATGGTTGAAGCGAGCTATTTTCAATGACCACGGCTTGATGCTTGCGGCTTTAGATACCCAAACGAACACAATCGCCGGCACCGCTTCGGTGCTCTTCGAATTCGGGGCACATTCTGATCTGGTCGGGGAATTTGGCCGATTGGCTGTTGACCCTAGCTATCAAGGACTTGGTGTGGGCAAGTTGCTGATGGACAAGCGTCTTGAGGCCATTGAAAACCGCTTGCATTTGGGACTCGTCATGTGCCGTGTGACCCATCCCTTCTCCCAAAAAATCAGTCTGGCGCATCAATTTGTCCCGTTTGGATTTCTGCCCTTGTGCTACCAATTTTCTCATCGTGAGAGTTTTGCCCTTCTTGGACGCCATTTTGGCAATGCACTGGCCCTACGAAAAAATAATCCCCGTGTCATTCCAGAGGTCAGTGCACTTGCTCACTTGTCCTTGCCGAAAGCGTCTCTTCCCTGTGATGTCATTATCGATGAAGATTCCGCCTCCTATCCCCTGCATGGTGAATTTACCCTTCAAGAACTTTCGGTCGAGGGATATCCGGACTTACTGCGCATTGAACGGGGACGGGTCAGGAACCGGGAAATTTTTGGCAGTATGCGTTTGGAATACGGGTTTTTTAAGCTTCAAGCCAATCATGCCACTTATCTTCTGGCCTCGGATGACACCCAGTTGGTGGGCGCAATCGGGTTTACGCTGAATAACATTGAGCATTCCGTCCGCGTGTTTGAACTGATTTCTTTTAGCGACCCTGCCATTCGCTTTTTGCTCACGGAATTAGAAAGAAAATGCCGTGACGAATGGGGGGTCGAATACATTGAAATTGATGTGAGCGCACATGCCCCTCGCATGCAGAGGACTCTCCTAGAGCTTAACTTCTTACCAGCTGCCTATATTCCAGCAATGGTGTTTCATGAAGTCGAGCGTTTAGATGTCATCCGCATGGTTCGACTGTTTCAGCTGCGGGATCTGGGACCGTTAGCGCTCTTGCCTGAGGTGCAAGAGGTGGCGGATGTGGTCATGCGGGGCTTCAATGTTCGAGCGGTCATACCGAAAATTGCCAAATTGGTCGCCGAGATTCCCTTATTTCAAGGTATGAGCTCCGAACAACGTGACCGATTGGCAGGAGCCTTTGGAATACGCCAATTTAAGCAAGGAACCCGTATGTTCAAGGAGTCAGAAGAAGCGGACAATATGTTTATTCTTCTGAAAGGCAGAATCACCATAAGCACCGGCTCTCCACTTGTTCAAATCGGCCAAATTGAAAAGGGCGAAACCGTCGGGGAACTCTCCTTTCTTTCCTCCTCACCCCATTCCGCCACGGCCACGGCACAGACACAGGTGGAAACCGCATTGTTAACGCATCAAGCCCTCGGCGATCTTGTCAGACGTCGACCTGACATTGGGGTGATCATGTACCGAAACCTGGCAGCGGGAATAGGGAAAAAACTCTTGCGTTCTGATCTTTGCGTTCGTGATC
>CP070628.1:311638-316313 GCA_020355985.1 Nitrospirota bacterium | reverse complement strand
TCGATTCTCCTGGCTCGGTTGAAAGATATTCTCTAACAGTCCTTCGACAATCTGCGATACTGGAGTTTCATCCCCTGCTCTCCCGGCTTGAGTATCCGTTGAGCCATAAGGCAGGTCAGCCGTCAAATAGACACGTAAAATGTCTCCCACATCAGTTCGCCCCGGTCGACCAACCTTTATTTTTCGATCAATTCTTCCAGGTCTCAGTACGGCCGGATCAATCATATCCGGACGATTCGAAGCCAGAATGACGACCACTTGGGAAAGACTTTCAATGCCATCGAGTTCAGCGCAAAACATCGGAACCAGCGTATTAGAAACATTGTAGGATCGCATCGTCCGCCTCGTCCCCAAAATGGATTCGGCTTCATCGATAAAGACAAAGGGTAACTTCCCGGCTTGTCGTTGTTGCCGAGCTTGCAGGAACAAATCGCGAATGATTCGTTCCGATTCCCCTACCCACATATTCAGCACTTCCGGACCTTTGACATGCAGAAAAACTCCGCCCTCAATTGCGGGAAGCCCGGAAGCGCCGTCTTTGGCCTGACCTTCCGAAGGAGGCGTGGTCAACTCGCCCTGTTGGGCTAAGAGTTCTCCTAGGCTGGCGGCTGTGGCTTGGCCAATCAGCGTTTTTCCGCACCCTGGAGGTCCATAGAGCAAAAACCCCTTTGGTTGCTGGAATTGATAGCGCGCAAATAACTCTTGATGAAGGAGCGGATATTCAATGGACCGACGGATGGACTCAATAGCCTCCTGTTGCCCTCCGATCTGCTCCCACCGCACCGTCGGCAACTCTGCTAACAGATGCGATTTCGCTTGTGAATTTTCCAATTGCTCAATGGCTATCCGGTGTGTCGGATCCAAGCGCACCTCATCTCCCACCTTCAGCTCCACCCTGGCAAGATCATCGGTCCGTTGAATGAGAATACCTTGTCTGCCTGCCTCCTGGTCGATACGAAGCCGTCCATCTCCCAATATCTCTCGAACTTTGACGATCGGACCACTCTGATCATAACCGAGGGACCGGATGACGACATACGCTTCATTCACTAATATCTGATGTCCAATCTTTAAGGGATCCCCCTCCATCCGGGGGTCAACATTGGCGTAATACTCCGCCCCACCAACCATGATTCTGGCTACGCCATCATCAGGTTCGCTCAGCAATGTTCCGATTCGATTAGCTGGAGCCGTCAGCTTTTCAATGATGGACTGCATTTTCGTTCGTTCGGCTTCCTGCTTTTGTGTCGACGTAGTCAATTCGATCAATCGATGTCGGAGTTGAAACAGAAGAGCAATCCGTTCATCCCCTTCCGGCAAAGAAATCAAGCATTGATCAATTAATTCAAGAGACGAAAGCTCCGATAGTCGTTGGGAATGTCCGGAAGATGATTGAGGTTTTTCTGAAGCAGCCTGGGAGACCGAAGGATGATGAT
Source organism: Nitrospirota bacterium (assembly GCA_020355985.1). The sequence goes on along the minus strand of CP070628.1, from coordinate 314,877 downwards.
CGCTCATGATCTATTCCATTCTGGGAAAAAGTGTACAAAGAAAATACTCAAAAAGAATCAAATCACCTCTCTTGGGGAACATGGCAACTGATAGGACCCCAGGAATGTTCAAAAAATCCGCCCAGAAAAACCGCAGCCACTTTGATGCGCAATACGTTCGTGCTGTACGTGAGGACAACAAAATGGCGAGAAATCCCCTGGCTGATTTTCCCATGTTCTCATTCTACAATGTTTGAGTCTGGTTACCCAAGTCATAAAAAAAAAAGCGGGGAATCTGTTCCCAGATTCCCCGCTCAAGAGCACGGCATGTGTTAATTGGTCTATTACCAGCGATCTCCGCCGCCACGACCACCGCCACGATTTCCCCCACGATTTCCACCACCAAACCCCCCTGTGCGCGGAGCTTGTGGCTTGGCCTCATTGACGGTCAGGGTTCTCCCTCCTAACTCAGTCTCATTCAGCGCGTCAATCGCAGCCTTTGCTTCTTCATCCGACCCCATTTCCACGAAACCAAACCCTCGTGATTGCCCCGTGTACTTGTCGGTAATCACTTTAGCTGATTGAACGGTTCCATGCTGACCAAACAAATCGGACAATTCTTGCTCAGCTGTGGAATAGGGCAAACCACCGACATAAAGCTTTGAACCCATTGGGGTCCCTCCTTCTAAAAGCGATATTGTTTTGCACGAATTGAAGAGAGAAGGGAAGAAACGGCCCGAGAACGCGGAACAGGAGGCGACTTAGGACTAACTTCCAATCAGATTCCTTTTAAATACTCTGGCAAAACAACATCAGTGAAGGGCCGCTTCACCTGATCCATTCACCACGCGGCCCAGACTTCGTGATGAACATCTTTCCCCGCTAGCATAAGCCAGAAACAGAAATAATGCAATACAAAAGGGTTATGCCCCTTTTCTCTGGTAAATCAGCTCCGGAACGCCAGCTCCCTCAATCACCTTTTCAGTAATGACGACCTGTTTGACGGATTTCAAAGCCGGAACATCATACATCAGATCAAGCATCACATCCTCTAACGTCGCCCGAAGACCTCGCGCACCAGTTTTCATGGAAGAGGCTCGGATGGCAATGGCTTGAATGGCCTGAGGTGTAAACTCTAACTCCACACCATCTAATTGGAACAACGCTTGGTATTGCTTAAGCAACGCATTTTTCGGTTCTTTGAGCACACGCACCAAATCTTCAACCCGCAAGTCACTCAAAGAAGCCAAGATGGGAAACCGACCAACAAATTCAGGAATTAATCCATATTTCAAAAGATCTTCCGGGCGAAGCTGGCTCATCAGTTGAGCAGAATTGTTCGATGGTCCATGAGAAGAACTCGCCCCAAATCCTACACGCTTCTGGTTGGTCCGCTTCGCAATAATATCTTCCACACCCACAAACGCCCCCCCGCAAATAAAGAGGATATTGCTGGTATCGACTCGAAGAAATTCTTGCTCAGGATGTTTCCGACCACCCTTAGGAGGTACATTACACAAGGTGCCTTCCACTAATTTCAATAACGCCTGCTGGACCCCTTCTCCCGAAACATCCCGTGTAATCGAAGCACTTTCCGATTTTCGACTAATTTTATCGACTTCATCAATATAGATAATACCCACCTGGGCTCGGGCAATATTAAAATCACAGGATTGCAATAATTTCAGAATGACATTTTCAACATCTTCTCCGACATATCCGGCTTCCGTCACCGTGGTTGCATCCGCAATGGCAAAAGGAACCTGTAACACTTTCGCCAAAGTCTTCGCTAAAAGGGTTTTGCCGGTCCCCGTTGGACCAAGTAACATCACATTGCCTTTTTCAAGCTCTACGTCCGGCATATCTTTGCCGCTAAAAACCCGCTTGTAATGATTATGGACCGAAACCGCAAGAATCTTCTTGGCACGCTCCTGACCAATGACATATTGATCCAAGATCTCCTTGATTTCAGGTGGTGTCGGTAAGGGACCAGAGGGCAGATCCAACGGAGGCTGCCCATCAGGGGTACTTGATAAAAATTTCGAACATTGCTGAACACAATCGACACAGATCAATACGGAACCCGGAGCCTGGCATTCCCTGCATACTGGCTTCGTAGGAGCTTGAATTAAATTCGTGGCTCCACCTTTGGCTTTCCCGCAAAAGGAGCAGACTGCATCGACACGATTACGTCCTTGTTTAGAATCCCAAAAAGCCACGGGAGTTCCCTTTCTATGAATGAGTCACCATTAAATAAAATTTCTCTATAAATCAGATATGAAGAAAATCTTAAACACCTGCGAGGACAATTTCAATTCACCTATCAAGAAGAAAGAGCCTCATTGGTCACCAGTGGGATAGGTCTCCAAGACATTCCACTATCATTCGTGTGGAAAAGCCCCTTCCCATTTGTCCCTGCATACAGAACTTGAGAATCGATCGCACTGATGGCAAGTGCTCGAATATTGATATTCGTCAATCCTGTATTGCGAGTTTCCCATGTTACCCCACCATCCGCACTTCTGGATATACCTTCTCGATGGGAAACATACAGAACTCCCATTTGGTGAGAGTCGAGAAGCAACTCACTGAGCATATGATCAGGTAACGATTCCCCAATCCGATTCCATGACTCTCCACCATTCTTTGTTTGATAGAGTCCTTCCAATGTGGCCGTATACACGTTATCGGGGTTAAAAGGATCAACCTTTATCCGCGTGACACCCAAAGCCCGAGAAGATTTCAAGACATCCGGGTCTACTAATCCCGTATTGGCTTTTTCCCAAGTCAATGCACCATCCAAAGACTTATACACACCGCCGCTCGTTCCGGCATACAGTGTTTGAGGTTGCTGATGATCTATAGCCAAAGAGATTACCATCAGCACCTCCTTCATCCCCTCCATGCGTTTGGTCCATGTCTCACCGCCATCCTTTGACTCGAACACACCGAGTGAAGTCGCGGCAAATACATGATGACTGGACCCTGGAGCAAACACCAATTGATGGACAACGGATGAAATTGTTACCTCATGGAGGCCGGTTCGCCGTGAGGCCCATCGTTGCCCTCCATCATAGCTTTTATAGACCGCATCACCTTTTGTCCCCGCCAAAATGTTTGCAGGGAATAATGGATCGATCGCCAAAGCGATGACGCGCGAATGCGTCATGCCAGCCGACATTTTTTCCCAATGGGTCCCCCCATCGCGAGTTTTATAAATATAGTCATTGGTGGCCATATACACGATATGGGCTTTGGTG
>CP070628.1:308993-311538 GCA_020355985.1 Nitrospirota bacterium | reverse complement strand
TTCACCCCATCGAATGGGATCGAGTTGAGACCTTTTATCCAGGGATTTGCATATTCAGGAAATTTGGAAGAAGCGAAAAATCTTACCTTTTATGCAAATCGCATTACAAGTAATCTTGATGATTATTACTGTGAGGCTTGGGGTGATATTGAAAAAGAAATTGGAAAGACGGAAATAATTTTTGATGAGGTTTACGATAAGCTTGATTGCAGTAATTAATTGAAGTCCTCAAATTTCATATACTTCCATCATTTACATGCTTGACTGGGTCGAGCGTCGATTTTTTATTGTTCAAAACAGCGTTTTTCCACAAACACGCGCCCAGAAATAAGCTGGGATTTTGTGCAAACGGAAGATGCGAAACTGAAATTAAATGGAAAGTTAATAGTGGTTATCGATTGCGAGACTGGAGATTGACACCTGCTAATGGTGTTGTGTCACAAAGTGGCAGTATGTTTGCTCTCAATATTTCAAAGAGATAAATAAAAAGGGGCTGTCCAAAAAGGGCAGCCCCTGATCGCGAAAAGAGGAAAATGTGATTCAATAGGGGGATGAAGAAAAACCATGGAAAAGTGACCTTCAAGCCGTATAGTCAAGAACAAGCGATGCTGCTACCGCCGAGTCTGGAGGAGCTGATACCCGGAGATCACATGGTGAGAGTGGTGAACCGGGTGGTAGATGAGATCGATATCAGTGCGTTGATAGCAAAGTACAAAGGAGGCGGCACAAGCGCCTATCATCCTCGGATGATGCTGAAGGTGCTGGTGTATGCCTATGTAGAACGGATCTATTCATCGCGGGGGATAGCGAAAGCCATGAGGGAGAACGTGAACTTCATGTGGTTGAGCGGGATGAACCGGCCAGATTTTCGGACGATCAACGGCTTTCGAGGGGAACGGATGAAAGGGGTGATCGAGGAAGTGTTTGGATCGGTAGTGGAAGTGCTGGTGAGGGAGGGGTATATCCAGTTGGAGAACTACTATCTAGATGGGACCAAGATCGAGGCGAATGCCAATAAACACCGGGTGGTGTGGGCCAAGAGGAACCGCAAGTATCAAGAGCGATTGCGGGAACAGGTCAAAGAGATCCTGGAAGAGGTCGAACGGGTGAATGAAGAAGAGAACGAGAAGTATGGGGATCAAGACCTACCAGAGCTAGGGGAAGGCAAGACGATCGACAGTGAGCGATTGCAGAAAACCATCGATGAGTTGAATGAACGGCTGCGGAATTTACCAGAGGATCCAGAACTGAGGGGTGCGGTTGAGAAGATGGAGAAGAACTACCTGGTGCGGCAGCGCAAGTATGAAGAGCAGGTGCGCAAACTGGATGGGCGCAACAGCTACGCCATGGCCGATGAAGATGCCACCAGCATGCGCATGAAGGAAGATCGGGGAGCGGAAAAACCCTGGGCGAAACCAGCCTACAATGTGCAGTTGGGCACCGAGAACCAGTTTGTGATCGGTTTCAGTCTATACCAGAGAGCAGGAGACACCAGTTGCTTGATCCCCCATTTGGATGGATTGCAGCAAAATCTGGGTCGCTTACCCAGGAATATCATCGCGGATGCCGGTTACGGCAGTGAAGAAAACTACGCCTATTTGGCAGATCATCAACTGGGCAATTTCGTCAAATACAATACTTTCCATCGAGAGCAGATCAAACATCGCAAACCAGAACTGATCCGCAAGAAGCTGTTCCGCAGTGAGAGTTTTCCCTATGATGAAACAAAGGATGAATTCATCTGTCCGGCAGACAAGCGCTTGACTTATCGCCACACTCGCAGCTACAAGACCGAGAATGGTTATCAAAGTGAGCGACGAGTTTACGAGTGTGACCATTGCCAGGACTGTGATCTCAAACCGGAATGTACCCAGGCTAAGGGCAACCGACGCATGTACATGAGTTTTCGCTTACGCCAATTTCGAGCTCAGGCTCGCAGCAACCTGCTTTCGGAAGCTGGCAAGGCCTTGCGCTGTGAGCGCATCACTGAAGTCGAAACTGTCTTCGGTCAGATTAAACATAACCAGCGTTTCCGAAGATTTATGCTCCGAGGGTTGCAGAAAACCAAAACCGAGTGGGGGCTGCTCTGTTTGGCACACAATATCAAAAAACTGGCAGTTCATTGAACCACCAGTTTTTTTGTCTTTGCTGTTTTTGGGTTTTTTCGCCCAACTTCAGCTTTTTTCAGCGGCTTTTGGGACACCCCCCTTTCGTATCTGTTGAAAATCTGATCTTACTGAAGGGTCTCCAACTGTCGAACGACCATGACCACCTGCCCCTGGATTTCTACCGTGCCGGGGTCATCTATGATAATGGGATCCATGGTGGGGTTGGCTGGTTGGAGCCGAACTTGCCCGTTCTCCTGGTAGAAATATTTCAGGGTGGTTTCATCTTTATCATTCAGCCATACAGCCACCATTTCACCATTCCTGACCTTATCCTGTGGGGGGCGCATGATGACGATATCACCATCATTGACCATGGCATCGATCATCGAGTCACCGCTGACGGTAAGGGCAAAAAGATCATCGGCGTTTTGGGTTGG
>CP070628.1:303327-308893 GCA_020355985.1 Nitrospirota bacterium | reverse complement strand
GGGGAGACAGACTGTGAACGTGGTTCCCTGACCTTCTTGACTGTCTACACAAATCGTTCCTCCATGAACATCAACGACATCCTTGACAATCTTCGTTCCCAACCCGGTGCCACCAGATTTGCGACTGACCACATTTTGAGTGAAAAGGCTGTCACGAACCTCGGATGACATGCCACGCCCCGTGTCTTTAACATTGACGAGTATGTGCTTGTCATCTGATGCGAGTTTGCCAGTGATCGTGATAGATCCACCAGCCGGAACCTCAGGGATGGCATTATTCACAAGATTGTAAAACGCGTTAAAAAGACGTTGCTGGTCGGCACGAATGGTTGGAAGGGTCTCAAGTCCCTGATGTTGTAATGAGACTCCGCTCTTATCTCCATACAGTCGTAAGGCCTCCAACACATTTCCAATGATTTCACTTAATTGACAGTCAGCAAAGTGTGGAGATGCGCTTCGGCCCTTCACCGCATCCGCGATTTCCTTCACTCGCTCTTGAATGCGCAAGGTTCCTCTCCGTGCCATCGTGATCACATCTTTATATAAGGCCTGGGTCTGTTGGGTTGTATCCCCAGTTGCAGGTGGCAGCCGCTGGAAAAATTCGTCGAGCTCCTCCTCGAGTAGGTTCATGCCCATTTGAGCGGGTGTGAGCATGTTTTTTATGTCGTGGCTAATGTCACCAATAAGACGACTGACTTCAGCCATTTTGGCCTCTTCAAGTACGCGTCGTTCAAGCTGTTGGCGATCAAGTAAATCCTGTCGAAGTTTCCAGAGCGTGATCAACCCTATTATCAGTGTTAAAACAATGCCCACGATCATTGTTTGAATAGTCAAGGATTCCAGGTCATGGGCTGCCGAATGCAGGTGGTGGAGGGAGGTGGAAGCTTCTTGATTCATATTCAGGATAAACTTTTGAATTTCCTGCATCACGTTCTTCCCGATCCCTTTGATGATCGCTTCTCGAACTGCCGGGGGGCCTTCAGTAGAAAATTGATCGAGAACGCTTTGCAAAAGAGTAAGCCGTTTTTGAAGCATGTTGTTGAATTCCTGAAGTCTTGAATCAAGAGGGTCATTCTTAAGCGACACCGAATGCAATTGTGCCATGTCGTCCTGAATATCTTGAACCGCCTTGCGATAGGATGTAAGAAAGTCAGATTCTCCAGAAAGGAGAAAACCACGCTGATGCTCCTCTGCTTCTTTAAGATTCAGGAACAGTCGGAAAAGGCTGTTGGTTACTTCCGCTGAATGCGAAACCGATTCAAAGCTGTTCACGGTCTGATGAAGCCCCCACAATGCTACACCTAGAACCGTGACGAGAATGAGGTGACCGAGAACAACCCCTACATGGATCTTATTATTGAATGGAAAGAAAGAAGTGTTCATTGCATCCTCATTTAGCCTGTAAAACATTTTGTGTTGTAATGAAAAAAGGCTGACTGATTAATACAGCACAGGATTGAATGGAGAACATAGTTTTCAATTACTACTAGTATATCAATATCTAAGCTTTGCTAAGAGCCACGGTAAATCTAGTGTTCGGGCTGCTCATTAGCCAGAACTGGATCAATCGCTGTTCCCTTAAGGATTTTTTCCTTGCCCGATTTGTTAGGTTTCAGGCATACATATCTTAGCCAGGCCTTGAAAACGTAGTATATAGTCATGCCTATGAAGAGTGTTGGGTTACCATCATTTTGGAAACGCTATTTTGGGATTCGCGCAGGCTTGGCGGGAATTATTGCGCTTTATATCGTCACCATGTTTGGAATTCTCGCCTACACCATTTTTACTTTTCAGAGTCAAAGATCGGATGCGGTCGTGATTGATCTGGCGGGTCGACAGCGAATGCTAAATACCAAGCATATGATGCAGATCCTTCTGGTTTCACAAGGGGTACAGGTGGATTATGGTTATACTCGTAAGATTTTGCATGGAACATTGGATGCGTTGACTAACGGGGGAGAAGCGATCATCAATCTTGGAAAAAACGAAACTGAGATTTTGCCACCCGCTTCCACTGAAGCTATCCGTCAGAAGCTGGGAGAACAAAAAGATTTTATTATGAAATTTACGGACAAGGCTGATGCGTTCCTCAAGCTACCCCTGACCGATCCCCTGTATCAAGAAGCCTTGGATGAGCTGCGCAGCTTGCATGAATCCCTCCATGCCGTCACAGAAGAGGGGGTAAAAATGCTTGCGACAGAGTCGAGGGCAAAGGTTACGGCAAGGCTGGAAGGCCAGATAGTCGTGGCCTTTCTCGTAGGGCTTCTTGGAATTCTGCTCACACTGCAAGTCATTAGGGCCAATAGAGAAAGAGAGCGCGAGATATTGGAGCGACAAAAAGCACAAGAGGAATTGCGGAAAAGTGAGGCTCAAATTCTCCAGGCGTTACGCCAAAGCGATACGCTCAAGTCCGCTTTGTTGTCTTCAGTTTCGCATGAACTTCGAACGCCCCTCACTTCCATTAAAGCGATGGCGTCAAGGGCGCTCGACTATTCTGGCGAGGGGACTCTACATCCACGGGCGGAGTACTTAGAGTCGATTAATCAAGAAATTGATCATCTTACTCGCCTTGTAGAGAATCTATTAGACATGTCCAGAATCGAAGCCGGGACATTGAGACCAAAGCGTGACTGGGAGCTCTTGGAAGACCTTGTTGAGGGGGCCATTGGGGCGCTCGGAAAAAATTTAATGGAGCGAGAGCTACAATTAGAATTGGAAGATGATTTGCCACCAGTTTTTATTGATGGTGTACAAGTACAACAAGTCCTGGTGAATCTTTTAGACAATGCGATTAAATATTCCACAGAAGGCACCCCGATAGGCCTAAAGGTGTTTCGGATAGGCGATGCTGTGGAGGTGCACGTGTCCAACGCAGGGGAGGGTGTCCCCAAGGAAGAGATTCCCCGAATATTCGAACGGTTTTATCGCGTAAGTTCCAGACGTCAGCGAAGCATTCGAGGGACGGGTTTGGGATTAGCCATTTGTAAAGGCATAATCGAAGCCCATGGTGGTAGAATCTGGGTGCAATCGGTTCCTGACCAGACCACAATATTTGCGTTCACGCTTCCAATGAATTCTGGGCCTCAAGAAAAAGTACCATCTGGCAGCCTAGCAGAGGAGGGGTCTAATCATGAATAAAGGGGCGCGAATTTTGGTGGTTGATGACGAGCGAGAAATCCGACGCTGTTTAGAATTGAGTCTGGAGGAAAAGGGCTATACCGTTCTGGCCGCTGAAAGCGGAGAAAAGGCATTAGACTTGTTAAAGCAGAGTCCTGCCGATGTCGCCATTGTTGATTTGTTGCTGCCTGGTATCGATGGAATAGAACTCACCAAAAGTATTCGACAGCAGTCAACGCTCCCTATCATTATTCTTTCAGCAATCGGGGATGATAAAAAGAAGGTGGAAGCCCTGGAAACGGGAGCCGATGATTATGTCACGAAGCCGTTCAGCATAGAGGAGGTTGTGGCCCGCATTCGATCAGTTCTGCGTCGGGTCGTGGGTGCAAAGGATGTGAACCCCATCCTCTCTTATGGTGCCCTGGTGGTTGATTTTGAACATCGCGAGGTGAGTTTGAGCGATGAGCTCATCAAGCTGACACCGATGGAATATGAACTTCTGAAATATATGGTGCAGAACGCCGGCAGAGTACTCACTAGGCGTATGCTTCTTACGGCTGTGTGGGGCCCAGGGCATGAAGATGATACTCAAAGCCTGCGAGTGCTTGTGAGACAGTTAAGAAAGAAAATTGAAAAAATCCCTGCCAAGCCCTGTTTTATTTTGACAGATCCCGGAGTGGGTTACCGCTTTAAAGTCGAACCTTCCTAGCAAAATCTCTCACCGGTTAGTAGCAGTAGATCGACTTTCCTCTGCTGACGACAGTATGTTCTCGTCCTCTCAGGCATTCGTTTTTTGCAAAATTGGCCATTCGTCATTCAGAGAGAAGAAAGTCTTTCAGCATCGACTGGAGATCCATCGTGGTTACAGCTTTTTGAAAAATTTTGGAAATTTAGTTTGAATTTTAACAGAATACTTATGAGGAATTTGCCAAATTTTCATGAAATTTTTACACATTACCATTGTTCTGCGTATCGAATTTTTACAGTTTTTTGGGTTAAATATCTTGTGTAGCGCATGGTGATGAAGAAAATATGTGAGCGAGAGTCTATGGAAAAAGGAGCTACTGCCATGTCACAGAAGAAAAAATGGGTCATGACCTTTCCACTGTTTTTTCTATTGGTATTGGGCAGTGGTGTGAGTTCTGGAGAAATAAGTTCTCCAGCTCTATTCAAAAAAATTGAGAGCTGGGCGAAAAATTATCGCCCATCCAAATTATTGGTGTTGGTCAGGAAAGAAAGCACTGGAGAAATGAGTCCTCCACCTGTACTCATTAAGATGGAGGGCTGGGCTCCATATTATCGTCCGTTCGAGGCGGAAGTTCAATTGCAAAGGACCATTCGATGGAATAACCCCACCGGATCAACCCACACAGTGCGTCATGATGGTTGTGCCCAGAAAGGACCGTGCCTTTTCGATTCAGGAGCCGTGCCTCCCAATGGCAGTTACACGATTTCAGGACTCCCACCTGGACGCTACCCCTATCATTGTGAGCTACATCCGATCATGCGCGGGGGATTGGTTGTGGGTGAAAAATCAATCGACTCCATAAAAAAATTGCAGCAGGTTGCTCAGGTGAAAAAATAACCAATTGTTACAACATGTCTGCTCCGGTCGGGGAATCTCCTAAGAGAAGCACAATGGGTTTTCTGATGAAACCCATTGATTGCTGTATTTAAAGGAGATATTACCGGTAAAGCAAAGTTGTTCCCGGGTTTTTCTTAGATCATAATTTTTCCTTAAACAAGTCTGGAGGGTTATCCAAATGCCTATCCACTTAAGTAAAGCTAACGAATTGAGCGAAGGTCACATGAATTGGCAGGTGGATATGCTGGAGCAAAGTATGACAAAATTTACACCACTGGGAGAAAGAGTCGCGGCATGATTTTACGAAGTTTTATTTGTAGACTATCCAAGCCTGAGGAATCTTTTTCAGGGAGTCTCGATGGGCGATCAGCAGAAGAAACTCTGGTCAGCATTAGCCTATACGGTACAGAGTTTGCGAAATCCTGAGAAACTCTCAAAGACTCTACTTGAACTAGGGTTGAAGCATAAGGCATATGGAGTGTGTCCTGATGATTACCATGCGTTTCGGTTGGTTCTACTCAAAACTCTGAAAGAGTTTCTAGGGGAGGGTTGGTCTGAGCAAATGCATTTAGCCTGGTCACATGCTTTGTATGAAGCAAGCGAGATTATGATCCAAGGCGCTAATCAAACTCCAACCAAGAAAGTCCCTACCTTTAAAGAGAATTAGAATAACCTCCATATCTAACCTGCGTCCCCAGGCCCTTGGCAGAAAATCAAGGGCTATTCAGATCCCTTTTCTATCAAAAACCCTGCACAAATTCAGAAGCTCGGCTACTCTCATGAATTCTTTCGGATGTGGGAATTCTATTTTTGTTATTGTGAGGGTGGATTTACGGAACGAGTCATCAGTGATGTTCAAATATT
>CP070628.1:296908-303227 GCA_020355985.1 Nitrospirota bacterium | reverse complement strand
GTTATTTAATTTAGGGGAGAACATGGATTCTCATGATGACTCATCTGTTTGAGGTGTTGGGCCAACATCTTGTCCCGATTCAATCGCTTCCTCCATATCTACCACGAGTTCGCCCTTTGGGGAATAAAACCCTTGCCCATCGATTTGCACAATCCCATTGCAATTTTCTTGGAAAAACTCCAAGATCCAACCGTTAAAATCATAGCCTTCGTCCGTGATGTCGTTTTTCACCATTTGAGTAGTGGCTATGAAATGAGATTTGCCAATAAATTCCCCGGCAATTTGTGCTTCGACGTCGTCAAAGGCAGAGAGTCGGTTGGAAAACCCTGTTTGTTCAGTCTCAAAGACATCTTGGTAAGTGCCACGATTTCGTATGCAAAAGAGCCGAATGGGTTGGCGTTCTCGATTGTAGCCTAATGAGATATGGACCCAATCCCAATCCTCTAAGGCTTCTTGTTCCATTTTTGGAATCAGGGGGACTTGGTTTTTGGATTTGAGAAAATCCAACAGGAGTCGCAAGGGAGGACTGTCTTCGCGAGTACAAAAAACCCGAGAATAGATCAGTTCTTCTTTTTCTTCAGTCTCCGATTGTTGGGGGCTGGGAATAACAGGTAATTCTTTTCCCATAATTAATGCCTCATCTGTCTATTAAATGTTTATTTAACCCAAGAGGGCTACTTTGATCTTGTTCAATCCTAATCACCTGACTACTTTACCTTGGGAAAAGCCAAGGCAGCAAGGCAAGATCTCCAATGAATTTATCCTCAAGTGAATATTCCTCGCGCTGGGCTTGTTTTTTGGTTGACAGTATTTGAGTCTTTCGGTAGACTCTGGCGCCGTTGTTATAAGAGGAACGTACGTTCCTGTCGTACCTTGACTGAAGGTTGCAAACAAGGCATCCCTTCCTTGAAATTCTGAAAAACCAAATGGGCTGTGTTACTAATCATTTTTAATGCGAGGAGGAGGTCCGTATGGGAAAAGCCATGACGAAGTCGCAGATTGCCGATCACCTGGCCAAAAAGGCGGATATCACCAAGAAAACCGCTACCCAAATTCTTGATGATTTTGCGTCCCTGGCTTACAAAGAGGCCAAGAATGCGTTTGTGGTTCCTGGAATCGGGAAGCTTGTACTCGCACACCGCAAAGCCAGAATGGGTCGAAACCCTCAAACCGGCGAGGCAATTAAAATTCCTGCCAAAAAAGTTGTAAAATTCCGTGTAGCGAAAGCCGCCAAGGATTCCATTCTTGGGGTTAAAAAATAAGAGAGTTGCCTTCGGCTTCTCTTTTGTCTCTCAACCGGTAAATACTTCATCTCGGTCTTCAGTAAAAGACAAACATTTCAAACGCAGGGCTAGAAATCCTAGCCCTGCGTTTATGTGTTAATCGTCCTTTCCTTAGTACATAGCTGGAGTCAATCCACTTCGCCCCAAGCCGTCATGGGCTACGATATGAACCACATCACCATCGTAGATTTTGGTTGATTCACTGGCAATGCGTTTGTTGACGGTCACCATCACTTTTTTTTGTTTTAATAATTGAAAAATTTCTCGCAAAGGTTTGCCTTGTTTTCGGATGAGTTGTTTGACGGTGATCGAATCTTCCACCTCGCATCCTAATGCACGTTCTCCTTCGGTAGTTTGCAAATCTCCCATTAACGTGATGGTCACCATAAGGATTTTCTTTCTATTAAATTGAAGATTAACGGCTTTGTTCTTGAACTAGGTTCAGGCGTATTTTTTCCTTATGGGAAGGAATATTTGGATTATGGCAAGAGGGCCATGACTCGCACCGGTCCTCCAGTCCCACCTTTTATCTTCATAGGCAGCGCGGTAATTAAGGTACCCTGTGGGGGCAATTGCTCCAAATTGGACACATTTTCTATAGCAAAACCATTGGCTTTCCCAAGATTCTGATGCGCCTGAAATGTTGTTGATTGCCCGGGATCAATACTGGCCGTGTCAATCCCAATTCCGTAAATGGCACGGTGATTGACCAAAAAGGAAACGGCCTCGCCAGAAAAACCGGGGAAATGAAGGGTGGTGGAATCCTGGGGTGTAGGGCTGCCGAGGTAGCGATAAGGGTCCGGCCAATATTGGCCCCAGCCGGTCAGGAGAAAAACAATAGAATCCCTCGGAATGGCCCCATGTTGTTTTTCCCATTGCACGATGTCTTCTACCTGAAGCATATAATCTGGATTTGAACCGGTTTGTGATCGGATATCCAAGACGATACCCTCTGCCGTTAAATGTGTTAAAGGAATTTCATCGACACTCCATCCAAATTCAGCAAAATGGATGGGAGCATCAAGGTGTGTTCCCCCATGTTCTGAGGCTGAAAACACCCCTGAGGCATACCAGTACCCTTGGTGGGTATGACCCCAACTCGATTTTTCCCAATGAAAGGGTGCATTGTTTGGCCAATAGATCGTGTCTTCGTCGAACGGATAGGTCAGATCAACAAGGGTTCCTGGTGAATGATGAGGTGAGAAACAACCGGATACCGCTACAAGGAATAGTAAAATACAGATCTGGGATCCCCTGGATATGTGGGACTTGTGGCCCAATTGGATGGAATACATAGAGAAAATCCTATCAAGTCAAGAAAGGTTTCAGCAATGGAAGATCCACTTTATGCACACCTCGAACGTTCTTTCATGTCTAAGCAGGTCAAGGGTCATGGGGCAGTGGTGTCATCTCGAAAAACAGGCACCATTTCGTTATGATGGTTATTGGGAGAAAAAAGCAAAGGAATACGTTAAATGTACAAAATCATCATAATCCTCATTTTGCTGGTTATCCTGTTTTATATGGTCCGGCGTGCGGCCCGCGCGTGGATAGAGCCCAAGCCTGATCAGGCGACTCCAGGGAAGGATGTCATGATTCAAGATCCTGTGTGTAAGGTTTATGTGGCTGCGGGATCGGCTGTTATCGAAGAGGTCAGTGGGCAGCGGTATTATTTCTGCAGCCAGGATTGCGCGAAACACTTCAGACGTGAAGGTAAGACGTAGGGTGAAAAGGCCAATGCTGTATGGGGTTTGAAGATGAACAATGAAAGTTATTGGAAAGCCTGGGAGAAACGCTTAGGCAAGGGCTCCGCCACAGGATGACCCAGCTCCTGCCGTGCATCCAAAGCAATGCGAACCTACCGTGATACGCCGATTTTCTAACGCGGCGAGATCAAAATCTTTGATCCATTGTGGTGAATCGTTTGGAAAAGGCAGATCCAGCATTTGGTTGAAATCGCAGTCATACAAACGCCCGTCCCATCCCACGTTGATTAAGGAACGGCACATGAGGCCTTCGACGGTGGCTTCATTGAAGCTATTTACCAAGAGGGTGTAGTAGGCCTCGACTTGGCCAGCCTCGCGTAGATCCTCCAAGAAGCGACTGATCGGCATATTCGTAATGGTCATCAGTCGATTGAAATGAATTCCATATTGGGCCATCAGCTCTTCCTTGTAGTCCTGTTCTAATTCTGCTTGCTGGGGTGGAAGAGATAACCCCTGGGGGTTATAGACCAGATGCAAGTTAAGGCCAGTTCCGATTTTCCCATACCCAAGCTTATTCAATGTCTGTAGCGCGCTGATACTGCGCTCAAAAACGCCTTTGCCACGCTGTTGGTCGACATTGGCTTCCTGGTAACAAGGAAGTGACGCAATGATTTCGACCCTTTCTTCAGCTAAGAATTCCGGAAGATGCGATTTCCCCTTTACATAAAAGACGGTCAGATTGCATCGGTCAATGATTTTTCTACCTCGAATCCTGCATTGCCGAACCAAATACTCAAAGTGGGGGTTCATCTCCGGAGCCCCCCCAGTAATGTCTACGGTTGAAATCTGTGGAGTTCGGTCCAAGACCTCTAAGATCTGGTCAATCGTGTCTTTGGCCATACTTTCGGTTCGTTGAGGCCCAGCATCAACATGACAATGATGGCAAGTTTGGTTACAAACTTTTCCCACATTCACCTGAAGGGTAGAAACGCCTTTGGTTGTTAACGCTTCCATCCCATAGTAGGCCAAGCTGTCTTCAAAGGAAGGCGTTGTTACTGAAGATGAAATAAGAGGAAGTGGTGAATGTGCCATTTGGGGTGCTCTATTGCAGAGAGTCATCAATGCAATGTTTCTCAATTTTTCGCGAAATGGCAATTTATGCAGAGCGTTCTTAACAACATTCGGTGGAGGTGCCACAAATAACAGGTTCGACAGTTGTACCTTCTTGGGCTCGGTTGATGGTTCCGAATGAAGATTGATATCGAGGGTGTTGTAGGACCTTGAGTGTTTTCGAACAGATTTCCAATGGTTCCCCGCATCGGTACGAATGATGGTCATCGTCACTTACGGCTAGAAATGGACCGGTGTGAATAGCAAAGTGGCCTTCCCAAATACAAGGACCTTCCTCAGGTAATACAGCGACCAATTGCGGATCTTGGTCTGTCAGAGCAATTGGACGATCCGCGATAACAAAGTGTTCTTTATATGATGGCAAGGACAATAAATTAACTGTTTGTTTATCAATTTCTTGTGGTGCGCCACGGTGGAATGTTGTGCCCAACTCATCCTGGGCCTGGGAGAACGGGCCTATTAAAGTGGCAAATGCCGGTGAGGGGGAAGAGGATGCTACGGTCGTTTTATAACCCGTTAGCGTCACGGAAACGAAATGAATACCATCGATAACTCTCCAGGGAATTACGGTAACCTGGTGTAACCCCTTGAAGCCAGCTTCTCGTAATCCTCCCCAATAGTCTTGAATCGTCAGTGCGCCTGACAAACAATCGCCCCATTTTGCGCTATCATGAATCATGTATTGAGGAATGGGTTGATCCGCCACAATATCTGAGATGGTAAACCGCCCACCTGGTTGAAGAACCCGAAACATTTCTCGGAATACCTTCTTCTTGTCAGGTGCCAGATTGATAACGCAATTAGAAATTATGAGATCAACCTGATTATCTTCTACCGGCATAGCGTCGGCAAAACCTTTTCGAAAATCCACATTGGAAGCAGGATAGCCCAGATTTTTGGCGACGGTCAGGGCGTGAGTGCGCGCGAGAGACAGCATTTCATCGGTCATATCGATGCCGATCACCATACCGCTTGCCCCAACCTTACGGGAGGCTTCAAAGCAGTCGATGCCCCCTCCAGAGCCGATATCTAAGACCACTTCGCCTGGTTTAACGGTGGAAAGCCCAACCGGTGTGCCGCAGCCATAGGAAACTTTCAATACCTCCTCGGGGATAAACTGTCCCAAATCTTCATGGTTATACCCAGTAGGACAGCACATCTGTTCGCCATTTGTGACAGCTTTAGCATAACGTTGGCTAACTGATCGGGTAATGGAATGCTCTTGCTCATTTACATTCGCCATAGCACCCTCGATAAGAATGTTGGATCAATTCAAAGATATTTTTCTAAGCCCGCAATCTATAAACAAATTATACCAAGAAGGTCAAATGACTCTCTGCTGTTCAGTCTGTGAAGATGAGGAAATATTACATAGATTAGACTATTGGGGAAAACAGTGAGAAATTCCAAGGATTCAAATACAAAGGCGAATAAGAGAATACCCTTGAGAAAAGCCAATCAAATTAGAGAGAATAGCTGAAGGAAAGAGCATGCAGTTAGAGAGAGTTTTCTGAGATGATTAACCTAAATACCCCTGATTCTGTGGGTTTTTTTAATTCAGCTCTTGAGGTATCGACTTTGCTTAAGACTATGGCGAAGAGATGTGAGCATGCGGTAAGCTGATTTCTTACTAACCAAATGGATTCAATGCGATGGCCCTAGTACCCTGTCCGGAATGTCAAAAACAAGTTTCCACTCATGCTCTCGCTTGTCCTCAATGCGCACTGCCTTTTCCGGGCAAACAAACTCGTGGGGTAGGTCAGGCGGGAACAAAGCTTTATTCCTGTCCTGATTGTGGCTGCCCGGTTTCCAAACAAGCTCAGACATGTCCTCATTGTGGAGTCACCTTAGAAGGGGAACAGAGAGAAAGGGAACAAACACCCCTCACAATTAAGCCGACTTTTGTGGAAGAAACCTGGTTATGCACGCATTGCGGGACACCCTACACCAGGAAGGTGCGTCAGGAAAATGGGTTGGTGACTGATCATCAGGTTGTCGTCCCTTCCAGCAAGGCGGGGGATAGCGTAGAAAAACTTTTGGAACCGGTCTCTCATCAGGAAACCGTGGTTCCTCCCAGCAAGGCGCGAGGTAGCGTAGAAAGACTCCTGGAGCCGGCACCTCCTCATCAGGAAACCGTGGTTCCTCCCAGCAACGGGGGAGGTAGCGTAAAAAGACTCCTGGAGCCGGTTCCAGAGCAAG
>CP070628.1:289390-296808 GCA_020355985.1 Nitrospirota bacterium | reverse complement strand
GTTCGGCAAATTTTAGAATTTCTGGATGCCTTGAAACTAACCGATCGTGAAAGATTGATTGGGCAACGGGTGATTAAGGAAATTCGTGAGCGCTTAGAATTCCTTCTCAATGTGGGGTTGGCCTATCTCACACTAGACCGTCCCTCGGCTTCACTATCGGGTGGAGAGGGACAGCGAATTCGATTGGCTACCCAAATCGGATCGGGGTTGGTGGGAGTCTTGTATATTTTGGATGAACCGAGCATCGGTTTGCATCAACGTGATCATCGCCGATTATTACAAACGCTGCTACGGTTACGAGATATGGGGAATACCGTTGTAGTCGTGGAGCATGATGCCGAGACCATGCGTGCTGCTGATTATGTGTTGGACTTAGGGCCAGGGGCTGGCGTGGAGGGAGGAAAGTTGGTGGCTCATGGCCCGCCCTCGGTGGTCATGGAGGATGCGACATCGCTCACGGGACAATATTTGAATGGAAGCCGGCGCGTCGCTTTGCCACTTCGCCAGCGAAAGCCCAAAGGATTCCTTTCGGTGGTTGGTGCAGAGAAGCATAACTTGCAAAATGTCAGCGTGAAAGTACCTTTGGGGCTGTTCACGTGTGTGACAGGCGTCTCGGGTTCTGGAAAGAGTACGTTGGTGATCGATGTGTTGTTCCGGTCATTAGGGAAAGGCTTGGCACAGAAAAAACCCGTCTTTGAAGGTTGTCGAACGATAAAAGGCCTTGAGCATTTGGACAAACTCATCGATATCGATCAGTCGCCGATTGGTCGAACTCCCCGTTCAAACCCTGCCACCTATACCGGCCTTTTCAGTTTTATCCGAGATGTGTTTGCCCAATTACCGGAGTCGCGTGTACGGGGGTACAAACCAGGGCGTTATAGTTTCAATGTGAAAGGTGGCCGATGCGAAGCCTGCCAGGGCGACGGGTTACTCAAAATTGAAATGCATTTTCTTCCGGATATTTATGTGACGTGTGAAGTCTGCTCCGGCCAGAGGTACAACAGGGAAACCTTAGATGTGATGTACCGAGGTCGAACCATTGCTGAAGTGTTGAATATGACAGTAGCCGAAGCCCTTGCATTTTTCGTCAACATCCCACCCATTCGCGCTCGTCTACAAACGCTATCGGATGTCGGACTTCATTATATTAAGCTAGGACAATCGGCTACGACATTGTCCGGAGGAGAAGCGCAACGGGTGAAACTCTCCAAGGAACTTTCAAAACGTCCGACTGGTCGGACCCTCTATATTTTGGATGAGCCTACGACCGGGTTGCATTTTGTGGATATTCAACGCCTGCTTGATGTGCTTGACCGATTAGTTGAAACTGGAAATACAGTGCTGGTCATCGAACATAATCTCGATGTGATTCGGAATGCAGATTGGATTATCGATTTGGGGCCGGAGGGCGGAGACCAAGGTGGGTGTGTGGTTGCCGAAGGAACCCCAGAATCTGTGATGCAAGTTCCGGCATCGCGGACTGGGCAGGCTTTATTGGAGGACAAGAAGGCGATGAAAAAAACCTAAGTTTTTTTCTTGTAAATATTCAGACCAATTTTTTCTTCTCGCCCTGGAATAGAAATATTGCCCTCGGTCGATGCAATTATCGTGGTTTTCCCTGAGGACGAGGGCCCAAATTCCTGTGAGAGGTCTACCTTGATTGTCAACATGGTGCCTTCTACAGTCAATTCCACGTTTTTCATTTATTTGTCCTCTTGGTTAATCAAAAACCAAAAAATTCCCAAATTCATTTTGAGATTAGCAGTTCTTTACTTGGAAAATCCGGCAACTGCGACGTGGATCCCTACACCACCGACAAAAGGAATCAGGGAGGTATAGAGTACCCATTCTTTTTGGGATAAGGGTTTTCGTGCCGTGAATTGAGGGGCTTGGCTTTTAAAGATAAATTCGTACACAAAAATTAATGTCCCAATTGTCAGGACCAGTACCCGGCTGGTCCGAGGCCAAGTATAGAGACCAACTAGCAGATAACTCGTGATATGAAAACCGCTAAAGGCACAGAGTAGAGGCGATAGGACAAAGTAGAGAAAGAGGGTCGAGAGTTTATTTGATCCCGTGGATCGTGGGAGAGAGAGCTCAGGATTGTTCATGATGTGATTTCAGATGGAACCGACGACATTGTTTTACCGGAAGCAGAAGTCGATTGAGGGGAATCACAGGATTGGCAGACGCGAGGACGTCGTTTGAGGTAAGGGATTTTCCCGCTAGCCAAGCAACTATAATGAACGAAATTTTCACAAATACTGCATCGAGACCACCCTCCACGCAGCATGGTGAGATTTCGGTACAGGCCTTCTCCGCATACCCCGCAAGACTCAGGTTTAATTCCGAGGAGCAGAGGCTCCCATTCTCCAGCTCGATTTCGAATACTCATAAGGAGAGAGTATACTGAGACTGTGAGGATGAAAACAATTAGGACTCAATGTAAAAAGTTCGTCCTCCTCGCGAAAGTAGATAATCTACGCAACGCTGGTTTGACACCTTAAAAATTCATTTGATAGGGTCCTCATCGAATTTTCTAGCCTTCTATTGCCTTTCTCGCTTTCCTGTGGACATTCACGCCTATTTAGATCAGCAGCGTCAACGGGTTGACCGGTTTCTGGAACAAAGCCTTCCAGGCACGTTGCGTGACCCCGAAAAACTCTACGAATCCATGCGGTACAGCCTATTGGGCGGGGGCAAACGTGTACGTCCTATTTTAACGATCGCCGCGGCCCAAACGTTGGGATATGACAATGATGCGATGTTGCCCTTTGCCGCGTCTTTGGAATTCGTCCATACCTATTCACTAATTCATGATGATTTGCCAGCGATGGATGACGATGATTATCGACGTGGCCGACTGACCAATCACAAGGTGTTTGGAGATGGGATGGCGATTCTCGCAGGAGATGCATTGCTCACCATGGCCTTTGAATTATGCAGTCAAACTGAGGGAGCCAATGGCCTCACGGTTGGTCAACAACTGACTATTGTCCGGGAACTGGCATTTGGCTCCGGGCATCAGGGAATGGTGGGTGGACAGGTAATGGATATCCAGGCCGAAAACCAAGAGGTAGAGCTTGCGCATCTCCAAAAAATTCATTCCCATAAAACCGGACAATTGATTCGGGCTGCGGTTCGCATTGGAGGGATTATTGGCGGGGCCTCTTCCACGCAATTAGAGTCTCTAACTGGCTACGCGGAAGATATCGGATTAGCCTTTCAAATTGCAGACGATGTGCTGAATAAGGTAGGCACACGGGAGGAGTTAGGAAAGGATGCTGGGACGGATGAAAAGCGAGGGAAAAAAACCTATCCTTCATTTTTTGGGATTGATGGGGCTCGAAAATTGGGTGAAGAATGTACCGAACGGGCTATCAATCGATTGGAATCCTTTGGTTCTCAGGCTGATCCGCTACGACATATTGCTACCTATATCATGTCGCGACGCAATTAATTCACATAAGAATAGGTACGACAGTCCGACACCGTTGTTAGTATGACGAATCTGAGTCACCTCTGACTTAGATATTGACCTCCAATCGTTTTTACATTCTTTTTTTTAATTGACATCTGATTTTCCGTGAGTCTGAGATTTAGCGTATTAACTTCATGAAAGTTCTTATTACCGGGTCTTCGGGATTTATAGGAGCGGCCGTGACACGGGCTGTAGTCGCCAAAGGCGATGAGGTGAGGGTATTGGTCCGTCCGAAGGGCAATAGGAGCAATCTGGATGGCCTCTCGCTTGAAACAGTAGAAGGGGATTTGCAAGATCCTCATTCCTTAAAAAAAGCCGTAACCGGTTGTCAGGGTGTCTATCATGTGGCGGCTCATTATGCCTTGTGGGCCCAAGATCCTACGACGTTTTATAAGGTGAATGTGGAGGGAACCAAGCATCTCTTTCGTGCAGCGGAAGAAACGGGTGTTGAGCGCATTGTCTATACGAGTACGATTGGGGCGATTGGGTTGCCTGATGACGGAGGGTTGGGTTGTGAAGAATTGTTTCCCTCTGAAGGTCAACTTTCCGGAGATTACAAACGATCAAAATTTTTAGCCGAACAAGAAGTGCTAAAAATGGCTCAACAAGGATTGCCCGTGGTTATTGTGAATCCAACGGCTCCTGTGGGAGAAAGAGATGTTAAGCCTACGCCAACGGGTCAAATCATTGTTGATTTCATGAAAGGACGTATGTTTGCCTACATTGAAACCGGGATGAATTTGATCGATGTAGACGATGTGGCGATAGGACATGTGCGAGCCATGGAACGAGGCAGGATCGGGGAACGGTATATTCTTGGAAATCAAAACCTCATGTTTCATGACATTTGTCAGATATTGAGCCAATTGACGGGTGTCTCCCCTCCTCGCGTCAGATTGCCCTGGCGATTGATTATTCCGCTTGCTCATGTAAATACGTGGATTGCTAATTTGGTGACTCATAAAACTCCGCGAATTCCTTTGGAGGGCGTTAGGATGGCGAAGTACCGAATGCATTATGATTGCACGAAAGCCCGCAATGAACTCAATCTTCCACAGACACCAGTAGAAACGGCTCTCAAGAAAGCGGTACAGTGGTTTCGCCAATGGGGGTACGCCTGACGAAATCTCCATAACCTGCTACCATCTTTACGGATCTAAAAAATTGGAATTTCTTTTTTTCTCGCCAAAACAAGCATTTTTGAGTCCTATTTTTTTTATTTCTCACGGTCTGATGGTTTAGCGCCTGACAATTGTTGGTTGGCGGAGAACGTTTCGTTGGTTTGATTTCACGTGGGTCATGTGGTCCTTGCCTTTGTGCTTCCCCATGGGAAAATGGCTAAGCAACGAGGATCGCTATTCGACGGTCCATAAAGCGTGGGTGTCAGGTTCTTTTTATGACCAGAGATGCAATCTCGGGGGCTTCCCTAACTTGAGGCCGTGACCAAGAGGCCGGTATGATGGAAAGATGAAGGGATTTTTAATACGATGTGGGGTTACGGGGTTTGCTGTGTTGTTGGCGAGCCAGATTATTCCAGGCATTGATATCACCAGCTTTGGATCAGGTGTGGCGGCAGTCGTGATTCTGTCGTTTTTGAATGCCATTATTCGTCCCATTCTCTACCTCCTGTCTGTGCCGTTTATTCTGGTGACGTTAGGTTTCTTTATGGTGTTGATCAATGCCTTTTTACTCTATCTCGTCTCAGGGATTGTGAAAGGCTTCCTCGTCTCAGGATTTTGGCCGGCGGTAGGTGGTGCTATTCTTATTAGTGTAGTCAGCGCCATACTCAATTTGTGGATTTCAGAACAAGGCCGTATTGAAATTGTGACTCATACGCAAACAGGGCGAAAAATTCGACATATTAATTAATGTCGGAATATGGCTTTGGTCCCAACATAAGAATTTCTAGGAATCAGAAATCATTTTGTGGGCGGAGAGATTCCTGCCGTCCTGAAGAGTCAAAATATATCGAGTCAATAGAGAGGAATCGTATGCATGGCCAATCGTCTTGAATCGCCCTTGCCCACTAAACAGCAAAGTACCCTCCAAAAAATATTAACGTCCGCCGTCAATGAGGTCGGCATGGAGGCGGCGTTGGTTGCCATTATGGCTCATGAGAGTGGACCTCTCATTGAGCAGGTCTCCCGAGGGTTTTCACCACGAGAAATTCGAGCCATTCTTCGAGCCTTGTCGCTGGAAGAACTGAAAAGCGTGAATCCTCGAAATGCGAGGGAAGGATCGGAATTAAATAATGTGCTTCGTCTGCGAATGGTCACACCCGGTACCAAAGTCGCTCTCGCACTTCCCTTGAAATTTGGTGGACGTGTCTACGGCACCTTGGTATTGGCCAGGCGGGAGAATGTGGCTCTGACAAAACGAGAAAAAACGACACTCACGACGAATGTCAATTTTATTACCGGAGAATTAAAAAAGGCCGGGCTCTTTGGCTCATCTCTAATTTTAGGTAATCCGATCGTTGCCAATGAACCGCTTGCCCTTCCAGGGAGTGAAGGCCCTGTGGCCGCAGTTCGAACTTATACAAATGAGAATATACAGGAACGGATTGCTAATATATTGACTGAAGCGGATGGCGATGTCTCGTTTGATCGTGGATGGGTGACAATTTATGACCCGCTTATTGCCTCCCTGGAAGTTCTTGGCGTTCTTGGAACTCAAAAACGTGATCTGAGTCCAGGGCAGCAACTTTCCTTGGATGATTCGGCATCCGGCTGGTCTGTCCGTCATCGAAAAGCCCGGAGTGATAATAATTTAGCTTCGACTCAGGGACGATTCCATGACTATAAGCAATTATATAAAGATAAGTTTACCTCTACTATCGTTGTCCCGTTTTTTGTCAGGGGTCGGGTGGCGGGCACACTCACCTTGGCCTCTAAGAATCCTAACCAGTTTGACCACAATGGACGCGATCTTAAGGCTCTCGAATCTGTCACCGCAAAAATTGTGGAATTATTTGAGGACCCCTCGTGTCATCTGTCGATTATGGAGCCTGCCCCCGTTCAGACTGAGCAGCGGGCTGCCAAAGGTGGGAAAGCGCTACCGGTTATTCCGGAAGGGGGGGATGTGCGAAAAGAAGAGCGGCGAGTGGCTCTTCATGAGGTGAGCTCGTTTCTGGCTGCGGAAATTAGAGAGCCTATCGGATTTATTCGCGCCCAGTTGGAAGAAATTACCACTGACTCCGACCTGGATTTTGATTCACAGACCCGTGTGGAAAATGCCATGCGGGATATGATCCGGATGGAAACTGTCCTGAATGAGATTTTGGATTTTGCCAAACCGTTAGAACTCGATCGAAAACTGTGCCGGGTCCAGGATTTATTAGATGAGGCTTTTTCTTTGGTATCCACTGATTTACGGGTGAATCGCATTGAGGTCGTCAAAA
The DNA here is from genome assembly GCA_020355985.1 of Nitrospirota bacterium. The sequence goes on along the minus strand of CP070628.1, from coordinate 289,927 downwards.
AAGTCCCAGCACGTTTGGCTCAAGTGCGTTGGGATGAAACCAAAATGCAGCATGTCTTCCTCTGTATTTTTAAAAATGCCATTGAAGCCATGTCTCCAGGTGGGCATTTACGGGTAGAAGTGATGCTGACTCGGGCACGAAAGCCTGAACTTCAAATAGTGATTGGCAATGACGGGGTGCCTATCCCGGCAGAACTTGTGGATAAAGTTTTCGAACCCTATTTCACCACGAAGCGTTCAGGAACAGGGTTAGGCCTGGCAACGGTGAAAAAAGTCGTGGAAGAACATCAGGGGAAAATTCATATAGCTAGTGAGCCAAATAAGGGAACAACGGTCACGATCCTGATGCCTGTGCCCAAACCCAGAACCTCTTATCGTTCTCGCCGGCCGGTTCGTCGAGCAACTGGAGGGGATTCATAAGGGCAAAAATCAGAATTCTTAGACCTTTTTGCCTAGAGGCTTGACACCACCGTAGAATCTGCCTAAGATTCCGCTCTCCAATTGAACGTTGAAAATCACATGAATAAACTGTGACCAT
>CP070628.1:281008-289290 GCA_020355985.1 Nitrospirota bacterium | reverse complement strand
CTCACTTGTAATCCCCGTGATGATTCTTTGAAAAACTGCGCGGGGAGTGGCAAGGTGCGGTCTTCTCGCCATTTTTCCGTGGCGTTCACAATCAACATGGCTTCCATTCGCTCAACGACATGCTGTGCGTAAAAGGTGCGGTCGGCTTGAAGAACAGCATGCAGGTAATCGGCGACTACACGAATTGGGAGACCTGTGGTAGGCGCCACCTTAAAACCAATAACCCAGCCCAGGAGAAGGCCCGTAAGCCCTGCACCTAATGCGATAAGAATGGTTTTGCCGCCCATATTTCCTCTCTTAAGAAGATTAGAAGAGCTGCGAATTTCCTTGGTGTAAGAATGTATTTGAACGTATTGCCAAAGGACATGATAGCAAGACTACTTCGTTCGCTACTACTGTCTGTGGATGGAAAGAGAATAATCTGGGTCAGTCATAGGGCCATGGACAGGTGGTAATTGAATTTCGTAGTCTCCTTTTATTGTGTGCCTTCTTGATGAGGAAATGAACTTCAGCTTGGCCTAGTAGTATAATCTCTTTTCTCTTATGAAATTGACGTCGTTTTTTTTGAATCTTTCTCTGGCCAAGAAACTGCTCTTGGTCTCGGCAGTTCCCATGCTGGCAGTGTTAATCCTAAGTTTATTGACCTATCGAAGTGTTGAAACGTTTTCTCTAGATGAAGACCATCTCAACGAGGTGTACCACATCCAAAGTGCCTCGGCTGAATTCATGCGATTGGTCGTGGACCTTGAGACCGGGTTTCGCGGTTATGTGTTGACTCAGCAACCTCAATTTTTACAACCCTATCAAGCGGCCAAACAACGGGTGTTGGCCTTAGGGAATTCTCTTCGACAAATGGTGGGTAATGATCCAGGACAACGGATGTTGGTCCAATCCGTCCAAAATAATATTCACATGCTCATGTCTGATAAAGATCGCCTTATTGAACGAGTAAAAATGGGGCATCCGGAAGAGGCCGAAGACTATATTGAAGCCGAAAAAGGGCGGTTATTGATGTTGGCCATTCGTGAAGAGATGGCGCGTTTTGATCGGCAGGAAGTTGAGCAGTTGCAGCAGGCGCTCGCCAGTAGTTCCGAAGATCGTTCCGTACTCATGGGAGTGATTGTGGGGGGAGGGGCCTTTGCCTTGATTCTCATGCTGCTTCCCTTGCAACTCATTGCGCGCTCAATTACCGGGCCATTGACGACTTTGGTCAAAACGGTCGAAAACTTTTCTGGAGGGACCATGCCAAAGGTGCCTGTCCTGGACCGGAAAGATGAAATCGGAAATTTGACCAGAGTCATGGATACGATGGGCACGCAGATTCAACAGCATATTCAGCAGATTCAGCAATCTGAGCAGGAGCTACGGAGTCTCAATCAAGAGATCACCTCGTCAGAAGCCAAATACCGTGGCATTGTGGATCATGCACCTATTGGTATTTTTACGATGGAACAGGGCCGGGCCATTTTTAGTAATCGCCAAAATTGGATATTAGCTGGGCGAAATCCAGATGAGACCTTAGATCCGGAGCAAATGTGGGAAGCCATTCACCCTGAAGACCGGGAAGATGTTCGTCAGGCTTTTCACAATGCACAGAATCAAAGTGAGGCGTTCGAGCGTGTGTTTCGATTTCTTCATCAAGATGGCGCAATCAGGCGGGTTTTAAGTCGGTCGGTGCCGATTAACGATGAATCGGGTCAGACCCTTGTGTATCAAGGGTTTAATGTTGATATTACTGCACTGGAACAAATGCGTGCACAATTAAGCCGGTCAGAACGTTTAGCGACGTTAGGACAAGTGGCGGCGGGGATCGCACATGAAATTCGGAATCCCTTAGTAGGGATTGGATCTACGACCTCCTTGCTGCTAGAGGATTTTGCAGAAGGGGATTCCCGGCGGGAGGATTTGAAAACCATCCTGAAGGAAACGCGACGTTTGGATCGAATTGTCAATCAAATTGTCGATTATGCCCGCCCTCGCGATCTCCTCCCTGTTAGGTTTCTACTCGAGGAATTGTTAGAGGAATCTCTGCAGGTCTTGTCGGAACCGATAGAACAGCGAGCCATTCAGGTCCACCATCATCGGCCTACGGATTTGAGTTCCCTTCACGCGGATCGCGACCAACTCAAACAGGTCATGTTGAATATTCTTCAGAATGCTATTGAAGCCATGCCTCCCAACGGCACGCTTCATCTGTCTATAGTTGAAGAACTGTATGAGCATCATCAAGGTTTGCGACTAAAAGTTGAAGATTCGGGAAAAGGGATAGATCCCAAAGTGCTTTCAAGAATATTCGAGCCATTTTTTACGACAGGAAAGCATCGTGGGACGGGGCTTGGATTGGCTATTTGTCGCAACATTATTGATGCGCATGGAGGTGAAATTCATGCGGAAAGTCAACAAGGCCGCGGGGCCACGATTTCGTTGTGGCTCCCTTGTGTGTGTCAGACGCAACTTTCTACGGTCTAACAGATGCGCGCGACTATTTTTGTAACCGATGATGATGAGGTGGTTCGCCAGGCAATTAGCCGACGCTTGGCGAAACGTCACCACGATATTCGCAGCTTTGATTCGGGTGAGGCGTTGCTCGTGGCGTTGGATTCTGATGTGCCTGATATCATCTTTTTAGACCTCAAAATGACCGGCATGAGCGGTCTGGAAACCCTCAAACATGTTCGCTCCAAAACCCAGCAGGCCTTAGTTATTTTGCTGACAGCCTATGGCACGGTCGAAGATGCGGTCGAGGCTATGCGGCTGGGTGCATATGATTTTCTCATTAAAAGCGTGGATTTGTCCGGTGTCGAACCGGTGATAGAACGGGCATTGGAATATTTGACGCTCCGTCGCCGAGTCGATTTTGAAACACAAGATCGTCCGGGCCGGTATGCCTTACAGAACGTGGTTTCCAACAGTCCCAGCATGAAGGAGCTAGTTGGACAAATTCAGGAAATGGCCCAAAACCTGAAGACAACGGTCCTGTTGTTTGGCGAAACGGGAACCGGAAAAGAATTTGTCGCGCGGGTGTTGCATCATAATGGGCCTCGGGCGCAAGGGCCATTCGTTGGGGTGAACTGTACGGCTATTCCTCACGAGTTATTTGAAAGCGAGCTGTTTGGGTATGAACGCGGCGCCTTTACCGGAGCCAACCAACGGAAACCGGGACTCTGCGAACAGGCTGAATGTGGCACGCTCTTTCTGGATGAGATTGGTGACCTGAACCCTACCATGCAAGCTAAACTGCTTCGAGTGCTTCAGGAACGGTCATTTAAACGCCTAGGAGGGCGTCAAGATATTGATGTTGATTTCCGGTTGATCGCTGCCACGAACCGCGATCTCCGAAAGGATGTGGCTCAAGGGACCTTCCGCGAGGATCTCTTTTTTCGGTTACATGTCGTATCTTTGGATCTTCCCCCCTTACGCAATCGTATTGAAGATATCATTCCGCTGAGTTTGCAAACCTTGGTTCGGCACAGCAAAGACTTAGGAAAAGATGTGACGGCAATCGACTCAGAAGCACAGCAGTTATTGGAACGCTATCCGTATCCAGGCAATATTCGCGAATTGCAAAATATTATCGAGCGGGCAGTCATCTTTTGCCGGGGACAGAGTATAATGAGTGGTGATCTCCCGCGTGAGGTTCAGGAAGTCGCCCCTTCAGCGGTGAATGTCCTGACCCAAGGAAATCAACCCATGGTGCGTATTGAAATGAAGCTGGGTGAACATACGTTGGGGGATATTGAAAACACACTCATCGAAGAAGTGATGCGCGTATCCGATTTCAATAAAAGTCTGGCTGCCAAACACTTGGGGATTACGCGATTTGCCCTGGACCGCCGCCTCAAAAAACAATCCGATCGGTGAAAAACGTTCGGTCGAAATACACATCTGTGTGGAGCATCGTTTCTCTTACACTTCTTGAGGCAAGAGGTACATCCTTCAAGATGTAGAATACAAGAACCAAGGGAGAGAACCGCCAATGTTTAATGGGACAAGGCATCTCTTAACCTGTCCGTTCTGTTCAGCAGTCCTATCCTCTGTTCTTCTATTAACGTTGAGGTCATTGGCGATTGGATTTATTTCGACTTTTCACTAGAACGATGATGCCGATGACCCCGATCAATATCGCAAGAAAACCTAGAAATTCTAAGCCGCCCATAATTTTCCTCCTTGGGCATGTTGAAAAAAATCGGTCAGTGGAGTTCTCAACGCTTTCTCCTCCTCATGCATTGCCCAGCATGCTCCACTTTGCCACAAGGGTTGTGCACTGCGGGACGCAATAAGCGATACTGGGGTCTTGCTGAGCGTCCCATTTTGAGCATGACTAGTTTCTTTGGGCCGTCTTGGTCACATTTTCTTGTAAGTTTTTGCCAAATATCTCTTGATGACAGACCGTACACCATCCGTACCTTCCATAATAAAGAATAAGCCGGGGGGGTTGTTGAGGTGGAATTAATGATTTGACCGATACGTTGCCCGAGCTTTTCTCTATAGGAGGAGATTGACACTTCAGATGACACTCTGTCTAGTTCGACTGGTGGTAGTCCAAAGAGAGATGATGCTGAAGAGCAAAAAGACTGTTGTGAGCATACATTCCACCACGAAAGTGCTGATTTTCCATGCTTGCTGATGTCGTCTTGCCGGGTCGGCGATTTCAAGTCTTTACGTATCAAGTGCCTTCACAACTCTTATCCCGTATTCATGTCGGGAGTCCGGTTACGGTGCCGTTAGGGTCGTCGGAAGTGGCCGGGCTGGTAGTCAGTGTGTTTGAGCCACAACCAGTCTCTTCTCCCCCAAAGCAGGTTCACTACACCGCATTACGCCCAATTCTTTCATTAGAAGCGGAATCCGAGCAGGCGCCCCTTGGACGCAACCTATTTCAGCTCGTGGAAAAAATTTCAGACTATTATCTTGTCCCGCTTTCAACCTGCTTGCGGTTCATCGTGCCCCCGCATTCAGTGAAAGTGATCAGGCGTGTTTTCCTCACAGAGGCTGGACATGCCGCGTTAGTCAATCGATCACTCTCAGATGATATCCAGGCGGTGCTTCGAAAATTGGAACATGCCCCTAAGGGATTGCTTCGTTCTACTTTAAAGCACTCCCTCAGAAATGTTTCTGCAACACTGACCTCTGTGAAAAAGAAAGGATGGATCGTTGAGCGGACGACGGTGCCTTCCGGCTCCTATCCTATGAGGCAGGGCAGCCCAAGGCAAAAGCCGTCCGCCTCCGTTGTCTTAGATTTTTTTGATCAAAAGGACAGTGCTGTTGAAGCTTTTGCTGAACACCAATCGTTTTTAGGTGGGGAATATCCGCTATGGCAAACCATCTCAGGTGCGTTAACACAAGGAGGGTTCCAGGAAATTTCCGTGGTGAGTGCGGAGTTGTCACAACGGAATCTTCTCATGAAAACGGTCCAGGCTATCTGCATGCAGGGTCGTCAGGCGATAGTGCTCACGCCTGAAGTTCATCAAGTGGGAGCGTTGGCTGGGCATTTACGTAAGATTTTGAAAGATCAGGTAGAGATCTATCATGGACATCTTTCTTCAAGGGACCGTTCTGCCCGATGGGATCGGATTCGTCAGGGGGAGGTTGCGGTCGTTGTGGGAACGCGATCTGCGCTGTTTCTGCCTCTTTCCAATGTCGGTCTTGTGTGGGTCGAACAGGAGGAGAACCAGTCATACAAGGACGAACATCTTCCATATTATCATGCACGAGACGTGGCGCGGATGCGGGGAGAAGTCGAAGGGGCTCTGGTGGTGTATGGCGCCACTCGCCCCTCTTTAGAAACGTATGCGCGTTTTCGGGAGCAGATCTCTTTTCCCTTGGAATCGTCCGACTCCCAGGTTCCATTAATGGAGATGATCGATCTGCGGACATTGCCTTTTGGGACCACATTGTCTCCCATGTTACGGGCTAACATGACCCGTGCATTGGATGCCGGCCAACAAGTCATTATTTTCCTCAATCGGAAAGGGTTTTCTCGAGCACTGATTTGTCGCGATTGTGGGCAAGCACCCAATTGTCTGAAATGTGGGGTCGCCTTAAAACTGTTTCAGCGTCCTCCTCGATTGGTATGTTCTTTTTGTGAAAATACTCAATCAACGCCTGAAATCTGTCCTGGCTGTCAGGGGACAATTTTTCGGTTTTCCGGTATGGGAACGCAGCGATTGGAGGAGGAACTAGCCGGCCTCTTTCCTTTAAGTGCTATTGCTCGGTTTGATCGTGAGAACGTTAGGACGGACGACGAAGCAATGATGGTCTTGCAGCAATTCCGTCAGAAAGAGATTCAGGTGTTGATTGGGACAGAATTCTTGCTTCACCAATCAGCACCACCAACTGCCCCGTTGATTGTCTTGCCTCAAGCCGACCTGGGTCTGCATATCCCCGATTTTCGTTCTGCCGAGCGTACGTTTCATATGCTCTCGAAGGCTGTAGGATTAGCATTTGACGAACAACAACCCGGCCAGGTCATACTTCAAACTCGTATGCCGGACCATCATGTGCTCAAGGCCATTTATCAGCATGAGCCACGCATATTTTATGACCAAGAATTAGAATTGCGAGAAGTCTTAGGCTATCCACCCGCGACTCATGTCATTTTGTTGGTGGTTAGCGGTGAACAAGCTAATCGTGTGCAATGGGTGGTTGATTTTCTTGGTGAACAGTTGACGGCATGTGGTTTGAGAGGGGCATCTCTTGCAGATGAAAAAGGAATGTTACTGTCGTCAATGGTCTTGGGGCCGATGACCTCTAAAAAGCCAGGGAGTGCAAAAAAAAACCGAACGCTCTTTCTCATCAAGACGGCAGATTTGCCAGGAACACAACATGATCTTCGAGAAATTCAGCAAGAGTTCAATGCCCTTTTTTCAAAAGTCGCGGTTATACTTGAAATCAACATGGATCCTATTGAAATTCAATAAGATCGTAGGAGAGCAGAGTTACCGGTTTTTCTTTTTGGGTTTTTTCTTTGAGGGGGAGGATGATGAAGGTTCGGGAAAAGGATGGTGGATGATGGGGCCACGGGTCCGTTTGTAAATCCCATACGCAAAGGTCATCCAGAACACTCCGGAGAAGAGGCCAAATAAGACGGCGGTAAAAATCCTTTCAAGTTCTTCTATTGGTGGTTCAGGCCCCAATTTTTGCAGGTCCGACATCTGCATCATGGGCCAGGCAATACTTTCCATGCCCAACAACAATGTGCTGATAGCCCAAATATAGCCAATGGAAGGACATTTCCAAGCCAGCAGAATCGCCAGACCAATGCCCACCGCAATTCCAATTGGCACTGGCAGAGCGCCAATCAAGAGCCAGAGCCCCACCGTGACACACAAGCTGCCCAACACCGCATTTAATTGATGCCACAAGTTATCATTCATCCTGAATAACCTTGTTTCCTTTCCCGAAGACCCCACACCATATCATAGGTCTTTTCTGGGGAGCAGCTGAACCACAAAAAATTGTTGGGACCATGTTTATCGGCCAATGTCTGCCAAGGGTTCGGACGTGATGGTGTATGCTCCGCGAGGGTTGTCTGTGAACATGTTGGACTGGGGTAGTTCCTCTACCCTTGGCTTGGGTTCGGCGTCGGGAGTCAGTACGGCCCCCCAATGGGCGTTTTGTTCAAACGTATTATCAAGAATGAGGGCCTGTGCCTTCGAAAAAAGTAGAAGCCCACTCAGCATATTGTCTTGACAGATGTTTTTGATGATGTCTGGCCGAGTCCCTTGGTCTCTGGCCGCAATGCCAAAATGATGGTTCTCAAAGCACTGATTTTCTCGCAGGTAAGGCTGAGCGCCTGCAAAGACAAATAGGCCGGATTCACGGTTATAACAAATTTCGTTTTCCAATAAGGTTGGTCGGCAACTAGGGCCGTAGATGACGACGCCGGAAAATAGACCTTCGGTTGCCCGACAATGTGCAATCGTACAGGTAGAATCCAAGATATTCAGCGCCGAATGTTGGTCGCTCCCCACATACCGAAATGTGATGCCAGTGATTTGGCCACCTGAGACACGTTGCAAATAGCAAGGGCCACTCCGCCGACTGAAAATCGTGACCTGGTCACGACCGGAACCAATGAGATAAATGGGGCGTTCGGTAATCACCAGACGGTCTTCATAGATCCCTGGGCGGATAAAAACCTGATCGGTCGATTCGGCCTGGCTTAATGCTTCACTCGGGAGGGCAAAACACTCCGGCTGATTTGCATCCACAACCAAGGTTTTCCCGCCTAGGGGATTGGGAGGTGTTTCAGTGAGAGAGGTTGATTGATTGCTCAGAAATGG
>CP070628.1:273125-280908 GCA_020355985.1 Nitrospirota bacterium | reverse complement strand
TTTGGTGTAGAAACTCCGTTCACATAACTTTTAACAAATTCTGCTGGTTCATCCGTCCATTGTAAGGCCAATTCCAATCCTATATTGGGAGTGGCTCCGTTCGAACCTGGTGTTCCATTAGTGAGTTGGCGTTCAAGGTAAAAGACAAAGTCGACCGTGGGCTTTTTCCCGCGATCTCCTACCAGTTTTTTTAAATATTCTTTAAGGCCCTGTTCGTGATGAAAATGATGCGTTTGACCTGTGGTTCCGTCCTTGAAGGTTAGCTTCAAGCCTTTATGCAAATACGCTTTGGCATCCAAGGTGTCCTGCAGCAGGGCTGGATCGAACTGAATGGCTTTCCCGAAAATTTTGGAGTCTGGACGAAAGTATACCGACGTTCCAGTGCCTTTTGCGTTGCCTTTTGCTTTGACCGGGCCTAGGGGAATGCCTGCTTGGTATGTTTGCATCCATTCCTTCCCCTCCCGCTTCACTTGCACCTCTAGGTGACGAGAGAGTGCATTCACGACCGAAGCCCCAACGCCATGCAGGCCACCCGAATGAATATAACTGCCGGTGTCAAATTTCCCACCGGCATGCAAGGTGGTCATGATAATTTCCAGTGCGGACTTTTTGTGCTTGGGGTGCTTCTCGACGGGAATACCCCGTCCATTGTCAGTGATGCGAATGCCTTCACGTGATTTATCCAATTCCAGAATAATCTGTGAGGCGTAGCCATTCATGACCTCATCAATGGCATTGTCGAGAATTTCCCAGACCAAATGATGGAGGCCGGTCTTATCCGTCCCACCAATATACATCGCTGGTCGACGTCGAACTGGTTCAATCCCTTCCAGGACAACAATATCACTCGCTCCGTATGATTTAGCCATTTCTTAATTCCTTAGTGTCTATCGAGGAAGAATCGTTTCTCGAGTTGCATGTCTATCATTTTATGGCAGTTATGCCATTTGAAACGCTGGAATGCTCAACTCCGTTGGGGCCATGCCTTTTAGGCGGCCACGCTTGAAGAGGGCATGTCCCTTTCCCCCTCGACCAACAACCTGATATTTGCGAAGGGTCACCGGAAGCGTGCCACCACCTTCTTTGAGGAGAACGAGTCGGTCATCTTTGGCGCACAAAAGCTTATAGCCTACGACCGTATCCTTGGAGTCTAATTTCATGACAATGACGCCACGTCCTGGACCAGCCAATTGGGCTACTTCTTCCGCTTTGCACAAGAGCGCTCGCCCTTTGATTGATGCCACCGCTACAACCGTCTGTTTCAGTGGACCAGTGATGATCTCAAGGCCTAGAACTTCTTCACCTTCTTTAAGCTTGCAGAATTTTCGACCAAGTCGTGTCGACGGCTCTTGCAAGGAGCTCAAGTCAAAACGAAGGCCCATTCCACTGGTGGTGACGGCGAGTGCTTCCAAGGATGACGTTTGGGGCTTCCCCTTTTTGTCGAAGAGGGCAAGTTGGCCTCCGTTTGATGTGGAAGGGGAAGTCGGTTTGCCCGCACTCAGTCGCATACGTGGGTCAAAACTCCATCCGCCAATAATGCGTTCGCCATCTTTAAATTTAAAAAGTTTTTGTACGGGGTCGCCATATCCGCTTCGAGCAGGAGGGATGTCATCAATTCGTATCGTGTAGGCGCTGCCAAAATTAGAAAAGAAGACGACTGTATCGAAGGTGCTTCCTCCGAGAATGGTCATCAAGCTATCGCCTTCCCTGATGCGGGCTTTCGAGAGGTCTTTAATTAATCCAACTCTTCTGATCCAGCCATCAGTGGAGATGGTAATGATCGCATCTTCTTTGACACGGAAGGCATCGGGATCAAATTCGATCTCTTCTGTTTGTCGGCGCCCAATTTTTGTTCGACGTTTGTCTGAAAATGTTTTAGCGACTTCTTCTAATTCCTGTTTGACCACATTCCATAACCTCTTTTTAGAAGTCAAGAGCGCTTGGAGGTTCTTGGCTTGACGCTGTTTGTCCGAGAGTTCATCCAGCATCTTTTTGATTTCAGTGCGAGATAATTTGTAAATAGGGGTTTCGAGAATGGCGTCAGTTTGAATGGGTTGGAGCCCAAATCGCTGTTGGAGCTTTGTGGCAGAATCCGCTTTCCCGTCACTTTGCCGGATGATCTTTAAGACTTGATCGAGGGCGTCAAAGATGCGCTTGAATCCCTTCAGAATATGAATGCGACGTTCTAATACCTGTAGGTCATAGGTAAAGCGACGCGTCACTGTCGTAAAACGAAATTCGATAAACTGTTCCAGCATCTGTTTGAGGTTCAAGCAATCCGGACGGGAGACGGGTGATCCAGGTACGGGAACCAAGCAGGTCATGTTGACCGAAAAATTGTTTTGAAGTGGCGTGTGTTTAAAGAGATAGGCCATGGCCAAGTGAGGGTCTGCCTCTTTTTGGCATTCCAGGGCGATGCGCACGTCCGTTGTCGATTCGTCGCGCACGTCCACTAATTGTGGAATTTTTTTGGTGAGGATCAGTTCACCAATGCGTTCGACAATGGTTGCCTTATCCACGGCAAAGGGAATGGAGGTGACGAGTATTTCTGATTTCCCCGGACTCACCGTATTGACGGCATATTCCCCGCGCAGGCGAATGGATCCCTGGCCGGTCTCATAGATTTCCCGAAGCTCAGTGCGGGTATTCAGGATTTCCCCGCCTGTCGGAAAGTCAGGCCCCTTTAGCGATCTCATGAGATCAGCAATTGATGCCTCTCGATTGCCAATGAGCGCAATGGCTGCATCAATCACTTCCCCTAGATTATGTGGAGGCATGTTGGTAGCCATGCCCACTGCGATACCAGTTGAGCCGTTGACCAGCAGATTCGGAAAACGCGACGGAAGCACTAAGGGTTCTTCTGCTTTGCCGTCGTAATTGGGTTGAAAGTCGACCGTATTTTTATTGAGTTCGTTCAGTAGCTCAAGCGCCAGCGGTGTTAACCGGGCTTCGGTATACCGGTAGGCGGCGGGGCGGTCCCCGTCTTGACTCCCGAAATTGCCATGACCATCGACTAAGGTCGCGCGGAGCGACCAAGGTTGCGCCATACGGGCCATGGCATCATAAACGGCCACATCTCCGTGTGGATGCCATTCACCGATGACCGATCCGACAACCTTGGCACTTTTGATTGGCGGTCTGTCCGGTGTGAGTCGATGATTGTGAAACATGGAAAACAAGATGCGCCGTTGCACCGGTTTTAATCCGTCGCGTATGTCGGGAAGGGCTCGGGATGTTATGACGGATAACGCATAGTTTAAATAGCGTTGTCGTGTCGTTTCATCCAAAGGAACTGGAATAGCAGTCGTGGGTGTTTCGAGGGAAGAAGACGATGGAGTTCGTGGACGTTTCGCCATACAAAAAGGCCTTCAGCTTATTTGAGATAACAAGTCACAAAAAAATATGAAACAGAAAAAAGGTGGGTGCACACGTTCCTTCCGCTTCATGGTTGGTTACTGACCCCGTACTCTTCACGTTTTTTCAATATTAGGGGGCAGGCGCTGGTTCCGGCCCTAATTCTTGGGCGGTTGGTTCTTGTTCCTGTTCGGCATTCGATGCCTTGGTTAGGGAAGGCAGTCCGAGTTTGTCTTTAATTCGTGTCTTGACCCAGAAGGGGTCCCACCATTCCGTAGGGTTCACCTGTTGGCCGTGCAAGATGAGACTGAAATGTAAGTGATCACCACCTGCCAGGCCGGTTGTTCCTGACTTGCCAAGTGGTGTCCCAATAGTCACGGTATCCCCAACTTTGACTTCAATAGAAGACATATGGGCATAAAGCGAGAGGAGTCCGTAGCCATGATCTAGAATAACCGTATTGCCATAAATCCCCAGATACCCTGCCAAGAGCACGATTCCATGATTGGCCGCTTCAACGGGATAATGTTTGGTGACGGCCAGATCAAATCCCAAATGGTCTTGGGTATCCACAACTTTCCCCTTATATATATATTCCCGATGATCGGCGAACGAGGCTTGTACCTGTGAGCCGGAGAGTTGGCGGAATGCGCCTTTCCATAATAGCTCAGGACGAGATTGTTTCGTGAGATTGGTAATGGTTTGATTGTTCATCGTACGTAAGGTGCCATTGACTTGGAGGAAGTCTTCAAGCAAATCATTTTTGGTTGTCAGTTCTGGTGTTTGCGCCAGAATGGCTGGAACAGTCTTTCGGATAAATGAATCGGAAATGTTAATAGGTCGAGTGCGCCAGAATTGAGGCTTCATGTGAAAGTCCACATCCAAAAGTGCGCTGTTCCCAAAGCCATCGTCCGCGGTAAGCTGGATGGGTGTGGTTGGGGGTGCATTGTATGGAAAGGCTACGAACGCAAACATCCCGGCTTTGTCAGGTGCCGGGAAACCTGGGAAAAATGCCTTTCCGATTTTTACGCCATGGTTGGGGACTTCTGGGACGACCCGGTAACGAACAACCCCCGTGCCACCCTGCACAATGGTCGCAGGCGGTGAAAGCAGTTCCAGTCGTGGGGGCGTAAATTGTGGGGTAAAGGTTTGCTCGAGTCGTTGTCCATTGCCTTCAAATAGGTTTCGCCAGGAGTAATCTCGCGCGGTGACGATGATTTGTGCTTGCCCTTGTCGTCGAGGAAGGTCTGAATCAGCATAGGGGATACCCTCAAAGTTGAATGTGTGTTCTTTGCCGCCGGCTACCGACAACCAACCTTCGGAGGGAAAGCCCTGGTCGGCCAATACGAATGTTTCTAAGTTGTGGATAATACGGATGGAGACATCACGCAGACCAGTTCCGTTATCATGGATTTTGACCACGAGAGGTGTGGTCGGTCCGACCAGTTCGAAGGGCTGTTCCAGAACAATCTCAGGAGGGGTCGAATCGCCCCATCGTGCGCTGCCAACCAGGCCAAGATACGTTGCGATGAGTCCGAAGGAAATGACAATCAGCAGAACTTTTTTGGACACGGCAGCTGTAACTCTTACCTCAAAGGGGAAATCGTTAGGAGGATGATAAAAATAGAAATGTCTTCCTACTTATACCATACACGTTCTTCAGAGCAAGGCCCCAAGGAACAAGATTGTTAGCAGGAGTCTAATTGGATTTGTTTCCGACTGGCCATCTTTGTAATGTCCGGGCACAGTCCTCCTTTCCACTCTTGACATAGACACGATGATCGCCTAGCCTGTCCCGGGCCTAAGATGGGCTGTGTGCTGTGTGTTCTCCCCGCCTCGGACAATCCTTGCCTTTTCGGTTGGGATCGGCAAAATCCCGATCCAGGGTTGTTCTAAAGAGCTTGGATTCATGGATGAGCCTATGGCTTCTCGAATACGTACCGTTCTGGAACTTTTTTTTATTTATTCCTTTATTTTTGCAAGTCGTTTTCCGATATATGTCGATAGTGCGTCATGCACGTATGCATGATCGACATTCTCTAATCCACTGTCTTTTAATTATGGGGGCTCCATGCCAGGGTTAAGTGATGTGCTTGGGTGGTTTTCTAGTGATCTTGCCATTGATTTAGGTACCGCAACCACATTGGTCTATGTACGTGGGAAGGGCATTACCTTGAGTGAACCTTCGGTTGTGGCCATTGATAAGCAATCCAATACTGTTTTGGCCGTTGGTGTAGAAGCCAAGCGGATGGTCGGTCGAACACCCGGCAACATTATTGCCATTCGCCCTATCAAAGAAGGCGTGATTGCTGATTTCGCCATGACCGAGCGTATGTTGCATTACTTTATCACGAAAGCACATAATCGGCGGGCCTTTGTGCGACCCAGATGTATTATTGGAGTGCCCTCACGCATCACCGAAGTCGAACAACGAGCTGTTCGAGAGTCAGCCGGACAAGCCGGGGCTCGAGAGGTTTATCTTATTGAAGAGCCCGTAGCCGCGGCCATTGGTGGCGGACTTCCGATCACTGAACCCTCAGGAAATATGGTGGTGGATATTGGCGGGGGGACGACGGATATTGCTGTCATCTCTCTCGGCGGTATTGTGTGTAGCGAGTCGGTGAAGGTAGCGGGTGATTCAATGGACGATGCGATCTTGAGTTACATCAAGCGGCGATATAATTTGCTCATTGGCGAACATATGGCTGAACGAGTGAAGATTGAAGTGGGATCGGCCTATCCCATGGAACAGGCTAAGACCATGATGGTCAAAGGCCGTGATATGATTTCGGGTATTCCCCGAACAGTGGTGGTCAATGATTCAGAAATTCGGGAAGCCTTAGAAGATCCCATTCATTCCATTGTCAATGCCTTACGCACGGCGCTCGAAAATACTCCACCCGAATTGGCTGGGGACATCATTGATAAGGGAGTGGTCATTACGGGTGGTGGTTCAATGTTGCCGGGGATTGCAACCCGGTTTCAGGAGGAAACCAATTTGCCCATTATTACCGTAGAAGATCCTCTTACGTCTGTCGTCTATGGAGTAGGCAAAGTCCTCGACGAAATTGAGTTGTTCCGAAAAGTCGAGAAGTTCTAGGTCAAGCGTATAAAGTGGCTCAAGTGTAAATTCTTTTTAGGGTGCATGGTCGAGGGCTTTCGGCACTATTCGAACAATTTTCCCTCCGTATCCCAACACATAAAGTTCTCCGTCTCGATCTTCTCCAAACGAAGAAATCTGCAAATCGGTGGATTGTAGGATTTGCCTTTCACCATTCCGGTATCCCCAGATTTCCCCAGAGCAAAAATCACCAAAGACATAGGTGCCTGCCAGATCCGGGATCTTTTTGCCGCGATACACATAACCACCAGTTACGGAACATCGGCCTTGCTCGTGAGCATATTCGGTCACAGGATCCACGAACTTGCGATTCTGCCGGCAGTGGGTCTGAGGACGAAAGCAATGGGTGCCCTCTAGTAGACGCCATCCGTAATTTTTCCCCATGATAATTATATCAATTTCCTCCCACGCGTTTTGTCCCACATCGCCGGCCCAGAGGTCGCCAGTCTCTCGATCAAACGAAAACCGCCAGGGGTTACGAAGGCCTCAGGCAAAAATTTCTGGCCGGCCGTTCCCTTTCACCAACGGGTTGTCGGGGGGGATATCATAGGGGCGCTGCTGATCTACATCGATTCGGAGAAACTTGCCGAGTAATTCGTTTTGATTCTGTGCGTAATTCGCCGGATCGCCGCCTGACCCGCCGTCGCCCATACCAATGTAAAGATACTGGTCTGGTCCAAATGCGATCATCCCACCATTATGATTTCCGTATGGCTGGGGAATGACTAACAGGACTGATTCATTCAGAGTGACTCGATTGGAGTTTGAGAAGGCATGATATTCGGCAATCACCGTGGCTCCATCCCGGGCGCGGGTATAATTAACGAATAGTCGTCCATTTGAAGAAAAACGGGGATGAAATGCCAACCCCAATAATCCCCGCTCACCACCTGTGGATAGTTTTTCGTTGATATCCAGAAACGGTGTCGAGAGCACCGAGTCTTCTTGGACGATACGAATATATCCCTCTTGTTCGACAACGAACAGGCGGTTGGTATCATCCGGACTGGCAGTCAAAAAAACCGGCTTGGAAAATTGATGTTTGACGATAGCTTGTAGGGTTATGGAGTTATTGATAGCTGCCGGTTTGCCAGAAAGCCCCCAGACCAATGGAGGCAGTATCCCGAAGCTGAACCAGATACTGAGGCATGTAAGAATGATGCTCTTATACTTAATATATGGTTGGTGTAAGAGGAGGGATTGCACGGGAAATCCAAGGCTTGTTATAAATTGAACAGACTTCATTTTGAAGAAGGAGCCACGTATGATCCTCAAATATGAATCAGATATTATGGATGATGAGAATGC
>CP070628.1:270138-273025 GCA_020355985.1 Nitrospirota bacterium | reverse complement strand
TTTTGTGTCGCTTTATCAGGATCTTTCAAAATGGGCGAAACCCTTATTAGAGGTTGGATATGACCGCGTGATCAATTTAACATTTAATCGGCGCAGTGCCTTTCTGGTGAAGTTTTTTGGCTGTGCCGATGAGCGTGGTATGACCACAGCACAAGATGGCAGTTTTCTGGTCAAAAATCCTTGGATGAAATATTTTCTGGACTTTCATGTATATCGTCAGGTGAACCGCTTTAATATCGTTGATTTGTTCGCCCTTGGAGGAAGTGGGCCGGGCAGTTTTCATCCGATTCGGTTAATGGTGAGAAATGAACTGCATGATTGGGCGCGAACTTTCCTGCGTCATTCTGGAACACCTGATGCTTGGGTTGCGGTACAAGTCGGGGCTAGTGATCAGATGAAAGCCTGGCGCTCTGAATATTTTGGCCAACTGATGGCGCATCTCAGTCATGATCGAAATATTGGCTTTGTGCTGATAGGAACCAAGAAAGAAGAGCGTGCTGTAAAGGAAGCGGTGCATGTGTACCGCCAAGCTGGTGGGAAGGGAACCCTTTGCGAAGCTGTCGGAAAAACATCAGTGCCGGAGCTTGTGGCGCTGTTGCAGCAATGCCAATTGATGGTGACGAACGACACAGGGCCCATGCACATGGCTGTGGGTGTCAATACACCGGTGATAAATGTGTCGATTGGGCATGTGGATTTTTGGGAAACGGGCCCTTTCGGTCCGGGGCATTGGGTTGTGCAACCCGATATTGCGTGTGGCCCTTGTGGATTTGACAAAGTTTGTCCTCATCATGCCTGTAAAGATCAGATTATTCCACAGGAAATAGCCGAATTGTGTTTGCATCTGTTAGGTGACGGTGCATTGCCAACTTTTTCTTCTAAAATCCGAATATATGAGGGTGCCACGGACGAAGATCAGTTGGGTACGTTTGTTTTACGAACAGGCTATGAAACAGCCCTCAGGACCTGGTATGGAGGCTATTGGCGGCGGTATTGGTTTGAATTGTTTACAGGACAGAAAAGTCTGAGGCCCCTTCCTTCGGAACCTCCTCCTGATCAATTTGAGTCTCTTCAGTTGTGGAAACAATTAGCTCCACAGTTTGAGACGTTGTGTGAACAAGCTGATGGAGTGCTGCAGTTTTGTAAGCAACATCCAGTGCCGGTGCTGCAATTGAAGGAAGCCCAACACCATTTAAAATGTGGAACATTGGCTATGAAAGAATTGGCCAGGCCCTCATTGGCCTTTGGTCCTCTTACTGTTGCGTTTATTCGGGAGACGTTTAACCTAGAGGGACATACGTTAATTAGTATGGCCGAAGAATATGCCACGGCCTATCAGGTCTTGCGAAATCGAGCCAGGCTCACATTTGAGCAGCTCACTCAGTACTCACCTGAACCTGCAAGGAGAATTCTGTATGCTGGTGCAACTGGATGAAGAAACGTGGGAAGTCAGCGATACCGTTCGGTTAGAAGAAGTCTTAGCCAATTTAAGCGATCGTGCACAGGCTGAGGGGCGGTTGGTTACGCAACTCACCGTTGACAATCAGCCAATGACTGATCGGGAATTAGTGCCTCTGACCCTGGCCAGGGTAGCCGGCTCATTTGGAGCGATTGCCGCTAAAAGCGAAAAATTGGACAGTATTATCGAGCATTCAGGAGAAACTGCAAAGCAATTTGGACAACAAATAGGTTTGTGTGCGAAGCAATTAGTTGAGGATTTTCGCCACGGAAGAGGGGTCATGCGGGAATTGGATCAATGGTTTGGACAAATGGCCGATTATTTAGAATGGTCACAGATTCAGCAATCAATTAAAGAATCCCAATCAAATGATGCACAGGATCTATCCTATTGGGTCAATGAATTAATCAATGCTAGACAAAGCTTGGACGAGGTCCGAATGGCTGACATGTTGGAATATGAGGTGATTCCTCGGTTGCCACAATGATATCTGCGATTTTAAAACCCACAATCACCAGTACTTATTCTTCCCGGATTTGAGAAATTTATGCGATAAAGGAAAAAAAGAGAATTGTGTGTGATGGGTTTCTCAAGTTTCCCTCCTGATAGACGATAAGTAAGGCCAGACGTGGAAATTGGTTATTTTTACCAATCTCTAAGGAGGCTTTTCAGCTTATCTCATTTACAATTTCCTCAAAGGATGGATCCTTTGAGGCTGAGCCATCAAGGAGGAATTTATGGCACTTATCGTTAACCACAACATCGCTTCTATCACCGCCCAACGGAATTTGGGTATTTCGTCTAACGCGTTGCAAGGGTCGGTATCCCGTCTGTCTTCGGGGTTACGGATCACAAAAGCTTCAGATGATGCCGCAGGGTTGGGTGTGTCAGAAACCCTTCGAGCGCAAATTCGAAGTATCAATCAAGCCGTTCGAAATTCAAACGACGGAATCAGTTTATTGCAAATCGCCGATGGTGGTGCGGAAAACATCGGGAACCTGTTAAGCCGACTTCGGGAATTGGCCACACAATCGGCCAGTGGTATTTTGGGTTCCAATGAGCGATCGTTTTTGGATCAGGAATTTGTGGCCCTTCGGTCTGAAATTGACCGGATTTCTGCCGTTACTGAATTCAACGGTGTGAAGCTGTTGAGCGGGACAGACAACGACTCCTTATCTCTCCAAATTGGATTCAGGAGTTCGGCGAATGACACGTTGACCTTGTCATTGAATGATTTAACCACTGCTGATTTGACCTTGTCCTCGGTCAACGTTTCGACTTCGGCCAATGCCCTCAGTGCCTTGTCGAATATTGATAGTGCCATTAGTGCTGTGGCGTCAGCCCGAGCCAATGTCGGGTCCTTGCAGAATAGAATCGATGCTGCAGTCTTAAACTTGGGAGTAGCCCATGAAAACACCACGGCTGCGG
>CP070628.1:266314-270038 GCA_020355985.1 Nitrospirota bacterium | reverse complement strand
GCGGTTCTGGATAATTTTCCACGATGGAATGGAAGGTGCGAAGGGCAGTGTCCCAATCTGCAGATTGGTGTGCAACTTCTCCAAGATGAATGGAGCAGGCGGCAGCCATGGCTCGTGGATCAACGGCTAAGCGAGAATTTCGTTTCCCCGAAAGGTTTTTGATGAATTTGGGGATAGGAATCGGAGAGTCATCAAGAGAAATGGGCTTTGGTGCAGAATGCAAGGTTTTCAGATTTCTTTGCAATTCTTGGGTATTTGACCCTGTTAAGCAATGATTATACGTATCCCATAAGCTTATAAATTCGTGGTTTGCAATTGCCAGTTCGCCAGGGTCTTTCACTTGAAGGCTTTGGCAACCCATCAGACTTAGTGAGATAAGACCAAATGCAAACAACTTTGTGTAATTTAATCTGCTTGAAGGATTATTCATGAAATTTCTTTATAAAAATTAATAAGCCCCCTTTAAAAAAGCAAATTCTATGCTTGAAATGAATTTATATCAATTGAGTGTTTTTTTAAGAATTCACACAAAAATTTAAAGGATCAGTCCTCCTGATAGTCTTTTCTGCGCCACAATGTGAGCTATTTTTACAACAACTTGCCGGGCATATACATAAGAAACTGTTGATAAAATGGGATATGTTTTGTCCTAAATATTAACGTGATGGTTTAAATTCGTATTGACTGAATAGGCGTTTAGTCTCGGGGTGAAAATGATGCCCTTTTTGTTGATGAATATCCCGACTTTCTAAAAGTGGAACCAGTTGACCCGTTGGGTGCAAATACAGGCCACGTAGAGGTACGGATCGTTTTGTGTGGCGGATAAGATGACAGTTAGTTGAGCGAATCGATGTTAACCATTGGGCCAGTTCTTGAGGGTTTCCGATAGAGGCAGAAAGCAGGAGTAAGCGTGCTTGAGCTGGGCACAGAATGAGCGTTTCTTCCCAGACAACCCCCCGTTCAGGGTCTGCCAAGTACTGCGATTCATCAAGGATGACTAATCCTAGAGTATGAAGTCGTAGGTCAAGATCCCCGCTTGTGGCATCATAGAGAATATTTCGTAAAATTTCCGTCGTCATGATGAGAAGGGGAGCTTGGGCATTGTCCCGACGATCTCCTGTGAGAATTCCTACCTGATCAGCCCCAAAGCCTTGCGAAAATTCCATGTACTTGGTGTTGGAAAGGGCTTTGAGTGGTGACGTATAAATTACCGTTTGCTTCGCAGCCATTGCCTGCTTAATAGCTTCGATGGCGACAAAAGTTTTTCCACTTCCCGTGGGTGCACTCACAATAACATCAGTGTGAACAATGGCGTTCACAGCTTCCTCTTGCCACTCATCTGGAACAAATGGCATAGGTTCTGGTACCCCTATCCCATCAAGGATCTCTTGGAGATTAAGTGCTGGAGAAGAGGACTCAAGTTTCTTTTGTGATCTTCGAGAAGAAGTTTTAGGGTAAAAAGGAGAACGTGGCTCATTGGGTGAGCGGGTTCGTGTGGTGCCAGCAACCGAATCTTTCTTGAGAGGGGGTATGTGTTGCAGAGCTGTGGCAATAGCCATCTTTTGTGCTGGTGGAAGTGTCAGTATGCCTTCAATGAGTCTGACTTTTCCTAGTCGGAAGTGACGATGAATATGCCCCCTCGCTAATTGATGCAGATATTTTACTGGTAAGGTTTGCAGTTCCCGCTTCAGATCTTCGTCATTCATACATGCCTTTTTTCTGGATGGCTATGGTAGTTCGGCCAATACTTCCCGACGCATGTTCACCATTGCCTGATGAGCCGTATCGGCCAAGCTAGGGTGCGTGCTTTTGAGCCCGTAGATTTGCGAAAGAAATTCCAATGTTCTGGCTAGTAATCGATAGACATCTCCTTCGGCCATGGATGTTGATCGAACTAATGAGGCCCAACTGAGTTCAGTTTGACCAATCCACCTCTCTGCTATTGCTGCCACATCAGAGCGCAATAATGGGGCTGGTTCATAGGCACTGAGGGAATCCGCTACAATTCGGACCTGGGAAAGCACGGAACTCAGCCCAGGCGTGAGGCGCATATAAGAACTTGGGCGATCATCGTCATGGGCAATGCTGGCCATTACGCCGGCCAACAACTCTGGTGCCATGCCAGAAAAAGCGTCCATCCGAATAAGTTCTGTGATGAGCAAAGAATGATTAATGCGAATTAGACGTGCCCATTCACCATCAGGGGTCAATTGAGAGCTGGCTGTGACATACCCAAATTTATGCAATACATCACTCTTATGCTGAAATTGACGCCAGAGACCATCGCGTAAGGCGTGAATGGTTTTGGTGGTTTGTTGAGCTTTGAGTCGAAGGCGGGAGGCCAGAGGATAGTCTTTTTTGCAGGCGGCATGTGAGGGACAGGTAGGACAAGCAAATTGTTCCGTTAAGATTTCTGTTAAGAGTGGGTCGTCTGGTTCTTGACTGGCTTCAAATATTGGCACGGTGGGCAGTCGAGCCGGCAATTGGGACAGAATATTTTTAAACTGGTGAAGTGTTGATGGAGGGCACCAGGGCAAGGTTCGAATGGGTTGAAATTCATAGATGTGATCATAGATTTGAGTCACCCTTTGTGCTTGGCATTCTCCAATTGTACCTTTGGCATGCAGAACGGACAACATGGGAGTTCCGGTTCCACGGCTTCGATATTGGCGAAGAATAATAGCTGGACCTTTGGCAAGGGCAATCAGTCGTCCTGGCGTAAGAAAAGGCAAACAAGCCGTAAGATAGGGGGTATCGTTATTCGCGATTGGTCGTCGGTAAGCTTTGCGGCGGCGGGCCAAATCAAACACTTTCCATTGGGCCACCCAATCTGCGCATTCTCTTGGGCCATAAGGCTGCAATTGCTCGTGTACGACATCTAATCGATCTTGATGAACTGCCGCTCGTTGATTCAGTTGAAACTGCGCAAAGCTTTTAGCCAGAAGCCCTTCGATTTGATCGATAGTATGGGCCTTGAGCAGATTCAAGACCATGGGATAGGAGACCACGAATTGGCTATCAATCGATTCTGGATGGCCGGTGAGTCCTTTTCCCAGGACATGCAGGTCGATATAGGGCGATGGGGTTACGACGACAAATCCCACGAAGTCTTTTCCTCGCCTGCCGCCACGTCCGGCTAATTGCTGTATTTCGCTGACGGTCAAGTCTGTGAAGTCCTGTGATTTGCGAACACTGGATTGGCTAATGACCACAGTACGTGCTGGAAAATCAACCCCGGCGGCGAGTGTGGTGGTAGCAAAGACGGCATCAAGTAATCCCTGGCGCATTAGTTCTTCAATAGCCATTTTCCAAGAAGGAAGATGGCCTGCATGATGGGCGGCTACGCCATAGTCTTGTACCACGGGAATGAGCGGATGGTTTGCGATGCTGGGAAAATCCTTGGTGAATTTTTCGAGAAAGGAATGAATGGCTTCAGAATGAGAAGATGATACACCGGCTGAGCTATGGATGAAGGTGTCAATAGCCTCGTCACACCCCCGGCGAGAAGTCAAAAATACAATAGCGGGGGTTAAACGATGTCGACGAAGAATGTCGACGAGATCAATCGGATGAATGGCAGGTGGCATGTAACATTTAATCATATCAGGAGTGGAAAGGGAAAAACACTAAGAAAGCCAATTTGAGCGAAACAACAAAAAACTGCGAGGAGGATGTCTCGCCATCGGTGAAGACGAGCTGGTAGTAATGAGCCACAAGACCCAGT
>CP070628.1:259945-266214 GCA_020355985.1 Nitrospirota bacterium | reverse complement strand
TAAAATCCTCATAATCGACGATGCCCACATTCGCTCGGCCTACTGCACTGACGATACCCATCGTCACCGTTTGGCTCAGGCCAAAGGGATTCCCTATGGCCAGCACCATCTCCCCTACCTGTAATTTCCCTGAATCGCCCCAGGGAAGGACCGGTAAATTATCTGCGTCAATTTTGAGCAAAGCTAAATCAGTCTTAGGGTCGGTCCCAACAATGTCCGCAATAAAATTCCGTTTGTCCGATAAGGTCACCTGAATCTCATCACCCTGGTCGACCACATGATTATTTGTAATAATGTAGCCATCCCGACTGACAATCACGCCAGACCCTGTACCTTGTTCCCGGGGAGATTCTTCCGGTTGAAACCGCCGCTCAAATTCCTCTCCAAAAAATCGGCGGAAAAACGGATCATCGAAAAATGGCGATCGCATAGGTGTACGACCCTCCGCTTTGACCACCGTTGCAATATTCACCACGGCCGGACGAGCTATCTTAGCCACTTGGGTAAAGGTAACATTCTGAAGGGCAGCGCTTGGCTGTCCAACCAGAAAAGCTCCTGAGAACAATGGCTCTTGCTCTAAGTCTGCTGTGGGCTGTCCTTTATCTTTTACCTGGAGCGGTTCCCCTAATGACAAGCTGAGGTCAGTTCCCAATCCTACGCCTAATATCATTCCTGCAATCAAGAAGCTCATGCCGAAGAAAGCCAGGAAGCCTCCGCTTCGTGTCTTCAAGGAATTTTTGAAACCCGCATACCACATAAATCGCCCTCCGACCTCAACCTATGGAAGTTAGGTGATAGCAATTTTTCTTCCAGATGAAGTCATTTTCGTATTTTTGGCCACCGTAATTGTTAACACACCATTTTTAAATTTAGCATCAATCTTGTCCTCTTCCGCATCAGTGGGTAAAGAAAGAACACGCTGGAATGATCCATAAGAACGCTCGATTCGATGGTATTGCTTGTTTTCATCCTCCTTCTCCGTCTGCTTTTCTCCGCGAATGATCAACGTCCCTTCTTCCACTGTGAGTTCTATATCCTTTTCCTCAACACCTGGTACATCCACGGTGATGGTATAGGCATTTTTGCTCTCTGCAATATTGAGCTGAGGAAATACACCCCCTACCTTCGACCACTCCTGTGGCCATCGAGATGGGGATAAAGGAAAGCCCTGATAAAACTGGTCAAAGATCTGATCTATTTCATTGTGCAATCGAATGAGAGGATGACTAACTCCAGAGCTTCTCCTAGGTCCTTGCGAACGAACAGCCTGTTGTTCTTCTTCTTTTTTAAACCAATTCCATGGCGTGAGAAGATTTTTAAGTTCCATCAGGTGAAACCTCCTTTTGTTTAAAAAACCTTTTTTATGTTTGCTACTTATTGATTGCATCCATTGGAAATCTCTTTCTACAAGACAGATAATTCTTCTTTTATCCCTGTCAAGTCATCCGTACGCCCATGGAGTAGACGGCCGCAATACAAAAACACGGTGCGCAATGGCTATCGTGATTGCCCCCTCTTGACTTTTTATCCACACGAATTATTTGAAAAAGAAAGGGGTATGTGCTCAGAAACTGAAGCTGATAGAAGGATATTCAAAAAAAATAGAAAATAAGTCTGCCTTTGAAAACGACTCACTTCTTGAAAGGAGGAAAAACCATGCTAATCCGAAGAGCTGGAAGTTGGCCATTTGAAAATTACACAAATCGATTCTCAGAGTGGGATCGGTTACGAAAGGAACTCGGACAGTTACTCGACTCTCGACAAACCCCGATGGGTGAGGATCTACCGGCTGGGGTGTTTCCGCTCCTTAATGTGACTCAAGATCATGACCATTTCTACGTCCGATCAGAAATTCCAGGGATGCGACTAGATGACCTAGAGGTCTCGGTCACCGGGCGTACGGTGACGATAGCAGGGGAAAGAAAGATTCCTTCGGAGGATCAACAGGTAAAGTATCATCGACGAGAACGGGAAGAGGGAAAATTTCGTCGGCAATTCAATTTACCCACAGATGTCGAGGGTGACCAGGTGCGAGCAAAATACCGGCAGGGCATGCTGATGATCGTTCTGCCCAAGGCGGAAAGTGCGAAACCGAAAAAGATTACGATCGGTGGTTAAAGATTAACTCGTATAGGCTAAGACCAAAAACCATTAAAGAGAAATAATTGCCCATTGAAGGGAAAGGAAGGTGACTATGACCACGCAAACGCAGGAGATTCAAGCGAGGGACAAACAAGAGGTCAAGGCTACCTCAGAGCATACCACGCCTGGGCGTGTATTTACTCCGCTCGTGGATATTTTCGAAGATGATGAAGCCTTAACGATTGTGGCAGATATGCCGGGAGTTCCTTCGGAAAATGTCAGCATCGATCTTCAAGAGGATGTGCTCACACTTACCGGGATTCCTTCCGTGGCTATCCCAGAGAAGGAGGAATTTGTCTTGCAAGAATTCGATACTGGAAAATATTTTCGCCAATTCAAGCTGTCTGAGGTGATTGACCAGCCCAACGTCAAAGCCAAATTAGATCAGGGGGTCTTGCGCGTCACTCTTCCAAAAATCGGGCCAGCAAAACCTCGAAAAATTACCATCACGGAAGAATAGCACGAGCAAAATTTTAAGGGGGCAGTTCAAGTCGCTGCCCCCTTTTAGTCTACATGGAGCGCTTCTATTGGATCGATGAGGAGGGCGCGTCGCGCTGGCGCCACTCCGGATAACAAACCAGTTCCCATCGCTACCAACAGGCCCACGACCAGATACTGTTCATCCACGAAGACCGGCAAGCCCGGTAGGACCAACGTTAAAGAAAAGGCTCCCAACACTCCTAAGGACACCCCAAGAGCCCCACCCAGCACCGACAACATCACAGCCTCCAGGATAAAGATTAGAAAAATCTGGCGCGGCTTAGCCCCTATTGCGCGCAAGAGACCAATTTCCGAAATCCGTTCTCCTACGGAAATCCACATCATCGTCAAAATACCAATTGCCCCTACCACCAGAGAAATCCCGGCAATTCCAGCTGCGGCCAGCGTGACAATCCGCATGATCTCATCTAGTGCTTCCAGCATAGCCGCTTGCGTTGTAATGGAAAAGTCTTCTGTTCCATGATGACGATCAATCAAGATCTGTCGAACAGCCTCCACTACTCGATCCACCATTTGGGCCGATTGATACGCCACATCTACTTCCATTAATTCGTCCAGATTAAACATTCGCATGGCATTGGCAACCGGAACATAGACCGCATCATCTAAATCCAATCCCAGAATTTGCCCTTTGGGCTCCATCACTCCAATCACACGGAAACGGTATCCAGCAATTCGAATATTTTCTCCTAGCGGATTCTGGTCTCCGAACAGTTCTCGCTTCATTTTTGGACCAAGGACGGCTACCGATGCAGCCCGGTCCAAATCCCCTATCGGTAAAAATTCCCCTTGGCCAATAGTGAATCGCCAGACCGCAGGCATATCGGCCGTCACCCCAAACACATTGACACTCCGCCCTCGCCCCTCGGCCTCGACACGCCCCATGCCCATCACCATGGGCACCACGGCCTCAACACCTGGAATGCGGGATAATGCATCAGCATCTTCTAAGGTGAGTTTATGAGTCGTACCGCCCAAGATTCCCGGAATGCCCAGCGTTTTCGTTTTACCGGGATTAATGGCCAAAATATTTGTGCCAAATTGCGTGAACTGAGCTAAGACAAAATAGCGGGTACCCTCCCCGATCGCAGTTAATAAAATGACTGCCCCGATCCCAATCGCGATGCCGATAAGGGAAAGGATAGACCGGAGGCGATGCGCCCACACCGCTCCTCCCGAAAATCGTATGAGATCCATTACTGTCATATTCACTTCCGTTGCAAGGCGATGATGGGGTCCAACTTCGCTGCACGGCGAGCTGGCACAACCCCAAAGAAAGCACCAAGAATCATCGCCAACCCCAATGCCCCGACCATAGCCCATGCAGGAGGATCGGCGGGCACTGCCGGATACACCCAGGTCAGGAGATGCACACCACCCAATCCCACGAGTAATCCGACGAAACCGCCCAATCCAGCTAGCATCATGGCTTCAAGCAGAAACACCCATAATATGTGATTACCCGTCGCGCCCAAGGCCCGAAGCAATCCAATTTCCTCTGTTCGCTCTGACACGGTCACCAGCATCACATTCATCACGCCAATTCCTGCGACGGTTAAAGAAATCGCCCCGATCGCCACAAGCACCAACGTCAGCGTTTGAAGAATCGAAGAAAAGGTCGCGATCACAGCTTTTTGCGTAATGCAGGTCACATCTTCTTCATCATGCCGTTCGGTCAGGATGGCGATGACTTGATCACAGGCCCCATCTAAATCTTTTGGTGACCGCACTTTCAGTAAAATTCGGAAGAGGGACGACCGATTGAACATCTTCATTCCCGTCGCCACCGGTACAATCACCACTTCATCCATCTTCACGCCCAATTGCGTCCCGATTTCTGCCAGGACACCAATGACGCGCATTCGCCATTCTCCCACCCGCACCACTTGTCCTAAGGGTTGCTGCCCTGGAAATAATTCTCGAGCCGTTATATGCCCGAGTACCACCACGGGTGTGCCACGCTCAACATCACCGGGAGGGAGAAATTGTCCCTGCGCGATCCGAAGTTCACGAGCTTTCAGAAATTCCGGGGTACTGCCTACCACGGGCACTTGCCGCCGACGCTCCCCATGGCTAATGGTCTCCGTACCCATGGAAACCGGAACAATATACTGGGCCGCATGAATATTTCGTCTTAGCGCCAGCAGGTCTTGCAGTGTCAGATCATTGGGGACACCTCCCATCCCAGGCATGGCCCCCGTGGTTTCCGTTTTTCCAGGAAGCACGGATAAAAGATTACTTCCGATAGAGGTAAACTCTTGTATCACATATTGACGCGCGCCCTCCCCTAACGCCGTCAGAGCCACCACGGCCGCAATACCCACAGCCACACCGAGAACACTGAGTGCGGTTCGCACACGATGCCCGGCCAAAGCTGACCAGGCTAGCGATATCAAATCTATCAACATGGTCTGCCCGCTTGACGTTTCTTACTTCTAGGAAAATTTAGAAAAGAGGCATGGAACCTGCCGACAACTCTTCTCCCTTGACCCGTTTCGCAATTTGACCATCAGCTAACACAATGACGCGATTGGCTTGTCGAGCGACGTTGGGATCATGCGTCACAACCAACATGGTTAGTCCTTTCGCATTGAGGGATTCTAATAATTCCATAATTTGTTGTCCCGAATGGGTATCTAAATTTCCCGTGGGTTCATCGGCCAACAAAAGCGATGGTTGCATAATAATGGCCCGGGCAATCACCACACGTTGGCGTTGCCCAACCGACAATTGATTAGGCCGATGATTCGCGCGATCTGAGAGTCCGACGGACTCAAGGGCTTTCTTTGCACGGAACTGGCGTTCTGAAGAAGGGATACCCGCAAACACCATGGGCAATGCCACATTTCCCAAAGCCGTCAGGCGGGGTACGAGATGAAACGATTGAAAGATAAATCCAATTTGGTGTTGGCGGACATGGCTGAGCGCCTGGTCATCGAACTGACTGACGTCCTCGCCATTGAAGAGGTAGGCTCCTTCACTAGGCCGGAGTAAACATCCGATAATATTCAGCAAGGTAGACTTGCCAGATCCCGATGGCCCCACGATGGCCACATACTCTCCAGACTGAATATTCTCACTGGTGTCCTGAAGGGCATAGATGGGCTGGCCTCCAACCTCATACACTTTAGAAATGTGTTGAAGTTCAATCACCGTTTTTCAGAAGAGGAGCGCAACACCACCCGGGTTCCCTCGACCAAGTCTTCTTGATCAAGAGATGTGACAACGTCATCGCCTTCGGAAAGCCCGCCGGTGACTTCCACAAAATCCCAATTCCTCATGCCGATTTCAACGGTCCGTGTCGAAAGGAGATCATGCTCCACCACAAAGGCCTTATTCTCTTCAAAAAGTGCCGATGGCGGAATGCGCAACACATGTTCTTTCACGGAGAGAATAACTTCCACATCAGCCGAAGTTCCCGGTAGCAAGGTAGACGAAAACGCTTGATCAACTAATTCTGCCTCAATTTCTACCGTCCGGTTTTGTTCCTCCACATCTAAGACAAACGGCGCAATGTGCCGAACATGCCCTTCATACTGTTGACCGGGAAACGGGTCAAGCGTGATACGAACCGGTTGGCCCACATAAATTTTCGCGGAGTCCACTTCATCCATCGGGGCACTGAT
>CP070628.1:254705-259845 GCA_020355985.1 Nitrospirota bacterium | reverse complement strand
TAAAGGAATGGATTCATGCAAGATGAGTTGCTTCCCTTTTCGTGTTCGTAAATTTACGACAAGCGGCGCACGAAGATTGGCTGTGGCCTGTTCTGGGTGTCCAGAGGGAATTGTCACCACTGCCATTATAAGGATGGGATCTCCTTGTGTAATTTCCAATTCCGCTAATCCTTCATCTGAAACTTGGGCTTGGAATTCTGGATCTAAATAATGAACATCAATGATGACTAACGCCAGATCCGGCTCCTTGATGGCTTGAAACCATTGATAATAGGAATCTTCCGCCACATCCAAAACCACAAAGTGTTGGATAGCCGGGAACCCCACGAGTCCGGAAGGAAACGTCAACAATGTGTCTTCTGACACCTCAAGCTCACCAAATCGACTGGTTTGAATCGTCATCATGTCATGTTCTCCCACAAGTTCGAAGATTCGTCACATGTCGTCGTTCGACGACCCTATCCAATATTTGGTTATGCCTCACTGCTAGAAAAACAGACTTCTGCTGGGGCATCTTGTTTCAACGCATCGGCACACACCCGTGCCAACTCATCTATGTCGTATGGTTTTTGAATAAAACCTACCACTCCTTGATTCATCAATTTTTGCACCGCATGATTCCGATCATACCCTGTACATAGGAGAATTTTACTTTCCGGACGGATACGCCGTATTTCTGCGAAACACTCCGCCCCGCTCATGTCTGGCATCACCATATCCAGCAACACTAAATCGACACGATGCTTGGAGTTTTGGCAAAACGCCACTGCCTCTAATCCACTTAATCGAATCGTGGTCGCGTAACCCAAAAACTCTAGAATGGATTGGGCTGCCTCCGCTACCGCTTTCTCATCGTCTATGATCAGGACATGGCCCGTCCCCTCAGAACGCGTCGCAGCTGGCACTGCCTTCGTCTGAGAATCATCACACAGAACAGAAGGAAGATAGACACGCATGGTCGTTCCCACACCCTGTGTACTTGTTACCCCAATATAGCCATGGTGATTTTTCACAATGCCATATACCATAGCCAGCCCCATCCCAGATCCTTGACTTTGCTCTTTCGTCGTAAAAAATGGTTCGAAGATATGGGCCTGAACGTCTTGGGGCATTCCATCTCCGGTATCCGTCACATGTATGACCACATAATCGCCGGGTGCTAATCCAGGAATATGCAAGGCCTGCTCGGAAGAAACCAATTCATTGCTCGTACGAAAACTGATTTCTCCTTTGTGGCGCATAGCATCCGATGCATTCACCGCCAAATTCATCAGTACCTGATAAATCTGATTAGGATCACCTACTACCCATGGCTCCTCAGCCAGTAAATCTGTTTTCAAAGTAATCGTCTTCTCCACCGTCCGACAAAGCAGTCCCGTCACTTCTTGAATCACGCTATGAATATCCACAGGAACATGATGATGTTTACCCTGTCGAGCAAAGCCTAACAGTTGAGACGTGAGCTCCTTACCACGATGGACGGCTTTTTCAATTACATCACCAGCATTCCAGGATGGATTATTTTCCTCGCCTCGAGCTTTCAACAATCCGGCATGCGCTAAAATTGCTGTCAGAATATTATTCATATCGTGCGCAACACCAGAAGCCAACCGACCCACGGCTTCCATTTTGTGAACTTGTCGAAGTTGCTTTTCCAAAGTCGCGTTTTCACAGGCCATCTGTTGACGAGCTGTCATATCCCTGGCAATCAAGAGAGTTTGCGACTGCCCCTGAAAACGAACCGCGCGGGTCATCATCTCAACGGGAAGCTCCGTTCCATTTTTTCGTCGCAACCCAGCATCCGTCCATTGCCGCCCTTTCTCATTTGATCCCCCATGGGCCTGGGCATGTGGCCAAATAAATGAGTCCTCAGTCAGGTGACTGACGGGAATACCTAACAACGCACCAGCCTCGTATCCAAGCTGTTGTGTACCTTGAATATTGATATGTCGGATCACACCCTGCTCGTCATAGATCACCAAAACATCCGGAAGCGTTTCAAACAATTCTCTAAATTGGGTTTCCGATTCGTTTAAATCACTCGTCCGAACCTTCAAAACCTTTTCAACACGAGATAAGGCCCGTTCCCAACGCCATTTTTCACAAAGAGTCATTAGATACTGCGGATCACAACCATTGGGAAGACACATATCAAACTGAGTCCTACAAGGGGATGACCCTTGCACATCACCTTGAGGCCCTATCATGAGACACATCGCATCCTGACATTCACGCTTACACCAGGCCAGAAGATCATCCGTCCGGATGTCCGCAAGAGAATTATCAACAATGATGACATCTGGTGTCGTCAACCCTGATGCTACCTGCATCTCTGCACCACTGTGCCATTCATGAACGTGCCAGCCACGTTCGATAAAGACAGGGCGGATGCGTTTAATTTCCGAAATATTTTTGGAAATCATCCAAACGTGAAATCCCATAGGAACGGAAGGTTCTTCAAGAAGTCGACGAACTTGCTCTCGAATCCTCCCAGGATTGGCAGGCAGGGACAAAAAAGCGGATGCTCCTATATCGGCCAACAACGCTTCGGCATCTATTCCCGAGTAAGTGGCAGAAACAATGAGAACAGGAGGTACTGGTTGGCTTGATCTACCCAGGGTATGCAATAACTCACAAAACCGCCACCCATTGATGCCAGGCATATGAAGATCCAACACAATGCCATCGGGAGCATGCCCTTCTTGGAGCCATTTCCATGCAGATTCGGAAGAGGAGAAGCGGACGACCTGATCATGACCTTGTTCAAGCAAGCTTGCTAAAAGATGCAGTTGAACCGGATCATCATTAATAACAAGTAGCGTAGCCATACTTATGAGTCGCAGGCAATTGGCGAGACAAAAAGTTCAGAATCGGGATCATTAACTTGATAATCAAACGGCATATATTCCACACCATTCCGTCCACGATTTTTCACGATATATAAACCACGATCAGCCGCCTGAATCAGCTGTTCCACAGGAACTGGATGAGGTTCATTCCATGTCGTTACCCCTTGACTGACCGTGACCGTTAATTCAACATTGTGAAATCGAAACGGCTCAGAGGAGACGGCCAAACGAATCCGCTCCGCTAACCGAAGAGCCTGCGAATCATCACTATTGGGTAGGACTATTAAAAATTCTTCCCCACCATACCGGCCAATAGCATCATACGACCGCAAACAATTACGCATACGCCTCGCGACTTCAATAAGCACCTGATCACCCATAACATGGCCGTACGAATCATTCACTTTTTTAAATCCATCAAGGTCTGCCATAATAAGGCTCAAGGATTGGTATTCACGGTGAGACCGATTAATTTCGCTTAATAAGGCATCAAGGATCGCTCCATGATTAAGGATTTGAGTTAACGAGTCTTGCATTGCTTGAATACGCAGTGTTTCTCGAGCAGAAATTAGCTCGTTCTGCAAATCCACAATACGTTTTCCAGCTCGTAACCGTGCTTCCAATTCGCCTAAATGAAATGGTTTGGTCAAATAGTCGTCGGCTCCGGCATCTAAGCCAGCGATCAAATCTTCTTGGTTGTTTTTTCCAGTCAACAAGACAATATAGACATATGGGCAGTCCGTTTTTGAACGGATTTTTTGACAAAGTTGGGGCCCATTCATCCCCGGCATCATCCAATCGACAATTGCGACATTCGGCACGGTGCCGTCTGCTACCACGTTCCAGGCGGCCTCCCCGTCCGTGCAAGAAATCACCTCATGCCCCCATTGACGCAATCGGTAAACCACCATATGCAATGTTATCGGATCATCATCAACGACAAGAATTTTCATTGTTATCCAAAAGCTTTCGATTTAATCATTCCCCACCAAAACATTTTCCAAGAAAACCCCCGCAAAAATCTTACCGGATAAAATTCAACAAACTTGTTTCAAATTGCCGAGTTAATGTGGCCATGGAAGCTTCCAACGTGACTTGTAACGACGCTAAGTCGGAGGCCACTTTAGCAAAATCGACATCTTCATAATTCGAACGAAGTTCTTGGGTATTCACAGTCAACAACTCCAAGCTATCTCGAATGGTATCCAAGCGATTGACATTTGCTCCGATTGTAGTCCGTGCATTGGTCACTTGAGACAGAGATTGATCAAATTGCCCAATCGCTGTTTCTATTCCATTGACATCATTGGTTACTAACGCTTGATAAAAATTTTGGAGATCCTGAAATACATCCGTCGTCGGCCCAGCAAATACCTGACTTCCTGGAATATTAGACTGAACCGTCTGCCCATCTCCGATTTCCAAATCAATGACGGCATTATCGCCTTGATAGGCATAACCCACTCGAACAAAAAACTGATCTCCGGTGGCCGGAGGAGTTCCACCATTTGAAATCGTGGCAGTCACTCCATCAAAGGAAAAAGCTGTCCCAGAGGTATAGGGATTTCCAGCCGACACTATTTGATTAGTGGACAGATTCAAAATGTCATACTGTGTAGGTGAAGTAAATTGAATTTCGTACCCATCAGGATTTAAGGCCGAAGGCGTGGCCACCGCCACTGCAATGGTGGCACTGCCTGAATTGGTCGTGCTGGGGGAACCAGTGACTGTTCCCGGCACAAAGGGCTCAGTGTGCGTTTCGTTTCCAGCAAATATGAATCGCCCATTCAGTTGGGTATTTCCAATACCTGCCAATCCTAATATCAGCTGTTGAACTTCTTGGGCAGTATTGCGTCGCTCAACTGCGGTATTGGTATCATTCCGCATCTGAACAGCCAATTCTTTCGCTCGCTGAAACGTATTCCCGGCTTGTTCCAACACACTATCGGATAAATCCAGTCGTCCAACCCCTTCTTTCACCGTTTGCAAGCGACGCTCAGTCGTTCGTAAGATATTCCGAAACTGACTAATACGTTCAGCGGCAAGGGGATCATCGGAAGGCCTATTGACTCGTTTGCCGGACGAAATTTGCTCACTCTTGGTAGAAAGCCCGCTCCGAAGATTCCCAATAGCCGTGATCAGGGCATCGACGTGTTGACGTTCCGTCACTCGCATCTCATCGTCCTTCGCTCATCTCTGGTCTCGGCCCGGCTTTTGGAATTCTTGTCATGTCTCAATCTTTCCTTATCGATTGTCTTATCGACCCATGGTGAGGACGGTTTGAAATAGTT
>CP070628.1:246076-254605 GCA_020355985.1 Nitrospirota bacterium | reverse complement strand
CTCAATGGGGAAACTGTCGATGCGTTATCAATGATTGCCCACAAGGACAAAGTCACCAGTCGTGGACGGCAATTAGCCGAAAAAATGAAAGAACTCATTCCAAAACAAATGTTTGAAATTGCTATACAAGCAGCTATCGGAAAACGGATCATCGCGAGAGAAACCATTGGTGCGCTTAAGAAAAATGTGACCGCAAAATGTTATGGTGGGGATATTTCCAGAAAACGGAAATTATGGGAGAAGCAAAAGGAAGGGAAAAAACGTATGAAACAAATCGGGAGGGTCGAAGTCCCT
This sequence comes from Nitrospirota bacterium, assembly GCA_020355985.1. The sequence goes on along the minus strand of CP070628.1, from coordinate 254,311 downwards.
CAAGAAGCGTTTCTGGCTATTCTTAAGACAGACCCGAGTTAAAACGACGATGTCACAAAAAGACCCACAGCCATCAAACGCTAAGGAAACTTCAGATACGAGTTTTGAGAAGCCTCATTCCGAGGCTTCTGCCAGCTCAGAAAACGCACCTGCTACAAAATCCATCATCCGGGAATATGCTGAAGCCCTTATCATTGCCATTATCTTAGCCCTTACCATTCGCGTGTTCGTGGTTCAAGCATTTAAAATTCCATCCGGCTCCATGATCCCCACGTTGCTCATTGGCGATCACATCCTTGTTTCAAAATTAGCCTATGGATTTCAATTGCCAAAAGACTGTGAATTTGAAGTGGCATTTCCACCAGTCACCTGTTATTCCAACACAATTGTGATGGACTTCGATTCCCCTCAACGTGGAGATGTTATTGTGTTCCGATATCCTGAAGATGAAAATAAAGATTTCATTAAACGAGTAATCGGAACTCCTGGTGATGTCATTGAGATTCACAATAAAAAAATCCTCGTCAATGGAGAACCTTTCGTTGATAAAGATTTTACTCAAAGAGTTGATCCGGGAATCATTGATGGCCGGATCAATCCTCGTGATAATTTAGGCCCGTTAACCGTCCCGCCGGACTCCTATTTTGTGATGGGGGATAACCGTGATCAAAGCCTTGACAGCCGCTTTTGGGGTTTTGTGAAAATGAATAAAATTAAAGGCCGTGCTTTCCTAGTCTACTGGTCATGGAATGGGAAAGGATCATGGACGGACTGGATCCGCTGGAATCGAATTGGGAAAAGCATTGAATAAATGTTTCTTAATGCCTAACCGAACCGTTCTTTTTCTTGATAGTGCCTTTGAATGAAATCCCCTTCTCCTGTTCCATCGATTCCCTCTCGAAAGCTGAAGACCTTCCTTGGCCGGTTCTCTCAAGCAAAAATTTTAGTGCTTGGCGATCTCATTCTTGATCATTATATTTGGGGAACGGTGAATCGCGTCTCCCCTGAAGCTCCTGTCCCGGTTGTGCATGTGAATTCAGAATCGTATCGGATGGGTGGAGCGGCTAATGTCTATCATAATATCGTCACGCTGGGCGGTCTTGTGGAACTCTGTGGTGTCATTGGCAATGATCCATATGGCAAACAGATCATAAATAGCATTCGCAAAACATCGAAACCATCTCCTGGAATCTTCATTGATAAAAGCCGACCGACCATTAAAAAAACCAGAGTCATTGCCCACAACCAACAAATAGTGCGATTTGATGTGGAGCAACGGAATCAGGTCTCTAAAGGCATTGAACAGAAAATTGTTCGATATGTGGCCTCACGCCTTCCTGATATTTCCTGCCTTGTTATTTCAGATTATGCCAAAGGTCTTATTACAGAAGAACTTATGCATCACATTCAAAAAATAGCCATGCAATATGGAGTGCCGATAATTGTTGATCCCAAAGTCGAACACATGCCTTACTATACTGGAGTGACTGTCATTACACCCAATCACCTGGAAGCCAAGCAAGCGGCAGGATTTTTACCTACACAAGATATCGCAATTGAAGATATCGGCAGCTCTCTCCAAAAACAACTGCAGTGCCAAGCCGTGGTTGTCACAAGAGGAGAAGAGGGAATGAGTATTTTTGAACATAATGGGCGTTCTTGGACAATTCCAGCGGTCGCTCGACAAGTTTATGATGTTACTGGAGCCGGCGATACCGTTATTAGCACATTGGCTTTAGCCTTAAGTGCAAAGGCATCAATCGCTGATGCTGCGGTATTAGCTAATCAAGCCGCAGGTATTGTGGTAGGAATGGTTGGGACTGCAACGGTCACTCGCTCTCAGCTTCAAAAGGTGTTGACGCATGACATCTACTGAGCCAAGGGTGAGTGTGTGTATTCCAGCTCGTCAAGGTTCATCTCGGTTTCCCGGAAAACCTCTCGCACAGTTGGCGGGGAAACCATTGATTCAACATGTCTATGAAGCCGCCCAGCAGGTAGCTCAAGTGGGCCAAATTCTCGTGGTGACGGACCACGATGCCATTCTAGAAACCGTAAGAGACTTTGGTGGAGAGGTTTGCCTTGTCACCGAACCATGTCGGACAGGAACCGACCGGGTGGCGAAAGCGGTTCCCCAATTGACCTACGATGTAATTGTGAATTTACAGGCCGATGAAATTCTTCTTCACTCCGGGTTACTGAGCGATCTTATTCAACCATTTTTGAACTCAGATGCTGCCATCGGCACATTAAAGAGAAAACTTCATCAGGGAGAAAAGAGAGAGAATCCCTCGATTGTGAAAGTCGTCACAGACCATCAGGGACATGCCTTGTATTTTTCGCGTAGTGCTGTGCCATGTTGGCGAGACGGTATTCCTGCGAAGGTCGACTCTGCCGCCTGGATGCATTTGGGAATCTATATTTTTCACAAGGCTGCCTTACAACAATTTAGCGAACTGCCCAGTGGCTTTCTTGAAGAAGCCGAGAAATTAGAACAACTCCGAGCCTTGGAGCATGGAATGCCCATTATGGTGTGGGAGACGATGCATGAATCCCTGCGCATCGACACTCCGGAAGATCTCGTCCTGGCAGAATCTTTTTTGTTAGCGAAATAGGGGAGTGTCACCAGGACCAAATTTCCTCTATTTAAGAGGGTTGAAAAGAGACAGAACAATATGGTGAAGTCTTGGGTCGTCCACGTTCTTTTTTACAATTACCATCCATTGTCTAAACTATGAGCAAATTAATTTTTATTACAGGTGGCGTGGTTTCATCCCTGGGGAAAGGACTGTCATCTGCAGCCATTGGGCACCTATTGGAAAGCCGGGGCTTGACGATTACATTCTTGAAGCTAGATCCGTATATTAACGTGGATCCCGGTACCATGAATCCCTATCAACATGGGGAAGTCTATGTCACCGATGATGGTGCTGAAACGGACTTGGATCTAGGTCATTACGAACGCTTTACGACGGTTCAATTAAGCCGTGAAAATAATTGTACGACAGGCCGGATCTATGAATCGGTTATTCAAAAAGAAAGAAAAGGAGAATACCTCGGAGCTACAGTGCAAGTGGTTCCCCATATTACGGACGCCATTAAGCAAACAATTATGAATGTCGCTCATGATGTCGATGTGGTGATCGTGGAAATTGGTGGCACAGTCGGCGACATCGAAAGCCTTCCGTTTTTAGAGGCGATTCGTCAAATGCCTTATGATGTTGGTCGCGAAAACGTTCTCTATATCCATCTGACCCTCGTGCCCTACATTCCCACGGCAGGGGAACTCAAAACGAAACCGACACAGCATTCCGTCAATAAATTACGAGAAATTGGGATTCAACCCAATATTCTCCTCTGTCGAACTGACCGGTATCTTCCCCCGAACGTAAAAGACAAAATGGCGTTATTCTGTAATGTCGACAAAGACTCGGTCATTACGGCAAAGGATGTGGAATCCATTTATGAAGTGCCGGTCGTTTTAAGAAAAGAAGGGTTGGATGAACTCATTGTTCGTTTCCTCAGGCTCGAGACCGGGCCTCCGAATCTTCGCGATTGGGATATTCTCGTTCAAAAAATCAAGCGGCCCCGTCATGAAGTAACCATTGCGCTTGTCGGAAAATATGTAGAATCTCGTGAATCCTATAAAAGTTTGTCAGAAGCCCTTGTCCATGGTGGTTTGCGTGACGAAACCAGCATCAAGATTCAGTGGGTAGAGTCTGGCGAATTGGAAAAAAATGGTCCAGAACGACTCCTTGCCGATGTGGATGGCGTCCTTATTCCTGGAGGATTCGGCATTCGTGGGATCGAAGGAAAAGTTGAAACCATCCGTTATGTGCGGGAGAAAAATATCCCATTTTTAGGGATTTGTCTTGGGATGCAATGTGCAGTCATTGAAATTGCACGCCATCTTGCAGGGTTAGAAAAAGCCAATAGTTCGGAATTCAATCCTGAGACTCCTCATGCCGTTATTGATTTACTACCGGAGCAACGATCCATTCAAAACAAAGGCGGAACCATGCGATTGGGCGCTTTCCCCTGCAAGTTGGTTCCTAAAACATTGGCGTCTACGGCCTATGAAGAATCTGAAATTCACGAACGGCATCGACATCGGTATGAATTTAATAATGATTACCTCAAAGACTTAACCTCAAAGGGCTTAATTATTAGCGGGACATCTCCTGATGGCAAACTTGTGGAAATTATTGAATTACAAGGGCACCCATGGTTTGTCGGTACACAATTTCATCCCGAATTCCACTCTCGGCTGTGTTCGCCACATCCGCTGTTTACAGCCTTCATTGGGGCTGCGCTGCAACGAAAATTCGGTACATAGCCGACCGGATTACTTATGACTCCTCCAACTGAAGTACATATTGGCCCATTTACGGTGGGTGGTGGTTCTCCACACATTTTGATTGCGGGTCCCTGTGTCATTGAAAGTGAGAAACTCGTTCTGGAAACTGCAACAGGAATTGCTAAAATTGCTCAAGAATTACACATTCCTTACATCTTCAAGGTATCCTATGATAAAGCCAATCGGACGTCGATCTCTTCTTTTCGAGGATTGGGACTTTCCGCTGGATTAAAAATTCTTAAAAAGGTCAAAGAAGAGGTCGGTGTACCCATTCTCACCGACATCCACGAAGTTCAAGATGTTACGCAAGTTGCAGAAATAGTTGATATCTTGCAGATCCCGGCGTTTCTCTGTAGGCAAACAGATTTGCTGTGTGCCGCAGCCAAATCCGGCCGTGTGGTCAACGTAAAAAAAGGGCAATTTTTATCACCGTGGGATATGAGCAATGTGGTGAAAAAACTTCAAGAAGCCGGAACTAAGAATATTTGCTTAACCGAACGAGGCTCAAGCTTTGGCTACCAAAATCTTGTGGTGGACATGCGTTCCTTACCGGTTATGCGCGCGCTCGGTTATCCCGTGATCTTTGATGCAACTCATAGTGTGCAATTGCCTGGTGGGGGAGGAACTTGTTCGTCGGGACAACGGGAATTCGTGGCCCCATTGGCAAGGGCAGCAGCAGCAGTTGGGTGCGATGGATTTTTCATGGAAGTCCATCCTCAACCTGAAGAAGCCTTATCCGATGGGCCCAATATGGTTCGGTTAAAAGACTTGCAGGGACTTCTTGTTCAACTTCAAGCGATTTGGCAAGTCTCAGGTAAGGGGAGTCTACAGCCACTAACTTAATAATTTACGTTAATTTTAAGAAATAATGAATCCCGTAGACATTCTTAAACCTAAAGCTGAAATTTCAAGCAGAGAGAGGGGAGAATCAAGCTTGAATCTCCCAAACTCGATTACGCTGCTGCGAATTTTCTTAATTCCGGTTTTTGTCTGGTTGTATTTAGAGCCAACCCCAGAGCGTGCTTTGTGGGCAGGACTAGTCTTTGCCGCCGCAGCTTTTACGGATTTTTTAGATGGCTATTTAGCACGTCGAAGTGGGCAAATCACCAATCTTGGGAAGTTACTTGATCCTGTAGCGGATAAATTGCTTGTTGCGTCTGGGCTCATTCTTCTCGTGCAAGGTCAGCAGGTAGCGGTATGGTTGGCGATCGTAATGATTGCACGAGAATTGATTGTAACTGGAGCAAGGGCCGTGGCTGCAAAGGAGGGTTTTATCGTTCCGGCCGATTCCCTTGGAAAATTTAAAGTTATAGGGCAAATTGGTGGCATTCTGTGCTTAATTTTTCAAGGTGCCTGGATTGAAGCTCAAGCTTTCCTTTCATCGGCTGGGATCGTCCTTCTTTATGTAGCTCTAGTTTTCTCGCTTGCTTCAGGCTGGCGATACCTTGTCCTTATCTTTAAAAAATTAAGCCCTACATACTGGTAGTCCATTCATTAGAGGTCAATAGGAATGTTATTATATAGTTTAGGTGCTTTTGGCGCCTATGTGTTGGGCTCCATTCCGTTTGGATTACTTGTGGCTCGTGCATTGGGAGAGAAAGATCCGAGAACCGCCGGGAGCAAAAATATCGGGTTTACCAATGTGTTACGCGTTTCTGGGAAAAAAGCCGGAATTTTAACTTTATTCGGGGATATTGGCAAAGGCTTTGTAGCCGTCATCGTTGCTCAAGGGCTCGGGGTCCCAAGGCTATGGATCCTTTTTATTGGCTTTGCTGTCGTATTTGGGCATATCTTTTCAGTATTTTTAGTATTTAAGGGTGGAAAAGGCGTTGCAACGGCACTTGGCTCAGTTTTGGGGATTGAACCGTTTCTTGGCCTTTGTCTTGTGGGAATTTGGATTGGGACTGTGTTAATTTTTAAATATTCTTCTGGGGGGGCGCTAGCCGCTTTTTTTTGTTTCCCAATACTTTCATTTTTCCTGGTTGGGGACTTCCAATTAATTTTCTTTTCATTTTGCATTCTTGGTTTAATTATTTACGGCCATACCGAGAATATTTCCAGATTAATGAAAGGGACCGAACCCAAGACCACCCTTATTTCTATTTGACATAATATTTATTATGCGACATTGCGATATTTAAATGAAAAAATGAGAATTTTTATAAAAATAGCTGTTCTTTTAATAGTTTATAAATTTAACGCAGCTGGTCTGTTGTTGGCCGCGACACCAACTGACCAAGAAATTCGCGGCCTTCAGGTTCTAGAAGATATTCAGTTCACGATTACCAGTTTAGCTGAACGTGTCACACCCATGGTCGTGAATATCACTCCTATTCGCGAAATTACTTCGTCACAAGGGTTTAAACGCAGAGGCTCTTTTACGCAAGGAAGTGGCTCAGGGGTCATTATTCGAGAGGATGGCATAATTGTCACAAACAATCATGTTGTGGGTGAAGACACTAGTGAGGCTGAAATTCGATTCTCCGATAAATCCCATGCCATTGCTCGAGTGATTGGTAGAGATAAAGAAACCGACATTGCGGTCCTCAAAATTGAAACAGATCGAAAGTTACCGGCAGCGCAATTTGGAGAATCACGAACATTAAAAGTCGGTCAATGGGTACTGGCAGTGGGTAATCCCATGGGCTTGGACCGAACGGTCACCTTGGGAGTGATCAGCGGGGTTGGACGTGAGCGATTAAATTTATCGAAATATGAAAACTTCATTCAAACCGATGCCGCAATTAATCCAGGTAATTCTGGGGGGCCATTGTTCAATCTTCGAGGTGAAGTTATTGGTATAAATACGGCCATCATTCATATGGCGCAAGGAATAGGATTTTCTATCCCAGCGGATATGGTGTCCCGTGTGGTCGCTCAATTGGTCTCCCGCGGTCGTGTAGTCCGAGGTTGGCTAGGTGTGGGCATACAAGCCTTAACCAAAGAGCTGTCTAAGCAATTTGGTATCAACGAAGGGCAAGGCGTCCTGATCAATGAAGTGTATGAAGACGATCCAGCCGATGCGGCCGGAATCAAGCCCGGTGATATTATTCTCATGGTGGAGGATCAGGCTGTTGACTCACCCAATCAACTCTCACGCCTTGTCGCTCAGGTGGGCCCAGGCGAAAAGGCAAAAATTCACTTGCTCCGTGACGGTAAAGAAATGATTTACCATGTCCCCATGGCAGAACGGCCTGAGAAAACCACACTGGCCTCACTCCCCTCCCAAAAATCAGAAATAAAATTAGGTCTGGATGTCCAAGCCCTCACGGCAGCCCTGGCTGAAGAATTTGAACTCAAAGAAAGTGTTGGCGTCTTGGTCTCCAAGGTGGAGCGAGGTGGCCTCGCTCATTCCGAGGGGATTCAAGAAGGCGATTTCATTACCGAAGTCAATCGTCAACCTGTTCGAAGCGTGGCCCAATTCTCGAAAGTTTTAGAGAAAGTCAAGCCTGGCCAAACCGTCCTCCTCCGCATTATCCGCAAGGCCCGTGCCTTCTTCATCGTCCTCAAAACCCAACAGTAAGACGTCACTTCCTCCTTTCTTATCGTCCTGCCCGCATGGCCATACCGGGTACCCAACTAAATATTTCAATCTCCGTAAGCTCACTATTCCTTACAAAACGCAATCGTTGCGTATATAAGCCAGGGGAAAAACTTCCCTTCAGGAACCTTTCAGTTGGCCATATTTTCGCGAATGTAGACTACTAGGCTTTCAATGACACTAAATTAAAACTTGAGTTTGTCTAAAAAATATGAAAAAGAAGTCTGATATAGTTACTCACCATGAGCCATCCCTTATTTAGACTCGTCTTTTTTTTGTTTGCCTTACTGGCTTCCGGCTGCGCTTCACTATTACATGATGCTGAAACGCCTGAGGTGGT
>CP070628.1:243351-245976 GCA_020355985.1 Nitrospirota bacterium | reverse complement strand
TCTTCCTATGAAAACTACGCTTCTAACACATACGATTGCGTTCACGATTGTATGAAAGGCAATCGTATTGGGTTACCTAGTGATGCTGTTTTCTATTGGCTCTGAACATGAGATAAACCGAAGAGAACGTTCAAAAGAAAGAGAACAAGGGTATGTCAAAAAAAAACATGCTCATCATTGATGATGATGCAGCCATCCGTGACTTACTTCGGCTTGTTTTTGAATACGATGGGTTTCACTGCTGGGAAGCAGGAAATGGCGCGGAGGGGTTGACGATGATTGAATCTCAAACCTTTGACATCATTATTCTGGACAATGCGATGCCAATAATGACCGGCTTGGAATTCCTTAATTACTTACAACACAGATCCCAACAATCTGATGCATCAATCATTATGAGCACAGGGTCGCTCAATCCCGAGGTTCGTGAGGAAGCTACGAAATTAGGAGCCTATGCCATTGTGGGCAAACCTTTTGATTTAGGTGAATTTCGAGCTTTGGTCGGACAACTGTGCCTAACAAGGCATTCTCTTCCTCAAGGGGCCTCCCTCTGACCGAAAGAATCATCATGAATTTTCTTTCCATTTCCAACCTCATCTCAACCCATTGAACGCAATAGTTTCCTTTCAAATGTATTCACTATTCCCCTCTGCTACTGAAAATATCAGAGTCATATTAAAGGTTCATGATACCTTTTGTTCCAATCGTTATCTTTCTCTGAGCAGCTAAACATTTTTTCCTTTCAGGCTAGATTTTTAATCCCCATTTTTTTGATGCGGGAGAGGAGGGTGGTGGGTTTGAGGCCCAGAAGTTCGGCTGCCCCGCCGGTGCCATAGATTTTCCAGTCGGTTTGTTTTAAGGCGGATTCGATATTCGCCTTTTCGCGCAGGCGCATGTCTTCTTCGGTGAGCACTTCTTTGGGATTATCTCCATTTTTCTTGATAGGGGTTTTGAGTGACGCACCACTGGCTTGTGGTATCGGCAGATCGAATTTCACTGATCCGCATCGGGAAGAGATCACCGCGCGTTCAATAATATTCTGCAATTCCCGCACGTTGCCCGGCCAATGATAGTTTTGTAATTTCAAGACTTCGGCTTGGGTTAATTCTCTTCCCGCACAATTCAGTTTCTTTCGGACGTGGACCATGAACCTGGCAGCCAACAGGGGGATGTCTTCCTTGCGGTTTCGCAGTGGGGCGACTTCAATGGGGAACACGTTCAACCGGTAATAGAGATCTTGTCGAAAGCGCTTGGCTTCGACTTCTTGCGCGAGTTTTCGGTTGGTGGCCGCGATAATACGGACATTCACTTTCCGCGTGGCTTCCTCCCCTACCCGTTCATATTCGCCTTCCTGAATCACACGCAACAACTTGCTTTGCATCTCCAAGGGAATTTCTCCGACTTCATCCAGAAACAGCGTGCCGCCATCAGCGGCTTGAAATCGTCCGGCGCGATCTTTGAGTGCGCCCGTAAAAGCGCCCTTGACATGACCGAAAAATTCGCTTTCATAGAGTTCTCTGGGAATCGATGCACAATTGACGCGCACAAGCGGATGGTCTTTGCGTTTGCTGCGGCGATGAATTTCGCGCGCGACCAATTCTTTCCCCGTTCCCGACTCACCGGAAATCAGCGCGGTGGCATCGGTGGGCGCCACCAGTTCGATTTGTTCCACCAGATTGGCGATGGCCGGACTCTGGCCGACAATCTCGCCAAAGTTCTGTGCTTCCAAGACTTCTTCTTTGAGGAAGGTATTTTCCAATTCCAATTGGGCTTTGAGCTTTTCGATTTCTTCGAACGCACGTGCGTTGGCGATGGCCACCCCCACATGATCGGCAATCATGCGGAACCAGATGGTGGCTTCATGGGTGACAGGCTCTCGGTCAAATACAGCCAACACCCCTAAGATTTCTCCTTTGTAAATAATAGGCTGCCCGTGAAACCCACGGATGCCTTCTTGCTTGGCCCACTCCGGTTTGGCGATCCATTCCAGATTGTTTTCTAATTCATTAATAACGAGCTGCTCCCCAGTTTTTCCAATCCGTCCTACTTTACAGACGCCCAACGGGAATCGCGCAAAGTAGCCATTCGTGTTGGACCATTCCGTTTTGTCCGCAAAACCCGATCGCCCCGCACTCGCCACCAGATGTAGACACTCCGTCTGATCGGGACATTTGTCTTTAAACCGGCAGGTCGCACAGATGTCGCCGGGTCGAATCAGCCAAATTCTGGCCAGAACGACCGTGGGACGATCTGCCAAACGACGCACGATGAGCCACAACAAATCATTGAGTGAACGTTGCTGGGCAATGTCCAACACCAGACATTTGAGGGAATCTAATGTGATAGGTGTTGGGCCCTCGGGTTTGGTCGTTTCGTTAGCTGTATCCATAGTTGAAAACATAAACGAAATTTCGTGTATGTGCAATTAATTTTCGTCTTACACGAAAATTCGTTGTCATGAAAGACACCTTAAACATTAAATATTCTATTAAAACAACATCTTATAATTTTTCGTTGTTTGGCACAGTCATTGTATTACTACGAAACCCTAGATGGAAATATTTTCACTCTGAACTAGATGAAAGGATCACAGGGTGTCACGAATACCAGCCATCAACCTGGAAC
>CP070628.1:239981-243251 GCA_020355985.1 Nitrospirota bacterium | reverse complement strand
GGCTGACTCCGGAGGATGCTTACCGCTTTGCCCGAGGAGAAGAACTGACCTCCTCGACCGGTCTACAGGTCAAACTGTCCAGGCCCCTGGACTTTCTGGTTGTGGCTGACCATTCCGACAACATGGGCTTTTTTCCGAGACTCTTTTCCGGTGAGCCATCGATGCTGGGTGATCCCACCGGTAAAAAGTGGTACGACATGGTCCAGGCCGGCGGGCAAGAAGGGGTGCAGGCTGCCGTTGAGATTATCGTTGCATTCAGCCAGAACAAGTTTCCTCCGGCCTTGGCCTCGCTCCCGGGAAGCGAAGCCTACCGATCCGCGTGGGAAGAGACGATCCAGGCCGCCGAGAAATACAATGACCCGGGCCGCTTTACGGCATTCATTGGTTGGGAATGGACCTCCAATACGGGAGGCAACAATCTTCATCGTGTCCTGATCTACCGGGATGGCGAAAAGAAGGCCGGGCGTATGGAGCCCTATACCACGCTCAAGCCGTTAGGCAGCGACAACCCACGCGATCTTTGGGAGTGGATGCAGAAGTACGAGGACAAAACCGGGGGACGAATTCTTGCCATTGCCCACAACGGGAATCTGAGCAACGGCATTATGTTCCCGTATATTGAGTCGTTCACCGACAAGAAGGTGGATCTGGACTATGTTCAAACACGCGCAAAATGGGAACCATTATACGAGGCCACCCAGATCAAAGGTGATGGCGAGACGCATCCTTTTCTCTCACCAAATGATGAGTTCGCCGATTACGAAACATGGGATCAGGGGAACCTGGATCTCAGCGTGGAGAAGAAAAAGGATATGCTGCAATATGAGTATGCCCGTTCAGCCCTGCAGCTTGGTCTTCAACTCGAACAAGAACTGGGAGTCAATCCCTACAAGTTCGGCATGATCGGGTCCACCGACAGCCACACCGGGCTCGCCACTGCAGAGGAAGAGAATTTTTTCGGGAAACATTCCGGAGCCGAGCCGAATCCCAAGCGGTATGAACATCCGATGGCGCAAGTTGGTGATAAGAAATATGAAGGATGGTCAATGGTCTCCTCTGGCTATGCCGGCGTGTGGGCCAAGGAAAACACGCGCAAAGCCATCTGGGATGCCATGATGCGTAAAGAGACGTATGCCACCACCGGTTCGCGGATGCTGGTCCGCTTCTTCGGTGGATGGGACTTTACGGCGGCTGATGCACAAAACCGCCTTCCTGCCGCCGTCGGATATTCCAAAGGCGTCCCAATGGGGGGCGACCTGCGACAAGCGCCCGCAGGCAAGGCGCCTTCCTTTCTCGTAGCTGCCCTCAAGGATCCGCTTTCCGGCAATTTGGACCGCATTCAAATCGTCAAAGGGTGGCTCGACAGCAAGGGCAAGCGTTATGAAAAAGTCTATGACGTGGTTTGGGGTGATGCGGACAAACGAAAACTTGATGGCAAAGGCAAACTGACCCCGGTGGGCAACACGGTGGATGTGAAAAATGCCATCTGGACCAATACCATCGGTGACTCCGAATTGATCACGGTTTGGACCGATCCGGATTTCGATCCTAAAGAACCCGCAGTCTATTACGCGCGTGTGATTGAAATACCCACGCCGCGCTGGACCGCCTACGAAGCCAAGCGCTTCAACGTCAAGATGCCTCCCGAGGTACCAATGATCACGCAGGAACGCGCCTACACTTCACCAATTTGGTACACGCCGAAATAAATGAAAAACTAAAAATGAAAAATGGATTTTGAGAAGACAGAGAAATGAACAGGGAACAATGAACAATTAAAAATATGAACGATAATCCGCTCAAAGATAAGAGTTATGCATTTGCCATTCGGATTGTGAAGTTATCTCAATATCTGCGGCGTGATAAAAAAGAGTTTGTATTGAGCAAACAAGTACTTCGCAGTGGTACGGCTATTGGTGCACTTATTCGTGAGGCGGAGTTTGGCCAAAGCAGAGCTGATTTTACGAGCAAAATGAGTATTTCATTGAAGGAGGCGAATGAAACGGAATATTGGATGTGCTTGTTAAAGGATACGGACTTTATCAGTGAGCATCAGTTTATGACTTTACAGTCTGATTGTAAGGAATTAATCGCAATGCTTGTATCTACAGTAAAAACTTCAAAATCATGACAAGTAATTTTTCACTTATCATTGTTAGTTTTTCACTTGCTGCCGCCGATTTGGTACAACCCCTGAACGTGAACAACGATGGTCCTTTCTATCGGAGCCCCTCTTTTACACAAATGCTTCCTCCATGAGTGAGGGAACATCTCAAGCCTGGTGCGAAACCTGTTTTAAATCCTATTGGGAGAGAAATCGAGAAATCACGGAAGAAGAAAGATCCAGGGAATGCGTTTGATGGGAAAGGGTTTCTAGCATATTCCTATATTAAGTTAGATTAGTGATCGACTAACTCTTAATCAGCGGGCCACAGGTTCGATCCCTGTACGGCCCACCAATTAAATCAACGACTTAGGTCATTCTCGCCAGCACCCCCTTTCCCGTAAAGTCTGTTTTAAGTCTGTTTCTGGAAATCGGGCGGGTTCGTTTTCCTGTATTTCATCAGCGGGGTTGGAGTATTTTGACCATAAGGGAATTTAACCAGCTCAAAACCTTTGCCTTCCTCAATTTATTTCCCTCGCTCAATTGTTGGTAACTTTGACATCAGGCCATCGGATGCTGCTGAAAAACCAGGCATTGAAACACGCTATTCCGAGTAAGCTAGATTAAAAAAGGAGACAAATTTATGAACCAATTTATCAGGGTCGCACTCATTGCTTTACCATTGGGAGTATGTCAGCATTAGGTCTTTCTCTTTTTGGTTTCCCACGGTGACCACAAAAGACAATCTCTGCATTATTAAGAAAGGACAATTTCATGTACGGTTCCCGATCACTCCTTCCCACAGCGCTGGTAGCCCTTCTATCCCTTTGTTTTATCGGGCCGCTTTCGGCTCAAGTCGCCGTCGTGAATATTGAGCCGGAACAAGTCACAAAACCGTTCCGGTTTTATGCTGGCTACGGGCATATTTTTAACACCGACATCGATAACAGGGGCGATTTCAGCCGTGACGGGTTCCGATTCCTGTTCAATGGGGAGGTTGAATTTACGCCTGAGTTCAGCCTCGTCAACATCGCTTCCTATGATTTTAACCATTATGATTTTTCTTCGGGATCCCGGTTTCAGTGGAATGATATCCATTTTGCCAATTACGTCCCGCTCCTGAAATGGAAACTTGATGAACAATGGACCCTCTTGGGTGCCCCCAT
>CP070628.1:233052-239881 GCA_020355985.1 Nitrospirota bacterium | reverse complement strand
TCGTGGAATATTTCCGCGCTTTAAGTCGGATGTAACTCATCACTCCAAATGAACAGACTCCCCCCATAAGGGGTCAGACTCGACTTAATTCAACATAACTTGACAATTGTAAATTTGGGGAAATAAGTCGAGTCTGGCCCCTTATGGGGGGCTGTTCTTCTGGAGTGATGAGTTACATCCGACTTAAAGCGCGGAAATATTCCACGAAGGCGTGCATGCCCCCTGAGGCTTGGCCCCAGTCGAAGTTTTCATTTGGTGCATGGTAACCATGTTCGGGTAGACTGAGACCCATAAATAAAATGGGAACTTTCCAGGTTCGTTGTAACGTGGCGACTGCTCCGATTGACCCACCTTCTCTGACGAACACCGGGCGACGACCAAAACCTTGTTCGACCGCATTTTGTAATGCTTCGGCATAGGGACCTTCTGAAATACCACGATAGGGTTCCAGGGCCCCATCGTTGATTCCTTCGATATCCGGGTTGCGCTCACGGAGATGCTTTTTTAACAGACGGAAGATCTTTTGGGGTTTCTGATTAGGGACCAAACGCATGCTGACTTTGAGTTCTCCCCAAGCGGGAACAATGGTTTTCACGCCAGGTCCCGTGTGTCCGCCAAGTAAGCCATGCACCTCAAAGGTCGGCCAGGCCCAAATGCGTTTAAGCAAATCCTTAGGGTCTGAGGTTCGCAGTGAGCGTAGTTGATAGGCTTCTTTAAACTTCCGTACTTGAAAGCCTGAGGCCACGAAGTCTTTCATTTCCGTTCGAGAGGGTGGCACCACATCATCGTAAAACCCTGGGATCTTCACTCGACCGGTTTTAGCATCTAGGCAGGAGTAGGCTGCATCACACAATTCTACTAGGGGATTGCGAGCCCCACCTCCGACGAGGCCTGAATGCACGTCGTTTTCTCCCGTGCGAAGAACCATTCGAGCCGTTAACAGACCCCGCAGCCCACAGGAGAGGGCGGGACGATTTTTCGCAACCCAAATCGTATCCGAAACCAACACTGAATCGGATGGGGGAACCATTTTTGATTTCTTTAAGACTTCGGAAAAATTGGGGCTGCCAATTTCTTCTTCTAATTCCCAGAGGACACGAATATTGAGAGGAATGCCAGCTTCTCTGGCGAATCGTGCTGCAAACATGGCGGCGAGTGCCGGGCCTTTGTCATCAGTTGTGCCACGGCCACAATATCGGTCGCCGTCTTTGTGAAAGGTAAATGGGGACTGTCGCCATTCCGGTTCCAGAGCCGGCTGAACATCCAAGTGATTATAAATGGTGACTGAGGGGTATTGCCGTCCCGCCCACCATTCTCCCGCTACACTGGGGTACCCTTTGGTGTTAACGATCGTTGCACGTGCGCCGAATTGCTCAAGATGCTCCACAGCCAGTTCAGCCATCTTTTGCATATCTGATGCTTTATCTGGGTCTGAACTTACAGAAGGTGTTTCCACCATCTGCCCTAACATATCTTCAAAATTAGAACGCTGCTCTTGAATGTAGGTGCTTAAGTGGGAATCCTGAAACGCCATCTTGGAGGGATCCTGTTAGTGGGAAATAGATTCGGATTGGGTTTTAGGTATTCTGCAAAATACAAAAAACCCTTCTGAATGAGAAGGTTTTATAAAATAGAAGACTCTCAAGTTTCAACCTACCGAAAAAGGAACCGGCGCAAATGTGATAATAAAAATGATAAGGGCTCCCCAGGCGACCCACCGCCGGCCTTTTCCTAAACGGATATCCGGATCGGTGACCGGAGGATGGGCCAGGCCAACGATGCCTGCCATCCCTACCCAGACAATCCATCCAGGCCAACCTGTGAGGCCCAGGTATATTAGAATGGGAACGGTGGCATACGCCAACTGCCGTTGTTGCCGCCCAAGAACTGCAAATGCCACATGCCCACCATCTAGTTGTCCCAAAGGTAACAGATTAATAGCGGTCACGAAAAACCCAAACCAGGCAGCAAAAGCAATCGGATGCAGAACCAGGTCATGTGTAGGTGGAATGGGACCAAACATGAGCCAGGCAAATCCTTGCAAGAGAAGGGGTTCTCCCAGTTGGAGGCCGAAGACATGTTCTTTGGGAGTGACATATGAAAATGAGAGTCCGACGATTATGGCAACCACAGCAGCAATAAATCCTGCAATTGGTCCGGCCACGCCAATGTCGAACAATGCTTGCCGTTTCATAATGGGGGAGCGCATGCGAATGACGGCCCCGAAGGTCCCAATGAATTGTGGGGGTCCAGGGATGAAAAGTGGAAAAGACGCGGGCACACGATGGATGCGTGCCATTATGTAGTGCCCCAGTTCATGGATGACCAAAATGCCTAGGAGAGTTGCTGCGAAAGGTAAACCATTTAACAAAGAATCAGGATATTTGGTGAGAAAGTCCCAGGCGCCTGTAATTGGTTTCGTATTAACCTGGTAGGCCCCAGCCCATAGGGTAGTAAACACCGTGAGGCCGAAAAGTAGGATGGGCAGGCCCCAAGCCGAAAAGGTACTGGGTGGTGGGAGAGGTTCATGATACGACAAAAACTCCCGTTGTTCGTTCTCTGATGAAGGGGGATTGGATCGCCAGGTGACGCCATGAGAATTGGTCAGCAGGGGTTGCCGAATGACATCTTCTTTCGCGATGGGTCTGATGAGAGAACCTTGAGGAGTCGATTCTGACGTATCCGATAAAGAAGGATCGGTTGGAGGGAGTGCCGTCGAATTCGGTTCTTGGTCATCTGGTAAACGGGGATCATCTTGGAAAGGGTGGGACATGGTGATGAATATCTCGTCGAGGAAACGGGGATCTAGTCGATTTTTAGGTTATCCAAAGGGATTGTGCGTCTGTTCTTCCGCCACCGTGGTGGAAGGACCGTGGCCAGGAAACAGGACCGTGTCTTTAGGTAAGTGTAACAAAGTTTGACGGACCGATTGCAGGTGTTGAGGGTACAAAGAAAAGGGATTAGATCGGCCAACCGAACCAGCAAATAGCGTGTCTCCCACAAAACAAAGAACTTGCCCTTTTCGTGAGGTGAGATAACAAAACCCACCTGGTGTGTGGCCTGGAGTGGCCAGGCATTCCACCGTTAATTCTCCGAGTGCAATCATGTGATGGTCGGTCGGAATCCTTAACGAGGCAGGGTCGGGTTTCCATGGGAGCAAATCAAAATCTCCGTTGCCCAAATAGACCGGCACCGGCCATTCCGCCAAGATCTCTTCCAAGCCTCCTGCATGGTCGGCGTGACCATGGGTCAATCCCACACCGATTAAAGTCAACTCTCGTTTTTTGATCGTTGCCAACATCTGTTGAGCATTATACCCGGTATCAATCATAAGGGTTTGTTTGGTCTCAGGATCTGTCAGAAGATACCCTTTGACTTCATAGCCGCCAATATCGCCTCTGATGGTTTCCACCATGTCATCTTCGGTTGTCCATTCCGGCTGGGGTTGCGGAACCCAGCCATCAAGCGTGATGGCCACTAAGGAATGTAATCGCAAGTGCAAGGCCTGACAGATATGTTGAATTTCCCCCTTAGTCGGTAGCCGCTGGCCTTTCTCCAGCCTTTCCAGGTCTGAAGGCTCGATCTGCGTAAGCTCGGCTAACGCAGCCAGACCCTGCCCTTGCCCAAATCTGGCCTTCTTCAGAATATCGCAAAATTCATCTTCTAAACTCATTGTTGGCTCACAGCGTTTTTGTTGACAACGATCACGATTGTCGATCGAGGGCTAACCATTACTTCCTATAATAATTCAACAGAGAAGGATTAGGCTAATGTTGTCCATCTGCCTTTCACCATTAACGGAATTAATATCAACTCAAATAGAGACAAGACAGATTGGGAAATATCTCCAAATTTCCTGCAACATGGTCAAAACGACATCGTAAGAGGAGACCCTGCGATAGTGGAACAATTTTTGGCTTGAATGAGTTTTTGGGGGAATTATTTCATTGGGGACGAGATTAGGAAGCCAAAGCATAGAATTGTTCGGCTACATTGAGGGCCTTGACCTTCCTGCCTTGAATTTGACCTTTCCTGATTATCCGCATCAGCTCGAGCTCAGTAATGGTGTTAAAATAAGGTTTTGGTTTGCCTAGTCTTTTTGAGGGTTAAAAATACCCGTGAAATACAGCAAAGACTTCATTGTCCGCGTCGTGGTGAGTGTAGGTCGTTCGAAAAGCGAAATTTTTGGCGAACGTCCATCGTTGACCTACCGAAATAGGTGTATCATCCGATCGATCTCCAAGAGGATAACCCATATAGCTTGCTGATACGAGCCATTTCCAGTTATCGGTCACGTTCGCCATGACTCCGCCAGACACGCCGCCGCCTGCTCGGTAATTCTTGTCATAGGCCCCACTTACATTCGCGTCCAATTCTCCAAATAAAAAAAAGACTTCTCTTTGCAGAAATTGAGTCTCCACTGCTCCTCCGATCCCACCATTGAAATGGCCGTTGGAACACAGATCACAGGAATGGAATTTGACCGTGTCCATTCCAACGTTGATTTTCCATGAAGGCGATTGAAACCACGAATCAACAGGGGCTAAGGAAATGATATTGGCCAGAGTAAAACGTTCCACTCGAAATTGGTTTCTAGAATGATAATGTCTAAGCCCAAGATCCCCTAAGACAATTTGAGAATCTAATGTGTACCCTGGGTCAGGGTCCAATAAATCGTGATAAACGGCTCGGAAGCTAATTTCTTCGAACATCTCGTGGTTTCTCCAGCCCCCCCCGGTTCCGACTCGGAAGGATTCATGTCCGTGTTCAGGGGAAGGAGTCAGTGGAGTAACCTGAAACGGGGAAGAAGGTATTCTTCGTTTGCTACGCTCCACCAACACCGCGTGATTGCTCTTTTTATATTTCTCAGCTTTATCTTTGTCGGTCAAACTTTGGTAACGCAAGAAATCTGAGGCAACGTCCAACAGAGAAGCCTGCTCTTCCGTGGAGAAAGCCAAAAATTCCTCATGTTGGGAAACAGATGGGTCTTCTACCAGTTGAGCTATCCATTGGCGCTCTTTCTGGCTAATAATTTCTCGCTTCCGCTTGAGTTGTGTGCTTCGTGCTGGTCGATAAGAAACTTCTCCCACCAGACCTTGATTTTTGACCAAGAGGCGTATGGTATCTGCCGGAATCGTCCAGAAATGAAACCGTTCAGTGAGACGGAGTGAAGGGTCAGCCACTTCCAATAGGGAAAGAATATGATAGGCACAATTTTCTTTAAAAAAGAAATAATCAAAATAGGCATTGCCCAATTCCCAGGCATGCATGAGCAGCCGATCAATTTGTTTTGGAGAAAAATTGAGGCGGTATTCCCAAATATCTCGATTCTCAATATCTCGGTATTCCTGCACTTTCAAATAATAGGGTATGGTCGAGAAAAATCCTTTATATCTTCCAAAAATTCCTTTATAGGCGTATTCGATTCCTGGATTGGGCGGCACCTCTGCTGCATAGTTGATCGTATAGGCCAGAATCCGTGTTTGTTCGGTTTGGTCTTTTGGATCAACTCGGAGAAAGGTGTGGCCAAACATGGAAGCGGGATTCCCCATGTAAGCTGAGGGGAAAATCATGGAAATATATTCGGCATCAAACTCATCAAACCATTGATGAAAACGTTCACATGGGCGGGGAGGGAGTTTGGTTTCGTCAAATTTCAATTTTTCGTTAAGCCAGTGATAGCGGGCGACAAACGCGCATTGCGCAGGTTGTTGTGATCGACCCACCAATGCATTGGAAAAAAAGAAGGTAAGGGTGGCCTTTAATTCCGCTTCGGGATCAGTCTTTCCATTGTCTGCCAGGAAAAATCCTGGATCGTCGACTTCGCTGGTGTGACCACCAACGAAGTTTTTCCGGTAATGGAGTAAGAGATGCCAAGAGCGTTGCTCGTAGAGCTTGTCCCTGACGGCTTGCTCAACCAGTTCTTGAAGATATGGTGGGGTTGCCCCTTGTGTGGTGGCTACAAAAAAATGGAAAGAAAATAGCCAAAAGCCAATAAAAAGGCGTATTACCACATGCGGGGAGAGACAAATGAGAAAAGAAAAGGCTCCGGCTTAAAAAGCCGGAGCCTAACAGGATCTATTTAATTGTAGTGGCTTGCGCCAAAACAATATGGCCTGACATGGCGTCATGAATCGCCTTCACTACGGCCTTTGGAGATGTTTCTCCAGCTTGAACGAGGGTTGTATAATTCTCCTGTGTCATTGCAAAAAATTCCTGATGATTTTCTTCAGGAATGCCCATCAGTGTAGCCAATGACGTCAAATGTTCACCTTGGCCCTGCGCCATTTCTTGTGACAAGTTATCGAAATTCATGGCCGTAAACACATTAACTTTCTCTGATGTAAAAAGTTGGCCATCATTTGAACAGCCGGAGGTGCCACTGCTGATGCCGAAGGTTTGAGAACCAAACGTACCATTCGTTGTGGCCATTGCAACCTGAGGGGCAATGTTATGTTTATTTTGGTAGTCTTGCCAGGCTAATTTCCCCAGGCCGCAACCCGGACCCGTGCTATCATGAGCCCCTAACGCCATGCTCGACATTCCCATGACCAAAAACAATGCGAACACGAATGCCAATGGTTTTTTTGCCATGCTGTCCTCCTCATTGTGACGTTTAAAAAAACAATGGAATTTTCTTATTGAAATTAGTGTAACAGACTTTTCTTTCTTGAAAAGGCCACAAAAAACAGAATTAAAGGTACATGTGGGCCGAGCCATTATTATTCTCCACTTTTCCCCTAAAAAAACTATACGGGGTTGAGTTCTTCTTGCTAGTGGGCGGCGTCCGTGCACTTATGGGTCTTTGTAGAAGGAGCAGGATGAGAAT
>CP070628.1:229630-232952 GCA_020355985.1 Nitrospirota bacterium | reverse complement strand
GTACATTTTGAGGATGTAATTGCCCAAGGGCTTTTTCAAGAAATTCTGCTTCGACAACATAGGTACCCACATTAATTTCGGATACCTGTTTTTCTCCAGGTGAAGCATCTCGATCTTCGACAACCCGACAAACCACCCCTTCTTTTCCACGTATAACTCGTCCATATCCACTTGGATCAGACAAGACCGTGGTTAACAACGTGAGCGTGGCGCCTTCTAAATGATGATAATTCACTAAGGCCGATACGGTTTTTGTAGTTAATAAGGGAGTATCTCCATTCAAAATCACATATTGGCTTGCCACCTGCGAAGAATGCCCTTTGAGTGCAGGAAAGGCTTGTTGAACCGCATGTCCAGTCCCTAATTGCTGAGTTTGTTCCACGACAAGAAAGGGATCAAATTGTGCTTTTTCCTGTACCAAATAGTCTCGAACCTGATCGACTCCGTGACCAACCACAACCGCAACATTGTTGGTTGCCAGATGGCGCGCTAAGGACATCGCATACCCCAACATTGGCCGTCCGGCGACACCATGCAACACTTTGGGCAAAGTGGATTTCATTCGAGTGCCCTGCCCTGCGGCAAGAATGATGACCGATGTGCTCCCTTGACTACTCATGAAACCAAAATGTAGGTGTAACTATGAGCCATTTAGGGCGTGGAAACTTTCGATGATTGCTTAAAAGTCATTGTACTCGTTTTTCGAGCAAGTTCAATTCCGGCGGTTTTTTCTTGGGGCGAATAGAATCCACCGGATACAATTAATTTCATGGCCTCTTCCACACTCATTTCCACTGGAACAACTTCCGTTTCAGGCACTAATAAAAAATACCCAGAGGTTGGATTAGGGGAAGTCGGCACAAAGACATGAACCAATGGTTCCGGTGCTAAACATTGAATTTCTTCCCTGGTCCCCCCCGTCACAAATGCTAGGCAATAATTCCCATTTTTGGGAAACTGGATCATCACCACTTTGTCATATTTTTCTCGCTGTTTAAAGGATAAGATATCCATCATGGATTTCAACGTGGCATAAATACCTCGCACAATGGGTACTCGATCCAAAAACTCCTCCCAGCGGCTCACCATCCTTCTCCCCAAAAAATTCGTGGCCAGGATACCCGCTAACAAGATAAGCAACACTAGGGCCATGATCCCGAGACCTGGGAAGTAATAATCAGGAAGGACCAAATCCGCTAAGGCAGTCCCGAGAATGCTATCCACCGTGACAAACAGAGTTTTTAAAATGAGAATGGTTCCCCAAATAGGGGTAATAACCAGCAGACCCGTGATGAAGTACCGTTTAAGAGAAGCGCGAAGGGTGTTCATTGAAAATGGCGAGCCTTAATCCTTCAAAGATAGGGTACCACTAAAAAAAAATTGCAGAAAGACGCCCATAGGGCATCTTACAATTCCAACAAGGTGCCGGCAAGACTTTTCTTTCAAATTTCAATGACTTAGACTATGGGCAAAGAGGGACATTTTAATGGAATCCAGAAGCCCACGAACAAAAAAATCGCGATCATTAAGCGGAGCGTTTATCACCTTCGAAGGCACGGAAGGTTGCGGGAAGACTACCCAATGTCGACGACTTGCTCGATCACTGCGGGCACAGGGTTACCAAGTTCTCGAAACCCGGGAGCCCGGTGGCACACCTCTGGCTGAAGCCATTCGCAAATTATTGCTGACTTCATCCAAAGCCAAAGATCATATGGAATCCATCACACCATCCTGTGAATCGATGTTAATTCTCGCCGCTCGGTCCCAACATGTCGTACATGTGATTCAACCAGCATTGGCGAAGGGGATGATTGTACTCTGTGATCGGTTTTTTGACTCTACCCTAGCCTATCAGGGGTATGCTCGTGGTCTTGATAAGACATTTCTCAAGGAGGCCCAGCGGTTTATTGCAAATGGCCTTCAGCCTCATCTTACTTTTTTCCTTGACCTCCCGGTTGAAGAGGGGTTAGCAAGACGAAAACGGTCAATTGAACACAATCGACTGGATCACGAATCACTTAGCTTTCATCAACGAGTCCGTCGTGGATTTTTGGCCTTGGCAAAAGAGTATCCCAAGCGAATCAAAAAAATTGATGCCACAAAATTGCCTCATACCCTGTCCGCCCAAATTGGATCAATGACTGAAGCTATTATCCACAAGAAGAGTTCTTTCGGTGTAACTCGTTCTTCCTCAAAAATGAAGGCTTAACTTGGAAACAGTTCTCAATTATGCCATTTAGCACGATCATTGGAAATCATCGCCCCATTAAATGGCTTCAGACCGCTGTGAAGACCAACCACCTTGGGCATGCCTATCTCTTCCATGGCGAACCAGCTATCGGGAAACGTCAAACCGCGATGGCCCTCACCCAATTACTCCACTGTGAAAATCCACAGTTCGATTCGACACCTGATGCCTGTGGCACCTGTCGATCGTGTCACCAAATTGAACAAGCCATCCATCCCGATTGCTTGATTGTTGAGCCAGAAGATGGGCAAAAGCAGAATCCCAAAATAAAAATCGACCAAATTCGTGCCATCGAACACTTGGTCATTTATCGCCCACTCCTCGGATCCCACAAGGTCTGTCTCATAGATGAAGCTGATAGGATGACTACAGAGGCCGCGAATGCCTTACTGAAAACCCTGGAAGATCCACCAGATCATTGTCTCTTTCTCCTTGTCTCGAGTCGTCCAGAACATCTCTTGCCGACTATTCGATCTCGATGTATTGCTCTTCGATTTTCCCCTCTTCCTGTCGATGCCATCGATAAATTTCTTCGGCAGCATTCATCCATGGAGCCAAGCGATGCCAAGCTGATTGCCACCTTCTCGGAAGGCCGACTGGGACAAGCCCTTCACCTCGACCCTGAGGAATTGAAGGTCAAGCTTCGTCAATACTGGGCCTTGTTATTTGGGGAACATCTCACATCTGCCACACAGGTCTTTGACATCAGCGAAAGTCTGGTTAAATCTAACCAAATACCAGAAGCGATCCATTGGTTTCAGCAAGGCCTCCGCGATCTGCTCTTGCTCTGTTTAGAGGAATCAAATTCTCCTATGCTCTATCGTGATCAAGAACCGGCACTTCGCCAGTTAGCAGAGCGGATAACCCCGTCTGCAATTATTGAGCTCTCACAGGAATTACATCAACTTGAACGGAGCCAACAACGGAATCTGAACATGCAAATCGGGTTGGAACAATTTTTCTTTCATCTCTATGACCAGCTGGAACATACTCATACCCAAACCTAAATATCAAAACGGTACCTACCACTTTACCAATTAACCATGAACAAGTACATGGTGTCCTTCATTACAG
>CP070628.1:224834-229530 GCA_020355985.1 Nitrospirota bacterium | reverse complement strand
CTGGGAAAGATTGTCACTACGCAGCCTTGAAATATGTGCTCTATACCCTGTTGGGCAGCGTCTTCATGTTGGTAGGTTTTTGCCTCCTGAGCCTGAATTATTTTGAAGCGAAACAGGTTTACAGTTTTGATTTTATTGATCTGCTTTCCGTACATATTCCCCTTAGCCAACAGCTCTTAATTTTCTGGTTGATCTTCTTAGGTCTGGCCTTTAAAGCTCCCGTGTTCCCCTTTCATTCATGGCTACCAGAGGCATTGGTCCAGGGTCCGATACCTATGTCGGTGATGCTAGCGGGAATCAAAATGGGCACTTATGGTTTTCTTAGATTTTCCATGCCCTTGCTTCCCGATGCCTCCCGAAACCAGACCGTAGTAGCGATACTCATGATACTTGGGCTCGCAGCCATTGTGTACGGAGCCATTGTGGCCATCATTCAACCTGATTTTCGACGATTACTGGTCTTCAGCAGCATCAGTCATTTGGGATTTGTGGTGATTGGGTTGTTTGCATTGAATTTTCAAGGTATCCAAGGCAGCCTGATTACCATGATTAATTTAGGTTTTAGTACGGCCGGGCTATTTTTTTTAGCGGGGTTTATGTACGAACGATTGGGGCATACTGATGTACGGCAATGCACGGGTCTTGCGAAAAAAATGCCGTTGTTAGCGACATTCTTTCTGATTATCGGCATGGCTTCCATTGGACTGCCAGGAACCAATGGATTTATTGGTGAATTCCTCATTTTACTTGGCGCCTTTCAAGCCTGGTGGGTCTATGGAGCCATTGCGGTCACCGGTGTCATCTTTGCTGCTGCCTATTTCCTGTGGTTTTACGAGCGGGCCATTTTTGGCCCATTGAAAGAAAATTTGCCCGCTGTGATCCCTGACTTAAATACCCGGGAATGGGCGATTGGCGTTTCCCTTTCTGTCATGATTTTTTGGATCGGTTTATATCCCTCTCCATTTTTGCGGATGATCAACGGATCAGTTCAAGCAGTCGTTGAACGCTTAGAACCGGGGATGGCCACCGCTCAATATGACGGCTCATCTCTTTCTCCTGAAATTGAAATAATGAAGAACTGATAGTGATATGGGTGAATATTCCTTATTAATTATTCTCTTTGCCCCATTTCTTGGGTCTATTGCCTTAATCTTCATTCCTCGCCAGGAAGAGATGCTAGTGCGGATGACTGCCGCGATTTCTGCCGGGCTTAGTCTCCTAGCTTCGTTCTATATGTTCTTTGCCTATGATACGGCAAAGGGGGGATTCCAATTTGTCCAGCGATTTGCCTGGTCGGAAGAACTCGGGATTGCCTTTTATGTCGGAGTTGATGGAATCGGAGGGCCACTCGTTTTTGCCTCGGCCATCCTGTTGTTCGCGGGTATATTCGTGTCCTGGCATATCAAGGACCGAACCAAGGAATTTTATATCTTCCTTTTGATCCTCGCGGCCGCGACGATCGGGGTCTTTATGTCCCTGGATCTGTTCTTCCTGTATTTCTTCTACGAAATGTCTGTGCTGCCCATGTATTTATTGTTGGGGGTGTGGGGAAGCCATACCAAAGGCTACCTCTCGATGACCGACCCCGAAGGGCTGAAACTTCGCGATTCCGTCAATTTCATTTTCAATTTCGGCTCCAACAGCAAGGAATATGCGGCCATGAAGCTGACACTCTTTTTGTCAGCGGGTGCCGTGATGGCATTGATGGGCATCCTGCTTATTTACCACATGTCCGGGTTGCATACATTTGATATTTTAGTCCTCCGTGAACAAGCCCAATTCCCTGATACACTGGCCACCATCATTTGGATCCTGATCTTTTTTGGCTTCGCCTCGATTGCTCCGATTTGGCCCTTACATTCCTGGTCGCCGGTAGGTCACGCCGCAGCCCCAGCTGCCACAAGTATGTTACATGCTGGAGTCCTGATGAAACTCGGGCATTTTTCGATCATTCGAGTGGCCTATGAAATCCTGCCTGAAACCACCCGTGATCTGATCTACATCGCAGCTATTCTGTGTGTCTTCAGTATTATTTATGGAGGTTTGGTCTCCTATTTCGCTAAAGACACCAAATATGTGATCGGGTACTCCAGTTCCAGCCACATGGGGTACATCTTCTTGGGCATGGCCGCCTTGGACTATATCAGTCTATCTGGCGCAGTGATTTATATGTTTGCTCATGCTTTGGCCACAAGCATGTTGTTTGCCATGGCGGGCTGGGTCTATGACCAAACCCACACTAGAGATATTCCTTCATTGGGCGGTCTTGTAGAAAAAATGCCGTTTATTGCCGGAGCCTTCATTGTGGCCTGCATGGCATCAATCGGCATGCCTGGCACTATCAACTTCATTGCTGAAATCATGATTATTGTGGGCAGTTGGGATAAGTATCCATTCCAAGTGGTCATAGCTGTCCTTGGCATCGTTCTCACCATGGCCTATATGTTCAAAATGATGCGAGGCTTGTTTTATGGGAAATTGGATCCGGAATATGCTCACGCGGGTGATGCCAAAAATTGGGTGGACAGAATGCCACTCCTTCTCCTGATCGCTTGCAGCATTATTTTAGGCATTTTTCCAGGACATTTTTACGATGTTGTGCAATCCACAGTTGGCCCCATGCTAGACCGAATCAACCAAGTTGCACCCTTAGTCACCCAAAATACCCAGGGTTTGCTTCCGTGATGACCTGTAGCAAACCAATTCACCTTATGTTGCACGCCTAACGAAATGATGACTTTTAATCTCTCATTATCCGCCGCGGATCTCCTCTTATTGCTTCCCGAGATTTTCTTGACAATCTGGTTGTGCGTCATTCTTGCTCTTGATTTCTCCCTCAAGAAGATTACGCATCAGCAACTGGGGCATTTGAGTATTGCCGGACTAGGCATCACAGCTTTGATGCTCTTGAGTTTTGACCAAAACGGCACGACCGGCGCCCTCTTTAAAAACATGTACGTGTTGGATCCTTTGGCCATCTTCTTCAAGATCATCATCGTTGGAGCCAGCGCTCTGGTTCTCTTTATATCGATTGATTATGTGCGTGAATTCCGCTTTTTTAAGGGTGAATATTATTTCATGGTCCTCATGTCGGCGATCGGCATGATGTTCATGGCCTCTTCGAACGATCTTTTATCGGTCTTTGTCACCTTGGAATTTTCCACTTTTGGATTTTACGTCTTAGTGGCTTATCTCCGAGACGATCAACGGTCGTCGGAAGCTGGATTGAAATTCTTTATCCTAGGTGTATTCGCTGCAGGTCTCTTAGCCTATGGCATTAGCCTGGTGTATGGAGAAACCGGAACACTCGTCTTTTCAGAAATGGCTGGCACATCAGGTAGCTATGGGTTAGCTATCGGATTCATTCTAATTTTTGCTGCATTGGGATTCAAAATCGGGGCAGTGCCCTTTCATGCGTGGATTCCTGATACCTATCAAGGTGCACCCACCCCCGTCACAGCCTTTTTGTCCATTGCACCAAAAGTGGCTGCCCTGGCCATTCTGCTCAGAATGTTTTTTGTGGCTTTGGCTTCATTCAAACCCATGTGGGTCCTACTCTTCGTGATAGCATCAATCGCTTCGATGACCTACGGCAACATTGTGGCTATTGCTCAAAAGAACATCAAACGACTGCTGGCCTATTCTGGGATCGCGCAAATCGGGAATATTATGATTGGGTTAGCGGCAGGAACCAAGCAGGGCAGTGACGCCATTATGTTTTACTTGCTGACGTATATGTTTGCGAATTTAGGTGCCTTCGCAGTAGTCATTGCTGTTAGCCGAGTCATTAAGAGTGATGAAATCGAAGACTACAATGGCTTGAATCGACGCTCACCTTTTTTAGCTGCCGCCATGCTCCTCTTTTTGTTGTCATTGGCTGGAGTCCCCCCCCTGGCTGGCTTTATTGGCAAGATTTATTTATTCATCGCAGCCATGAACCAAGAGCTGTATACCCTGCTGATAGTCGGACTCGTCAATATTGTTATCTCCATGTACTACTACCTGATCGTTGTCAAGAAGATGTATATCAACGAACCCACTGACCCTTCTCCCATCACCACACCCCTACCCATCAAGCTTGCTGTTTACGTTGGCATTGCCGGAACCTTAATATTAGGTATCTTCCCGGGACCGTTCATCGATTGGGCCGTCGACGCCACCCTTATGTTCTCAAGCATTGCCAGTCCCATGGCTTCCCTACCGATTCTTCCAGGTGGATGACCTATTATCTTTGCGCCTAATGCAGACTTTCCAGGGAGAGGACTTCCCCCGCCAAGCCAATAACAGATTGTAGTTACATTTGAGAAGATCGGCGACGGAAGGGGGGGAACTACATTCGCCAGTAAACGAGTATTTCAAGAGGATTGATACCCTGAAATTGCCAGAGTGCACCGCCAACAACTGCAGCTACTATCAAAATAAAAACAAGTAGCCCCATAAGGATTGACTTTTTTCTGCTTCTTGGATAGCGAGGTAGAAAAGACTCAATTTCCTCGCCAAATGAAGAATCTTGCCAAAGCTGAGACCGTTTTCGTGGAGATGCCGAAACATTTTCCCTCTTGACCTGATTGGGTACTGGGCCCAAGGTTCTTTCTGCACTACGTCCGGTGTTGCTAGTGAGGACGGTCTCTTGCTCTGGAACCGGCTCCAAGAGTCTTTCTACGCTACCTCCCCCGTTGCTGGGAGGAACCACGGT
>CP070628.1:219579-224734 GCA_020355985.1 Nitrospirota bacterium | reverse complement strand
AGGTCTTCATCACGAAAACACCGGGCAATTTGAAAGTAACGATCCATGCCACCGATCATCAAAATTTGTTTGAAAAGTTGAGGAGATTGGGGCAGGGCGAAAAAATCTCCTGGATTGACTCGGCTTGGCACCAAATAATCGCGCGCGCCTTCAGGAGTGCTTTTCGTCAAAATCGGTGTTTCCACCTCAAGGAATTGCCGCGCATGAAGGAAATTGCGAGTGAGATGTGAGACTTGGCTCCGCAGTTGAATGAGCTCTTGCATCTTTGGCCGACGAAGATCTAGGTAACGGTGTTCCAGGCGCAGTGATTCCGAGGTCTGCACATCATCTTCAATGGAAAAGGGCAAAGGCGTGGCTTCATTGAGGAGGTCAAGGGTCTGGGCTCGAATTTCAATGCTCCCTGTTGGAAGGTGAGGATTGTCCGATCCTTCAGGGCGCACCGAGACTATTCCCGTTATGGCTATGACATATTCGTTTCTCAATCGATCCGCAATGGTGTGAAGAGGGGCGTTCTCTTCGGAATCGAAGACGATTTGAGTGAGACCATAACGGTCTCGAATATCAATAAATATTACCCCCCCATGGTCGCGTCGGCTTGCCACCCAACCCGCCAAGGTGACTGTTTGCCCCACCTGAGCCGAAGATAATTCTCCGCAGTGATGAGAGCGCCTCACAATGAAGCCTCTTGCTGGTCTTTGTCATGTTCAGTCACGAAACCACGGAAAATCACACTCATGAATACTCCGTCAAAAAATTATGTCGTTTTAACTTTTCGGATACGCTGGCTGCTGCGAGTTGCCCTTGGGTTTTTTAGACGTGGCTTACTTGTTTTGGGTACCGTGCCAGAAGGTGTTCCTGAAAGTGACAATAAATGCCGAAGGTCGTTCGCTTCATTATCGGTTAGGAAGCGTGTTTTGCCGGGAAGCAATTTCCCAAGATTCAATGGTCCAAATTGAATACGTTTTAATCGAATCACCGGATGGCCAATGTGGTCAAACATGCGTTTGACTTGATGTTTTCTTCCCTCGTGGATGCTGATTTCAATCCAGGAATTGGCTTGAGCTTTCCCAGCCTTTTTCACTTTTGCCGGTGCTGTTTGGCCATCTTCTAACGCGACCCCACGACGAAGTTGTTGGATCTGGGAATCCTCCAACACGCCTTTGACTTTTACGAGATAGGTTTTTTGAACGTGATGTGTCGGATGGAGACAGGCTTGGGCAATATCTCCGTTATTCGTGAGGAGTAATAACCCTTCACTATCGAAATCCAGACGTCCTACAGGAAATAATCGTAAGGATGGCTTGGGCATGAGTTGCTTTATGGTTGGACGGCCATCCGGATCATGTAACGTCGAAAGATAGCCGACCGGTTTATTGAGCATGACAAACATATCCGGGAGCTTTGCCTTGAGGTGACGACCATTAACCTTAATATGATCATGGAGGGGGTCAACTTTTGTCCCCAGAGTCATGACTGTTTCGCCATTCACCGTCACAAGGCCGTGTCGGATATATTCTTCTGCCTTCCTTCTTGACGAGATTCCTGAGCCAGCAATAATTTTTTGTAGGCGAACCATTTTGGTTTCTGAAACCGGCATTATTCCCACTCAATCGTTGCAGGTGGTTTTGAGCTAATATCGTAAACTACGCGGTTGACTCCGTGAACTTCATTAATAATTCGATTCGACATTTTCCCTAAAACGTCTGGAGGAATTTCGGCCCAGTCGGCTGTCATACCATCCGTGCTGGTGACGGCACGAATGGCCACTACAAATTCATAGGTGCGTTGATCACCCATCACGCCGACGGTTTGTATCGGCAACAAGACTGCAAAGAATTGCCAAATGCTTCTAGATAACCCTGCAAGTTCAATTTCTTTTCGCACAATTGCGTCTGCATCCTGAAGGATCGTTAAGCGTTCCGCTGTCACGGCACCAAGAATACGAATGGCTAAGCCTGGACCAGGAAAAGGTTGTCGCCAAACAATAGATTCTGGTAACCCCAGTTCCAAGCCTAATTGACGTACTTCATCTTTGAACAGTTCCCGAAAGGGTTCGATTAATTTAAATTTCATCCGCTTTGGGAGTCCACCCACATTATGATGGGATTTGATGGTTGCCGACGGACCGTTGACGCTCAGGCTTTCAATGACATCGGGATAGAGTGTCCCTTGAACGAGGAAATTCACGGTTCCCATTGCAGTGGCTTCATATTCGAATACCTTAATGAATTGACGACCAATAATTTTTCGTTTGGTTTCGGGGTTGGTCGTGCGTCCTAGTGCAGAGAGGAATGTTGAACCATGATCGGCAATGCGAACCGGCATGTGATAGGACGAATCAAACGTCGTTTGCAGTTCTGCCACTTCATCCTTGCGCATAAATCCGTTATCGATGAACAAGCAGGTGAGTTGGCTGCCAATGGCTCGGTGAACCAGAACGGCCGCCACGGTGGAATCGACGCCGCCACTGAGTGCACAGATGACTTTGCCCTTGCCCACCTTGTGTCGTATCTCTGCGACGGCTTGATCAATGAAGGAACCCATCGTCCAAGTTGGTTGACAATGACAAATGTGACGCGAAAAGTTCTTGAGTATCGTCAATCCATGTTGTGTGTGAACGACTTCTGGGTGAAATTGAATGCCGAAGAATTGTTGTGAGCCCTCCACCTTTTTCATGGCTGCAATGGGGGCATGTGCTGTATGGCCAATCGCTTGAAATCCTGAAGGAAGTTGTTCGACCGAATCTCCATGAGACATCCATACGGGAAAAGATTTTTTAGTTTTAATTCCCTTAAATAAATCCTCCACGTTATCAAGGTGGAGATTCGCTCGGCCAAATTCTCGATTTGGAGTGGGATTGACTGTCCCGCCACAGTGATGAGCGATGAGTTGCATCCCGTAGCAGATTCCTAAGATAGGAATGCCAAGCTTAAAGATTTTGGTGTCGATTTTCGGGGCATGGGTCTGCGTGACACTTGCAGGACCACCTGAGAAAATTAGGCCCTTGGGGTTATGACTTAGGATGTCTTGCAGCGAGGATTGGGCTGGGAGAATGACCGAAAAAACCTGAATTTCTCGAATCCGGCGGGCAATGAGTTGCGTGTATTGTGACCCAAAGTCCAGGATGACAATGGTATCATGGTGGGGGTGCATAGGCGAAAAGCAGGTACATAAGATCTGAGTTCCTCAGCGAGGAATCGAGTCTTAGTCAGCCCGATAATTCGGGGCCTCCTTTGTAATATCGACATCATGGACGTGGGCTTCTCGAAGACCTGCAGCGGTCAGCTGGAGAAAACGCGCATCGCGTTGTAATTCAGGAATAGTGCGGCAACCGCAATAACCCATCCCTGCCTTCAGTCCTCCAACCATTTGATAGATCAGCCCTGACATATTACCTTTGTAGTGCACTCGGGCCTCAATACCTTCCGGTTCGAGCTTTGACGTCTCTCGCCCTTCTTGCGAATATCGATCTTTTCCTCCACGTTCCATAGCACCCAGAGATCCCATACCTCGGTATTCCTTGTAGGTTCGGCCCTGATACAATACTGTTTCTCCTGGAGATTCTTCTGTGCCGGCAAACAGCGAGCCGATCATAACGGAGGAAGCTCCTGCAGCTAAGGCTTTGGTGATATCCCCAGAGTATTTGATTCCCCCGTCGGCAACCAGCGGAATCTGATATTTTTTTGCCACCGTTGCACAATCCGCCACGGCTGTGAGTTGTGGAACGCCAGCTCCAGAGACAATTCGTGTTGTGCAAATGGATCCGGGACCCACCCCAATTTTAACGGCGTCAGCTCCGGCCTTGATGAGGTCTTGGGTCGCTTCCGCCGTGGCCACATTCCCGGCAATTAGTTCTAGATTTGGATGCTGAGATTTAATCGCTTTGACCTTGTCGATGACACTCTGGGAATGGCCATGAGCTGTATCGACGACCAAGACATCAATTCCAGCTTTTATGAGCCTCTCTAAACGGTCTTCCACATCTGGCCCGACTCCCACGGCGGCACCGACTCGTAGCCGGCCATGTTCATCTTTGCAAGCAAACGGATATTGAATCTTTTTTTGGATATCTTTAATGGTGATCAGACCTTTTAATTCAAATTGATCATTGACCACGAGTAATTTTTCGATGCGATGTTCATGAAGAATGGCTTGTGCTTTTTCGAGGCTTGTTCCTTCCGGAGCCGTCACGAGCTTGTCTTTGGTCATGGCCTGGCTGACTTTAAGATCCATGCGGGTTTCAAATCGAAGATCACGATTGGTCAATATTCCGACCAATTTTTTGTCTTTCGTGACCGGGATTCCTGATATTCGATATGTAGCCATGAGATGGTGGGCATCACGAATGGTATGTTCGGGTGAAATGGTAATGGGAGAAAGAATCATCCCACTTTCCGACTTCTTGACCTTATCGACTTCTGCCGCTTGGTTATCGGGTGACAGTGCTCGGTGAATAATCCCAAGGCCACCTTCGCGGGATAAGGCAATGGCCATGCGCCCTTCCGTCACGGTATCCATAGCAGCACTGACCACTGGGATATTGATGCGAATATTTCGTGTGAGTTGCGTTGAGGTTTCAACATCGGTGGGAATGATATTCGATCGTCGTGGGGTTAAGATCACGTCATCAAACGTCAATCCGACTCGTAGTTGTTGATCCCACATGATTCGAAGCGTTAGGTCCTAGGGTGCCGTAAATGATGTTAGGTGCGTGTCACGAAACGACAAAAATTTTCATCATCATAAAATTCTTAAATAGTGCAGTCAATCTGTGGGTTGGAGAGTTTATTTTGAATCTTGAGAATGAACACTTAAGAAATAGACAACGTTACTTCTTTGCCTGCTCTATGAAGACGTTGCCGTTGTTTTCGGGCTTGGGGTTCGGAGTGGAAGAACCCCAAGCCTGATACGTCTAAAACTGATGTGGTGATTCCAGTGAAACGGCTTAATGAGGTTTTGATCGCTATTCGGCTGCCTCAGGAGTAAATGCCAATTCTTCTTCTTGGAAGTGTTCTTCAGCTTCTTCAGCGGGCATAAACTCCTGAACACGCATGTTGCCGCTATCAACCACATAGACGTGGTTTCGGCTATCGACCCCTAATCCGTATGGAAAATTGAATTGTCCTTCATTGGTTCCAAATCCGCCCCATTGGGT
>CP070628.1:212341-219479 GCA_020355985.1 Nitrospirota bacterium | reverse complement strand
GCACATAAAGGCGAGCTGGGGTTCTATATTGTGAGTACGGGAGGCGGGAATCCGTATCGTTTGAAAATCCGCTCTCCATCCTTTATTCACATGGGTGCCTTTGATCATATGTCGAAGGGCTATATGATCGCAGACGCCGTCACTATTTTCGGAAGCTATGACATCGTCATGGGAGAATGCGATCGATAAATATGGTCTTAAAGTAAAAGCGTTATGAACCAAGTCGGAACAAAAGGATAGTCGCCATGGGCTTAAAACCAGTCACCTCACCCGAAGTCGAAGCCGAGACGATAGAATTGACGATGGACGGGGAAACCGTCACCGCCAAGGCGGGAGTTTCGCTCTATGACGTGGTGTCCAGTACCGGCAAGATTGTTCCGGCAATGTGCTACCACTACACCTTCGATCCCTTTGGCTCCTGTGGCATGTGCTTGGTCAGCCAAGAAGGGAAGAAAGCGCCGGTTCGCTCTTGTACGGCAAAGGCCGCTGCAGGAATGGTGATTCGGACCGACGGTGAAGATTTGTTTTTAGCCCGTAAAAAGGCTGTCGAAAAACATTTATCGGTCCATCCTTTAGACTGTCCGGTCTGCGATGCCGATGGTCATTGCGAATTGCAAGATATGGCTTTTCAACATGGTGTGACCAATCTGGCTAACGCAAAGCAAAAAAATATTCCTGAAGACACGCGCAGTTTGGTGTTGGACTTCAACATGAACCGCTGCATCGCTTGCGGTGAATGCATCAACATCTGCAAGGATGTGCAACGCATCGATGCCCTGCAATTCATGAAAAAAGGTGGATTCACCCAAGTGGTGGCTAAAGGCGATCAAGCGCTGGATTGCGAATTCTGCGGAGATTGCTTAGCGGTCTGCCCCGTTGGCGCCATTACCAATAAATTTTCCAAATATGGGTACAAGCCTTGGCAGCTCAAAAAGACGACTACGACCTGCAATTACTGTGGTGATGGCTGCCAAATCTATGTGGAAACTAAAGATACGGAAGTCGTCCGCGTCACCTCACCACTTTCCTGGAAAAATAAGTGGGGCGATCGAAGCGATACGGTCAATGGTCATAACGGAATCTGTGTACGTGGGCGATTCGGTTTTCAATTTATAGATAGTCCTTCCCGACTAACAGAACCATTGGTTCGTACGGATGCCGGGCTCCAACCCACACCCTGGATCGATGCCTTGGAAACCGCGGCTAGCCGATTAGGTGCCATCAAAGCCCAACACGGACCTCAAGCTATTGCCGGGCTTATCACCGCACGATGTACCAATGAAGATCTGTATGTTTTTCAAAAATTCATGCGGACGGTGATTGGCACTAACCAACTTGATAGCAGCGCGAGATACGGACATCTTAATTTTGTCCATGCCATGAATCGGGCATTAGGGATTCATCGCATGATGAACACCTCTGAGGAAATCAATAAAGCCAAAGCTTTCCTGATCATCGGAGCCAATATTACCGAAACCAACCCTGTGGCCAGCCTTCGAGTCAAATCCGCCATCAGTTTATATAAAGCCCAAACCATTGTGGTGGATTCAGCTCAAACGAATATGGCCAAACTTGGCTCCCATCCCATTATGGTGAATCCGGGAACGGAAGGGTTCTATATTCAAGGGCTGGTTAAATCGGTCATTCAGCAGGACTTGATCGATGAGGAAACAACCAATGCACATCCTGATGCTTTAGCTGCCTTAAAGCAGGCTACCGAGTCCTATTCTTTGGAGGATGTGTCTCAACAAACCGGCGCGGATGTTGAGCAAATAAATGAGACAGCCAGAATTTTCGCCGAGGCACCTCGGTCTATCATCATTTGTGGTGAAGGGATTCTTCGGCAAGTCAATGGTTATCAGCACATGCTGCACCTGATTGATCTG
The DNA here is from genome assembly GCA_020355985.1 of Nitrospirota bacterium. The sequence goes on along the minus strand of CP070628.1, from coordinate 217,593 downwards.
GCTTGGGTCACCGGAAAATTAGAGAAACAAGGCTGTGGGATTAACACCTTTACCGAGGAAGCGAATGAACAGGGTGCCGTCGATATGGGTGTCGCACCCGAATTCTTACCCGGAACAGGGTCCTTTACCGACACACAGCTCCGTGAAACATTCCAACAAGCTTGGGGCACGAGCCTTCCCGATGCCCAACAAGGTGGCCATCTGATTGACATTCTGGAGCGCTGCCGAAAAGGGGAAATCAAGGCCTTATATGTTATAGGAGAAAATCCTTTAGAGACCTTGCCGGATTCATTTGGCGTTAAAGGGGCTTTGGAGACATTGGACGTCCTGATTTGCCAGGATCCGTTCCTCACCGAAACGGCCAAATTGGCACATGTCGTCTTCCCTGCTTCAACATTTGCTGAAAAGGACGGCACCGTGACGAATCAAGAAGGAAAAGTGCAATATCTTCGCCCTGCGTTAGAGTCACTAGGCGAGAGCACGTTGGATTGGCACATCATGGTTGGGATGGCCAACGTCCTTGGTTCACAGATGGCTTATGAAACAACTCAAGACATTCAACAAGAAATTCGCAAGATTCTTCCTGGATATTACAACTTAGGAAAGGCACCAAAAGTCGCCTTGAACTCCTCACGTTATTTTTCGAATGGTTATGCCCAAGCAGTTGGCGCTCGATACGCCATGAATGAGAAAGGGAAAGCCCCTCGACCATTCGGTCTGCGGATGATTCAACTCATTTATCATTCCGGAAAACTCTCCACTCAAGCCTCGGGCTTGATCGAGATTTCGTCCAACAAGAAAAGCCTCGGGATGGGTTCAGAAGATCTTAAAAACCTTGGTCTCACCTCTGGCGAACGTATTCGCTTGACCTCTGATCAGGGCACCTTGGAAATGACGGTGACAGAGGATACCACCTTGATGCCAGGTACCTGTACAGTGCCTGAACATTTTAATGATCCTCCTGTGAAGGACCTCATGTCACTTCAAATTGACCCCATTACCAGGGTCCCTTATTTCAAGTTGACCCACGTCACAGTTGAAAAAGTTTAGCTGCAAGGAATGAACACGTCATTATGAGTAACGAAACCACCACGAAAAAGTTTTTTGATGCTGTGTTGTTCCGGGAAATTTGGCAGGCTGCAAAGGTCACGTTCAAACACCTACTGCATCGTCCTATGACCTTCCAATACCCTAGGGAGAAACGGACGATCCCCGATGCCCATCGTGGTGCTTTGTGCCTGTTACGCTATGATGACGGCAAAGAACGCTGCGTAGGATGCGATCTTTGCGAGGCCGCTTGTCCCTCACGCTGCATCAAGGTCATTAGCGAGGAAGATAAATCACTACCCCTTCAACGCTATGCCAGCGAATTTTTCATTGATATTACCAAATGTGTGTTCTGTGGATACTGCGTGGAAGCCTGCCCCGTCAACGCCTTAGCCATGACCAAGGTCTATGAATTTTCTACGCATGACAAACGCACACTCCTGTTCGACAAACCACGCTTGTATCAAATCGGAGAACGGCATTTAGATGATGCCAAAAAATATTTATACGCCCATAACCAAGAGAAGGAAGGTGAGGAAAGTCAGGCTTACCGATACCATTTTCCTGTCTCAATCCAAAACGTCCAGGATTCTTAAACCAGCCCATGATGTGGATTCTTTTCATATACTTTGCCACGATATGTGTCGTTGCAGGGGTTCTGACTGTGGCTCTCCGTAATGCCGTGCATTGCGCGATGGCCCTACTCACACTTCTTCTGCATATGGCTGGACTCTTTGTCATGCTCAATGCCGAATTCTTGGCGGCAGTGCAAATTATCGTGTATGCAGGGGCGATTTTAATTTTGTACCTTTTTGTGTTGATGCTGATGAATTTAAAAACGGAAGAACAGCATCTTCATAAGAAACATTCCTATTTATTATTCGCAGGCATGGGCCTATTCGCCGAGTTACTCATTCTGTTGATGCTCTCCCCCTATGGCGGCACATTAGGAACAGCTACCTCGGAGGTCATTTTAACAACCGGACCTAGCCATGCGGTTGGCATCACCATGTTTAGCGATTATTTACTTCTTTTTGAAATCGTCGGAATCTTCTTGCTTGGTGCCGTTATTGGAGCCATCGTCTTGGCTAAGACGCCAGCGAAAACCGATACCCAGGAACCAGCCAATTCTCCGGCACCTTAAGACCAGGCACGATGATCCCTCTTTCCGCCTATGTCGCCGTCAGTGCCATTCTGTTTATGACAGGATTGGTCGGCGTACTTATTCGTCGCAATTTTATTATCGTCTTAATGAGCGTGGAGATCATGCTCAATGCCGCCAATATTAATTTGGTGGCATTTTCTCATTATTTGAATTCCATGGCTGGACAACTATCGGCTTTATTTATCATTGCGGTAGCTGCGGCCGAAGCTGCCGTGGGATTGGCCATCATTATTGTTATCTTCCGCGGGAAGATGGCCACCAATGTCGATCAGATCAATATCTTAAAGTGGTAACGTGTTTGATTTACTGGTTCTGCTGATTCCCCTCTTTCCGCTCCTGGCTGTATTAGCCAACGGGCTGTACGGCTCACGGTATTCTCACGAGATGGCCGGGCGCTTGGCGTTCGGTTCTGTCGGTCTCTCCTTTCTCTGTACGCTTGGTGTCTTTGTTTCTGTCCTGTCCAACCCCGAACCCCGTGAAGTGATTGCCTGGTCCTGGATTTTTGGGGGCAATCTTTCGATCAATCTGGCCTTTTTAATTGATCCTCTCACCACCATCATGTTGTTGGTTGTGACTGGCGTGGGCTTCCTGATTCATGTCTATTCCGTGGGCTACATGCATGGGGAGGAAGGCTTTACCCGATTCTTCACCTATATGAACCTCTTCATGGTCTCCATGCTTTTACTTGTGATGGGTTCAAATTACCTGGTGCTATTCATTGGGTGGGAAGGTGTCGGCCTCTGTTCCTATTTGTTGATTGGGTATTACTATGAAAAGGTCTCGGCAGGGAAAGCGGCCACAAAGGCCTTTGTCGTGAACCGAATCGGCGACGCAGGATTCCTCGTTGCCGTCTTTCTTATCTTTTCCCATTTCGGATCACTTGATTACAGCACCGTCTTATCCCAAGCCTCATCGTTATCTACTGAAATGGCCACAGCCATCACCATCTGTCTGCTTATTGGGGCATTCGGAAAATCTGCGCAATTGCCCTTGTACACCTGGTTGCCCGACGCCATGGAAGGTCCCACCCCTGTCAGCGCCCTTATCCATGCAGCAACCATGGTAACGGCCGGTGTGTATATGGTGGTTCGCAATCATGTCCTGTTTGATATGGCTCCTATTGCCTTAACCACTGTTGGCATTATCGGTGGGGTGACGGCACTATTTGCCGCCACAATCGGACTAGTACAAAACGATATTAAACGGGTGCTGGCATACTCAACCGTCAGCCAATTGGGCTATATGTTTCTCGCATGTGGCGTCGGCGCCTATACAGCGGCAATCTTTCACTTGGTCACCCATGCCTTTTTTAAAGCTTTATTGTTTTTATCCGCTGGTGCAGTCATTCATTCGTTGTCAGGGGAACAGGATATAAGGAAAATGGGTGGGCTTTACAATAAAATCCCCATTACCCACACAGTGTTTCTTATTGGCACACTGGCTATTGCGGGAATCCCTCCTTTAGCCGGATTTTGGAGCAAAGATGAAATCATGGCTCATGCCTTTGTGCATGGGTATTTCCATTTATATCTGCTTGCAGCTATTGGGGCATTTCTCACGAGTTTTTATATGTTCCGGCTGACCTATCTAACCTTCTACGGTCAATCCAGAGTCGAACCCCAAGTGGCCAAGCATATCCATGAATCACCCCCTATCATGACAAGACCACTCATGGTTCTCGCAGGTCTGGCAGTTGTCGGTGGTTTTTTGGGGGTCCCCCCGGAACATGGCTGGTTTCACGGGTTTTTACATGACGTGGCCACCCCATTGGGAGCCGAGCCCCACGCAGTAGAAATGGGCACACTGCTAGGATTAATGGTTGTGGCTGTGGCCATTGCCCTGGGAGGTTGGGGGCTTGCCCATTACATGTATTGCATTCGTCCTCAGATGGCCAATGAATGGGCTGAGAAATCACCGCAGGTCTATACGACATTGCTCAATAAATATTATGTGGACGAGTTCTATGACCGGGTTATCGTCGAACCCTTCAAGAAATTGGGAATGCTCTGGGATTGGTTTGATCGAAATATTCTTGACCGCTTCGTCGTAGGCATTGGCAAAGGAACCGATATTAGCTCGGAAGCGATTACCTGGACCGAAAAACACGTCATCTATGCCGGGCTGAATGTAGTCGGCTATGGGAATCACCTGCTCGCTTGGTCTTGGCGAAAATTGCAAAGCGGCATGGTACACCATTATGCCGCGATCTTGATAATTGGCTTAGCCATTCTTATTCATCTCGTGGTGCTGTGGTTTGCCGGATCATCCTCGGCTGGCTCTAGCATGTACTAATTTTCATATGCAAGAAGAACTTTCATTCGGCTTTCCTATTCTGTCCTTTCTGACCTTCTTCCCTTTGCTAGGAGCTCTCGTCGTCTGGAGAATGAAAGACCACGATATGGTGCGACAAGCCACGCTGGGGATTGCCGGAGTTGAAATGGCCGTTGCTGCATTGATGCTCCTGCTCTTTGTTCCGGACACAGCTGCCATGCAGTTCGCCGAAAGGCATGAGTGGATTCCCTTTCTGGGTATTAGTTATCACCTGGCTGTTGATGGCGTCAGTGTTCTCTTTCTTGGACTGACCGCCTTTTTGACCGTCCTGCTAGTGCTCTACTCATGGGATTCAGTGAACCTAAAGCCCAAAGCCTTTTTTATGAGTATTTTGGCTTTGGAAACAACCTTCATGGGTATTTTTGCCTCCATCGACTTGATTGTCTTTTTTGTCTTTTGGGAACTCATGCTCATCCCCAGCTATTTCCTAATTAAGTTATGGGGTCCTGGGAAAGATTGTCACTACGCAGCCTTGAAATATGTGCTCTATACCCTGTTGGGCAGCGTCTTCATGTTGGTAGGTTTTTGCCTCCTGAGCCTGAATTATTTTGAAGCAAAACAGGTTTACAGTTTTGATTTTATTGATCTGCTTTCCGTACCTATTCCCCTTAGCCAACAGCTCTTAATTTTCTGGTTGATCTTCTTAGGTCTGGCCTTTAAAGCTCCCGTGTTCCCCTTTCATTCATGGCTACCAGAGGCATTGGTCCAG
>CP070628.1:209134-212241 GCA_020355985.1 Nitrospirota bacterium | reverse complement strand
CTGATGCCATACCACTGTATGACCAAGTGCTTTCTTCGAAGGCGCCTGTGGCCTTAAAAGCCTGGGCAAAGTATCGGTGGGGACTTTCATTGGAATATCAAGGGAATGCGACTGAAGCGCAAAAACTCTTGGCAGAAGTGCGGCAATTAGAAACACAATCACCAGAATTTGAAAATACCATTCGAGCTGCAGCCGTAGCAGTGTTGGATGAGTTCTCATTCAATGGGAAACCTCAAGTAGGGAAAGTCAATGAAGGGCGTTAAGACAACAACACTTCCTGCGGTAGCGCAGATGCCGGATTGGGAAGTTGATGCCCCATCGCTGAAAGATGGTTGTGCGCCACTCTCAGGGAATCCTTCGTTGCCTAGGTCCATTGGATGTGTTGATCCTGGCAATTCAGGCTCTCAGTTCCTTCAGGCACATGAGAAAGAACATCATCAGAGGTTGGCGAGTCTCGGAGAAAAAGTTGGGCGACTTGCTCATGATATTCGAAATCCATTGTCGAGTATCGAATGGTTTGCCACCTTGTTGGGGCGCGATCATCATAGTCAGGAAGAGCGACAAGAGTTAGCCGAACATTGTATTCAAGCCGTTCGTTCCTTGGATCATTTGGTCTCCAATATATTGGTAGCCAGTGCTCCTCCTCGTGCTGAACGGGAATCCGTGTGTCTTCTTTCGTTATTTGATGATGTGGAACTTTTGGCTATGTATCCCTTACGAAAGAAACGGTTAACAGTTCATCGTCGTCAAGACGGTCAACTGTCCACTATCAAGGGGCATGAGTCCTTATTAAAACAAGTACTGCTCAATCTACTTATTAATGCCATTCACGCATCAGAGCCAGGTAGTCAAATCGAAATTCACTGTAAAAAGGAATCGCGCCTGGTTAGTGAGCATGGGAATCAAAAACGCGAGAAGGGCGTTGCTCTCCGTATCCGAGATCATGGTTGCGGAATGTCCAAGGAAGAGCTCTCCAACATATTTTGTCCATTTTATACCAAGCGAAAGGGAGGCACGGGTCTCGGTCTTTCCATTGTCAAACAGATTGTTCATATTCATCACGGTTTGATTGATATCACCAGTCAACCAGGAAAAGGGACTACGGTCGATCTCTTTTTCCTTCAGTAAAGGAGAATTGCATGCTAGATACTGCGAATGGGGTGAGCCGGGGCATTCTGGTCGTCGAAGATGATGAACAGTTGCAAACGGCTTTGACCAAAGTCTTGAGCCAACATGGTTATGAGGTCACGGTGGCAAGAGATGGTCATGAGGGTTTGGAGCATGTTGAACGAGATGCTCCCTGGCTTGTGCTTACCGACCTGAGTTTGCCGGGAAAAGGGGGTATGGATTTTTTACGGGAAGTACGAACGCAAGGATACCACATGCCGGTCGTGGTGATGACGGCCTATGGTGGCGTGGATGTCGCGGTGGAAGCCTTGAAATATGGGGCGACCGATTTTCTTCAAAAGCCCTTTCCTTTTGATCGGCTCGAAAAGCTTATTCAACAGTTGGATGATGATCGATGTGAACAACATCTTGGGAGGAGGGAACCTCAAGAAAAGTCACCATCATATGGTGAGGCGCGTGAAGGATTTCTGACTCGAGACCCGAAAGTCCTGCAAACCTTAAAAATGCTCGATATGGTGTCCAATAGTTCGGCCACGATTTTAATTCAAGGTGAAAGTGGGACAGGCAAAGAGGTTCTAGCTCGGCATATCCATCGAAAAAGTGAACGGGCGCATCAACCCTTTGTGGCAATAAATTGTGCCGCGTTGCCCGAAGGTCTCTTAGAAAGTGAATTGTTTGGATATGAAAAAGGGGCATTTACTGGAGCTCTTGCGAGACGAGCCGGAAAATTTGAATTGGCCCACCAAGGCACCCTGTTATTAGATGAAATTGGCGAAATGAGTTTGGGTTTACAGGCAAAATTGTTGCGAGTTCTTCAGGAAAGAGAAGTTGATCGCCTCGGTTCGAGACAGCCAATTTCAGTGGACGTGCGAGTTATTGTCACCACAAACCGAAATCTTGCGCAGGAAGTGCAAGCCGGACGGTTTCGTGAAGATGTGTATTATCGCCTGAGTGTGATGCCGTTCACGCTTCCTCCATTACGAGATCGGCCAGAGGACATTCAATTATTAGTGGAACATTTTGCGCATCGATCGTTTCAGCGAAACCGGCGGTCTTGGAATGGTATTTCCGATGAGGCCATGATGTATTTGAAAAGCCGACCATGGCGGGGCAACGTCCGTGAATTAGAGAATGTCATTGAGCGAGGTGTCCTTTTGGCGGACAATGGTCCATTGCAGGTGGAACATTTCCAATTTGACGAACCGGCATTAGCCACGACTCCGCAACAGGCTCCAAGCGGAACGATTTGGGAGATGGAACGAGCTCTGATTCTGAAAACATTGGAAGGGCATAATGGGAATCGAACACATGCAGCGAGAACGTTGGGAATCAGTATTCGTACCTTACGAAATAAATTACGGGAATATCGTCAACTCAATGGTGGACTTTCATTAGGAGTCTAGAGTGTGAGAGGCCGCTGATTGGTTTTTGGTTAATTTTGACGAATGATGCTCATCTTGTTCGTTGAGGAAATAGGCGGAAAAAATTACCGATGATAGGTAAAAAGTTCAAGGGAAATTCTGCCTCAGATATGAAAAATGTTGGGGAGGCAGATGTTGAGTGTGGTCAACAGACAATGGCGGATAACGGGAGTGGCATAGGTGTTGCTGTTTGAGCCGGTGATTTTATGCTTGCTCCTCTACGCAAGGGAATTAGATAGAGATAGTTTTCCCAGGATTTAAGAGATGAGGCAATGTAAAGGAGCAGCTCTATGATGATTTCTCCATGGGACGAAGGAACCCATTTATATGAACGCGCATTGGATGTGCGGAGTGGTATTCATGAAACGATTGCTTCCAATATGGCCAATGAAGAAACGCCAGGATACAAGGCTAGGCAGTTGCCATTTCGGGAGACGTTTTCCGCAATGCTTCAGGGTAAGGGCCAGTTAGGTCAGACGGTCACGCACCATCGACATTTAGGTGGAATTTCCGACGAAAATACTATCTTTCATCAGACGATTAAAAAAGATGCGGGGG
>CP070628.1:202504-209034 GCA_020355985.1 Nitrospirota bacterium | reverse complement strand
CCTCAATATGCCGCCCATGGAGCATCGGGAGGATCAGCGGGATGCCGCCATGGTCGAACTGTTATATGCCACGGGTCTTCGCGTTTCGGAGTTGGTCAATTTGGAAGTGGCGGATCTCAACTTGGAAGTAGGGTTTCTGCAGGCTACCGGTAAGCGTGATAAGCAGCGAATTGTGCCCATCGGAGATAAGGCCCGCCATTTGGTCTCGGAGTATCTGCAGTCTGCTCGCCCGGCTTTTGTCAAAAAGCGAACGTCTTCGGCGTTGTTTCTCACCCGGCTGGGTCGAGCCATGAGCCGACAGTATTTTTGGAAAATTCTTAAGGATCGCACGGCTCGCGCAGGGATTACCAAGTCCATCTCCCCTCACATGCTCCGCCATTCATTTGCAACCCATTTATTAGATCATGGGGCTGACCTTCGGTCTGTTCAAATGATGTTGGGCCATGCCAGCATCGCCACAACCCAAATCTATACCCATGTCGAACACACCCGTCTCAAAAAAGTCCACGACAACTATTTCCCTCGAAAACAACGAAAGGCTGTAAAGAAATAGTGGATACTGAAGGTGAAAATTTCCTCAGCGTGATACCAAAGTTGCAAATTGGAAAAGGGCTGTGGCACGCTAACAGATCGCATTCATTCAATTTTAGAGGGGGTTGGTGATGAAGTATAAGAAGCAGGTGCATTATGTGAAAGGGGTGTTTGCATGCCCCAAGTGCCATCAACATTTTGTGCAAGAGAGATGGCTGGAGGAATTCCGGGTGCGGTGTCATAAATGCGATTATCGAGGAGCCTTGACGCATGTGTCCGTGGAAGAGCAAATTGATGAGGAAATTGGGCGGCAGTAACGCCTCTTAATTTCGCATATTGCAGTGAATCGCTTCTTGGGTCACAGTCGGTAATGTTTCCCCTACCTCTTGTATCTCTAGAAGTGCCATGATGGCTCATCCTGCTGTTGGTCTGCTTCTAGTGGTACTGTTTCTTTGTGTTGGGTGTTCACAGGTTGGGGCACAAGCCCAATCTCAGCCAGAGACTATCCAGGTTCTGGTGGCCTATCATTCCCTGTCCGGCAATACGAAAATTATGGCACGCAGTGTTGTGGCAGGAGCCCGGGCCGTTCCTAATACCCGTGTGTTGCTGCATTCAGTTGAGGAAGTGACAGCCGATCTGTTATTCGGCAGTGATGCCTTAGTTGTGGGGTCGCCTGTGTATTGGTCGAATATGTCCGGAGAAGTTAAAACGTTTTTTGATCGGTGGCAATTTGAGTTTGGCGTTTTTCCGGAATTTAAAATGCGTAATAAAGTTGGGGCAGCCTTCGCCACGGGAGGACAAGTCTCCAGTGGGAAAGAAGTGACGATGTTGACGATTTTAGCTGCCATGTCGGGGAATCAAATGGTTGTGGTGAGTGATGGCGGGGCCTTTGGAGCATCGGCCACGACGGAAGGTGGTAGCCCTGGTATTAATGAGCAAGAAAAAGCAGAGGCTCGGGCATTGGGTAAGCGAGTTGCTGAAGTGGCCTGGGTGGTGAAACGAGGAGAAAGTTCTAGCCATTAACTAGGAGGGGCAAATACCCCAAGAAGAAGGTCTTCATGAACGAACTGCCGGGAAGCACGGATCACAAGTGGGTGGTGTATTGGGAGCGGGAATATTCTACAGCCTTTGCCCCGGAACGGCTGAAACTGGATTTTCATCCGCACCGGCCCATGATGACCGGGATGTCTTTGGAGGAACAACGTAACCTCGCCGCCAGCGGGTATAAGGTGATTCCTGATGATTGTGGCCCCGTGCGTTTTGTGGGGCAGTATGGTTGGCTTATCCGTTCTCCGGCTGATTGCCGAATGCGTCGGAAAGGGAGTGGGTTTGAATGGCAATCTCCACCTATTCTCCCTGAAGAGCGGTTGCTGGGCTATAAATCCTTTTCCGGTATGTACGTGGATACAATTCTCAATAGTGGTTTCCCCAAATTGTGTTGCGGCATTCGGTTTTATTATCCCAAACAATTAGGCATGATGATGAAGGACGTGCCCAATCATTTTTATCATGCTCCCAATCGCCCCTTTTCCATTTGGGAAGGTATCAAAACGCAAGAATATAAAACGACCCCCAATCTCTATGATTTTCTTCCTGATTACGATGCTTTTGTGACCAACTTTCTACTGCAATTAGAGATCACCTCAGAAGAGCCCATCACCATTCATCGAGGTGATCCTATCGGCATTGTATTCCCTGTCCTTCTGCCCAAGCATTTAGTGCTTGAAGAACTGAAGCGACCTCCTGAAGCCGCAAGCTCCCAATAAAGTGGGAGAAGAGCGCTTTTTTTCGGCCATGTGTGTGGGCTTTGAGCGCATGCACCTTGTCCTGGAGCAATTCAGGTCTGTGGTCTTACCCGCTCATTCTTCAAGGGGCATCTGTCTCAGTGAATAAGAAAATTAGGATTATTCTTGCCTGCGAGAATATTAGCCTGCCAGACTTTGATTGTCTCACTGGACAATGTATTTGAATCAGCTTTGTTTCTTCTGTCTTTCTAGGCGCTAAAGGGTGTGTTTCCGATTCTGTTTACATAGAAATTTTCATTGCAAGGTATAGATCACCCACGGCCCTAAAACCCACATTATGCCTTTGAAAAAGAAAAAAATGAACCCGAACCGTCCCCACCTCTTCCAACTCTGACAAATTCCGATGTTTATCGATTGATGTAGTTTCAGGATTCGCATAGGGTTTTCTTCTTCCCAAGCTGTTTGGGGCTTGTCCTCGCTGCATGGCAGGGCCATACAGCGAGGCGCCATTTCTTTTCGATTACGCTGACAACCTTAAGGGTTGGGTTTTGGGGTCTCTTGAAGATTTTTTAAAGAGCTGGGGAATCAGCATAGGAACTTGTCTCCGGTATTCTTCATATGTCTTTCCATGTGAGTCTACTAAATCTTTTTCCTCCCATTGAATGGCCATCAGGATATAGATGGTCGTCATCAAGGCAAACACCAGATGTGCAGAAGTCATGGTGGGAGTTGCCCAAAAAACCAACAACCAACCGACGTACAGGGGATGTCGGACATGTTGGTAGAGAGCGGGAGTTTTAAACTTCAAAGGGCGATATTCCTGTTTTCGGAAATTGAGCCACACCTGGCGTATACCGAACAGGTCAAAATGATTAATCATCAGGGTTGCCACGAATACAGTGCCCCACCCTATTGCAAAGAGGCCATACAACAGACTCTCCCCAAGCGAATGTTGTATCGTCCAAATTTCTCCACCCATTGGTTGCCACGCGTAAAACAATAAAGCCAACGCGATATTCGTAAACAGCACATAGGTGCTTCGTTCGATAGGTTTTGGAACATATTGAGTCCACCATCGCTTAAATCTCTGCCGAGCCATCACGCTGTGTTGGACAGCAAAAATCCCCAACAGAACAATATTGATCGTCAACGCCAACCCAAAAGAAGTCTGGGGTGTACCATCGATGGTCGTGGGTACCACCACATTTCCTAAAAAGCCTATGGCATACAAAAAGATGCCCAAAAAAAACACATAGCAGGTCGTGCCGTAAAGAAAAAATAAGATCCTTTTCATCATCAAGTCTCCTTTTGTGTTGAGTGCTCTTCTGAGCACAAGTTTTGAACGCCTCACCTGTGGGTGGTGGCATTTCGGGGTTAGTAATTAATTGTTGTTCTGGGATTTAATGGGAAACTTACGAGCACAAGGTTGGGCGTCATTTCCTAATTGATTGTGAAATAGCTTTTGAAAAAAGAGTTTATCCGCTTTTCGACACATATCCTTGATGTTCTGGTTTTCAGGTAAAGTTTGGGGCCTGTCGTGTTGGTGCTTTTTTTTGCTCATCCCATTTTCCTTTTCTACTTGCGAACAATTTTTATTTGTACTGTCTTGCATGAAAAATTATTTTGCAGGGGATGTGCCAAGTGTGAGATTTAAAAAATGCCAATTAAAACAACATATTAGGCAAGCTAAATTGTTTCAATTGGCTTATGAAATTTCACGATTTGCGAAATTTCGAAAAACAAACTTACGAGATTTCACAAAAAAGCAGAACCTTCGATTTGGTAGGGGAGGCAATAGGGAGAGGGGAAGCAGACTAAGAAAATACGTGGGGATGATAATGTGGCAGTAATTATTTCGAGCGTGAAATCCCTAAGGCTTTCATGCGGGAGGCGAGTGTCGATGCGTTGATTCCGAGTAACTTTGCAGCTCCACCCTCACCGGACACTTTTCCGTTGCTTTGTTCTAGGGCCATGAGAATATTCTGGCGTTCGAGCTGTTGAAGTTCTTGAATCGTTTGAATGGTGGAAGGCTCTTGGGCGGAACGTTGGGTTAAAGGGGATGATTTTTCTTCCTTATCAGGAATGGCGCGCTCAAGATTCAATTGGCCATTTTTTGTCGTAATGACCGCCCGTTCAATGACATTTTGCAATTCCCGGACATTCCCAGGCCAATGATATCCAGTGAGACGTTCGAGTGCTTCTGGTGAGAGTGGAGCAACGGGTCTTCTCATTCGTTGCGAAAAATGTTGCACAAAGGTATTAGCCAACAGGATCACATCTTCCCCGCGGTCACGCAAGGGGGGAAGGTGGAGGGGAAAGACATTGAGTCGGTAATACAAGTCTTCTCGGAAGGTTCCTGCTTGACTTTCCTTGTGGAGATCACGGTTGGTCGCGGCGAGCACACGGACATTGACTTTTTTCGTGTGAGAACTCCCAACGGGCTCGAACTCTCCTTCCTGCAAGACGCGTAAAAGTTTTCCCTGAAGGTCCAAGGGCAATTCTCCTATCTCATCCAAAAAGATGGTTCCTTCATGAGCCAAAGAAAAACGGCCCTCCCGTTTTTTTGTCGCACCTGTAAAGGCGCCTTGCTCGTGTCCAAAAAACTCGCTTTCGATTAGAGTTGCAGGGATGGCGGCGCAATTCACTTTAATAAAAGGATGATCGCGGCGCCGGCTATTGGCATGAATGGCACGGGCAATGACTTCCTTTCCGGTTCCGGTTTCTCCTTGTATGAGGACCGTGGCCTCCGTATCGGCTACTTGTTGCAGGTCTCGAAGCACATGCATCAATGCAGGACTGTTTCCTAGAATTTCACTAAAGTGTTGGAGCTCGTGTAATTCTTCTTTGAGAAATTCCGTTTCAATCGTGAGAGATCGAATTTTTTGTTCCGCCTTCAATCGTTCGTTGACGTTGCGCAGAATCAAGGTGTAAAAGGTCTTTCCATCCATCTGGAATTGAGAGAATGTGGCTTCTGCAGGAAATTCCGTGCCGTCGGTTTGGAGAGCGTTAAGGCCCCCTGGAATCCAGAGCGATCGTTGGCCTTCAGGCTTTGTTTTCAAATCGTTGCTCAGTATCCGTAATTTTTCTTGATCGTTCTGGGCAAGCAAGTAGTAAAACTCTTTGCCAATTAAATCAGTAGATTGACATTGGAACACGTTTTCAGCAGCCGGATTGATGCGAGTTACTCGAAGGTGGTCATCCAATTCAATAATGGCATCCATCGCACTGTCTACCAATCGGCGCAACTTTTGCTCCCGTTCTCGTGTGGCGGACTCTGCTTGGAGCCGCTGGAGTTCAGCAGCGGCACGAGAAGCGAAAATACGGAAAATGGCCTCCACGCGTGGGTCGGCAGGCATTGGTTGGAGATCCATGACGGCCAGGTGGCCAAGAATTTTTCCGGAAGTGTCGGTGAGCGGGAGTCCCATATAACTTGCTGCCTTGAGGCCGGCGATATCCGGGTCTATGGGAAAAAGATTCAATAAATTGTCAGGAAAGTGAATTAAGCGTGCTTGGTCAATGACGTGCTCGCATGGGCTGCCGGCAATGTCCATTTCCCAGTGATCAAGAAACGTATGATCTAAAAAAAATGCTAGAGCCTTCAATCGCCGGGATTCAGGAAAATATTCTGTGACCCAGGCCGCATGGGTGTGTAGGGCTTTGGCGAGTTTTTCAACTAGGGCCTTAAAAAACCGTTCCCCTGTTTCCGTAGCCGTACCCTCCAAAATAGTCCGGAGTGCGGATTCTTCGTCGAGGTTTGTAAAGGGTTGCTGGAAATTTTCTTGCATGATCGACTCCGACTTGATGTATCACCCTTTTTCTACTGATGGCCGACCTCGTGGCAACGGCTCGACGCGGCGATCTAATTTCTTGGCCAGTCGATCTTTAAATTTGTCGCTCCCTAATACCCAGGCCTTGTTGGTGGCCTCTCGGATGGCTTCTAATGTTTCTCCACTCAGGTGGTGGCGGAAGAGAGCCCGATAGGCTTGTTGCCGGGCCGCCGCCGTTCCGCCCAATCGCTGGTAAAGGCTATGTGGCGTCAGGAGAGGATCTGATTTGCCCTCAGCATGATAATGATAACTTGACCATCGATAGTCGCGCGGATGGCGCACCAACTCGGCACGTACGGGATTGAGTTCTATATACCGACAACAGGTCAACAGATAGGCCTCACTTTCTATCAATGTGGCACGGTAGCGGCCTTCCCATAACGTTCCTGTCCGTTCATAGGTGGCATTAAAATACTGAACATAGCGT
>CP070628.1:198143-202404 GCA_020355985.1 Nitrospirota bacterium | reverse complement strand
GGCAGAAACCATTCGTCCTGTGGTTCACTGGTTTATCAGGTGCTGGTAAATCCTCGATTGCTAACCTTGTAGAAAAGAAATTGCATTCGCTTGGACGGCATACCTATTTGTTGGATGGCGATAATGTGCGACATGGACTGAATCGGGACTTGGGTTTTACCGATGCTGATCGAGTGGAAAATATTCGACGCGTTTCGGAAACGGCAAAATTGATGATTGATGCTGGTCTGATTGTACTGGTCTCGTTTATTTCGCCGTTTCGGAGTGAGCGAGAAATGGCCCGTCTCATAGTGGAAGATGGGGAATTTCTAGAGGTGTTTATTGATACACCCTTGGAAGAGTGCGAACGTCGCGATGTGAAGGGTCTCTATAAAAAAGCACGAGCGGGTGAAATTAAAAATTTTACAGGCATTGATTCGCCTTATGAACCTCCCGAACATGCCGAAGTGATCATTAATGGGGCAAAAGAGACTACAGAAGAGGCGGCATGTATTATTGTCCATGAATTGGAACGCCGCCGACTTTTATTCCATGGTTGATGTACATGTTTTCATTCAGCTGTATAGATTTTTGGAATGAACCTTACCCGAAGAAATGAATATTTTCCGTATGTTTTGAAAAATGATAGAAGCTTTAGTGGTTGTAGTATTTGAGTAGACAAACAAGTCTTCGCGGGGCGCCAATCAATTAGTTTCCCTAGTCTGTTCATCTCGTCAAAGTTAGCAGTGCCTGTTTTTCTCATCCTTGATAGTTGGGGACGTCCTATTCCTTGAGACCTACCCGGGAGTAACTTTCCCAAATAGAATGATTCGTGCCTGGGTCTCTTTTATCGCCCCTGCCCTTACCAACCCTTTTGCGTAGCCATATGGAAGTGGCCTTGATTTAACAGGGACTTGAAATTAGTTAGGAATCTAAAATGAATTCAAATAACCAGAAGGAGACGACGGTGAAAATGATGTCAAAGATGACCAGGAGATGCAGCCATTGGGAATAAAAGGCATAGGGATCGCCATTCAGGGTGCCTCGCGTGGCCTCGACGGCAGCGATCATGACAGGATCGGCCAAGGGCAAGAGCAAGACGGGAAGCATGACTTCCCTGGCACGAATTTGCACCGTTAATGCGGAAAAAAGCGTGCCGACGGCGGATAGGCCTAGGGTCGCCAGAAAAAAGACGAGGAATAGCATGTCGATGGCTTCGACCACCTCAAGGTTAAAAAAAATGACGAAGAGGGGAAATAACAGAATTTCCACGGCAAACATAAATAAAAAGTTGGCTGTTACTTTCCCAAGATAAATAGCGCCCTTGGGGACGGGACTCATTTGCAAGGATTCTAAACAATCGTTTTGCAATTCTGAGGTAAAGGATTTTCCTATGCCAATAATGCCGGTAAAGGTGAAGGCCACCCAAATAATTCCGGCAATCAGTTGGCGTGCGGCGTCTTGGTCCATAGCAAAACTGAAGCTGAAGACCAATATGACGATAAGTGCGAAAAAGAGCATGGAGGAAATTGTCTCTCGAGTGCGCCATTCGCTGATGAGGTCTTTCCAGACCACCCAATAAATTGTGCTAAGAAAGGGCATGGGCCTGTAATTCTTGGGGAGAAAGCAGTTTGAGGCGTCCGGCTTGGAGAATGGCACCCTCTGTGGCAATCTGTGCGGCCTTGTTCCGGTCATGGGTAGTCATGATCACGGTTCCACCACGTTTCATGGTATCTTGAATGAGTTGATTGGTAATTGCCACGCCCCCGTCATCTAAGGCGTTATAGGGTTCATCGAGCAACAAGAGTTTGGGTTGGGTCACGATAGCTTTGGCGAGGGCCAAACGTTTTTTCATGCCAGCCGAGAATTGGCGTATCTTAAGATTGCCATAGGCCCCGATGCCGGTTTGGTCCAGGCAACGTTTCAGGTGAGAGGGGTCGGGCGATTGTCCTCGCAAAGCTAGGGAAAATTGTAAATTTTCAGTCGCACTGAGTTCTTCATAAAGATGGGAACCATGGGCGATGAACAAGAGAGTGGCGCGGACGGAATCTTTTTGGGCCACGCCGTCTTGCCCAAAAATGGTAAACTGTCCACCAGATGGGGCTTGAAGTGTGGCCAAGATTCGAAGGAGAGTAGTTTTCCCGGCGCCATTGGGGCCAAATAGAGCAAAACAGGCTCCGGAATTAATGGTGAAGGACATCTCCTCAAAAATGCGATAAAACCCGTAGGCTTTTGAAAGGCTGGTGACCTGGATGGCGCTCATGTGTGATGGTAGTGCTAATAGGAAGGTTAGTTTCCTAGTCTACGTAATGTTTATAAGGTTGTCTAGAAAATCATGAGGGATTTTTTGAAGCGGGATCAAGGTTGTTGTTTAGGTATTCAATACAATAGATGAATGTTCATTGACGATAAAATTCTCCGGATCTTATGATGAAAAGAAATCGGAAATTTCCCAGCTTGGTTTCTTGAATGTTTCGGGTTCTGAATGTGAACCTTATAAAGAAAGTGACAGAGTAGAGAGGGAATCACGATGACACGGTTGTTCGAATGGGTGGTCTTGATTTTTGTGGTTGCCCTTTGGGGGTGTGATTCTGGATATTCAGAAACCCCAATTGTTGGAGAAGAATCTGTTTTGCCGGTTGCCAATAGCCGTCCTCGCATCAATGCACTAGCCCCGGCTTTTCGTTTGATGGATTTAGACGGTAAAGTCCATTCCTTATTTGAATACAAAGGGAAAGTGGTGTTTTTAAATTTTTGGGCAACCTGGTGTGGTCCCTGCAAAGTAGAAATGCCAGCAATGGAAGCCTTATATCAAGATTTTCGATCTCATGGGATGGAAATTTTGGCCGTATCGGTCGACCAACAAGGTGCGGCTGTAACACGACCCTTTAAAGAAGCGATGGGGTTGAGTTTCCCCATTTTACATGATTCGGATTATCAGGTTGGACTCACCTATGGCGCTCGTACTTTACCGATGACGTATGTGATTGATCGCCAAGGGGTCATCAGACAACGGGTGTTTGGGGCCCGTGACTGGAATAGTCAAGAAGCCCGGAAGCTAATGAGCGAGTTACTGGAAGAGCCGTATCAGGCTTCGTCTGAGACAATGTAATCTATGGACTCAATTAGTCAGATAACCTTATTTGCCGCGTTTAGTGCGGGGCTATTGTCCTTTATCTCACCCTGCGTCCTGCCGTTGGTGCCTTCCTACCTGTCCTATATCACTGGGTTGTCTGTTGAAAATTTGGCCAAAGTAGAGGAACGTGAGCGATTTAAATCCGCAATTTTGTTGAATGCGCTCTTATTTATTGCAGGGTTTTCAACCGTATTTATTGCGTTTGGCGCTTCGGCGAGTCTGATTGGGCAAGTTTTATATGAATATCAAGATATAATCAGGAAAATTGGGGGCGTCCTGATTATCATCTTTGGTTTATATCTTTTAGGGATTTTGAAATTAAATATTTTTATGACCGAACGCCGTTTAATGACCTTCGAGTCACGCCCTGTGGGCTATCTTGGATCATTTTTAATTGGGACAGCATTTGCGGCAGGCTGGACCCCTTGCGTAGGGCCAGTACTCGGGACCATTTTGGCCTATGCGAGTACTACGGAGTCCATGTCCGGAGGGGTTATGCTGCTCTCGGCCTATTCGTTTGGACTGGGCCTCCCCTTTTTTTTGACAGCTTTCGGCATGGATACCTTCTTGAGTTATTTCAAAAGTATGCGCACCTATCTTGGTGGAGTGTCCTTTGTGAGTGGCGGACTCTTGATCCTCGTTGGCATTATGATTTTCACAGATTCCGTAACCCTCTTTACCAGTTTCCTCGAGCGCAATGGCATCGGCTGGTATATCGGTCAGTAACCCAAACATTTCGGGCCTGACTTCCTAACTAGAAGAATGAAGCGGGAGAAAATTGAGCGTTAACACCAGTCGCCGGTTTTACAGGCTTTAGTGTTAGCGGATGATGGTGTTGAAGGTGTAATAGTCTGGGCAGGTGTAGCGGATTGAGAATCGCACCATGTTCCGATGGTGCAAGACGATGGGGTAACAGTCTGTTCGGTTAATACGGCTGATTGAACTTCAGGGATGCTAGTATCAGGCAGAACGCCAGCATTGGCGAAAACAGAATTGTCTGGTGCTAAGGGAAGTGTCGTATCCGCAGAGGCAGAAATAATAGAGGAGTTCTCCTGTAGCAAGGGATTTTTGGGAAGCGAAGCCAACAGAGTGGGATGCTCCTTGTGAATCGATGCCAAGAGTGATTGAGCCGGTGAGTGGTAAGGG
>CP070628.1:194859-198043 GCA_020355985.1 Nitrospirota bacterium | reverse complement strand
GCAGGGGCAGGACATCGCCCCACACCGTGGCCGGCGGAAGGCGGGTATTCCGGATTACCTCGTCATCCACCAGCCGTCCCAGCATAACATCCCCGGTCAAGGCAATTTTCATCTTATACCTGTAAGCCTTCCCTACTGCTTCAATGCCTGTTCCATCTCCAGGATTTTGACGGTTGTTTTGAGGACGACATCGGGATTCAGGGAGATGCTGTCGATTCCCTGCTCTACGAGAAATTGGGCAAAATCGGGGTAGTCGCTTGGGGCTTGGCCGCAGATGCCGATCTTTCGTCCTTTGGACTTCGCAGCCTTTACGACATGAGCGATGAACGTCTTGACTGCCGGATTGCGTTCATCAAACACATGGGCCACGATTTCTGAGTCCCGATCCACACCCAGCACCAACTGGGTTAGATCATTGGAGCCAATTGAAAACCCATCAAAGATTTCCCCAAATTCTTCGGCCAGAATGACGTTACTCGGAATTTCACACATAACATACACTTCCAATCCCTTTTCCCCGCGCTTGAGCCCATGTTTTTCCATTTCCTTTAGAACCTTTTTCCCTTCCTCAACGGTTCGACAAAATGGAATCATGAGTTTGACATTGGTAAGACCCATGTCTTCTCTGACCTTTTTCATGGCCTGACATTCCAGAGCAAATCCTTCACGATATCGGGCATCGTAGTAGCGAGAGGCGCCACGGAATCCAATCATGGGATTCTCTTCAGACGGTTCGAAATTCTTTCCCCCAATTAAATTGGCATATTCGTTCGATTTAAAGTCGCTCATACGCACAATGACATCTTTAGGGTAAAACGCCGCTCCGATCATGCCGACCCCTTGAGCAAGCTTGTCGACGAAGTACTCTGTTTTGTCGGGATACGCAGTCGTGAGACGATCAATTTCGGCTTTGACCCCGGCATCCTTCAAGTGGTGATAGTTCAACAGTGCTAAAGGATGAATCTTAATGAAGGTGTTGATAATAAATTCCTCACGAGCCAGTCCCACGCCATCATTAGGAATGCAGGAAAGTGAAAAAGCCTCCTCAGGGTTTGCCAGGTTCATCATGACCTTGGTGTTCGGGCGTCCAAGATTTTTCAAAGGAACTCGTTCGACTTCAAAAGGCAGTTTCCCTTCATAGATAAATCCTGTATCGCCTTCCGCACAGGAAATTGTCACCATTTGTTCATCCTTGAGAAACTCGGTGGCCCGTTCTGTACCGACAATGGCTGGAAGCCCGAGTTCCCGACTGACGATCGCTGCATGACAGGTCCGTCCTCCACGATTCGTGACGATGGCGGACGCTCTTTTCATAATCGGTTCCCAGTCCGGATCCGTTTTGTCCGTGACCAACACGTCTCCCTCTCGAAAGTTTTGGAGATGTTCGACATGTTTAATCACCTGAACGGGTCCCTGCCCAATTTTTTCCCCTACACTTCGCCCTTGAATAAGGACCGGTCCTCGCTGCTTGAGGTGATAGGTTTCCAACACATCGGGGTCTTTTCCTGATTGAACTGTTTCGGGTCGGGCTTGCACAATGAACAAATCCCCGGTCTGTCCATCCTTTGCCCATTCGATGTCCATGGGACAGGGGCGCCCTTTTTTGGCCGTATAGTAATCCTCGATGAGACAACCCCATCGGGCAAGCGCCAGAATTTCTTCATCATTAATAGCAAAACGGCTTCGGTCCTCAAGAGAGACCGGCACGTTTTTGACCATTTTGCTTCCCCCGATATCGTAAATAAGTTTGAACTCTTTGCTTCCGGAAATTTTGTGAAGAATTGGCCGAAAGCCATGCTTGAGGGTTGGTTTAAATACATAATATTCATCGGGATTAACGGTCCCCTGAACGACGTTCTCCCCAAGCCCATAGGAGGCGTTGATCAGAACCACTTCAGGGAAGCCGGTTTCGGTATCAATCGTGAATAAGACTCCTGCTGCCGCTAAGTCGGAACGCACCATCTGTTGCACACCAATAGAAAGGGCGATTTGAAAATGGTCAAACCCTTTATCAACTCGATAGGAAATGGCCCGATCAGTGAACAACGAAGCGAAGCATCGTTTGCAGGTTTCCAGCAGGGAGAGATCCCCTTGGACATTCAGGTATGTTTCCTGCTGCCCTGCAAAGCTGGCATCGGGCAAATCCTCTGCCGTGGCGCTGCTCCGAACGGCAACATCCGCAGGCCTCGTGAGCCCTTCACTCAACTCTTGGTATGAAATGATGATGAGGTTTTCGAGGTCAGAGGGGAGGGCTGAGCCAAGAATAGCTTGACGAACTTTTCTGCCTCGTTGGCGGAGATTTTCGAGATCATTGGTATCGAGATCTCTCAGTATTTCACGAATCTTCGAATCGAGTTTGGCTTCACGAAGAAAATGCCGGTAGGCCTCAGCAGTAATGGCGAATCCGTTGGGAATTTTGACTCCCTGGGGTGTGAGGGCTTGATACATTTCGCCAAGAGAGGCATTCTTTCCACCAACAAACGGAATATCCTCCGCGCGAATTTCTTCAAGCCAGCGTATATACCTGGCCTGCGAGGTTTTGACGGTCATGGTCAAGCTGTTCCGGTTTGAGGGTGCATTCGGGAATGCTGTTAATACACATCATAGGGATCAAAGGCGGTGACGTGTTCGCTAGATTTTTTACGCCCAGAGAGAGAAACTGATTTTCCACAATTTGGGCATTTGAATTGTTCAACTTGGGTTTCTTCGGAATATCCGCTACTGGCCATTACCTGGGGTGGCCACGTACAGTGGCAGAGTTGAAATCCTAAGGATTCCCCCACGGTGGCATGTCCCACCTGTATCAGCCGTTCAGCTTCTTCTACTTTTTGTTGAATGGCTTTTTGTGGTTCGCCTGCGGGCAGTTGATCGTTTGCCGAATGGACAAGTCCTATCGCTTCTTTTAATAACGTCAAGCCTTTCGTGAAGGCTTCTAACACCTGGAGAAGATTCTGCTCCCTTTGTGCTTTTTCCATAACTGAATCCTCCTTACATATTGGCATGTCCGACATTAGTCATCGGGGATTCATCTTTAAATTTCTCTAGATGAACCCCAGCCGACAACTTGTGGGGATGACGGAAAATTTGGTCGTGCTCGACGTCTTTTATCGGGCATCCATCTTGGACTGTCCGAATGAATACCTTTTGGTTTTTATCCCTTAATACAGATTAACGGGCGCATTTT
>CP070628.1:191551-194759 GCA_020355985.1 Nitrospirota bacterium | reverse complement strand
ACCAGTCAGTTGCCCTTTCCTCCCCTGCCCAATCTGACAATCCCCAATTCTCGAGACAGGCATAATTTCTATACCCGTATTAGTGATAAAACACTCATCGGCCTGGAGCAATTGCTCCATCGTATAACCTCCTTCTTGGACTTGGACGCCTTGCTTTTCAGCTAACTCCATGACCACATCCCTAGTTATACCCTACAAAATTCCGCAATCTACAGCAGGCGTATACAATTGGCGGTTCTTCACGAAAAAAATATTGCTCGTTGTGCATTCGGCTAGGTAACCACCCATATTCAACATCAGGGCATCATCCGCCCCAACGCGAATAGCTTCTTGTTTGGCCAAAATATTATTGAGAAAACTGATCGCCTTGATTTGAGGAGATTGAGCGAACTCAGGGTTCCGCCGAACAGATCCCACATGCAGGACCAGGCCCTGTTCCCGCTGTTGATTTTTATACGGATCCCCAGGCTTGGCCATCACGACAACTGTGGGGTGAGCACACAACCGTGGATCAATACCCATTTCTCCTTCACCACGAGACACGGTCACCCGAAGTCCTGCATTCCGCAGGCTATTGCGATCCAACAGCTCCCCAAAGATCGATATCCATGCTTCATCTTCTATAGGAAGTTTTAGGCCAATGAGTTCACAGGACCGGTGAAGCCGGGCTACATGACGTTCTAATAAAAAAATCCTCCCCTGATACGCACGCAAAGTCTCATAGACACCATCCCCGTATAAAAATCCATGATCAAATACCGAGACTCGTGCATGTTCCTTCTTCACGAACCGATCATTCAGATAGATCCACATACCGCTTCCCTATATATCCTTATCAGTTTGAAGAATCTGAAAAAACGCTTGGGCCTTATGAAGAGTTTCTTCATATTCTCCGGTCGGATCGGAATCAGCCACAATGCCGGCTCCGACTTGAAGATAGCCACAATCCTTCGTCAGTAACAGGGTCCGAATGACAATATTCAAGTCAACATTCCCATTCCAACCGATGAATCCTATTGATCCCGTGTACAATCCACGCCGAACCGGCTCCAAACGCTCAATAAGTTCCATACAATGAACTTTTGGAACCCCCGTAATGGTACCCCCTGGAAAAACAGCTCGAATCAAGTCAAACGCATTGCAGGACTCATGCAATTGACCAAAGACATGGGACACGAGATGCATGACATGGGAATACCGCTCCACCGTCATCAACTCATCGACCTGAATAGATCCATACCGGCAAACTCGTCCAAGATCATTACGCACCAAATCCACGAGCATCAGATGTTCAGCTCGTTCTTTTGTATTGGAAAGAAGGTCTTCGGCAAGGGATCGATCCTCTACAGTTCCAAGCCCTCGCGGCCGGGTCCCAGCTATGGGGCGCATATCGGCATAGCCCTCTGAAAGCCGAACTAACCGTTCCGGCGAATTAGACACAATGACATCCGATTCAAGTGCAAGAAAGGCCGAATGCGGAGAAGGGTTCACTCGCCGCAATTGACGATAGAGGGCTGCTCCGGCCATTGCCTGTGATGGGAAATTATCATGAATGCCTTCAACCCGAAATCGCTGAGAGAGATTGGCTTGATAGATATCTCCTGCGGTAATGAAACTTTGACATTCGCGCACTCGATCCTGGTACTCAGATGCGGATTGTTCCCCACAAACATTTGGTGAAAAAAGATCAGCCATCCTTCCACCCAACGCATGATCCACTGATTGTAGCTTGGCTTTCAGATCAAACAAACGAGCTTGCCCTTCTCGATACACCTGCTCCCAATTTTCATTCGCTAACCGTTCGGGAGAAGGGGAAAAGACGAGCCAGACAATCGACCTCTGATGATCAATGACGACAAAAGCCTCGACAAAGAGAAAATAGATATCTGGAAAATGAAGGTCGTCTTGAGCATATTCTGGAAGAATCTCAAAAGTCCTGGCCAGATCATAACTTAAGCATCCAACCGCTCCACCTAAAAAAGGCGGGAAAGAAGGGGACATGATGGAACCCTGCCCGACAAACTGTCCTTGCAAAAACGAAAAGGGATTACCTTCGTGTTCTTCCCAAACCCCTGCCTTATAGTTTTCGACACTGTGGCCTTTCCCCCTAATCACCTGATACGGATCACACCCCAAGTAGGAAAAACGCCGCGAAGCCCCTCCTTGATGACTATCATGCTCGATAAAAAAAGAGTGAGGAGCGTACCTGGTTACCCGGCCATACAAATCAAACGGATCGTCAAAGGAAACCGCGCATTGTTGCACAAGAGGAAAAATATTCGCAGAAGGAAGGGTTGCATCAGCCCCCCCTTTACTTTGGGTGGGAAAAACAGACAAGGATTTAGGGATTATCCAATGGGTCTGAGGGAATTGTAGGTTTCAACGCATTCGCGGCTTCTTCAGGAGCTAAAATCCCTTTTTGCACCAGCGATTCCAATAGACCTTTCACCGCTTCACCTGACGAACGTCGAAGGCCACGAACCCGAATACTTGGAGGGAAAAAACGAAGATAATCAGGATTACTCACGCGAATCGTCACCGCCTCACTTTCACTATAGGGACCTAATTCTTGATCAGCATTTGGAACACGGAAAAATGGCTTGCCATCTGCCATCATTCCATCTGGCCCCTCAATCTTCACTCGGTCAGAAATTTCATGTCCAGATATTGCTCTCACAGTATCCACAACCAGAATCAAGGAATCGGCAACCAAAGGATCGCCTGTTTGATTTTTCACTTTGACAATATATTCCACTTCACTCACGGAGGTTAACCTTGTCCCAGAGAATGGATCGGCATTTTTATATTGCACGACAGGGACAACCCCTTCGGTTAAGTCAGGGAGCTCATCCACCGATGGGTTGGCCAAAACTAGGGTTCCACTCACCCCAATACCAAGCGCGAGGAAAGCCACAATGCCTCTTACCATAATCGGCGTCTTTTTGGGTAAAATGGGAATACGGAAATCACTCATGGCCTGAACACCTTTTTGGCTAGCTAGCGAGACGAGAGCTTGAACATACTGTAACATATTACTGCGTGACTGGACGCCCTTGCTTGACAAGATTTAGGATTTTTTGTTTGAATGCAGCCCCTTCCAACAACTCGCCTTGCAGGTCTAACAAATGGCACCTTCTCAGGATCCAATGTTTGCGGGGCTTGGTCAGGCAATGCGAGTGGGGACGGACTTGCTGGCCGCCCTTATTGT
>CP070628.1:188868-191451 GCA_020355985.1 Nitrospirota bacterium | reverse complement strand
GGACATAGATGTATTCGACGTTGACAACATCCACGGGGTTCCCCATGGACATGGCAAAGGAGATGTTATCGAGACCGTCGACAAGCTTTGCGAAGTTGCCGGTGTCTGCGAGGACACATCTGCGCCGCTCTCCGGTTTCCAGATCAAGAGTGAACGTCGTATCAGAACCTGTACCATAAAATGGATTTTCATCCACCAGGGGCATGGTTTTGTTTCCATGCTGATCATAAAGCGCTATCTGTCGAGGTGCGCTGCGGATGGCCTCTTCGGCCAGGTAGGCGGGCAGTCTTATCCAGTCTTTGTCAAACACCCTGCCGCCGGCATCGGCCAACATGTCTAGGCATTCGGCATGTTCCATCTTTACGCCAATCTTTTCAAGGATTTCCAGAGCTGCCGTGTGGATCGCTAAAGCTTGATGGCGATTGAGAACCTTAAGTCGTGGTTGAAATGTGGGGATGGTACCGGGTTCCATGGCATCTCCTCGTTTTGTGTATCTTCTCAATTTATATTGAGAAGCTTTTTGGCTTCAAGCACCGCCGAGCCTGCATCCGGAGCATAAGAATCGGCCCCGATCTCCTCAGCATACTTCCTTGTAACCGGTGCGCCACCGATAATGACCTTTACATCGTCCCTCTGACCGGAATCAGCCAAAGCCTTGATCGTTTGGGTCATGGCAGGCATGGTGGTGGAAAGCAGAGCCGACATACCCAAAATATCGGCCTTTTCTTCTTTGATTTTGTTGACAAATGCTTCCGGAGCAACATCGACGCCGAGATCGATAATATTAAACCCGGCGCCTTCCAGCATCATTCCAACAAGATTTTTACCGATGTCGTGCAGATCACCCTCGACCGTACCTATTACTATTTTGCCTTTGGTTACCATAGCGGTTTCTGAAAAGTGCGGCTTCAGCAGTTCAACGCACTCCTGCATGGTTTTAGCGGAACGCAGCATTTGCGGGACAAACATGGCACCTTTGGAAAACTTGTCGCCCACAACGTTCATGGCCTCTATGAGACCCTGGTCAAGAATATCCTGAGCATTTTGGCCGGCATCAACAGCCTTAAGGGTTTCCTCTGTTGCTGTATCGATATCTCCCTTGATAACCGCATCCAACAGTGTTTGGTAACTCATCGGTTTTCTCCCTTTTTCAATATTTTCGGTTAATCTTTTTTAATGAGGCCGTTTTGATAGGCATCGATAAAGTCGGCGCAGTATTCGTCTTTGCCAAGGATCATGCGCGTTGACAGCAAGTTTGCCATGATACGTTTGTCGGTGGGATCTAAAATGGCGGCCGAGAGTCCGCGTGCCATTGCCAGTGTCAGGAAGTTACGGTTAACAAGCTTGCGGAGCGGCAAGCCATAAGAAATATTGGAAAGTCCGCAGATGGTACGTATCTTCGGAAGCAGTTCCATAATCCGTTGAATGGCATCAAGTACATCGACTCCCATGTTCACGTCGACCGATATGGGTTGCACTAACGGATCGACGAAGATATCTTCAGGGGCAACACCGGCCTTGCTAAGTTTTTCAACAAGTTCCGTGGCCACAGCAACTCTTTCGTCTGCTGTTGTCGGCATGGAAGTCTGGGCCATACACAAGGCTACTACTTTACACGGCTGTGAGGTAATCACTGGTAAAAGGTCATGAAAACGTGCTCCTTCCAGAGAAATGGAATTGATCATTGGAATTCCCTGGTGACGTTTAAGGGCTTCAGAAAGCGCAGCAGGGTTGGGGCTGTCCAAGCACAGGGGCAGATCAACGGCATCTTGAACCACATCTACCAGCCAGCATAGAAATTCGGTTTCCCGATCCACAAACGTTCCGGCGTTTACGTCAATGAAATCAGCTCCGGCATCTGCCTGATCTTTTGCTACTTGTCCGATCAATACAGCATCCTTTTTTTCAACGGCTTCGGCAATTTCTTTTCTGCTAGTATTGATCTTTTCACCGACAATAAGCATGTTCATCCCCTCTTTCAAGATTAATACTATTTGTGGCAATGATAGAATGTCAATTAAAAAGAACAGATTGGCACCTAAGCGTTCGGTGATATTTTTTTAAGGAATGAAATGTCCTAGATTAAAGACAACAATGGGATCATCCTGTTTCATACATTTGATTGGCGAAGAAGTTTCATGAAATACTCGGAATCTACCACCGGCCGTTGGAGTTTATGTTCCGACAACGCCCTTTCAAAGCGAGAGCCGTCGTAAATGCTTTTGTCTTTTAGATAGAGTTCAATGTCGCCCAGAGACTGGGCAAGAACATTAAGGATATAATCGTTTTCTTTTAGTGCTTTGTTAACGAGCCGTGATTTCCATTCATCAATGGAAACATACTCAGAGATCACACCCACATTCAACATGAGATCGAAAACTGCTCGGGCTGACACAGGGTTGTTCTGGACAACATGGTATACCTGCCCAAAATGCGAGGATTTTGTAGCAAAGGCAGCAATCGATTCAACTAAAAAGTCTACCGGTGTCATTTCAAATGACCAACCTTCCTCGTTTGGCGCACAATTGACTTTCATACAAGCATCGATGACCATGGTTTGAAAATCGTTTGGATTGGCCGCGC
>CP070628.1:182533-188768 GCA_020355985.1 Nitrospirota bacterium | reverse complement strand
GGGTCCTTGGTCGTATTGCTGATCTTGGCCAATTGGGGACGGATGGTGTTAAGGATCATAGTATGGCTCGATATTTGACCCATATCGGGCGAAAAGAGAATAAAAAAGATCTTCTCTAAATCAAAAGAAGGTTTTTCCCTCTCAGAAGGACATTCAGTGATACCCGTTCTGGTCGTGGGTGGTGTTTTGTTCGTCTCTCTATCGTCACCGGGAATTACAATGGATTTCTGGGCAGATCTTCCGGAATAAAGAATTTTCTTCCCCCATTAAAGTTCTCCCCCCACTAACCGACAGTATTCTATACAGACTAAGGAGAAGTGGTTAATAGCTCACCTGCTGCTAACCCTTGGGGGATTTTTAGCACCTTAAGCGATTAGAAACCATGAGGATGATGGGAACTGTTATGAAAACACATCTTTTTTTGATTGGTGCTTTGTCAGTGTTGGGAACATCATTTTTGGCTACGAGTTACGCAGCAAGTCCTTCTGAGTACTTGCATTTCACCCGGCATCGGGATTCAAATGGCAATTTGCTTATGGCGCCGACGCAACATCAAGCTGAGCCATCAATTATGCAAAAAACGGTGATGCCATCCCAACCGAAGACTTTTGAGCAACGGAGTACTGATTGGGGCATGAGTGTCCAAGAGGTGAAAGAGAATGAACCGGTTCAGTCCTCTTGGGATTTGCAGTCACCAGTCTTGTCCACTTATGAACAGCGGGTGGCCTATCATACTCAAATTGAGGGGATTGAGGCAGCCTTAACCTATACGTTTTATGAAGATCACTTAGGGCAGGCGAAGTATGTATTCGAACCTCAGCATGAGGATGCGGCGGAATATGTGCAAGATTTTCATACCCTGAAAAATTGGATTAACCAAAGCTATGGCTTACCCACATCCGTTCAAGAAATTTGGCTAGAGAAACTCTATCAATATGACGAAAGTTTGTGGGGGCAAGCGATTATGCGCGGGCATTTAGTGATGGTGGCCGAGTGGAAAAACCCTGGGACGGACATTGTTCTTGTGCTGAACGGAGGAGATGATTCGGTCGGATTGGTGGCAGATTTTTCCAGCACGACTTTTGCCGTTCCGGTGTCGTTTGATCCTCAGAGTCAGGAAGAAAGTGTCGAAGAGGGGATTGAAGATAACACTATTCAAGAAGCCCTTCCTACAGAACCCACGGCAGATGCACTGGCTGAAGAAGTGTCTGTGCAAGACATGTCGAATGAAAACGGAGGTAGTAGTGAATTTCATCCAGACACTGAAGTCGCTTCCCAGGGACCGGTAAGCGAAATGGACGAATTGGAAGAAATTGAGCAAATGCTCAATGAAGAAGATCCGTTAATGGAAAATGGTTTGATGGATCAAAAGATGAATGAGGCCGTGCTTGAGGAAGCTGCCGTTGAGGCTGGTTCCGACACACAAGCGACGGTGAATGCCGAAGGGTCATATCCTGAATTCATGAAAGAACATAACGAAGGGTCATATCCCGAATTCATGAAAGAACATAGCGAAGGGGCACATCCTGAATTTATGGAAGAACATCCTGTGGTTGAACAGAACATGCTGGACGATAGTATGAGCCAAGATCAACTCATTGAACCTTCTGTCGACGCGCAAGTCCCAGAAAGTGCCATGGATATGTCAGAAGCAATGCCGTCCGAGCCTTCCATCGAAGGGCAGCCTACGGACGCTCATCCTACAGATGATGAACATGCCAAGAGTGAGCATGCCAATGATCATGCGATGGAAACAGAGGAGGGACTGGATCCTCACCACCTGTAAGTTCCATACTTCAGAATTTTTGAAACTGCATCAGTTTTCTTTTTCACATCTTTTTGCTAGGAGAATGGACACATTCTCCTAGCATGTTCTTTCCCGGCCATTCGATTACACCTGTCTTACAATTAGAGCCACATTCTCCACCTTAATCTCATTGGCATAAGTAGACCTGCCTGTCTGCCCTCGTGTCTACTTTGACGTTCTTAGCCCTTCTCTTTACCAATAATAAGGGTAATACCCGTAGAAGCGGCCTCGTGGACCCCAATAGGGATAGGCATAGGGTCCCCAATACGGATATGGTTGGCTATAAACCGGAAAGTCTAAAGAATGGGTGGGCCAAACTTTGAACTGTTTGATGATGAGGGTTGGGTAGGTATATTCAGTTTCGTCCAAATTTTGTGTAAGAGACCCCGACAGCTCTCCAGCAAGGGTGATTCGGGTTCCAGGAGGAACCGTGGCTGGATCTAAAAACTCTTGTTGGTAAGCAATATAGCGACCTTGGGAACGGGTCAGTTCGGTTGTGGGCTCTTGTTGCTGGATAAGAGGTAATTGAAGGATGATGAGTTCCGTAGAATGTTGGAGGCGTTTAGCTGAAAGGATTTGTCCTCCGAGTATGACCAGTTTTCCCTTGTGTTTGTCCGGAAACTCTTTGATTTGGGAAAAGGACAGGGAGTCATCGAGTTGATTCGCCAGATCGGGTGAAAGCGTGGTTTTGTATGACTGAGCACAACCAAGCCCAAGAATGCCTAATCCTATCCCTAGCCTTAAGAAGAGCTGGGTTGTTTTGCTGACTCCGGTTGCAAGATGCACCATGTGTTGAACCTCATGGAGCTCGGAACATTGAAGTTAAGCAAGCTTAGAGTTTTTTCTTGGGTGTGGCAAAGGTGATTTCGGTTGCGACCCAATCATGGTTTTGAGGTAGCCCTTTTTTCGTGACTTCAGCAACCAGCCGGTCTCCCACTTGTGGACGAGCATCTTTCTTGTGGATGCCTTTTTGTTGGAAAGTGGTCTGGGGTTGAAAGGCAAGAGAAAGGGAATCGCCTTTGGTCGTTTGAATGACGACATGATCTGTTTCTATTGCGGTCACAGACCCCATGATATGGGCAGCATCTCCGTGTGCCCAGGCAAATGTGGGAAGAATCAGGACCAAGGCCAGGATCAGTAAGCGACAAACGTTTCTCATTGCAGGGCTCCTCGGATAAACGAATTAATGATGATGAGACGTGGCAGGTTCCACGTCTTCACCCGATAAGAATTGATCAAGCATATCTTGTTGTTCTCGTTCAGCACGAGTAAGGGGATTATCTTTTTTCATCTCAGCGATTTCTTCCGGTGTGATATTCGGCAAATGCCGAATGAAAAGAACCAGCTTCCAGCTTTCTTGATCTTCTTCGGGAGGACCTTTGCCCCAGGCTGGCATGCCGGTGAAACGAATGCCAGAATGAATCACGTAAAATAGTTCTCCATCTTGCATTGACTGGATGACGGGATCTCGAAGGTCTGGAACCGGTGGATAAAAATTAGGCCCCATGGCTGTTTTGCCGCTTCCATCGTTGGCATGGCAGGTGGCGCAATGATCAGCGAAATGATGCCGTGCTTCGGCTAAGGTCTCAGGTGAAAAGGGGATGGGATTTGACATCTTAAGGAAATGACTTGGTGTGGCCATGTGACGGATGAATCTGGCCATTTTAACTTCCCAAGCAGGGGGAGTCGCTTTGGCAGTGAAGGTGCCGGGCAGAAACCAGAGAGCAGCCAGGATTCCGGCAATGAGAAAGAGTATGCACAACAAGAACAGCCATTTTATTCGTCTTAGCATGGGTACCTGTATAAATCAGTGTACCTGGTCTGAGATTTTCGTTACAAGTCGGATAGGGGTATAGAAAGCTTACGATTGCTAGCTGATAGACAAATACAAGACAATATTGCAAGCCATGAGGGAAATGGGTGGTTGAGAAATTTTACTATGACAGAAACCGTATTGTAATCCGTGGTTGCTATGAGTGAGGTATCGACAACATGGGTTCAGGGGTTGAAAAATCCCGAATGTTACTTCCATTCGGTTGAGCAGGTGAAATTAATTGAAACCCATATTTCATGGGTGGTGTTAACGGGGTGCTATGCTTATAAAATCAAAAAACCTGTGAAGTATTCATTTGTGGATTTTTCAACCCTCGAAAAACGGCGGTGGTTTTGTGAGGAGGAAGTTCGACTAAATCGCCGGTTGGCGCCTGAAGTCTATCTGGGGATAGTTCCAATTACTGGTTCCCCTTCTAATCCTCACATTGATGGGCATGGGCCTTCATTTGAATTCGCGGTCAAAATGAAGCAATTTTCTTCTGAACAAGAGGTGTATGACATTCTGGTGAGCGGAGAAAAAGCTGGAGCTTGCGTTTCTCAATTAGCTGAAAGACTAGCGCAATTTCATGCCCAAATTGAAAAGGCCGGAGAGCATTCACCATATGGAAATCCAGACATGGTTTGGCAACCGATGCAGGAGTGTCTTGATGAAATACCTCTCCACCTTCTCCCGCCAGCCACTCAGAAAAACTTGGCAGGCACAGAGGAATGGCTACTGAAAGAATGGCGTCATTTGTACGAAGTCTTTGTTCAGCGGAAAAATGAAGGCTATGTTCGAGAATGTCACGGGGATCTGCATTTAGGCAATATCGCCGTGTTCGAAGGAAAGGTCTGCGTGTTTGATGCCTTGGAATTTGAACCACGTCTTCGCTGGATCGATGTCCTGAGTGAAGTAGCTTTTTTGGTGATGGATTTGGAAAAACATGGTCGAGAGGATTTGGCGTTTGTGTTTTTGAATCGATATCTGGAATTGACGGGAGACTACGAAGGGCTTGTGATTTTTCGATTTTACCAGATTTATCGGGCTCTGGTTCGAGCAAAGGTTGCGGGCTTACGTTTGGCGCAATTGGAAGAAGACGGAGTGGAAAAGGAGAAAGCCAAAAATGAACTCTGTGAGTATGTGGAACTCGCTCACCGGTTTGTTTCCTGTGTCCCTCCGGTCCTCATTATGATGCATGGAGTTTCAGGAACTGGGAAAACCACGGTGTCCACAGAAATAGTACAAGCCATTGGAGCGATCCGTGTGCGATCTGATGTGGAGCGGAAGCGTTTGTTTGCAGAAATATCGAAAACCAAGACCGAAGATCTTCAGGATGACGATCTCTACCACTTAGATATGACGGAGCACACGTATGATCGATTAGGTGAATTGGCAAGAATTCTTTTGCAAGCGGGGTTTTCAGTTGTGGGTGATGCCACTTTTCTTCGACAACATCAGCGAGGATTATTCAGTCGGTTGGCCCAAGAGCAGGCATGTGCATGGTTCATCGTGGATGTATTCGCTCCGGAAGCGGTTTTGGCAGAGAGGATAAAGCGGCGCTCTCGAGAAGGGCGTGATGCATCAGATGCGACCGTCGCCATTATGGAACGGCAACAAGAAATCGACGAGCATTTCACTCAAGCAGAACAACTGCATGTGATTAGAGTGGATTCAAGAGATCCTCAATCGATTATTTCAGCAATTAAGGAACTAAAGGAGAAAACAGGACTGTGAATTGAGGAGAGACTTTAGTGGTTAATATAGATATTTTGGTGTTTTACCGGATTGGTCCTTGTGTTGTGTGGCTTGTGAATGGGTGTCGAACCTCCTATGTCGAGGAATTGGCAGAGCGTTATGAAACGTGGAACTCTCTTGTCGTCCTGTTCCTTTTGGGGATGCTTTTCGGTCTAGCGATTTATAGCAATAACTAAGGCCTGTTAGGTCCTCCTTCCTATTTCATTAATTCTTGAATCCGTTTATCGGTTCCTTTTAAGCTCAAATAATTTTGGTAGTGGTGTTTGGCCTTTTGAAGGTCTTCTTTATGAAATTCATAAAAGGTCCCAATATTGAATTGTCCTTCCACAGAATTTGGCTGTAAGGCGATCCCTTTCTGGTAGGCCTCCTCTGCCTCGTTCAGCTGATTTTGTGAAACGAGCAGCACACCCAAATTGAAATAAGCTTCCGCGTCAGTGGGGTTTAACTGAGTGACTCGCCGGAAATGTTCAATAGCTTTTTGGGGTTGGTCTTGCTGTTGAAACAAGAAGCCGAGGTTGTAATGAGTCTCTGTGTGATCAGGATTCGTGCGCAATACCTGCTGATAAGCCTCAAAGGCCTGGTCTATGTGATGGCGTTGTTCTGCAAGACGACCTCGTAAATACCATCCTTCCGTATGTCTGGCATTCTGATCCGTCAGACGGATCAGGAGATCCTCGGCCCGGTCGAGTTGATTCCGTTGCATAAGATGGTACGCCAGAAGATACAGTGCATCTGAAGCCGAGGGTTGTTGTGTAAGAACGGCCTCATATTCTTGGATGGCTTTGTCAGGCGCTCCTTGTTGATCAAAGGTTTTGCCAAGCGTTAGACGAGCTTCCCAAAAGCCAGGGTAAATTGTGAGG
>CP070628.1:179430-182433 GCA_020355985.1 Nitrospirota bacterium | reverse complement strand
CTCACGGTAGGACTCTTTCAGGATCTTTTGTCTCCCGGTGGCATTGGGCTCAATATGATTCTCAAAGGCCTGGCGGGCTGCTTAGCCGGGGTGACCACACATACCGTTTCAACCGTGACGACTGGAGCGGTGGTGATCGTCACCTTGGTCCTTTCTTTAGGGTGTGGATTGGCCTCCCTCATCATCGCTTTTCCCGGCCTTGATGGCTCAGACGCCTTACATGCCATCTCTTGGATACTGCTTCCGCAAACCCTGTATAACGCCTTACTGGCTGCTGGAATCTTTTGGCTCACACACCAGGTTCGACATTCATTTGGTGTGGTACACTTTGCTCAGGGACGCCGGTAGCTACCGCGCACAGCGTTTTCAGCATTCCGAAAAAACCTATCCTCATGTTTGACACTTCACGACAAGCTAACGAATTGGCGGACATTCAAAGTCGATTGATTTTTGTAAAAGTCGGCTTACTCATGCTTTTGGTTCTATTGGGATTACGCCTCTGGCAATTACAAATTCGGGATGGGGTGTATTATCAGGATTTAGCACGGGACAATCGCACGAGATCTATCGTGCTGGAACCGGCCCGAGGTTTGTTGTATGACCAAAGCGGTGAATTATTGGCCAACAATATACCTAGTTTTCAGTTATATCTATCATTAGAAGATGTCCAAGACCTAGATGACTTATTATCCAAACTCCCCAAATACGTTGAAGTAAATGTTCAGGCCATTTCAGAAAAGCTGGCCACCAAGCAGAGGCATGGTCGGATCAAACTCAAAAGTGGCCTGACACTTAAAGAGGCTGCCCTGATCGAATCACATCGGATCGAATTGCCCGGCGTCGCGATTCAACCAGAGTATCAACGTAACTATCCACTCGGAAACTATGCTGCGCATGTGATTGGGTATGTGGGAGAAATATCTGAATCTCAGTTGAAAGATCAGGAATTCCTTGACGTTCAAGCTGGTCGCATCATTGGACAATACGGGGTAGAACGACAATTTGATACCCATTTAATTGGTGAAACTGGTCGCAAGGTCATTGAAGTCGACGCCTTCGGATATCCCAAACGATCTCTGTCTATTCACCCCCCACTAGCTGGCGACGATCTCTATTTAACCCTGGATATTCGTCTACAGCGATTGGCCGAAGATCTACTTGGAGAAGAAGCGGGGGCCATCGTGGCCCTGGACCCTTGGAACGGCGACGTCTTAGCATTAGCTAGTCAACCCGGATTCAACCCCAATGATCTATCTGGAGGCATTAGCCCGCAAGCTTGGCAACAATTACTCCAAGATTCTCGACATCCCCTGACAAACCGAGCCATTCAGGGCCAATACCCTCCGGGTTCAACTTTTAAAATTGTGATGGCGGCCGCTCTCCTAGAGACCCAAACCATGAAGGCGACCGATTCGATCAGTTGCCACGGAACCTTTCCATTTGGGAAACGCGTGTTTCGCGATTGGAAACGATGGGGTCATGGATCGGTTGATTTAACCAAGGCCCTTGCCGAATCCTGCGACGTTTATTTTTATAAGGTAGGGAATCAATTGGGCATCGATCCCATTTCCAATTATTCTCGACAATTCGGATTAGGGTCAAAGACGGGGATTGAGTTATCATCGGAGCGTTCCGGCTTAGTCCCCTCAAAAAAATGGAAGCAAAAGAACAGGGGTGAACCTTGGTATCCGGGTGAAACCATTTCGATTGCCATTGGACAAGGTTTTTTATCGGTAACACCCATTCAAATGGCCAAGGTGGTTTCCATTGTGGCGACCAATGGTCAAGTGGTACAACCTCGATTGCTGAAAGGAGTACGTTTAAGACGGACAGGGAATTTCAAGGAAGAACCCCAGCCATCAACGCAGCAAGTCTCCATATCACCTCAAACTTTTTTTCAAATCAAAAAGGGTTTAGCGGCTGTGGTCACCAAAGGCACCGCCAAACGAGCCCAGTCAGATATTGTCAGCATTGCAGGGAAAACTGGAACCGCACAAGTCATCGCCCTGAAAGACGATGATGACAAAGCCGAAGTCAGAAAAAAACATCGTGATCATGCCTGGTTCGTAGCCTTTGCTCCCATTGAGGAACCTAAGATTGCGGTGGCGGTCATTGTCGAACATATGGGTCATGGAGGGTCTGCCGCAGCCCCATTGGCCAAAACCTTAATTGAAGCTTATATGAACTTTGAGAAAGCTCAACATACTAATTCGTTTTAAGAACTCCCTTCGCAACCACCAGCCAATCACACGAGAACCATGATGCCATTAATGAATGACAATGTGAACCGACGTGGGTTCGACACATTCGATTGGTGCTTTCTCAGCATCATCGCGGCCATTGTCTCAATAGGAATTCTTTCCATCTATAGTGTGACCAATCCAGGATCATCGCCTAGATTCCCCATCTATCTGAAGCAGACAACTTGGATGGTCGTGGGAACCTTGGCCTTTCTCGTTGCAGCTGGCATTGACTACCACAAATTTGCGAGATGGTCCTACCTGCTATATGGAGTCGGACTTATCTTGCTCATTATCGTGCTAATCAGTGGTAAAACCAGTCGAGGCTCTCAGCGTTGGATCCCGCTTGGTCCATTCATGGTCCAGCCCTCGGAATTCATTAAAATTCCTCTCATGCTCACCTTGGCATCCTACTACGGTGCAGTCAGCCGCAAAGGGTGGCTGCGCCGTCTGATTATTCCTGGACTTATCGTTCTGCCAGGATTTTTGCTCATTCTGAAACAACCCGATTTGGGAAGTAGCTTGGGGTTCCTGTCTATCTTTTTGGTTATCGTCCTCACGGTAGGCATGAAATCCAAAGCGTTCGGATTCCTGGTCTTAGCCGCACTGATGTTATTTCCTTTTGTATGGGGTGGAGTATGGGGATCTCTCCATGGCTATCAACAAGATCGAATTTTGAGTTTCGTGGACCCAAGTTCCGACCCTGGCGGAAAAGGCTATCACGGACTGCAGTCTCGTATTGCCATTGGCTCCGGCCAATTTT
>CP070628.1:168540-179330 GCA_020355985.1 Nitrospirota bacterium | reverse complement strand
TTGTGAATAGGAGACGACATTACTTCGCTTGACATATTCGTCCACACCTAAACTAGAAAAAAACCTGGCGCTCCCTCCTGTGGGTAACACATGATTCGGACCCGCCACATAATCGGCCACCGCTGGCGGTGTATAGCGTCCGACAAAAATTGCCCCGGCATGACGGATGCGGGGGAGATACTCCAAGGCTTTTTTTATATTCAATGAAAGATGCTCAGGGGCAATCTGATTGGCTAAGGCAAATCCTTCTTCTAAAGTTCTGACAACAAACGCCACGGCATGCCTCCCAACCGAATGGGAGGCAATCTCTCGCCTATTTAACTCACCCAATTGGCGATTGATCTCTTTGACCGTTCGTTTGGCTAAGGCCAATGATGTCGTTACCAGGTAAACACAGGCCTCCTCATCATGCTCAGCCTCACACAATAGGTCGGCCGCAACATGATTGGGATTACTGGTTGAATCAGCCAAAACGAGAAGTTCGCTTGGGCCCGCAATCATATCAATATCTACCTGACCATAGACAAGACGTTTGGCTGTCGCAACATACAGATTTCCCGGACCGACGATTTTATCCACAGGACGAATACTTGAAGTCCCAAAGGCTAACGCTCCGATTGCTTGCACTCCCCCTACTCGATAAATTTCATCAACCCCAGCAATATCGGCCGCGACTAACAGAGAAGGATGAATCGAACCAGTTGGAGTCGGTGTGCACATGACGACACGAGGAACTCCCGCAACTTTGGCTGGAATTGCGTTCATCAACACCGATGATGGGTATACCGCTTTTCCTCCCGGAACATACACACCCACGGCATCAAGTGGAGTGATCATTTGCCCCAGTTGAATCCCATCCTTTCGATAGGTCCATGTCGAGCGGCGTTGTCTCCGGTGAAACGTTCGAATACGTCGCGCGGCATATCTGAGTGCAGTGGTATCAGGCTTGGAAAGCGCAGAATAGGCCTTATGAATCTCGTTTTGGCTAACTCGCAATTGGTTGGGGCGAATCCGAATCCGATCAAACTGCCAAGTAAAACGTTGAACCGCCTTATCGCCTTCGCGACGAACCTTTTCCAAGATATTTCTGACCGCTTGTTCCACCTTGGCATTTTGTTTGGCCGCTCGCTGGCACACAGTCTCCACCGCCTTGTCAAACCCACGGTCTTTCCAAGATAGAATTTTCACCCCCGGCTGCCCTTTCCTACCTTTTTGGATGTCCTGCCCTTCGTCACCTGCTTTTTAATTCGATTAATCACTTCCGTCACCGTGACATGTTTCATTTTTAAACTAGCTCGATTCACAATTAAACGCGCTGACGACCATGCGATGATCTCTTCTTCCACGAGATTATTGGCCTTGAGCGTTTTCCCCGTTTCCACTAAATCCACAATCCGATCAGCCAGCCCAACTAAGGGCGCTAACTCAATGGAGCCATATAATTTAATCAATTCGACGGGCAATCCTTGTTGGTTAAAAAACCGTTCTGTCATATTAGGATATTTCGTGGCTACCCGAAGCTTCGACGACAAACGCT
Organism: Nitrospirota bacterium; assembly: GCA_020355985.1. The sequence goes on along the minus strand of CP070628.1, from coordinate 177,793 downwards.
GGACGGGTATCTGGCCATTCGGTTTTGCCACTACTAATTTACAGACCCCCAGACCAAGATCCACTGGCTCATAGACATCCGGACTTTGCTCCAACAACACATCTTTTCCCACCACACCTAAATCAGCTGCACCATATTCAACATAAACCGGCACATCACTCGGGCGAACAATAAGGACGTGATGCCCATGTTCGGGGAATTCCAATATCAACCGACGATCACCGTCTTTGACATGATACCCCGAATAACCCGCTTGTCTGAACAATGCGAGCGTCGGCGGAAGAAGTTTGCCCTTAGAAAGGGCAATCGTCACTCCTTCACTCATATGACTGCTCGAACTCGTTGAACATGACCCCCCAATGCCTGAAGTTTTTCTTCCAATCGCTCATACCCTCGATCTAAATGATACACCCGTGAAATGTTCGTTTCTCCCTCAGCCGCCAACCCCGCCAGAACCAGCCCCGCACTAGCACGTAGGTCAGAAGCCATAACCTCTGCGCCAGTGAGTGCAGAAATGCCTTTCACGACCGCATGAGGCCCATCCACTTCAATTGAGGCTCCCATACGATGCAGTTCCGGGACATGCAGAAATCGCCCTTCAAAAATGGTTTCAGTCATCACACTTGTACCTTCAGCCACCGACATTAACGCCATCATCTGTGCTTGCAAATCAGTCGGAAATCCCGGGTATGGTAATGTTTTAACTTCTACGGCCTGGAGGGGGGCTGGACGACGAACCCGTACTCCTTCAGCATTCTCTGACAGCTCCACTCCCATTTCCTGTATTTTGGTAAACATCGTACCCAAATGATCCGTCACACAGCCTTTTATCATGACATCACCGCCGGTAATGGCCACAGCCATCACCAACGTACCGGCTTCTACACGATCAGGCATCACCCAATGGGTGGCACCATGCAGTTCAGAGACACCTTCTATGGTAATCGTATCAGTCCCCGCACCGAGAATTTTTGCACCTCGTTTGGTTAAAAAAGCACACAAATCGGAAATTTCCGGCTCACGAGCAACATGATGTAAGCTCGTGGTGCCTTCAGCTAAACAGGCTGCCATAATCAGATTCTCGGTTCCCGTTACCGTGGGGAAATCCAAATCGATTCTCGCCCCCTTGAGACGCCTGGCCTTCGCATGAATATATCCATGCTCGACCTGGATTTCAGCACCCATCATGGCCAGCCCTTTCAAGTGAAGACTCACGGGTCTTGTTCCGATGGCACACCCACCGGGCAACGACACTTTGGCTTCGCCCAACCGAGTTAACAAAGGACCCAAGGCCAAAATAGACGCGCGCATGGTTTTAACCAAATCATATGGAGCCTCAACTGACTGGACCTGCCTGGCTTCCAACATGACCCGTCCACCCTCGGTCTGCACTTTTACTCCCAACAACTCTAAGAGTTTGGCCATCGTGACCAAGTCTCTGACTTGAGGAACATGATCGATAACACATTCCCCTCCTCCCAATAAGGAGGCAGCTAAAATGGGAAGAGCCGAATTTTTAGCCCCGCTCACTTCGACAACGCCGTTTAATGGAGTCCCACCTATGATTCGAATTTGATCCATCTATGGCTTGCTATTTCGGCATCATGAATGACCAACCTGTTGAAGACAAACCAGCCGAGGAATACCCTGCGAATCAGGCTGAACCTTGGTTACCTCGAACCAGTTAGAATCAGAGATTTCCTGGCACAAGCAATCAGCTTGTCCCAATCCCACTTCCATAAGGACAACACCATCAGGAGCTAAGACGCTTGGTGCTTCTTGTAACAAGCGCCGATAGAGATCCAACCCGTCCAGCCCTCCATCCAAAGCCAGACAGGGCTCAAAATCTTTGACATCAGGAGAAAGACGCTCCCACTCTGTATGAGAAATATACGGAAGGTTGGCAATAATGGCCGTCACTTTACCTGCTAAACCGCTGGATAACAAGGGGGCTAACATATCGCTAGCCAACCACAAAATCTTCCTATTCACATGGTATCGTTGAGCATTGTATCTAGCGATATGTAAAGCACCCAACGACCGGTCTAAAGCAATAACTATAGCTCGGCGAAGAGCTAACGACACACTAATCGCTAGACAACCGGAACCCGTTCCTACATCCAAAATGATTGGTTGTGGATGGGACCCCAGAAGAGCAATGGCCTCTTCAACAAGTAGTTCCGACTCTGGTCTGGGAATGAGCACCCCGGGCTTCACAACCAGGTCCAGGCCACAAAACTCTTGACTCCCTAAAACATATTGTAGCGGCTCTCGTGACGCTCGACGTTCAATCAAGGCAACTGCCCGTTGGTATTTTTCCGAATCTATAGGATCTTCAGAATAGGCATGAAGGCGTAATGGTGTGATTCCTAAGGCCTCTTCTAAAATCCACAAAACTTCCTGCTTGGCATTGGGAATTCCAGCTTGGATAAGCTTATCGACACCTTCACGATATAACTGGGAAGAGGACATGGACGTGGGCATAACGACCTTCAACATCACAGGATCGTGAAATGGGAAAAGAACAAAATCTGAGAGTTGTTATTGAAAAGAATTACTGAGCTTTGAGCGCAATAACCAAGTCATCCAGATCACCTTCCAGCACTTGATCTAGCTTATGCAAGGTCAGCCCAATACGATGATCCGTCACACGATTTTGCGGGAAGTTATACGTACGGACCTTTTCGCTCCGCTCTCCCGTACCAACTTGTGACCGCCGTTGTTGGGCAATTGATGCCTCTTGCTTTTCACGCTCTGCATCGCCAATACGCGTCCTCAGGGTTCGCATCGCTTTTGTGCGATTCTTGAGTTGTGACCGCTCATCCTGGCAGGTCACCACCACTCCTGTCGGAATATGCGTAATTCGAACCGCAGAATAGGTCGTATTGACGCTCTGGCCACCAGCTCCGGTTGAGCAATAGGTATCAATCCGTAAGTCTTTCGCATCAATTTGCACGTCGACTTCTTCTACTTCCGGCATCACCGCAACGGTGGCGGTAGAGGTATGAATACGGCCATTGGCTTCGGTTGTGGGAACACGTTGAACGCGATGCACCCCGCTCTCATATTTAAAAAACCCAAAAGCCCCTTTCCCTTCAACTAATAGGACGGCCTCTTTGATCCCCCCTATCCCCGTTTCGTGGGATTCAATCAATTCTGTTCGCAGGCCTTTCGCTTCAGCAAATTTGAGATACATCCGCAAAAGATCACCAGCAAACAAGGCAGCTTCACTCCCTCCTGTTCCTGAACGAATTTCAATAAAAGAATTCTTGTTATCCCCTTCATCTTCCGGACACAGCAGTTCAACGACCTGCGCTTCCAAGGTTTCTCGACGAGATTCAAGCCCCTCCAATTCCTCGCCAGCCAATCGCCGCATATCGGGATCTAATTGTTGATCCTCCACCATAAGTTTCGCCTCGGCAATCTCCTCAAGAACTCGATGATGCTCTTCAAACAGTAGGGCAATGGGTTCCAACTCAGCTCGTTCTTTCGTCAGAGAAACTAAGAGGGACGGTTTTGCCAAAACTGCAGGATCGGTCAATTGGTCATTGAAGGTTTCATATTTATTGGCGACGGCTTTCCACCGACTGAGGAGGCCCCCTTCTCGCAATTCCGCTTTGGTCATATTAGCCATGGACGGACCCATTACTGCACGAGTGTATTGTCATTGATATATTTTAGCATGGTGCCCTACAGCAGGAAGAACCATAGGCACAGCTCTAAAAGAACCTAAGATGTTGAAACCGTTTAACTAATTATGTTCAACACCCAAATTGGGCGAATGCTATTAGGGAGTAGTGAGGTAGGACAAGGGAGTGAAAAAAACTCCGCTAGGCTTTTGCCTTTGTTTTCGTCGTCGCTTTTTTTGAATATTTTTTATTAAAGCGTTCCACCCGACCCTCGGCATCAACAATCTTTTGAGTACCCGTAAAGAATGGATGGCAACTGGAACATATATCGACTTTTAAATCTCCCACCGTGGTCCGTGTTTGATAAGACATCCCACAAGCACAGCTCACATTGGCAAATTCATATGTTGGATGGATTCCCTTTTTCATGTTCTCTCCTTTGCCACGTCTAACAGATATTCGGTCCGAATAAGACCAGATCGTTGATAATGCTCTATTTTGAATTATCGATTCATGGATTGCAAGAACTCATTGTTATCTTTGGTGCCCCCAATCTTGTCCATGAGAAATTCCATGGCTTCCATGGTCCCAAGGGGACTTAAGACCTTTCGAAGTATCCACATTTTGTTGAGGCGATCGCGATCAACGAGTAACTCCTCTTTTCTGGTGCCCGATTGGCTGATGTCAATGGCAGGGAAGAGCCGCTTATCGGCCAATCGTCGATCCAAATGCACCTCCATATTGCCTGTTCCCTTGAATTCTTCAAAAATTACATCATCCATTCGGCTGCCGGTATCAACCAGCGCCGTGGCTAAAATCGTCAGACTCCCACCAAATTCAATATTACGGGCTGCCCCAAAAAACCGTTTCGGCCGTTGTAAAGCATTGGAATCTAGCCCCCCGGACAAGACCTTCCCACTTGGAGGCGAGATTGTATTATAGGCACGAGCCAAACGGGTCACACTATCCAACAAAATCACCACATCCCGCTTATGCTCAACCAAACGCTTCGCCTTTTCCATGACGATTTCCGCGACTTGCGCATGCCGTTGAGGCGGTTCGTCAAAGGTTGAGCTAATCACCTCAGCAGCCTTAACCTGCCTTTGCCAATCGGTCACTTCTTCTGGTCGTTCATCGATTAGTAACACAATCAGCACAATTTCAGGTTGATTGGCAATAATGGCTCGAGCCACTGCTTGCAGCAACATGGTCTTACCCGTCCGTGGCGCAGCCACGATGAGCCCACGCTGGCCTTTCCCAATAGGAGTCGTCAGCTCCATCACCCGTGTACAATATTCTTGTTGATCAAATTCGAGATTGATCCGTTCTTCTGGATATAGCGGCGTTAGATTATCAAACAAAATCTTATCGCGTTGAACTTCAGGCTCATCATAATTGATCTTTTCTACTTTCAAGAGCGCAAAATACCGCTCACCATCTTTGGGAGGGCGGATTTGTCCAGAGATAATATCTCCGGTTCTCAGATTAAACCGTCGAATTTGTGAAGGAGAAATATATATGTCATCCGGCCCTGGCAAATAGTTCGAGTCCGGCGCCCGGAGAAACCCAAACCCATCGGAGAGAGTCTCTAAGACTCCTTCTCCAAAAATCACGCCATTTTTTTCGCTTTGGCCTTGAAGAATGGAGAATATGAGCTCTTGCTTCCGCAAATTTGGGGCACCATCGATTTTGAGTCCCCGCGCTAAATCATTCAACTCTCCGATAGACTTCTGCTTCAGTTCGGCAAGATGCATAAAATTACTCCATTGGTTGACTGGAAGGATTTCCTAGGGCATGCGATTGGGTAAACCGGTTGGGAAGGAGACAAACTAGATATTTCATATGTTAAGGATAAAATTCCGTATTTTGGTAGTACTCTCTCGAAGAAACACTCAACCTCTTCTTCTGTTCATAATATTGAGACTGGGATTGTTTAGGTTAGAATGAATGCTCAGAACAACTGGGGGAACCACCCTTGTCAATGGCAGCCGTGATGTCCTATCTACGAAATTTGGGTTAAAACTAATGGGTCCGGGAAGTTAATTAGGCGGATATAGCTTTTACACTATTCGGCAGGTCTTAGTAACTATGTATCTCACACATGAATAACTTGTCAATAGCTTCGTTTTCGGAAGAGCGAAAAAAAACTTAAGCCTCTGGGCTTGTTAATGTTTTTTCTACACAAATTTATGGTTGGCACCCTTCCAGATATTATGGTAAACCATCCCTACCGTAATTGAAAGCTCAACAGAAGGATTCTTCCTTATGTCAGAATCAGGGTTTCCTTTTTCCAGCGAACGAATCTTCACGCTCTCTGAAGCCAATGCTTTAATCCCCGAACTTGAGCAACATTGGGCATCGATTAAACAGGGCCGCCAGGCTCTTATCGAGACGCGCGAAGAAGTCAAAAAAGCCAGCGCCCAAGCGTCCTCGGGTGGGGGTACGGTGGTGGGAGTCAAATATATCAAAGGGTTACAGGATATCAATGGCAGCTTGCACGCCATACAAGAAGTAGGCGTTGTTATCAAAGATGTGGAAATCGGCCTCTGTGATTTCCCTTTTATGCTCAATGATAAACTGGTGTTTTTATGCTGGAAATCTGGAGAAGACCAGGTATGTTGGTGGCATGACATTGACAGCGGCTATTCAGACCGGCAACCCATAGACGAGCCAGAAGCCTAATTTTCTTCCTGCCTGATTCAGTCTATATTCCATTTCCCCAGTGAATCATCACCTTGCATTGTGGCTTTTGACCTAACGCGGAGATGCGCCCCATCTCATTACACATATGGAAGGAAGGATGCCGGTGAAATTCGTTATTTTGGGAACGGATGGGCCCGATGGTTCAGCCAAGCGCCCCTTGTATCGTCAAGCCCATCTTCAACGACTAGAGCAATGGGCACAAAAGGGCAAAGTGATTTTGGCCGGACCCCTAACGGATAAAACAGGCAGTTTAATTGTGGTAGAAGCCGACTCTCTTGAAGAAGTACAGGCTTTTGCCCAAGACGATCCTTACATGACCAATGGGGTTTTTCAGGAGGTCACGGTTCATCCCTTCATGCAAGTCTTTCCTCGAGAACTCGAGTCAGAAAAGACCTGAATCGCCGAAACAAAACCGCAGATATCCGGTTATACTTTTGAACCCCGTGCCGGTTTGGTTGGAGCCGCCAATGAGCAGACACATTTCCATTCCTCTGGACGAACGGGTTGTACGGAAAGACGAGAACCTTTCCGTAACAATTCCATGTTTTCGAGCCCTTTAATTGTTCGCAAAAACTCCAAGGACAACGGTTTCGAGAAAGGCTTCAACAACTTGATATCTACCAGGAACCAACGGGGCGCATCGGGCGTGCTTTTGGAATCAAAGTATCGACTCTTGCGATCGAACGCGTAGGGATCAGGATAGGCCGCCTTCACAACTTCCACCGTTCCAACAATAGCTGGAGGATCCGCATTACTATGATAAAAAAACCCTCGATCCCCAACATTCATGGATTTTAGAAAATTTCTGGCTTGGTAGTTACGAACACCTTCCCAACAGGTCCTTTGGTCAAGGGATTGCGCGAGATCTTGAATGGAAAAACTTGTTGGCTCGGATTTGAATAACCAATACTGTGGCATAACGATCCTTTGTTAGTTTTAATGCTGTCCTTCGATACCAAGCCTCTCTTCCAACAATGGGCTGGGAATTATAGATTGCCGCTAAGGTACAGTACAATCCATCTTTTCATGACGCTTCGACGAATTCCTTGATTCCTATTGCTCACCCCAAAGTGTTTGTATGATTGATCAATTTATTCAATTCGCCGAATCATGGATATCCAAAGAAATGTGGGTCGGCTTGATCATATTTTCTGTGATCGCCTTTGTGGGCACCCTTATCGCCATTCCGGCTATTCTAATCCGGCTGCCCCCTGATTACTTCAAAAATCACCACCACAAACCGTGGTTTGCTAACCATCATCCTGTGATTCGAACCCTCGGCCTCATGATCAAAAATATTGTGGGAATCATTTTTCTTCTAGCAGGAATCGCTATGCTGTTCTTGCCGGGACAGGGATTACTGACAATGCTGTTAGGAATTCTCTTTATTGATTTTCCCGGCAAACATCGTCTGGAACAAAAACTCATTCAGCATCCCCAAATTCTTAAAGCCATCAATGCCTTCCGGGAAAAGTCTGGCAAGCCCCCATTTACCTTTGATTAACATGCCCAGTCGTAAGGCATCCTTCAGGATCTCGATGAATTATTCAATGGTTTACTCCTTCTAAGTCCATTGATAGGATGGTTTTCCCATGACAATAATGCATAAAGCTGGCTGGGTTGGCCTGGCAATCCTCTGCGCCATCGCATTTGGCCATGTGGTCGGCTTCCTCAATCCTCATGAAAAAGTGAATGGGCTATGGCTCGTCGTCGCGGCTTCATGTTTCTATGTCCTGGCCTATCGGTTTTACGGAAGGTTTTTGGCTCGTCGTGTCATGGAATTGGACAACAACCGGCGCACACCGGCGTATCGCCTGGAAGACGGGACGAATTTTTATCCCGCCAACAAATATATTCTCTTTGGCCATCATTTCGCCGCCATTGCCGGAGCCGGCCCATTGTTGGGACCGGTACTCGCTTCACAATTTGGTTTTCTTCCGGGATTTTTATGGATCGTCATTGGGGCCGTGCTAGCTGGAGCGGTACAGGATTTTATTATTCTTGTGGCATCCATGCGGAGAAATGGACGTTCGCTACCAGAAATCGCTCATTCTGAATTGGGACCTATCACCGGATTAGCGACTGCCGTAGCCGTACTCTTTATCGTCGTCGTAGCGCTAGCCGGATTAGGCTTGGCTGTCGTCAATGCCCTGTATGAAAATACCTGGGGGACGTTTACCATTGTCATGACGATACCCATCGCCGTTATCATGGGGCTGTATTTACAAAAGCTTCGCCCCGGACAAGTCGGAGAAATGACGTTCATTGGCTTGGCGTTATTGGTTTTCACCATTATCTTTGGTCGAATCGTGGCTCAATCGGAATGGGCGGATTGGTTTTTGTGGGATCGCACCACATTGACGTGGTGCCTCGCCACCTATGGGTTTCTGGCGTCCGTTCTCCCCGTTTGGATCCTCCTGGTCCCTCGAGATTATTTGTCCACATTCATGAAATTGGGGGTGATTGCCCTACTAGGAATCGGAGTCATCCTGTTAGCCCCCACCATCGAAATGCCGCGAACGACCGAGTTTATAAGTGGAAACGGCCCAATCATTCCCGGCACACTCTTTCCATTTCTCTTTATCACCATCGCATGTGGGGCCATATCCGGGTTTCATTCCCTTGTATCCTCAGGCACGACACCAAAACTCATCAGCCAGGAATCCCAAGCTATTGTGGGATATGGTGCGATGCTTTTAGAAAGTTTCGTGGGCGTGATTGCTCTCATCGCCGCGTGCCTATTGGTTCCCGGTGATTATTTCGCCATCAACACTCATCTCTCAATTGAAACGTTGGAGAATATGGGGTTTCCCACTCAACATATCGAACAACTCTCAAACATGGTGGAAGTCGATGTCTCCGGACGACCCGGGGGTGCCGTCTCTTTAGCGGTCGGAATGGCTTCCATTTTTTCTGGGCTT
>CP070628.1:155880-168440 GCA_020355985.1 Nitrospirota bacterium | reverse complement strand
TGGCTCTCCAATTTACTCTGTTGGCTTAACCAACTCAGACCGGTTTTGATTTCCGTAATCTTTCGTTCTGTGGATGAAAGACCTTGAGGAACAGCTTTATTCATGCCAGATTTTTGCAGGGAACCATCACTTGGCATGGTCGCCTCCTCGGGAGTCATTTCGTAAGGCAGCTCTTCACCCCCTTGACCTGGAACCCCTGAAGGCAGGCCCTGAATGTCATCAGGTTCGAGGCCAAACATTGTCTGCAATTTGCGGTTGAGCGTTTCCAACGCCAGCATTCGCTTTTTCATGCCATCGACTTCGGTTGAAAACGTACCAGTCTTGGCCCGAGAGGAATTCAATTCACGTTTAATTTCCTCTAATTCACTCAATTGATTCCATTGATAGATATAATGCGTAACAATTCCCCCCTGAACCAGCAACAAGGCCAACCCCCAGATCAAGCCATGTTTGACGAACGCCTTGCGGATTTTTAGCCGCCATGGATTAGCCCGTGCTCCACGAAAGACAATAACGGTCAGGGTTTCTTCAGATTCTTTCATTCGTTCACCAATTGAGATTTGAGAGAATTATTATGAGTAGCGATTACCAATATCTATCTAGCCAAAACTTGATTAAGCCAGTTGACTGGCTGGCTTAGTGATATCTCGCACCCAGCTCAGATATTCGGGAAGCCCATGTTGAATTTCAAGCGCAATAACTTCCGGAACACTATAGCTATGTAAAGATTTCACGGCTGTAGCCACCTGCTCAAAGACCTGACTCACCGTTTTAGCCACCAGTAAACATTCGCTTTCTTCAGTGACCTTGCCTTCCCATTGAAAGATAGAACGTACACCAGGAAGAATATTCACACAGGCCACTAATCTTTTCTCGACTAACGCTCTAGCAATATTGGCAGCCTCGGCTTCAGATCCGACTGTTACCAATACAACAATTTCATCCATAACCAACAGGGGCTTGCCCCAAATTTCAAAGAACCAGGATTAGGAATACCTGCCTCCAACTGTCAAGAAAGGAAGGTCTCTATCCAATGCCCCTCTTTCTTTATCATTATCGGTCGTTTTTTTGTTGTCTGAAGTCTAAAAATAATCTTCTTGTGGCCAAATATCAACCCAAAAATTCAAATGCCATTTTTTCTTAATTATTCCAACAACTTTAATAAAATTTATCACGGCATTAGCTGTTGAGGATTTTCATTGGCTATATTGACCAAGTCATCAACAGCCTCTTTTAAGGCTTCCTGGAGAGATTCTGGGAAAAGTTTGGTAGGCTCCTTAAGGTTATAATAAATCCCGTCGGTCCAATTCCCCTCCGCTATCATTTTCTGCCGCCACAAGACCTTATTGGGATTGTTAACGGGAGTAAGACTGAGGTCCATCTGGAGAGTCGTCGTCGTCCAGGACATCGGTGCACCCAAAATCCAAAAAGCCGGACCAACGGGTCCCAAACCCCAAGTCGTCAAACGCCTTTCCCAGTCGGTGGCGCGGATATTTCCGCGAAGCACCAAGTCGACTTTTTCCTGCTTCTCATCCTTCGCATATTGTACGGAGGAAAATATACCTGCCTGGCTCAACTCAGCTGCGATGGCTTTGGCAAAATCATTTGGAGGATCAAATCGTATCACGTCAACCTCTTCAGGGTTCTCAGTCGTCTCCGGGCGTTCATATTTACTATCCCCGTATGGAATAAGAGGTATCGCGACCTTCCAATATTCTTCTTTTTTGGCATTTCCTCTAAGATCTACTAAAGGTAGAACGATGACTTTCGCGGAAATAGGCTTGGCGGCTTTTGAATTAATATACGCGCCTGTTGAAGAAGGAGGATATTGCCAATCACGGTTACCAATTATCTGGTCCCCTTGGCACCCTGTTAAAGAGAAGCAACCAAGCACGACTACCATAGAAACAACTCGTCTTGAGAGAGAAACACACATCTTTAACGACTCCTTTCGTTATTGTCATATTGCCCCCGTTCATTTCCAAAATCACTCTGGAAATGGGCGAAGAGCGCATTTTATGGGGGAGCTAATCAGCCGGAAACCACTGACATCTTCAAGGAGGGGGAACCTTGCACTATTCACACTACGCAGCACCGCATCTCATGGCATAAATCCGCCTGCCCGCCCTAAAAACTCTTGCAATTCCGGATAGGTTCTAGCAACAGGGAATTGGGGATACTCTTGCGCAATTGAGTCAGGTGGACAGAAAAAAAACCCAGCGTCTGCTTCCTTTAACATGGAAACATCATTATAGGAATCCCCTCCTGCTAGCACTCGGAACCCAAGATTCTTTAGTGCACTCACCGCCCGTCGCTTTTGATCTTTCTGACGAAGGAAATAATCCGTAATAAATCCATCAGAATCAATGCCCAAGCTATGGCAAAAAATGGTTGGGAATTGAAGCTGTTCCATTAACGGCCCGACAAACTCATAAAACGTATCTGACAAAATAATGAGCTGACATCGTTGACGCAACCAGGCAAAAAGTTTTGGAACACCTGGCAAAGGCGAAATCGTTCGCACAACATCCTGAATGTCATGAATGGTAATACCGTGCGTTCGCAACACTTTCAATCGCTTCTGCATGAGAACATCATAATCGGAAATGTCCCTCGTCGTCAGTCGGAGTTCCTCTAGCCCGACTTTCTCGGCTAATCCAAGCCAAATTTCTGGGAATAAGACCCCTTCCATATCTAAACATGTCACCACCGGCTGTGCCATGGACTCCTCAGTGTGATCATTCATCAACGATACGAGGAAACTTCCCGTGAAAATTTCAAGTCATCATAAAAGAAAACTGAGCTCAGTCACAACTTTAAAATCTCCGTCTGATTTTGAACGACTTTGGCTGAGAGTCAGCAACTGGCAAGAATCCACTCTTGTGGCTGGCGGGAAAAGATCTAAAATAAACCGAGAAGATCATGTGGAGTTTCACAATAGAAATCCGGCTCTAATGCAGCGACTTTTTCACGACTTCCCTACCCGTAACCCACTGCACACCCCCTCATTCCAGCCGCCCGGGCTGCCCGGACGTCATTGGTGCTATCACCAATCATTACAGTGTGCGCAGGATCGGCCCCTACTACATTAATGGCCCGTTCTAACATCACAGGCTCTGGCTTAAGTTCAGTCGTATCTCGGGGCGCTTCAACATGCTGAAACAGATCCCGGGCCTGAAGACCATCAACAATAGCCAGGGTATATTCCAGGGACTTATTGGTCACAATCACTTTTCTGCGATCCTCGTAATGCTGAAGTACCTCACAAATCCCCGGGTACCATCTCGTAGTCTGAACACAATGCTCCAAATAATGTCCGCGAAAAACCTCCAGAGCCCGGTCGTATTGATCTGGATTTTCCTCTCCTACGGAAAGACGAAGCAGGCGCTTGACGCCATCACCCACAAAACTAAAAATCTCCTCCACGGATCGAAGAGGCAATCCCAGATCCCCGAGGGTAAGATTCACAGCTGTGGCAATATCCACCTTGGAATCAATCAGGGTGCCGTCAAAATCAAAAAGCAATACTTCCGCACGCCATCGGGTCATTTCTAAAGATCTTCCTGCTATTTCGCTTTCAATTGTTTATGTAATGCGGCAAACAACGCTTTTCTCTTTGCCTCGGGTTCGCTCAACTCCGCCCACCGCACAAAATCCATCATTCGTTGCCGACCAACATGAGGGGGAAGTTGGGGATGAACAATTTGCCATCGATCATAAACGGCTTTGATATGAAACAAATAGGATTCCTGGTGGGGATCAACAACAAACGTCACACTTTCCCAATGCATCGTTCCGAGCACGTCAAAAACGACAGGGATTTTGGCCTCGAGTCCATTGACAATCTCCCATTGTGTTACATCATCCACAATGTGAAATTGCGAGATGACGACCACCTGACCCCAGGCAAGTTCTTCTTTCCAATGTACATAGGGTTCAAGCACTTGCCAAGAAGACACCTCTAACCTGGCACCCTTTTTATCCAATGATAAATACTTGTGTAAAACTTTAGTAGGATCTTCCTTGATGTTACGGTTGAAGGCATTCGAAGAAGTTGCACCCCCAACCGTGGCACAAGCTAAAATCAAGAGGACGATTTTGGCCATCCCCGATACATGGTTCACATTCATTCTAGATATATTCTACTGTACAACCACTATAGTAGATAACCGAAGGGAAGGGACGGTTTTTACCCTTTAAAGAGGATAACCAGGATAATTCCAAGAAGCAGCCAGAGAGGGATGGAAAGCATTAACCCCCAGGCCAGTCCTTGTGCGGTCTTGAGCCGGCCTTTCAAGGTTTGCTTTTCTAACGCTTTTGAGATGCGCAATTTCACATCTTCCAAATGAAATGGTTTCGTAATGTAATCATCGGCCCCACGATTAATAGCCTCCACCGCCGTACTAATTGAGGGATGGCCCGTAATCATCAGAAAAATAACTTCGTGGTTTTTGACCTCACGAATTCGCCGTAATAATTCCATGCCATCCATATTGGGCATGATTAAGTCTGCCATCACCACATCAAAAACACTTTTCTCATATTCCGCCAAGGCGTCGTCACCATTTTCAACCGCCACAACTTCATACCCGAGAGAAAGCAAAAACTCCGACAACGCTTCACGAACCCCAGAATCATCGTCCACAACTAAAATACGTTCAGCCATTTCTGTTCATCCTTCTTGGCAATTCGCTGAGCCTCCGCACCAATCAGACATGCTTCTCTAAAAGGTAGGAAAATCAACCACCACCACATCCGGTGGAAGAGTAAACTTCAGCAGATTGGGTGAAAGCCCTTGGTTCACCTGAATATGATCAAAATGTACTCGAGAAACGTTCCCGCTCGTTTCAAAGATGGTAATAGCTTTAATGAGATACGAATCAGTGAATAACTGCAGCAAGATTTTTTTGATCGTTGGGACCGTATCTCCATCCGGCTTAGGGATTAAAGTCAGATCCGGTATTTGTTGGGAGTCGCTAGAAACCTCAGGAGACTCCAGGACCGTAAATTGTTTCGAAAGTTTCCCCACACCCAAAAGCAGTGCTAGGGGACCTTTTGAGGCCGCGATTTGCGTCAGAGTACCCTTCACCACTTGTTGATGTTCAGGGACATACATCATGACCTCATCACCATCCACATAAATATGCTCTTTCGACGGCTCAAGATAATCCCATCGTAAAAGACCAGGCTTTTTTAAATAAAACCGTCCCGTCGACTTAAACCCGGTTTCAAATCCTTCAATAATCGTTTCTTGGGTGAACTCACCTTGCAAATCCTGAGTCTTGGCATAGCGATCGTCAACACGACCAACCACATCGTCAACATTGGAGGCCAAGGCGCTCACTCCATAACCCAGAACAACAATTGCACCGAAAACGATACGCCTCAACACGTTTAACCTCTTCATCCAATCTCCGCCGTGGCAGTTCCTCGGGCCAACACCTCCCGTCGCCCATCACGACCAGGTGCACTCACTAAACCTTCTGATTCCATCTGCTCAATCATCCGGGCCGCACGAGGGTAGCCTACACGTAACCGTCGTTGAATAAATGAAGCTGAGGCCTGCCCCGTCGTCATCACCAATTCTCTCGCCCGTTCATAGGTTTCATCCGACTCCTGATCTTCGGCAGGTGATTCCTGTACCGCCGCCAAGGCCGCTTCATCGTAAATTGGAGCCGCCTGCGATTTGACCCATTCCACTACATTCCTAACTTCATCATCCGAAACATACGGCCCGTGCAGCCGAACAATGCGCCCTGTCCCTGAAGCTAAAAACAGCATATCCCCTTTCCCCAATAGACTCTCGGCACCATTGGCATCCAAAATCGTCCGCGAATCAGTTTTCGAGGACACTTGATACGCAATGCGCGCAGGGAAATTGGCCTTGATGATCCCCGTCACCACATCTACAGAAGGCCGCTGAGTCGCTAAAATGAGATGGATCCCAGAAGCCCTTGCCATTTGCGCAAGTCGGGCAATGCGATCCTCAATATCTTTCGGTGCAACCATCATCAGATCGGCAAATTCATCGATCACCACGACGATATACGGTAACGTCGTACGTTCCTCAATGGAGGTCTCTAAGCCAGGCGCCTCATCTACATCCATTGACTGCCCTTTGGTTAGCTTCGTTTTTTTTCTGTGACCGGTTGAGCTAGCCTCTTGAAGCTCTACCACTTTCCGATTATAGGCATCAATATTCCGGACACCCAGTTCGGCCAATATGCGATAGCGCCGTTCCATTTCTTGCACCACCCAACTCAGGCCCCTGGCTGCTTCCTTAGGATTGGTAATCACCGGTCGGATAAGATGGGGAATCCCATCATACACTTGCAACTCCAAAACTTTAGGATCCACCAAGAGAAGCTTGACCTCATCAGGATGGGCCGTGAACAGAATATTCAATAACAAACAATTTAACCCCACACTTTTGCCCGAGCCGGTCGCACCAGCTACCAGCAGATGCGGCATGGTGCGCAGATCAGTGACGACAGGCCGCCCATAAATATCCTTGCCCAGGGCTAGCGCCAATTTGGATCGCGCTCGAACAAACACCTCAGAGGTCAACATATCTTTCAAGCCCACGGTTTCCCGCTGTGGATTCGGCACTTCAATCCCAACGGTCGATTTTCCAGGCAGCGGCGCCACAACCCGAACCTTCAAGGCTTTCAATGCCATCGCTAAATCATCTGATAAATTCACAATACGTGCGACCTTAATGCCAGGCCCCGGTGCAAATTCATACATCGTAATCACCGGCCCGGGATGCACATCGGTCACGCTTCCTTCAATCCCAAAGCTGGCCAGGGTCTTTACCAGAATGTCGGATTGGGATTTCAAGACTGCATCCGTCTGATGGGTAGCTCGTGCTGCATGTGTATCCAGAAGATCTGCAGGCGAAGGCATTTGGTAAGCTTCCCCTACGGTTTTGCGCACCAGATAGCCATTGTCCGATTGGTCAGTCAAAGCAAGACATGGCTCGGCATCTGACAGAGTTGGGCTCGAATCCAATTCGGCCTTTGACCCTTTGGGCAATTCGATGATGGAATCCAAACCCAGATTCCCAATCCCTCCACGTGCAGCCAATTCCCGATTAATGCGTATGGATTTGTTTTTTTTGGGTTCGGTATCCGGCACCCACCATTCACGATCTTTGATTGCCACAAGGGATCCAACCAGGCGATCCCGAAAACGCCCCACAAAGGCAATCATGCCGCGAGCCATTTGCGCAAGAGACACAGGCACCAGCAATAAGAAGGCAACCAATAACATAGCTCCTAAAATAATCGTGGCCCCAGTAGCCCCAAAGTAGGTACCCAATATTTCCGCGACCCCTTGCCCAACGAACCCACCAGACAAGTGGCCAGACGCATCAGCCTGGGTAATAGTAGAAGAATGTAAGTGCAGCAAAGCGCTCACAGACAGGATGGCTAGCAATGACCCCACCCATCCACCAATGGTCACCTGCCACCGTTCCGACCAAAGCGCATTGAGCCCAAAACCCACAAATAAGAGGGGCACCACAAACGCCCCACCACCTACTACTGTAAATAGGGAGAAAGCCGCTGTAGAGCCCATCAGACCAACAGCATTATTCAGCGCACCATCAGACGAAGAATGCGGGAAAAATAGAACCGGGTCTCCAGGCGAAAATGTGAGAATACTCAACAAACACAAAATCCCAACCGTAGCCAGAAAAATCCCAACAATTTGAATGGTTAATGAGGAAAACTCTCGCGACGGCTGTTTACCTTTGACCACCTTTTTACTCGGGAAAATACTCATATAAAAAATCGTACCATAAGGGTTTCTATTGAGCAAACAACCCGCACACCATTCCTACAGCGATTAAAAAGAGATGGATAATTTATGGAACAGAGGAAACTTAAAAGGAAGGCAAGGCCTTGCTCAAATGTTCAAACTCTTCTACCGACAAGGTTTCGGCTCGGCGAGTGAGAGAGATCCCTGTATCCTGTTGGGCACGATGTAGGCATTCATCAGAGATATTGGCTGCCCGAAAGGCATTGAGGAGGGTTTTGCGGCGCTGGCCGAAAGCCACACGGACGACACGTTGGAAGCGGGCTAGATTTTCTGGTATTTCCGGATGACCCTCGCGAATATCCAGTCGCACAACACCGGAGTCCACATTCGGAACGGGGCGAAAACATTTTCTGGATACCTTAAAACCGAAAGTCACCTCGGCCAAATGCTGCACCATCACGGAAAGCACCCCATAATCTTTGGTACTCGGCTTGGCCACTAACCTTTGCGCCACTTCCAATTGAATGGTCAACACCATACGGGAAATTTTCTGTTGTGCCTCTAACAATCGAAACATAATGGGCGTCGAAATATTATAGGGCAGATTGGCAACAATGATGGTGTCGTCTGGAAGATCTTTGAATGAATATCCGAGCACATCCTGTTCTTGAACCTCGAGATTAGGGTAGCCAGCCAATTCGGTCTTCAAAAATTTCACCATTCGTGGATCCACCTCCAAGGCCAGCACCTGTTTGGCGGTCTGACACAACAAACGAGTCAACGCACCTCCACCCGGTCCAATTTCGCACACAGAAGATGAAGGTTGGATGTCTGCCAGACTGACAATTTTTCTAAGCAGATTGGGATCAATAAGGAAATGCTGGCCCAGCCGTTTGCGGGGAAATGGAGGAAACGATGCCATTAGACGGAGAGCTGGTTGAAAAATGCCATATCATCATTCTCTGGGAAGCAGGTTTAAGGAATGCCGGTGGTTTGAATATCTTTGACCAATTTTTTAAGGTGTCGGCGGCACATATCCACTTCATCAGCTAATTCATCG
Organism: Nitrospirota bacterium; assembly: GCA_020355985.1. The sequence continues at coordinate 159,619 of CP070628.1, read as the reverse complement.
AAGACGTCCCCAACAAAGTAGGTCGTTTCCAACCACTCCTTGGTGATGTGCTGAAGGTATTCCGGGCTCACGAATGGGGCGAGGCCCTCGATTACTTTTCGTTTCCATTTCGTGACATGATCCTTCCCCTGCACCGCATTAAGGGCTTTCTCCGCTTGGGCGTGGATGGTGGTTATTTCCTCTATTTGGCTTTGAATATAGGCCACCAACTCTGACGTTTCATCACTCATTGGCTTCCCCTTTTCATCCTAATGATATGTCGTGGGCGAACTTCATTCTTAAAATTTTGCAAGACTGGGAAGAATCGTCAGATGGTTCTCGTCTGGTTCTCTTACCCGCTTTTCCCCACACACCGAATTCCCACATCAATGTGATGACCAACGACATAATCGGCCACGGCCATTCGTTTCTTATTCGCCGGTTGAATTTCTAGGAGACGCAACACCCCCTGGCCTGTCTGAACGAGGATCGCATTTTTAGTGACTCCAATGATCGTTCCCGGCACACAGGAATTATGCTTCGAGGGCAATGCAGCATTCCCGCCATGTTCCTCTATCTGAACCTTCCAGATTCCCCAGCGCTCCCCATTCACAAAGGTGAAAGCACCAGGCCAGGGAGACAAGCCTCGTACACGATTCGCTAAGGTGGGAACAGATTGACTCCAATCTAATAACCCATCTTCTTTCTTGAGAATAGGTGCGAGAGTCGCTTTAGATTAGTTATGCGGTTGAGGGGTCAACATCCCTTTAGCCCACTTCCGAAGAGTGGAAACCACGAGGCTCCCGCCCACCTCTGCCATTCGAACTGCTATATCCCCTGCGGTGTCTTCTGCAGATATAGGCACCACGGCTTGATCAAGAATAGCGCCAGTATCCATGCCCGCATCCATCACCATGATGGTGACTCCTGTTTCTGTTTCCCCATTGATGACGGCCCATTGAATAGGGGCTGCCCCTCGATATTTGGGCAACAGGGAGCCATGTACATTCAGACAGCCTTTTGGGGGAAGATCAAGAATGACCTGAGGTAAAATTCGTCCATATGCGGCCACCACTATAACATCCGGATTCCATGACTGAAGGGTCTCCAAAAATGAAGGATGTTTCATCTTCTCTGGTTGGACAACCGGGAGATTCTGAGCCAGAGCAAGAGTTTTTACAGGGCCAAACTGGATTTTTTTTCCTCGCCCACTGGGGCGATCAGGTTGGCATACCACCCCGACGACTGAAAACTCCGAATTGACGAGATGTTGAAGTGTTGGAACCGCAAACTCAGGGGTTCCCATAAACACCACACGCATGATTTTCTTCCTTGGATTCAACAATAAATGAAAAACAGATTACCATATAACCTCCATCGGAGAAGAACAACCACTCTCGTATCTCTTCGACAAGATTTCCCAATATATAAGTCCGTTGACTCTCTTTCAAATACTGTGATAGAAGCCCACGCTGAGGTATATTCAGACACTCTTCACCCCATAAATTAAGGGAAAAAATCGCTGGTATGGGTGGGCATAGCCATTGGTCGACAATTAAGCGGCATAAAGGGGCACAAGATGCCAAGCGAGGAAAAATTTTCACGCGAGTCATCCGCGAAATTTCCATTGCTGCTCGAAGCGGCGGCGATCCAGACGGCAATCCTGCCTTACGCCAAGCCATTGCGAAATCCAAAGAAGTGAATATGCCAGCCGATACGGTCAAGCGGGCTATTCAGCGAGGGACAGGGGAACTGCCCGGAGTGCAATTTGAAGAGTTTATGCTGGAAGGCTATGGGCCAGGAGGGACGGCATTACTCCTGGAAATTTCCACCGATAAACGCAACCGCGCAGTGGCCGAAGTTCGAAATATTCTTACCAAAAATAATGGCACCATGGCCGAACCCGGCGCGGTGGCCTGGCAGTTCCATAAAAAAGGGTTGTTAGTGATCGAGAATCAACCCGTAACCGAAGAACAATTATTCGACCTGGCACTGGAGGCAGGAGCCGAAGACGTCAAACAAACCCCTATCGGCTTTGAAGTTATCTCAGAACCTGCGGATTTCGAAGCCGTCAAAGAAGCTGTACAGAAGGCCCAGATTGAAACCAGCCTGTCAGAACTCAGCTTTCTCCCACAAAACCATATTCAACTTGAAGGCAAAGACGCAGAGCAAGCCTTAAAACTCATGGATCTCTTAGATGAAAACGAAGACGTGGCAAAAGTCCATGCCAACTTTGAAATATCCGACGAACTAATGGAGAAAATGGCTGCCGAAAGTGCCTAGCCTTTTGGTTTTCCCTTCATTGTCCATTTTCTTCCCCTCCCTGGGTTCTTCAATCATTTCCCAATTCTCACGGCCACTTGTGCTATGGAGAAACAGATAAGCTCTCTACCCTCATGATCGCTTCATTATCAGGAACCCTCTCTTCTAAAACACCGCAAGATGCCGTTATTTCGGTACAGGGCGTTGGCTATCAGGTGTTCATCGCCCTTTCAACCTATTTCACCCTTCCTGACATCAATTCTGCAGTGCAAGTCTTTGTCTCCACCCACTGGCGAAACGACACCATTCAACTCTTCGGTTTTGCCACTCAGGAAGAGAAACAGGCTTTTTCACTTCTCACCACCATCAGCGGCGTTGGACCGAAACTGGCCCTCAGCGCTCTGTCAACCTTATCCGTTCCAGCCTTATGTGCGGCGATTGAATCTGGGGATATCGAAAATTTGGGTTCCATCCCTGGTGTTGGGAAAAAATCAGCAAGCCGAATCGTCTTGGAATTAAAAGACAAAACCCATCGCATCATGATTTCAGATTCCCAAAAACCCCCAACGTCTCTGACAGGACCTGCCAATTTTCTACAAGAAGAGGCCTCCTCCGCACTCATCAACCTGGGATACCGCGCCCCCGAAGTCAAAAAAGCCATGGATCTCGCCAGAGCTAAAATGAACGAAACCTACGAGCTGGAAGACCTCATCCGAACGACCCTCAAAGAATTAGCCAAAGGATAATAAGGTCAGGAAATGGGCCTTTAGAAACCCGATTCCGAGGGAACCCTATTTGAGATAGTTTATTTGATTAATTGGTTTTTTGAAAAGAACAGTCGCTTGGACGGGCAGAAGACGAGACAGGATTTTTCATTGGTAAATTGCCGAATACGTCGGCATCAGGAAACACTCGCTGCTAGGACAAAGGAAAAAGTGCGAATTGCTGAGATAAGAAAATTGCAGACGGGCTTTAAAACAAGCTAGAGAGTTTCACGGATTTTTTGCCCCTGATAACCGCTTTCAAGGACGCGCTTAAAAAAGCGCAACACATCCGCCAAGTCAAACCAAAACCCGCAATTAACACACCTGGCATTAAATCGACGTGACACTTTAGTATATTGCCGTTCAACCAGCATGGTGCCTTTGCATCGAAGACATTTCATAAGCAGATCATACTCAATCTTTTGAAAACTAATAATCTTGGCATTTCGGCCAAAAACCCACCCGTGAAATGAGGAAGCCCTATAAGGTCTACCTTAGCCGGTTCAAAATTACCGCGACACACCCAGCTAACACCCCCCCGCCTAAAATAGTCAACCCCATGGAGAGAGCGGCTTCCCACGTCCCAGACGAAGAGGATCCATAGAGCAAATCTCGCACCCCACCTTGCACCATTAAGATGGCCAAAGTCAGCAGGGCCCCCATCCCAAACCACCATGCAAAAGTTCGCACAGTTTCCTCACTTGTGCTTCAGAAAGGTTTAACGACACCCTATA
>CP070628.1:152583-155780 GCA_020355985.1 Nitrospirota bacterium | reverse complement strand
GGAATCGGACTCACGACAACGGCTAAGGTCATCAGACCCATTAATGCGAAGGGACCAGCAACCCCTAATTCACGCAGAAGAGATGTTAATTTTTCTGGTGTGAGAAAATCCTGTAGCGAAGTAAATTGGATCAACCCGTATAAACCGGCAATGACCAGCAAAACGAATATCCATTTCCCAAGAAGTGAAAACATTGGCAAAATCCTTAACAATCTTACGAGCCTTAAAGGCTAATTCATACGTAAGTAGCCCGCATAGGTCAGATAACCAGGCCTATCATTACAAAATTATTGTCATAACTTTACTTTTCGTTCGTAACGATTACTCTCAAAGTTGTACTACAGGAAAACGTCTTGAAACCATAATAACGAAAAACGATCCAAAGAAGATCACGAAAACAACTGGAGAATTTTTATGAAAACCCACATAATGGAGTCCAGCATGGCTCATCCCTCTGCAACTGCTTCCCCTTCGCCTCAAAATTCCTATGGCAAAATAGGGCTCGCCCTCATTCTGCTAGCAGGAATCGGAGCCTTTATCTTTTTTGATCTAGGGCAATTTCTCTCTTTAGATACCCTGAAAGCTAACCGGGACAGCCTGCTAAGCTATACCGAAACTCATTTCGGATTGGCTATCGCCATTTTCATTGGATTGTATATCCTCCAAACAGCTTTTTCCTTACCTGGCGGAGCTATTTTGACACTCACGGGCGGCTTCTTATTCGGAAGCCTCATTGGAACCCTAGTCGTCAATATCGGAGCCACAATTGGGGCCACTCTGGCATTTTTAGCTGCCCGGTATTTACTACGAGATTGGGTGGAAAAAAAATTCGGAGATCGACTCGACCCTATTCAAGCCGGATTTGCACAAAATGCCTTCAGCTATCTAATGACACTGCGGCTCATCCCAGCTTTTCCATTTTTTCTGGTGAACCTGGTTTCCGGTCTCACAAGGGTGAGCCTCGGCACCTATGCCTTGGCTACTTCCCTTGGAATCATTCCTGGAAGTTTCGTCTTTGCCTTTGCCGGACGACAACTCGGAACCATCAATTCCTTGAGTGAAATTGCAAGTCCACCAGTCTTATTGGCATTTACACTCTTAGGGCTATTGGCCTTGATGCCTGTCGCTTATCGAAAATGGACAAATACACGTCTAGATTCTTCCAGATCATAAGGCAGCAATCATCCAAATGTAGAAACCCTGAGGCATTCCATGAACCCTGTTCGAACTACAGACAACCCCCCATTGATTCTCCCGCAAGATCAATTTAATGAAGAACTCGTCAATAATGTACATCCCCCACAATGGCAAAACCCAACGCCCTCTGGCCGTTATAATTTAGTGATTATCGGAGCCGGCACAGCCGGGCTCGTAACGGCAGCTATCGCCTCCGCCCTCGGAGCCAAAGTGGCTCTCATTGAACGCCACTTAATGGGTGGGGATTGCTTGAACGTCGGGTGTGTACCATCCAAAGGACTGATACGGGCCGCAAAGGGATGGACCGCCGTCAGGGAAGCCGAACAATTCGGGCTACATGTGCCAGGAGAAGTGAAACGAGATTTCGGCGCAGCCATGGCCCGCATGCGAAAACTCCGCGCACGGATCAGTCATGTCGACTCGGCTCATCGTTATACCAAGCTTGGGGTGGATGTATTTATCGGCAATGGCCGATTCACCAGTTCCAGCACGATCGACGTAGATGGAACAACACTCCAATTCGCCAAAGCGGTAATCTGTACGGGTGCACGTGCGGCCGCACCACCGATCCCTGGCCTGAACCAAGTCAATTATCTGACGAATGAAACCATTTTTTCTCTGACAGATCTTCCTGCACGACTCGGGGTGATCGGTGCCGGACCGATTGGATGTGAGATGGCCCAGTCATTTGCTCGCTTTGGCAGCCAGGTCTTTCTCGTGGAAGCCATGCATGGGATTCTCCCCAATGAAGATCGCGACGCCGCAGAAATCGTGGAACAGTCTATACTTCGTGATGGCGTGCAGCTGCTTTGCTGTGGAAAAGACTTGAACATTAAGTCAGTGGACGGAATGAAACATATGTCTGTGGATTCCCATGGCCACCATTATGATATCCCCGTTGACGAGATTTTAGTTGGAGTTGGGAGAACCCCTAACACAGATGGTTTGGGACTAGAAACTGTCGGAGTAGACTTCGACCGCACAGGGGTAAAAGTCAATCATCGCCTACAAACTACCAACCCAAAAATATATGCAGCAGGGGATATTTGTTTTTCGTTCAAATTCACTCACACCGCAGATGCGCAAGCCCAAATTGTCATTCAAAATGCCTTATTCCCTCATCCGTTTGGTTTAGGCTATGCGAGCACGGAGAAACTCATCATCCCCTGGGCAACCTATACTCAGCCCGAAATTGCCCATGTCGGACTTTATGAAAAAGACGCCAAGACCAAAGGCATCGAAATTGACACCTATACATTTCCTCTTAATGAAGTGGACCGTGCTATTCTAGATGGAGAAGATGAAGGCTTTGCCCGAGTCCATGTCAAAAAAAACACGGATCAGATCGTAGGGGCCACGATAGTGGCCTCTCATGCTGGCGATATGATTAGCGAATATACCGTGGCCATGAAAGGGGGCCTGGGATTGAACTCCATCGCAAGTACGATTCATCCCTATCCAACCCAGGCAGAAGTCATTAAAAAGACCGCAAATGCCTGGAGGAAAACGACACTCAGTGAAAGTAAAAAACAGTTCTTAAGCAGGCTCTTTTCTTGGACCCGTTAATATTGAGAAGGGAAGATACAATGGCTCAGATCAATATACTTGAAAAATTTCATTCAATAGCGATTGGGCTAGTTCTTGTACTCGCCACCTCACCTGCTGTTCTGGCAGAACCCGACAACCAATTGCCTATTGGAATATTTTCAGAATCCCAACCAGGCAAAAGATATCCTACCGGTTGGAAACCACTCACCTTTGAGAAAATTTCAACTCATACGCAATATGACCTGGTCAAAGATGAAGATCAGGTGGTCGTCAAAGCCGTCAGCTATCACTCATCATCAGGTCTCACCAGAGAGATCACCATTGACCCCAAAAAATATCCCGTCGTGCAGTGGCGCTGGAAAGTACAAAATATTCTAAAAAAGGGAGATGTCACAGAAAAATCAGGAGACGATTATCCAGCCCGCTTATACATTACATTTGAATATGACAGC
>CP070628.1:148312-152483 GCA_020355985.1 Nitrospirota bacterium | reverse complement strand
GGTGGGTGTCCTGGCCAGGGAGTATTTCCCTGGTGGGGTCTTAGTCCAAGAAACCCATCGTCAAATTCCTGCTGCGCTGAGTCGAACGGCTGATTTGGTGGCTGATCCCAATGTGCCGGCTATTTTTGAAGGAGCCTTTGTCTGGCAGGGCATTCTTGTACGCGTTGATGTGATTGAACGATTGGATGCAACTCGTTGGCGGTTAATTGAAGTGAAGGCGACGTCCAAAGTCAAAGCGACGCATTTGGATGACTTGGCCATTCAGTCGGCTGTGTTGGAAGGAGCCGGTCTTGTTGTCGATGCTTGTTATTTGATGCATCTCAATACGCAGTATGTGTTTCTGGGAGGAGAACTCAATTTAGAAGAAATGTTTGCACTCGAGAATATGACGGTTGAGATCGAAGCACGTCGGATACTGGTTCACGCACAGCTCGAAGAGATGTGGAATGTGTTACGGAAGCCTGCGCCGCCCATGATTGCACCAGATGGACATTGTTACCAACCGTATGAATGTCCTTTTTGGGACCATTGCACAAAAGAAAAATCATCACGTTGGGTGTTTCATCTCCCAGGCAGTTCAAAGATTCAAAAATTGCTGCGAAAGGAAGGAGTTGAAACCATTGATGATATTCCAGCCCATGTTCAATTGTCTGACATCCAACAACATGTCAAAGCCAATGTTGAATGGATTTCACCTTTGCTACGTGCCCGATTGCAGTCCGTCCGCTACCCGGTTCATCATTTAGATTTTGAAACCTTTATGCCTGCAATCCCGGTCTTTCCCTATACTCGGCCATATCGGCCAATGCCGTTTCAGTGGTCCAATCATATTGAATATGAAGATGGGACCGTCGTACATCAGCGGTATTTATGTACGGATGGACGAGATCCACGAGAGGAATTGGCTCTGCAATTGTTAGAGAGTTTAGGCGAGACTGGGTCGATCTGTGTCTATTCGGAATACGAACGGTTTCTACTGTTTGCTCTGGGAGAGGTTCTTCCACATTTAAAGCCGGCCTTGTCCAAGGTGGTGCGACGTCTGTGGGATCTCCTTTCTGTCATTCAGCAACATTATTATCATCCAGACTTTCGCGGATCATATTCGATTAAAACGGTCTTGCCCGCATTGGTTCCGGAATTAGCGTACGATGATTTGACCATTCAAAATGGCGCGGTGGCGGCAGTGATGTATCAAAAGATGGTCTTTTCAGAAACTGATCTCATAGAACGGGCCCACATTGCACAGGCCTTAGAGGAATATTGTGGCCGGGATACCTGGGCGATGGTTGAGTTGCGTCGCGTTCTCATGGAGCGAGTTGGGGGACGATACCTTTAACCCCACGAGATCAATTGCGTTGACCCATCCTGTTGGCACTGGTAGAATTTGACGCATCCTGTCGTTTTCAGATCTCCAGTGATTCCCTATGCCCGTGTGCCAAATTTGCTGATTCTTTTCGATCTGACCTGTTTGACTTGAATTGAACTGAACATGTTACACGTTCTGGTGCTGCATGGCCCAAATCTTAATTTGCTCGGAACTCGAGAGCCGACGGTCTATGGGAAGGTAACGCTGGCAGAGATTAATGATAGGCTCATGGGATTGGGGAAGGAATTAGGAGTCTCTGTGGAAGTGCGGCAATCGAATATTGAAGGGGAATTGGTGACCTGGATTCAACAGGCTCCCTCTCAATTTCAAGGCCTGGTGTTTAATCCTGCGGCCTATACGCATACGAGCATCGCTCTTCGGGACGCGGTCACGGGAGTTGGTCTGCCGATGGTCGAAGTACATTTGTCGAACATTCATCGTCGAGAAGGTTTTCGACGACGGTCCTATCTTGCGTCCGTATCCCTGGGGCAAATTTCCGGTTTTGGTCCTCAGAGTTATTTGTTAGGTCTGAGAGCCTTGGTGCATGAGCTTGAAAACAAGGCGTAAATAGCTATTTTTATTTTGTGAGCGAGGAGTATTAAACGTGATTTCTACAGCCGATTTTCGTAACGGGGCCCGACTCGAACTGGATGGGCAACCCTACCATATTGTGGAGTTTCAGCATGTCAAACCGGGAAAAGGTCCGGCTTTTGTCCGAACGAAACTCAAAGGATACAAAACTGGAAATGTCATTGATCGGACCTTCCGTTCCGGAGAGAAATTTGAGGAACCAAATTTAGATGAGTGCGAAATGCAGTTTCTCTATGGTGGAGGAGATGAGTATTCGTTTATGGATACCACGAGCTATGAGCAGGTGACGTATTCCAAAAATCAATTGGGTGAAAATGTCGATTTATTGAAAGAGAATACGGTTGTCAAAGTTCTATTGTATCAAGGCGAACCGATATCAGTGGAGTTGCCAATTTTTATGGAGCTGAAGGTGGTTGAAACTGATCCAGGCATTCGAGGGGATACGGCATCTGGTGGGACGAAGCCTGCCACAGTTGAAACCGGAGCTACTGTTAAAGTGCCCCTGTATCTTGAATCAGGAGAAATTATCAAAATTGATACGAGAACGCGCGCCTATGTTGAGCGGGTTCGCCAAATTTCTTGATAGCCCAGATTGACTTTACGACGTAAGGACTTATGCCTGATTCATCTAGAAGAGAAGTTGAAGATCTTGTTGAGCTCCTGAACCAGTATCATCTCACCGAGTTGGAAGTTGAAAAAAAAGGTGTACGGATCCGAGTGCGGCGAGATCCTGCTCCAATCTTCACCTCGCCCTCTGTCGAAGTGTCCGAGACTGCGGAGGCTATTTCTCCCTCCCTCCCTCAATCGTCTTCTCCACCGTCCGAATCCTTACATTTCCTAACCGTCACCTCGCCGATTGTCGGGACATTTTATCGTGCCCCTTCGCCCGATGCGGATCCTTATGTCGAGGAAGGGGCGTTGGTCAAAAAGGGTCAAGTGCTTTGCATTGTTGAGGCCATGAAACTCATGAATGAAATTGAGGCAGAGGCCGATGGGAAAGTTGTGAAAGTTCTTGTAGAGAGCACAACCCCGGTTGAGTTTGGGCAGCCCCTCTTCTTAATTGATCCACAATAGGGTTTTGACGGGAATGTTCTTTCCGGTTGATACACAGAGTCCATTGGTTTATTGAAATGGGATAACAAACAGGAAACCTCTCCGAGAGGTTGTCTACGAGAATGAACGGTGTTTAAAAAAATTCTGATTGCGAATCGGGGAGAGATTGCCCTACGTGTGATTCGGGCATGTCGAGAGTTGGGGATTCGTACGGTCGCAATTCATTCTGAGGTCGATGGGCAGTCGTTGCATGTTCGTCATGCAGATGAACATGTCTGTGTGGGCCCTGCTGAAGGGGGGCTTAGTTACCGCAATATTCCCAATGTCTTAAGTGCGGCGGAAATTGCGGGAGTGGATGCCATTCATCCTGGCTATGGCTTTCTTGCTGAAAATGCGCACTTTGCTGAAGTATGTGAATCGATCGGCATCACATTTATCGGGCCGTCTTCTGAGCATATTGCCTTGTTGAGTGATAAGTCCCAAGCGCGGGCGCATATGAAAAAGCACGGGATTCCTGTCTTGCCGGGAAGTGATGGGGAAATCGAAGATCCAAAAATTTGTCGGTCTATTGCCAAGAAACTGGGGTATCCTGTGATCGTGAAAGCCTCGGCAGGTGGTGGTGGGCGAGGGATGCGGGTAGTGTGGCATGAAGAAGATTTGGAACAAGCAGTAGAATCCGCGCAATTAGAAGCTTCCACTGCCTTTGGACATGGAGGCGTCTACCTCGAAAAATTTTTTGAAGATCCTCGGCATATTGAATTTCAGGTTATGGCTGACCACCAGGGGCAAGTTGTGCATTTTCATGAGCGAGATTGCTCGGTTCAGCGTCGGTATCAAAAAGTGGTCGAAGAATCACCCTCGCCGGCCTTGGATGAGACTTTACGGCGGAAAATGGGGCAGGTTGCGGTAAAGGTGATGAAATCGGTCAAGTATCGAAATGCGGGAACTGTTGAATTTCTCATGGATGCCAAGGGCCAATTTTATTTCATGGAAGTAAATACTCGCATTCAAGTCGAACATCCTGTGACAGAGATGGTCACAGGTGTTGATCTCATTAAAGAACAAATCCGCGTTGCGGCTGGGCAGGCGCTTTCCTATAAACAAAAAGACATTCAACTGTTAGGCCATGCCATCGAGTGCCGTATTAATGCGGAAGACCCC
>CP070628.1:144828-148212 GCA_020355985.1 Nitrospirota bacterium | reverse complement strand
TCTGAGGTGTCTTAGTTGAAAGTTAAAATACTATAAGTTGTTGAACGATGGTGAGCCGCGAGCGGCTCGAACGCTCGACCCTCGCCTTAAAAGGGCGGTTAAAACCCAATAAAATCAATAACTGATCTCAAAAATTGTCCAATTCTTACTACGCGATATCAACGACTTACGAAGCCGACTGCCTATATAGGCAGTGCGTTTTTTTGGGGTGCAATGCAAGGCCCGAAGTCCAGCCCAGGATAGTGAGAAATATTTCTTCCAGAATAGCCGACTCTTAATCAGCGGGCCACAGGTTCGATCCCTGTACGGCCCACCAATTCAATCAACCACTTAGGTCATCTCCCTCCAGATCCCATTCGGGGAAAAACCTGTTTTAAACCTGTTTCTGGAAGTTGGGCGGTTAAATTTCTCGGTAATCTCACACCGGTTTTGAGTTTTTTGACCATACGGCCATAAGCGGACTACTCAACCTCTTTAAGAGTTGCGGAATCAATTTAGAAACTGACTGCTACCGTATGCACTAATTGAGATGCCCTAGAAAAAATGAAAAAAGGATTGTAGGCATCGTTTGACATAAACCATTGGAACTGCACCTAACCGCACTAGGTAATTGGACAACAATGCCCGTTCCCTCATTAAACTTTTCGGGCATTCACATTGGCCACAAGATTTTCCTCATTATGCTTATTATTCTAGAGGCATCCTCTATAGCCTAACTTCAATATGGAAATAAAAATAGTCCGTATCTTTTTCTCCTCCTGGAGGAAGTCCTGCAGAGGCCGGTAAGCGGTCAAAATAGGTGCCCTTGAACCAATGTTGATAACCCGCCTGCAGAATAAGATTGGAATGGATGTCCCAGCTGGTAGCCAATTCCAAATCGTGCCCAAGATAATTACCCGAATTTCCGGTTGCATCCTGAAGCCCTCCCCGGCCCGTTCCGGACCCTACAAACGCATCTTTCGCTTGCGCCAAGTACCAAAACCGTTGTTTTAACCATACTCGTAGATTCTGATAAGGTCGCACATCGATTCTCCATCCGGGAGAACTAATGTTGGACCGGAAAAACGGTCCGAAATTGCCCGTCACCATCATGTCGAATCGCCGCAGTCCGAAAAGAGGAACAAAGGTTTGGTTTTGACTCCCCCCAGGAGTGCGCGTGCCGCTGGCATAATCGTAGAGCACGCGAATCCGAGGGCTCCAGGGTGCATGGAAGGTATATCCCACTGCACCTACTATCATATACGCGAAGAAATCTGTTTGCCCTCGCGTGCCAGTTTGCACTGCACCTTCAAATTCATAATCAAAGCCCTCTAGGCCATTGAGGACGCCGTGCTCGCGCTCATGAAGGCGTTTGAACAGGCCAGGACTCCCCGGATTTTTATGAACCCGTGCGCCAAACGTATTGATTACCCGACGGATTGGACTCACAGAGTCGTTCAGACCAAGATAATAGGCTCCAAGGATCGCCCACGGATTCCGTTTCAGTTATCCTGTGGTCCCCCAGAATACCCGCCTTTCACTCTGCTCATCTAATTTTTCCGCATCCACCAATCTAGGTTCTACGATGAAAGCCCGTGTCCGCCACTCTTTTTCCTTGGCCAGATGCACATGTAGGCCGTCAAACGCGTTCATAAAATTGGGATAAACATTTCGACCCAGCAACCGGGTCGATCCAAATTCGAATGTAAACCGTCCGATGTGAACATCTGTTCGAAGACCAGTTCCCAATGTGTCATGAAACCTCCCAGACGCGAATAATTGTAAAATGTCCGTTTTATTGACAAGACCCCCATTAAAATCATTGGGAAGATCCTGAAAATGTGTACGGGCATCATAGCCTTCGAACAGAATTGAAAATGGCCCCTGCGTCGCACCTAGCCGAACATTGGATTTTTGGACGACCTGCACATCGTTCTGTCCTAATTGTCCCCTCCGCCACGTATGTGAAACAGATTCGTATCTAGTCCGATTCCGCATACTAAATTCCACCCAATTGGGAAGACCGAGAGAATCGCGCAACAGCCGACTCCATTTTTGTTCAGACAAACGATAGAGGACATGATCCGGTTGCTCATGCCAGGTCTTCCCTTCCAGGGATCTGCGAAGTCTTTTCGCCACCACCTGAGTGAAGGGGAAAGACGAGTCACCGGAAAATTCTGCTCTGGCAAAAACCTGCGGCACACCACCATAAATCGTGAACAAGCTCAGGAACATTCCAAAGATACACACAAGCACTGAACTGTTTAGGCCCTTGCGTTTTTTAAGCCTGTTATTCACTCTGAACCTGTGGGCTTCAAGTTCCTAATTTGGGCAGAAAATGCATCTTCCCTCATCTGTTGGCCTACCAATTCCCTGTGGCACCATGCCATGTTTCCGAAAACCTAATCCATGAATGAAATATCTTAATTCTTCTTAAAATTCAAATGTTTATAGCAAAACGAATCCTCCAATTCCAGGTTTTACAGATAATAAATTCCCTGTTAAAGAAGGAATTCAAAATATAAAGGTCTGACTACCCGCTATTCGGAAAGTCACTTGGTTGGGGGTCTGTTGTAGAGAATTTTGAGAACGGAAAAAGACGAGTTCGCTGCTGACTGCCCCATCGCCATTAAAATCACAGGGTGAAACGGAAATTTTCTTCTGCATTCATCAGTTTTTGATATGGGCAAACGGTGTTCAACAACATTCTATCTTAGTGAGATCGAGGACGGTATTCCTCATTAGCTTTGCAAAATAAGCTGACATGTCCTTTATCAACCCAAAATTCCTCTTCATTGTATTTTGGCTTTATTGGAATAATGGTAAAAAGCAAAAATTGAAAAGACGCTCTTGGAGAACCTGTATGTCCGCTTTGGGTTGTGAGTTCAATTGATCAACGCAACACTTTATCCTACCCTATGGAGATGGAGTGTGACGATGAAACATCGAACCCGCATCTATTTTAATGCTGAACAACGAGCAGACATTTGGGATCGCTGGCAGCGTGGCGAATCCATGCGTTCCATTGGGCGCCTCTTTGAGCGAGAGTCCTCCTCGATTTATTCTCTTCTGCAGCCCAGCGGGGGGATTCGCCCTCCCACGAGAACCCGGTCACGAGTAGCCCTGAGCCTGTTGGAACGCGAAGAGATTTCCCGTGGTATAGCCAGCCATCAGTCCATGCGCTCCATTGCTCGCCGGTTGAAGCGCTCGCCCTCCACGATCAGCCGTGAAATCCATCGCAATGGGGGGTATGATGGCTATCGAGCCGCACCGTCAGATCAAGCTGCCTGGAATCGCGCTCATCGGCCCAAACAGTGTAAGCTAGCTCGTCATCGCTCATTAGCAAACGTTGTCGCGGGCAAGCTGAAGCAGCAGTGGTCACCCCAGCAAATCGCCGGGTGGTTG
>CP070628.1:132859-144728 GCA_020355985.1 Nitrospirota bacterium | reverse complement strand
TCCCGGCTGATGCCATTGCAGAAGGAGCGCCACGTTATGAACGGCCATCGGCTCCTCCACAATATCAAGAAATCTTGCAGGCCTTAAATCTCGATGCGTTGCCTGATGTGAAAGATCCAGCTGAAGCCTTATTGCAATTGCTAGGTTCTCCAACCATAGCCAGCAAACGATGGGTGTATCGACAATATGATCATATGGTGGGGACGAATACTGTTGTGTGCCCAGGATCGGATGCCGCTGTGGTTCGTATTAAAGGGACAGGGAAGGCTTTGGCCATGACGACGGATGGCAATAGCCGCTACTGTTTGCTTAATCCTTATATCGGTGGAGGGCTGGCGGTAGCGGAGGGTGCCAGAAATTTAGTGTGTTCCGGTGCCAAACCGCTTGGAGTCACAGATTGTCTGAATTTTGGGAATCCCGAGCGGCCTGAGGTGATGTGGCAGTTCGTTATGGCAGTGGAAGGGATTGCCGACGCCTGTCGGGTGTTTGAAATTCCTGTGGTGAGTGGCAACGTCAGTTTGTATAACGAAACGAATGGTCTCTCAATTTATCCTACTCCGATAATTGGTATGGTCGGTTTGATTGAAAAAGAAGATGATATTACGACGCAATGGTTCAAGCAAGCGGGCGATGCCATTCTACTACTTGGTGAAACGCGGGAAGATATTGGGGGAACGGAATATCTCAAAGTCATGCATTCTCGAGAACAAGGGATGCCTCCGTGGTTAGATTTAGAACGTGAACGGGCCTTGCAGAATTGTGTGTTGGCTCTCATTCAAAATGGATGGGTACAGTCAGCGCATGATTGCTCAGAAGGGGGACTCCTTGTGACATTGGCAGAAAGTTGCTTTTCGCATCCCACAGCCTCTTTCGGAGCGCAAATTACTCTTCAACAAGAGCGTTTACGCCTAGATGCTTTGCTTTTTGGGGAAAGCCCGTCACGAGTGTTATTATCAGTCAAACAAGACCATTTGGAGCAAGTCCAACATTATATTCAAGATCTGGGCGAAAAGGTGCCGATGAATTTCATAGGACGTGTCACGGAAATCAAACAGATGGATGTGACCGTTCAAGGATTAAAGGAACAAACTTTGTGTCACATGTCCTTGTCTATATCAGATTTAGCTAGCCGATGGCATAGCAGTATATCCAAATCTCTTGCAGGCGAACCGTCTTGATATTTTTGGGCTTGCGAGTATTATTTATTATTGACCCTCTTACCTAAAATCATGAAATCCTTACCGATGATTGCCACATCTCCATCCCCAGAGGGCTTCCACGAAGAATGTGCAGTGTTTGGCATTTCTGGCCATAAAGAAGCGTCCAACTTGACCTATTTAGGGCTCTATGCCTTACAGCATCGTGGGCAGGAAGGGTCAGGAATTGTTTCATCCGATGGTGATCGTTTTTATCAACAAAAAGGCCTTGGACTTGTCGCAGATATTTATTCCAAAAGAAAATTAAAAGAGTTGCCTGGTTCCAAAGCTATTGGGCATAACCGGTATTCCACAGCAGGAAGCGGTGATATGCATAATGTTCAACCCTTGTCGGTAAACTTTGCGTTTGGCAACTTGGCGCTTGCCCATAACGGCAATCTTATTAATGCCGGAGTATTGCGAGGAGAGTTGGAGGCGTATGGGGCCATTTTCCAATCAGATTCCGACAGTGAAGTTATCATTCATTTGATCGCCCATTCCAAAGGCGACACGATCATCAATCGGGTGATTGATGCCTTGAGCCTCGTGCGTGGGGCCTATTCACTGGTGCTGATGACCGATCAGCATCTCATTGCCGCCCGAGATCCGTTTGGTTTTCGTCCCTTATGCCTGGGCCGTTACAAAGAAAGTTGGGTGGTCGCCTCTGAAACCTGTGCATTTGACCTTATTGACGCCAAGTTTGTGCGGGAAGTGGAACCCGGAGAAATCGTGGTCATTCAAGGCACTGAACTTACCTCATATCATCCATTTTTAGAACGTGAACGTGCACAATGTATTTTTGAATATGTCTATTTTGCAAGACCCGATTCAAAAATTTTTGGCTCGAAAACCGTCTACCCCATACGGAAAGCCTTTGGGCGACAATTGGCGAAGGAATGCCCCGCCGATGCTGACCTTGTCATTCCTGTTCCTGACTCCGGGGTCCCGGCTGCCCTGGGCTATGCTGAAGGCATGGACTTACCGTTTGAAATCGGTCTCACTCGAAATCATTATATTGGTCGGACCTTTATTGAACCGCAACAAGCCATCCGCCATTTTGGCGTCAAGCTTAAACTGAATCCTGTCCCTGAAGTTCTGGAAGGCAAACGAGTTGTGGTCGTCGATGATTCAATCGTTCGAGGAACGACAAGCCGAAAAATTGTTAAAATGCTTCGCCAAGCGGGAGCTCGGGAAATTCATATGCGAATCAGTTCCCCACCCGTCCTCGCACCATGCTTTTACGGCATTGACACGCCGAATAAAAAAGAGCTCATTGGAGCTAAATTTTCTATTGAACAGATTCGACGGTATGTCACGGCGGATACTTTAGGCTATCTAAGCCTTGAAGGGATGTTAGCAACCGCTCCGGATGCTTCTCAGCATTATTGTAATGCCTGTTTCACTGACAAGTATCCGATTACCTTAACAAAAGCGGAACAAATGCAGCTTGGGCTTTTTGAGCCTGACCAGGTTTCTTCTTCATAAATCCTGCCTTCGTTTTGTTGCTGCCCTCAAAAATCCTGTGATACGATCTTATTGAAAGTATTTAAGTTTTTTTCAGTGACCATCCAATAGGAGACATTCTCTCCCTATTGAGTGTTTGGAGGATGCAAAATGATGACACGAAGAACAAAGGCGGGGCTGTTGCTTACAAGTGTACTTCTTGGTTTTTGGGGGATTGCCCAAGCTGGAAGCTTTTTTAAAGTTGGTGAGCCAGCACCAAATTTCATGTTAACCGCTTTGGATGGACAAACTGTCTCCATTGAACAATTCAAGGGAAAAGTTGTCGTACTAGGACTCTTTCACATCTGTAAGCCCTGTTTGGAACAGGGCACAAATTTGCAAAAAGTCTATGAGGCCACTCAAGATAAACCAGTGGCCGTCATCGGAGTGAACTCCTCGGGCGATTCTCAATCCGATGTGAGTGAATTTTTGAAAACCTTTCCAGTCAAAGTAACCTATCCCTATTTATTAGACCCGAAACAAACCACAGACAAATTGTATGGGGGTGGGAAATTCATTCCCAACGTGTACGTGATTGACCAACAGGGCCTTATCCGATGGCAACGAGTAGGAAATTTTTTCACCGATGGCACCTTGGCGGGCCATGAAATGATCTTGAAAGAAGTCAATAAACTTTTAACCGCTTCGATGCCTTCCTCTATGTAATGCTTTCTTTTTGAATTTCGAATGATCGGACTACTATGGATGAATTTGAAGAAGGTAAACAAAAGTTTCTTGAGTTGGTCACTGCTCTTGATGGGACGGTTGACGTAGTGATACCAACCACACCATCACAAAGTCTTTTTAAGATTTCCCTCTCAAAAGGGGCAAACCGAACATTTATCACCGTCCATGAAGATGATATCTTGGACCTTCCTGACGAATCCTCCATTCAGGAGAAGACTACGGCTCTGTTGCAAGAAACAATAAGGGCGTTATGAAGGCCCTACTTCCTAATATCTGGGAGTGGGATTGGTTCTCAGAGGAAAAACAATTCAATTTCAATGGGCATTTTCTGACGGTAGGGGAACATCGAATTCTCGTTGATCCTCCTCCAATGAGTGCCAATGACATAAGGTTTGCTCATCAAGGAGGGCCAGTCGATTATATTATTCTGACTAACCGGGATCATGTAAGAGAAACTGACCACCTGCGAGAGGAATTTCATTGCACCGTGATGGTTCCGGAATTGGATGCCAAAGAAATCTCCATCAAGATAGATAAGACATTTAAAGATGGAGAGTTACTTCCTGGAGGCATTTGGGTTGTCCAATTGGCTCATCAAAAGTCTCCTGGCGAAAGCGCACTATTTTTGGAAACAGGGAAAGGTATCCTTATCGTAGGGGACGCCCTTATTGGCCATCCCGCGGGATCTTTACGGCTCCTCCCTCATGAAAAATATACGGATATCGCCCAAGCTCGGAAAGGCTTAAGTCGATTATTAAAGTATAACTTTAACAGTCTGATCGTGGGAGATGGTGCTTCTATTGTGACCGGTGCCAAGCCCATACTTGAAAGAACTCTTGCCGAAGTATGAAGATGGGTATAAAGCTTTCGGTTCATCTTCCTCCTAAGCGCACCACGCATCATTGGGAGTGATTGGGTTATGGCCTGGTCTCAATCTACCGATCTCAATTTATTAGGGAATCAACATTTTTCCAAGGGGTTCTATACCGAGGCCTTTCAATGCTACACCCAGGCACTTGAGGTCGATCGCAAAAATGGAGATCAACGAGCGTTGGCTACGACATTAGGCAATCTAGGAAACATATGCGCTGTCAGTGGTCGACGTGAACAAGCGCGCAGGTACTATACCGAAGTCCTCGAACTTCAAAAAATCCTAGGCGAAGATCGCGGCATTAGCACAACGTTGGCTAATTTAGGAAATTTGTCGGCGGACGCTGGAGAATGGGACCGTGCCCGAGCTTATTATTTAGAAGCACTTGATCTCATGAATCTGTTATCGGATTTCGCCGGGAAAGCGGTGGTACTTTCTGATTTAGGCCTTGTCGCGCGAGAAACGGGACAAGAAGACGAAGCTTTTTCCTATTATGAAGAATCATTGATCTTGATGCGTCGAGTAGGAAATGAAGCTGGACAGGCAGATGTCTTCCGTATGATGGCGCGGCTATATTTGAGTCAGCGCCGCTTTGACGAGGCCCAATCCTGTACCTTGACGAGTTTGGATGTCGCTCGGCGCCTCAAGGATGAATTACGGATGGGAGGAGCATGGTATGTACTGGCCAATTGTCATGAAGCTCGAGCAGAGTGGAAGAAAGCGGCCTACTATCTCCAAAAAGTGGTGCGAATCGATGAAAAATACCAACTCCCAAAATTGGCCGAAAATACTCAGCGCCTCAAGGCCTTATCGACCCGAATAGCGGTATCGTCTGAATCCTCCGATGAGTGAGACCAATTCCATTTCTCCTTATTGGCATAAGGCGAGGTCTTCCCTGCTCGCGGAAATTTCCGGGTGGTTCGAATCAGACGAAACTGAACCACTGACCTTATCCTTGCCCGATGAGGATTGGTTATTGGAAATCACCCCAGATGGTCGTCTCATTTGTGTCGCCGGATACGACCTGGACGACATGAAAAGCATCCTCTCTGATGGGACCGCCGAGGATCTGGGTAGTGATGAATTAGCCAAACAAGTGAAATTTTTCCTTCAACAAACCACGTCGAAATATCGTCGAAAATTGGTGGCCGAAGGATTTGTCGAACGAATTGAAATGAATGATGACTTCGTGGCGGCTCATTTTGAACAAGCTATTGATTTAGGAAATCTTTCCGAGGTGCGTCACAAAATTCAAACCTGCCAATCCTGGTTCCTTCCATGACCCAGGTTCAATTCTGGTGAGGATTGATAATTCTTCTGACTTCTCATGCCGACCAAGCCATTCATCCAATCTCTCAAGCAATTTCGGGATGTGGCCTATGGTTTTCGTTTACCCAGGATTATTTTCACCGCATTAGATCTTGATCTTTTCAATATAATGGGACGTCGGACTTGGACGATTCCCCAACTATCCAAGCAATTACGCACAAGTCAACGAGGATTAGAAATCCTTTGTCGGAGTTTGGCTAGCACCGGCCTTTTAATAAAATCCCATGCCGGATTCCGAACCAGCACGTTCGCGCATACGTACCTTCAAAAAAGCAGCAAAGCTTTTCGAGGAGACTATTTGGCACTTATGCAAGGGCAATGGAAGGAATGGTCACGCCTAACCGAGGTGGTCACCTCCGGCAGTCCCGTTGATAGTCAAGAACCTGAAACGCCTGAATACCGTCGTTCTTTTACATGGGCCATGCACCATCGCTCTCAAGAACCCGCCCGACAAGTTGCCAAGCAAGTCTCTATGAAAACCGCGCGTTCATTTCTTGATCTTGGCGGCGGACCAGGTACATATGCGTTGGCTTTTTTGAAGGCCAATTCACAATTGCACGCGACCGTGATGGATCGTCCAGCTGCCCTAGAGGTCGCACAGACTTTGGCAAAGCAAGCGTCAGTGGAACACCGACTCTCCCTGCAAGCAGGGAATTTCATCAATGACAAAATCGTTGGAACCTACGATATCGTGTGGTATTCCAATGTCCTCCATATTTATTCTCCATCCGAAACCCTCAAGGTGCTCAAAAAAATTCGGCGAGCACTCAAACCTGGCGGTCGGCTTATTATTCAGGATACCTTTTTGGAAGATGCTCAAGGCCTTCGACCGCTGGAGACCAATCTGTTTGCTGTCACGATGTTGCTCTACACTGATACCGGGAATACCTATTCCAGACAAGACGTACGAACCTGGCTTCACAAAGCTGGGCTGAGTCGTACCCGCCTCATCCGACTTCAAAAGGGAACCGGTGACTGGGAAGGCCGACTGCTAGAAGGTCGACGGCCGGTGTCTTCTTAAATTCCCGACGTTCTTCCCATAATCTAACCGGAGAACAGCACGCACTCTCTGGATAAATAAATGACAGCGATGTCAGGCTTGGTACTAAGACACTATGATTCTTCTGGGGTTGGTGTGGGAGCTTCGGAGACTATAGAAGGATGGGAAATCTGGGTTTCTGCCATTGGCAAATTGACAAAAAATGTGGTGCCTCGTCCTTTCACGCTTTGAACTTCAATTTGTCCTTGATGCTCTTGAATAATTTGGTGGGCAATGGCTAATCCAAGCCCGGTTCCTTCATGCTCTTGACTTAAATGTTTCGTGGTAAAAAATGGATCAAAAATATGGTCAATATCTTCAGGGGCGATTCCTGATCCCGCATCTTGAATTTCAACCTGGACCCAGTTCGGTTTCCCATGGGATTTAAGATCCCGAGTCCGAACGGTTAAGGTTCCGCCATCCGGCAACATGGCTTCGACGGCATTAAACAAGAAATTAAGGATCACCTGTTTCAGTTTTTGTCGATCAGCAAAGATTTTTGGCAAACCTTTCACAAGATCAGTTTCAATAACAATTAGTTCATGAGATGGACGAACCCGTAACGTATACAAACAGGATTCCACAATATCGTTCAGATCTTCCTCACGTAAATGCGGTTCCATGGGTTTGGCATAATCCAAGATCTCTCGAGTCAATCGTTCAATTCGAAAGACGTCTTCCTTCACAACTTTACTAAAACGAGCTAAGAATTGTTCGTCGTCTTTTCGTTCAGGTGCTAAATCGACAAAAGCCTTGATGGACGTTAAAGGATTTCGGATTTCGTGAGCTAAGCCTCCGGCCATCGTTTCGAGCGATCGTAGCCGATCAGTTCGGCGTACCAACGATTGGGATCGCTTGAGCTCTTCATAGAGCAAGGCATTATCTAACGCTATCGAGGCTTCTTGGGATAATGTGGCTAATAATTCCAACTCTTGCGAAGTATAACCACCCCCACTGTTCACTGTTGGACCAAAGACACAAAACCCTAAAATCCGGTTCTTATTGACCAACGGCAAGTAGACTTCCGTTCCGATCGTGGCAAGTGTGGTGATGACAGACTGGGATTCGTCATCTGTTAGGGATTCTCTGAGTTCATCCCCAACGAAACAATTGGTCCCTTGCCTCCAGCGGTCTTCCAATGAAGAGCCGGGTCCCAACTGCAGACTAGGAAAATACGTTAACGGTTTGCCAAAACTTGAGATCGGATCATAATCCTTTCCTCCCGCTTTTCGTAAATATAAGCCTCCCCATTGCAGACCTAATGTTGGACAGATAGATTGGACAATCGTGGACGTTAAATCTTTCAATTCTAAAATTGAGACCAGTGATTTCGAAAAATTTAACACAGTCTTATATTGATCATAGCGCTCTTTAAATAAGGCTTTCGTGATAAAGGTTGTTGCTTGAGTTTTCAAAGAAGACGCGCCAAAAACCAGCAAGAGCAATACGAGGAGTTCTACAAGAGAATACCCAATATTAATGGATCCTAAATACCATTGCTGGCCCAGCAATAGAGCTGGATACGCTGGGAATGCGACTAACAGGACCAGCAAGCTACCGGTTACCCCTCGTTCCAGCGCCGTTCCTAAATCCAAGAGTCGATAGCGGAGAAGTGTATACGCCACAACAGATGTATACACGGTCAGGAGAATAGCGCCATGGGGCTGGATGTTGATGCCATACCAAAGTGGAAAGGTCGTCATTCCACCCCCATAGGCCACGATCGAACCAAAAGCTAAAAGATAAAAGCGGTATCGTTCTGCGCCACTTTTGCTTCGGGCTCCTTGAAATAATAACCAAGTCCCATAAAGCGAGCAGAGACCAAACCAGAGCAAATACAGATGGAAGACAGGACCTGGTTGGGGCCAGAAACGAAATCCACCAGCAGGTTGTACTTCAGCAACAAAATATGGCGTCAAATTCAAGAGAAAAAAGAGCAGACCGATTCCTGTTACCAACCATAAAAGCGGTCGTTTACCTCGAATGTTGTCTAGTAAGGTAAGAACGTGCCAGAGATAGGCAACAGGTAAAAATATCGCTCCGACCATTAATAGCCGAACATAGAACAGAGCCGAATCGTGGGAAGAAGAGATCTGCCATGCCCAGTAGCCATAGCCCCATATGGCTGCTGCAAGGGCATACATTCCATAAGCTTGATGCTTAGGATCGGTGGGATTTTTCGCGTAGACAATAATTCCAGAAATGGTGGCGGCTAGACCGTTCAGGAGCCCGCTGAAGGCGTGGAAATTCACGTAGGAGAAAGGTTCCCTGGTGAAGACGGGTTCTTTCCTATCGTCTGTTTAACGAAAGGAGGTCCTATTGGACAACAAATGCAGGGAGAAGTCAAAACTCTCTGGTCTTCTGAGCTTATAAGCTGGCGTGATATTCAAATCGCTGCCAGGCAGGGTCCTTGTTGTCAGGGTAGCCGGGGACAGTCTATTCCCTGGCTATTTCTGACCGAAAAGTTTTTGCACTCGATGGGTCTAAGCCGCTTTCTTGAAGACATTGGTAACATCGTTGAATGATTGGAGGTGGGAGCCCGTTTCTTGGAGCGGAAGGGGGGAGATTTCAGAGGAAGCTGCTGGCTTTTCTACAACAATCAGATAGGCTTGGTTCGCAAATGTTGGATAAACACCGGTATATACCCCATTTAGCGAATCTAAAATATTCATCCATTCTGTTTGATCGAAAAAGCGAAACTGGCCTTCTTTTTCAGCCTGTCGAATTTTTCCATAATTATTCAAAAGCTCTCGTGCTTCAGCTTTCTGATCTATTTGCCCTGCTTGTCTGAGTAAATTTTGATAGATACCGGAAAAATCTCCATTGGGTTTAAGATTGGAGATGACCATTCGTCCACCAGGAGCAAGGACTCGAAATAATTCTCGCAAGACTACCTCAGGATCACTTACATACCCAAGAACCAAATTCGAAACGATCCGATCGAATTGATTATCAGCAAAGGGTAAAGAATGTTGCAAATCAACTTGCGACCAAGACATCTGGACAGACGGGAACCAAGCAGGCAAAGTCGTTTGCAGTGAGTGATAAGCTCGGGTCATCTGAAATTGAGCTCGGCCGAGCGCTTCTTGAATGACATCAATACCGACATAGCGAATTAGGTGTTCCGAACTCAGGCCCGGTTGACAGTTGGTTTCTTTCAATGTTTGCAAGAAAAACAATCCGGCGTTCCCATTCCCACAGCCGGCATCTAAAAACCGTTGCCCTGGAGTAACCGGTCCTAGGGCATGAAATACATGATCTAAGAGTTGAACGTAATCCTGGCATTTCCCGACGGTTTGGAAATGCCCTAAATAATCACTCCAAAATGCTTGCCCAACATCAGCGTGTGAATGTTGTTGTAACGCAATTTTTTCTTGACGGTTTTGCCGGCCAAGGTCTAAACGATTTGGTTCCTGAATACAATGTTCCTGTGATGGTAAGGCTAAAAATTCGCGGCAATGATCAATGATGTGTCGGTAGGTCGTCCGTGCAATTTTTGGATTTTCTTGAAGACGGTGCAATGCCTCTGGGACGTCCAACCACATCGACAAATGTGAGCCTATTGCATCTTTGAAGGTCTGTAGATCAGTGTCATTTATCCAGGCATCCCTTCCTGCAGAAATATACATGAGTTGGGTTTCTAAGGCTTGAACATCCTTAAGCGTGGTGTCTAGCGTGGAAAAATTATTCGTAATGGCATCATGTAAAAATTGACGCCCGACATTAAAACCTAAAATATTCGCGGAATCTTGAACCTCCCCATTGAGATAGTTGCCAAAGACATTTTCTTGGTGGACGGTGGCCACGGATCTTTGGACATCCACGACTCCCACCATCAAAATTAAAAGGGCAAGAGAAGATTCTTCAGATTCGGCTTTCAGCGCTATTCGTGACGCCAAGCTGGAGGCAACTCCTATGACAGGACGATGAGGCCATTGCTGGCGAGCAAACTTCGTTACGGTTTGAAAATCATATTTCATGGAAGATAGAGATATATCAAAATGTGCTCCGTCACTTTCTCCCACATGGTTCGTATGGTCATAGCGAATGACGTGAAAACCATTACTGGCAAAAAAATAGGCTAAGGTTAAATAATCTCGTTTGGTTTCCCCATACCCAGGGGCAATGACCACGATTGGCAATGTCGAAAGATCCACGCCTATGGGAAAATCATGATAGGCCTTAATCGTATGCCCGTATGCATTAGGTATAGATAACCGGCTACTTTGTATGTTTTCACTTTCTGGCCTTACTTCGGTATTACGCCCTCCTTTTTTCGATGCACTAGGGGATGGGAATGTAGAAAGTCCTGGAACTAAGGATTCCATTTCACAAGATTTAAAGGGATCTTTATCGGCGAGCTGACCTAACACGAAGCTCCCAAGTTCCGTATGACATGGCCCATTCTTGGAAATCAAAGGAAGGTTTTTAGTTTTTTGTGATGTGTCCTGTTTAATAATTATATGAGTTATTCCTTCCCACACAGAAGTACCCGGTTTGGTATAGACCTCTTGAATAATCCCCTTGGTGATTTGAGAGAAAGACGTTTGTCCTTTACCAAAACACTGAAACTGGAGTTTTTGCCCTGCTTGTACCGGAGGCAATCCTTGAATTCGCAACGCCAGTGAACCGGTTTTTAAGAGGTGTATTTGACCTTCCCAGTTGCCCCCTAAACAATTGAAATACAATGGAATTGAAAAAGGCCGTGATGAGGTGTTTCTTTTGTCTCCTACAAGGGACCGTGATTTCTGTGTTATGAAACCTTCAGGCTGTTGGGACAGTGAATTCACGGGATCCATTAATTTCATGTGCATAATTCATCCTTCAGTAATACCTAATTAATTTTACCTATATTTGAGGCCAAGCAATTTCATGGGCTCAAAGAACCCCAACAAAATTTTCCCTGGCTGGTGAAAACTTTTTAAAAATGAATCAAAGAAGGCTGGCTCAAAGGAAGGGGGTTGCTTGAATCATGTTGCTGATTCAAAATGCCTTCTGATTCATCTTCTTAATTCATAGGACTAGAGCAACCTAAATGCCAGATTGTATTTTTACCCAATGCCAATGAACGGGGAGAGAAATTCCGTTGGAATTACTAGGAAAAATTTTCCGGAAGGTCTTAAAAACGTCCAGCTAAAATTACTGAAAAACGGTGTGGTCCTGTCGATCAACTGACAGGGCTGACATTACGGTGTAGAGATCCTTGACACGGGGTAGTCTCTTTTGCATTGACTCCTCATCATT
>CP070628.1:125079-132759 GCA_020355985.1 Nitrospirota bacterium | reverse complement strand
TACTCATCATTGGCCTCCCCTTTATCTATGGGTTTCTTCCCAGCATGGATATCCGAATTTAAGAACGTGATGCGGTGTTTTCGGAGTGATCCCTAAAAACTAAAGAGGCCCTGACAGGAAGCGAACATGGGCAAACAAAAGAGACAAAAAAACATTCAAGAATCATACGTCCGTCGATGACGACTCATAAAAAAACAGACAGGGAACAATCTCTCTGTATTTATTGAGAAGGGGCAGCACCAGCTGCCCCTGCCTTAGGAAGATCGGCCCTGATGATGCGGTATATCAAAAAATTCCTGGATTTACGGTGATTTATCTCAGATTTCCTGCATCTATTGAATATTTAAAGAAGTTGATGACGAATTATCTACGACACCAACCTGCACTCAGATCCATACGAAATTAAGGGGATAAGCGAACGTTTCTTGAGGGGAGGATTCTGTGCGAAGAGCGCCGCCTGTTGCGTTAAAGCGGTTCTTCCTGTACGGTCATGGTTGAATCGACCGTCTGGTTAGACCAAGCCATTCTCCGGCCGTTCTGGCTGGTGTCGTTGCTCAAATCTCCGCAGACCGGCCTCGATAAAGACTCATCAGCCTTGAACAATGATGTTTAAGCGGCTGGTGCTATGCTCCATACCTAATAAGGAATAGCTGTCATGCCCAATCAAAAACGACGAAAAGACCTTCGCAACGTGGCCATTATCGCGCATGTCGACCATGGCAAAACCACTTTGGTCGACGCCCTCCTCAAACAGACCGGCGCCCATGTATTCAAGGAAGGCGAAGCGGTCATCATGGATTCGAATCCATTGGAAAAAGAGCGCGGGATTACCATTTTTTCGAAAAATGCCTCATTGCTCTATAAAGATACCCGCATCAACCTGGTTGATACCCCTGGCCATGCCGACTTTGGCAGCGAAGTCGAGCGCATTTTGCGCATGGTGGACGGCGTCTTGCTCTTGGTCGATGCGTTCGAAGGCCCTATGCCCCAAACAAAATTCGTCCTTAAAAAATCGTTGGAACTACATCTCAAGCCCATTGTGGTTATTAACAAGATCGATCGTCCCAACGCCCGACCTGAAGAAATCGTTAATCAGACGTTCGATTTGTTTTGTGAACTCAATGCCACCGACGAACAATTAGATTTCCCCATTGTGTATGCGTCCGGGAAAGAAGGACAGGCCACTCTGGATCTCGTTGATTCCGCAGTGGACATGAAGCCCTTATTGGACACAATTATCCATCGGGTCTTGCCGCCCGTCGCTGATCCCGAGCAACCGTTTCAAATGCTCGTCACCATGTTGGAATATGACTCTTATATCGGTCGTGTTGCGGTTGGACGAATTGTCCATGGAAGAATCGAAGTCGGAAATCCTATTGTAGCGGTCAAGAGGGATGGCTCCATTGCTCGTGGAAAGGTCACCAAACTATTAGCCTATCAAGGACTCACCCGTATCGAGAGCGAATCCGCGCTAGCCGGAGACATTATCTCTCTGGCCGGGGTTCAAGACATTCGTGTTGGGGAAACCCTCGCGTCTCCTCAAAACCCGACAGCTTTGCCCACGGTTAATGTGGATGAACCCACGATTTCCATGAACTTCTCACACAACACCAGCCCCTTGGCCGGGAAAGACGGCGGTCGGTTCCTCACCTCGCGACACATTCGAGAACGCCTGGCTCACGAAGCCATGATGAATGTGGGTATCAAAGTGGAGGAGACCGACGGCGGCGAGCGATTTAAGGTCTCGGGACGAGGCGAACTTCACTTGTCCATTTTAATCGAAACAATGCGGCGAGAAGGGTTCGAATTAGAAGTGTCTCCGCCTAAAGTCATTTACAAAGAAATCGACGGGGAAATTCTAGAGCCAGTCGAACTCGTGGTCATTGAGGTGGACCCTGGCTATCAGGGTGCGATCATCGAAGCACTCGGCGGCCGAAAAGCCGACATGAAGGACCTGCAAATCAGCGCTGTTGGCACCGTCCGCATGGAATTCCACATTGCGTCCCGGGCCCTTTTAGGATTTCGCAGTGAATTATTGAGGATGACCAGGGGAAGCGGTATCATGTCGCAAATTTTCCATGAATACCAGCTGTTTAAGGGGGAAATTCCCCATCGTTCAGCCGGAGTCCTTATTTCTCATGGTCCAGGACAAGCCGTGGCCTATGGCCTCTGGGGGCTACAGGATCGAGGAGAAATTTTCCTCCATCCCGGAGACGATATTTACGAAGGCATGCTGGTTGGGGTGAACAACAAAGGCAATGACCTTGTGGTCAATGCTATTCGCGAGAAAAAACTCACCAATATTCGCGCATCTGGAACAGATGAAGCCATGCACCTCATCCCACCAAGGGAAATGACGCTAGAATTCGCTTTAGAATTCATCGAAGATGATGAACTGGTCGAAGTGACTCCGAAAAATATTCGCCTGCGCAAGCTCTACCTTACCGACAACGAACGTCGCGCCGCCCGCAACCAAAAAAAACGCGCGTAACCCCAGTTGCCTTTTCCTTTTCACCTCTAATTCCCTATTCCCGGGTGAATTAGGACTTTCCTATTTTGCCTTTTTTACGTATAATTCAGGTCCTACCGAAAAGCTTGGATAGACCTTAAGGAAGGTCTTTTCCTGGCAAATACCCATTCCACTGTGGAGTAGGCATGAAAAATAATTTTTTTAAGGGACATGGCTTGGGCAATGACTATATTGCCCTAGATCCTGCAAAACTTTCGTTCAAATTGACCCCCCGGACCATTAAGACATTGTGCGATCGCAATTGGGGGATCGGCAGTGATGGAATCTTGGCCTTAGTCCCTTCAAAAAAAGCCAATTTTGGGCTAAGGATTTATAATCCCGACGGCAGTGAGGCAGAAAAATCCGGGAATGGGTTACGTATTTTTGGCTGTTATCTCTACCACACCAAGCACACCAGAAAAAAACACTTTACTGTAGAAACTAAAGGTGGATTGGTCGAGATTCACCTGGAATTAAATGGCCGTGGGTGGGTAGGTGGAGCTACGGTGGACATGGGCCGTGCAGTATTTCAACCCATTGCTCTGCCCTGTACCTTACGCGTACCGGAATTGATTCAACAACCTGTAAAAGCCGCAGAGCAATCGCTTCGATTTACGGGGGTCAGCGTGGGCAATCCTCATTGCGTGGTCTACAAAAAACGGGGGGAGCACTGGACCCGCGAGGAATTATTAGAAATCGGGCCAGAGCTCGAAAACCACACCATTTTCCCCAAACGAACCAATGTGCAATTAGCCGTTCCCATCGGCCCCAAAGCTATTTCCATTCTCATATGGGAGCGTGGGGCAGGAGAGACTCAAGCCTCGGGATCATCGGCTTGTGCAGCAGCCTGTGCTGGTGTGCGGTTAGGCCTTGTCAAAAGCCCGGTGACGGTAAAAGCCCCGGGCGGCACATTAGAAATTACCGTGGACCCACAGTATAACGTCACAATGAAAGGCCCTGTTACAGAAGTGGCCCGTGGAGAAATCAGTCCTGCCTTTCTTTATAATCTGTGATCACATAATTTCGCCTTCCACAAATTTTCGCTATACTTTCTTTCCGCTATTCTACGATTTTTTCCATCCTGTTCAGCCTCCTCATTTCAGGTAATCTTCCCTCACACTTAACGGTTTTTCGATATTCGTTCGCACCATCCATAATAATTCCATTTCCTTGAATACAATGAAGTTTGAACATCTCCCTATAGCGAGTCTGATGCCTCAGTTAAAAAAAACTCTGGGCGAGCACTCTATAGTTCTGCTTACCGCAGAACCTGGTGCAAGAAAAACTACTCACGTACCTTTGGCTCTTCTGAACGAGCCCTGGCTGGAAAATACGAAAATAATCATGCTTGAGCCTCGCCGGCTGGCTGCGCGCGCCTCCGCCCACCACATGGCCACACTCTTACATGAATCCGCAGGAGAAACAGTTGGATTCCGAACCCGGTTGGATACCAAGATCGGCCCCACTACCAAAATCGAAGTCGTAACGGAAGGGATTCTCACCCGCATTCTCCAACATGACCCTTCCTTGATTGAGTACGGGTTGGTTATTTTCGATGAATTTCATGAACGAAGTCTTCAGGCCGACCTCGGTTTGGCCTTGACCCTCCAGACACAAACGCTATTCCGGCAAGATCTTCGTCTCTTGATCATGTCAGCCACGTTAGACACACGAACCCTCACGCAACAATTAAAACAGGCTCCAGTGCTCACGTGTAAAGGCAAGTTGTTTCCAGTGGAGACGCGCTACCTGGGATCGCTCCAAAGTAGAGATTTCGCCCAGCAAGTCGCTAAGACCATTCAGCGACTTTTAAAAACTGAGACCGGCAATATGTTGGTCTTCCTACCTGGAGCTGGAGAAATCCGACGAGTAGCCCAACAACTATCCGCCTTATCCCTACCCCATCAAACTCTGATCTCTTCACTCTACGGAAACCTCTCCCCCCAGGCACAAGACCAAGCCATTCTTCCACCACCAACAGGATGGAGAAAAATCGTTCTGTCTACGAATATTGCCGAAACCAGTCTGACGATTGAGGGCATTCGCATCGTGTTGGATATTGGACTCATACGCTTGCCGAGGTTCGACCCATGTAGCGGAATGAGTAGGCTAACAACGGTCACAATCTCCAAGGCCTCAGCTGAACAACGACGTGGACGCGCGGGACGCCTTGAACCTGGCTTGTGTGTTCGCTGTTGGTCTGAAACGACCCAACGAACATTGGCGCCTCGCACTCCTCCTGAAATTCTTGACACCGACCTCACTTCGCTAGCCTTGGAACTTGCGGTATGGGGCATTAAGGATACAGGAGAACTCTTCTGGCTAGATCCACCACCAACAGGTGCCTTGGCCCAAGCCCGGCAACTGCTTCGATCACTCGGCGCCTTGAACATAGAGGGCCACGTGACCCAGCATGGCAGGAAGATGGCTGATCTCGCCCTCCATCCTCGTCTAGCCCATATGGTCTTACAGGGAATGAAAAGGCAGTTGGGGACTTTGAGCTGTGATCTAGCAGCCCTGTTGAGTGAACGGGATCCATTGAAGGGATCTGCGGCCAAAGACCAGATAGATCTTCGAAGCAAGATGGAGGAATATTATAGACAAAGCCACGGCAATAATGGATCTGGAATTATCCAACGGATTTGCCAAACTTCTCAGAGATGGCAAAAGATGTTGGGAATTAGGGCTCATCCAGGAAATCAACAACACAACATTGACCTTATTGGGATCCTATTGGCCCAGGCCTATCCCGACCGCATTGCCCAACGGCAGGCCAAGGATAGCCGACGATACAAATTGGCGAATGGCCGATTGGCGCAATTTCATCATCCCGATCCCTTAGAACATCAAGAGTATTTGGTCGTGGCTGATCTTGATGGAACACAACCTCTCTCGCATATCTACATGGCCACACCAATCCATCGGGAAAATCTCTTCAAGGATTTTGCAGATCTTGTACAAACAAAAGAATGCGTGGAATGGAATGAAGCGACACAATCCGTCGTCGCAAACCGAGAGCAACACTTAGGACAACTCATTCTAGAGGAAAGCCGCCTGCCTCAACCCAATTCGGAATTAGTGGTTGCCGCGCTACTGAAAGGTATCAGAATCAATAGCCTATCCTGTCTGCCTTGGACAAAGACGCATCACAATTTTCAAGCCCGGGTTCAATTTCTCCGCCGTGTCATGAGACCGGAAACCAACTGGCCGGATGTTTCAAATGATACCCTTCTCAAGACACTCGAAACCTGGCTGGCTCCCTACCTCACTGGCATTTCCGGATTAGCTCAATTGAAAAAATTTGACCTAACCGGGCCCCTGCATGCCCTTCTATCTACCGAACAATGGCGAAACTTTGACACCCTAGCCCCTACTCATTTCACCGTCCCATCGGGATCACGCATTGCCCTAGATTATGAATCAGGGGAGATCCCAATTTTAGCCGTTCGTCTTCAAGAACTATTCGGAATGACAGAAACCCCACTGGTTGCCAACGGCACAATACCAGTGTTAATTCATCTCCTCTCACCAGCCAAACGACCGGTCCAAACGACACAGGACCTCAAAAGTTTTTGGGAAACCGGATACATACAAGTAAAAAAGGAGTTGAAGGGCCAGTACCCTAAACACTTCTGGCCTGATGATCCCCTACAAGCCCCTCCAACCAGAGGCATAAAAAACGATGCGCAATCGTCAAAAAGATAAGATAACGAGGTACTCCAAGAACGGTTCGAACAACGTATGCGAGAAAATCGTTAGTTCCCCCACCCATGGTGGCAACGAAATGATCTGCGCCGGAAATCAAGGAATCTCCCTTTTAATGACTATTCCCACAATCCCATTTTATATAAGCCTTTCTCATCATTCGTTTCTTTTCATTCCTCCAGCTTTTCATCTTTGCCTCGCAAATAATCGCCTTTAAACGACTGGGTCTGATATGGTGGATTAATCAACAGATTTGACTTCACTAGCAACTATCATTATTTCTCGACCACGTTTAACCTGAAATGGCGACCCAACCGATGAAGCAATGCGCTATTGTCAAACCTCTCAACTCGTTTTGGTTTCACTTACCATGCATCATTTTTATATTCAGCTTTCCCACATATGCAATCGAACCGCTCGACGGATTCCGTGACTTAAAATTCGGCATGACCCAACAGGAAGTTCAGACACTCAAAAACTGCTCGACTTCTCACGAATGCCTGTACGAACTTTCCAATAAAATTCGCTACATACACTTAACGTATGACAAGGATACGACCACTCCAGGCTCTAACTCATCCGAACCTCCTCGACTGGAAAAAATTTCCATTGACATGGGACATTATTCAGACGCTTGGCACCAACAGTTACAAATCATTTTGGGAAACAGTTATCGTCTCACCCATGACTATACGGACGAAACGATGAACGCATTTCTTGCGAAGAAATTCGAAGAGCTCAAGGCAGGCTATGAGGATGGGCAGGTTGTCTTAAAGGTGGTCCGTCGTCCGTTCGGCAATTTGACGCTCAAGGTGGTATACCAAAACACGAGGCTTGCGGCAGAGTTTAACCGGGAAACACATACTCCTCTCTCACTGACGCCCTAAGATGTTCGTTGCTCTCTTGCGCTTCCACCACAAAACTTCTTTTGTCCTACCATCGGCTTCACGAGGCTTCTCTTGGCAAAGAAGCCGGCTTTGCTATCAGCAAACGAGGGCGCAACTTCCTACCTCCAATAAACATTGAAAGCGGAAGCACAATGGTGCCAACTTTGCGTTGTTGATGCATCACGCGTCGCCAACATCGTCGACACAAATCATGATCTTTTATCGAAACGGCACGGCCAAGTTTGCTGGAATGTGGGTTGCGCCGAGGAGAAACCAAGACCTTCACCTCCCCTCCACATTCTGCACATTGTGTGATTCCGCAACTACTCCTTTTTCCAGGTTTTGACAGCCCTAGTTGAAATCCCTCCGAGAGAGGGATTCTTTTGGTGTTCCGTTGAGATTCGTATTGAAGAACAGGTTCAGAGGCTTCCAATCTTAGGAGTCGTCTCATGGCATCCCTCCTTGCAATGTAAAGACGGTGACATTATCCCTCCCAATCAGCAAAGGATATGCCTAGATCACCAGAGACTCGAAGAGCCGACTACCTAATGTGTGGAAATTGGAAAAAACTCGAAGAAT
>CP070628.1:116446-124979 GCA_020355985.1 Nitrospirota bacterium | reverse complement strand
GCTCGAACAGGCAGTATATTTTTCTTTTTTCCCCATTGATGTTTAGCTAATCAGCAAATTAATAAAATATGCCTGGGAATGTTCTCATTGGAAAATATTCCCATTTAAAAGATCTTCTTTCTCGTCTATGGTTTTTCAATATTATTGTCAGACAATCTTCAAATATCACTTACATAAAACGTACTTTATAAAAAAATTATAGAGACGAAGCAGTAATGGCCCCCAATCCCCTCATTGATCGTTCAAAAATTGCCAAAGATTGGCATGCCAGGGGATTTTCTTGCGGCCTGTGGATTGACCATGCAGGACGAGAATGGTCATGTGATGCTCATCAAACCGACGAATTGTTTATGGTGATGTCTGGCGAACTAGAACTGGAGATGGAAGGGCAGTCCACCCTACCTTCCCTAGGAGAAGAGATTCGCATTCCTGCAGGAGTGTCTCATATCATTCGAAATGTTGGAGGGAAAACGGCGCGCTGGCTCTATGGCCAACCAAGAGAGGCTATACCCTCAACTCAAACCCCTCATAGCTTTCAGGAGATTCCGCACAGCACTGAAGTACGGAGAAAAAGGGGAACAGAAAGTAGAAAGTCAGCCTTGGAAGTTTCGAAGGAAGCTTGAAGAAACATTTCTCACCCTCGCTTCAGTATATTCTTCTAGTTTATTCCTTACTCCCATCCTTCGCACAACGAAACCCAGTCGTGAGATCTTGAAAATCTACTTCGGCTTTTGAACGAGCGGTCACACGTAAATTGACCGGTTGATCTTCCCACGATCCACCCCGTAAGACTTTAAAATCTCCTTCAGTTGGTCCCGGTGGATTTTTCTTGGGACTATCTTCGTAGTAATACCGATCATACCAATCATTGACCCATTCTGCAGCATTTCCAGCCATGTGATAGAGGCCATAGGCACTTTTCCCACCTTCTTTCAGACCATGACGAATACTCATTCCCTTGGTCCCACTGGTAACCGGAGACAGCGTAATAGGATAACTGACCCACCCCGTCGTTCCCTGATTATAATTAGCAATATCTACAAATGGTTGCATATGGCCCCAGGGATATCGACGCCCATCCGTTCCGCGTGCGGCTTTTTCCCACTCGGCTTCCGTGGGTAACCGTTTGCCAACCCATTCGCAATAATGCTTGGCATCCTTCCAAGTAATACCAACGGCTGGACGATCTCCGACTTTCCCGGTCGCCGCGCCATCATCCCATAGCGGGGGAGGTTCAATGCTGTAATCCTGGTCTAGGATCTTTTGATACTCAGCCATGGTGACCTCATAACGGTCGATTAAATAGGCATCCAACCACACCGTATGTTCGGGCCGCTCGTTTCGAGACCCCTCGTTATCCCCCATCGTAAATTCTCCTTCGGGAATCAAGACCATCACTCCTGGCGGACCATCCACCGGCCCTTGATCCACTTCTCCTGATTCGGTGTATTTCCAATCCTCTGCTGCTGATGAAACGCCTGTCAGTCCCAACACACAGCCAACCATAATCACACTAAGAAAGAAACCTGTTTTCATAAAGCCCTCACAAAACTGAGATGAAAGAAAAAAACTCTCTGATCTCTTCACCATATCGAAACACGTCCAACATTGGAAGAGAAGAGGGTACATCTCGTCTCTCCACTCCATTCATCACATAAAAATACAAAAGCCGCTGAAGATTCCCTCAGCGGCTTCAATCTTGGCGTCCCCAGCGGGATTTGAACCCGCGTTGCCGCCTTGAAAGGGCGGCGTCCTAGGCCAGGCTAGACGATGGGGACGTATGAGACAGATTACTCAAAAGAGACCTTGCTCTTTAGTGCTGAATCAGCGCAAATAAAGCTGCCGATTCTAGCAACGCCAAAAACTCTGGTCAAATC
The DNA here is from genome assembly GCA_020355985.1 of Nitrospirota bacterium. The sequence continues at coordinate 123,102 of CP070628.1, read as the reverse complement.
AAGATGTTAAGAGATTTCTTTTAATATACTCAGGTCACTCATTCAGACATATAATGAATAGGACAAACGGTAAAATTTCTCCGTAAAGTCTCGAATAACCTGTTCAATCGTTAAAAAAAGGTGGAGAAGCGGGCCTATAAGCCGGATTCTGTACCGAATTAAGGATAGCCTTATTCAGCGGTGACCATTTCTCTGGAACCTAGGTTACCCTAGGCTTCAAGCAACCTACCCGGGACCCTTGGCCGGGCCGACCTCCCTCCCCTTCTAATGAGGAATCACTTCCTCATCAAAACAGAGACTCGTTCCCCTATTTGGTTTTGCTCCAGGTGACGCTTACCCTGCCACTTGTGTCACCACAAGCGCGGTGGGCTCTTACCCCACCATTTCACCCTTACCTGACTGAAGCCTCAGCCATCGGCGGTATTTTTTCTGTGGCGCTGGTGTCGGATCGCTCCGCCTGGGCGTTACCCAGCACCTTGCCCTTTGGAGTCCGGACTTTCCTCTCACATATGTTTCGTGAGCGATCACCCGGCCCACTTTCACCACCGCCTATCATGGTAAGACTAGAAGAAAGGGAATGCAAGGGGAGCGTGGAAGCCTAAGAAGGCTAATCGAAGGTTTCTACTTCAAGATGGTGGGCCATGAAGAGAATACGATGGCAATAGGAACAGTCCATTAATTCATCCCCTCTTCTCACTTCAGCAACGAGTTGAGGAGGCAGTTGAAGTCGACAACCACCACAGGCCCCGTCTCGAACTTCAGCGACGGCAAATCCTTTTCGCCTCGTTTTTAAGCCGTTGTACCTAGCGAGCAAGGGTTTTTCTACTGAATCAGCTATGATTTTTTGCTGTTGCTCCAAATCGCTTAACTCATTGGCTAAATCTGATATTTGACCTTCTACCCTGGCCTTTTCAACATTAAACACCTTTTGGGCCTCTTGGGCTTGTACTTCAAGTTCCTTGATCGCCTGCGTGTTTTCCTCAACCCGAGCCATTGTTTCTAGCACACCCTCCTCAATGGAATCCTTTTTCTTTCTGGCCTGCTCAATTTCAAACAAGTGCGCCTGGTATTCTTTATTGGTTTTTAACTCAGACAGTCGACTACGCACTTTGTGCAGTAAATCCTCCTGAGTGGCTAACTCACGCTCCGCACTCCGTTGCTGCTTCACAAGGGATTCCCCAGTGTTTTTCAACGTTTGCAGACGAGTGAGAATTTCTTGAAGGGGAGATTCAACCGCTTTGAGAAGCTCTGGAGCTTTACGTTGGGCATCTTGAATCTGAAAAATTCGAAGATCAAACTTTTGAAGTTCAATAAGCAATTGCAGCTGCGAATTCACAAAGTCTCCAACATTAACAAAACCCACTCACCGTGTTAGCGTTTCAAGTCCGGCCCGTTATCTTGGTGGGCCCACCAGGACTTGAACCTGGGACCAACTGATTATGAGTCAGCCGCTCTAACCAACTGAGCTATGGGCCCAAAACGCCACAATAGCGTATGATAATCTTTTACCATAGATTGGCTCCAGGAAAAAATACCTTTTCTCCTTTTCTTTGGTCTTGGCTGAAAATTCCTCAGGAAACCATTAAACCAGCTTTCTGGTTTCGAATTCCATTGATTTGAAGGTTCAAGGCATCTACATCTTCATGACGCCCTTCTCGTTCTGCAGTTTTGAGCTGCCCAATTAACTCATCTAATCTGCGCTGGAGTCGTTTATTTTCTAGAATGCGAAGACATCCAACAACATGGTCATAGGTATCCTCAAGGTAGAGATCCCATACACTCAATTGTGCGACCAACTCTTCGTAAGCCGGATCATCACTCAGCGCTCCTCGCAACCCATTGAGGTCTATTTGTCCGGCCTCATTGCGGTGAGAAATGGCTTGAGCAAGAAGATGCCGATAGACCGGAACTGTAAAAACTTCCGCATCTAATGCAAGGATGTGCGTAGGTTCCAGGCGTCCCTGCAGTAAAAGAATAATCAAATCGCGCTCTTCTCGTTTCCCTGCCGGCAGAGAGACCTCAGCAGGTAACTCAGGCGGGTTGGATACGGGCCTAACCGAATCAACGCGAAGTCGCAGCGTTGGCAACCGTTTCCTGAGTAAATCCTGTCGAATACCTAGTCGTTCGGAAACCACCTTAAGATACTCGTCTTTCTCGAGAGGATTCTTTGTTTTTTGAAGAATTGCCAAGACCTCATCAGCACATTTGACTCGATCTTGAATCGAATCTTTTTTGGCTTTCGCCAAGACTGAGGTCACCACAAAATCTAAAAGCGTGGCGGCTCGCGCCTCCAACTCCCGAAACGCTTCCACGCCATGAGTTCTCATAAACGTGTCAGGATCATCCCCTGCAGGCAACAACAACACCCGCACATCCATACCCGAATTCAGAAATAAGTCGAGGGTGCGCAACGCCGCATTCACCCCAGCAGTGTCTCCATCAAAAACCAACGTGACTGAGGGTACAAACCGCCGCAACACCTGCACATGTTCAGTGGTCAATGCGGTTCCCAGGGGAGCCACAACATTTGGCATGCCATATTCATGTAGGGTAATGGCATCGAAATAGCCTTCAACCAAATAAAAACGGCCAGCGGCCATTGCTGGCTGCTTGGCCTTATCTAAACCATACAGTGATCGTCCCTTGTTAAACAGATCGGTTTCTGGAGAATTGAGATATTTCGGAGAGACCTCATCCTGCATCACTCGACCGCCAAAGGCCAAGATTTGGCCTCTGGTATCCGCGATGGGAAACAATACCCGATTGCGAAACCGATCATACGAGGAAAAGCCTCTGGCACCTTCTTGTTCTTTGCGCACCACCAATCCAGCATGAATGAGTTCTTCACCTTTGACCGCTTGCCGTTCCATCCACTGAGACAGCCCATTCCAACCCCGGGGCGCATATCCTAATTGAAACGTCGTCCAAGACTCCCGAGCAATGCCCCGTTGATCCAAGTATGCCCTGGCATCTTGAGCTTCCGCCGATTCTTGGAGATTGTGGTGAAACCACGTGGCGGCCAATTGGTAGAGATGAAAATATCGCTCACGAGACAAACCAGATCCCGGACGGGAGATGGCCTTACGTCGTTCGGGAAGGACCACCCCGGCTCGCTGACTCAGTTCTCGAAGGGCTTCCATAAAATCCATATTTTCTTGTTTCATGAGAAACGTAAAGGCATCCCCTCCAGCTTGGCAGCCGAAACAATGAAAATATTGACTCGAGGGATTTACTGAAAAGGATGGAGATTTTTCAGAATGGAAGGGACACAGGCCTTTAAAATTCTGCCCTGCTTTGGAAAGACTCACATAGGTGGAAATCAAATCAACGATATCGATACGTTCCCGAATTTGCTGAATGGTTTCGGAAGGGACGCCTCGTTTTTGACTCGTCATCTCACCACCACCAATTGGAACAGAAATGCGAACTTCCTCATTTAGTGAGTATTACCCTGGTGGCCAATCAAAAGACCGACCGCCCAGGACATGCAAATGGAGATGAAAGACAGACTGTCCTGCGCTCCGCCCAGTATTCGTCACCACTCGATACCCACTTTCCACAATGGCACGCTCTCTGGCCACCTTCGCACATACGACCATCAATTGTCCCAATAATATCGAATCGGAATCTTGCGTATCGTCCAAGGAGACCACATGTCGCTTGGGAATGACTAAAACATGCACCCGTGCTTGGGGGTTAATATCGTCAAACGCGATAACCTGATCATCTTCATAGAGTTTTGTTGTGGGAATCGCCCCTCCAACAATCTGACAAAAGATACACTCATCCATCAGAGGCCTCATTTTCATATGCTCGAACCCCTGACTTCCCAAATCGCTTGCCCAGTTCTTGATAGATGTCATCTGGAGGAATCGAAAAATGCCCAAGCATGATTAACGAATGAAACCATAGATCGGCCATTTCATAGATAATCTCTTCACGGTTCCCATTTTTCCCAGCTAAAACGACCTCACCAGATTCTTCAACAACTTTTTTTAAAATGCGATCAACGCCCCCTTCCATCAATTTCGAAACATACGAGTCCGAACTGGAATTGGCTTTTCGATCTAAAACCCTTTCATAAAGACGTTGGGTGATCCCTCCCCATGCGGTGCCCTCAGGAATTGTCATGTCTTGTTCGGATGTCGAAGTCAGCGATGTAAAAAAACAGGACCGACGGCCAGTATGACAGGTCGGACCAATAGGTTGGACCTTGACCAACAGCGTATCTTGATCACAATCAAGAAAGACTTGCTTGAGTACCAGCTCATGCCCTGAGGTTTCGCCCTTTTTCCAAAGCTGTTGTCGGGACCTGCTCCAAAAATGTACTCGTTGGGATTGTTGCGTCATGTCCCAGGCTTCCTGATTCATAAATCCAACCATCAAGACTGTCCCGTCTAACCAATCCTGCACAATACAGGGTAACAGTCCCTGTGGATCAAATTGTGGTGTCAGTGATTTAGATTTTTCGCTCATCTGGTTTTATGCAATCGAAACGGGAACCGATACTGGCCGCATCGGGATACCTCGCTCAGACAAAAAAGATTTAGCTTGTCCCATCGAATAGGTTTGGAAATGAAAGATGGAGGCGGCTAAAACCGCATCAGCTTTCCCCAGAGTAAATGCCTCGTACAAATGGTGAAGAGTGCCAGCTCCCCCGGAGGCAATAACTGGAATCGTCACTGCATCAGAAATGGCCGCCGTCAATGGCAAATCATACCCATCTTTTGTCCCGTCCTGATCCATACTGGTTAACAAAATCTCTCCCGCTCCAAAATCCATCATCCGCTGGGCCCATCGAACTGCATCCAACCCAGTCGTATTGCGTCCGCCATGGGTAAAGACTTCCCATTGTTGACCACCTTTTTCGCCGCCTGTCGAACGTTTGGCATCAATGGCGACCACGATACATTGCGAGCCAAATCGCTTGGCTGCCGCTTTCACAAAATCTGGTTGCTGGACAGCTGCGGTATTGATACTGACTTTATCCGCTCCAGCTTCCAGCAATCGACGAATATCTTCCAATGAGCGAATTCCACCACCAACCGTCAAGGGCATAAACACGTGCTCTGCTGTCCGCACCACCACATCCAAAATCGTATCCCGTTTTTCATGCGAGGCCGTAATGTCCAGGAAACATAGCTCGTCAGCCCCTTCCCGATCATAGACCTGAGCCACGTGAACAGGGTCACCCGCATCACGCAGATTCACAAACGAGACTCCTTTGACGACGCGCCCATCTTTGACGTCCAGACAGGGAATGATGCGCTTGGTTAACATACCGCCCCTGCCTCTCCAGCCGAATGGCGCAGGGCTAGAGCTGCCTTCAAATCCAACGTCCCTTCATACAGAGCCTTTCCAATGATGACACCAGAAATATTGCCACCAATCTCTTGGATCGCTCGAATATCATCTAACGCGGTGACGCCGCCGGAAGCAATAACCGGAACCGGTGAAGCTTCCGCTGCTTCTCGCAATGCAGAAACGTTAGGGCCGTTCAACATGCCATCTCGAGAAATATCCGTATAGACAATGCCACCCAAGGGAAGTTCTTTTATGGAGTCAAACACCTGTCGAGGGGTCAAGGTAGAAACCGTCGTCCACCCGTGAACGGCAACTAACCCCTGCTTCACATCAATCCCGACTAAAATTTTCTGTGGAAATTGCTGAGCGATCGATGCCAAAAATTGCGAATCTTGTAATGCCGCCGTTCCCACGACAACCCGATCCACCCCAATGGCGCGATAGGCTTGAACGGTCGCCACGTTTCGAATGCCCCCGCCAACTTGTATGGGAATGGTCAGCTTCTTGGCGATTGCTTCAATCTGAGACAGATGCTTCGGTGTTCCCTCCACCGCCCCATCTAAATCCACAATATGCAAATACCGGGCACCAAGATTTTGCCATTGTTCAGCCATTCCCACTGGATCATCCGAATACCGGGTGACCTGGCTCATTTCACCCTGCCGCAAGCGGACACATTTACCATCTTTTAAATCAATCGCAGGAATTAACAACATCGGGTTGGTTTTCTCTTGCGAAATCGAAACGGATTACTCTGTAATAGGAGCCACCTGCCCAACGGGAAAGGCTTTCATCACTTTTTGTACACCTAATTCTGACAGTTCTTGAGCGGTCACAAACCCACCACTTTTTTCGAAAAATCCCACAATATCCTGGTTAAGTGGCTTCTGTTCCTCAAAAAACTCCCCTTTCCACAATACCGTTCCATCAGACGGTCTGATCAAAAATATTTCAAATCCTACCGCTGCAGGTTTTGCCCCAATCCTGGTCCCTTCCCGCTCACGAAACGTCCGAACCAGACCCATCAACACGCCATCGACCTTCAAATGTTCGCCGACTTCTTGGGCCAATGTTTTCAAAGAAGAGGAAGTAGGTTCATCACCCAGGCTTGCGGAAAAATCACTGTCGTCTGCCCTTATAACCCGCAAAGTTGGTCGAGCACGAAGAATCGATTCGACCCGTGTCGTAATGGATTGCGTCGCAGTTTCTGGGACGGTATAGAGATCACGTTGGGAGTCAGACCGCCGAACTTGATCAGCACCGGGCAACCGAAATTGTGTCCGGATTTCTTCTGGATCCCTTAAACCTCCACGCGATTGACCATCATAGCCCCATTGGGGAGATTGCAGCGC
>CP070628.1:108530-116346 GCA_020355985.1 Nitrospirota bacterium | reverse complement strand
TCTGCGCACGATCCCGCCATTCATTCCATTCTTCTTCGGTTTCGCACACTAGCCCAAAGTGCCGAGGGTAAATATTACTTTGGGGCGTCTCCAGATCCTCGGTGACCTGCGCCACGAGTTGATGCCCGTGAAAATCGAGCATGATGGCGACGGCTGATTGTCGTCCGATACGGCACCCTAAGCCCTCCGCATAAAATTTTTTAGTGGATTCGATATCGCGAACCGGGATGGATAAATGAAAAATGGAATTATTCATGGGGAACTCTTCCACTATTATTGCATGTTTTCGGTAGTTTGAAAATAGGTTGACGTAGGGGGAGGAGGAAGGCGAAGGACAGCCTAGGGTAAGCAGGGGAACGATAGATTTTTCGAATGAGAAAACGAACGAGTTGCTGAGAAGGCTGTTTTTACTGACTAGGCCAATTGCTTGGTCTTGAGAAACGAGGACGTCGTGCACCGGTTTCTCCCGTGGGCTTTGGAATAATAGACCGCTTCATCTGCATCCTGGAGAAGGTCAGAAATATTGGAATAGGGATGTTCCGGGGTATGTGTGGCAATTCCTAAAGAAATGGTTACAGTAATCCCATGTCCGGAGGACGTTTCATGGGTTGTTTCTCGAAAGGCTTTCAAGATTCGTTCACAGACCATTTCCGCCGCTTGTTGCGAAGCTTTTGGCAAGATCAAAATAAATTCTTCCCCTCCGTATCGTCCAACGCTGTCTGTTCCACGTAGCTTTGACTCAAGAAGTTGGGCTGCAGATCGTAGGACCATATCCCCCGCCTGGTGACCGTAGGTGTCATTTACCGATTTGAATTTGTCCAAATCAGCAAATACTAGCGTTAAACATTCCTGATTCTCGATCGCTTGTTCAAGGGCGGAAGTCAAGCATTTGTCCAAATGGGCTCTGGTTAATGCGCCCGTGAGGGCATCGTGACGGTGGTTTTCTTCCAAATCTTCAAATTGGTCAACCATTGTCGCATGGGATATTTGAAGTTCTTCAACCTGCTTAATCGCCTGAAGGCTGCGGAGGAGAAGAGATTCACGGGCCTGTTCTAATATAGTTTCAGGGTCATTCCAGGGTTGGAGATCCGTCTCAAGTAGGCGTTCTATTTCAGGTAGCTGAGCTTTAATGTTTTCCAAGACTTCCAATAAGGATTCCGGAGAAAGACCTAATAACGATTGCCCTTGCTTGTTGAGGCACTGGATATATTCTTCAGAGGTCTCCCGAAAAAATATTTCTGCAATACCTCCAGATAAACCGACACAGGAGGTAAAGGTTGCACGTTCATCATGTATGGGAATGCGGGATGGGTCGTCGCTTCCTCCCACAGCCAGCCGTAGCCGGTCCGGAAAGTTCCATTGGGTTAATAGCCAACTCCCCACCGCTCCATGCGTGATACCCAGAACCTGATTCTCATAGGAGAGGAGGCTGGCGTGGTCTGTTTGTGGAGATTTGTAGGAAGCATATAAATCTGGAAACACAAGATCCAGGGCTAGCATGCCGAGGTCTTGTAAAAGACCTGCCAAATATAACTCTTCGAGTTCAGTCACTTTGCAGATTTTTCCTAATGCTCGGGAGGCCGTTCCAGCTACCAATGCTCGTTTCCAATACAAAGCGTAATCCAACCCACTCCCTTTTGTGTTCTGAAGAGATTTGATGAGGGAGAAAGACAAAGCAAGTGAAATGGTCGCATTTAAGCCTAGGACTATCAGGGCCTGATGAAGGGAATCAACTTTTTTGGAATACGGATATAAGGGAGAGTTCGCAACCCGCAGAATCTTAGATGATAGGGCCGGATCACAGTTCAGGTGATGAATGATGCGGTCTAAATCGATCTCCGGCTCATTCGCGAGTTGAATGATTTGTATGGCAACAGCCGGAGGGCTTGGAAGGTTTGGACATGCTTTCAATTTAGCTTCGAGTTCAGGAGTCATGACTAACTTTTTCCTAGGATTCTCTTTTCAAATCGGTTCTGGATCTCTTTGTTCCAGAGAAAATATACCTTCTTCAGTTCATTAGGATAGGACGAAAAATTGTATCGAGATTTTCCATCTAAATTATTTCGGCCTTTTCCTTCCCCGTCTGAAGCCGAATCAATAAAAAAACTACATTCTTTGTATTATTAATAGGCTGCCCATCATCTCGACGGGTTTCTTTGGGAAAGGTCTATATTCTTGGCAAAGGAAATTCCGAGAGATCGTCTTCAGAGGAAATCGGTGTGATCTCCATATTGCTGGATGGCAAAGAGCAATGGGTAGGTCGCTTAACCGTTTTTATCTAGTGGCGAATATTTACTGGATGTTCAAGGGAAATGAGTAATGTGCAGAGTTGGTTTGGTCTTAAGGTGTTGAGGAAGATTGATTGAATACTCAGGATTAACCAACTCTTAACATTCTCAATGGTAAAGAATGTTTTTGGCCTGTTGGGCAGGCGAATCCTGAAAACGGTCAAGATCTAATCGTACAAATCCCAGACCAGCAACACACAGTTCAAAATTGGCCGACAACGATTGGAACAACGAGGGCGGGTTTTTTGCCTGAGGATCTTGGTGGGTGGCCACAATGCCGTAGGATCGTTTTCCGGCTTTGACGTAATCCACTAAAAAATCTTTATGATGGATGAGCCCGGAGCATTTGATGCGATTGCAATACTCAGGAAATAACCCAGCTAAAAATAAGGTTAAATCGCCGATGTGCCGGTGAATATCGCATTCTTTTTCCACTGAAGAATGCTGGCTACTGGCTTCTGTTTCGTATAACAGTTCGACGACTGTTTCGACGGGTTCACCCTCATGGTTTTTGATGCGTGTGAGTTGATCGGTATGAATAAACTCCAGAAGTAGATTGGCGACATAGTCCGTCACTTGAAAATTTGGCCAACCCAATGCTTCGGAAAAATTTCGTTCTGTCAATCGACCAAATAATTGCTTCAGCGGATGTTGATCAGGGATTGGCGTCATCAGGCTCCTCCCTCCTCTTCTCCGATTCCAGGGTTTCTATGCGTATCCCAATAGTCCTATCGGCCTAAGGGTCAGGGCCCTTAACCTTTTCCCCCAATTTCTTTGGTACGGCTGTTAAGAATTAACGTGATTGGCCCCTCATTGTCCAGGCTGACGATCATTGAGGCACCAAACTGTCCACCCTGAACAGGGAGCCCGATTGCTTGGAATTTCTCAAGCACGTTCTGGTAGTACCGTCGTGCCTCTTCTGGTGGGGCTGCATCTTCAAAGCTGGGACGCCGTCCTTTGGTGGTGTTGGCCAGGAGGGTGAATTGAGAGACCAGGAGCAGTTCACCATGGGTATCATGAAGTGAATGATTCATGTGGCCCTGAGTGTCCGCAAAAATTCGCAGTTGAGGAATTTTTTCAACCATGAACCGTACATCGGAATCGGTATCTCCTCTCGCGACTCCTAGTAAGACCAAAAGTCCGTGGCCAATAGTCGCGATACGCTGGCTTTCTACTGTTACAGATGCTTGTGCGACTCGTTGAATGACGGCAATCATGGAATCTCAGATTGGGGAGATCTCTTTGGCAATTTTCGTTGGAGCATGTGTTTTACATGCATGAGTTCGTCTGAGCGCAGAATTTGATGGATGCCAAAGTACCCGATCGCACTTCCCCCAATGGCCAGTAACAGCCAAACCATTTTTTGAGGACTCTGACCGACTTCCTGCCATAAAGCAAGCGAGCCAATCCATGTACAGATTCCTATTATCGGAAGCAGTGCGATTCCCGTTCGAGCAAGCGAGGCTCCCAGTGTTTTCCACAATAAACCCTGAAGGCGTTTTCCTAAAATGGTCGCCAAGATGAAGGTGTGGCCTATTGCGGCTAACCCCGCGGCCAGGGCTAATCCAGTATGTGCTAGTGGAGTCATGAGCCATAAGGATAATCCTATGTTGATTCCGACGGAGATAATCGCCACAGTCGCTGGGGTCCGCGTGTCCTGCAGAGAATAAAAGGCCATGGCTAAAATCCGGTAGCTGGCAAAGGCCCACAGCCCCACTGAGAATCCCAACAACGCTGACGCGGTCCCAATCGTATCGAGAGCCGAAAAGGCTCCATGTTCAAAGAAGAGATGAATAATCGGTATTCTCAAAAGCATGAGTCCGACCATTGAGGGCAGAATGATAAAGAACACCATTCGCAAACCAAAGTTCACAGTGGCTCGAAGTTCATCATGCGCGCCCTTTGCGGCATGGGTGGATAGGCTTGGCAAGATGGCGGTGGCCATCGCGACGCCGAAAATCCCTAATGGGAATTGAATCAGCCGCATAGCATAGAACAAGTAGGTCGGGCCGCCTTCAAAATACGAGGCTAAAATCGTGCTAATGGTCAAGTTGATTTGAGTGACGGCTAAGCCTAAAAGCGTAGGGATGAGCAGGACGCCCATTTTCTTCACACCCGGATGTGTCGGATGGAAATTCCATGAGAGTAAAAATCCCTTCTTGTGCAACCCCGGCAATTGCATGAGAAATTGCGCCAGCCCTCCCACCACAATTCCGATGGCTACAGCGACAATCGGTTGGTCGAACAACGGAGAAATCGCTAGGGCAAAGACGATGACGCATACATTGAAAAAAACTGGCGCCAAGGCCGGAATGGCAAAAGAACGAAGGGCGTTGAGGATCCCCATGGCCAGAGCAGCCAGACTTACAAAGAGTAAGTATGGGAACATGATTTGGGCGAGAAGAGTTGTGGTGGCTAATTGCGCGAGGTCATCATGAAGTCCGGGAGCCAGCATCCAGACGAGGCCGGGAGCGGCAAAAATGCCAAGGAGTGAAACGATAGTCACGAGGGTGAGGAGGGTGGTGAACGCGGCGCTTGCGAGTTCCCAGGCTTCCTGCTTGGATCGTGTGGAATGATACTCAGTGAAAACTGGGATAAATGCTGAGGACATGGAGCCTTCCGCAAACAGTTCCCGTAAAAGGTTCGGGATGCGATAGGCGATGTAGAAGGCATCGGCGGCGGCATTGGCTCCGAACAAGTTGGCCAAGATGATGTCGCGAATAAAGCCAAGGATGCGGCTACAGAACGTGGCGGCCCCTATTAAGCCTGCTGCTTGACTAATCTGGTGGGTCTCTCCTTGAGGAGAAGACGAACCTGGTGGAAGTGACGGGGATTGGGTCATCCGAAAAGAAATGTTACCGAATTGTGGGAATGAGTTGCATCTGCAAAGCTTGGGGATTTTTGGTGTTTCAGAGAGCCAAAGGGAAAGAAGGGTTTCATTTTGGGGCCGTCCCGAAGTGAATTGACACCCTGGAAGTCATGCTTTAGCATCATTTCCCTTTTGCCTCTGTCATTTTACCTTGTATGACGCAATTACGTTCTTCTCAATCTCCCAGCCCTATTAGCCTACCACGATGGTGGTTTTTTGCGACGGCATTTACGACGGGTGCTGTTGTGATGGGGTTGGAAATAGTTGGCAGTCGACTGCTGGCGCCGGTGTTCGGAAGTTCGCTGTTTGTGTGGGGAGCGCTCATTGGGGTGGTGTTAGCAGCCATGAGTACCGGATATGCCGCTGGGGGCTGGTTAGCTGATCGGCATCCCCCTCAGTGGGTGTTAGCAGGGCTTTTATTGGCATCTGGAGGTTGGACGTTGCTCTTGGCATGGGCGGGGCAACCTGTCGTGTTTCAAGTTTTTCAATGGATTCAGGATCCCCGCTGGGGTCCGTGTTTTGCCGCCAGTGCGCTGTTGGCGATTCCGGCTTTTGGATTAAGTGGGGTATTACCCGCCTTGTTACGTCTTGCGATTGCTGATATGGGCCATCTTGGGAGGCATACGGGTGGGATGATTGCCGTCTCGACGATGGGGAGCCTGATCGGTACGTGGGGAACATCATTTTATTTATTGACTTGGATGGGGAGCACCACGTTGGTTGCGGTGTTAGGCGTGGTCCTGATGATTCTGGGTCTGATATGGACTCTGCAATCTCGTCAACTCTCATTGGTATTTCAAGTGGGGCTGTTCATCGTTGTGGGAGGCATGTCCTGGATGGGATTTCACCCGGTGATTGTGCTGCCGCCGGCCATACACCAGGAAGATAGTCCGTATCAACAAGTCCGGGTGAGCGAAAATGATTTGTTTCGATATCTCATTTTAAATAATACCTTCCATGCAGTGATGTGGAAAGCGGATCCTACCTATTTGGCTCTGCCCTATAGCCAAGTCATGATGGGTGCGCTCCCGATTGTGGAGAAGCCGACACGGGGGTTAATTTTGGGGCATGGGGGAGGATCTCTCGCGAAATGGCTGGCTAAATATTGGCCAAACTTGGAATTAGATGTAGTGGAAATGGACCCCTCGGTGGTTATGGCCGCCGAACAGTATTTTGACTATACCGCACCTGCGAACCACCATGTTGTTGTCCAAGATGCTCGTACATTTTTGCGCAACAATCCTACTCGTTATGATGTTGTGTGGGTAGATGTCTTTGCAAGGCATTTGATTCCGTTCCATGTCACGACCCAAGAGTTTTTTGAAGAATTGCGCGACCATGTCAATCCTGATGGGGCCATTGCAGTAAATCTTGCCTCTTCTGATGCCCCAGCGAATATCCGCCGAGCGGAAGCCGTGTTGACCACGATGGAGCTGGCGTTTGAGAATATTACGACGTATGGTGTGGCAGGCCCGGATTGGTTGAAAACCAAAAAAGGCTCCGTCAATCTGATCTTTTTTGCTGGCAAGCCTGTTGAAAACATGAAGTCTCCTCAATTTTTGGACATTCTGACCCGTCATATGAATCGCAACACATTTCCGCCTGAAGGATTGGAATTTTTTCTATCCCATACTCCTGTTTCATTGAATCCTGGCCAAATTCTCACCGACGATTTTTCCCCGCTAGATTTACTTCAGGGGGAAGCGTAACATCCGCCTTTTTTTCTTCTGCCCTTAAAAGCGAATCCCTTTTATTCAAAAATGTGAAGATGGCGGCCCGTTCTTTTTTACTGGGTCGAGACTCATGCAACCACGAATTTTATTTGGACATGCATGTTTTTGAGCACGTAGGATTGACAAGGGTGGTAAAAAACTAAAGAAGGATGGAGCGGAGCTTGAGAGGAAAGAATCCCCTAACCAGATGCTGATCAGGGGACTAGAATACAGGCCTCAAATTTATTGTTGGACGACGACTTTAGGCCAAAACTTATACCGGATTTGCGGGAGCTGGGCCCCGTCGAAATTGGGAATGTCATAGAGACAGCGGTCAACGGTTGCCACTTCCTCAGGGGTAAATTCAAAAACCTTCCGTGTTTTCCAAAATTGATCCAGGGTGTAATAGTCATTTGTCGCTGGTTTTTCTTTCAGGGCATCTTGAAGTTGTTGAAAGACAGGCGTGTCGACACCTGGAACTCGCCCATTATTGCGGGTGATGCACCATTTCGTAATTTCAGCAACACCATACATGCTCAGATCAATTTTTTCTTTCTCCACAGCCATATTCTCCTCCTTCAGAAGCACCAGATAAAAACAAATAAGAAAAATTCTATACCATAAAGGTCTAATACTCTGCTAGTGGGCAGTTAAGCAACTGATGTATTTCCCATTGATGAATGAGGCCCAAGATGATGGAAAACGCTATGCTGGTTCTTCTATTATGTGGTTTTACATGATCTGGGGAAACTCGTATACTCGAAGAGCCCTCACGTGTATTTTTTCTGGGGATGGCTATGATGACCTATTCACACGGGAAAGGCGCCAGGATTTTGAGACCTTTTCTCACGAGGTCGTTCGGGTGCGGATTCCTTGTTGTCTGTCTTATTCTGCTGGTATTGGTTGGATGCCCAACGCGAGAAGAATTTACTCCGCCAGATCTGCTC
>CP070628.1:104265-108430 GCA_020355985.1 Nitrospirota bacterium | reverse complement strand
GGCCGTATCAAAAACCGCAACCATTGGGACCTTTTTCCCTAATATTGCTTGGGCACCCCGAATCCCTGCAAGACACGCTGGATTATGCAGGGGAGCCAATTCAATCAATTTATCAATTTCCTTCTCAACTGCCTCATCAATTATGGTGGCGGCAGAAAATTTTTCTCCACCATGGACCACCCGGTGCCCCACAGCATCTACTTGCAAGAACTCAATCGAGTGATCCTCTCCCCCGGATAACTGACCGAGGCCCTCAAACATCCATTGGATGGCATGGGTATGGTCAGGAACAGGCTTGCTGATTTTCGATCCTGCTTGCCCTTCTGCGCTTAATTCAAGAGAGCCAGTTCCACCAATGCCTTTGACTGCACCATTGACCAGAACTCGATTCGCGTCCTCGGCTTTTCCCCCAACTTCAATAAGGCGAAACTTCAGAGAGGAACTCCCACAATTAAGAACCAGAGTTTTCATTTCACATTAATTGAACGGATGCCACAGGGCGTTGGACGACAAACCTCAAAGAAGACTCAAGAATCCTCAGCTATCGCACGGGTTGCCGTTGGGTCATCCTTTGTCAGGTGAATTTCTTCGTCTTCATGACGGATCATGAGTCCATCGCCTTCCTGCAAAGAATACGTTGCCGTACGCGCCGAAGCATCGATTTCCACCAGGATCATTGTTTCACGCATGGTTAGCGGGACTCGCATGATTCCTATGCTATCCTTTGGCCTTCTGGGTCGAAAAGTGAAGACTCCATCATAATCACGCATCCCCAAAAACCCATAGGCCAAGGCCATCCAGGTTCCACCCATTGATGCGATATGGCACCCATCTGTGACATTTCCTCCCACATCGGCAAGATCCATCAGCAGGGCCATTCGTGCGTAATATGCGGACTTTTCGTAATCTCCAATTTCCAACGCAATAATGCTTTGAATACAGGATGATAGCGAGGAGTCTCCTGTCGTTAATGGGTCGTAAAACTCAAAATTACGCTTCTTTTGTTCCAGGGAGAAATTTTCGCCGTGTAGAAACATGGCCAACACTACATCGGCTTGCTTGATGACCTGGTGTCGATAGATCGTCAGGGGGTGGAAAGACAAGAGCAATGGGTATTTTTCTGGTAGCGTTTTCTCGAAGTCCCATCGTTCTTTATCCAAGAAACTCTCGTCCTGCGGATGAATACCCAACCTTTCATCGACGGGGATATACATGTTGTCTGCAGCGGTTTTCCATTCTTCAATCTCGCCAAGATCCAACTGTGTTTTATTCTGAAGGATAGCGAATGCAGCCGGATCTTTCTCCCGAAGCCACTTCATCGTTTTCACTGCGTATCGAAGATTTCCCTGTGCCATAAGGTTGGTAAAC
The DNA here is from genome assembly GCA_020355985.1 of Nitrospirota bacterium. The sequence goes on along the minus strand of CP070628.1, from coordinate 107,062 downwards.
ACGTTATTGTCGACAACAGTGTTATACTCATCCGGTCCTGTCACCCCATTGATACAAAACTTGCCCCCTTTCCGCTCAGAGAAAAATCCGAGATCAGCCCATAAGCGAGCGGTTTCAACAAGCATTTCTGATCCATAGTCTTTCAGAAACTCTTCATCTCCCGTCGCATTCACATATTTCTTCAGGGCATACATGATGTCGGCGTTGATGTGATACTGGGCCGTCCCCGCTGCATAATACGCAGACGCTTCGTCGCCATTAATGGTCCTCCACGCAAACATGGCTCCATTGATGCTTAATTCTCTAGCGCGCGCTCGTGCCTTGTCCAAGAGGCGGTAGCGGTAGGTCAGCAAGTTTTTGGCCATCCGTGGATTGGTGTAGATGAGAAAAGGCATGACGTAGATTTCAGTGTCCCAAAAGTACTGTCCTTCATAGGCCTGCCCCGTGAGCCCTTTTGCCGCAACCCCGGTCGTATCCGCTCGCCCTGCCGCCTGAAGGATATGAAAGAGGTTGAAGCGAATAGCCTGCTGAATCTCCACGTTTGACCGTTTTGCCCTGGACTCGCTAAGACCGGTGACCTGAATATCACTCCTGCGCCAGAATTCGTCCATGTATTCTTGTTGACCAGTCTGCAAAGATGAAAAACCACTGGTGACTGCACGATCCAGAGTTTGTTCGACCCGATCATCCATCTCTTCAAAGGAAGCCGTATGAGAGGTGTGATACGCCATGTACTTCTTCAGGTGAATCGAGCGGCCCGGTTGGGCCTCAATCGTAAAGACAATCTGTCCAAATTCCTCGGAGCTTTCGCCTTTATAGGCATAAGGACATTCGGTTTTCAAAGTATGATCAATCCCACAACCAAGCATCATCTTGCTGTTTTTCGTGGAATGGCAGAGAACCACCCGACGATCTTGAAGGACGTTCATGAGTGGTTGAAGGACTTTGTCTTTGAACGCTTTGGCCTTGCGAGGGTCATTATCGTCCTCTGCATTCTCCCGGTGCGTGGTGACCATTTGCGAAGCAATCACCACCGGAGCCTGGGCGTTCTGAACAGTCACTTCATAGGAGATGGCTGCCAAATGACGATGCTGAAATGAGACAAGTCTCTTAGATTTAATCAGCACCTGTTTCCCTGAAGGCGTTTCCCATAAGATTTCTCGCTCGAGAATTCCGGCTTTCATATTTAACCGACGATCGTAACTGAGCATATTGGCGTTGGGTAGCCAAAAAGGTTCATCGTCCACATAGAGTTTGATAATTTTTGTGTCTGTCGCGTTGACAATCGTTTGCCCGGTCTTGGCGTATCCAAAGGCTTCTTCCCCATACACAATGGGCCAGGATTCGTAAAAGCCGTTGATAAATGTTCCCTCCTGACCTGTTGGTCCGCCTTCTTCAGAGCACCCCCGCATCCCCAGATATCCATTGCCTACAGCGTACATTGTTTCGGTCTGTGCTAAGAAATTGGGGTTGAACTTCTTTTCGATCATATTCCATTCATCAGGTGGATAGACATGATGATCGGGTTTAAGGCGTTCATGGTGTATCATCGTGATTCCCTTTTTTTAAAGCATCTCAATAACTAAAGAAACTCTCCTAAATCCTTCACCACGACATCAGCTCCATTTTTTTTGAGCTCATCGGCATAGCCTTTTCGATCAACCCCAATCACGAGTCCGAACTTCCCATTACGCCCAGCCTGAACACCCGAAATGGCATCTTCAACCACCACTGCTCTTGCAGGTTGAACCCCCAGCCGCTTGGCACCCTCCAAAAAGGAATCCGGGGCCGGCTTTCCAGACAGGTTTTGCTCATGGATCACATTTCCATCAACTTTTGCCTCAAAAAGATCCGTGATATTGACAGCCTTGAGCACCACATCGCAGTTCTGACTTGATGTGACGACGGCGATCTTGATTCCTGCATCCTTGAGTTGACGGGCCAACGTGATTGTCCCTTCATAGGCCTCAACCCCCTCGCTTTCGATGACCTCGTTGATCAATTCATTCTTGCGGTTTCCCAGCCCGCCTACCGTCTCCACGTGGGATGGATCTTCGTGAGTACCTTCCGGCAAATGAATTTTCCGTGAAGTGAGAAAATCTCGAACGCCGTTAAATCGAGGCTTCCCATCCACGTACAAACGATAATCCGTTTCGATGTCAAAGGGGTGAAAAGGTTCGCCTTTCTCTGCCGAACGTTTCTTCAGGTATTCATCGAACATTTTTTTCCAACATTTGGCATGCACTTTGGCTGTGGCGGTGATCACACCATCAAGGTCAAACAGAACAGCATCAAACTTATCACGAGTAATGGGATTGTTCGGGTTCGCTCCGCTCATGTTTCTTTCTCCTTATTGCTGATCCGGATTTCCTGGCCCTCACACCTTACCTCGCCAATCTTCTCATTATCAGATGTTGAATGCTAGTGTCGCTCTCTATGAGCAATGGGATAGGATCCGCATGAGGGGGATTTTGCCTTTGTCTGAGGGGTATCATGCGCTGTTCTTATAAATTTTTCAAACTGTTGTTAGAGGGCCCCCTCAGCCATGAAGCCTGCGCAGTTAGATACGTAAAATTTATAAAAAAAGAGCTTTTAAAATATTGAGGAATTGACATATCGTTGAAGGAAAGGGGTATGGTTGCGTCTTTACTTATTGAACACAAGCAAAAAGAGTCCCGTTATGGCTGAACCTGAACAACAGATTTACGTGATCCGGCATGGTGAAACTGAATGGAGTATCAGTGGGCAGCATACCGGTGTCACAGATATCCCCTTAACAGAGAATGGGAGAAACCTC
>CP070628.1:99570-104165 GCA_020355985.1 Nitrospirota bacterium | reverse complement strand
CAAAGGTTCTTTGAAATACCTCAAGGCCTTTGCACGCTGTTTTCCGAACTAAGAAGATCTCGACCATTCCCCTATGCCTGGAGGGAACATACAGGTGAGTACGTGATCGCTGGCGGAATATGAGCAATATGGGGGCGCCTGTTTAGCTCTGCGGGGAGCTTTCCGAAAGCATTGACAAATGCTTATAAACCTTCGAAAATCGCTTCATCAACCTTACTCTGTTTTTTCACAGTAGGTGAAGGAGAAAGAAACGACCGCCATATTTTCAAAGGACACATATCATGGGGAATTCCTACCGGGGTCGACCCAAATTACGGCGGCTCCAGAAACCCGCAGTCGACAAACCTGCTGAGCAGATTCTCAAAGAACTGCGGCCCAAACCACCCTCCTCCAACAATAGCTCCTATCGGGAACAATCATTAAAGATTCACGGGCTCATCTGCGCCAAGTGCGCCAGAGAGTTCGACTTCAAGACAAGACACCTACTCACAGTGCACCACAAAGACGGCAATCACCTCAACAATCCCCCTGACGGTTCGAACTGGGAAAATTTGTGCACCTATTGCCACGATGACGAACATAGTCGGGGAATCCTTGGTGATTATTTACGACAGGCAAAAGAGGACAAACCTTAGTGAATCAGTTTACAATCCCTCAACTGACAGAACGCTTGATTTGAACTCAAACACATCTATTGTGAGGTAGATTGTTTTATGTTGAGAAAAAAATCACTAATAGGAATGCATGGCATCTTTGTGGTCGTTGAGGACTTGGGACCGGAGCTGAAGGGGGTCGTGACCCGAAGTGCCTTGCGAAAACGAGTGGAGATGCAACTTCGAACTGCGGGGATTCGCCTCGTCAAGGAATTCGAGGCAGCCAAATTGCCCGGTGAGCCTTATTTATATGTCAATTTGGCGGCTCTGCCTTTGGGGCCAAAGCGCTATGCCTGTCGGATCGACCTAGAAGTCCACCAACTGGTAGCCCTCGTTCACCGATCCATTAGCGGACATGCCAGCACCTGGGAACAAGGCGTCGTGACGACCGGTGGCGTCAAAACCATTTACGACAATGTGGATGAACTTGTTTTCGATTTTATTTGTGATTATTTGGCGATGAATCCCGATGGGTAACATGTCGACCAAATATGACTATGCAGGCAATTTTTATTGACGTCTCTTTCTATTCCGTTGAGTCTCCTTGCTTCCTCTGACTCTCTCCACCAAATCCTGGCCGGCACTCAAGTACTACTTTCCTCAAAACCAGGAAATCCCCCTCCAGAAATTTTAGGTCTGGGGAGGATTTGATGTGGAGTTTCACGAATCTCCCTGAGTGACCGTGATGAAGATTTGACGTGAGTGCGCAAATCATGAGAAAAAGACTTTGGTTCATACATCTACCCTAAAAGGAGAACACTCATGGCGAAAGCGCGTGCCCGTCACATTTTGGTTTCAACAGAAGAAGCATGTAACAACTTGAAAACACAAATTGAGGGCGGTGGAGATTTTGCAGCCGTGGCCAAGGAACATTCCACCTGTCCATCAGGGAAACAAGGTGGAGACTTAGGCGAATTTGGTCCCGGTCAAATGGTCAAGGAATTTGATGCCGTCGTGTTTAGCGGGGAACTCGGCAAGGTCCACGGTCCTGTCAAAACCCAATTTGGCTATCACCTTCTCGAGATAACCAGCCGCACTCCATAAATAGTTCAGCATTCAGAGGACAAGGGCATCCTCTTGGGTTACGCCCTTGTCCTTCTCTCCATTCCTCTTCCACTGTACGCAGGGATTTTTCTATACGACTAAGGAGTCTGCAATGAAGACCACGCCGCAACCTATTCGGCATGCCTAAAATTGTAGAGCTTGCACCTGTAGTATTTGGCATGGACGGGCGGACATCCTTAAAGCCCCGGATAGATTCCCGATAAAAATGTCAGGAATGAGGAAGATGTTGGACTCTCTTTTTCTACTTCGCGAGGAAACGCTTTATGGGAATCCCCCAATTAGGGAGCAATAGCCTTACTCTTTTCCAAACAACGGATTCCATAGAAAGCGGACCTCGCTCTCCCACAAAAGTTCCAAGAGTTTGGCACCAGGATGCACCTTGCTGTAGACTTCTCTGTAGTTCCTCTCACTACTTGATGCCTGCACAGATTCTCTAATTATGCCAAGCGAACGCCAAGTGCCAAAGTCTACGCAATTCAAACAACTCCTGTTGTCTTCACAGCTTGAGTTTATTTGTGAGGCCCACAATGGTCTCAGCGCAAAGATTGTGGAGGAGGCTGGCTTCCACGGCATCTGGGCAAGTGGTCTTTCCATCTCGGCACAATTTGGTGTTCGCGACAATAACGAAGCCAGCTGGACGCAGGTTCTAGACAATCTAGAATTTATGTCGGATGCCACCCACATTCCCATTTTGCTTGATGGCGACACAGGATATGGCAATTTCAACAACATGCAGCGTCTCATTCGAAAATTGGAACAACGCCACATCGCCGCCGTGTGCATTGAAGATAAGCAGTTTCCCAAAACGAATAGTTTTCTCAAGGGAGATACACAACCCCTCGCAGACATGGACGAGTTTTGTGGAAAAATCAAAGCCGGGAAAGACGCTCAATCTGATCCAGATTTCTGCATCATCGCCCGCACCGAAGCATTTATTTGCGGATGGGGATTAACCGAAGCCATACGTCGAGCCGAAGCCTATCACCGGGCTGGAGCAGACGGCATTTTGATTCACAGCGCGTTAGCCGTACCTGATGAAATTTTGGCATTCAAGCGTGAGTGGGCCAATCGGTGTCCTGTGGTCATCGTTCCAACCAAGTACTACTCCACTCCTACCGATGTTTTTCGGCAACATGGTTTTTCCATAGTCATTTGGGCCAATCATATGCTCCGCTCAGCGATTGCCACCATGCAATCGACGGCTCACATTCTTAAAGCACAAGAAAATCTCCTGTCCATCGAAGACAACATTGTTCCGGTATCTGAAGTCTTTCGTCTGCAAGGTGCCGCCGAACTTTTGGAAGCCGAAAAACGGTATCTACCGAAAACCTCTGACCAAGCATCGGCGATTGTTCTAGCCGCCTCTCGTGGAGATGAGCTTGGTGAACTGACGGAAGACAAACCCAAAACCATGGTGCCTATTCGAGGCATCCCGATTTTATCGCATATTGTGGATGCCTATAATAGTGTGGGCATCAAAAACATTGCTGTGGTCCGAGGGTATAAAAAAGAGACCGTTGATCTACCTAATTTGGGATACGTCGATAATGACGACTATGGAGTTACCGGTGAATTGGACTCGCTCTTGAAAGCTCTCCAAGCCAAAGGCTCACATGATCAGGACATCATCATTTCCTACGGTGACGTTTTATTCAACTCCTACATCCCGCAAGCATTACTCCAGGAAAAAGAGGACTTTGTTATTTTTGTGGATAGTAACTGGCAAGAAAAAACCAGCTATACCCGACTAGGGGGATTTGCGGAATGCACCGCGCCAAATTCTCGCAAGGCATTTAATACTCACATCCATCTTAAGCAATTGGGAACATCCATCTCTCCTGATAAGATTCACGGCGTATGGATGGGTTTTCTCAAAGTCTCTGCTACAGGAGCCAGCCAGCTACAAGAGGTGTTGCCCAAACTACTCGCAGTCCCAGAAAATCAAAAGGCCGGGATGGCCACTCTGTTCCAGGAATTGCTCAAAAGCCATCAACCAATTCGCGTGCTCTACACAGTCGGACATTGGCTAGATATCAACAATTTGGATGATGTCCTACAGGCTGGGAGCTTCTGACCAGCCCGCCTTGAATCTCAAGCCTCTTTTTCTTGAAAATCAAACAGGATAGGAAGCCTAAGTCATGAAACTTTCAGACCTATCTCAAAAAGAATTCAAAGAACTCGTCAATGGTATAGTCGACGATCGTCTGTGTGAGCTGTTAGGCGACCCCGACCTGGGATTGCCCTTGGACGAAACCGTTCGGGCCCGATTAAAAGAATCCCTAGCCTCATCAGAACGCATGACGGGAGATGAGGTCGCCGAAAGGCTCGGCCTCCGCTGGTAACACACAATGCCCTGGTATCGAGTTACCTACCTCCCTACCGTGCTCGACGATCTTCGTGCCACCGAACAGCCTATGGCTCAGCGCTTATTGGATAAAACCAAGTGGCTCGCATCCAATGTATTGAATCTTCGCCATGATCCGCTACACCCCGACTTACCAGGGATGATCCAATATGCAGTTGGAGACTGGCGTATTCTCTATTCAATTGATCGTGAAGAACAGGTCGTGGCAATTCACCGAGTATGTAACCGCGGCGAATTGTATCGACGTGATGCCACACAAAAAGGTTTGTGAGCTGACGCGAACAGTTTAAACAAGAATTCGCAAAGGCCTCTGAAGTGCTCAAAAATGGGAATGATGGCTTAGCCCGAGTGTGCGCACGACGAGCCGTGGCACTCGCATCACAACATTAGGCGAAGCAACGTAACCTGCCAGCTTGGCAGGGACATGTCCGACATCAACTTCGCCGGGACCAGGGAAAAACCACATTCCCTTACTCTGTGAGAGAAGCCGCTCAACGACTCTTGACACAAGT
>CP070628.1:94765-99470 GCA_020355985.1 Nitrospirota bacterium | reverse complement strand
GGTCGGTTACTCACGCCTCATGGCGGAGGATGAGGCGGGGACGATCCGAACCCTGACCGCGTACCGTGAACAAATCGCCATCCTCGTTCGGGAGCATCGAGGGAGGGTCGTAGATTCTCCTGGCGATAATCTCCTCGCGGAGTTCCCGACGGCGTTGGATGCCGTGCAGGCTGCTGTTGAAATCCAGCGTGTGATCCAAGCTCGAAATGCCGACCTACCTGCTGACCGTCGCATGGAGTTCCGGATCGGCAGATGTAGGAGGGACACTTGCCAAGAATGAAAGCTCTCATTTGGCGTTTTAGGAATATGGGAAAAACTTTTTTTGTTTGTCGATGGACGACAGTATGTCTGTAATGAATGTATGGTTGACCTAGAAAAAATCTTTTGTGCCAAACGAACCTTCTCTAATCTATGAGAGCAGTCAGAAAAACATGATTCGGTATTCTGGGATTTGCTCAATCGCGGCAGTTTGTTTCTTTCTGACTGAACATCATTGCGAGAATGCTTTCGCTAGAAAAAACATATATGAATAAAACGTAAGAATATCTACCTGCCTAGTTGTGTGAATACTTGCTTTCTCTAGTTTAATGACTCATCGATTGCTATTCCCTCGCTTGCCTCTACCTCTCTAATCAGATTGCTAGAGCAATTGGATCATCTCCATAATACAACCATGAAAAAACTCCAGATGTTGGGAATCTATGTCCTGGCTGGTGCCATCGTATTGTTTGTGGTGGACGTCGTTTTGGTGGTGTTTTTTGGTGGTATCAAGTTGGAATTTCAAGAATTTATGTTTCGTTCGACAACTATAGAGTTTCCCCTGGTTGGACTGTTGATTTCCATTTTATGTTTGTTGATGGTGAAAGGACAGGGAAGGGAATGTCTTTTGTTAATTTTTTCTTTGATGTTAGCAGGTATTCTTGGAGAAGGCATTCTTCGGATGGTTGATCACCCGTTATCGAAGCCGTTCGTCGACAGGAATACCTGGCAGGAACCCTCTGATATTCTTGGGTTTAAAATGGCTCCTAACTTTGAGGGGATAGGTCCGGTTGGTTCGTGGGTGAAGACTAACTCAAGAGGTATTCGAGATGATGTAGAACATCAATGGGCCAAACCCCCAGGAAGGATTCGGATCTTGGGGGTTGGTGATTCTTTTGCCTTTGGTTGGGGGGTGTCGCTTGAGGAAACATTTTTAAAGAAACTTGAATATAAACTTAAACAAATGACGGGGATAGAAATTGAAACCATTAATGCAGGCGTTCCCCAATGGGATCTTAATCATTATTATGTATACCTCAAAAACATTGGAATTCGTTATTCACCGGACATTATTTTGCTCACCTATTTTTTTAATGATATCCCCCAGTTCATACAAGAAATGATTCCTGCAGATCCTGAATATTATAGACAGGTGGAATATAAAGGAGGGATCTTTCGTTCTTCCGCTTTATTTAACTTTTTCAAAGCCCAGGGGGACCATCTCCGCCGAAAAAATAAGTTAGGCAGGGTCGACTTTTTGTCTACATTGGAGGCGAGAAGGCCTGAATTGATCCAACAGTCGACTCATTTGTTATTGAGCAATTCTAATCAAGCCCAAACACGTTCCTCATTCCATATTCTTAAAACACTCCTTGAAAAGATTAACGCCATAGCAAAAAAAAATAATAGCCATTTGGTTATCATGTTCGTGCCTGATGTGGCCCAAACTCACCATGTTGAATTACAATATATTAACCAAGTGCTGGCCTCTTTAACCGAGGAAATGCATATTCCATTTGCTGACATTACTCCCGTGTTTGAATCCGTTTCAGATCCCAGAGTTTTCTACTTTTGGCCGAGAGATTGGCATACAAACGCAAAAGGTCATGAGAAGATGGCGGAAGCTCTCACGCCCTTGGTTTGTCATGTACTCCAGCAAAAAAACATTCCTTGCAAATAGACTAATCATCTGAGGAATGGAAATGTATACATAAAGTAGTGGTATGGAGTCGACTCATGGGAAGATGAGGAAAAGGATGAGATGGGTGCTATCAAACCTGATCTGACCCATGTCTTCATGAGGATCGCTGGAGGGCAATATCTTGAAGCGATTCTCACGGATTGAGAAAATTAAGAAGGCAATTATTATGATATGTACAGAGATCGGGATTTACAATGGTATTTTGCGTGGCTGAGAAAGGTCCTGATACGAGAGAATACGTCGATGTCCTTTCGGGTCAAACTGAATGACCATCTCAATGGGTGTACCTTTTGCCATGATTTCTAACTCTAGATATTGGGCCGAATCCTGTGGATAGACTAATAAGGTCGTATCTTCTGGCACCAATTTCCAGCCGGTGTCGAATAATGGGCGATCATCTGATCGTTTTTCCCAATTGAGCCAAATATTTTTTTCAGCTTTGTCAATGTATCGGATGGTGCCTCGGATACCGGTTGGCTCACGAAAATTGAGGATGGCGGTGAGGAACGTATCGAGAGGGTGGGGTTCAGGCTCGAGAGCGGAAGAGGGTAAGGTTGAAAACACAAGTCCGAAAACAATCACCAGTGCCAAAAAATCTGAACGATTGAATTTTGCCTTTCTCATGGGATGTTCTCCTTCCTTCCCTGTAGCTCCTTTTTAAGCAATGTCCCACAAAGAGTCGAGGGGAGATTGCAGGGAGGTCGCGACTTATAGTTGCGTGACACCTCCATCAACCGTGAGGTCAATTCCCGTGATATATGATGAATCATCCGATGCCAGAAACAGTGCCGCTTTGGCAATCTCTTCTGAGGTTCCCAACCGTTTCATGGGATTTTCACCGGCAAAGCTTTCTTTCATATCTGGAACTTGTTCTGTCGGAATGCCAACTTTGTCGAAGATGGGCGTATCAATTGGGCCAGGCGCCAGAGAATTGACTCGGATTTTTCTCTCGATAAATTCTGTCGATAGGGTTCTGGCAAGACTCCGAACGGCCGCTTTCGTGGCGGCATAGATATTGGTGTTGGGGAACCCCTTCTGGTCGGCAATGGAAGAGTTAATAATGACCGAAGCTCCTTCATTCAGGAGAGGCGCAGCTTTTTGAATGTTGAAAAAGAGGCCTTTGAAATTGACGTTCACCATTGCATCGAAAGTAGCTTCGTTCATAGTATCAAATGGCCCAAAGATCGCAATTCCGGCATTGAGGAATAAGACATCTATCCTAAATCCTGACTGCTGGATCTGTTCATAGAGATTAACAATATCATTGAGATTTCCTGTATCGGATACGATTCCCTTACAGGCTCCTCCGATTTCTTTGACGGCTTCTTCTACCGCATCTTTCCGTCTTCCCGTAATAATAACCCTTGCGCCTTCGGCCTGGAATAATTTGGCGCTGGCCAATCCAATTCCGCTATTTCCCCCTGTAATGACGGCAACTTTTCGTTGAAGTTTTGAGGACATGACTTCCTTCCTTTCACGCTGTTGGATAAGGTGTAAGACAATGTTTCTTAGCAAATACAATTGTCTTGATTCAAAGTATTATACATCCCACTCATCTTCCCGCCATTGCTGCTTAATAGCGGCAGTTTTCTTGCGCTGTCTCGCAAACGCCCAAAAAGCCAAGAGGGTGATCGCCAGCCATACCATCCCGGAACTGGTAGCCACCGGAATCCATCGATTCCAGAGTGTCTGCCGACTCCAAAAGGACTCTTCCGCATGTGTGAGCGTCATGAACGTGGTTTGCGCAAAGGCATCAGAAAAGGACATTCCTTGTTTGACCTTTGCCAGGATTCGTTTGGGTACATCCTGGCCCGTGTGTTCCAAGAGATCTAATATAAACGCATAGGCCAGGACATACGCTCGTCGGATGGAGGTGGCGTCTTGGATAAAGAGGGCATTGAGTTCATCTAGGGAGATTTGAGTGTCTGAGACCATGGCCCAGACTAATCGGGCTCGATCTTCCAAATCCCATGATCGGGCGGCCATCATGGCCAGTCCTTCATCAAACCATCGAGGCAGTAGCTGTTCACCTGCAGCCCGGTGGGCCAGGATATGGCCAATCTCATGGAGGAACACGTCGTTGAGTGAATCATTAGGGTAGGTCAATACGCGGTCGGTAAGGAGCACAATGGTAGAGGCCTGGCTCAGCGCGTAGCCTGCCATCCATTCTGGTGCTTCCTGTGCAAGGGGAGATTCGTTTGGTGCCAATATCACCCGAATGGGTGGCCCTGGATGTTCAAGACCCACAAGGCTCATCGTTCGCTGAAGTGACTGAGGGTTGATCTTCTTGAGGTGGGTGGCTAATGGTTCCAAGGATTCCGGGGCTTCAATGATGAATTGTAGAGAGGCGGCTCCCCTGAGTAGTTGTGGGTGAGAGATTATCAAGATGATTGTCATGAAAACGAGTAGAAGCCCGAACTTCCAATTCAAATAATTAGGCTTGTGAAATCCTGGTTGACTGTTACCAAAGCACATAGGGTGGGCCAGGGGGAGCTTCCGTGGAAATGGTTGTAGAACCTTATGGTTTTCCGAAAATTAAAGCTCAGGTACCGAATTCAGATGGTCAAGGATGATGTGTGCATCTATGATGGGATCGGTGGTCATGGTCGACTGCGCGTGTTCTGGCACTTTTATCATGAGTCGTTGAGTGGCTTCTCTCATAGAGTAAGGGAATGTGGTTTCTCCCTGGATCCGGCGAAGTTGCTGCCTGGCATTTCCCTGCCATGCCGGCAAGTTACGTTGCTC
>CP070628.1:89149-94665 GCA_020355985.1 Nitrospirota bacterium | reverse complement strand
GGACAAGTTCTTGTGCTCTACGATTTGTTAGGATTGTTTGACGATTTTGTCCCAAAATTCGTGAAACCCTATGCCCATTTGAAAGCCGATGCGTTACAGGCGCTCATGCGGTATAAAGAAGAAGTTGAATGCGGGAAATTCCCCACCGATGCGGAAAGTTATCACTAAAAACCGGAAAACTGTAAGAAGTAAGGGGTGAGTTGCACTTTCCCATTTCGTCTCACGTTTTACAATTCTTCTTCTCCCGTTATTCCTTTTCCCTTCTCACTTGTCATCAAAATACAGTCCTCAAGATTTTTCTGCCTTTATGGTGAGATTGAAACAGAAGGGAAGGATCCCCTTCACCAAAGGAAGAACGAGTTCTCCCATGAATTCTCCTTGGTGTAATTGGGAAGAAAAGGCTCAGGAGGATAGCACTTAAGAATATATGGACGAGGTTGAGAATTTTTGTCAAGAAATTTACCGGGATCTTCTTTTAGAATGCATTGAGGAAGGAACAGGATCAGTTCATTGAAAGAAGGCATCTTTGTTGAAAGAAGTTGAGTTAATTGTCGGTATGAAATCTTGAACGATTGTCTATAAAATATCAGGCGAAAATGGTGTTGACCTTAACCTGGTTGGCTTGCCACAGTAGGGTATTCCTTGTATGCTCGTGGCTAAATACCCTAACTTTATTGGGGTGGAGGAAAAATCTGATTCATGGACATTCCTGACAATATTCAAGGGTGCCGAGAAGGCATTGATCGGCTTGATGATGAAATTCTCAAGCTGTTGAATGAGCGATCACAATACGTCATTCAAGTCGGGCATCTGAAAAAACAAAAAGATGCTTCCGCACATCTTCACACACAAGGCCGTGAAGTGGCCATTGTGGAGCGGCTCATGGCACAAAATCCTGGACCGTTTCCTAGCGAAGCCCTCCGGCCGGTGTATCGCGAAATCATGTCAGCGTCTCTGTCGTTGGAAGGTACGCAGACGATTGCGTATTTAGGTCCGCCAGCCACTTTTACCCATCTGGCGGCGATGCGAAAATTTGGAGAATCAGCCGACTACATTCCCGTGAATAGTATTAAGGATGTGTTTGATGATGTGGAGCGTGGGCGCATGCGGTTTGGTGTGGTGCCGATTGAAAATTCGACGGAAGGCGTGGTCAATCATACCTTAGATTTGTTTGTGGATTCGCCGTTATTGATTTATGGCGAAGTGATGCTAGAGATCTCTCATCATTTTCTATCCAAAGCACAGAAGATCGAAGACATCAAAACTGTCTATTCACATCCCCATGCGATTGCGCAATGCCGGAATTGGTTGGAAACCCATTTGCCTTCTGTCTCGATAGCGGAAGAACCGAGTACGGCTCGCGCCGCTGAACGGTGTGTGAACGATCCGAGGGCAGGGGCCATTGCCTCTGAGTTGGCAGCCCAACTATACGGTTTAAACATCTTGCGGGCACGCATTGAAGATAACATTAATAACTTCACCAGATTTTTGATTCTTTCTCTCCGGGGCGCTGAACGAACGGGTCGAGATAAGACCTCATTTATCGTTTCGGCCAAGGATCGGGTGGGAGCCCTTTATGATCTGATTCGTCCCTTTTCGTCCTATGGTATCAATATGACGAAAATCGAATCGCGTCCTACTCGTCGGAAGGTTTGGGAATATTTATTCTTTATGGATCTAGAGGGGCATCAAGACGATGACCGCGTCAAGAAAGCCTTGGATGAAGTGAAGTCTCGGTGTTTGTTCCTGAAAGTTTTGGGCTCCTATCCCATTCACCAGTAACCTCAATTTCTTTACCGTTCATGGAATGTTTAGCATACAGGTTTACTTGATATGGCTTTGCATGTGCATCCGACCATTGCTTCGTTGAAACCGTATTCTCCAGGGAAACCTCTGGATGAACTTGAACGGGAGCTAGGAGTTCGCGAAGCCATTAAACTGGCTTCGAATGAAAATCCCTGGGGGCCGTCCCCGAAGGCTCTTCAGGTTATTGAGGGAGCATCAGCGTCACTTCATCGATATCCCGATGGTGGAGCGCATGATTTGCGACAGGCATTGGCTAATAAATGGCATGTGCCCAATGATCAGATACTCGTGGGCAATGGATCTGATGAAATTATTAGCATGCTCATCAAAACCTTTCTGGCTCCTGGCGATGAAGCCGTTATGGCGGATCTCACATTTGTCATGTATCGCTTGTCAGTCTTGGGTGGGCATGGTGTGCCGGTCGAAGTGCCGTTGAAGAATTGGACGCATGATTTGCCAGCTATGGTGGATGCTGTGACCGATCGTACTCGGCTCTTCTTTATCTGTAATCCGAATAATCCGACAGGCACGATGTTGACCACGCAAGAGATTGATAATGCCCTCAAACGTCTTCCGGAACATGTCGTGGTGGTGTTTGATGAGGCTTACTATGAATATGTGCGGGATTCTGCCTATCCGGATAGCTTGCGCTATGTTCAAGAAGGGCGATCGGTCGTTGTATTGCGGACCTTTTCCAAGATCTATGGCTTAGCTGGTTTGCGTGTGGGTTATGGAATCACCACGTCTGAGATTGCAGGTTATGTGAATCGCGTGCGTCCACCATTTAATGTGAATAGTTTGGCACAAGAAGCCGCCAAGGCCGCGTTGTTGGATGACGAGCATGTGGCAAAAAGCTGTGCTATGAATGAAGCTGAAATGATGTTTCTGGAAGAGGGCTTGACTGCCATGGGGTTCAAGGCGATCCCGTCTCAGGCCAATTTTATTTATTGTGATGTGGGCGTGGATGGTGCGTCCATGTATGATGCGCTACTTCGTGAAGGGGTGATCGTGCGGCACATCCGTGGGTCAATGATTCGTATGACGATTGGTCAACCCACAGAAAATCGGCGCCTATTACAAGCTCTTGAACAGGTACTGCCAACCCTGTCCAAATCTGCCTGATTCGAGAATCGTATGATTATTGTTTTAAAACCCGAAGCGACGGAACAAGATACTGAGCATTTAGTGGATCGTCTTCGATCTCTGGGCTTGAGATCGCAAATCACCAAAGGTGAGGAGAGGACGGTGATTGGCGTTATTGGGGATGAGCGGGTCTTGCAAGGCCAGCCTTTGAGTGTATTTCCGGGAGTTGAAAGCGTGACGCCAATCTTAGCTCCCTGGAAGTTAGTCAGTCGAGAATTTCAATCGAATGACTCAGTGATTGATGTGGCTGGGATTCAAATCGGTGGCCATAAAATTACGGTGATGGCTGGTCCCTGTGCCGTGGAAAAATTAGAGATTACCGTGGGTATTGCAAAAGAAGTGGCCTGCGCGGGTGCCACCGTTCTCCGAGGAGGGGCGTATAAACCGCGATCTTCGCCCTATTCGTTTCAGGGCTTGGGACAGGAAGGATTGGGTTTCTTGACTGAAGCGCGAAAGCAAACCGGACTACCAGTGGTGAGTGAAATTCTCGATCCGCGCGATCTGGGGTATTTTCTGGAACATGCGGATATTATTCAGATTGGTGCCCGAAATATGCAGAACTTTGAACTGTTAAAAGAAGTTGGGGCTTATGATAAACCGGTATTATTAAAGCGCGGCCTCTCGGCCACTATCAAAGAATTTCTCTTATCTGCGGAATATATTATGTCTCGTGGGAATCGGAATGTGATGTTGTGTGAGCGTGGGATTCGAACGTTTGAGACGCAGTATCGCAATACGCTTGATCTTGCCGCGGTGCCGACCTTGAAGGAGATGTCGCATTTGCCGGTTATCGTGGATCCTAGTCACGCCACAGGAAATTGGAAACTTGTCGCACCGATGGCCAAGGCCGCAATTGCAGCTGGTGCCGACGGTTTGTTAATTGAAGTCCATTCCAATCCGGAATGTGCTTTGTGCGATGGAGAAGAATCCCTTAAGCCGAGTCGGTTTCAAACCTTAATGCATGACCTCAAAAAGGTGGCTCAGGCTGTTGGCCGCCAACTCTGATTGATCCCCACCTGTTTTCAATCTCCTTATCTTTTTTTCTCATGGCCAGTTCCATTTCAGAGCATCTATTTCAACAAGTCACCATCATTGGGGTGGGATTGTTGGGTGGATCGCTCGGTCTCGTGTTGAAGGAGCAAGGGTTGGCCAAAACTGTTGTTGGGATAGGGCGCCGACAAGTAAATCTCGAATTGGCCTTACAGGTTGGGGCTATCGATCGATTTGCTTCAGAACCGTATGAGGCGGTACGAGACTCAGATTTAATTGTTTTGGCCACGCCGGTTGATAGCTATGTCTCACATGTGCGGCGGTGGGGGCAGCATGTTCCTTCTGGTGCAATTGTCAGTGATGTGGGCAGCGTCAAAGGCCAGTTGGTCTTTGATGTGGAGGCAGCTCTTCCACCGACTGCATGTTTTGTTGGGGCGCACCCCATTGCTGGCAAGGAAAAATCCGGTGTGGCTCATGCCACATCCAAGTTGTTTGATGGGGCGCGTTGCATTGTGACCCCCACTCCACATACGAATGCTGATGCTCTAAAAAAAATTCGGTGTTTGTGGGAAAAAGCAGGATCCACCGTCTTGTCGATGGATCCCATGGTTCATGATTGGGTACTAGGGGCCGTGAGCCACCTTCCCCATATCGCGGCGTTTTCGCTTATGCATGCGTTGCAGGATTTACAAGAGAAAACTCCAGAGGCTCTGAGTCTATTGGATTTCTCTGGAGGAGGCTTGCGAGATACGACTCGGATTGCGGCGAGTTCTCCCGAGATGTGGCGGGATATTTGTTTAGCCAATCGTGAAAATTTGTTGATCATGGTTGACCAATACATCACCCAATTGCAAGCCTTTAAGCAGCTCTTGAACGAACACGATGGGTCAGGTCTTACCCAAAATATCGAACAAGCCAAAATGTTACGGGAAGGCTTGCCATGAGCCAGCTATCCATTGCACCAGCCACCCGTCCTCTTTGTGGGACAGTTACTGTTCCTGGTGATAAATCTATCACGCACCGGGCCCTAATCCTTGGTGCCTTGGCTCAAGGTCAAACTCACGTGACAGGGTATTCTCAGGGGGAGGATTGCTTGAATACTCTTCGTGCTGTAAGGGGGTTGGGGGTCGAGGTTCAGGAAATTCCTAAAGGGGTCATAGTAACCGGCAAGGGTTTGTGGGGCTTAGGGGAACCCTCCAATGTGCTGGATTGTGGGAATTCAGGAACCGGGCTGCGTCTCTTAACGGGAGTGCTCGCCGGGCAAGAGTTTTTTTCGGTGCTTACCGGCGATGCGTCGTTGAGGAGCCGGCCAATGGGGCGGGTTGTAAAACCCTTGCGACAGATGGGAGCGACTATTATAGGTAGGCAAGGAGCGGATTTGGCACCATTAGCCATTCAGGGAGGGGCCCTAAAGTCGGTGATGTATGAGTCTCCCGTAGCCAGTGCTCAGATTAAATCCTGCGTGTTGTTTGCAGGACTCTTTACCGAGGGTACGACAACAGTCAAAGAACCAATGAAATCGAGGGATCATACGGAACGGATGTTGGGTTATTTGGGAATTCCCTTGCGTGTGGAGG
>CP070628.1:85448-89049 GCA_020355985.1 Nitrospirota bacterium | reverse complement strand
GCCCAACCTCGCACGAAAAGCCTTTGCCAAGCTTAAGGAAAGTGTGGAATCCACTCAAAGTCATTTCCCCAAAGAGGAGTTGCACCACATCCGCATTTTGGTCAAAAGAGCCCGATATACTGTAGAATTGTCCGAGCCCTTTCTCGGAAAACATGCTAGGCGATTTCTGCAGCAAGCGAAATCCTTGCAAGAGGTGTTGGGGCAACACCAGGACGCCTTGGTGCTAGAGCATCAACTCCTGTCTCACCGCACACTCACACGGCGCCCAGGAGTGGCTTTCGTCAAAGGCATCCTGGTTGAACGAGTTCGAAATCGTCAAAAAGCGGCACGCCAGAAGCTGCCTCAACTATGGGAAAAACTGCGGAAACTTGGGAGAAATTTGTCAAAATAAACAAAAACCCATTATTTCTTTTCAAGAAATTTTCCCCATGGATTCTTTTGAATCAAGAAGGTTTGTTATACTACAGACTGACCAGAACCCATTCGCCATCCTGGGCATAAGAATGTTATCACCCTAAGGAAATTCCTTTCATGTCCGATCTTTCCACCAAGAAGACGCCGACTCCTACTGAGCCCATTCAGAATCTCGATCACCCTCAATGGTATCTGAATAGAGAACTCAGTTGGCTGGAGTTTAACAAGCGCGTGCTGGAAGAGGCCGAAGACCCGAGTCATCCCCTATTAGAGCGTGTTAAATTCTTAAGTATCTTCTTTAACAACCTTGACGAATTTTTCATGATTCGGATTTCAGGCCTTCGAGAGCAATTGACCAGCGGAGTCCTGGAAGCCTCCTTGGATGGCACCAGTCCCTCGGAACAACTGGAAAAAATTCGTGGCGTGTTACAGGAGGGGTTCGGACGAGTCATGCGATGCTGGCAAGAGGAGTTATTGCCCAAGTTGTCCGAGACCGGCATTCAAATTCTTTCCTATAAAAATGTCAAGCCCAAGCAACGATCCTTACTTCGACGATATTTTCGGAAAGAAATCTTTCCCGCGCTCACGCCCTTAGCATTTGATCCAAGTCATCCCTTTCCCCATATCTCCAATTTGACCTTAAATCTCGCGGTCGTCGCGAACGACCCTGAGCGTGGGGAATGTTTCGCCCGCATCAAAGTTCCCGCGCTGTTTCCCAGACTCATCCGAATTCCTGACGAACAGCAAGTTGCTGATGACCAACAATTAGGATTAGAGAGCGGACAAGGGGCGACGAATTTCGTATGGCTCGAAGACATCATATCCAACAATCTGGATCTCTTGTTTCCAGGTGTCACCGTCAAGGCGGCCTATTACTTTAGAATTACCCGCGACGCTGACTTTGAGATCGAAGAAGATGAAGCTGGAGATCTGTTAGCCGCCATTGAAGAACAAATTGATCTCCGACAATACGGTTCCGTCGTACGACTGGAACTTGCGCAAAACACGCCAGACTTCATTAAAGATATTCTCGTGAGAAATCTCACGCTGGCCCCCTATCAAGTCTATACCTACAACTTTCGTCTGGGCTTATCAAATTTAATGGAATTAGGGAGTATTGAACGGAGTGACCTCAAATACCCCCCCCTTCACCCCGCAGTGTTAACGGAGCCTGGGTCAAAGGATTCCTTATTTGCCCTCATCAAAAGGGAAGACATTTTTCTTCATCATCCCTATGACAGTTTTTCCCCAGTGGTGGATTTCATTCGACAGGCTGCCATCGACCCTCAAGTCTTAGCCATTAAACAGACACTGTACCGTGTCGGCTCCAATTCACCAGTTGTTGCCGCATTAATGGAAGCTCGACAAAATGGCAAACAAGTGGCAGTCCTCCTTGAACTCAAAGCGCGATTTGATGAGGAAAATAATATTGAATGGGCAAGAAAATTAGAAGACGAAGGCGTACACGTCGTCTACGGAGTCCTGGGACTCAAAACCCATGCAAAAGTCTGCATGGTAGTGAGGAGAGAGCCAGAAGGTATCTATCGGTACCTCCATCTTGGCACAGGCAATTACAACCCCACCACCAGCCGAATTTATACAGATTTTAGTTTTTTTACGTGCGATAAGGTTATGGGAGAAGATGTAACGGATCTCTTTAACGCCCTGACGGGATTTTCAAAAAAAGACACCTATGCCAAACTTCTGGTGGCGCCTAATGGAATCCGCGAGCAACTCCTCTCACGAATCAATCGCGAAATTGTTCGCCAGCAAGAACAGGGCGACGGCCACCTCATCTTCAAAATGAACGCCATGGTGGACAAAGCCTGCATTCAAGCCTTGTATCGAGCCTCTCAAGCAGGCGTGAAAATTGATTTATTCATACGTGGGGTGTGTGGACTGCGCCCCGGCATACCAGGACTCAGTGAGACCATTACCATCACCTCTCATGTCGGACAATTTCTTGAACATTCCCGCTGTTTTTATTTCCGAAACGGAGGGAACGACGAACTCTTCATTGGAAGTGCAGACCTCATGACGAGGAATTTAGACCGACGCGTGGAAATCTTATTCCCCATCGAGAATCCAAGCCTTAGGAAACATATTGTGGAAAATGTCTTAACCCCCTACTTCAAAGACAATACCCAAGGCCGACGGTTGGAATCAGATGGCACCTATACGCGAGTCAAACCCACTTCTGAGGACTCGCCCTTTCGGGTCCAAGATTGGTTTGTCTCACAATCGAAGGGTAAAGGAATCAAACCCCAATCAGCCTAAAACAGTATTCCTTCTTTTGAGCAAACCCAGTTTTTCTGCAAAATTTTAGGGGTCAGACTCGATTAAAATATCCCGTTGAGAGTGATCCTTTGGAGGTAATTGTTATTTCGAGTCTTGTATCTGACCCCTAAGTTATAAATCATGAAAGAAACTCGTGAGGACAGATTCAACGCTTCACGAGATTCGTAGCGTGATCTTCCCTAGGCTAACTTGGCACAGACAGATTTCACTTGGGTGTATAACTCCAATGCCGCATGTCCCATCTCCCGCCCCCAGCCTGACTGTTTGTACCCGCCAAAAGGCAGTGCGGCATCAAAAATATTGTAACAGTTGATCCAGACGGTTCCGGCGCGCAATTCAGCGGCAATACGATGCGCTTTACTAATATCCTTAGTCCACACCGCGGACGCCAATCCGTAAATACTGTCATTGGCAGCGGATATGACTTCTTCAACATTCTGAAAAGGAATAGCGCAGACGACCGGCCCGAAAATCTCTTCTTTGATGACTTTCATATCGGGTTTCGTATTGACCAACACGGTGGGTTCCACAAAATATCCCTGTTCTCCAATTTTGCCGCCGCCCACAACAGCCTTTGCCCCCTCCGCAAATCCTGACTCCAAATAACTGACCACTCGTTGTTGTTGCTCGTCAGAAACCAGGGGCCCCATATCGGTGTTGGGGTCAAGACCCGAACCAATTTTTATTTTCTTGGCTTGGTCGGCCACGCCTTCCACCACTTCATCAAAAATGCTCTTCTCAACAAACAATCGTGAGCCGGCACAGCAACATTGCCCATGATTAAAGAAAATTCCGCTGGCTACGCCAGGAATGCCAATGCTCAGATCAGCGTCCTTGAATACAACATTGGGAGATTTGCCGCCAAGTTCCAGAGAGACTTTTTTTAAAT
>CP070628.1:77394-85348 GCA_020355985.1 Nitrospirota bacterium | reverse complement strand
GTCTGCCTGGCCAAAGTGGCCCTCAGCATATAGGTAGCCCAAATGTACGAGCGCGGAGGGTAGGCGTGGATCCAGGTTGACGGCTTTTAGTAACGCCTTTTTGGCTAGTTCAACTTTCCCTAAACTTTTCAAGGAAATACCTAAACCCAAATAAGCCCTGGCCGATTTCGGGTTTTGCCTGAGGGCTTGCCGATAGGCGGTCATGGCTGCTTGTGGTTGCTTATTCAACAAAAATCGCCATCCCGATTTCGTATGAGGTTTGACGGTTTGTTTCTTCTGATTGCCGACAGTTTGAATTGAGTGCGGGGTGGTATGAGAAGAAGTTTTTGGCTTGGTTCTGGATGATGGCAATGAAGCAGGAGTTATTCGTGAGGAAGATGCCTGCTTCTGAACTTGCGGAGGCATCTGAATTTGTGGGGGACCCGAAGAGAGCGATGAGGCATCCAAATGGCTGCCCAAAGCGGTCGATGATGACATCACTCCTATGAGTATGGTGGCAGCATAAATTCTCCTTACCATAATTTTTTGGTTGAGGTGTCCCTTGTTGGAACTTGCCTTGGAATAATGTGGCCAAGCGTTGATGTGTGCCGCCAACTGGTGCATTTTTTCCGCCATTGTCTAAAGGTATCGGAAAGCCTACGTAGGGCTTGATACGCATGAGGAAAAATTTATCAGCAACAGGAAGGATTTAGACAAAACCGACGAGAAAGGCCAAGAGGAGAGGGAGATAAACTACGAAGGGGATCTACAGCTTTTGAGAAATTTCGTGAGGAAAAAACGTGGGTAGTGTTTGAGGATGTAAGCACGTGGTCCCACAGTTTTCTGTGGGACCACATGTCAATAGACTGAGAATGAGGCTTGAGGGCTTATGTTGCTTGATCAGGAAAAGCTGCTTTTAAAAGAGGCTGCAATTCCCCTTTTTCTTCCATTGGACCCAAGACATCCGTGTCGCCATAAAATTGCCCATTAATAAAGACTTTTGGCAAAGTCGGCCAGTTGGTCATTTTAGAAAGAGCCTCACGCTTCTCGGGGTTGGGTAGCGCGTTGATCAATTCATAGGGGTAGCCGTACTTGTTAAAAAATTCCATGGTTTCCACGGTAAACCCGCATTGAGGCGCAGTCTTTGTGCCTTTACCGTAAATGAGAATTTTGTGTTCGGCAATTTCTTTGTTGATTTCATCTTCAATTGGCGTACTCATACTGGTTATCCTCCTTCTTGGGCTTCATTTCGGGTTTTGGCCTGGATTTCTAGGGCATGAATGCGTCCGTCTTTCATGGGTTCGTCAAGGGCTTGGTAGATCATTCGATGACGGTCCAACAGATTCTTTCCTTCGAAGGCATTGGAAATCACTTTGACCGTAAAATGGTCCATAGTGCCGGTTCGATCGAGCACTGAGACTTCGGCATCCCCCAATGCTTGTTGAAGTTGGGTACTGAGATCTTCAAATGTGATCATGGGGATGGTTTAATCCTGGTGAATAAATGATGAAATGTTCAAAAATGACTATACCCGAGAGAGAATTTTCTGCGCAATGTGAATATCTTTTCTTTTGATGGTGTTACGCATTTTTCTGAGTAGGACTATACAGCACGGATTGGAGAAATGTGCCCAGGCTTTCCAAGACCTGAATGGGAATCTCATGGCCGCCACGAAATTCGACCCAATTGACAGGCAGCCCTGCCAATTGGATGTGTTCCCGAAGTTGCTGGGCCATTGAAAACGCTAAAATGGGGTCGTTGGTTCCGTGGCTTTGAAAAACCGGAAGACCTGGGCGGTTGGGCAGGCGAGTGAGCCATTCGTGCTTGGCGATGAGGGTCCCTGAGAGTAGTGCCAAGCCGGCAAACGGAATGTCGGAATGGAGGACCAAATCGGTCGAGAGCATGGCTCCTTGCGAAAATCCACCTAGTACGAGTGACTGAGAGGGTACCGCCAAGCTTTCCATGGCGAGAGAGAGGACGTCTTGCATTTGTGTGCGCGCGGGAGACAGTCCACGAGGAATTTCTTGCGACAATTCATCCCACTGTCCTTGGGCTCGGGCTTGCGTGACCCGTTCCATGTCCAACATCCACCAGGCTCTGGCATCCCCAAAGCCCATGTCCAGTTTCAATGGAGCGGCAGGGAAGAGGAAGCGGACTTCATCCGGGACATTGAGATAGCGCCATAAGGCGACCAAATCATCTCCTGGAGCTCCAAATCCATGTAAGAGAACGACCAGTGGTCCTTCGCCGCCTCCTTGGCGATCCAGCCCACCAGAAATGCATACCTCCAAGCCGGCCCATTGTTCGTGTCGCATAGGATTAGAAATTTATTGCGGGGAAGAGATGGGAAGAGGCGTCATAGGAGGAAATTGAGAAAGACAAGGATTCAGCAATTCGAGGGTAAACCTACAGACGTTGCTAATGGCCCATTTTGGGGGCGCCAGCGTTGGCGCCTTGCGTGATGAGCGGGATTCGCAAGACCTGGTGGCAGTGATTGCAGGTCACTTTCAATGTATTCTCATCGGCATATTCAACCTCTTCTTCTTTTTTCCAAAACAACTTGCTACATTTCGGGCATTTGCGAACGAGCATCGACATAGATTCAGCTCCATTTGAGAAACGCGAGATTTATAGTGGACTTAGTGTAATATATCTTGCCACAATCTGCCAACGAAATGATCCAATATTCCGATTCAAACGATTTCGATCCTCAACAACTTCTAGCCTTATTTGAACAAGCTGAATGGGCGCGGGGCCGTAGCTTGGAAGAGACCCAATTGATGTTGTCGGAGACCGATGTGACTATCTCCGCATGGGATGGGCCTCAATTAGTGGGATTCGGTCGCGTTCTGACCGATTATGTCTTTCGTGCATCGATTTGGGACGTCATTGTCGATGTGGGTTACCAAGACCAAGATATTGGGAAAAGCCTGGTACAGCGAATTCTCAGGCATTCATCCTTGGCCAGGGTGGAACTGTTTTGGCTCTGTACGAGACGCTATCAAGGATTTTATGCCTCTCTAGGGTTTTCGGATAAGGAGCAGACTGGTATGGTGTGGGACCGCCGAAAACAACTTCCTCTATCATCGGCCTAGTCTGGCCCCTCCTTTTTTGTGGAAATGTTGCAGTCATAACGCCATGTTCATGCTGACAGGATGTCATCGATGATTGTGGTTGGACTCATGTCCGGGACGTCGGCCGACGGCGTGGATGCTGCGGTTGTGGATATTCGTGGAAAAGGGCATCGTCTCACCATCAAGCTGCTCGGACATTATGGCCGTTCATACCCCCCTCGCTTGCGTCAACGTATCTTGCATGTGGCTGAGCGCGGAGCAGTGGCGGATGTGTGTCATCTTCATGCATGGCTAGGAGAAGTTTTTGCCCAGACGGTGAAAGTGGCGATAACACGTAGCGGAATTGTCCCTAAGCAAGTGAAATTGATTGGCTCGCATGGCCAAACGGTTCATCATCTTCCCCAGTTAACAGCGGAACGGGGAATCGGTTCCATACGCTCGACTCTCCAGATTGGCTGCCCCGCCGTGCTTGCTGAGCGCACCGGTATTACAACAGTTTCAGATTTTCGTTCACGCGATCTGGCCGCTGGTGGTGAAGGGGCTCCGTTGGTCCCCTATACACATTTTCTGGTTTTCCGCCAAAAGACCGCGAGGCGGTGGGTGGTTAATCTCGGAGGTATTGCCAATGTGACGATGCTTCCTCGAGGGGAACGGCTAGCCACAGTACAGGCATTTGATATTGGGCCATGCAATATGCTCTTGGACGCGTTGGTCACGACGGGAACGAATGGTCGAACGACGATTGATCGGGGTGGACGGTTGGCTCAACGAGGTCATGTGCATTCGGGCTTGTTGCGATGGTTATTGGCCCATCCCTATCTGCATCGATCACCACCCAAGTCCACTGGACGTGAACTGTTTGGGGAATCGTATGTGCTTAAGGTTCTGGCTCAGGCTCGGCGACGACATCTCTCCCTCAATGACCTCTTGGCAACAGGCTGCCAGTTTATTGCACAAACGATTCGAGATGCTCAGCAATGGACGAAAAACATGCCAGCCGACGTTGTGTTCGGCGGTGGGGGAGTCCGCAATGCCCGCCTCTGGGCGGAACTCTTGAACGTCTTTGATCCCATTCCGGTTCGAACCATGGATGATTGCGGGTCATCCAGTCAGGCTTTCGAAGCCCAAGCCTTTGCTGTTTTAGCGTACCAAACCGTTCATGGTGTTTGTGCCAATATACCTCGTGTTACCGGTGCGAGACATCCAGTGATTTTAGGGTCTGTGACGCCAGGCTCTCATGGCTTTTCAAAAAAATGGTACGTATGACGATATCTCATTTCCATATTGCAAAGAAGTGGATGTTCTCATGTCACAAAATGGATTGTCCGTTCTCTTTTTGACTCTATTAGTGCTAGGAGGGGTCTTCTTGTTGCAATGGATTTGGCGTCGTCCGTTACCCAAGGGGTCCATCCTTGATGTGCCCTCGGACTCTCGTGAATGTGAGGTGACGCCAAGATCGTTGATGACTCCTGAAGAAGCCACGCTGTTCAACCTGATCAGATTGGCGGCCCATGATTATCTATTGGTTTTGGTGAAGCTACCGATCTTGCAGGTCGTGTCGGTGGTAGATCCGGATGAAGAAGCGCGTAAGGCGCTCATGCGGACTATTCAGCCGGTTCGCCTGGATGTTGTGCTGGTGCATCCTGGCACTCTACAAACGACGACGGTCGTGAAATTTCAAAAAAACGAACAAGAGCAGCCAGAGAAACGGGATCATGTTGTTGACACTGTATTGAAAGCTGCTGGTATCAATGTGGTCGTGCTTCATCTTCACCGGACCTATTCCGTGGAACATGTGACAACACTTTTAGGACTGGCTGAAGAAGAGTAAGAAAGCTGGTGGTGTTCGCAAAGAGAGTCAGGGTGTGATGATGGGAAGGATCGCTCGGAAGGTTGTGACCCCTGTCTCAATGATGTGGTCACTGTTGGCTTCCAAATCTTGAATAGGGATAAAACGTGCAATTTTAAAAAAAGTTCGGCGGTCTAGTGCTGCGGCTATTTCGGAGCGATGGGTGTGCGTGATGTCCAGCGTAAATCCTGGACCGGCTTTCCATTCCCATAACGATGAACTGATACATAGGCTGAGGTGACGATCAGATACCTCCGAGAAGCGGTTGAACAAGTTGACGCGATATTGTTTGACCAGTGGTCCCTCCACGATCAAGGCGAATACCAGATGATGCCCCCACCAACATAGCGAACGAAAGGCCAGCTTGTCCTGGCGGGTGTAAAATCGGGGAAAATCTAAATATTGATATGGGCAGTTTTCAAGATGTTCGCCTTTGACAAATTGGACCGATTCAGGGTCAAAACTATCTGGAGCGAGGAGAGGGTGAGCGATCAACTCTGGTTGTAAGGCTATGTGGAGTTGCTCAAGGGTTCGTTTGAGTTTTGCTGAGATTGCTGCCTTTTTGAGAAA
Organism: Nitrospirota bacterium; assembly: GCA_020355985.1. The sequence continues at coordinate 79,876 of CP070628.1, read as the reverse complement.
AAAATCCTGATTGGCAAACACGTTCCATTCATCTTGGGTCAAAGAATTATTTGTATTCATAGGCTCAATTAAAATTCAGCGGTCAAGGAGCATGGGCCAACACCTTATCCCGGCTGGGTATAATTTATGAATTCCAGTCTGAACAATTCAAATCCCCCTCTTCCTTGAGGGAGAGGGGTGAGGGTCAAGACCCCATCCATAGTAAAATTGAGTTGACTCAATTAGTTCTGGAAGTTTCGACATCTATGAAAATTGCGACGTATAACGTGAATTCTCTTCGAAAGCGGATTGATATTTTACATTCATGGCTCCGTCGTCATAAGCCTGACGTGATGTGTCTTCAAGAGACTAAAGTCCAAGACCAGGATTTCCCTCTTGAGGCCTTTGCGGATTTACCCTACGTCGTTAATTATTGTGGGCAAAAGTCTTATAATGGGGTCGCCATCTTTAGCCGGGCCGAACCGGAGCAGGTATCCTTTGGATTTCAAGATGGGCAACCTCAAGAAGATCTCACCCGCCTGGCACGAGTGGTCATCCAGGGTATTCCAATTATCAATACCTACATTCCGCAAGGATATGCCCTTGATTCTCCAAAATATGCGTATAAACTTGATTGGTTTCAGCGATTGAAGCAGTATTTTTCCAGAAATCTTTCAGTCGGAAAGCCTGCGATCTGGTGTGGGGATATGAATGTCGCGCCAGAACCAATTGATGTGCATCATCCCGAAAAACATCTCAAGCATGTGTGTTTTCATCAAGATGCGCGACAGGCATACCAGGATGCGGTCTCTTGGGGATTTATCGATGTCTTTCGCCATCATTACCCCCGCCGGCAACAATTTACATTTTGGGATTACCGCCGCCCCGATGCGTTAGAAGCCAACCGTGGATGGCGGATTGATCATATGATGGTCACGCCATCTCTCCTGCCGTATTCTCAAACAATCAAAGTCGATGTGAATCCCCGCAAGGCAGAACAGCCATCTGACCATACCATCCTTTGGGCGGATTTTTCTCTCTAATCAAAGCAATGATCGATATTTCATAGGCATAGGGGGAAGTCCTAGGCCGGAGAAAGAATTGAGTGCGAAGAGTCTCTTCGCACGTCATCATTTCCCTTTGCGGGTATCTGGTTTCTTTTCCTGTGGCAGGTTTTCTAGTGGTATAAACACAGCGCAGGCCACGACTGTTGTCCAAAGGTTGGGCTTGCCAATAGCTGATTGGGTGATGTTTTGGGTCCGAACGATATCTCCTCCCATTTTGAAGACTTGCTTTCGTTCATTCCACGCCACATTCGGATCGAATTTAATGCCTAAGGTTGTAGCCAACATTTGCGCAGCCAAGTCTTCGGTATATTCACCGGCTTCTTCGTCTGTTTCCCCATACGCATGATGTTCTGATAAATACCCATAGTTATATTTTCGTCCAGAAGGAACTGCGACGCCAACGGAAGCAGAAATCAGTCGATTGCGTTCATTGGTATCAGACCGTGCCATCACGCAATAGGTAATCTCTCCTGGATTGAGCAATTTTTCTCCCCGTCTACGCGGAATGATTTTGCAATCAGGGGGGAGAATGGACGACACACTCACTAAATTACAATAGGCAATACCCGCACCCCGCAAGGCTTCTTCAAAGGAGGTGAGTTTTTCTTTGTGAATACCCACACCCTTGGTGAGAAACATATGTGTTGGGACCATTAGGACTCCTTTGTTTGCGTGGTTAGTCGTGGGGGTGACATGTATGAGATGGCCTAGAGAATAACTCCAAGGGAGTCACTTCTGGCTTTGCCACAGGCGAAGGCCCATTTTTAACAAGAGTTGTGGGAAAGGCGCAAGGCCGGGAAAGGGAATTGCAATGGGATCGGGTGTCAGGATGGCGATTTGACGATCAGTAATTTTGGTTCGGTTAATTCATGTATGACGTATCGGACGCCTTCCCGCCCTAATCCAGAATCTTTTATGCCGCCATACGGCATGTGGTCCGCACGAAATGTGGGAATCTCATTGACCAAGACCGCACCTACTTCTAGGCTGGCGTACGCCTGATACATCGCATCAATGTTTTTGGTGAAAATGCCAGCTTGTAGTCCAAAGGGCGAGTCATTCATCAGAGCCAGGGCATCCTGAAGTTTGGTGTAGGGGCTGATAGTCACCACTGGCCCAAATATTTCTTCGCAACAAACTTTCATGGTACTACTGACATTGGTGAGGACGGTAGGTTCCATCATGGATCCCTTTCGACTTCCTCCCGTTTGAATTTTTGCTCCATGTTCCACGGCCTCTTGAATCCATGCTTCGACACGGGTAGCAGCCTGTTCGTTGATTAACGGCCCGACCACCGTGGTGTCCAAGGCTGGATCTCCCATCGACAACGCTTGTACCTTGTCGACAAACAATTGAAGAAACCGATCATAATGCGATTGATGGACAAAAATCCGTTGAACGGAAATACAGGTTTGTCCGGAATAGCCGTATCCTCC
>CP070628.1:70892-77294 GCA_020355985.1 Nitrospirota bacterium | reverse complement strand
GCGGCCTCCTTGGCCTATGGCCTCGACAAGAAAAAAGATGAACGAATTGCCGTCTATGATTTAGGGGGCGGAACATTTGATGTTTCCATTCTCGAAATCGGCGAAGGGGTCTTTGAAGTCAAATCCACCAACGGAGACACCTTTTTAGGTGGTGATGATTTCGATCTACGGGTGATTGATTGGCTCGTTGATGAATTCAAAAAAGACCAAGGCATTGATCTGCGAAAGGACCGGATGGCCCTTCAGCGGCTCAAAGAAGCTGCGGAACGTGCCAAAATTGAATTATCCAGTTCCCAAGAAACCGAAGTAAATCTGCCGTTCATCACGGCAGACGCAAGTGGGCCCAAACATTTAGTCCTCAAGCTCACAAGATCCAAATTTGAACAATTGGTTGATGACCTGATTGAACGATCAATCGGCCCATGCAAAAAAGCCTTGGCCGATGCAGAAATGACGACCGGCGATATTAGTGAAATCGTTTTGGTTGGCGGAATGACCCGTATGCCAAAAGTCATTGAACGAGTGAAGCAATTTTTTGGGAAAGAACCGCATAAGGGCGTCAACCCTGATGAAGTTGTGGCCATCGGGGCTGCCATTCAAGGCGGAGTGCTCAAAGGTGATGTCAAAGACGTGCTGTTATTGGATGTTACACCGCTTTCATTAGGGATTGAAACGTTGGGTGGAGTCTTCACCAGGCTCATTGAACGCAACACCACTATTCCTACAAAAAAGAGTCAAATTTTTTCGACGGCTGCCGACAATCAAACGGCCGTCACGATTAGAGTCTTCCAAGGTGAACGGGAAATGGCTAATGACAATAAACTGCTAGGCCAATTCGACCTCGTTGGGCTACCTCCTGCACCACGAGGCATGCCTCAAATTGAAGTCACCTTTGATATTGACGCCAACGGAATTGTGCATGTATCGGCTAAAGATATGGCCACCCAGAAGGAACAATCTATTCAAATCACGGCTTCCAGTGGGTTAAGCAAAGAAGAAGTCGAACGCCTGGTTAAAGACGCGGAAGCGCATACCGAAGAAGACAAAAAGAAACGTGAACTGGTTGAGCTAAAAAATCAAGCTGATACACTGATATACAGCACCGAAAAGAATTTAACCGAACATGGTGATAAAATTGATGAGGGAGAAAAAACTAATATCACGACTGCTATTGAGGCTCTGAAAAAGTCTCTCGAAGAAACAGACATCGAAGCCGTGAAAACCGCCATGCAAAATCTTACGACAGCCTCGCATAAACTGGCCGAAGAAATGTATAAGAAGGCTTCGGCAGATGCTGCCGAATCTGCTGGGCCAGGCCCAGATGGTCCAGAATCAGGGCCATCCGCCTCAGGAGCAGAAGAAGGATCTGGTGGCGATGAAAAGGTTGTTGACGCAGAATTCGAAGAAGTTGATAAAGGAAAAGGGTAATCAGAAGTATCCATGGTAAGAAACGTAAATCATTCGATCCATCCTCAGCAATTCTCAGTTAGGCAGGCTTAATGGCACAAACTGGGAAGCGTGATTATTATGACGTGCTGGGGGTGGAGCGAAATGCTTCGGAAGATGAAATAAAGAAAGCCTTCAGAAAACTCGCCCGTCAACATCATCCCGATCTTCATTCAGAACCGGATAAAAAAGCCTCCGCTGAGAAAAAATTCAAAGAAGCGGGAGAAGCCTACGAAGTCCTCAGTGATTCAGAACGTCGGCAAAAATACGATATGTTTGGGCATGCTGGCGCAGGCCAAGGTGGCGGGTTCGAAGGATTTGGCGGTGGAGGTTTCGGGGATGTCTTTGGAGATATTTTTGAAGATTTCTTTGGTGGCGGTCGAGGACGAAGCCGAGCCGAACAAGGAAATGATCTTCAATACAATCTAGAAATTTCTTTCGAAGAAGCGATCAGCGGCAAAGAAGCCAAGCTGAAAATTCCTCGTTGGGAAGTGTGTGATACCTGCAGCGGAACCGGGGCAAAATCCGAGCAATCCGTCAAAGCCTGTTCAGCCTGTCGAGGAGCTGGTCAAATTCGACTCCAACAGGGCTTCTTCACGATCAATCGAACTTGTGGGCAATGCCAAGGGTCTGGGAAAATTATTGCAGATCCATGCAAAACCTGCCGTGGACAAAAACGTGTCCATAAGGAGCGCATGCTCTCCGTGACCATTCCGGCAGGCATTGAAACAGGAATGCGCTTACGCCTCTCCCATGAGGGCGAACATGGAATGAATGGAGGTCCCCCAGGTGATCTCTATGTGGCGGTAAGCGTCAAACGACATCCTCATTTTGTACGAAAAGGCCAAGATATTCTGTATGACCGCCGCCTTAATTTTGTGACCGCTACACTTGGCGGCCGAGTGGAAGTCCCAACCTTGAATGGCAATACCATGGTCAAGATTCCCGAAGGGACACAACACGACCAGATCCTTCGGTTAAAAGGCCTTGGGGCGCCAGGGCTAAAGTCCCAAACTCGTGGTGACCAGTTGATCCGAATCAAAATCGAGATTCCCACCAAGCTGACACCACAGCAACGTGAACTCCTAAATGCCTATGCCGAAGAAAGCGGCCTTGACACCGATGCACAAGGAGAAGGCCTCTTCGACAAAGTCAAAAATCTGTTTGACTAAACCAATCTTTCCGATTTCATTCCTACAACGTTTTAGTTCACATGCCAGTTTTCTTCATCCATTCCGAAGACGTTGTGGATGGAGTGGTAACGATCACTGCTCCACTTCTGACCCATATCTCAAAAAGCCTTCGCGCGAAGTCTGGCGATTCGCTACTCTTCAATGACGACCAGGGCCATCGGTATCATACGACTATTCTTCAAATCACCAAACAATCCCTACAAGCCAAGATTCAACATGTAGAAGACCCTCCCCTCTCCACACGCCCCTCCATCATACTTGCGCAAGCCATTCTCAAGGGAGAAAAAATGGGGTGGGTTATTCAAAAAGCCACGGAACTCGGGGTCTCAGCAATTGCTCCCCTCATAACCGATCGAGTCATACTCAATCTGTCCGAGACGCAAAGAGAGACCCACCAAGCGCGATGGATGCGGATTGCTTTGGAAGCTGCCCAACAAAGTGAGCGGTGGACACTACCGACCATTTTGCCACTACAAACATTTCAACAGTTTCTAGAATCACATCAAGAAAGGCTTCACATTCTCATGGCTGAACGAGCAAAGGGTATTTCACTATTACATGTACCCTGTTCGATGGAAAAACCGGGGTCAGGGGTCACTGTTATCATTGGACCGGAAGGTGGTTGGTCAGCAGAAGAGATAGAAGCAGCGCAATCTCACAATTGGACGTTCGCTTCTTTTGGAAAAGAGATTTTACGGGCAGAAACCGCAAGCCTCGCGGCTCTGGCTATTCTGCAAGCACGTTTCAATGCTTCCTAACAATAGATCTTTGTCAGGCTGGGAATTCCTACGAATCGGAAGGTGCCGGTTGGAAATGCAGGATGGTTCCATGGTCACCTACCGCAAACCCATGCGTGGCATCAGGAAGGGAGAGACCATAGAGGGTTTCAGTATTCAACGTTTCGACTTCGGTCCAGGTAAATCCAGCATCTTCAGTCATTAATATAGTCCCACGTTCCCCAATAATCCGGCCACTCAAAGGGGTCCGGAATTGGATATTAACTAAGTCAGCCGGCTTCAAACAGGGACTTCCACAGGCACGGGGCCGATCGACCCAATCTTTTCCCGCATTCAAGGTTTGGAAAATGGTTCCCTGAGTTCCGACCGCCCAACCTGAAACTGAATCTGTAAAAATAATATCAAAGAATGTGGCCGGACTATTCGTGGCCTGAGCACTCCACGATGCGCCTCCATCACTTGTCGCCAATATTGTCCCAAGTGCGCCAACGGCCCAGCCTTGCTTCTCATCCAAAAAATACACACCAAATAAATCGGCGGTCAGCCCACTAGTTTGATCGTCCCACGTTTCTCCGCCATCATGCGTCACCAAAATCACACCACGGGCGCCGACAACCCACCCGTACTGAGGGGTGAGAAAATATGCCCCATACAGCGTACTATTCGTCCCACTGATCTGTGGAGACCATTTGGCCCCACCATCTTTGGTATGAAGAAGCGTGCCATTTTGTCCGAGAATCCATCCATGTTGAGCATCAGCAAATGAGACCGCCGTTAATAACATGTTAGTCCGGCGCGGGGCTTTCTTCCAGGTTGCACCACCATCTTCGGTATGTAACATGGTTCCACCGGCTCCTACCACCCAACCATGTTTGGCATCCTGAAAATGCACATCTAATAGAGTCCCTGGTGAGGGACTTTCCTGGAGCTGCATGATTAAGGGAGATTCTTGAGCCAAGCCAACCAATGGCATCCCCCAAAAGCCCATGGCGAAAACGACAGAAGCCACAAAAGTATTCTTCACAAGTTCATTCAACATATTCAGGTCAATCCTATCAGGGTCAACAAATCACAGGGGAACGATCATATTCAAGGTCCAAAGCGTTTCATAGATGTCAGGTTTACTGAGCCCGCCCCTTCTCATTCCAATAATCCATATCAGGAAGTCCACGCCTCAACATTTTAAATGGCCCACCCACAACGGTGATCCATTGTTTAGGCTTACAACAATTGCCATTTTCCAACATATCCCAGGAGCCGCGTTTTAGCAGTAGCGTGCCCTGCATCAAATCATTTTCAAATCCTTCAGGTGTCCCAAATCCAAAGGCCTGGCGTCGAGGAATTCGCACTTGAATTTCAGTATCACTCCAGGACACCACTTGGGCCGCCAATCCATTGATAAACACCTCAGTCCGGGAAACGTCTTCTCCCAAGCGGTAATTTTTCCAGGAATGGGCTTTATGGTGAAGTGCCATCCTCGTTGATTCGGATATCTTCAGAAACTCCCCAAATCCCGAGCCTTTAATCGTCACAATTTCATCCAGCCCACCTTCTTTCGGCGAGTAGTCATGGATCTCAGGTCTCACCACCGTAAACTCCCCAGCCACATTCTTCACCACCTCCTGCCGCTCACAGCAGGTCCCATCGGCATTAGGAATACCACCGCCACGCTTCACCACAATCGGTCCACTTTTGGCACTAAACGGCACCCACACATCAATCTGGTGATCCAACCATCGATGAATCACAGCAGGAATACCACCAATCTCCACCCCATTATTGGCCGCCTCAAAATCAAAAGCATAGGCCGTTTCACCACCTTCGGAATGAATACCAAAATTTTTACCCCGAATAGTGATCAAGGTCCCAATAGGGCCACGCTTGGGATAATATTCATTCACCTCAGTCGCTACCACCTCAAAATTCCCAATCGTCCGATCCTGTCCGTCACGATGCAAGACCAGCGGCCCGGACTCGGCATTCAATGGGACATGAACCACCATAGTCCGATCCGTCCATTGCGCAATTGCCGCAGGTTTCCCGCCAAAGGAAATACGCCCATCCTTTGGTGCCGTGGCCCCAAAACCTTGACCGGAAAGAACAACCTTACTCCCGACCGGGCCAATTTGTGGATCATACGCAATAGGAGTAATCACTTTGAGGGGCATGGTATTGCTCACCACATATTCAACCGGCGCACAGCACGAACCATCAGGCAAGGGATCGCTTGAAGCCAAACGAACTTCGACATCACCTGTCTGTGCGTTCGCGGGAACCTGGACCTCAATCTTCGTGGGCCGCCACCGGCGCACCTCTGCCCTGATACCATTAATCAATACTTTGTTCACCCCAAACATCGTATTGGGATCTCGAGATCCGGCCGTATTTCCAAAATTTTCCCCTTCAATCGTCACCAAAGACCCTGCCTCAACTTTCGAAGGCGTCACCTTCGTAATCTTCACCGCTTGGAGAGTAAAGATTCCGGCTTCGCGTTTCGTCCCGTCGTTCATCACCAAAACAGGCCCAGACGTGGCTTTCAACGGAACTTTCACCAGAATAAAATCCGGTTCCCACGACTGGATCAAGGCAGGCACCCCTTGAAACTCCACCCGGTTATCCTGCGTATTCTTAAAGTCCCCAAACCCTTCCCCACTAATCGTCACCGTTGTCCCTGGTGGACCTTCAGCCGGAAAAATTTCGGCAAGAGCAACCGATCCCCAGTTCAACGCCAGGAAAATAAAACTACTGACCATTGAAAGACGTAATATCTGTTTCATAGTGCGTACAACCTTATGAAATAAAAAGAAAATGAGTTAGAAAAATCCGCTTTCTTCATCACCGCAAGACCAAAACCACCAATTGAATCTAGAACTAGATATAAGAAGACCAACCTGCCTGGGGGGTACCAACAACCGAGGTGGGACCAAACAGTAAAGGTGGCCAATAGACTATATCAAGCCATCTTTTTAGGCGTCAATTTACAACAATAGCTCCCCATTTTCAGGGCAAAAAGAGGAACTCAATTG
>CP070628.1:64100-70792 GCA_020355985.1 Nitrospirota bacterium | reverse complement strand
GGCTACCATGTTTGGAGCGCCACCGGCCACTATTCAAGTCATCTGCTGCATCGCCGAGGGGGCACCCTATTGTGAATGGAGCTTTACATGGACTCCACAATCACCACCTCTCTCAAGCTGGATTCTCGCAGGTGTGGCCCTAGGCCTGGTGATGTTTGGCCTGTCAATGACTCTTGCCCCTCATTTTCCTTGGTGGAGCCATGCCGGGCTGTCACTCTTGCCAATGGTGATAGTGCCATTAACCGGACGAATCTGGACAGATCGGAAGGAACTCCAAGAACGCGGCAACATCATTCAGGAACAATTGGCCTCGGCAGAGCAGCAGCACGAAGAACTCAGAAAGGCCTATCTTCAGCAAGAGAATAGTCTTGTGGAAGTCCGACGGCATGTCGACGAATTAACCATGCTCCATAAACTGACTCTTCAAATCAGCTCGACGCTCGACCAGGAACAAATTATCCAGGCTGGCCTACAGGCCATCGTGCAGTCACTTCGCTATGACCACGCTTGGATTGCCCTATGGAATGAAAAGCACCAACAGTTCGACAAGATTCACACGCAGGGTGGGCCCCATGGATGGGCATCAAATCTTCAGAATGTGACGATTCCCGCGACACCTCACGATCTTCTCTACGAAACCCTTCACAGCCCACAACCGTCCGTCATTGAACATGTCCAACGAATTCTCGATCATGCTCATCCCGTAACCAGCAGGATCCTCACAGAAGGGCAGCTACAGAGTGGGATCGCTCTAGCCCTGGTTAGTCCCAATCAGCCGTTGGGGGTTCTTGTGGCCGGGAATCGACAGGCCAAACCGCCTTCAATCCCTGAACAGAATTTACTATCCACAGTTGCGCACCAAATGGCCATTGCACTGGATACGGCTCTCGCTTATGACGAAATTGAAGCCCTGAATATAGGGTTGGAAGCGAAAGTTGAAGAACGTACGACAGAACTTCAACAGGCCAATCAGGATCTTGAGACCGCGAATACCCGACTCAAGGAACTCGACCGGATGAAATCGCAATTCCTTTCCCATTGTTCCCATGAACTGCGCACACCACTCACATCAATTAAGGGCTTCACGGAAAATATGCTGCATGGCATGGTAGGGCCCCTGGCAGAACGGCAACAACTGTACCTGACCAGAATCAGCGCCAATGCCAATCGATTGACCCGCATGATTGCGGACCTCTTAGATCTCTCCCGCATTGAGTCCGGCACGATACGGCTCACCCCTCAAACCGTACCCATTCCAACCCTCTTGGAAGAAATCACTCAAGAATTTTTGCCCTTGACTCAAACCAAAAACCAAGAGTTGATTACGGAAACAACGGAAGAGGATTTGGCGATTTGGGGAGATCCGGACCGCCTTCACCAAATTGTCACCAACCTCATTCATAATGCTCATAAATTTACGCCAGAAAATGGCCGCATCGTGGTTGCGGCCTGCCCAGACCCGCCAAATCATATACTCTTGTCCATCTCGGACAGCGGCCCCGGCATACCCCAAGAAGCTCAGACTCACCTTTTCCAAGCCTTCTATCAGGCACACCGAAGGCCTGAAATCGGCACGGAAGGGTTGGGGTTGGGACTCTCGATCGTCAAACAATTAGTGGAGCTCCATGGAGCCACCATCACGGTCGAAAGTACAGTTGGCGAGGGGACCACATTCTGCATTCGCTTCCCTACAACAACGTCTCTTGCAGCTTCTCCAATGATCTGAATCAAGTTCTCCGATCCTGCATTCAACATGATTGCTGCTCTCTTGAACCCCGCAAATATTTTCCGCACATTAATATTTTAGCGGGACCGTCTTGACCGACTAGGCAAAAATTTCTTGAAAACTCTCATGATTTTTGCGTGCTTGCCGATAAACGTGGATAGAATTGCTTACACATTTTTTTTAAGGAGGTGATCACATGCCTAAAATGGCCAAAAAGAAACCGGCAAAAAAAGCAGCCGTTCGCATGAAGAAGTCTACGACGAAGAAAAAATCTTCACGATAGCTTCCCCGGACGTCACAAAGTGTAAATCCGGGGAGTAGATCCCTACTCTCCGGAATACACCTTCCCTTCCCTGATTTTTCCCTTGTCCTTCTGTTATTAAGCACCCAGTCCATCCCGCAGCTTCAATTGGTTGAGTTTGATGACACTGTTATGTGATAACGTTGACTGACCGTTTTCTACTTCAAACAATGTAAGGAGCCCCATGACGATCACAGCACAAACCCAACTGTGTGGCCTTCTGGGAAACCCCGTTGACCATTCTCTCTCTCCGGCAATCCATAATGCCGCCTTCGAGAAATTGGGGTTAAATTTCGCCTATCTCGCCTTCCCCGTTGAAGACCTCGGGAACGCCATTCGTGGAATCCGTGCATTAGGACACATTCGCGGATTCAGCGTCACCATTCCCCACAAGGTGACTATCATACCGTTGCTGGATTCCGTTGAGACAACTGCGAAACACATCGGCTCCGTCAATACCATCATCAAAGACCGTGGGATGTTAGTTGGCTCCAATACGGACGCGTCAGGTGCACTTCAAGCTTTACGGCAAGGAGGCGTTGACCTCACCGGTCAACGTGTCGTCCTGCTGGGATCGGGAGGAGCCGCACGCGCCATTGCTTTTGGCTTATGTATGGAAGGAAGCATTGGGCATCTGACTCTGCTTGGGATCGATGACCAAGAACGATCAGCACTAGCCACCGATCTCAAGACTAAAACTGGCATCTCCATATCCGATGACCAATTAAACGCCTCGACACTGAAGCCAGCATTAGCCGAGGGTCATCTCTTAATCCATTCCACCCCCATTGGTATGCACCCAAAAATCGAATGCAGTTGCGTCCCCAAAGAATTGCTCCACCCCCGATTAACCGTCATGGATATTGTCTACAACCCGCTTAACACACAACTCCTCCAAGATGCTCAAGCTGCCGGTTGCCGCACCATCCAAGGCATCGAAATGTTCCTGCATCAGGCCGTTGGGCAATTCGAACTCTGGACCGGTGAAGCTGCTCCCGTCGATACCATGCGCAAAATTCTCACGGCCCACTTCTCATGAATATCATTCTAATCGGATACAGGGGAACCGGGAAAAGCACTGTGGCTCAAATCATAGGTCAACGCCTAGGACGAAAGGTTGTTTCTACCGACGCGGAAATCGTGAAAGAAACCAAACAATCCATCCCCCAAATCGTTGAGCAATTCGGCTGGGAACATTTCCGAGAATTAGAAACCCAGATGTGTCAGAAATTGCAGGATCAATCCGACTTGGTGATTGACACCGGCGGTGGGCTTATTTTGAAAGAAGAAAACGTGAAGATTCTTAAGGACAATGGCACGATCTTTTGGCTTACTGCGGAAGTTCCGACAATTGCAAAACGCATTTCTGGCGATGCTCAACGCCCTTCTCTTTCAGGCACCAAAACATTCGTGGAAGAAATCGAGGACATTCTGAAGGATCGCACCCCCAAATACCAAGCTGCCGCCGATCATGTCATCCCCACTGATCAAACCTCCCCGAACCAAATTGCTGACTCCATTCTATCCCTCATACCAACCTAGTTTGACTCCCAAACCACACAAACATACATGGAGGACATCTGGAAAAGGCCTTGGATTATAGAATGGACGCAATACCTGCTTGATAGCTATGTCCGTTTGCTAAAGAAAGAATTCATTCATCGAGAAGGAACGCCACTTGAGCAAGCAGAACGTCTTTTTGTAAGTCCGTTTGTGGTCGCTTCCCATGGGCTACAAGACGATCCCATATTAAATTATGGGAATCAGACGGCTTTAGACTTATGGGAGATGGATTGGGAGGAATTCACGCAAACCCCCTCACGCTTAACGGCTGAATCTGTGAACCGTAATGAACGGGCGCGCATGTTGGAACAAGCCAAGACTCACGGATACATCAGCGACTACCGAGGGGTCAGAATTTCGCGTAGCGGCAAAAGGTTTTTAGTCGAGCGAGCAACGGTCTGGAATATCCACAAACCCGATGGGACGCCCCTGGGGCAGGCCGCGACATTTTCAGATTGGACCTTTTTGTAGCAGGGTTTTTCTTCTTCTCCCCAACTGGCTCGTGACTTCATTTTTCCTCTTTAACCCCAAGATACACTTAGACAAAAGTTTTCTATAGAACTGTTATCCTTCCCTTGCCTCGGCTATTTTATCTAGGCTATGGTGACTTCGGGTTATTTGTTACGTTTAACAGACCTGCCGAATTGAGAAATTATGATTCTTGCCGGAGACATCGGAGGGACGAAAATTAATTTAGCCCTCTATGATTGGGATAAAGGACGGGTCGATCCTATCCGCGAAGATACGGTATGGACTGCTGATTATGAATCCTTTGAAGAAGTTCTGACGGAATTCCTTGAAGAACAACCAGAGTCCGATTCGGATGAAATTTCAGAAGAAATTGACGACTCTTCTGCGAAACCACCCTCAATCGAAAGCCCTTTGACGGCGGCCTGTTTCGGTGTACCGGGCCCAGTCCTAAACAATACCTGTCGTACGACCAATATCCCGTGGACAATTGAAGGCGATAAGCTAGCCGAGTTTTTACATATACCTCAAGTCCGCTTATTGAATGATTTGGAAGCTACCGGTTATGGCCTTCAGCTTTTGCGGCCCGATGAAATTGAAGATCTCAACCCTGACGCTCCCTCTCCCCCACCAGATGGCACCCGAGCACTCCTCGCGGCAGGAACTGGCTTAGGGGAATCGCTGATTTTGTGGACGGGGAAGGACTACCAAATTTGTCCGTCAGAAGGTGGCCATACCGACTTTGCTCCCAACAACGACCTGGAAATCGAATTGCTGCGATATTTACGCACCAGTTATTTGCATGTCAGTTATGAGCGCGTGCTTTCTGGCTCTGGGCTCCACCTTATTTATCAATTCCTGCGCGATACTCAGAAAAATGAGCAAACTTGGTTTGCCGAAAAACTTCCCACCGGTGACCCAGCGACATTGATTGCCGAAGCGGGGCTTGAGGGAAAACCCGATATTTGCAAAAACGCCCTTCAACTGTTTGTTTCTATCTATGGAGCAGAAGCCGGGAACTTAGCGCTTAAAACTTTGGCAATGGGGGGAGTGTATATTGGTGGAGGAATCGCGCCAAAGATTTTGCCAGCCCTACAGAACGGGACCTTCATGAAGGCGTTTTTAGCCAAGGGGCGCTATAAACGCTTGCTTGGGAAAATACCCGTTCGCGTCATTTTAAATCCTCACACGGCCTTACTCGGTGCCGCTTCCGCCGCCGCCGGCATGACAGCCTAACGAGATTTTCTTGTGTCCTTCTCGACATCCTCTCTGACTCCTGATCAACACAAAATCCAAGCCGCCCACAAAGCTGTTGAGTATATTCAAGATGGGCAGATTCTCGGACTAGGGACCGGATCGACAGTCCACCATTTCTTGACCGCATTGGGTAAACGGATACAAGACGGCCTCCGGGTGCAAGGGGTGCCGACTTCTCAAGCTACGGCAACCTACGCCATGCAACTCGGCATTCCCTTATTGGACAACGATGGACCCTGGGATATTGATATAGCTGTGGATGGGGCAGACCAAGTCGATCCGCAACTTAATCTTATCAAAGGTGGTGGTGGTGCGTTGCTTCGGGAAAAAATTGTGGCTCGTGCGTCCCGCCAATTTATTGTGATTGTGGACCAAGCCAAGCAACGCCCGCGTTTGGGCCTGCCGTTTCCTTTGCCCTTAGAAATTCTTTCCTTCGGGTGGAGAACCACTCAACATTACCTGGAAAAGATGGGCTGGGCGGCACATCGGCGAGAACAAGCCGGGCAACCCTTTGTAACCGACAACGGGCATTACATTATTGATGTGCAGATTCCAGACATCGCAGACCCCGCTTCCCTCGAATCGTCTCTCCTTTCCCTTCCAGGAGTCGTCGAATGCGGTCTCTTTGTTCAAATGGCTTCCCTCGTCATTACTGGAACCGATCAGGGTGTCCGCCTCTCTCAGCCGTCAGATATTCCAATCCCGTAAACAGCAGAATTGTTTCTCTCCTCCCTGGATAAAGTATTCCACAGACACGTTTGAGGATGATAAGATGTAATTTCATCTTCTTATTTGGAAAAATCCCTATGTTTCATGCTTGGGAAAGGCATCGCAACAACCGACTAGACACCATAAGGAGTAGCCCAGGAGGGAGTTAAATAAAATGGGAAAGCTGACAGAGAAACACACAGGGCAATGGTTGATTGGGCTTATCCTCTTCGGATTCCTCGGGTTCACGCAAATCCAATGTTCCGAAGCACCTTCTCCAACCCCTTCTGCGAAAAACTCTTCTACCCCTCTTACAAAGGCGAGGCCTCAACCAGCAGTCGCACTCGCCTCTGATGCTCCTCCCATTGTCAAAATTTCTACTCCGCTCCTTGCCTCGAATGAGACATTTACTAAGGTTGCCAAAGACGCAATGGCCTCAGTGGTCAACATCTCCGCTACCAAACGAACTGCCCAAGCACAAGGAAATCCATTTTCTGATGATCCCTTTTTTCGCCGTTTTTTCGGGGAAGAATTTGAACGCCGATTCAAGCAACCGCGGGAAAGTAAGGAACAGGGCCTGGGTTCGGGAGTGATCGTGTCCGAGGACGGCTATATCGTGACCAACAATCATGTAGTGGAGCAGGCTGATGAACTCATGGTGCTGTTGGG
>CP070628.1:61308-64000 GCA_020355985.1 Nitrospirota bacterium | reverse complement strand
TATCGCTGCAAAACAGTCGTCGAACCCTATTTATCGCCCCAATGGTTTGTGAAAACAGAGCCCTTGGCAATCCCGGCGATCGAAGCAGTAGAAACGGGAAAAATTCGTATTATTCCTGAGGGTTGGAAAAATAACTACCTGGGCTGGATGCGCAACATTAAGGATTGGTGTATTTCGCGCCAAATTTGGTGGGGACATCAAATCCCCGCCTGGTACTGTAGAACCTGCAATAAAGATCATGTATTAGAAACCGGTGCTGCAGGTGAGGAAAGAACTGATGGTCGTGCCACGCCTACCTCCCCGACAATGAGCTGTTTCATCACATCCGACGCACAACCCATCGTGGTAAAAACGGACCCAAAAGTTTGTCCTCACTGTGGTGGGGCTGATTTATTTCAAGATCCTGACGTCTTAGACACGTGGTTTTCCTCTGCGTTGTGGCCGTTTTCCACCCTTGGGTGGCCAGAACAGACTCAAGACTTGAAAACATTCTATCCCACCTCCACGTTAGTCACTGGCCTGGACATTCTCTTTTTCTGGGTGGCCAGAATGATCATGATGGGAATCAAGCTGACAGGACAAACCCCATTCCGCGATGTCTATATCCATGCCTTGGTCCGAGATGCTGAAGGACAAAAAATGAGTAAATCCAAAGGCAACGTCATTGACCCTCTCACCAAAATGAGCCAGTACGGAACCGATGCTTTACGATTTACCTTGGCATCCATGGCCTCACCGGGCCGTGATATGAAATTGGCTGAAGAACGAATTGAAGGGTACCGGAACTTTGTCACTAAGATTTGGAATGCAGCGCGCTTCATTCAACTCCATGCCGATGGAGCCAAGACCGCAGCTCCACCAAAGGATCGACCGTTTCCTGATCAATGGATATTGAGTCGCCTCAACTATGCTATCGGTGAAGTTACGAAGGCCTTAGACGATTATCGCTTTGACCAAGCCGCTTCTCACCTCTATCAATTTATCTGGCATGAATATTGTGATTGGTATATTGAGTTAGCAAAACACAGCCTTCAACAAGACGATACCCCTGATGCTGCCGTCACGCGTCACACGCTCTTAGAATCGTTTGAAGTCATTCAACGGCTTCTCCATCCCGTTATGCCATTTATTACCGAAGAAATATGGCAATCATTTCCTCATGAAGACCTTTCTATTATGACCCAACCGTTTCCTACTGAGCAGCAGGATTGGTCCAGCAGTCGAGCTGAACAGGACTTTTCCTTACTTCAAGCTGCTGTGTCGACAACTCGAACCGGTCTCGCACTTTTGAATATTCCCACAAATCACGCACCCACAATCTTTTGTACGACAACCAACCAGGACGAGGCAGTAAGGCTCAAAATCTTACAACCCTATATTCAGTCCATCCTTCGCTCAACGTTGACCCTTACTCAAACCACGGATTGGCCTTCCGACCGTATCTTGCAACTGGTAACCGGAAACTTGACAGTCGGTATCCCTGTTGAAACCAAACTTGATATTCAACAAGTCGTAAAAAAAGTGAAAAAACAGATTTCAGCAAAACATAAAGAATGTAGCCGGCTTCAGGACCGCGTGGCTTCTCCGTCATTCCGGGAAAAAGCCGAGGCTTCGGTCATTCAAGAATCCGAAGAACGGGTGACCAGTCTCAGTCAGGAGCTAGCCCTGCTCACCAGCAGCGAACAACAACTCGCCACGATGTTGAACTCATGAATGCCAAAACGCTTGTGGCTCCTCCGCCACTTTCCCATATTCGAAAGATTGTCCAAATAGCCTTAGAGGAAGACCTGGGGTTTGGGGACCTGACATCTACGGTCCTTCTTTCCCCTGACATAGTGGCCAAAGCCCAAATCATGGCAAGAGAAGCCATGGTTGTTGCTGGTATAACGGTGGCTAAGGAGGTCTTTCATCAAATCGATGACACCCTCACAGTAAAATATCATCAACACGATGGGACCTGGGTTGGCGCAAATACCCGACTCCTAACCATTACGGGAAAGGCACAATCCCTTCTTCAAGCCGAGCGGGTCGCACTTAATTTCATGCAACATCTCTCAGGAATTAGCACTCTTACTCATCAATTTTGTCGAGCGATTGCGGAGCAGTCGGTCAAAATCGCCGATACCCGAAAGACCACTCCCGGACTCCGCACCTTGGAGAAATGGGCAGTACGCCTTGGAGGGGGGAATAACCATAGATTTTCCCTTCACGACGGCATCCTGATTAAAGATAATCATCTCATGGTACTCGCAACCCACAAGTTTACCCTGAGCCAAGCATGCCAGCTAGCAAGGCAAAAAGCTCCTCATGGCCTTCGAATAAGCGTAGAAGCCGAAACCCTGGCCCAAGTTCGTCAAGCCCTTCAAGGCAAAGCCGATGTCATTCTGTTAGATAATATGTCCCCATCAAAAATTCAGCAGGCAGTGGAAATCATCAAAGGTAAAGCGTTAGTTGAAGTTTCAGGAGGCATCACGATGAACAATATCCGCCAGATGGCCAAAACAGGAGTTGACATCATTTCGATCGGAGCACTCACCCATTCCGCTCCAGCAATGGACTTATCACTTGACATTATCCCGCTCGAGTCGAAACAGAAGTAGACAAGAGGCCAAACCCGCAGTTAAATTTTCATTCATCAATACTTCCCTTTATTTTCCGTGTTATCTTCAGAAACACTACTGTCCTTACTCCC
>CP070628.1:58326-61208 GCA_020355985.1 Nitrospirota bacterium | reverse complement strand
GGCCTCAACATTCGGATTTTCCCTCCATTTCAAAGGCGAGACATTAACCGCGCCACCACATATGCTGCCAAATGTAGATTTACTAGCTGACACCTATGTCGCTCCACCCGTTACGGTCTCTGCCAAAGAAGAAAACAAACTCTTAGCCACGTTTTTAGAAAAGATCTACCTGGATTGGGCCGAACAACCCTCGCCCACACTCAAGGGGAAAACACCCCGCCAATATTGCCGAGAGAATCAGGACAGGACAGAGGTCGCCGAATTGATCAATCAAATGGAACAAAATGATTTAGGCCTCCAACGCACAGGAAACCCGGGCTACGATTACAATATCCTCAGAGCCCACATCGGGTTATAGAGCCAGATCAGACAATGGATTCAGATTCCTTTCAAGCGCCAAACCACCAATTGTTGCGCCGATAAGATTTCCCTCAGGTCCTTTACCCACTCAACACTTAAGCAGTCAGGCCAGAAAATTTTAGGACCGCCCCATATCTCAAGAAGCCATGGAGCAACCAGAATATGCTCCAGTTGGAATAAAATACGCTGAGAGTTTTTAAGAAAGAATGATTAGCCAGGGGATACTATGATTTCAGAGAGGAGAGGATTTTCGGTCGACTGAAGCCAAGAAGTTGTCGTGTTTACCTATTTCCTTTATTGAATTGCTCTAGGAGATCTTTCCGCAAATGTTCCAAGGAACCCTGAACATCAGGCTGAAGCATTTTTACTCCGTTGGCAATTAAGACTTTGGCAATGCCTCCACAGATGGCCAGCAAGAGTACACAGAGAAACAACCCCACCACGTAAAAAAACGAATCCGGCACGATCATGCCTTCAGATGAAGCCTCGATCGTGACCTCAATGGATTCCATGGGAATGAGGTTGGATATAATTTCGATGGATCCATCACCCGTGATCAAACGATAAATAATGGTCACAACCCATCCAGCCAAAGCTACTCCAAGTCCGAGGATGACCATACCAAATGTTCGTGTATTATTGTGCGGCTTGTCAGGCTCACCAATATTCGACCAATTTGCATCCATGATATTTTAAAGTTGATTTTGAGGTTGTTCGAGATAACGAGAGATGTGTTTTCTGCGTTTAAAACAAATTTTTACCAATCGCACAAGCACAATGGCATGGTTTCAAGGGCTACCCTTTATATCCCCGATTTCATCAAACCTCAGGTGCGGGATCCGGCCTTGTGACAAAGAAGTCACGGAATGATGTCGTAAACAAATTCCCTTACCCAAACGCGGCTAAAACTAAAAACCATACCCCAGGTCCATTAGAATCGCAAGCGATCAAGCGATGTCCCTGGGAAAGCTGCTTCTTCCAATGACCTCTTCCGCTCATGCAAGGTGAAGTCTACAAATGATTGGATTGAAAGGGCACATCATGATCGTTGAACTCATTCTAAGCTTTTTTATCTCAAAAACGTTGGCTTTGCATTAGCTATTATGACAAAAGAGCTTCCAATCCTTTAATTTTCAGGAGAAACGCTACACTGCAATGTGACATTCACACATATTGCAGAAGCTTAGAACCGGGAAAGATCCGCTGGATTCATTTTGTTATGATGAAAATTGATAGAGGGAACTCTTCCACTAGTGCCGTAACAGTTCAAGCTGGAGAACACTTACATGCCCTTCAGGGGCAACTTGAACGGTTCTTTTGAAAGATGATTCAACCTTGCTCATACAAAAGATCGACTGCATAGAGGAATTCCTGTGATACCGACGCCTCTCACAAGTATGGATGGCGTGAAACGAAAACGAGTCCGCCTCAGGATTCAAGGACTTGTGCAGGGCATCGGCTTCCGTCCGTTTGCGTGTCGTTTGGCTCATCAGTTGGGGCTTGGTGGCTGGATCAGGAATACGCCGGAAGGGGCATTAGTGGAAATAGAAGGAAGGAGCTCAGAGTTGAAGTTCTTTCAACGAGACCTGATTGCAGAGGCCCCGCCGACTGCCAAGATTCAACAGGTTACAGTTGTCACAATTCCAACAGAGGGTGAACGAGGTTTTTCTATACACCCAACCCAACCAGTCGGGAAACGAAGATCCATCGTTTCCCCCGATATGGCTACATGTGCCGATTGTCTTAGAGAGATTCATGATCCTCACTCTCGTCGCTTTCGATATCCTTTTACGTCTTGCACGCGATGTGGACCTCGCTACAGTATCGCACTCGACTTGCCCTACGATCGGGTCAATACCTCTATGCATCGATTTCCGCTCTGTCACGACTGTCAGCTTGAATATGATGATATGCAGAACCGGCGTTTTCATGCCGAGACGATCAGCTGTCCCGCTTGCGGGCCACAGGTCACATTATTAGATCGTACAGGACGTGTTTGTAGTCAAGCAGAACATGCCCTCACAGATGCGTGCACGATGATCCGACTAGGAAGCATTCTTGCGCTCAAGGGATTAGGTGGCTTTCAGCTCTTGATCGATGCTTCCTCGGACAACGCCGTCCAAGAACTTCGCATTCGAAAGCATCGACCTCGGAAACCATTTGCAATGCTGTTCCCATCATTGTCCAGTGTACAAGAGCATTGTCTGGTCGCACCGGAAGAAGAGGCTGCACTCACTTCGCCAGAGGCCCCTATTGTATTGTTGAGAAAGCGCTTCTCTGGACTCCCATTGGGTATTGCACCGGACAATCCATACATCGGGGCGATGTTGCCATACACCCCGCTCCATCATCTCTTGATGGCCGATCTTCAGATTCCCATTGTTGCCACAAGCGGCAATCGCTCCGAGGAACCTCTTGTCACCGATGAAACTGAAGTGTTGACTCGCCTGGAAAAAATCGCTGATGCCTTCCTTGTGCATAACCTTCCTATCGCTCGACCGGTTGATGATTCCGTGGTGCGC
>CP070628.1:54996-58226 GCA_020355985.1 Nitrospirota bacterium | reverse complement strand
GCTTTTAGGAACGACCGCCGTGAAATCTCCTTATTCTTTTTTTTCATAGACACCTCTCAAGGGTGATAAATTTGGCAACTGGATATCACGCAGCATATGAAACGGTCAAGAAACATAAATCCAAAAGGCGAAAGACCCTCATAATCCACCCTCCTATCCTGTCCATGCCCGCCTCATTCAAACAAAAATGGTAACTTCTCAAAAAGTTCGGGTATGGCGTCGAAAAGTACTAGACAAGAATCACCTGGTGTGGTATGACGAGAATGGATGAGAGCAAGGATACAAATAACAGAGATTTCCGAAGAAGAAACGACTCCGATTGTTTCGGAACTGCTGAAGGTCGTTGAGCAGCAGTCTGCTATCATCCAGCGCCAGTCAGGAGTCATCCAGCAACTTAGAGACGAGATAGCGCGTCTTAAGGGTGAGAAGCCTAGACCTGAGATTCGTCCAAGCCAGTTGGAGCAAAGAAGACGGGAGAAGTCGTCTTCAGAGAAGCGTCCTGGTTCTGAGAAGAGAAGCAAAACTGCCAAGCTGGTAATTCACGAAACCATCCGCATTGCCCCCGAATCAATCCCGCCGGGCTCGTTATTCAAGGGATATCAGCCCTACACTGTACAAGGCATAGAGATCAGGCCTCATAATATTCGTTATCTTCTGGAGCGTTGGCAAGCTTCCGACGGCAGTTATCTTGTCGGTCGATTGCCACCAGAGATCCAGGGACATTTTAGTCCGAGGCTGAAGAGCTACATTCTGTATCAATATTATCAGTGTCATGTTACCCAGCCTCTTTTACTGGAGCAGTTGTGGGAGTGGGGTGTAGAGATTTCTTCGGGGCAACTCAATCGGATTCTGAGCGAAGACAAAGATGTCTTTCATAAAGAAAAAGATCGTATATTGTCAGTTGGGCTCAAGGTTTCCTCTTATATTAACGTAGATGAGACCGGTGCACGTCATGCGGGGAAAAACGGTTACTGTACTCACATTGGCAACGAGTTATTTGCTTGGTTTCAGAGTGTAGAGAGCAAAAGTCGGGTGGATTTTTTAAAGCTTCTTCGTGCCGGATATCGAGACTACTTGATTAATGAAGATGCTTTTGAGTACCTGAGGATGAGGCAGTTTCCCAGATATCTTTTTTGTCGTTTGGAAGCTCACCGGAAAAAGCGTTTTTTCAGTGACCGAACGTGGGAGAGACATCTTAAAGGAGTTGGTATCACCAGTTTGCGACATGTGCGTACTGCAACGGAAGGAGCTCTTTTAGGCAGTGCTCTTGCTCATGGTCTGAACAAAGATCTGGTCATTGTCAGCGACGATGCCAGCCAGTTTCATATTCTCAACTCAGCTCTTTGTTGGATTCACGCCGAGCGAACGATCAATAACCTCATCGCCTCCACTGACGAGCACCGGGAGGCTCTTGCTAACGTGCGTGAGCAAATTTGGCAGTTCTACGACGAATTGAAAGCATACAAAGCGCAACCTAGTGGAAGAAAAAGATGGCAATTGGAAGGCAGGTTTTGTGAGATTTTCAGCCAAAAGACTGCCTATGCAACGTTAAATATGGCCCTTGAGCCCATTTATAAAAACAAAGAGCAGTTGTTGCGAGTTTTAGAAAGACCAGAGATTCCTCTTCACAATAACTTAAGTGAAAACGATCTAAGGGAGTATGTAAAAAGACGCAAAATCAGTGGCAGTACCAGAAGTGAATTGGGACGATCCTGCCGGGACACTTTTACCAGCTTAAAGAAGACCTGTAGAAAGTTGGGAATCTCCTTTTGGCACTATCTCAATGATCGGATCTGTCAAGATAACTCTATCAGTGACTTGTCCAAATTAATTCATCATCGAGCGACCGCACCCGGATGAGCACATTGAAAAGATACCATAGTTTGGGACAGAGTGAGTCGAGCAGTGTGTTCTCCTGTGGTCGTGAGATCACCAGCCGAGAGCTAACAGAGCTTCAGGAAACCGTGGAGCTCTTACGCGGCTTGAGTCGCTGGGAGTTGGCTCAGACCATTTGCGAGCATCTAGGCTGGGTGACGGCCACGGGGGCTAACAAGGTGCATGCCTGTTTGAAGCTTTTCGACAAGCTTGAAGCACAGGGTGTTATTCGGCTCCCAGTAAAGCGCAGATGGCGACCGAGAAAGACCGCCAGTAGAACGTTAGCTCGAAGGGACAAGACGAATCCGCAAAACGAGATATCCGGCACGCTGACCGATATTGATCCGGTTCACCTAGAGCTTGTCTTGGACAAAGAACAAAACAGCTTGTTCAACGAGTATGTGGATCGCTATCACTACCTGGGTTACAAGAAGCCATTCGGTTGCTTTTTGCGCTATTTTATTGTCTCCAAGCAAGCAGTTCTGGGCTGCGTATTGATGGCGGGTGCAGCTAAATCCATTGGCGCACGGGATCGATGGATCGGATGGACCGAGAAGCAAAGACTTCAGAACTTGCCTTGGGTCGTCAACAACACTCGCTTTTTAATCTTTCCCTGGATCAAAATAAAGCATCTTGCCAGTCACGCACTCGGCCAGGTCACCCGGCGTCTAAAACAGGATTGGTACGAACGCTGGGGGTATCGTCCATTGCTCATGGAAACCTTTGTGGATCCGGCTCGTTTTAGCGGCGTCTGCTACCAAGCTGCTGGCTGGATTAATCTGGGAAAAACAACCGGCACAGGACTGCATCGCCCAGGACGAGTGTACACCACCACGCCCAAGCTGATCTACGTGCGACCGCTGGTGAGAGACTTTCGCCTCCAGCTCTGCTCTACCACTCTAGTTGGAAGGGTGCATGAAGAACAAGAAATAAGCCTGCCTTTCACCTCAACTTATTGAAAAGTTACCAATTTTGTCGTTGCCCCACATATCGTCTCGAAGTCAGATTCCGATTCTGCCTCCTTTCTGAGGGATTTCCGACCTGCTTTATCGGGACACCCCCACATCCTCCAGAAACGCCAAAGCGAATACAGAAGAATTGTAGTGGGTTAGTCGAGACGTGCCTGCCAGACCTACTCACTTGCTCAAGAAAGAGGCACTATTTCTCCAGTTCATGTGCGAAGGTGACTTTGGTATGTTGAATTGGTGGCAGGAGCCTAAGAGATATGAACTGGTCCAATCGTTTGGAGGAGAACGATTCCGGGTCCCTTTCACCTTGTCCTGTTTGTCTCCATAAGCTGCAACTTAACCTTGGGTTTGATGTCGCAGACCGTTATCGTAAGTTTGGCCATTTCT
>CP070628.1:52195-54896 GCA_020355985.1 Nitrospirota bacterium | reverse complement strand
TGCGGCCAGCTATGTTGTGGCGATGAAGAAACTTGGTGTGTTGGTTGATCCAAATGAACGACGAACAGAGATTATTCAGCAGGTTTCCGCTTTGGCCAAATCGGCAAGGGGACAGATTGATCCTGTCTATAGCGCGGACCTAATTGAAGAGGCGGTTTGGGGTGTCGAATATCCTCATGCGATTCTTGGGACATTTCAGAAAGAATTTTTAGCACTGCCCAAGGCCGTATTAATTTCCTCCATGAAAGAGCATCAAGGGTTCTTTTCTCTTGTAGCGAAGGAAGGGGCCTTACTCCCAAAGTTTATTGCGGTGACCAATATGCCATGGGGAAATACTCAATTAATAACTAAAGGGAATGAGCGTGTGCTTTCTGCTCGTCTCAAGGATGCTCAATATTTCTTTCAAGAAGATGAGAAACAGTCACTTCATGAGCGAGTTCACGCGTTAGATGGCGTCATGTTTCATCATAAATTGGGGACCATGCGTCAGAAGGTGGAGCGTATCCAGAATTTGGCCGGATGGATGGCAACGAGGCTAGATCACCTTGATATCAGGGAAGTCTGTGAACGTGCGGCATTGCTGTCTAAAGCTGATTTGATAAGCGGGATGGTCGGCGAGTTCCCTAGCCTGCAGGGCGTTATGGGGGAGGTATATGCACGTCATGATGGCGAATCACAAGAAGTCTGTCAGGCCATCGGCGAGCAGTATTTCCCCCGATTCCCTGATGATCAATTACCCGCGAGTCTTCCGGGTATGCTGATGGCCTGTGCTGATCGATGTGATTCCATTGCATCATTTTTTGCCGTGGGGATGGTACCATCCGGCTCGGAAGATCCGTTGGGATTACGACGTGCGGCGTATGGTCTTGTTAGGATCCTGAGTGAGAGTTCTCTCCGGTTGAATTTGGTAGAAGTGTTCGATCATATGATTCAGGTCCTTGCCAAACAAGGAGTGGGACAAGGCGAATCCAAATCGGCCACAGAAATTATAGGATTTATTATTGACCGACTTCGGTTTTATGGCCGGAACACGATGGGGTTGCGGGAAGATGTGATGGAAGCCGTGATTCGTGTTCGACCGAAGAATACGACTGATTTAGGTGATCTATTATCGCGAATGCGGGCCTTACATGGCATTGTCTGCCAGCCAGACTTTGAAACTCTTCTGATTGGATTTAAGCGCGCACATCGAATTGTCGAAAAAGAAGGGTGGAATCACACAACTATAGCCCCCGAACGGTTTCACCATGAATCTGAGCAACGGCTATTCCATGTGCTTGGTAAAGCGCAACAAGACGTAACCGATTGTGTGGCCCATCAGAAGTATACTGGTGCTCTCCAGAGTTTATTGACGTTCAAGTCACCGATTGACGAGTTTTTTGCTGCCGTCTTAGTCAATGATCCTAAGCCTCACATTCGGGAAAACCGGCTTTCTCTCCTCACAGCAATTGATCGGCTATTTCTGACCATGGCTGACTTTTCGTGCATTCAATCTGCGGGGATTGAGGTTGGATAACAGATCAAGACAAGTTTTTCTGTAGAAAGGGCCAAAGAAAGAGGACTCAAAGTGGTATGAGTACGGACCGGCCAGTTCTTGAGGAAGCTGATGAGTCTCGACGGGTAAAGCGCTTTACCCATATTGTGACTATTGGTCTAATTCTTGGCTGTAACGCTTTGCTGTTACTAGGGTTGTGGGTAAGTGGAGTGGATCTGGAGTCGACTCTGGCTAAACCGGAGCTCTATGATCCGGCCAATGGACATTGTGTTGGGGTGCAGTGGACCAAAGTGGCTGGAGCAGAGGGGCTGGTCAAAGTCTGTACCGAATGGATAGACTTTTCTGATATTTCAGGACAAACACATTTCCTGCCCCCAGGAAAGCCGTTGGCCATGGGAGCAGACGGCAACCTTTATTTTCCTGGCCAATCGACCGAAAACTATCGATTGATTGCCCTGATGATTTTTGCGATAGTGGTGGTGGTTTCCGGCATGTGGGTTAAACGACAATTAATTGCCAAATATCAGATTCGTCTTCAATCTTTTTACCATCGTTCGACATGAGTGTCGGGGCTATTCACCAGCTGTGATACCATCACCACTCTTTCCCACAAGTCTCAAGCAATTACAGATTTTAGTAAGGCAATGGAACACCCAGTCAGATGTAAGAGTATGGCTATGGGTGTTTCAGGGGAAATCGCTTTGGCCAAAACGGCGATCTTTTAGTCAAAATTTATTGTTGCCTATTATTTATTTGTCTCATTTCAATTCAAGAGTACTGGTCGGGTAAAGGAGAGCGATCCATGCGGCAGAAAAAATATGTCTACTTCTTTGGCGGTGGCAAAGCTGAGGGATCCGGCGATATGAAAGAACTCTTGGGCGGCAAAGGATCCGGGTTGGCTGAAATGACGAACTTGAAGATTTCTGTCCCATCCGGATTCACCATTACCACCGAAGCCTGCGTGGAATATTTCCATTCCAAGAAACGCTATCCTGGCAGCATGTGGGATCAAGCGCTGCGAGGGCTGCGTCAAGTAGAGCAAACGATGAAAGCTCGATTAGGCGATCCTGATCACCCGCTGTTGGTTTCAGTGAGATCAGGAGCCAGGGCATCCATGCCTGGCATGATGGACACGGTCTTGAATTTAGGTCTTAACCAACACACCGTTCAGGGCCTCGCCAAAAAGACCAACAATCAAAGATTTGC
>CP070628.1:49309-52095 GCA_020355985.1 Nitrospirota bacterium | reverse complement strand
TCGAATGCCGTGGCAAGCTCCCTGCTCAAAAGCAGCGGCACCCTTGGACGAAAAACTGTTATCACCGATAACTGAGCCGGAGGAAATCTATCGTGCGTTGGTATTAGGAGTGAGAGATTATGCCCGAAAAAATTCGTTTTCTCAGGTAGTAGTGGGGATAAGTGGAGGAATTGATTCAGCTTTGACGGCACTGATTGCGCGAGATGCGCTTGGTCCCTCAAAAGTTGTGGGGGTCATGATGCCGTCTCCCTACACTTCCTCAGCTAGCAAACAAGATTCAAAGGCCTTGGCGAAAGGCTTGGGAATCACCATGCTGAATATTCCGATTACGACCCTTTTCAAAACATTTCTTCGTCAACTGCGTCCACTATTTTTGGATTATCCCGTTGATACCACTGAAGAAAATTTGCAGGCCCGTATTCGTGGGACCCTCTTAATGGCCCTTTCCAATAAGTTTGGATATCTCGTGTTAACAACGGGGAATAAAAGCGAAATGAGTGTGGGGTATGCCACCTTATATGGAGATATGGCAGGTGGTTTTGCTGTTATCAAAGATATTCCAAAAATGCGGGTGTATCAATTGGCTCAATGGCGGAGCGACTATCAGGATACAGACTTTGAACGGGTCAGTATCCCAAAGGGGATTCACTCACGGGCGCCGTCGGCTGAACTCAAAGCGAATCAGACCGATCAAGATTCTTTACCGCCCTACCCCCAACTAGACGCGATTTTGCAGGCCTATGTTGAAAATAATCAGTCCAAAAGGGCAATTGTGAAGTCGGGCTTTCCTGTTCATGTGGTTCAAAAGGTTTTGCGATTGGTCGATCAGAGTGAATATAAGCGCCGGCAAGCGCCACTCGGAATAAAAATTACCGCGCGGGCATTAGGCAAAGATCGACGCATGCCGATTACTAATCGTTATTTTCCGAAGGTATGAACATCTTCTTGCCAGGTCCATTCCAGTTAAAGGCCTATCGATACGATGACAACAGGTAATCCACCTTCATCCACAATCCCTACTGCAGTTGGCTCTCAGGGCTTGCAGGAGCAACGGGAGACCTTGCATCAACGATTGAGAGAGGGCGCCACAGGTGGAGAAGTCGTCCAGGCCTTCTCTGATTTCATGGATGCCCTCTTGATTGCGCGATTTCGAGAAGTGATTCAACAGGGCAATGCCGAGATTCGAGCCAGCTGGCAACAATGTTGTTTGGTGGCTATGGGAGGTTATGGTCGTCGGGAATTAGCGCCCTATTCTGATATCGACGTCATGGTTTTAACCCAAGGAAACCAAGCCGAGGTAGCACATGTTATTTCCAAAGGCGTGTTTCATCACTTGTGGGATTTAGGGTTTCAGGTCGGACATAGTGTCCGATCTATTGCGGAATGTCTCTCGATTGCAGAAACAGATCTTCCTGCCTGTACCTCTCTGATGGAGTCCAGGTTTTTGGGAGGCAATCCGGTCGTGTTTCAGGAATTTCAAAGAAAATTTGATCGACGAATTCTGAAACGACAGGCAAAACGATTTGTGCTCGATAAAATCGAAGAGCGACAGCGAGAATATGCAAAATTTGGGGAAACGGTTTTTTTACTTGAACCGAATATTAAGAAAAGTAAAGGCGGATTACGGGATATCCATTTGCTTCAATGGGTAGGTCAGGCCCGATTTGGAGTGGGAACCATTCAGGAACTCTCCAATCGAGGCCTTTTGGCATTTCAAGACTATCAAGTATTGCAAGAGGCACAAGAATTTCTGTGGCGCGTCCGAGGGTTTCTGCATTTTGAGGCAAAAAGAGCGCAGGATATTCTCACCTTTGATGATCAGGTTCGGCTAGCAGAAATCTATGGTTTATCGGACCTTCCCAATCTGTTAGCCGTTGAACAATTTATGCAGCAGTATTTTCGGCATACCATGGGATTGCATGATCGCTGCATGCGATTTCTTGAACAGGCACAGGAGCAATCTTGGGTAGACCGAATGCGACGGTGGTGGCCCAATTCATTGATTGAGGGAAATTTTCGAATAGAAAACAATCGGCTTACGATTCCCTCAGAAAAATTACACGGTGTTTTGGAAAGCCCTGTTTGGCTTCTGAGATTATTTGAACTATCGCATGATCAATCTATCCCCGTTGATTCAAAAATTTTGAATGAATTATCCCAATATTTAACCACGATCCCTAACGAACAATTTCATACTGAGGAAGTGAGTAAGATTTTTCGTGGCATTCTGAATCGGCCAGGACGAATTGGGCAAACCTTAGAAGCAATGCATCAAGCCAGCCTGCTGGAAAAAATCGTTCCGGCCTTTGCTCGAGTTCGAGGGCTCATGCAGTTCAACCAGTATCATAAGTATACGGTGGATGAACATAGCCTGTTAGCGGTGAAAGAAACAGAACGATTGCAAGACAATCAAGGGATTATTGGTGAGGTCTATCGGCAGATTCAAGGCAAGGATATTCTGCATTTAGCCGTATTGTTGCATGATTTAGGAAAAGGGCGACCTGGTGACCATAGTAAAATTGGACAAGAGATTGCGCATAAAATGGCTGACCGGTTGGACCTGTCTCAGCAAGACCGAGAAGTGCTGACCTATCTTGTGTTTCACCACTTGGTGATGTCCCATACTGCCTTCCGCCGAGACCTGAATGATCCAAAAATTATTCTGACCTTTGCACGGAAGATGAAAACCATAGAGGTTCTCCAAAAAATGTTCATTCTGACAGTGGCTGATATTTCTGCTGTGGGGCCAGAAGTGATGACTAAATGGAAGGAATCTCTGTTGGGCG
>CP070628.1:45588-49209 GCA_020355985.1 Nitrospirota bacterium | reverse complement strand
ACCTTGGTCATTGAGACGACCCCGGCCGATGCCCAAGTCTTTGTTGATGAAGAATTTGTTGGGGAAACAGCTCAAGGGCCTATCGTGCTCCGTGATTTGGAGCCTTTGGATTATGACGTCATGGTAACTAAGGATGGATTTCGTTCTTGGAACCGGACCATTGAACTACGTTCCGGGGAGCGGCGAACGTTAAGCGCGACGTTACAAGAGGGGCGGGAGCCGAATGTGACGGGAGTCTGGAAAAATCCAGACGAACCCACCATTTCCTATGTCTTACGTCAGCAGGGGCATCATGTCACGATGACTGAGGTGACAACCAATATTTTAGGGACTGCCGTGACCGCACAGGGTGAAGGACAATTGCAGGGCAATCAATTAGAGATCATGTATCGCACGGCGTTAGGGACGATGGGGCAATCCACCACGACTTTGTCGGAGAATGGGCAACAGTTGGTCGGTGCCTTCCAAGATTTTTCTAATATGATTCCCCTTGCCATTTCACTCATACGTACGGGGGAGTCCCCGCCAGATTTTTCTTCTCCCGGGTCTGCGGATTTCAATTCGATTCAGAATTTCGGCCGCTAGGCTTTCGTTCACATACATGACGGGCAATTGAGCATGTCAGGTTGGTATGTGGCGCTCGCTTGGTTCCCTTGATAGCTCTTCCCGTATGTCCTAAATTCTAAATTCCAAGCAATGCTTGCTTTATGAAATCTTTAGTTATTGGTGGAACGGGCCAACTTGGTGCGAACCTGATTCGAGCGCTTTTGGAACATGGGCATCAGGTGCGTGTCCTCCACCGATCAACTAGTAACACTTCCACCATTGAGGGGTTGGACGTCCAAGGGGTCGTTGGCGATCTCAACGACGGGGCTTCATTGCGTCGTGCCTGTGAGGGGGTACAAGTGGTGTATCATGCCGCGGGCTATTATCCTACTCGGACCATTTCGGTTGATGCCGCCAAAGGGCAGGCCCTCAAAGAAACTGCCTCCTTGTTGGAAGCCGTTCGTGCAGCGAAGGTTGAGCGTTTGGTCTATGCGAGTACGCTGACAACCGTGGGATTTCCAAAGAATCCCGGGCATCCTGCGAATGAAACCTGTGCTTTTTCCACGCGGTTTACCCGCAATCCATACCTCATGGCTAAGGCCACCATGGAAGATAAGATCCTTCAAGCGGCTGGCCAGGGGATTCCGTCGGTTGTGATCATTCCGACAGAATTTTTTGGAGCATATGACCAACGGCCAACGAGCGGGACACACATCCTCATGATTGCTAAGGGACAGATGCCCGTTTATATACCCGGGCGCGTGAATGTGATCGACGTTCGAGATGTGGCGGTCGCCATGATCAGGGCAGCCGAGCGAGGACGAGTCGGTGAGCGGTATCTTGTGGGGAATTGGAACACGACGCAAAAAGAGCTCAATGAACTGATCTCAGAAGTGGTTGGAGTCCGACCTCCATTATTTCCTGTTCCATTTTGGCTGGCACGCATGGGAGCCAAGGTTGGAGAACGGTTATTCAGTTCCATCCTTAGGAGGCCACCGTTTCTTCCGGGGTTTTTTGTGGAAGTGATTTCCCATATGCAGCATTACGATTGTTCCAAGGCCCAGAGGGAATTAGATTATCCGGGACATTCTGTTGAAGGGGCTATTCAGAATGCCGTGGCGTGGTTTCGCGCCAATGGATACCTGCGGAAATCGGTGTAGTCTCCGGGCAAAGGGGAAATGAGAGGATTTTATCAATTGAACCAGGAATGAGAAGACAGGATGGCGAGAGAACGAACATGCGGGAGTATGCTAGATACAACAGATTTAGCTTATGCGGTCCCTGATACGTCTTCTTCGGCTTGGGTGAGGATTTGAGCAAATCGTTTCCCGACAATGTTGGTGACTTTCCCCATAATTTCTGAAAGTTCTTTCAATTCCTCTGGCTTCAGTTCTTCTTTCAGATTAGGGTGGAGGCCCCAATTGGCGTTCACGAGTTTCCCATCTCGTTTGATAACTACATGTAGAATTTCTGTTTCCGGGGAATCGGTCGGTGGTGGCGTTGTCCCCGATCTGCTTTGTGCCATGAGTGCTCTCCCTTCTGAGAAAATGATGCATTGATTGTACTGCATTGCTATGTTCCCTGTAACTACCCTCTATTCCTCATATTGAACATTGTCTGGCGCTTGTGCGACTTTGGGTGGTGGGGTACATTCCTTCCCTGGCAGACGGTCTGGCAGTATACAGTTTTTGCGATGGATTGTTGAGTTTTCAGGAAAAGTCTCAATCCGATCCGGTGAGATGAACATGCAGTTATTCACCTTTTCACGGGGGTAGGGCGATATGCAATTACAACGACCCAAGTTTTGGGACAACATGAATATGAATGATCTGGCTAGGAACTTTTTTGAAGGTCTATTAATCCTTGTGCCGGTGGTGACGACCTTGTATGTGGCCTGGCTTGTGTTGCAAGCGATTGACGGGTGGCTGAATATTCCGATTCCTGGGGTGGGGTTTTTAATAACCCTTGGTCTCATCACCCTAACTGGGCGATATGCGTCAACCGTGTTCGTGCAAAAGATGTTGGATATGATGGAGGGTGTGTTGATTAAAGCGCCATTTGTGAAAATGCTCTACACCTCGATTAAAGATTTGATTGCCGCGTTTATGGGGGAAAAGCGACGATTTGATCAGCCAGTGTTAGTTTCCCTATCCCCTGGAGGGCATGGCGAAGCGGTGGGATTTGTGACTCGAACGGATTTAGAGTTTTTGGGGTTGCTCAACCATGTGGCGGTCTATTTTCCACAATCCTATAACTTTGCCGGACACCTCTTAGTCTTTCCAAAAGATCAGGTTCGTCCCTTGGAAGTGGAAAGTTCGGAAGTCATGGCGTTTATCGTGTCCGGTGGGGTCTCTGGCGGGCCACATGGCGAAGGGGCTTTGGTCAGCTAATTTCAACATGTCGTATTTGGAGGATCGCCCCATCGAAGGCAAGATGAGGCGCCATAGGCAATTTGCAATAGATTGAGATCTTCAAAGTTTTTGCTCTTCTCGCCGCTCTCGTCATTCATCATTCTTCTTCCGTGAACGACCGATTGGCTATGTAGCCTGGTCCTGTTTGTTGTGACCTGCCTCAGGTACTTGCCAAAGCTAACCGATGAGGGTCAGTATCATTAAATGAATAAATATTCTATATTGTCTAACTTTTATTCATATATTAGAATGACCATTCATTATATTTGATAAGATCTAAGTTATAGAGGGCATTTATGGATCAACGGTCTCAACGGAAACAGCGAGAATATGAAGCTCGGCGGGAAGAAATTCTTCAAGCGGCTGAGCGAATTTTTTCTCAAAATGGGTTTTTTAAAACCAGTATGGCGGAAATTGCTGAATCGGCTCAATTTGCGATGGGCACCGTGTACCGATTTTTTAAGAGTAAGGAAGAAATCTATATTTCCTTGGTGGAGGTAAAAGTAGAGGAACTACTAAACCTTCTGAAAGAAGCCACTCAAAGTGGATCTACCGCTCCTGAAAAACTGCGGGAGGTCATACGAGTGAAATTGGCTTTTGCGGATGAAAACCGTGATTTTTTTCGGATTTATGTTTCCGAATGGAGTGGGTTTGAATGGACGGT
>CP070628.1:29920-45488 GCA_020355985.1 Nitrospirota bacterium | reverse complement strand
GTATCAACCATAGGGTCATATGGTCGAATAAGCGATTCACTCTCCTGTTCGATAAGACGGATACCTCGAAGGGCCGCATGAGCAAGATTGGTCCCATCACCACCTTCTGATTCCTGACACAATTGCTCAATTTTGTGGGCATCTTGTTTCTCATCCAATACTACACTTTGAAAATCATCCGTCAGCGCCACAATGGCTGAAATTCCCGGACACATCTTGTTCTCCAGCGCTCCTAACCAGCGAGCTATTTCGACGTAAGACTTCGTCCGTTGCTTAAAGGAATACCGGCCAATAATTTCAGCTTCATCGATGAGCAAGATCCACCCTTTATAGCCTGCGGCCATCATCAAGCGTGAGACAAATTGAAAGCGATGCCAAGCCAAATCTTGGGCTGACAATTTGTCAAAAACATAGGGAACCTCCGGGGCACAACCTTGGAGATACTTTTTCAGTTGTCCATTGCTCAAAGGATCTCCCGCCCAAAATCTGATTATCCGGTGGCTGAGTTCAGGGTCATTGATCATCCGTTCATACAAATACAACGTGGCGGCAAAATGAGAATCACAACCCTGTTCCTTTCGATGAACCCAATCATACAATTCAGCATACTGAGGGCTTTGAAAATTTAAATCCCCAGCCACTTCGGTTAGGGCGTCGCCTTGTTTGCCAGGAACGATGGCATCATTGATGGACGATCGAAACAACGTGGCCACATTATAGAATGGCGTTTCCTTGCTAATCACAATTGGGCTACAGACAAAGTTCTGTTCCAGGGCGACATGTTGTAAGGCTTTTAAGAGATGTGATTTTCCACTTCCAAATCCCCCTTCAATCACTAAGCCCTTGGTAGGAATCCCCTGAGGTGCCTGCGTAGACATTTGTTGCAACAATCGTCGAAATTTCCCTTCGAGGTCAGGTTGATGACTACCTAGGACTTTCACCACATCTCGATTGGGCACTCCAGATCGTAAAGCTTCTATTGCTCGTTGATGACTAACATCACCATTGGCCATAGCCGCCTGTTCATAGGATTCGGCATTACCTTCTATCCCGTTTTGTGAATTTTCAGATGCCGACAATCGAATCAGCGCACCTAATGGATTTTGATATTTCCGATCACGGACTTCATCCCAAATCCTCAATTTCAACGCTTCGTATCGGTTGAGCCCACGACGTGTATCCGTCAAAAATTCCGGAGGGACAGACACCACCAACAAGAGACTTTCCAGCTCATCCGTTCCATCAATAAATTGTCGCAGCATTTCATAGGCGTCAAGCGTCGCCGAGACTCCATAATACAAGCCCTCCGGAGAAGTCGACTTTTTACTTTCCAAGCATCGGCTCAAATCCAACGAGACCACCAAGCCAGTTTTCCCAACAAGTCGCAACCAACGGGATAACGATGCGAACATGTATCGGGCATTAGTCCTGACGATTTTTTGGAAAATAAGGGCCTCTTTTAACGCTGAGATTTGACGCAACTCTCCACATAACCAGGCCTTCACCGGTTCGGTCATAAAAGGGCTTTCCGCCCCTGAGTCCATTTGCCCCAAGCAGAGGCGAATCATCGCCATCCGAAATTCTTGACACATCTGCGTGTCACGGTAAATCGCGCGTTCCAACCAGCTATTTAAATCCCGCCGCAACAATGGTTCGGCTCGCTCATTCATGCGAGCAACCCCGGCCATAGAAAAATCCTCTCGGCCTTCTGGGATCTGATAGCCATTTTCTTGAAGCAGGCGCCGCACGAATTGTGAAGCCAATGCATCCCATTGAATCCGACGTGCCACTTGATGGAAAAACTTGTCCATCATATGAATTTTGGTATCTTTGGCATCAACGCTGACACAGGTATAATTTTCCTTCTGGGCCAGAGCCACCAATTGATCCTGCACGTGCGCTCGATCAGTATCGGAAGGCGTCACGACAAATTTCACAGACGAGCCACCCTGCCCCACAAATCGTTGAAAATATTCTTGCCGAATCGTCTGAAACCATTCCTGAGGCCGTAACTCCATATGGCGTATCCTTTAAATTTTGTTAAGTAAGGTCTGTGTGTTACGCTTTTTCACGACTTGACGGCACCATTAAGATGCACATTCAAGGCAACGACATTGAAGAACTAAGGAGATTCGGCTAAAGCAGGCTGTAAGGCATCTTCCTGCGAACCTTCCAATTCAATATCCTCTGAATAATCCTGTTTAATTTCCGTCAACTCGATTTCAACCTCTTGGTTCGGGGCTAATCGTTTCAGATCCCATTCGGTAATCCATCCCTTCACATATTCACGCATTCGAGTGCTTGAAAGGCGTTCAATTGTCGGCACCTGTGGAGGATCCCATCCATAGGCCGCACCGTGAATCGCACGAATCTTATGATAGATATCTTCCACCAATTGATCGTATGGACCCACCAAAGGAATTCGCTCACACTCGATCAAGCGCATACCTTGTTCGGCCTGCCGACCCAGCACCAAATCCGTCTCCGAGCCCGTTTCCCGTAATTTTTCCGGGACTTTTTCCCGATCATTTTTTTCATCCAAGATAGCACTTTGAAAATCATCAGTTAAAGCCATTACCGCTGCTAATCCCGATTTATACCCAAGGTCAGCAAAACTTGAGGCCTCGAGACGCCCTAACCATCGAGCCAATTCTGCATACGATTGAGCTCGTTGTTTAAAGGAATAGCGGCCAATAATCTCCGCTTCATCAATTAACAAAATCCACCCAGAATACCCAGCGGCAATCATAAGTCGTGAAACAAATTTAAACCTTTGCAATGCCATTTCCATAGGGGAGACACGCTCGAATCGATATGACGCATTGGTATCACAAGATTTGAGATACCGCTTGATTTCAGCATCTGTCAATGGATCACCAGCCCAGAATCGAATCATGCGATGGCTCAATTCTGGGTCATTCACCATCCGTTCATAGAGAAACAATGTCGCGGCAAACCGCCCATCGATTTCTCCACCTTGACGATGCACCCATTCGTAGAAATCTGCGTATTGGGGACTTTTAAAATTTAAATCAGCGGCAACTTCGGCAAGAACATCCCCTCGTTTTTGAGGAATATCAGCCGCGCCCACTGCCGCGCGAAACATCAATGCGGGGCTATATAGAGGCGTTTCTTTACTAATCACAACCTTACTGCAGACAAACCGTGACTCCAAAGCCATATGCCTGAGCGATTCTAATAAATGCGATTTTCCTGTACCAAAACCACCCTCAATTAACAGTCCCTTTGTCGTCCAGCCTTTGTGAATACTGGCTTCCGCATCTTGTAGCATTTGCTGAAATTTGGATTTTACCGTCGGTTGAGGACACCCTAAGGCTTTGACCGCACCAGGGCTTGGGACACCTGCCCGAAGAGACTCGATGACCCGTTGATGCTGGACATCATCCTTCCGGCTTCCCACACGTGCTACTAACCGATCCGATTCGAACAGTTCGGATTGTTCCGTTAACCGAACCATCGGCGCAAAAGGATTTTGGCGGAACTTATCCCGCACATCATCCCAGATACGAAGTTTCAAGGCTTCATAACGATTCAACCCTAAGCGTTGATTGGAAAGAAATTCTTTGGGCGTGACGACCACCAACAATAACCCTTCTATATCGTCACTGCTATCGATAAACTGCCGTAACATTTCATAGGCATCCATCACGGCGGAAGGTGAATAACTCACCGTCTTGGAGGACCCTGCGTTCTTGGCACCCATGAACGCTGAAATATCAATCGTCAAGACCACTCCCGGTTTTCCCAAGAGACGCACCCAATGCGCAAAAGAGGCAATCAAGTCACGTGCATTGCTACGACTGACCTTTTGGAAAATGAGCAATTTTTTGAGAGCAGCCATTTGTCGCAACTCTCCACGGAGCCAGGCTTGAATCGCACCAACCTCTTTAGACTGACGCCCTGAAGGATCAAGCTGAGCTAAACATAATTGAATCATCGCCAAACGAAATTCCCGACTCATCTGGAAATCATTGAATAAACTTTTTTCTAACCAAGAATTCACATCACGTTGAATGGTAGCTTCATCACAATTATTCAAGGTCGCGAGAGACGACCAGCTGCATTCCTCACGTTGGCTTGGAATTTGACGTTCATTCTCATGAAAAAGTTTTTCAACAAATTCAAAGGCCAAGGCCTCCCAATCTATATTCTTAGCCATTTCCCGAAACAACAAATCAATGAGTTGTACTTTAGTTGCCTGGGAATCAGCTTCGATTGTGACAAAACCTTCCTCTCGGGCTAATTCGCCGACTCCAGCTAGCACAGTCTTGGTGCCTTGTGTTTCCTCGACTACCGCGAACTTGACCGCCGAGCCTCCTCGTCGAATAAATCCTTGGAGATAGGCGACCTTGAGTACCTTCAACCATTCTTGTGGTGACATAGTTTTTCCCTTAATATCCTTTTACTCTGCTTCGACTTGTCGGTTCCCCCTAGGGAAACTTAAATAACAAGCCACTCGTGGTCATCCTGTTTTGACAAAGGAAATCCCGTAATAGGTTTTCTCCCGTCCTCCCTGTGCAATCACCGTCAACGTTTTGGAAACGTCCCGAACGCCCGTACTGGCATGAAAATTTGCACGGTAGTCATTTTTCGTTGTAATCGTTCCCATTTTATCCAGCAAATAGACATCTCGGCCAAATTCCTGCCGCGTATATTCACTAGCCTGCCACGGCAATAACGTTAACAATTGATACAATTCCAACAGAGGAATGACAGTCCCTTTCCCGATCAAATGCTTGCCGCGACCCGCCACCACAATGGAATAGGCTGTATAGAGCATTTCCAAAAATGTCCGCGGCTTAAACCGCAATGGTTTGTTTTGAACTTCCTTGAGACGTTTGACAAGCACGGATGGGCGCAAACGGCTTTCCCGGATACGGTCGATGGACACAGCCCGTTCCTTATGCAAGATTTTCAAGAGAACTGGATAGGAAAACAAATACCCATCATGTTCATAGAGGTTCACGCCCATTTGTTGGGCAGTGGAAAGGAGTTCCTGACGAAAGTCTTTTCCTGCAAGATAACTGGCCTCATCAAAGTTGAGACGTTCTTGTGTCTTGACAAAATCACATCCCAAGTTCAATGTTGCCGATTTGCCTTCCTCAAGTAATTTTCGAAGCTTGACGAGATCACCCACCTTGGCGGCATCTTTTATCTTTTTAAACGACGCCATCACCTGCTTGGTCGTTTTCACAAGATCGGCTGCTTGCTCTTCAATTTCTGCTAACGCTTGCTCTAAACTTCCGGCTTGGGAAGGCATTGAGGCTTGGGGATCAGCCTCTACCGCTTCTAGCACCCCTGTGGCCGATTCAGCCTCATATGACTCGGACATATGAATCATTTCCTCCAATGGTCACGGCTTGGGCTTCATTCCTGTGAAATGCGCGCCATTCTACACACAGATGATTGCTAGCTAGCACTCACATGAAAGAATTTGTCGGCCAAATCTGCTTCGTTCTTTATATTTTTCGGCCATTGCCCTTTTAGATATACTAAAAGGGCAACAGAATGCTGGACTAGCAATTCCTCTAGGGCTATTTCTCAGTTACCGTTGCAAGAGAAACCACTTGCCTGCTGAAGGAAGGAAAAGGGGTAGAGGATAGAAATGGACCAGACGCTGCCGTTCGCCGTCATCACCGGGGCATCACGAGGCATAGGTGCTGAATACGCTCGAGCATTAGCTGCACAAGGCTATGATTTATTTTTGGTCGGACGCGATAGCACTCGACTCGAGGCCTTGAGACATGAACTTCATCGTGTGTATCAGAGAGAGGTATGGACGGAATCGCTGGATCTTAGCCAACCTCAGGCGGCTGAAACGTTGTATAACCTAGCTCGATCACACAGAGCAGAAGTGTCCGTACTCATCAACAATGCCGGTTTCGGACTGTATGGAGATTTTGCGGAAATGCCACTGGCTAGGATTCGAGACATGCTCCAGCTTCATATGAACACCATTGTGGAAAGTATACGATTATTTTTGCCCGCCATGCTGGCTCGCAAACAAGTCGCCATCATCACCGTGGCGTCTGTTGCCGGATTCTTTCCTATCCCCTACATGACGGAATACGCAGCCACAAAAGCATTCCTGATAACCCTTTCAGAAGGGCTGGCCCGTGAAACAAAAGATCAGGGGGTCACCATACAAGTCTGCTGCCCAGGTTTTACGGACACCGATTTTCATCAATCCGCCGGGCACAAACCCAAACAGGTCTTTTTTGCACAATCTCCGCAACAAGTCGTCCAAACCTCGTTGCGCGCCCTGAAATCCGAACGCACAGTAGTAACGATAGGCTGGCAAGGTCGCCTGGCATTATGGATCAGCAAAATGATTCCTCACACCCTCATAATGGCCATCGCAGGAAAAGCTGTGAAGCCCCCATCCACGACCTAATCCGAGTCCCAAACTTTAGAGGAATATATGAATAATTCCCGCCCATTCTTGTACGTGGGACCACTAGAGTTGCTGACCAACTATTCAATCAACGACCACAACAACCGCGCTCAAGCGAGGTGCAGAGCGGCCAAAAGAGTCATTCCCAAAAACCTTCGACTTTCTCCTGACCAACTCCTGCCGTCTGGCCTCAAGGGTGAACGCTCTTAACAATCGGCGGGCCTTGTCTGAGCGAATCCTCTTAGGCCCGACCTCCTGTGACTTGCGTTTGCGGCATTTTTTAATTGGCCAGACGCGTCATGAATGTTTTTGGGGCATTTTTCGAAAGAAAAGAGGCTCGGCTGCCGGGCCTAAATCCAACATCTTATCTGCATGTTGATTGAAATTTTTAGGAAGAAGACGCTTCAGCGCGGCTGAGAGCCCGCATAAGAATCGGATCCTGATAGGCCACTTCACTGAGCGCGTCTAAGAGATGTAATTCTTTTTCCTTAGCCAGAGACTTAGCTTTGCTATATTGCCGTGAATTAAAACGCGCGACGGAAGGTTGCCCGTTGATAATCTGGCAGGCCAACACACCTCGATCCTTTAATTCCAACGTCCCCCCATGATCCAATAAGGTGCGGGCGTCTTCCACGGTTATTCCATGCAATTCCGCAAAGTCCTGTAATCCGCTGGTTTCGATTAACCGTCCATCCGGCATAACGCATTTCCGTTTAAAATGCGGTGACCAGTCTTTTCGAAAATCGATATACCGAATGTCCCCGCCAGCCGCGACCACAGATTCAAGCGTGGCATAATCCAAACCTAAATTCGGTTGTTTGAGTCGATCCTGCAATTCTTGCGGCAGCCCACGATAAAACACTCGCTCCATGGCCTCTTCGATTGTCAATCCATAACTCTGACGTAACCGTTCGGCAGCAGCATATTGTTCGACATCCATTATCCAAGTCTGAGTGGGTTCTTTACCGGCAGAATCCACCTTAGAGACAAACGCTCCTTTGGTGACCAAAAGGCCATCCTGCGGATAGAGGTAAACCCCGCCCTCGGTGAGTAATCGTTCGACGGTTTCTTGTGGAATGTCATAGCTCTCCGAAAGGACTTGTGTGCGCATAACGAGATTGTCAGCCCCAGTCATGGCACAGACCATGACGTTACCCGGCGGATCGTGGTCAGTATAGTTCTCTAAAATGTTATACAAGACCGGCGGTTTCTCTTTTTTGACCGGTCGCTTTTTAACTTTGTACATCGCCCATGCTCCTTTTCGCTGATCAACTCACATAAAAATTTTGTTGGTTCATTGACGATTCTCTTGCCATGTTCGGCACAACATTATTGGACTAGATTGAGCCACGCTACAGATTGCACCATGTCTCCTTGCGATTCCGAAAGACATAATGGTAGAAAACACTTCTTAATTCTCGATCATTTGTGCTCACCACTCTATCGTATTGTCACCCATGTCCAAAGACGCCCTGATTCAAGCCTTTCACGACCTTGAAGCCTTCAAATGGAATACCCAAGAGGGTTTTCGTTTAGCCTCAGGAAAGACCAGCCCGTATTATGTGGACTGCCGTATTGTATTGGCTCACCCCTACTCACGTCACCTTGTGGCTCAATTGGCCTTTGATCTTCTCAAAACCCTGGATTTTCATTTGATTGGCGGATTGGAGATTGGCGCTATTCCCCTTGCGACGAGTATTTCTGATTTGGCTTTTTCTGTTGACCCCAAAAAAGCCTGGCGCACCTTCGTGGTCCGCAAACAGCCCAAAGACCATGGTTTGGGCAAGTTGATAGAGGGCACTTTTGAACAGGGTGAAAAGGCTGTGGTCGTGGATGACGTCTTCACCACAGGAGGCTCACTCCTGAAAGCCACGGATGCTTCACGCAATCAGGGATTACAGGTTAGTCACACTTTTGTCATTGTTGATCGATCCGAATCTGCCAGACACGACCATCTTACACAGCATGGCCTGACCCTCTTCTCCCTCCTCACGCTTGATGATTTAAAACGAACGGTTCCGTCCTCCTTGTAAATTCCCAGAAACAGGCTATCGGCCTGTTTCCTGGCACCATGTGCTTGACCATGTCTTTCAGTGAGACTTACAATTTTAAGAGATAGTCTGATCTGTTTTCGTCCTTCCACTCGGTGTTTAATCAGTTTTCATTTTATGAAGGAGCCGAATAATGCTGCGAATAGCCCTTTCCAGTTTTCTTATTCTTTTCTTATTGGCGTTGGCACCAAGTCACACGAAAGCTGAGCCCTACCTCTTATCCGTCCAGCAACTGAAAGCCGGGATGGATAAAGCCAGTCAAGCAAGCCAAAAGGGGTTTGTCCTTGTTGACGTCCGCTCACCGGAAGAACATCAGGAAGGCTTTATCCCCGGAACTGATTTTAATATCGATTTTCGGCAAATCCAAGAACGGCATCAGGAATTACGATCTGAGCTGGATAGCCATATCGTAGTCTATTGCCAATCAGGTCATCGCAGCAATATCGCGGCAGAAACCCTCATGAGTTTAGGCTATACCAATGTCTATAATGTCGAGGGCAGCATGAACGCGTGGGAAAAAGCCAAGTACCCTATCGAGCATCCTCGATAACGCTTCCTTCATTCTCAGCTTCAAGGATCAGCCGTAGCTTCAACCGTGGAATAAATTTCATCAAATTGATGATGCATCTCTCGAAATGCTTCCAATAACATTGGGTCGAAATGTGTCGGCTTGGTCCGCTCATTACCATTCAGCATGATATCTAGCGTTTTAGTATGCGAAAAGGCTGATTTATAAGGTCGCTGGCTGCGTAAGGCATCATATCGGTCACACAGCATCACAATTCGTCCTGTTATCGGAATCTGCGCCCCTTTCAAACCACACGGATATCCACTCCCATCCCATCGCTCATGATGCGTAAGCGCGACCTCCTTGGCCATCTCTAGCAAGGGCGACGCTGACCCACTCAACAAACTTGCGCCCAGGAGGGGATGCTGCTTGATCGCTTCCCATTCTTCCTCGGTAAGCGGCCCATTTTTTCCCAACACCGCATCCGGCACACCAATTTTCCCCACGTCATGCATCGGCGCCACAGCAAATAATCCCTGTGCTCGACTGGGATTCCAGCCCACGAACAAGGCCATTGATTGAGCATAGTGACTCAAGCGCTCAATATGAGCCCCAGTCTCTTCATCTTTATACCGTGAGGCCCTAGCCAACCTGAACATCGTATCCGTGTAGGCCTGCTCCAACTCATTATTTTTATGTTGCTCGACATCGAGAGCAACTTTGAGATCTTTGGCATATGTGAGTAATTGAGCATGAGCCTGCTTGAGCTGTTGGGTTTTTTTCTCTTCATTATCCAGCATCTGCTTAAGATCTTGGGCATAGACCAACAACTGAGAACGAGCAGCCTCCAACTGGTCTTGAGTAACTTCTAATTTCGTCGATGGCGTGGTCTTTTTCCGAACGCGGCGAGGCCCGCTTCCATTAGGTTTTGAGGATTTGGATCTCATGTATCCAAAACCTCTCGAACCTTTTTGATCAACTCGAGTGGGCTAAAGGGTTTAACTAAATATCCCGCAAGTGCAAGCAAATCCAATTTCTCATGAGCTTCCAAGCCATCTTTAGCCGTCAACATAACCACCGGAATGGTGACGGTCTCTGGATTTTGACGAAGCTGGGTGATGACCTCACAGCCGCTGAGGCCCGGCATCATCCAATCAAGAATCAGCAAATCGGGACGGCATTGCTGAACGACGTCTAATGCCTTGGACCCGTCCGCTGCTGTAAGAATTCGGTAGGTAGGGTTTTCAAGGGTGACCTGCACCAGCAACCTGAGGTCTTCATCATCATCCGCAATCAGAATAGTTTTGACAGCAGCGTTCATAGACACCTAATTTTGCTGGTTGGGCCAAACAGGCTCAGGGAATTTCTAATTCGTTCTCAATATATTCATCCTCCTTGATGACATTAGGATCATGACTCAGCGCATCTGTCGTTCCATTAAATGAATCCAAATGCCCCATGCGGGTATCCACTTTCCTCGCGACCGTAATAAAACCTGAGTGAGCAACCATCCGATGATCCGGACGCACACTACGGCCATTTACATTCCACGTCCTGAGAAGAGTTTCAAAGTTCTGAACTAACGTGAACACTTGGCTCTCCTCCAAGGCTTGAACGGTCTGCATCACCTGTGGAACCGTTGGCACATAACTGAGATAGAGCCCGCCAAGTCGCAAAGATCGAGCAGCATGAGGAACGACTTGCCATGGTTCAGGGATATCTAAGACTACCCGATCAAACAGCCAAGCTGAATCCCCTTCGCCTATCTCAATGCCCTCATAGGCATCCCGAATTTGCAAAAAATGGTTAGGCACCTTTCCCATAAACCGTTCTATATTTTTGGAGGCAATAGCGGCAAAATCTTCTCGTATTTCATAACTGACCACACACCCACGATCACCCACCGCTCGTAATAGCGCCATGGTGAGCGCTCCAGATCCCACTCCCGCCTCGAACACTCTTGCACCGGGATAAATATCCGCCCACGTCGGAATAATGGCAAGGTCTTTGGGATAAATGACCTGCGCCCCTCTGGGCATTTTTAACGCATATTCTCCAATCGTCGGGTGAATGGCAAGCATGACTTTGCTGTTAGAAAATTCCACTGTGGTGCCATCAGGTTTGCCAATAATCGCATCGTGGGGAATTCGATCACCGCTATGTTGAAACACTTCTCCGCTTTTCAGCGTCAGGGCATAATGCCGTTCTTTCTTATCAATCAAATGGATGCGCTCGCCCGACTGAAAATATTTCATAGAATCGGCATACT
Source organism: Nitrospirota bacterium (assembly GCA_020355985.1). The sequence continues at coordinate 34,245 of CP070628.1, read as the reverse complement.
ACCAAGAGTTTTCATTCCATCGATACCCTTCAAAATGAGGGAGGACACCGTTTTACAAAAGGGACAAGTCTCGCTTCAACCTCATCATCGCATTCTTGACACCCCTTCCTATCAGCCTTATGATTAATTCGTCATCCATCCCATTCTCAAAATTGTCTAAATATCCCAACATTGCTCTTGGCCCTTTCGCTACCAAGCCACGGTTTCTTTTTTTCTTACTCCTTTTTTCTTCCTAACTCATGAAACGATTATTTACGGTCATTGGCCTTGGGCGTTTTGGATACAGTGTTGCCCAAACGATGGTCGAAAAAGGATGTGAAGTACTTGCTATCGATAAAGATGAGGAACGCATCCAAGCCATTAGCGATATTGCGACATTCGCTGTCCAGTGCGATGCCACCGATGAACGTGCGCTAAAAGCCGTCAGCGCCCAAAATGTTGACGTGGCAGTCGTCAGCATTGGTGAGAATATTGAAGCTAGCATACTCATCGTCCAAACACTCAAGGAAATGGGTGTAAAATCCATTGTGGCCAAGGCTGTCGCACCTATTCAAGGCAAGATCTTAATGAACCTTGGTGTCGATGAAGTCATTTATCCGGAACGGGATGCCGCGATCCGTCTTGCCCATAGACTGGTTTCTCCCGGCGTGATCGAATATTTGGAGCTCTCCCCAGGTTTTAGCATTGAAGAGGTGTCCGTCTCAGATTCGCTTTCAGGGCTGAGTTTGGAAGAAATTAAATTGCGCGGAAAACACAACTTAAATATTATCGGCATCAAACAACAAGTGAGTCGAATGGTTAAAGGCCGCATCAAAACTGAAGAGACCTTTAACTTTACTCCCAAGCCAGATGATGTCGTGGAAAAAGGTGATGTTCTGGTCATGATTGGGCAGGAAAAAGATCTAGACCGTTTCTGCAACGAAGTGTAGGAAAATTAACACATCTGTCAAATATCTCCGCAATTCCTCCCCTCCTTTCCTTTTTTTGTGCTTATTCAAAAGTTTCCCCATTTGGACCATCCAGAGAATTGCCGGTTTTGCCGATCTTGCATAGGAAGCCATTTCCAGTCCGGAAAACATTCATAGTCAATGACTAAATTTCTTCAATATTTTCAACGAAATTAAGGCCTGCATATTCGCTAAAATCCCATAATTGCATTCAATTATTTGTAATAAGCAAATAATAGAGAATTTACCAGCTCAAACATTCTCTGCACGTTTGTTAGTTTTTTAGGCTTGATTTTTGCTGTATGTAGCCTTATCTCAATTTCATGGCATGTTGAAAACGTTAAAAACTTCGATGAAAAGGACTCTCTAGGAACACATCATGAAATATCAAAGCGTCTTGGAACATCCCCACGAAACAGATGGGGACTTCGTGAAAAAACCAGGTGACACAAAATCCTTAATCAAGGGCTACAATCCCGCTCTTGAATCATTGTACTTCCGGTCTTTTGGTAGTCGTCCCCTGCTAGATAAAAACTCAGAAATTGAACTGGCTAAAAAGATTGATGAAGCATCTCGTAACATCCGACTCATCATCAAACAAAGTTTGAAACTCACACATGGCCTCAAGAAAGGCTCTGAGAAGGAAGAGGCTGTTGCCTTACTAAAAGAAACTTTGGACTTAAGCGGGCTTTCCGCTCCTGCCATTGAAAAATTAAAATCGTTTTTGGGGGCATTGGGAAAATCCCACCCGGATCAACAGCAGTCGGTTCAATCGCTTTGCCAACAGTTACAGAAAGCAAAATACGAGTTAGAAAAAGCCAAGTCTGAATTGGTTCAACGCAACTTACGCTTAGTTGTCGATATTGCCAAGCGCTATACCGGACACGGATTAGCGTTTCTCGACCTCGTGCAGGAAGGCAATATCGGACTGATGAAAGCTGCGGAACGCTTCCAATATCAGAAAGGCTTTAAATTTAGTACCTATGCAACCTGGTGGATACGACAAGGTATTACGAGAGCACTGGCCGATCAGTCTCGTACGATCCGGGTACCTGTTCATCTCAACGAAATTTCGAACAAAATTGCCCGAACGTCCAAGAAGCTCACTCAACAATTTGCCCGTCAAGCACAAGTGGAGGATATCGGTGACGCGCTTCAACTCAGTCGGGAGAAAGTTTACGAAACCATCCAAGCGTTTCAAGATCCCATTTCATTAGAAACCCCTGTTGGAGAGGGAGACACCTTTCTTACTGACTTCATTCCGGATCACAGTAGCATCACCCCGGATGGTCCGGTTTCTCGGCAGGAAACCAATCAACAGGTGAAACGAATCTTGGAATCGTTAACTCCGAGAGAGCAAATGGTAATCCGCCTTCGATTTGGTATTGGCCAGGATGAACCTTGGACTCTTGAAGAAGTCGGGCAAAGCATGTCAGTCACTCGCGAACGCGTTCGGCAAATCGAGGCCAAAGCTCTACAAAAATTAAAAGAACCAGCCATGAAGGATATGCTGGCTGCCATTAAATAAACCCGCAAACTTCCCCTCCCGCTTTGTTTGTTGCATCATTCTTTCTAGCCATTTACCAAAGTAGTGGCTCCTCCTTCCCAGAAAACTTGTCAAGCAGCCCAAATCCTCTTTAGCATAGACATTCAACCCTCTTCAGGTACTGACAAGATAGATAGGGAATATTGCGTATTGTCCTCCGACCCCATTTACGTACTTAGGCAAGAATATCGAGCCCACCTGGAAAGATTTTATGCCTGCCTGAACTTGGCTCCTCCTTACCACAGTATTGAAAAAGCTGTTCAACATTTATCCAATACCCTTCGGACGAAACCCGAAACTTTCCATCAAATCTTACTCGAAGATCCCCAAAAAAAGTGGCCGTTATTCGAAGAAATTTTCCAAGCATCTGGATTATCTCGAAAACATAGAGGAATAATCATAAAATTGTCACAAACCCATTCTCTCTCTTCTTCTAGTGAGGAATCCTTGCGTTTCCTAAGAGTTTTTACTGATAACCATTTTTCTAACCATGACCAATAGGCCCTCCAACAGTACCTACTTGCCCTCTCTCCTAGAGAGAAAACTTTAATGAAAACCTTACGAAAAAAGAGACACCTGTTGCATTGCTACAACAGAATTGGACATCGTTTTTCAATTTCATCCGAAAACACCTATTTTTTCATTCATGCTTATTAGTATAAATTTTGCATTAATTTTCTCGAAATATTGTCAAACGTGCTATATATTTTATATGCACCAACAGCAGACACTCTCTAAGTCAGGTTTTTTCTCAGGCATTGGGCTTCATTCCGGAAAGCCGACTTCTATCGCCATTCATCCTGCTCCAATAAATACCGGGATTATCTTCGTCAAGCAAGAAGGCAAGCAGGTTTTATCCTGCCCAGCTACCATTCAATATTTAGGGCAAACCGATCACTGTACAACACTGCAATCAGCCGACTTCCAGATTCAAACAGTTGAACATATCTTAGCGGCCTTGGCTGGGCTTGAAATTGATAATGCCTATATCGAATTACAAGGGAACGAAATTCCGGCTGCAGACGGAAGCGCTGCCCCATTTGTGGAACTTCTAGAAGGATGTGGGCGAACTTCCCAAGAAGAACCAGGTAGCTTCATTAAAATTGTACAGCCGATCCATGTGCAACACGAACAGAGATCGATCGCCGTACTCCCCTCAGCACTTCCTCGTATCAGTTATGACATCGACTTTCCGCATCCATTAATTCAACAACAAACCTACGAACATTCCTGTACACCAACAGAATTCACCAGAAACATTGCAGCAGCTCGCACCTTTGCCTTTCGACAAGAAATCGAATTTCTCTGGTCACGTGGCCTAGGATTGGGCGGTTCTCTTTATAATACCGTAGTCTTTTCCGAATCAGGGTTAGTCAATGAAGAGGAATTACGATTCACAAACGAATGTGTCCGGCATAAGGTCCTGGATTTAATTGGAGATCTTTCTCTCTTAGGCTTCCCGGTCATAGGACATTTTGAAGCAAAGCGAGCGGGGCACTTGCTCCATACACAACTCGTCCAAGCCATTCTGGATAATCCAGACAAATGGATATTGTTAAATGGGGGAAAAACTCAAAAATCTCGTATCCTCAATAGAACAGCCTCAACACCAGCTCCCACGTACTTGCCCGAGCTAGAACCAGCATTTCTTTCTGTCTAAACTGCTCTGCCAATTTTCAGCACGTTCATTTGAATCTCAAAGCCTGGTACGTGAAACAGGCCCTAAAGGGTTTTTTTGCTTTGCCCTCCTCGACCTGCCATGGTAGCCTCCTACCATCTCATGAACCTGCCATTTCACCTTCATATCGCCATCAAACCCACAGTCAACAGAT
>CP070628.1:23105-29820 GCA_020355985.1 Nitrospirota bacterium | reverse complement strand
TGGAATTGATTGGCCATTTAAACCTTCAGCTAAGCTTTAGATGTCAGTTTTACTAAGTAGGTATGTGGAGTCTATATTCACCGCCCGCTTCGCTTGAGGCACAGAGGACGCAGAGAATAATAATTTTTATTGAGATCCCTTTAGAAGCGGTTATTGGATCATAGACGGAAAAGTGAAAGAAATGAAAGATAGGAACACTGATTATATAACAAGCGGCCATAAACGGTTACTGATTATTGATGATGAAGAGAATATGCGTCACATGTTGACCAACCTACTGACAAAATCTGGTTATCATGTAGATACAGCGTCTGATGGCATGGATGCATTGGCTTTGGTAGATCGAACGTTATACGATTTTATCCTTTGCGATCTTAAGATGCCAAATATGGGAGGAATGGAATTTTTTAAAACCGTCCGGGACAAGCTGTGGGCTTCCACCGTGATCATGATGTCAGCATATGGGAGTGTCGATATCGCGATCGAAGCCATGAAGCAAGGGGCATATGATTTTATAACCAAACCGTTTAAACCTGATGAGGTCCTTCTTACCCTTAAAAAGGCGGAAGAACGCGAAAGCCTAAAAAGAGAAAATCGCTGGCTAAAAGAGCGCATAAGAAAGATTCAAGACAATTATTATTTTGGAGAGTTGGTTGCCAAAAGCAAGTCTATGGAGTCTGTATTCAAGCTGGCAGAGAAGGCGGCCCAATATAATACGACGGTATTGATTTGTGGTGACAGCGGAACTGGAAAAGAGTTAATTGCCAGAGGTATTCATTTCGCAGGATCAAGGGCAAAAAAACCTTTGGTTCCGGTAAACTGTGGGGGTATACCTGAAAACTTGCTTGAAAGCGAGCTGTTCGGATATAAAAGAGGCGCATTTACCGGTGCCGATAAAGACAGGCGTGGGCTTTTTCAAGAAGCGGATGGTGGAACGATCTTTTTAGACGAGATTGGTGAGTTGCCGATGTCATTACAGGTAAAGCTTCTGCGAGTATTACAAGAGAGTGAAATCAGAGCGGTCGGTGATACAAAAACTGAGAAAATAGATGTTCGGGTCATCGTTGCAACCGCTAAACATCTCGACGATGAAGTCAGAAATGGCAGCTTTCGTGAAGATCTGTTTTTTAGATTGAATGTTTTCCCTATCAATCTGCCTCCCCTCAGGAGTCGCCCCGAGGATATACCTCTATTATGTCAGCATTTTATCGATAAGTTTAACGCAAGTCTGAATAAGGACATCAGGGGAATTGCACCGGCGGCCATGTCCCTTCTTCTCAAGCGCAGTTGGCCGGGAAACGTCAGGGAACTGGAAAATGTCATTGAAAGAGCGGTTGTGCTGACCGAGGATACGATTCTTTCGCCTGAAAATTTTACACCTGAATGGGAAACAGGGCCATATACAGATAAAATGGACGATGTATTCGCAGGCTACTCCATAAAGAGGTCCCAAAAGATTATAGAAAAAAAGCTAATCACCAAAGCGCTTACGGCCACGGGAGGTAATCGCACCAAAGCTGCTGAGCTTCTTGAGATTAGTCATCCCTCCTTGTTAAGCAAAATGAAGATATACAATATTCTACTCTAACTGAGCGAATGAACTGGTACAATGATACCATCCTATGGCTCAATTAAATGTTAATTATAATATTATCGAGTCCAGGCTTATATTTGATTTGACCGGCCTGCTCCCTGCCGCGAAGCACTGCCGTAAGGCAGAACCCTCGCTTTTTAAGGCGGGGAGCTTCACAGAATTGAAAAACGACTCAAAACAAAAGTGAAATTTTGGTTTGAAAGCATTACTTTTCAATATTTTAAAGTATTACCATGCATTATCCTTATGAGCAATAAAACCACCCGGAGACAACTGATCGAACTTTGTGCCAGAACCGTTCTTAAGGCTTTTGATGAATACCGAGCCAAATTCAAAGTGATTACTCACCGTGCCGAAGCTCGCTTCGAGAATCAGGACTGGCATGGCATAAAGGCGGATTCAAATGAGAGGCTGGACCTCTACAAGGCGGTGGTGGATCAGGTTGTTCTTGATATCAAGCGTATATTTAACAACCAAATCGATGATAAAGAAATCTGGACAAGCACCAAAACTATTTATTCTCGTTTGAGCGGCAAGTTGGGCGATTGGGAACTAGCAGAAACTTTTTTCAATTCGGTTACCCGGAGAATATTCGCCACGGTAGGTGTGGATCCCGAGATAGAGTTTGTCGACACTTGTTCTAGAATCAAACCCATCCGTGTTACTCAACCCCTGTATCGAACCTATGCCGGAGATCGAAACATCCCCGTGTTGATGGAAACCATCCTGGGTACCTACGAATACCAAGTGGCTTACGAAGATATGCAGCGCGATGCGCTGCTGGCGGCCAAAAAGATTGATAATTGTCTAAGAGACAGCGAGTATTCATCACCAATTGAGCGGATAGACATGCTGGCCCCGGTCCTCTACCGTGGCAAGGGAGCCTATCTGGTCGGTCGCATGATCAGCGGTTCAGATTCCTTCCCACTGGTACTCGCGCTATTGAATACGCCAAGAGGAATCGTATTGGATGCCGTGCTGACGAGTGAGAATGAAGTCAGTATTCTATTTAGCTTCACTCGTTCATATTTTCACGTCAACGTAACAACACCACTTGAGTTAGTTCAATTCCTGAAATCCATCATGCCGCGCAAACGAATTGCAGAACTTTACATTTCCATCGGATACAACAAACACGGCAAGTCTGAGTTGTACTGTGATTTGCTGCAGCACCTGAGTCGGTCCAACAAAAAGTTCGAACTTGCAGAGGGTGAAAAAGGCATGGTCATGGAGGTGTTCACCATACCCGATTACGACTTGGTATTCAAGGTAATCCAAGATCACTTTTCTTATCCCAAGAATACGACAAGAGACGCGGTCATGGAAAAGTATGACCTGGTGTTCAAACACGATCGAGCCGGTCGGCTTGTGGATGCACAAGAATTCGAGCACCTTAAATTTAGCCGTAATCGGTTTTCAGAAGATCTGCTAGACAGTCTTGAACGCAATGCCGCTCAAAACGTTGTCATCAAAGACGATCAAGTTATCGTCAAACATGTTTACGTGGAGCGTCGCGTGACACCTTTGAACATCTACTTGCAAAAAGCCGATGAGGCCAGAGCACGGGTTGCCGTGGTGGATTATGGAAATGCAATTAAAGACATGGCAGCTTCAAACATCTTTCCTGGGGATATGTTGCTTAAGAATTTTGGCGTAACTCGTCACGGCCGGGTAGTATTCTACGACTACGATGAACTTTGTTTGTTGTCCACTTGCAATTTCAGAGTAATGCCTCAACCCAGAAGCGATGATGAGGTAATGTCTGATGAACCTTGGTACGGCGTGGGCCCCAATGATGTTTTTCCCGAAGAGCTTCAGAATTTTATGGGGCTGCAGGGAAGTTTGAGAAAGACTTTTTTGGAGCACCATAAGGATTTATTCGATGTGGTTTTTTGGCAGCAAATCCAATCTCGCATCAATGCGGGAAAAATTATTGACATCTTCCCATATGAACAAAGCAATCGTTTAACTAACACCTAAATTGAGAAGAGAGGGCGTTTTTCAAAGGTTTCAATTCACGTATGAAACTGTTCCTCTTCAGTAGAACCTTTCAAGGCAGCAGTTGCAGTTTCGCCGCCGCTGACGATCATTTGAACTTCGTCGTAGTAACCCGCCCCGACAAAAGATTGATGCTTAACACCGCTGTAACCCATTTCACGCTCCATTTCGAATTCGTGTTCCTGCAGCCGTGAATATGCAGCCATTCCTTCCGTCTTATAACCGTGAGCCAATTCAAACATAGAGGCGTTTAAAGCATGAAAGCCGGCTAGAGTTACAAATTGGAATTTATATCCCATCGATCCTAGTTCTTCCTGAAATCTTCTAAGCATAGTATTATCGAGATGCAACCCCCAGTTAAACGAAGGAGAACAGTTGTAGGCCATTAATTTATTAGGGAACTTATCATGAACCGCCTGAGCGAATTCCCGCGCTTCACCCAGATCGGGAGTTGAGGTTTCACACCAGATAACATCAGCATAAGGAGCATATGCAAGGGCTCTGGCTATGGCAAGCTCCAAACCGCCTCTCACCTCGAAATAGCCTTCAATGGTTCTGTTTCCGGTCAAAAACGGTTGGTCAGTGGGATCTATGTCACTTCGAACCAGCTGAGCGCCGTTGGCATCTGTCCTCGCTATCATAATCGTCGGCACACCCTGGACGTCGCTGGCGAGTCTTGCAGCCACAAATTTGCGTAAAAATTCCGAGGTCGGTGCCAGAACCTTACCTCCCATGTGGCCACACTTTTTCAATGAGGATATCTGATCCTCCAAATGAACGGCCGCTGCACCGGCGTCAATGCATGATTTAACCAATTCGAAGGTATTGAGAGGTCCGCCAAAACCCGCTTCGATATCTGCAACAATGGGCGCAAGCCAATGGATGTCGCCTTTGTCGTGAAGGTGTTGAAGCTGATCGGCACGAAGCAAGGCATTGTTTATCTTCGCAACCACGGTCGGCACACTATCGGAAGGGTATAAACTTTAGTCAAGAAATGTCTGTCCGGCAGTATTTGCGTCTGCCGCTACCTGCCATCCACTGAGGTAAATTGCCTTCAATCCCACCAACACCTGTTGCACGGCTTGATTGCCGGTCAATGCCCCCAGCGCCTGAACAAAAGGCTCAGAGTGCATCAAATTCCAGAGTCTTTCAGCTCCCAGACGGGCCAAAGTGTATTCTATCTGAACTGAATTGCGCAGTCTGACAACCTGTTCGGCGGTATACGGTCTTTTGATTCCCTGCCACCGCGATTCACTTTCCCATGATTTTGTAAGCATTTCTGCTTGATGTTGTCTCCCCATCTGATCCCCCCATCGGCTTTGGTCTAGTTGGTCATATGCAAACTAAGTCAAAATCCCCTGTAAGTTTTCGTCAGTAAACAGCCTGTCAAAAAGGGAATTCTTATTAACGCGCAGTTCGCTACATACACCAGTTCTGCTGCATGCTTTCTCCATACTTTGCATTTCTGGAAACTGCCCTTGCCTTGTTGGCGTTGCTAATCCGTCCGGTAAAGGCAGGGTTTTAAAACTTTTTCATCTGTGCCGGAAGCTCGGCGAGTGGGTCATGCCAGGCACACTATAAACGCTTAAATAAGGCCTCGCAAAAATTTTAATGAAATATTTGGACTATTCTTCTTCGATCCCTGGAAAAATGTCATAGACATAATCGTGAGCATCCAACGCGGACTTATTCAGCGTGCCTTCATGAACGCGCTTGACGACTTCCTCACGGGAGAGGGTGAAGATCGCATCAAGAAGCTGCACGCGCTTTTGCGCGTTCGCCGGCGCCAAGACGAAGAGCACGCGGGCGCTGTGCTGGACATAACGGGGCGACAGCAGTTGGCGCTTCAGGATCTCCATAATGACGGGCGCCTTGGCGCGGTCAAAGCGGCCCGGATTGCCTAAACGATCCAGTTCAGCGAAGAACTCGGACGTCCATTCGTTGTGGTAGTCCCACAACCTCTGGAACAACTCCTCGGTGAAGCGGGTCCCGGTCTTGACCTCGAAAGCGTTTTCAGCTGGCGTGAGTCCATCCTCGGTGAGTGCTGGCCGTTTAAGGAAGCCATCCTTGGTGATGACGGCCCGGTGATGGACAAGAGTCCATAACCAAGACACATCGATCCGGTAGGTGGCAAGATCATTCATAAAACGCAACGAAAGCTCGTAGTCGTCGATAGCTGCCGCAAAGTTACCGTCGAGAATCTGGAAGCCGTAGTTGGCTGCCATGTAGAAGGCGTGCTGGATGTGCTCAATAGTGATCTCTCCCTTTGGCACACCATAGATACTGTCCCAGAGTTCTTGTGTGAAGAGCTTTTCCGGCATACTGAACATGTCCTCGGTGACGACCCAGGGAGTGATCTTGCCCTGCGAATCCAACAAGTCGCGGGATTGCAGCAGGATTTGCTCCGCGTCCGAGAGACCACTGGAAACTGTTGGCATCGGTTTGCCTTTCACGTCCACATCCTCTCGTGGCGCATCGAGGATCGCTTGAAGCTGCGTCACGTGAGCCTGCAAAGGTGCATTGCCAGCAGCGACGTAGGACGGATCGGGGCTGGCAACCCAGCTTTGCCTATAGGTATCGTAAAGTCGTCCCTTCACCCCTCCGGCGAGGATCTCTTCCAGGGTGGGCTTTCGACCTGCGGGCAGAGGCTCCTCGGATACAAAGATGAGGCCCAGCAAACGCTCTCTAATCTTGTCGATGACCATGGCTCGCAGGGCCAGTGGGTTATACTGCGAGCGACCATAGGGATCGGTCGGTTGGTAGATCATTACCGCCGCCATCCCGCCAATGGGAGCCCCTTGGCTGAGCTCGTTATTCTTCATGCCGGCCATGAGCATCATCAGAGCGTTATACCGCTGATATGCAATCATGTTCGGGGTGGCCATGCCGATAGACTGCGGATCCGGAAACACACCCTGCGGGTCGTCTTTCCACATCTCGATGATGCTGGCGAGGTAGTCCCAGCGGCCGACGTTGGTCCCAAGGAGCCTGCGTCGCAAGACCCAGGCGATCGCAGGCAAGAACCGACCCGCATTCCCCTCCTCATAGAGGACTTTGATCTTGATGGTACCGGGCTGGACGCCGAGCAAACCTTCCACCCGTGCCAGAAGCTTCTCCACAATG
>CP070628.1:20306-23005 GCA_020355985.1 Nitrospirota bacterium | reverse complement strand
CAGTATACCTATTACTATATAGTGTCGAATCACATACGCCTCCTTTTTTTAATCTACCCTCATGACACACACAGAACCTCTAAAAATTCTAGCCCTCGTAGCTTGATCAGTCAAACACTGATACAGTAAGGAGACCGTCGTGAAACGTTACTTGGCCCCCGTCAATGTTAACGAAATTCGTGCCGATGCTCTGAATAGGCAGGCATATTTGTACGATGCCCTCTAGCGTGTTTTCGATAACGCGTGAAACATCAGCTGAAAGACATCGAATTGAAAAATTCTTAGCGAGTTGGGAATCTCAAAAGGTTTCCAAGAAATAGCCAGGGAGAAAATCCCAAATGATTCGGACTATAGCCTCTCAACAAGCTTCTTCGCTCGGCTAAAGACTCGATGGAACATAGGGCGCGTCAACCTTCCGGTAAACGTATTTTGCTGACTCGGATGATAAGATCCCAAAAGGATTACCTGCCAGGGCAAGAGGTATTCAGCCTCATGTGCAAATTTCGGGCGTGGCGAAGGGATTGCCTCCCCTGCCATCTGACAGCTTCGAAGGTATTCATCAAACGCAATTTTCCCGAGCGCCACAACTACCTGTATGTTCGGTAACAACCGAAGCTCTTCTAAAACATAGGGCCGACAGGCTTCAAATTCCTCTTTAGTTGGTTTATTGGCCGGTGGAGCACACCGCACGACAGCCGCCACATAACAGTTACGAAGGGAAAGACCGTCCTCTCGATGGATAGACTCCGGCTGATTAGCGAAACCAAAGGCATGCAAGGCTTCATACAACCAATCTCCGCTTCGATCTCCAGTAAATACTCGTCCAGTGCGATTTCCCCCATGCGCCGCAGGGGCCAAACCCAACACATATAAGCGGGCTTTGGGATCACCAAACCCAGGGATCGGACGACCCCAATAGTCCCAATCCCTGAAACGCTTTACCTTTTCCTTCGCCACCTCTCGACGATAGCATGTCAAACGCGGACAGCGTGTGCATTCGGAAATGGTGTGTTGTAAAAGGGTAAGCGCCCGCATCACCGATGATGGTACCATAGCGATAGATTTTTTCGACACAATTAAAGAACACCCCCCCTTGGGAAAAGTGTTTATTCCTTCATCAAAAATCGTCATTGATACCACGCAGCTAAGGTTCAAGCGAATCCTGAAGGCTCTCATTCAGAGTAGCCTAGAGGCCGCTGACCCCGGCAACGCCATGAAACAATTAATCAGCCTTGAAGACAATCTACTTTGGGCTCATACGGATCGATACGACCTCTCCAAATATCAAAGGGTTGTATGCGTCGGAGCGGGGAAAGCCTCAGGGCATATGGCTGGAACACTTGAACAGATTCTGGGGGAACATATAGAAGGTGGGATGGTTATCGTCAAAGATGGGTATGGGGCACCCACTCAAAATGTTCGTATAGTTGAAGCCAGCCACCCACTCCCCGATGTTCGCGGCGTTCGTGCCACCAAACAGATTGTCAAAATGGTGAGAGCACTCACCAAGCAAGATCTTTTGATTGTCTTGCTTTCTGGTGGTGCTTCCAGTCTTCTTTGCGCTCCCGCTCTAGGCCTTACCCTGACTGATAAGCGACGCACAACCAACATGCTCTTGCGAGGTGGTGCGACTATTCATGAACTCAACACAGTGCGAAAACATTTGTCTGCCGTTAAAGGTGGCCTACTAGCCCAAGCCACTTCGGCAAAAATTTTGACCTTGATCATATCTGATGTCTTGGGAGATGACGTGACCACAATCGGTTCCGGCCCAACCGTGCCAGATCTCACAACATTTGAAGAAGCCCAGACAATTCTGAAGCACTATCATATTTGGAGCAACGTTCCTGCAAAAGTTCGACATCATCTAGATCAAGGTATCCGAGGCCAGATCCCCGAAACCTGGAAAAGCCGAACGCGGCATTCTTCACGTTCTCGCTCAATCATCCTGGCTAATAACCAAACAGCCATTGATGGGATGGTCAAAGAGGCCAAGCGATTGGGCCTTCGCCCGTATGTTCTAGAGGCTCCATTACAGGGTGAAGCCAAAGACCTTGGAAGGATTCTGGGCGCGATGGCCAAAGACATTCGTAACTTCGGCAATCCGGTCAGCCCACCGGCCTGTCTCATTGTCGGCGGAGAACCTACCGTGACGGTCACTGGTAAAGGCAAAGGTGGCAGAGCGCAAGAATGCGTGTTAGCAGCCTCTCAAGAACTGGATGGACTCTCCAACGTCGTTGTGGCAGGGTTTGGAACCGACGGCACGGATGGCGCGACGGAAATTGCTGGGGCCATGGTAGATGGGAAAACCGTTCAACAAGCCAAGAAAAAAGGCATTTCAATTGAAACCATGCTGAAGGAAAATGACAGCTACATGTTCTTCAAACAAATACGTGGGCACATCATCACCGGTCCTACAAAAACCAATGTCAACGATATTTATTTTATCCTGGCATTATAGTTTGTTATGGAAAGAAATCCTTATCGTCATTTCTGCAAGCTTTTAGCAGGAATCTATCTTTTCTTAAATCCGAGCAAGAGGAGAGGTACTCATTGAACGACGCACAAAAGATGGTTCAAGAATTCCATGAACAATTTGACATTCATGTTTCCACAACACCGTTGGTTCCCGATGAAGCCACTCAGTCCCTTCGGAATCGTCTCATCCAGGAGGAATTCGAAGAATTTCAAGAAGCCAT
>CP070628.1:17410-20206 GCA_020355985.1 Nitrospirota bacterium | reverse complement strand
GCCCAGAAAAAGATCCCTTGAAGGCACGCGTTCCTGCCGATAAACGTGCGGCGGCTAAAAAGAACAAATCGCCTTACGGCAAAAAATCCAAAGATGCTACTCCTGAAATTATTGCCGAAGGGAAGGCTATCTTTGAAGGAAAAGGCACCTGTGTGAACTGTCACGGGAAAGCCGGCGATGGAAACGGCCCAGCCGGTAAGGTCCTCAACCCGGGTCCACGAAACTTCACCAATTGCAAATTCCACAAGAAACGGAAAGAGGGTGAGTTGATGTGGGTCATTAAAAATGGCAGCCCTGGCACAGGAATGGTGCCACTTATTCCAGCAACCATTAGTGAAGAAGAAGGCTGGAAAGTGATTGCTTATGAGAGAAGATTCTGTAAGAAATAGGCTAGGTATTTCCTATGCTCCAACCCCCGCTGGGCTAAGCCCAGCGGGGGTTTTTTTATGAAACCACCATGATTATTCCTATTCCATCCTTATCGCCTCCATTGACACCTTTCCAGGCCCTTGACTAGACTCTACGAGGTAAATTCCCCATTTTTGAGGGAGATGGACTTATCTGTTATTTAGGAGAATGCTTGTCTCATGGCTAAACGACGCTCTCTTCAGGAAGACACAGTTGCCCTTAAAACAAAAGTGAAAGAATCTTCAGCAAAGAGTGAAAATCCCGAAGGGAATCCGGCTATCCGGTCCCTGCGAAAACGATTAAAACGGACCCAACGAAAAATTCGAATGAGTAAAAAACGGGAAGCCGCACGGACAGCGAAAAAAGCCGGTGCCGAGAAATAGAACTGAGGAGCCATAACAGAGCAGAAATTTGGAGGATTCCCGCATGCGTGACGACCAAAAAAATATTGATGATGAATTTTCAGATCAAACCGAATTCGTCTCTTTGGATAGCAAAGACACCCCACCCAAAGACGAGTTGGTCGATGAAGTTGCCGAGGCCATTACTGCCGAATCCGAAGAAGAGACGACTGACGTGGTTGCCTCAGCTGAATCTGAAGAGACAGCAGAACAAGAAGAAGAATTCGTCGAAGAGCAAGTCAAAGATGAGATCGATATTCAAATCGATCTGTTAAATGATTCAGATTGGGTCGTCCGCCGTGAAGCCATTATTACCTTGGGTGAAATGGGGGATGAACGGTGCATCGAACCCATCGTACGCTGTTTGCCAGACGGCGATTGGCAAGTGCGGGAAGCCGCGATCGAAGCCCTCGCCCTAATCGGGTCCCCTGCTGTCGAACTCCTCCTTCGCTATGTGCGCGACTATGATGCAAGGAAACCTGCTATTAAAACGTTGGGGAAAATAAATGATGAACGGGTTCTCGATCCCCTCATTTCTATGATGCGTAGTGATGAATTCAAAGATGATGCTACCTGGGCATTAGCAGAGCTAGGAAAACCCGCTGTAGGTCGATTGTTGGAATTGCTGAAGGACCCTGAAGAAGTCACGAGAAAACAAGCGATCCTAGCACTGGGAGAAATCAAGGATGAGAGTTGCGTCGATGCGTTAATTGAAAGTCTGAAGGATCCCGATTGGTTTACACGCCTTTCCGCGGCTTCGGCACTTGAAAAAATCGGGGATCCTCGCGGGCGAGAAGCCGTAAAACCCTTAATGAAAGATCCAGATTTAGTGGTTAGGCTTCGGATCGAACGGATGTTGGCAGCCTGGAAGAAGAAAGAGCCCGTCAACGCCTAACGTGTTAGGGCAGGACAGCTTTGAGCTCTTGACGAAGATCCTCTAATAAATGCGGCGGGAGGTTTCGGCCCTGGGCCAAGCTCGCCTGGGCCTCACGGACCTTGTGTTTCACCCTCTCTATCTTCTGCGCTAACGGGCCTTCCGGGTCTAGAGCCACGGCTTCATCTAAATGATGAAGGGCTCGTTCAAATTCTCCAGAAGCCCCTTCGAAATCATGATCCAGCAAATAGGCCCGGCCTTCCACAAACCCTGCCTTAGCCTCCAACATTTTCCGCTGTAATTTTGCGGTCTGATCCAAGCCAATCGTGCTTTCCAGCACTTCTCCGGACAAATTACGCAAGGTTTGTTTCACCACATCCGGTTGCTGACCAGTGTAATATCCTGCCCCGAAAACAATGCCGAGTAGAATAACCCATCGAATCATTTTCATAGACACCCCCGCCGATTGATAGTGGTATGGCAATGAATAGCTTGCTTCCTAGCAAGGTGGAAGGCCATCCGTCAGCCGACAATCAACTCCCAATAAACACAACTAGGCGAGTTTTTCTTTCTTAGACGAAACCGTATCCTGGAAGAGGGGCGCATACCCCCGCTCCATATATTCCTTCAACATCCGACGAGCACTGAATTGCGGAGCAACCGTACGAATCGTATGTTTAATGGTTGTACACCAACCATGTGGAACGCCGTCAATACCCTGATCGTAGTACAAAGGAATCACTTCTTGCTCAAGAAGCCTGAATAGCCCTTCACAATCCAACCTATCCTGATCATCATTGGCCAAAGGCTCTTCAGATAATTCGACAGCCCAACCGTTACTGCCATCGTAGCCTTCCTTCCACCAGCCATCCAAAATGCTCAAATTGGGGACCCCGTTTAACGCCGCCTTCTGTCCACTCGTGCCACTGGCTTCTAAGGGTGGACGCGGATTATTCAACCACACATCCACACCCTGAACTAAAAATTTGGCCACATGCATGTCATAATCTTCAATAAAGGCAATATGGCCACCCAGGTCATGGGCTTGGGAAAATTGATAAATCTGGTGGATTAATTCGCGTCCTGGCTGATCGGCGGGATGGGCCTTCCCGG
>CP070628.1:13418-17310 GCA_020355985.1 Nitrospirota bacterium | reverse complement strand
TTACGGGTTCGTAAAGCCGAAAAGGAGTACGAGGGTACTGCCGACTCTCAGTATGGTGAGCAGTCCGGGCGCTACGTACATGATGAGAGCCTTTCCGACAAACCATCCAGCCAAACAGGCTTTGATCAGGGGATTCGTCATAGCCGAAAGGGTGATGGCCGTGGCCGCTGTCCAAACCGAAAGGCCATCCTGATTTAAGCGTATCACCGATAACGTGATGGCATCCACATCTGTCGTCCCTGCCACTAGACTCGATGCATAAAGTCCCTGTTCGCCTAAAAACGTTTGTGCGGCTTTAGAAAGCAATAAAACTCCTGCATAGAGAACTCCAAATCCCAAGGCGGACCGTAATTCAAACGGATTTCGGTGCACGATCTCGGGACTATCAATAGGAGTATGTTGGGCTTTCTTGTAAAGGAACATACACATGACATACCCACCAAGGGCCATCCCTCCCAAGGGAGCAAGTAACATAAGGGAGAGTTCGGGCTGAAGAAGCCCCACGATCACAAGCATTCGTACGAACATGGTACTGGATGCGGCAAGGATTGCCAGCGCTCCAGGCAAAGCCAATTGTCCTGTGTTGCGGGCTTGTGTCGCCATGCTCATGGTCACGGCAGTTGACGACACGAGGCCTCCTAGTATCCCAGTGGTGATAAGGCCTTTGTTTGGTCCGATGATTCGTGTACTGAGATAGCCGAGAAAGCTGATGCCAGCTATGAGGACGACCATTATACCGGTGTGAAAGGGATTGAGAACATTCAGCGGGCCGAATGTGCTGTTCGGCAGGAGTGGGAGAACCACTAGAGCGAGTATGACGAATTTCGCGGTGGCATAAATATCATCATCAGAAAGATGTTGGACAACTTGGTGGAGACGCTCTTTTAATGACAGCAGCGCCATGACCACTCCAGCGCTTCCGACGATAAGGAGATAGCGGTGAGGCGTATCGAGGGGAAGCCCTGGAAGTAAGGCTAAGACGCCAAGGAGAAACGTGATAAGGGCAGCAAGGGGAGTGATGATGCCGGGATGATCTTTCCGGCTCCATTCACGGTAATACGATACAGCCAATATGATGCCCAAAATAAGTAAGGTGGCCACAATCGGCCAGACTCCGAGAATCTGTGACACCAAAGCAGATAAGGCCCCAGCCAGAGCAATGAGGGGAAATGTCCGTACTCCTCCTATGCCTGATTTTCGTTCGACGTCCAGATCTTGTTGGCGCTCTAAGCCAATTAACGTTCCGGCAGCCAGGGCGACGAGAAAGCCGAGAAACGATTCTTCAAGTGTCATCATGGTTTGCGGTTTGAGGAGTAAAAAAATGAACCGTCTCGATTCTACAACTTCTAAAAATGGAAACCAAAGTCAGGTTTATGAATAGCCAATCTAAGAGGAAACGGAGAGGACAGCCGCACCTTGGATCGTCCCCGCTTTTAATTCTTGAAGTGCAATATTTGCATGTTCAAGAGGAAGCGAAGTGGTATGCGTGCGAATAGGTATCGCGGCCGCTTCGCGCAATAAATCCAATCCATCTTGTCGGGTATTGGCGGTCACACTTTGAAGTGTGCGTTCGTGAAACAGATCAAGGGTATAGTCCAATGACGGAATCGATGTCAGATAAATACCTGCCACGGCCAATGTTCCGCCTTTTTCCAGGGCCCGAAGAGCCGGTGGAACGAGTTCGCCGGCTGGAGCAAACATAATGGCTGAATGGAGGGTTTCGGGTGGCATGTCGGACGCTTCTCCAACCCAGACCGCTCCCAATTGCCGTGCTAAGTTGCGATGTTCTTCACGAAGCGAGCATACATAGACCTCACAACCCCAATGGCGAGCGATTTGAATCGTGATGTGGGCTGAAGCTCCAAACCCATATAGCCCAAGTCGTTGGCCAGGTTGCACTTGGCTGCGCCGTAAGGCACGGTAGCCGATAATGCCGGCACATAAAAGGGGAGCCGCTTCCTCGTCGCTGAAAATGTCGGGAATGGGGTAGGTAAATCGTTCAGATACCAATGCATATTCGGCATAGCCGCCGTTCACATGGTAGCCCGTAAACATGGCGCGTTCGCAAAGATTCTCTCGTCCACTTTGGCAGAACTGACAGATTTGGCAGGTACTCTGTAGCCATGCAATACCCACACGATCACCTTTTTTGAACTGCGTGACGCCTGGGCCGAGCTGATCCACGATGCCCACTGTTTCATGTCCGGGAATGATAGGGCGAGTTGATGCAGGAAGTTCACCCTCGACGACATGTAAGTCCGTTCGGCAAACTCCGCACACATGGACTTTTACCCGCACTTGGCCGGGGCCAGGCAGAGGGATCGGGAGATCATGAATCTTTAATGGGTTTGTCGTGATATCGCCATCTGTTTCAAGCAGCATCGCTTTCATAGTGCCCCTGGCTTTCTTTGAACAAAAGAAGGCATGATTTCTCGCTCACGGCGAAGGTTGTGTTTTTCAACTTTACAACTAGTAGAACTCAAGATTCCCTGGTCCTTGATGAAAAGAGTTGGGGTGAGGATGAAGGCTCATTCAACAGCAAGAACATTTTAATACACACAATTTCCGCTCCCCATAGTTCATCATAGCTCATCTGGAGAAATGGGTGAAGACGGTGCAAGAGTGCTTGAGTAACTAGACAAATGAGGAAACGAAGACAAATTAGCCCCAATCGACGCCTATGGAATTTTGGTCAACGTCCCAAAGGCCGCACTGGCCGCATGAAACGGTTCAATTGGGTTCGAAAATTTCCCTTCAAAATTTTCTTAGTCATCATGGCTTTGTTTGTCCTGTTTGAAATTTTCACGCTTCCTATTTTCTCGATTTTCAGTCTTGATACCAAAAATCCCCAAAAAACGGCGCTTATGCAGCAACGCACGGAAGAGGCTCGTGAGCGGGGCAAAAAATTGATCATTGATAATCGATGGGTTCCGCTGGCAAGTGTTCCCAATCATGTTCGCAAAGCCGTCTTGATTGCTGAAGACGCCCGATTCTATAACCATGCCGGAATTGACTGGCATGAAGTTGGGGAATCCTTCGAGACGAATTGGGAAGAGGGAAAGATTGTGAGAGGCGGCTCAACGATTACTCAGCAATTGGCGAAAAATCTCTATCTCTCGACTTCACGCGATCCAATCCGAAAATTTAAAGAATTGCTCATTACTTGGATGTTGGAAGCGACCTTAAGCAAGAAGCGGATATTGGAGCTATATATCAATGTTATCGAATGGGGGCGAGGGGTCTTCGGAATTGAAGCAGCAGCCCAACGTTATTTCTATAAATCTGTGTCACAGCTCACGAAGGTAGAAGGTGCGCGCTTAGCGGCCGTCATTCCGAGTCCGCTTCGACACAAGCCGACCGAACTCACGCCATTTTTGGAAAAGAAAAAAGAAGTTATCCTCCAACGCATGTCGACACGCTAAGCCAGTTGTTCTTGGCCCTTTGAAAAAGAGTGAAACTTCATGCCGGGCCGAAATCCGGCATCTATAATGAATCCACCTAATTTCCAGTTAGTGAAATAGGGTAAAAAACATGCATAGTGCTCTCAGGACAAAGCAGAAGTTTATTGGAATGACTTTAGGGGACCTCTTTTTTGACCGAAGAATTGGGTGGAAACCTAATTTTTTGTGGTTCTTTGCGAGGAGAGTGCCCAATGCCACCAATCGATTCCGACCAAAACCTCTATTTTCCATCCAAACGGGATTGGTGGATTGAAGCGTTAATTTTGTTGGGGATATTGGTGAGTCTGGCCGGTGGAATCATGCCATTGTTAGTAGCGGGAGCATCTTGGACCGAGATAATCTTGGTAGGGAGCCTGCTTTTAGGGATGGATTCGCTGATGTTATGGGTATTGTATGGGACAGGCTACACCATAACACCTGATCGACTTTTG
>CP070628.1:0-13318 GCA_020355985.1 Nitrospirota bacterium | reverse complement strand
GGTGTCGAAAAAAACCTGGTATCCTATCTTCAAACCCGGATGTTCCATTCATCAGTCCCACAATTTTCCATATGTCTTTAGGATAGCTCGGAAATAAGAAATTGGCTTCTACTGGCTGCGCAAGTTCGCCAGGAGTAAGTCTGGCTCCTAGGAGTCCTAGGTTCCACCGCATCGTTGAATGTCATCACTACCTCAACAAATTGATTCACCTTCTTCCTAAATGCTAAGAACATCTCATGTCTATTAAGGCATTTTACGGATCCTGGCGGGTGACCTATTTACCCTTCATTATGACTAAGAGAGTAAGTGATGGCTCGGGCTCTTGAAATTGCCCAACTTGGTGCATCGGTTATACGGGAGCGAGCGTCCGAGGTCACGGACATTCATGATCGCCACCTTCAAGCCTTCATCGATGATCTGCTTGCAACTGTTGCCGAGGAGAATGGCATGGGTATCGCCGCCCCCCAAGTCTCTGAATCCAAACGGGTCATTATTCTGTCGCCACAGCCCAATCCCCGCTACCCCTATGCACCAACCATGGAACCGACAGCTATGATCAATCCTGAAATGACGTGGGCCACATCAGACAAGGAAAAAGATTGGGAAGGCTGTCTTACTGTGCCTGGCATTCGAGGACTAGTCCCGCGGCATCAAGCCATTCGGGTTCGGTACTATAGTCGTGATGGAGTTCTGATGGAAAAGGAATATGAAGGGTTTCTTGCTCGCGTCTTTCAACATGAATTGGATCATTTAGAGGGCTTGGTTTTTTTAGACCGCATGGAATCCACGAAAGATCTTGTTACCGAAAACGAATGGCAAAAGATTATGGCGCAACGACGCCAACCTTGATCATCTCGCCACAGAGCCACAGCTCAACATCCTCTTACTCCGGTTCTCTTAAGCATCCCATTTCAGTTTGACATTATTTTTTAAATTTGAGGTAATTGGATTCCTAAGGTCACCCAGGCCATACACGCATACCAATATTTTCAATGACTAAGGGGACTCAACATCCTCATAATCGGGCTTAGGGGTGAGCGCACTCTTAGATTCGCCCTGCCCACCGATGATCAGTTTGGAAAGGAGTCCACGATGCAATTACACAAACTTACCGTAGGCCCAATCGTTGGCGAAACAACACAGAACCGCGCACGGATATGGGGGCGCGGAGCCGCGCATATTATTGACGATCAACCTCGACGATGTTTTGGAGCCATCCGATATCGAAAACAAGGCACTCCATCATGGAGCCGGACACAAATTATCAAAATGAATCCAAACTTTGACCTGACAGGCTTGGCCATCCTTGACCGATTACAGCCAGAGACACGGTACGAATACGAGATGGGATTTTTCTTTTCCGATGGTGAGTTAGGAGACGTAGAATTTCGCAATTCAGACTGGAAAGATGTCAGCGACGGTCACTTTTTAACCGCAAGCGGGAATCCCCGAAAATCACGCACTCTTGTTATTGGTTCATGCCGCTATCTGCTAAAAACTTTTCTTGGTGATTTTTTTGACAATCGCGGTGACAAAACATTTCGCTCTATCCTCAAACAAACACAAAATGGGACAGATATCCACCAGCTAATTATGATGGGCGACCAAATTTATGCTGATGATCTCAATGTTTTTAACCAAGATAAAACCATTGACAAGTTTTACCAGCGCTACCGGGCAGCTTTTTCTCAGAAATACCTTCGGAAACTCATGAGCCAGATCCCAACATACATGACCCTTGACGACCATGAGATTGAAGATAACTGGCCGAGTGAGGCAAGCGAACAAGACTGGAAAACCCTCTTTCCCAATGCCATTCACGCCTACCAGACTTACCAGCTGAGCCATAGTCCCACCATTCCCGTCCGAGGCCGCCGCTTAATCGGGACCCTCAACCAGCTCTGGTACAAATATTCGGATGGCTGTTGCGATATCTTTGTCACGGATTCTCGAACCGAACGGTACTTTCACCCCGATGGGAAATCAGGGATGCTGGGGCCTGAGCAAATCCGCGCACTGAAAAGGTGGCTCAATGATGGCTCTGGTCGAGTAAAAATCATTGTCACATCAGTTCCCTTCGTCCCGGATTCTGTGTCAGATGAATACCAAGACAAATGGGCCGGATATCAAAGCCAGCGGGTGGAACTGCTTGAACACATTGAACGCAACCAAATTAAAAAGGTCGTTTTCTTTTCTGGGGATGTCCACGCATCCCTGTCAATTGAGCTAATTTCGCCATCCAACCTAAAGGTGTGCTCCGTGATTTCTTCAGCATTCTTTTGGCCATACCCACATCCGTCAGCAAGCCATTTCCGCACCGGGGGAACAATTGACGGCGGCCGCGCCGGCCAGTTTCGACTTTCTAATCCAAGCCGAATTATAGGTGATGACAACTTCACAAAAATACATGTTAATCCCACTCAAATTGAAGTCGAAGTATTTGAACGGAAGGGGAGGCGCCGCACAGGGAAAATTCATAAGTTTTAAACAAGAAAATTCCCACACTCCTTTTTATTGGTTTATTTATAGGAAAGCTTGAGCCGTTTACGTTGATAGAGCGTTGACTCTCTGCCGAAAGCCGCCCTTCCACACATATCCCAAAAGTGAAAGAACCATTTTTCTACTTTTTACGTCTAACATTTTTTAAGCTTACCCAATAATTAATACTTTCTTCCCTACCTCATGCACAGTCCTAATCTCCTGACAATGATGGATCCTGCCCTTCATTTCCTTGAGCATACTTATGAGGACTGGCGTAACATTGCGCATCGTTGACGATCTTCTTCGTATTGAGGCAAACCATACGTCTGGTCAATCTGCACGACGCGTTCCAAGCAACGAAGTTCGTATATTCGATCCCCCCGCTCCAGATAGACATCAGCTAACAGGCGAAGCGCTCCTGCCTCTCCCGAACCATTTCCTAACTTGATAAAATGTTCGGTCGCGTTATTTAAACATGCCTCGGCTTTTTGGGTATTTCCTATCAGATGAAATATTTTCCCGAGTTGTCCATATGTCGAAGCTAGCCCATCCTCATTGCCAACTTTGCGGTGACATTCAAGGGCCGCATGAAAAGCATCGATGGCTGCCTCCGGGTTGTGCAATTGAAATTCTTGAAGTGCCAGATTGCTATAGAGAATACCCAGAGCCCGATCATTCTCGATAGGCTTTAATACATCCAGTGCTTCAAGGTAAAACGCCCTAGCCTTCTCCGGCTGGCCAATGTCCATTTTGAGATTACCCAAATTGACCAGAGTTTCCCCAATGACATCTTCCTCTTGTAAGGTACGTTGAATATCTAGGACTTCTCGATAACAGGCTTCGGCCTGATTGAAGTCTTCTAATAAGGCATACACATTGCCCAGATTTCCCAGGGCGTCAGACAAGGCTTTGGGTGTTTTCAGATCTCGGGTTTCAGTGACGGCCTGGTCGTACCAAAAACGAGCCTGAGTCAGATCACCCCGATGAAGAAAAATTTCACCCCGACGAGAAGCTGGGCTGGGCATGAGACTAAATGGAATGTGGTGAGGAATTTAAGGATTACGCGACACTATTAGGAAAATTCTAGAGGTATGGCTCTGGTTTCGCAAGGAAGGGTTAATTCTTTGAGTCAGGTTTTCGCTTCTCTGCTTCGATTAACTCCTCCAGGTTATCAGGGTAAGAATCAGGTCCATACATTCTGGGAGCCACGCTGATTCCTTTTTCTATTAAATCTTCGCCCTCATCGTGAGACGGAAACGCTCTTCCACCATTTTCGAATTTTTGAGCTCCGCCTTTCCTCTTTCTTTGTTCACTTATCATCCCACCTGCCAACTGGGTTTCATCCAAAAACCGCGTACGAAAGACATTCGGCACTTGATGCGTATTGTATGTCTGACCAGTATCCTCTTTTTCAAATTCCTTCATTATCATTCGACCCCGTGTCGTACGCCTCCATTCCTCAAAATCTCTTCGACATTGCTCCAGGTCTAATTTGCACCAGACGAAATGCTTATCATCCAAGGTACTGAGATAGAGATCCACCTGTTCATCATTGGTGGCAGAATGCGTTGCGCATCCGCCCAAGAATAGAAAAACACCAATAATTCCAAGTGCACAAATATTTCGCATTTCAGCCTCTAACATCTCATATCCTATCGGCTAGATACGAATTTCCTGTATGGAAGACGAAGGCGCGAATCCACTTGTAGGGAAATCCCTCAGTTCATTGAGAAATCTTTTCCGTTATTTCCCGTTTCTCACGGCATATACTTTCTATAAAATGTTGCCTCATTGTTTTTGATCATCATTTTCTCGACGACGTCCAGCTGCTTCTTTATGGTATACTCAGACAGGTCATAAATAGGCAGGATCGGCTTGCTTTCCATTATTTCTTACAAACCTTATTCTTCGAGCTTTATCCAATAATGTAGTTCGTGCGCACCCTCTCTACTTACCCTCTATGATGTTGTTTTCTCACATTCGAACACAGCAATTCTGGCTGAGTTATTTCAGCAAATCAGTCAAGATATTCTGTACCGTGACTGCTTTAATGATTGCTCATGGCACTTTTGTCTTTGCCCAAGATCATGCAATGAATTCAGAAGATGCTGTGGTCGAGCGCGCCACCGAGGCCTGGATGGATGGATCTTCCCCCCTTGCCTTGGATATTTTGAAACAGGGCCTTCGTGAACATTCCCATTCTCTCGCTTTCAGAAAGTTACGCGGGGATATCCTGACCACCACCCGGCGCAATCAGGAAGCCTTAAATGACTATGAGACCATACTCAAGGACACCCCAGAGTCCTTGGCTGTTCGATGGGCCAAATGGAGTGTTTTAACTCGCTTGGGGAATGGGGATTTAGCGATTACAGAATTAGAACGTATCGCCCAAAGCGTTCCCGATAACCCCTTGGTTCCCCTACGGCTAGCCCAAGAACTTCGCAAACTTGATCGATTAGAGGAGTCGGTCCAGTGGAATCAGAAGGCGGTCGAACTGGTCCCGGAGATGTCTGGTTGGCGTTTGAATATGGCTCGTGCATTGTTTGATGTCTTGCAATATGACGATGCCCGCAAAGCGGTACAACATGTCTTGAAAAAGGAACCACGCGGCTCACCTGTTGAAATGGCAGCCCGAAACTTATTGATGATCACATATGGGGCCACCAAAGAACGCGGGCGGCGGTTTCAACCCATTTTTAGTCCGGGTGGATCTGCGGAGGACCGAAAGCGGTGGGGGATGATTCGTCATCAAGGCTGGGAACACTTTGCCAAGGGACGCTATCAGGAAGCCGAGCCAATACTTCGAGAACTTCTAACTCTGAAGCCCAACGATCACCGAGTCACGTATGAACTAGGAAGTACGTTGATGGAGCTAGGGCAGTATGAAGAAGCCGTCAAACTTCTTCAAAAAAGCATTGAACTCGGGCCGACAAGTGGGAGCTTCAGTGAGATCTTTTTGGATTCCATTTTTCGCATCGGCCAGTGTTTGGTGGCACTAGAGCAATGGGAAGAAGCCTTACTCCATTTTGAAATCCTTCAAGAAATTGCGACCGTACCTCCAGAAAACCTCAATGCCGCACCGCCAAAAGGGAATGAGTCAGCGACAATCGATCCGGGGTCAGGAGAAAATATCGATGTCCCCACAGCTACACCCAGCGGCAAGATTATCGATAATGAAAAACTCGCTTATTGGCTGGAAAAGGTGTGGCAACATATTCCCAAGCCAAAAAAACCCACCCAAGATGCGAATGAAACCTTACCGGCAGTTGCTCCTACTGAAGTACCTCCAGATTACTATACGAAACTTGCCGCAAAGAAATTTAGGCCCGATGAATTGTTTCACACACGAGCATCGTTGATGGGACGGGACGCCGATTTTAGCTGGTTTCGATTTGTGATCCCTGCGGATCGAGTGATGCGCGATGATCTGCAGGTCGGCAATCATGAATTTATACCCATTGATCCAAATGATACATTTCTCACGACCCAGGAAGAAATTTACTTGGTCTTTGCTCTCGTGACGCCCTCGTATGACGCTATCCCATTAACTGCGGAATGTTTTCTTGAAACATCAAAGATTACTTGGGGTGAAGCCCCATTGGTCCAGGATCAGGTGGTCATGTCCGCGAGTGAAGAGTCGGGATATTTTGTCCTATCATCTCCTGTATCCGAATGGACTCCAGGGCTCTATCGGTGTGGGTTATTTGTTGGGGATACAGTGTCCGCCTACACGCAATCAGACGAAGTCCGGTTTCGGATCATTGGCCCCGACCAATCCTCATAAGTGAAGACCAACTGTGTGATCGAGGATGACTGAAGTCTTTCGTGAACCCTTGGTTCAAGAGCACCACTGTACCTATTACCTTTTGATCATCGAGAGTTTTCCTCAATTTAGTCACCAAACAAAGCCCCACCAACCAATAGAACTGCCTACGGTTTTAAAAGAGCGCTTTCAGAAAATATGGCCTTTTCATTCTTCTGGCTGCCAAGCAGATTTTTAAGGCGTCTCTCAAAATCCACATTAACAACCATTCCCATAGCAGCCCAAGAGTTGCATCCTACGTACTCCAATCCAATTAACTCTGAAAATCCTATGCGAAAGCTGTAGCGAATCATCAAGATCTAAAACAATTCAACCGATAGAATTTAAGGGAGGATGGATTATGCTTAAACTGCTATCTATATTCTTGGGTCTTGTTTTACTAGCAGGGTGTACTCATAAACCTTCGGCGAATGACATGGCCGAGGCAGACTATGGAAGAGTTCCAAATCTCTATAAAGAGATGATCATATCCAAAATTAACGAAAGCCTTGCTAATCCTGAATCAGCCAAGATCGACGTCTCCCGCCCATACCCTGCAATTCGGTATCTTGGAATTTCTAAAGGTGGAAAATACGAATATGGTCATGTCGTTCACGTCTGGGTTTCGACCAGGAATGGCTCGGGGAAATATACCCAACGATCTCCCAGGATCTACTGGTGGAGTAATACAGGTTGGTCAGCCAAGCTCCCCTCCTTAGAGGGAGTGACCCCCAAATATCCCGAACAAGCTGAAGAGTATTCGGGAATAAGGTTCACCTCCTATTGATTTCCCTAGTCCGTCCCCTCTGCCATTTCCTTCCTCAATAAACCAGCGCAATTACTCTATAACTCATCTGTAAAAGAATAGAATCCTTTGGGTAATTACCCTCTATTTAAAGAGAAGTATTATCTGGAAAATTACTTCAAGGTTTTCTCACAGATTTGAGCAACCAGATCAAGGAACTCCTTGAGAGGGAACGGTTTTTCCAACACCGCGTTTGCTCCTACCTGAAGGGCATGAGTTTTTAGATCAGCCGTCAATTGACCGCTATAAAATATAATTGGTATCGCTTCTGTGTTTTTATGACTCTTCAACCCTTTGATGAGTTCCAACCCAGTGACTTTTGGCATCTGATGGTCGGTCACAATCAGATCGGGGCTTTCCTTCTCAAGCCAACTACGCGCGTCGTGGCCATCCTTGGCCTCAGCACAAATAAAGCCTGCCACCTCCAAACATGTCTGTAGCGTGCTCCGCAGACTCGCATCATCATCGACAAGTAGAATAAGTTTTTTCATGGCATAGCAGCTCTTTAATATTGTATACCCTAACTAGGCTTTCGTGCGGAGAGGATCACACGTTGAGCTTTGCTTCGTGGTTTCGAAAGCTTTCAGGCTACATTCTCTTCCGTTACAATCCTTTATTACCGCCATGTCTATCACCACACATTGGGTATCCCTCCCACAAGATTTCCTGTACAAGCTGATGCCAGGAAATGTACATGTCTGGCGAGCAACCCTTGATGACTCGCCTGAACGAGCCTCTCATTATCGACCCTACCTCTCTGTGGATGAACTTACCCGAGCTGACCGGTGCCGCACCCCTCACCCCCAATATCAATTTGTCATCACACGCGGCATTCTTCGGAAGTTGTTGGGTCGATACATGAAAGTCCGCCCGGCTCAGCTCCAATTCGAGACTCAGCCTCAAGGGAAGCCAGTGTTGCTAACAGCTTCATCTCTTCCAATCCAATTTAATGTGTCGCACACCCGGGGAATGGCATTCATTGCTTTCGCTGTTCAGCATGCCATTGGGATTGATGTGGAATGGATCGATCGGAAAATAGAGGATCGTGATATCGCCGAACGATATTTTTCTGTACGCGAATCGCAGTATTTGGCGTCCCTGTCACCACCGGAGCGCACCCGCCAATTTTTTTCCTATTGGACTTGTAAGGAAGCCTATCTCAAAATGCAGGGAAGAGGAATTGCAGAGGGATTAACGCCATGTGAACTCACGATGAATCCAGATCAATTGCAGGTTGGACTCACCCATGTTGACCAACAGGGCCGGGGAGAAAATTGCTCGTTATATCGAATAACGTCGGATTCTGGACATGTAGGAGCAGTGGCTATCGCATGTTCTTCAGCCCGGATTTCGTATTGGAACTGGGAAGAAAGTTTTCTTCCCTGATCTCTTTCATCTTATTTCAAGAATAAAAAAATTGTCGTCTTACTTTGAATATCCTTTTGAGATTACTCCCTCACCGTTCCGACAACCATAGGCTCCTCTATGTGCGTCTGATGGACAGGATCAATCTGTGATGGTTCTCCCTTAAAATTGATAGCTTCTTTACCTTGTAAATGTTTTCCTGTAAGCCAATAGGTCCCGTGTAAACTGGCGTCCCAAATCGATTGAGCCACCTGTTCATTCCCGGCTGTCACAAGATACGCCAAACCTCCCATGATCCCCCCCAATCCAGCATATACGACTTTGAAAGGCGTATAGAGGACAGAAAGGGCTCCACCAGCAATTTGAAGGCCCAAAGAAGGTTCTTCCTCAAATGACTGGGATTCAACCGTTTCAGATTTGGATGGTTCAAGTGGGGGTGACCTCTCCGCTGAATAGGATGAAGCGACGGACACTTCTTCTTGTTGTGGTTTCGGTTGAACAACTTCCTGTTGGATAGAAAGAGGTCGGTCTGCTTCAGAATTGGATAATTCCAGTTCGGGTGGCACTTCGTCTGAGTAGGAAGTGGCAACTGTCACTTTTTCTCGTTGCGGTTTATGCTGAGCGACTTCTTGCTGTAAAGGAAGTGCTTGTTCTGATTGATTCCACGCTTTTTGAAGGGCGAATGTCGTGAGATCTTGCACCATCTGTTCAGATTCAACCAATGGCTCAGAATTCCAGGCCCTCGCACCAAAGGCCACCTCTCTGGTTTCCGACTTCATCCCACGAATTTCTATGGCAATGATTTTCGTACGTTTGTGGCCAAAACTCATGAGATCAAACTCCTGACCAAACTGGCTATCTGTTCGATAGGCAAATACAACGAGGGGTACTCCTAACGACTGCGCTGCCACCAAGACTTGCCTCTTTTGTTCCATTCTGGTTCTATGAGCGAATCTTGGATCCGAGAGCTTTTTTTCAATCCAAGAAGGATCAACGCCAATTACTTGATGATCCTCTAACCACCCTAACGTTTGCGTGACAGCTCCCGAATGATTCCCCCATACCACAACTCGTGTCCCTGGATTCGGCAAGGAAGCCTGAAAGCCTTCTCCCATAAATATTTCATGCTTAGTGTGAGTACTCGCACACCCGAACACAACACTACATATGCCCAATATGATCGCGGACCCTATTAACCTGTATAAAAGCACGTTTTCCATATCTTATCCTCCCTTGCTTTCGGAGCATTCTTCAAAAGAATACGAGAAAAGCCCCCGGAACATTCAGCCTGTGAACATGTTAAAACTCTGAGAAAATAAATAGGCAAGATCTTTTGCCTTTTTAAATGGAGTAGAGCTACGGTCCAAAAATAAACTGAAAACTGCTTGGAACCTGCATATATTGTAGAGCCTTCAAATAAACCCTACTATACTTTGTATACCTCAATGAAGTCTTCGATTTTTTTATGGCAATTTTTCAATGAACAAGGTACCCATTCATTAAAAATGGCTAAAGGTCGCTAATATACCAGATCCCATCTCTCACCCATTCAGCCGCGTCCAGGTCGAGTGAAAATTTCTTAGGTTCTTGAGAGTTAAATCCTTCGTTAATTGAATCCGTGGCTTCATCCCTATATGCTTAACATTCAATTTTCAAATGTCAGCCTCTTAATAACCGTCGACTCCCCCTTTCCGAGTTATCGATCTTTATGGCATTAAGAGTCCTTTCTTTTTTCAATGAAGGTGTGACTTGGCGGGTAGCTCAAACTCCTGAAGGTTATTCCCATCGAGACCTCTCGGGGATGCCAGAGTGGCTCCCAGGTCTTCCCTCAGAAATATCCCTCGATATTGTGGAGAGCACGTTTCAACAATTTACTTCAAAAGAGGATTCGTTCCAACCCTGCGAGCTCACTTTCAAATTGACCTACCGAGTAGGACATTCAAACGTTGAATGTTTTATTTTTTCGTCGCCGGAAGGGGACCCATTTTCGGTTAAAATCCCGCTTGCGACCTTCGCATCCCTACAAGAGGCACTCCCATCTGAGACCATTCCCCGCATGCGCATCGCCCGTCTCGCAGTTCAACAGGCTATTAGTTTAGGCTTTCCAAGCGTTGAACTGCTTCCAGGAACCCCATTATATGTAAGCGTACTATCCCAGGTGTCTGGATCGTCTCCTCAAAAAACCACTCTGTAGAATAGAGATTAGTGGGGAAGCGTTAAGGGGCACTACACGTCTTTTCCCTACGGGTCTGTTGAAAAAAGCCACCAGCGGCGTTCTCACCATTTTTCCGTGCTCACGTATAGCCAGTACGCTCCGCGCGCAAAAATGGCTGTGGCCTTGCTGGATGGACTTTTTTGAACTGACCCGAGGCCTTCAATCGCTAATGTCCTCTTGGCGAAATATGCCCCTTGATATCTTCAACATTCAACGCGCCCCTACCTATATTTCTCAAAAATAGCAGGGGGCCCAGCCCTGTTCATGAGTTCGATATTTATCTTTTGGAAAAGTTCCGACAACCTAATTGATAATTCATATTTTTCAATGGCTTACGAATAACTCACCTAATCCACCAATTCTGGGGATAAACTTGTGTGTAAACCATTTTCTATTCTCGAGGCTGGTTCATTCATGGACCAATCATCGCTTTGCACAATTTTTACGCATTGTGTAATTAAAACAAACTACACACAAAATATATGGTGAGGGTATTCCCCAAGGCGTATTACGTATGTACAATGCGTAAAATATTAAATACCTATAATTATTACGGTACCATCCATTAAGTACAGGAAATTTTTCTGATATCTATCACGTCTTTTCTATGTTTTCCTATGGATCATTCCGGATGACAAATAATCATTCTCAAACAAAACGGCACGTTTTGATCGTAGATGATGAACCAGCTGTTCGCCGGACAATCCGAGGAGCATTGGAATCATCAGGGTTTGAATGTGAAGAATCTGAAAACGGCGCTTCCGCTCTGGAATGGTTAAAATAACATCATACAGATGTAATTATTGCCGATTACCAAATGCCTATTATGAATGGACTCAATCTACTCGAGCATGTGCAGAACAACCACAATGGGCACACCCCTCGTGTAATCATGTTGAGCGGGATTATCGAAGAGAAAGAAAAACTCAAAGCCATCGACCTTGGTGCCTATGCCATCATCGACAAACCCTGTAATTTTCGCGAGCTCGTCGGGAAGGTCAACGAGGCTATTTTCCCCTAACCCCCCATTGATTTTACCTTTCTCCCATTCTTGTTAGAACATCTTAAAGTGTGGAGTTTGCAAAATCCTCTACGGATTTACTCAAAATTCCTATTGTTCTTATGATCTTGGCTAGGCCTGCTTATCCATTCCAGGCTTTCTTTCATTCTCATGAATGTATGAGTCAAGTTAGACTGGAGATATCATAATGAATGCCAAATAACGAGTGAAAACAGAAGCCAGACTCCCAAGAGTTGCCCTAAGAATCTCTCTGGCATTTTTTCTGTCAGGAGTTGTGGCGCTAAATCCTCCAGTGGTCAGTGGAGAGACCCCCGCGCCTTCCGTTCATTGGGGCGCATTGTCCTATCCCGATCAAGCATCCGAACTCTCTATGGGGCTCTCGCTGTTTCGATTCACGGAGTTTAATGGTAAAGGCGAACGATTCAACGGCATTAATGAAACCATTGGGATTAATTTTATTACATTTTCTTGGACGGAACATTTCACCGACACATTCGAGAACTGGAGCACAAACTTCACGTTAGGAGTTGGCCCAACACGCAACCAACCCACGGAATGGCTACAAAACGACTTCATCCATGATGGCCTCTGGGGCATTCCTACGGTACCTGTTGGGGACAAACGAAAGGAAACGGATTTTGCCATTTCCGGCTCCCTCACTCACTGGTGGGAAATTCCCGGGCAGAAGCGCATCTTTTATCTTAGCGGAGGAGGTCAGTCGGGGAGCTTATTCCATGAACTTTTTGCGAGGACCGGATTTCGCCGATGGGCTCCCTTAAAAACTCTTGAATATCTGAATGGGAATCAGGAGGGAATTCTTGCTAGCCTCTTTCGGCCCCTGAGACTCTCGGGCATGGGAAGAGCCTCCCGTATCGGCACAGGGGCTGCTTTCCATGATTTAGCGAATGCGACCTACACTGCGCAAGGTTCTATCAGCTACGGGTGGTATGACGAGAAAACCCTTCACCCCTGGTTTGAGGTGGAAATCGGGGCCACGATTGATTCAGGAATTTTCAATGGAGAACGCGGTGATTCATTGGAAGAACGGTTTTGGACAGCTGCCCTACGCGCATATCCATTTACCTTCGAAACCTGGAACGATCAACTCAATAGCAAGGACTATGGTCCTACCTATGGCGCTCGCCTCACGATTGACCTCTACTTCCTATTCCCTGAATCCCGGAAAAACAATAAAAAATAGCACGTTTTTGACCATCCCTGAGAAACTGCAAGATAGGCTTCTCATTGATTTATGAGGATGATACCTTGTTGAGGGGAAGACGTTTCCAAGATTCGCCGGCGTCACCACTTCGATAGAGACCTCCGCCATTCGTACCAACATATAAGACCGTAGGATCGCTTGGACTGATCTGCAAACTGCGAATACTCGTTGCGTCTAATCCATTGATTTTGGGCTGCCATGTGGCTCCTGAGTCCTCACTTTTTTGTACACGATCACTTGTAGCTAAATAGAGTGTCGAAGGTTGAGACGGATCAAGTTGAATGGCACTCACATAGGAATCTTGAATGGTTCCTTCAATCTTCGCCCAATGCTCCCCTTGATCCATGGATTTATATAAACCCTTTGTAGTTCCGGCATACACCACATCACTATTGGTCGGATCTACC